>CAVTCI010000001.1:0-496930 GCA_963733245.1 uncultured Solirubrobacterales bacterium
GAGGCTGTCGCGCAAAGGCCGGGCCGGTCGTCGTCGGAGGCTGGGGCTTGTGCCGGGCGCTGTTGAGTCGAGCGGTCCGGCCTTGGGTGGGCCGCCCCGGGGCCGTTTCACGGCCCTGCGGTGGCTGTCTGGTGGCTGTGGAGCTTGGTGAGGTTGTGCGTCATCATCATTAATCGCCACTCGGTGCGCACGGCGGCTCGGCCGCGTCGCTGGAAGCGATCGAACTTTCGGTTGTGCTTGGTGTGACCAAACAATGGCTCGACTGTCTGCTTTCGTTTCCGGTACAGCTGACTGCCGAGATCGCTGGCGAGCACGCTGCGCATCCATGCGTACCGACCGCCGGTCCAGCCAGGTCGTTCTCCGTCGCGTTTGCCTGAGTCGGGAGGGATCAACACGGCAATGCCCTGCGGCGGTGACGTCGTCCATGTGCTGCTCGTTCCAGAACCCGGCGTCGGCGACGGCGACCGGGGGCATGTCGCTGACGCCGGCGTGCTCGAGTTCCCGGCGGGTTGCCGCGATCATCGGCCGCAGATGCGAGAAGTCGCCCGCGTCGACGGTGATCTCCGCGGCGAGCACGATCTGGAACTCGTTGACGACGGCCTGCGCGTTGTAGCCCTGCAGATACCCGCGTTGGCCCTTCATCAGGTGCGTGTCGGGATCGGTCAGATTGACCGTGCCCTCAGGTGAAGCGGGCGGCCGATACGGCTTGCGCGGGCGGCTACTCAAACGGCGACCGAGGCGGTCCTTCGCCGTCGCCCGGTATTGCTCGTATGCGTCGTTTCCTCGGCGCTCAGCGGCAAGATCGTCCTCCAGCCGGCGCCCGGCCTCCCGAAGCCTCGCGGACCGCGACCGCGGCACCGGCCCAGGTGCGATCCAGCGATCCTGATCCAGTTGACGCTTCGCCTCGCGCAACCACCCATTGCGCCCCTGGACACGCGCGACGATCCGCTGCGCATCGAACTCGTGAGCGGGATCGGACTCCTCCTTCTGCGCCTCGGCGTCGCTGTCGGCCTCGCGCTCCCCGGCCAGCTCTCGCGCCAACCACTCCCGCCGGCCGGCTTCTGTGGAGAGCTCCGGCGGGAGCTCGTCACCCCGCGCGTCGCCGTGCTTCTCCTCCTCGACTTCATCGGTCGCGATCGCCTCGCTGATGATCTCCATCGCGATCCGGTCGTAGTCAACGTTCTGCTCCCGGCTCGCGTTGCCGTGCATCTTCGTGCCATCGATCGAGATCACCCCAGACTCGACCAACCCCGCCCTCGCGCACAACCCGAGCACCGCGCTGAACAACTCCGCCAACGCATCCTGGTGGCGCGTCAGGAACCTCGCGATCGTCGCGTGATCAGGAACCAGGTTGGCCGTGATCACCCGATAGGCAATGTCCTGGCGGCAGTGACGCTCGATCCCGCGAGACGAGCGCTCCTTCGTCGAATACGCGAACAGCAACAGCGCCACCATCATCGACGGCTCATACGCCGCCCGCCCGTGACCGTCAGCGCGATACGCCGCATAGAACGCCGCGAGATCCATCTGCTCCACCGCCTCGATCACGAACCACGCCAAATGATCCTCCGGCAACCACTCCCGCAACGACGGCGGCATCAAAAACGCCTGCTCACGACTACCTTCAATGAAGTTCTGAGCCATCCCCGACATTCCACAACAACCCGCCGGACGCAAAGGCTTTGCGCGACAGCCTCGCGACAAAGCGAGCGTGAGCCCCTAACGGCCGCTCGCGCCGACGCCCTTGCGCGTCCCTCGGGAAGCGAGCCGTCCTCGGCCAACCGTCGGCGCGATCGCCTCGGACGACAACGGGTCGCTGGCGCCGAGCGGACGGGCACGCCCGCTCCGGCGGAGAAGCCGGCGGCCCGACCACGGACCTCTCCGAACGATCGGCAGTCGTATTGAGGTCACGCAACGCATCCAGAACGCCCTCTCAGCGTTCGCCGACGATCTCCGCGACAGACAGCGCGCACTCCCCGTGCCCGACCACACGCCGGCGTGGTCGCCGCCTGAGCCCCTCGATTGAGAGAGATGCGGGCGAACGGACGCCGATCGCCTCGCGCTCGCTGGCGGTGCGGGAGCAGACTCCTGGCCGTCGGTCACGCTTGGGCCTCGTCACGGGGCACGGCGGAAGCCCGCCGGGGCGGGCGCCGGGTCGAGCGGGCTGAGCGGCAGTCCCGCCGCCGGCTCGAGCGCGTTGAAGCCCGACGGGGCGATGTCGTTGGGGCCGTCGGGGGAGAACAGCGAAGCGAGCAGCTGGACCTGGCCGCGCGCGACGCCGAGCTCGCCCATGCCGCCGCCGTAGAGGAGCGCCCCCCGCCGCTCGCACTCGGCGTACAGCTCGAACAGCGCCTCCAGCCGCCCCACGCGGCTCGGCTTGACGTTGAAGACGTTCGCCCGGATCGCCGTGGCGTCGAGGTCGGCGACCGAGACGATCGGCGCGTCGTAGGCAACGCGCGCGGCGTGCTCGCGCACCAGCGGGGTGATCTCGGGCAGGTCGTGCGGGTCCTCGAGCAGCGTCTCGGGCAACGCCTCCAGCAGCCACTCGTAGACGCGCGCGAGGGACTCGAGGTCCTCGACCTCGAGCCCGTACTGGCCCTTGAAGTCGATTGTGTCGACCGCGCCCGTGCCCACGAGCTCCGCGACGATCTCCGGCGTCCACGTCGCCGCGGCGTCGAGCTTGAAGCGCAGGCCCGGATAGCGCTCGAGGCGGCGCAGGACGGTGGCGGCGTCCGGCGGGTCGCCGAGGCCGAGCGAGTTGACGTAGGTGACCGGCCGCGGCGTCCGCCCGAGCACCGCGTGCAGAGGCTGCCCCGCCTGCTGGAGGGCGAGGTCGAGCGCGGCCGACTCGAACGCCCAGTTGCGAAAGCGCGCCGCCATCTCCCAATGGGATTCGGTCCGGCCGTCCGGCCACTGGTCGAGCTCGTGCAGGTGGTCGCAGAAGCCCGCCAACGTCCACTCGCCGGCCAGGTCGAGGTCCGGCCCCTCGCCGCCCATGAACAGGGTGATGTCCTCCCCGAGACCCTCCGCGCCGGCGCCGGTCAGCCGCACGAGCCGGTTGGCGTGCGCCTCGCCGAAGCCGGGCCCCGGCTCGAGGACGTCGAACTCGACCCGCTCGACGGCGAGCTCAAGGTCGGCGATGCGCGGCCACAGCGAGATCCGGCGGACCCTATCGAGCTGCGAGGATCGCGGCATGCGCAGCGGGGCGCGGAGGCCGACCGGGGCGGTGCCGGGTCACGCTCAACCGAGGGCGGACCCGTACTGGCGGCGGTAGTAGTCCCGGTACTCGCCCGACCGGATCGGCTCCCACCACCAGGCGTTGTCGCGGTACCAGGCGACCGTCCGGTCGAGACCCTCGTCGAAGCGGGTCACCGCCGACCAGCCGAGAGCCCGGACCTTCTCCGACCCGAGCGAGTACCGGCGGTCGTGGCCCGGGCGGTCGGTGACGTACTCGAGGAGGGACTCGTCCCGGTCGCAGAGGTCGAGGATCCGGCGGACCACCGTGAGGTTGGTGCACTCGTCCGGGCCGCCGACGTTGTACGCCTCGCCCGGGCTGCCCCGTTCGAGGACGAGGGCGATCGCCGCGGCGAAGTCCTCGACGAAGAGCCAGTTGCGGACCTGGAGCCCGTCGCCGTAGACCGGGAGGCGGTCGCCGGCCAGGGCGTTGAGGACCATCAGCGGGATCAGCTTCTCAGGGTACTGGTACGGCCCGTAGTTGTTCGAGCCCCGGCAGATCACCGTGGCCAGTCCGTAGGTCTGGTGGTAGGAGGCGACGAGGAGGTCGGCTCCGGCCTTGGTCGCGCTGTACGGGGACGACGGCTCCAGGGGCGATCGCTCGGTGAACGACCCCTCGGCGATCGACCCGTAGACCTCGTCGGTCGAGACCTGGAGGTACGGGAGCCCCCGCTCACGCGCCGCCTCGAGCAGGACGTAGGTCCCCTGGGCCGCCGTGCGGACGAAGGCGTCCGGCTCGGAGATCGACCGGTCGACGTGGGTCTCGGCCGCGAAGTTGACGATCGCCTCGACCCCGTCGAGCGCCCCGGCCACGGCCACCGGATCCTCGATCGCCCCGTGGACGAACGCGAAGCGGGGATCGTCCACGAAGTCGTGGAAGTTCTCCCGCCGCCCGGCGTAGGTCAGCTTGTCGAGGACGACGACCTCGTCGTCGCTCGCCCGCAGGCGCACCCGGACGAAGTTCGACCCGATGAAGCCGGCCCCCCCACAGACGAGCAGCCTCACCGGCCGACCTCCGCCAGGTAGGCGGCCACGCCCTCGCGCCACGGCGCCAGGACGATCGGCTCGGCCCGTTCGCTCCCGAGGACGCTCCAGGCCGGGCGGGGAGCCGGGCGGGCCATCTCCGCGCTCGTGGCGACGAGCACCCGCATCTCGACCCCGGCCAGGCTGAAGACCTCGACGGCCAGCTCGTGCCACGAGCACTGCCCGCCCCCGGCGACGTGGAGGATCCCGGTCTCGCCGCGCTCGGCGACGGTGACCAGGGCGCCGGCCAGGTGCCCGGTGAACGTCGGGCACCCGACCTGGTCGATGACCACCGAGACCTCCTCGCGGCCGGCGTCGGCCAGCCCGAGCATCGTCGCGACGAAGTTGCGCCCGCCGGCGCCGAAGAGCCAGGAGCTCCGGACCACGGCGTGGCCGTCCCCCGCCCCGAGGACCGCCGCCTCCCCGGCCAGCTTGGTCCGCCCGTACGCCGACACCGGACCGACGGCGTCCGACTCGAGGTAGGGCGCGGTCGCCCGCCCGTCGAAGACGTAGTCGGTCGAGACGTGGACGACGCGGGCCCCGCCGGCCGAGGCCGACCGGGCCAGGATTCCCGGGCCGGTCCCGTTGACGGCGAGCGCTCCAGACTCACAGCTCTCGGCCCCGTCGACGTCGGTCCACGCGGCGCAGTTGACGACCACGTCCGGGCGGGCCGCGCCGATCGCCGCGCCCACGGCCTCCCGGTCGGTGATGTCGAGGTCGCCGCGGGCGAGGCCGACCACGTCGTGCCCGCGCTGGCCGGCCGCGCGGACGACGTCCGATCCGAGCATCCCGGTCGCTCCGGTCACGAGCAGGCGCATCAGGGGATCGCGATCTCCGAGTTGTCGCCGACCATGAACCGGTAGGCCCGCGGCTGGAGCCGGTCGCGGCCGATGCGGACGTTGCGCCCGAGCAGCGAGGACTCCATCCGCCCGTGGAGGTCGCGGACCGAGGAGTCGGCCAGGAGGATCGAGTGCTCGACCTCGGCGCTCTCGATCTCGCAGCGCTCACCGATCGCCGTGTACGGGCCGACGTAGGCGTCGGTCAGGCGGGCGCCGGCGCCGATGATCGCCGGGCCGCGGACGGTCGAGCGCTCGAGGCGGGCGCCGGCCTCGACGATCACCCGGCCGTCGACCTGCGAGTCGATCAGGTCGCCCTCGATCCGGGTCTCGATCGTGTCGAGGATCAGCCGGTTCGCCTCGAGCATGTCGTCGAGGCGGCCGGTGTCCTTCCACCAGCCGCGGACGATGTGCGGCTCGACCCGGGCGCCGGCGTCGACCAGGTACTGGATCGCGTCGGTGATCTCGAGCTCGCCCCGCGGGCTCGGGTCGATCGCCCGGGCGGCCGCGTGGACGGCGGCGGTGAACATGTAGACACCGACCAGGGCGAGGTCGCTCCGCGGCTCGGGTGGCTTCTCGACAAGGCGGACGACCCGCCCGTCCTCCAGCTCGGCCACCCCGTAGTTCTCGGGGTCGTCGACCGGGGTCAGCAGGATCAAGGCGTCCGGCGCCCCGGAGCGGAAGCTCGCCACGAGCTCGGTGATCCCGCCCTGGAGGAGGTTGTCGCCCAGGTACATGACGAACGGATCGACCCCGAGGAACGGCTCGGCGGTCAGCACGGCGTGGGCGAGGCCGCTCGGCTCGTCCTGGAGGATGTAGGTGATCCGGGCGCCGAAGCGCTCCCCTTCGCCGACCGTCGCCCGGATCTCGGCGCCGGTCTCCGGGGCGATGATGATCCCGATGTCCTCGATCCCGGCGGCGACGATCGCCTCGATGCCGTAGAAGAGCACCGGTTTGTTGGCCACCGGTACGAGCTGCTTGGCGCTGGTGTGGGTGATCGGGCGCAGGCGGGTGCCCTTGCCGCCGGAGAGGATGAGGCCCTTCATCGCCGGGCGCAGGTTACTCGGGCCGCCCGGACCGGCTCGGGTCGGCGGGGTCGCCGCGGGTCAGGCCGTCGCGGCCCGCTGGAGGCGCTCGGCGGCCGAGCGGACGGCCGCCCGGGCCGCCGGCGGCTCGAGCACGACCGCGTCGCCCGCCTCCTTGAGGATCTCGCGGACCAGCCAGTCGACGCCGGCGAAGCTCAGCTCGACGGTGATCGAGCCGTCGGCGTACTGCTCGACGAGCTCGCGCTGCTCGCGGGCCCACCGGGCTCGCTCGGGCGAGACCCAGACGCGCGCCGAGGCCGACGCCGGGACGTTGCCGGTCCGCGGCCAGCCGTCGACGTCGGCCGACGGGTTGACGTCCGGGCGCGGCTCGAAGTGGTCGCCGCTCCCCTGGGCCCGCCGGATCCGGTCGAGGCGGAAGTGGCGCATCGCCCGCTTCTCGAGGTCGTAGGTGGCCACGTACCAGCCCTCGCGACCGTTCATCAGGGCGTACGGCTCGACGACCCGCTGGGAGAACTCGTCCTCGTTCTCCTTGTAGTAGTCGAGCTCGAGGATCTCCCGGCGGACGATCGCCTGGGAGACGACCCGGGCCACCTCGGAGTCGTCGCCCCCCGACGCGGCCACCTGGAGCCCCTGCTCCATCGGGTCCTCGCCGAGGGCGGCGACGATCTTCTCGCGGGCGCTGGTCAGCGACCCCTCGGGAATGTGCTCGCCGATCAGGTCGATCGCCGCGACCAGGGCCTTGGCCTCGACCGGGAGGAGGCGGGCCGGGCGGGCGAAGTTGTCGCTGTAGGGCTCGGGATCGACCTCGATCGTCCCGTCGACGTCGGAGACCTCGGCGTAGAGGACGTAGGAGCCGCCGCCGAAGTTGACGACGTTCAGGACGCTGATGTCCTCGCGCAGCTCGGACTCGGTGATCTGGAGCCGCTCGCACAGCTCGGCGACCGCGAGCCGCTCCTCGGCCCGTCCGGCCTGGATCAGGATCGAGGCGAGCGTGACCAGGCGGGCGAAGCGCTCCGGGCGGATCGCCGCGTCCGCGCTCGACCGGGAGTCCCCGTTGCGCCCCGACTCACCCGACGACCCGTCGCCCGCCGCGGTCGGCGTACGGGGGAGGGGCGGAGCGCTCGTCGGCGGGCCGGACGACTCTCCGTGGCGGCCGGCGAGGAGCTCGACCCGCCGGTCGAGCTCGGCGGCCAGCTCGGGGGGACCGAGGACCCGGGCGTTGTCCCCGAGGCCGAGGACCCACGAGAGGAGCTGGCGGGCGTTTCCGTACTCGGTGGCGAAGACGCGGTCCCCGGACCCGTCGGACGCCGGGCGCAGGTCGCCGTAGCGGCCGAAGTGGCGCTCGACCTGCCAGGCGACCCGCTCGGCGATGAGGATCTCGGCCCGGCCGATCGGATCGCCCGACTGCCACTCGGCCCGGTTGGCGTAGGCCCGCGGGTCGAAGTCGGTCGGGCGCTTGAAGTCGTGCTCGGCCTTGGTCGCGTAGGCCACCTTCCCGCGGATGCGCGAGAGGCGGAAGACCCGCAGGGCGCCCCGCTCGTGAGCGAGGCCGAGCAGGTAGAACTGGCCGCCGCGGTAGAGCAGGTGGTAGGGGTCGACCTTGCGGGCGCCGACCTCGTCGCGCTCCATCGTGTAGTAGTCGAAGGCGATCGTCTTGTGGCGGAAGATCGCCGTCTCGATCTTGACCAGGCGCTGGGAGAGGTCATGGCCGCCGGCCGACGCCGTGATGCCGAGGGCGACGCCCTGCTGCTCGGGGGCGGCCAGCGGGCTCGGTCGGCCCCAGGTGATCTGCTGGAGGGCCAGCCGCAGGGGCTCGGCGTAGGCGAACTCGCCGTCGAGCAGGGACAGCGCCGTGGCCAGGGCGGCGAGCTCGGCGTCGGTGAAGGCGATCGCCGGGAGGTGGAAGTTCTCCGGGCGCAGCGAGTAGTTCTCCTGCTCGGCGACCCCGTCGACCGGCTTCTCGACGGTCAGGGGGATGCGCAGCGACTCGAGCTCCGACCGGTCGGCGTAGAAGCGCCGGGCGAACGCGTCCTCGTTCATCCCGCTGTACCCCTCGACATCCCGCTTGATGTCGAGCGCGGTGACCGGGCGACGCTCGGCCATCAGGTAGGAGATCAGGGAGAGCTGGCGGATCAGCTTCTCGGTGTCCTTGGCCATCCGCCGCCAACGATAGACCGCGCCGGCGTACCGCCGGCGACCTCAGGCCCTATTTGCACAGATTTGTCGGCCGCGCCGGCCGCGCCGGCCGCGCCTGACCTACGCCGCCTCGCGCTCCTCCTCCCCGGCCGGCGCCCCCCGGCCCCCGAAGAACGCCCCCGCCCCGAGCGCCCGGTCGAAGCTCGACCAGCGCTGGTCGCCGGCGAGCTCCTTCTCGATCCGGTCGAAGCTCCCGAGCCGACCGCCGAGGTTGTCGACCATGTGGACGAGCGTCGCCTCGCGCGTGCAGGGGACGACCGGACTTCCGTGCTCGAGCGACCCGTGGTGGCTGAGGATGATGTGGAGGAGGGCCTGCGCGAGCCCCGGCGGGAAGCCGTCGATCTCCTCGATCGCCCGGCGCACCCGGTAGTAGCCGAGCGGGATCTCGCCCTGGAGGCGCCCGTCGTCCGACATGGCGATCACGTGCGCCTCGGTCACGTAGGCCTCGAGCTTGCCGATGTCGTGGAGCAGGGCCCCGGACACCGCGACGTCCCGGTCGATCCCGGGGAAGGTCGCCGAGATCGCGCTGACCGCCTGGGCGACGGTCAGGGAGTGCTCGAGCAGGCCGTGGCGGTAGGCCTGGTGGTAGTGCTTGGCGGCCGGGGCCACCCGGAACGCCGCCCAGACCGGCGAGCGCTCGCCGAGGAGCCGGTCGAGCAGGAGGCGGAGGTGGCGGTCCTGGATCGTGGCCAGTAGGTCGCGGACCGCCTCCTCCATCTGGTCGACGTCCCGGACCGGACCGTCGAGGAGATCCTCGAGCGCGAAGCTCCCCGGTCGGGGCGCGCGGAGGGCGCGGAGGTTGATCTGCGGGCCGTGGCTCGGGTGGACCGCGTAGCGGCCGATCACCCGCACCGGCTCGCCCGGTCGGGCGATCGCGCCGGCCTCGGCGACGCCGTCCCAGACCATCGCCTGCACCCGGCCGCTGCGGTCGGCGAGCACGAGCTTCAGGTAATCGCTCCCGTCGGGCTTGGCCCGGGGCTCGACCTGGCGGACGAGGAGCACCTGGTCCAGCTCGAGGCCGGCGGTGAACTCGCGGATCAGCATGAAGCCACGGTAGAGAACGGCGCGGACGGCACGCCGTCTGTGACCGATCGCACAGTTCTCGGCCGACCCCGGAGCTAGCGTGGCCGCATGGACATCGAACGGAGCGATCAGGTGGGGTGGATGACAGCACTCATTCCGGCCGGCGGGCGCCGCCTCGCGGCCGACATGACCGGTGAGGACATGGAGACGCGACGCTTCGCGCCCGACAAGGACGCCCTCAAGGACGCCCTCCAGGTCGTCCGGGCGCTCGACGCCGATTCCTACCAGGCGCTCCTCTGGGCGCTCGGGCTGACGCCGGACCGGCGCCTCTCGGTGCCGGGCTACGCGCAGCCGCGCCGCTCGCGCGCCGGGTCGCCGAGCCGGGCCGGCTAGCCGGTCGTGCCCCACCGGGCGACGGCGGCCGCGTAGAAGGCGCGGCCCGCGGCGCGCCAGGGCGGCGAACAGCTGCTCACTCAGGTTCGCGTCCTGGCCGTCCGGGCCGAGCCCTCGGGATCCGGTGGGCGCGGGCCGGCGCCACCGGGCGAGCTTCGCACGTTTTGTCCCAGGCCGGATCGGCACCGTCCGGGGCCGGCTACCCTCCACGCCATGCGTCGCCCGGCGAAGGCACTCCTGCTCGTGCTCGCCCTCGCCGGCGGCCCCCTCGCGGCGTCGGCCGGGGCTCAGGGGTCGACGGTGGCGGCCGGCGTCAGCGCCGCCGGCGTCGACCTCGCGGGGCTGACCGCCGCGCAGGCGCAGGCCAAGCTCGACCAGGCGGTGACGCCGACCCTCCAGGGCGACGTGATCGTCGGGGCGGGCGGACGCGTCTTCCATCTGACCGCGACCCAGGCCGGCCTGCGCTTCGACGCGGCCCGGACGGCCAAGCGCGCCCTCCTCGCCACCCAGGCCGGACCGGTCCCGCTCGCCCTGAGCCACGCCCACCTCGCGGTGCGCGCCTTCGTCGCCGGGATCGAGCGCGCCGTCGGGCGCCCGGCCCGGGATGCCCGGGTCAACATCACGCTGCTGCGCATCTATCGCCTCCCCGGGAAGGACGGGTTCCGGGTCGACGAGCCGGCCCTGGCCAACCAGATCGACCGGGCGCTGGACACGCCGGGCGCCGCGCGCGTCTTCCACCTGCGCCTGACGCGGACGACCCCGCGGGTCGGCCTGCGCCAGCTCCCGGGCGCCTACCCGACCGTGTTGACCGTCGACCGCGGCCACTTCCGGCTGCGCCTCTTCAAGCGCCTGGTGATGGTCAAGAGCTACGGGATCGCCGTCGGCCGCGCCGGCCTATCGACCCCGGCCGGCCTCTACCACGTCGAGGAACGCGAGGTCAATCCGTCGTGGCACGTCCCGAACAGCTCGTGGGCCGGTTCGCTCGCCGGCCAGACGATTCCCCCGGGCCCGAACGACCCGATCGTCGCCCGCTGGCTCGGCCTCGGCGGCGGCATCGGCATCCACGGGACCAACGAGCCGTTCTCCATCGGCTCCGCCGCCTCCCACGGCTGCATCCGCATGCTCCCGAGCGATGTGATCGCGCTCTACCCGCGCGTCCCGCTCGGGACGCCGGTGGTCATCCGCTGAGACGGCCGCTCCGGCCACGCGGCCGCTGCCACGGCCGCCGTCCAGCAGGCGCTGAAGAGGACGAGCGCATCCTCGGAGGAGCGGTTGGTGACCATGTGGGGCTCGTCGCGCCCCACGAGGAACGCGTTGCCCTGCTCGACCACCGTCCGCCGGCCGCCGGCCCGCACGAGGGCGCAGCCGCTGACCACGATCGACAGCTCGTGCTCGGGGTGCCAGTCGACGGGACTGGTGGCGCCCGGCGGCACGACGGACCACATGGCGTCGAACGGCACCAGGCCGTCGAGCTCGAACTGCTCCCACCGGGCCACCTCGACGTCGGCCACCGCACACGTGCTTGCTGCCGCCCGGTCGAACTTGCGCATGTCTGCCTCATCGGTTTGGAGTGGGCTTACGAAGATAGAGAGACCGCTCGAGCCGGCTCGATACGCGCCGCTGTGTGAGATGGGTCACACAGCGCCGCGCCCGCTCGGTCATCCCGGCGAGACGAGTGGTCAGCGCCGGGCGTGCTCGTAGCCGATCGCGCCGACCAGCTCGCGATCCTCACGCAGGCGGGCGAGCACCCGACCGCGGGTGGGGCCGATGCTCCCGATCGGCATGTCGAGGGCGCGCGATATCTCCGCGTAGCTCGGCGCCGGATCGGCGACCAGCAGGGCGAGCAGGCGTCGCTGACCGATCGGGAGCCGCTCGACCCCGGCGGCGAGCCCGGCCCGACGCTCGGCGGCGACGAGGCCGTCCTCCGTCCTCGTCGCGTCTGGAGCCTCACCGAACGGATCGCCGCTGGTGACGCCTTCGCGCCCGGTGTGGCGGATCACGCGGAGGCACTCGCGGCGGGTGGTCGTCTCCAGCCAGGCCCCGACCGCCTCCGGATCGCGCACGCTGTCGATGCGCTCGAGCAGGCGCAGCCACGTCGTCTGCACCACATCCTCGACGTCGTGGGGAGGAAGCCGGTAGCCGCGGGCGACGGCGTGAACCCGCGTCCCGAACCGCTCGACGAGGGCCGACCAGGCATGGCCGTCGCCGGACGCCGCCGCCTTCACCGTGTGCTCGAGGGCCGACGCCGAGGATGGCCGCCGGGGTGCGACGCCCCGCCGGGGAGACACGGCCCGGCCGGCGGTCGGCCTGTGAGTCGGTTGATCGGTGATCATGTCAGCTCCTGGAAGGTGGGTGTCGCGCGATCCTCGGGGCCGGCGGTAACCGCGCTCCCACACCCCGGTAACGGGCGGCGCCCGGCACCCCGGGCCCCGGCATCCGCGGCCGCGGCGGGCGGCCCGAGACCGCCCGCCTGGGACCGGCCGGGTGCGCCACTGGGTGCTACGCTCGCGCGCCGTGGCGCCGATCGAGTTCCGCATCCTCGGAGCCCTTCAAGCGCTGCGGGACGGACGGACGCTGCCGCTGGGTGGCACCAAGCAACGCGGGGTCCTCGCCCTCCTGCTCCTCAGCGCCAACCAACGCGTATCCGCCGAGCGGCTGATCGAGGAGCTGTGGAGCGGCCGGGCGCCGCCCACCGCGGCGAAGAGCCTCCAGATGCAGGTGGCGCGGCTGCGCCGAGCCCTCGGCGAGACCGGCGAGACCCGGCCCGTGGTCGAGACGATGGGGAGCGGCTACCGGGTGTGCGTGGCGCCCGGCGCCCTCGATTCCCAGCGCTTCGAGACGGCCGCGGTCGAGGGACGGCGTCTGCTCGCGGCCGGGGACCCCGACGGGGCGGCGCATCGCCTACGGGCAGCGCTCGACGAATGGCGCGGCCCGGCGCTGGCCGACCTCGCCAACGAGTCGTTCGCCCAGATCGAAGTCAATCGGCTCGACGAGCTCCGGGTGGCCGCGCTGGAGGATCGCATCCAGGCCGACCTGGCCCTCGGGAGGCACTCGGAGGTGGTCGGGGAGCTCGAGGCGCTGATCGCCGTCGAGGTCTACCGCGAGCGCCTGTGGGCCCAGCTCATGCTCGCGCTCTACCGCTCGGGCCGGCAGGTCGAGGCGCTGGACGCCTACCGGAGCGTCCGTGCGCGCCTGGTCGAGGAACTGGGGATCGAGCCGGGACGCGAGCTACGGCGGCTGCACGAGACGATCCTCACCCACGACTCCGGACTCGACTGGCCGGAGACGCCGCGGGCGCTCGCTGCGGCGGGGACCATCCGAAGCTCGGGCGAGCGCCGCCACAATCTGCCCGCCAAGCGCACCTCGTTCGTGGGACGCGCGCGCGAGGTGCGGGAGATAGAGGCGGCCGTGCGCGGGAGCCGCGTGGTCACCCTGGCCGGCGTCGGTGGCGTGGGGAAGACCCGCCTGGCCCTCGAGGTCGCCGAGCGGACCCTCGACCGGTGGCCGGATGGCGTGTGGCTGGTGGCACTGGGCGCGGTCACCGAGGGCTCCGCCGTGAACGAGGCGGTGGGGTCGCGGCTGGGGCTGGCGGAGAGCCAGGGCGACAAGCTGGTCGACGCCATCGCCGCGCGCCTGGAGGAGCGGCACCTGCTGCTCGTGCTCGACAACTGCGAGCACGTGCTGGACGCCTGCGCCGAGCTCGCGGCGAAGATCGCGGAGGGACGCTCGCCCACCCGCCTCCTGGCCACCTCGCGGGCTCCGCTCGCCGTCGCCGGCGAGCAAGTCGTGCGCATCTCGCCGCTGCTGTCGCCCGGCGACGGCGAGCCGGGCGACCCGGCCGCGGTGGACGCGGTGCGGCTGTTCCTGGAGCGAGCGCGAGACGCGCGGCCGGGGTTCGTGACCGGGCCGGACGCGCTCGACGTCATCGGTGCCATCTGCCGAGCCCTGGACGGGATCCCGCTCGCCATCGAGCTCGCGGCCAGTCGCGTCCGCGCGATGGACCCAGCCGAGATCCTCTCGCGGCTGGACGGCCGGCTCTCCCTCACCGGCCACGGGCGCGATCGCGCCGCGCGCCATCGCACCCTGAGCGCTGCCATCGGCTGGAGCTACGACCTGCTCGACGAGCGCGAGCGGGAGGCGTTCCGGCGTCTGGCCGTGCTCCCGGCTCCTTTCACCCTGTCGGCGGCCGAGCACGTCGTGGAGGGAGACGTGTCGGACGCCGTGGTCGGGCTCGTGGACAAATCCATCCTCGCCGTCGCCGGCGACGGGGGTGGCACTCGGTACCTGATGCTCGAGACGCTGCGCGAGTTCGGCCTCCAACGCCTGGCCGCGGCGGGCGAGGAGGCCGAGGCCCGGCGCGCCCATCTCGGGTGGGCGGTGGAGGTCGTCGAGGAGGCCGTCCGAGAGGCGGAGACCGAGCGACGCCGCGAGATCCTCCAGGGCGTGCGGACCGAGTACCGCAACCTCGTCGCGGCTCACCTGGTCGAGGGCCTCCTGGCCCAGCGGCTGCGGCTCGCGACGGGCCTGGCCGTCCTCCTGGGAGCCGGCACCAACCTGCGCGAGATCCACCGTGTGCTCGGGGAGGTGGTCAGCGCCGCTGGCGACCTCAACACCGACGAGGTCCGGCGGGCGCGCCTGCTCCTCGGGCGCGCGATGTGTGGTCGGGGCGAGCTCGACGATGCGCGCCGACACCTGGCCGAGACCGCCGAGCGCGCGGTGGCCGCCGGGGATCGGGTGCTCACCGCGGCGGTGGCCGCCGACCAGGCCCTCGTCGAAATCAAGGCCGGCCACCGGGCGGGCGCGCGTGAGTTCCTCGCCCGGTCCGACGATCTCGGAGCAGCCGCCGACCGCCAGGTCTGGTCCTACCGGCTGCTCGTCGAGGCCCAGATGCGCTACATCCTGCTCGGCCAGCTGGTGGAGGCCCAAGGGTTGTACGAGGCCTGTATCGCCCTCGTGCGCCGGCACGGGCCGACGGCACATCTGATCACCGCGCTCGCGGCGCTGGCCGAGCTCGCGGTGGACCTGGACGACCTCGACACCGTGGACGCGTGCGCGCACGAGGTCCTCCGGCTCGCCGATCCCGTGGCCGACGCCTACCCCCGGGGCGGGGCGGTGCTCGCTCTCGGCCGCGCCGCCCTGCGCGCCGGCCGGCCCGCCGAGGCCGCGAGCTGGCTCGCCGAGGGCGCTCGGCTGGACATCGAGCGTGACTCGATGGCCACGCCGGAGATGCTCGAGAGCCTGGCGAGCGCGGTCGCCGAGACCGGCCGCGCGCGCGTCTCGGCCATGCTGCTCGGGGCGGCGTCCACCCTCCGAGAGCGCCTCGGGCTCGACCCCCTCGAGCGCGAGCGGTTCTACATCGACGCCGCACTCGCCGTGGTTCGTCGCGACCTCTCCGAGGCGACGGTTCAGCAAGGGGTGCAGGCGGGAAGACAGCTGAGCGAGCGTGATCTCCTCTCACTCGTCCGAGGCACCGCCCCCGAACCACCGAAGGCATGACAGAAAATGTCCCTGTCACTCCCTGCCTAGGTACTTGACAGCCTGTCAGTCGGCTGGGACACTTGGCTGGGTAGCCAGTCAGGCGACTTTCTGTATGGGCCCGCTTCTCGACGACAAGAATCAGTGACATGTCCCTAGACGAACCCCAACGAGATCCCTACGCCGAGAGAATCGAGAGAGCGGGGGGCACCCCGGGCGCCTCCCTCATCGGCCTGAGCGGCACGAGCGATCGGGCCGGAAAGGAACGCCTCTACTTCTCGGCCAAGCTCGATCACTACGCCGAGTTCGACACCGAGGCCGTCCTCGATTGCCGCCCGATCCCGCTCACCCAGTCGTCGATACCCGGCCTCGAGACGACTCGGGTGACACTGGAACGAGACTCCCGGATCGACTTCACCTACTCGCGCACCCGAGACCCGGTCAGCGACCCGTTCGACATCGGTCTCCGCGCGGGGGGCACCGAAGGCGGCGGGCACGCCCCGGCCCCCATCCTCGACCGGACGATGAACCCAAGCGGGTTGCCCTGGTGCCCGATCATGTGACCTCCAGCGGCGGCGGCTAGAAGCCACCGCCGCCAGGCGCCCGGGACGGGCGCGCCTGGGCCGCCGCCGCGGCACGGATGCGAGCGCGGTGGAGCCGAGGAGGATCGACCGATGACTCACGCGTGAGTCGCGATCTGCGCCCACCGCCGGGCCGCCGCCGCCCCAGCGACCGGCCCCGGCCGGCCGTCGGCGAGCTCTACGAGCCCCTCGACTGGGCGCTCGCCCGGGCGCCGCTCCTACCCGTCGAGGCCTACCCCCGCGCCCGGGCGGGCGCGCCGGCCGGCTCCCTCGGGCCAGCCGACGCCCGGGTGGGCGCGGCGCTCGCGGTGGCCAGCCCCGATCTCCTGGCCGCCCTGACGCGTGCACGGCCCGACGATCCCGCGGCCGAGCGGCTGGCCGGGAAGCTCCGGCGGTACCTGATCAGGATGACGACTCGGCCGACGCCGTACGGGCTCTTCGCCGGTGTCGGCCTCGTCGAGTTCGGCTCGGTGACCGACCTGCGGCTGGGGGCGGGCGAGCCACGAACCCGGACCCGGCCCGACATGGGCTGGCTCGGGGACCTGGTGAGCGCCCTGGAGAGCGACGTCGCCGTGCGTCGCGGGCTGCGGCTCTTCGCCAACCCATCGGTGCTCGTGCGAGCAGGACATGTGTTCCTCGCCGAGGCGGCGCCCCACGGGACGGGCCGCCCGGGCGAGCCGGTGACGCTGCGCGCGACCGAGGTGGTTCGACGCGTGCTGGCCCTGGCGAGGACGCCGATCCCCCACGACCAACTGGTCGCCGAGCTCGTGTCCGCGTCCGGGGCCACGGTGGCGAAGGTCGAGGCGCTGCTCGCGGAGCTGTGGAAGCACACGGTGCTGCTGAGCGATCTGCGTCCGCCCCTCACATGCCCCGACCCGGCCCGGCACGTTCGCCGGCGTCTGGCCGAGGTCCCGGCCGCTCGCCGCGCCATGGACGGCCTCGAGCGGCTCCGGGGGTCGCTCGAGCGGTGGGACGCCCTGCCCCTCGAGGACCGGCTCGCCGCCTGGCCGGACCTGGTGGAGCAGGTCGGAGCCGTGCACCCGCTGCGCCGGTCGGCGAGCCCGCTCCAGGTCGACATGGCCCTGACCCTCGAGGGCCGCCGGGTACACGCGGCCGTGGCCCGGGCGGCGGCGAGCGCCGGGGAGCTGCTCCTTCGCCTGAGCCCCCGCCCGCGTGGCCTCGCCCACATCGAGGCCTACCGCCGCGCCTTCGAGGCCCGCTACGGTCTCGACCGCGAGGTGGCGCTCCTCGAGCTGCTCGATCCGCACTTCGGCCTCGGACCGCCGTCCCCCGGAAAGGGCGGCCCCGACGGGATGGCGCGGCGCGACCGGGAGCTGCGACGGCTCGCCCTGCGCGCCCAGCGCGATCGGTGCCTCGTGGTCGAGCTCGACGACCGGCTGCTCGAGCGCCTGGAGACGTGGTCTCCGGGCGGCGCCCACAGCGCGCCGGCGTCGCTCGACATCTCGGTGTTCGCCGCCGCCCGGTCGGCCGCCGCGCTCGACGCGGGCGACTTTCAGGTCGTGGTCGGGCCGAACGTCGGCGCCGAGGCGGCGGGCCGCGGCACCGGGCGCTTCGGCGAGCTCCTCGGTGGCGAGGGGGTGGCGGCGCTCAGCCGGGCGGCGCGCGCCGAGGCCGCGCGGATGCCCGACCGGTGCTGGTCGGAGGTGGTCTACCCACCGCGCCACGCCAGGTCGGCGAACGTGGCCGTCCGCCCGGCGATCCGCGCCTACGAGATCGTCGTGGGGGCCACGCCGGGCGTCCCCTGGGAACGCGTGGTCCCCCTCGACGAGCTCGTGGTCGACATCCGGGAGGGGCGCCTGCGCGTCCGCTGGCCGGCGATGGGCGCCGAGGTCGCCGTGGCGGCGGGACACATGCTCGACGTCACCCGGGCGCCCGAGGTCGTCCGCTTCCTCTTCGAGGCGGCCGGCGACGGGCGCGCCCAGCTCAGCCCGTTCGATTGGGGATCGGCCCGCACCTTCCCCTTCCTTCCGCGCGTTCAGCGCGGACGGGTGGTGCTGAGCCTGGCCCGGTGGCGAGTCGAGACCGGCGACCATCCCGAGGCGCTCCCAGCCGACCGTCGCGAGCCGTTCGGCGCCGGCCTCGACGCCTGGCGGTCCCGGTGGTCGGTGCCCCGTCACGTCTACCTCGCCGCGGCCGACCACCGGCTGCTGCTCGATCTCGAGGAGCCCGACTGCGTCGGGCTCCTCCGCGAGGAGGTCCGCCGGCTCCCCCCCGGCGCCGACCTCGTGCTCCAGGAGGCCCTGCCGGGACCGGCCGAGGCTTGGCTCCCCGGGTGCTTCGGGCACCACATCGTCGAGCTGGTCGTCCCCGTCGTGCTGCGCACCCGACCCGCGCGGGCGGGCGGGGACCTACCCCCAGCACCCGCGGCCGACCGCGGGCGCCGCCCGGCCGCGAGCACCGCGAGCCGGCTGCGGGCCCCGGGCAGCGACTGGCTCTACCTCAAGCTCTACGGCCCGACGCCGCTCGAGGACGAGCTGATCGCCGGTCCGGTCCGGAGCTTCGCCGGGTTCGCCCTCTCCTCGGGGCTGGCCGACGCCTGGTTCTTCCTACGCTACGCCGACCCCGATCCCCATCTGCGCATCCGCTTCCACGGCGACCCGAGCGCCCTGGTCGGCCCGCTGCTCGGGCAGCTCTGCCGGTGGGCCGGCGAGCTCGTCGCGGAGGGATCGTGCCTGCGCTTCGGCTTCGAGACCTACGACCGGGAGATCGAGCGGTACGGCGGTCCCCAGGGCATGCTCCTGTCCGAGTCCGTCTTCGCCGCCGACAGCGTCGCGGTCACCGAGTTGCTGGGACTCGAGCCCGGCCTGCCGCCGACCCTCGACCGCCTGACGCTGGCCATCCTGACCATCGACGACCTCCTCGGCGCGCTGGGCCTGAACGAGGAGGAGCGGCTCGCGTGGTACCGCCGCCACGCGTCGCTCGCCGCGGAGGACGGCCGCGACTACCGTGAGCGCCAGGCCGGCCTGCGGCGGCTGCTCGGGCGCGTCGGGGCGCCCGGCGGGCGCGGAGCCGGGGTCGAGCGGATCCTGGCCGAACGCCGGGCGGCGCTCGCGAGCGTGGCCGGCGAGCTGGCCGCCGCCGAGCGCGGGGGCGCGCTCGATCTACCCGTCGCCGACCTCTGCCGCAGCTACGTCCACCTGCACTGCAACCGCGCCTGCGGCCTCGCCACCGCGACCGAGGCGCGGGCGCTGGCGCTCCTGAGGCGCACGCGCGAGGCCCTCGACCGGGGGGCCCCGACGACCGGGTGACGCCCGGCGCGGCGCGCGGCGAGCCGGCACGTATCTGCGACCCCCCGGCCGGCCTCTACGGAACGACCGCAGAGCGCCGGTTCCCATCGATTCACGATCGGAGGCCGATCAGACATGAGCACACTGGCATACGCGACCATCACCGCCCGGCGCGAGAAGGCCCCGCCGGGCACGAGCATGACGCCCGGCGCCGTCGCCCCAGGCGCTCCGGGCGCCGCGACGGCCGGGGGTCCGGGGATCGGCGCGTGGATCGACGCGGCCACCGCCCTGGTCCCGGCGGAGGTCCTCGCCGTCCACGCGTTCCTCATCCAGCAGGTCACGTCGACCACCCAGGACGCGGCCGGGCACCCGGTGGCGACGATCTCGAGCGTCGGCAACGCCCAGGTTCTCTTCTGGGTCCTCCTCGCCCTGTCCGCGGCCATCTATGTCGCGGCCCACGTGAAGTCCTGGGACCGGTGGGACTTCGTCCGGATGCTGATCCCGGCGGCGGCCTTCGTCCTGTGGAGCACGCTTCAGAACGGTACGGCCTTCGACGCCGTGGCCAGCTGGAGCGAGTTCACCCGGTACCTGATCGGCGTCATCGGCGTGATCGGGCTCGGCTACCTGGCCAGGGTGCTCGCCTACAAGGCCGACGGCGAGCCGCTCGCCTGACCGGGCGGCCGGTGTCCTCAGGCGCGGGGCGGAGCGCCTCCACTAGATTGAGCGCATGAGCGAGGCGGCGAGCTAGCCCCGATGTTCGCCGTCTACGCCGCCCGGATCGATCCCGACGACCCGCTCCGCGGGCTGGCCGCCGGCGAGCAGCCCGACCCGGTCGCCCCCGACGGATGGACGACGGTCACCGTCCGGGCGGCCTCGCTCAACCACCACGACCTCTGGTCGCTGCGCGGGGTCGGCCTGCGCGCCGACCAGCTGCCCCGGATCCTCGGCTGCGACGCCGCCGGCATCGACGAGGACGGCGCCGAGGTGGTCGTCCACGCGGTCATCACCGATCCCGGCTGGCGGGGGGACGAGACGCTCGACCCGCGGCGCTCGATCCTCTCCGAGCGCCACCCGGGGACGTTCGCCGAGCGGGTCGCCGTCCCCCGGCGCAACGTCGTCCCCAAGCCAGAGGGCCTCACCTTCGCCGAGGCGGCCTGCCTGCCGACCGCCTGGCTGACCGCCTACCGGATGCTCTTCACCCGCGGCCGGATCCCCCCGGGAGCGACGATCCTCGTCCAGGGCGCCGGCGGCGGGGTGGCCACCGCGCTGATCGTCCTGGCCAGCGCCGCCGGGGTCCGGGTCTGGGCGACGAGCCGGAGCCCCGAGAAGCGCGAGCAGGCCCTCGCCCTCGGGGCCGATCTCGCCGTCGCCCCGGGCGACCGCCTCCCCGAGCGGGTCGACGCCGTGATGGAGACGGTCGGCGCCGCGACCTGGAGCCACTCGATCAAGGCACTGAAGCCCGGGGGGACGGTGGTCATCTCCGGAGCCACGAGCGGGTCCGACCCGCCGGCCGAGCTCACCCGGCTCTTCTTCCTCCAGCTCGCGGTCGTCGGGTCGACCATGGGGACCCGCGACGAGCTCGCCCGGCTCCTCACCTTCTGCGCCGAGAAGGGCATCCGGCCGGTGATCCACGCCGAGCTCCCCCTCGGCGACGCCCCGGCCGGCTTCGCCGCGATGCTGGCCGGCGACGTGTTCGGGAAGATCGTGTTCACCGTCTGACCCGATCGCCCCGGCCATTGATCCCCCGGAGGGGGCGCCCCGTATACATGAGCAAATGGGACTCGATAATCCACTCCACATAGCCATACTCGCCCTCATCCTCCTGCTCGTCTTCGGTGCGCGCCGCCTACCCGAGCTCGGTCGCTCGCTGGGCTCGGGCATCAAGGAGTTCAAGGGCTCCCTGGACGCAAGCCACCAGGCGCCGGTCCAGAAGCTCGAGCAGGCCCCCACCGAGCTCAAGTAACGGCGTCGGGGGCATGCCCCCGAGCGAGGATCCGCTCCGGCCGGTGCCGGCGGCACCGGACCGGACCCCCGCCGGCCCGGTGCCGCCGGCGCCGTCGGGTGCGATCGATCTTCACCCCCCGGCCGACCGGGTCCGAGTAGGGTCTAGGCAGCCCAACGAGATCGGTCCAGTCTGTCTGGCTGGTCCCGAGACCGAGAAAGGGAGTAATGCTCCCGTCCGACACGCCCTCGTCCACCCCTGCCGCGCCGGAGAGCAAGGCTCGCCCCGCCGGGGGTCCCCCACCGCGACCCGCCTGGCGCGAGTCGCTCACCGCCTACGCCCAGCCCCACGTCGGGCGCGCCGCGCTCGACATCGCGACCTCGGTCGTTCCGTACGTCGGCCTCTGTGCGCTGATGTACGTCCTCCTGCCCGTCTCCTACCTGCTCGTCCTCGCCCTCGCCCTCCCGACCGCCGGGCTCGCGGTGCGGACGTTCATCGTCTTCCACGACTGCGGCCACGGGTCGTTCCTCCCGACCAAGCGGGCCAACGCCTGGGTCGGGACGATCTCCGGCCTCGTCATCTACATGCCCTACCTCTGGTGGCGTCACGACCACGCCATCCACCACGCGACGGCCGGCGACCTCGACCGGCGGGGGGTCGGCGACGTCCAGACCCTGACGGTGGCCGAGTACCACCGGCTCGGCCGCTGGCGGCGACTCGGCTACCGCCTCTTCCGCAACCCGCTGGTCATGTTCGGCCTCGGCCCGATCGTCACCCTCCTGCTCACGCCGCGCGTCGTCTCCCGCTCGGCCCGGCCGCGCATCCGCCGCAGCGTGATCGGGACCGACCTGGCGCTCGTCGTCCTCATCGGCGCGATCTGCTGGCTCGTCGGCTGGCGCGAGTTCCTCCTCGTCCAGGCCCCGGTCTTCATGATCGGCGGCTCGATCGGCATCTGGCTGTTCTACGTCCAGCACCAGTTCGAGGACACCTACTGGCAGAGCTCGGACGACTGGAGCTACGCCGACGCCGCGCTGCGCGGGAGCTCCCACCTGCGGCTGCCCAAGGTGCTCCAGTTCTTCACCGGCAACATCGGCGTCCACCACGTCCATCACCTGAACGCCCGCATCCCCAACTACAACCTCCAGCGGGCGCACGACGAGAACCCGATCTTCCACGATGTCCCGACGCTCACGATCGCCGACGGGCTCCGGGCGGTCCGGCTGAAGCTCTGGGACGAGGAGGGCCGGCGCCTCCTGACCTTCCCGGAGGCGCGCCGCCTCGTGGCCGGGACCGCCCGCGCCGCGGTCGCGCCCCCGCACCGATCGGCGAGCCCCTCCGCCTGAGGCCCCACCGACGCTCCGTCCCGCCCGCTCGCTCGCCGTCATCGGGCCGCTCGCGGTCCTCGGGACCGCGGTCGCAGCAGCGACCGACGGCGACGGGTCGGGCGGCGGCGCGACCCCCCGGCCGCCCGGGGCCACGGCCCGTGCCGCGGCGACGCCGCCGGCGGCGCCGGCCCGCCGGGTCGTCTTCGGACGCTCGCGCGACGGGCGCCCGCTCGTCGCGCGGATCCTCGGCGACCCGGCGGCGGCCCGGCGCCTGCTCGTCGTCGGGGTCATCCACGGCGATGAGCCGGCCGGCCTCTCGATCACCCGCGCCCTGCGCAAGCTCCCGGTCAGCCCGGGCTCGGAGCTCGTCCTGGTCGACGCCCTGAACCCCGACGGCCTGCGGGCCGGGACGCGCCAGAACGCCGCCGGGGTCGACCTGAACCGGAACTTCCCGGTCGGCTTCCGGCCCGGCGGGGCGCCGGGCGACGTCTACTTCCCCGGGCCCCGGGCCCTCTCCGAGCCGGAGACCCGGGCCGCCCGCCGCCTGGTCCTCGGCCTGCGCCCGACGGTCACCGTCTGGTTCCACCAGCACATGAACCTGGTCGACGAGTCGGGCGCCGACCCGGGCGTCGAGCGCCGCTTCGCCCGGGCCGTCGGCCTGCGTCTCGTCCGCCTGGCCGCCCGCCCCGGCTCGGCCACCCGCTGGGAGAACGCGCGCTTCCCGGGGAACACGGCGTTCGTCGTCGAGCTCCCGGCCGGGCGCCTGGCCCCGGGGCGGACGGCGGTCTTCGTCCGGGCGATCCGAGCGCTCGAAACCGAGACCGGAGCCGGACCCGCCACCGGACCCGCAGCCGAAGTCGGACCCGCAGCCGCAGCCGGACCCGCCACCGCAGCCGGGGCCGGTTAGCGGGTGGCGGTGACGATCGTCTTGATCGTGGCCGTCACGCCCTCGGCGACCTCGACCACCACCATGAAGGTGCCGACGTTCTTGATCGGCTCCTCGAGGTGGATCTTGCGCTTGTCGATCTTCAGCCCCCGGGCCTCGCGCACGGCATCGGAGATGTCCTGGTTGGTCACCGACCCGAACAGGCGGCCGTCGTCGCCGGCCTGCTGGGCGATGGTGAGGACCGTCTTCGCGAGCAGAGCCGCATCCTCACCGGCCCGGGCGATCGCCTCGCGCTGAGCCCGCTCGACCGCGGCCGCCCGCTGCTTGGCCACGGCGATCGACCCGGCCGTCGCCGGCTGGGCCAGCTTCCGGGGGATCAGGAAGTTGCGCAGGTAGCCCTTGGAGACGTCGATGACCTGGCCGCGCTCGCCGAGCGCCTCGACGTCGGCCAGGAGGATCGCCTGCGGCATCAGCGATCGCCGCGGTCGCGGCGTCCGCCGCGCTCGGGCGTCTCGTGGGCGCCCTCGTTGACGTACGGGAGCAGCGCGAGCTCCCGGGCCCGCTTGACCGCCCGGGCGATCTGGCTCTGGTGGCGGCGGCAGGCCCCGGTGATCCGGCGCGAGCGGATCTTCCCCTTCTCGGAGATGAACTTCCGCAGCCCGGCGACGTCCTTGTAGTCGACCTGCTCGATCTTCTCGCGGCAATGGTTGCACGGCTTGCGCCGGCCGCTGCCCGGTCCGCCCTTCTTGTCACGCCTGCGGGCCGGCTTGGCCCGTCCACCACGCTGCTTTGCCATCTGAACCTTCGCAGTCTCTAGAACGGAATATCGTCGTCGCCCACCCCGACGCTGCTCGGAGCCGTCTGGAAGTCCCGCTCGTCGACCGGGACGTCGCTCCGGGCACCGGCTCCGACCCCGGCAGCCGCGAAGCCGTTGCTCTGAGCAGCATCGTCGCGACCGCCCAGGAATTGGACGGAATCGGCAATGATATCGACTGCCTGGCGCTTCTGCCCCTCCTGGCTCTCCCACTCCCGCCATTCGAGGCGGCCCTGGACGCCGACCGGCCGGCCCTTGCTGAGGAAACGCGCGCAGTTCTCGCCCTGCGCGCCCCAGACGGTGACGTCGAAGAAGTTGGGCTTGTCCTCCCATTCGCCGGTCGCCCCGTTCTTGCGACGGGTGTTCACGGCGACGCGCAGCTTGCAGACCGAGGTGCCGCTCGGCAGCGAGCGCAGCTCGGGATCGGACGTTAGGTTTCCGGTGATCACGACGACGTTGAGGTTGCTGGCGGCCACGATGCTCCTTTCGGGCCCGGCCCGGCGCACCCCCCGGCGGGGCGGGGCGAGGGGCGGGCGAAAACGCTGTCTCCTGGGGTCGCCATCACTGTAGACCGGCGCCCGGTCGGTGCAGGTCGATCCCCCGCGTTTTGCGAGAAACCCTCGCCCGTCGACGCGTCCGATACCGGCGAAGCCCGGCGTCCTCCAAGCTATGGACATGGACCCGATCGAGACACCCACCCCAGCACCGGCCCCGGCCCCGGCCCCGGCCGCGCCCCGGCTCCCGGCCGCCCTGCGGCTCGGGCCCGTCCACCTCACCGTCACCGACCTCGACCGGTCGGTCGCCTGGTACGAGCGGGCCCTCGGGCTCCGCGAAGACCAGCGCCCGGAGCCGGCGGTGGCCGAGCTCGGCGACGGCCGCGAGGCGGTGGTCGTCCTCCACGAGGACCCCCGGGCCCGCCCGGCCGGCCGCCACGCCGGCCTCTACCACTACGCGCTCCTCTACCCGACCCGCGCCGAGCTCGCCCGGGCGGCGCGGCGCCTGGCCGCGACCGAGGCCCGGATCCAGGGGGCCTCCGACCACCGCACCCACGAGGCGATCTACCTGGCCGACCCCGACGGCAACGGCATCGAGCTGGCCGCCGACCGGCCGCGCGAGGCCTGGCCGGTCGACCTCGGCTACGCCGGGGGTCCGGCCCCGCTCGACTTCGAGTCGCTGCTGGCGAGCGTCGAGGGCGAGGCGACCCCGGCCCAGGTCGGGGCCGGCCTGCGCACCGGGCACCTCCACCTCCACGTCGGCGACATCGCCCGCGGCCTCGCCTTCTACGCCGACGTCCTCGGCTTCGAGGTCCAGGCGAACCTCGGCTCGGCGGCCTTCGTCTCCGCCGGCGGCTACCACCACCACCTCGGCTTCAACGTCTGGCGCGGACCGGGCGTCCCGGCGCCGCCGCCCCACACGGTGGGCCTGCGCCACTGGACGGTCGAGCTCCCGACCGCCGCCGACGTCGCGACCGTCGCCGACCGGGCCCGGGCGGCCGGGCTCGGGCTCACGCCGCGCGCAGACGGCTTCGTCGTCCGCGACCCGTGGGACGCCGCGGTGGCCTTCGTGGCCGGCCGTCGAAGCTAGGCGGCGGGGGCGCGCGACGGCGCCGGGGCGCCGGACTCGGCGGCCGGGGGGCGCGGCGGTCCGGGCGTGCCGGGAGCCAGCTTGATGAAGCGGTGGCGGATCACGCCGTCGGTGATCCGCAGGGTGTGCCCGAGCGTGGCGAGCAGCTCCGGGCGGGTGTGGAACTGCATCAGGTGGTACTCGGCCTGGGCCTTGTGTTCGATCTCGTAGGCCAGCGGCCGGGCGCCCCACTCGTGGTGGCCGATCAGCGTCCCGCCGGCCTCGAGCGTGGCCTTGGTGTCGGCGACGATCTTGGCGCGCTCCTCGTCGGTCGCGGCGAGGTCGAGCAGGAGCATCAGGTCATAGGTGGGGGCCTCGGAGGACAAGCGACGCGGGACTATACCAGCGGCGTCCGCCCGGCCGGCCTGGTCAGAGGCGCTCGCACGCCTTCGCGTAGGCGATCTGGAGGAGCTCCGAGGCGAACAGGGCGGCGAGCACGGTGGCCACCCACCGGGTGGCCCGGGGCGCGACGATCAGCCCGCCGGTGAACGCGGCGGCGAGCCACATGCCGAGGCAGTGGGGGCAGACGAGGAGCTCGCCGACGGCCAGCCGGAGCCCATGGCCGCGGGCCGCCTCCTCGACCTCGCCCGGGCCGGAGTCCGCCTGGAAGCGGGTGAACGGGGCGCGCACCGCGCTCAGCGCCCGCGACTTGGTGACCAGGCGGGCCGACGTCTGGGTGGCCACGGCGATCAGGGCGAGGTCCACGGCCGCGACCCGGTCCGGCAGCTCCCGGTCCGAGCGGTGAAACCAAGCGGCGAAAGCCGCTCCCAGGGAAAGGAAGCTCCCCACGAGGAGGTAGTAGCCCCCGAGGGGGCGTTCCTTGTCCGGCGAGTGCCCGGCGAACGCGGGCGTCTCGGCGAGCGGGGTCTCGGTCTCGACGGTCGGCACGGCCGGACGTCTACCCGGACCGGCCGCCGGCCACGCCCCCGGGGGGCCGCTCGTGGTCGAGCTCCGCCTTGGCCCGGATGTCGGCCAGCTGGTCGTCGATCCAGTCCCCCGGGTCGCGGGCGGTGACGATCGCCTTCAGGCCGGCCAGGCGCTCCTCGCGCTCCGCCACCCCCATGGTCAGGGCGGCGTAGATCGAGTCGGCGAGCTCCTGGATGTCGAACGGGTTGACCGAGAGGCTGTACTCGCCGAGCTCCTCGTGGGCCCCGGTGTTCTCCGAGAGGATCGACACCCCGCCCTCCTCGTTGAGCAGCGGGCCCTCCTTGGCCACGAGGTTCATCCCGTCGAACATGGCGTTGACGAGGAGCACGTCGTAGTGCTTGTAGGAGGCGAGCGCCTCCTCGAGGTCGTCGCGGAGCTTCAGCTGGATCGGCATCCAGTCGGGCGTCCCGTGGCGGTGGTTGACCACGGCGACGACCGCCTCGATCCGCTCGAGGTACTCGGCGTACTCGGGGACGTCGGTCCGGGAGGGCATCAGCTGGGCGATGAAGGTGATCCGCTCGACGAACTCCGGGTGCTGGTCGAGGAAGAGGTCGAACGACGTGAACCCGCGGAGGACGTTCTTCGAGAGGTCGGCCCGGTCGACCCGGAGCATCAGGTACTCGCGCCGGCGGGCGCTCAGCACCTCCTCGAAGTGGCCGACCCGGTCGCTCCTCGCCGCCGACCGGGTGGCCGCGTGGTCGATCGGCAGGGGGTAGGCGCGGACCCAGACCTCGCGGCCCTGCCAGTGGACGACGCCCTGCTCGAAGTCGACCTCGAGGTCCATCAGGTCGCGGCAGCACTGGAGGAAGTTGCGCCGGTAGGAGCGGGTGTGGAAGCCGATGATGTCGTTGGCCAGGAGGCCCGTGTAGATCGCCTCGCGGATCCGCGTCGGGAGCACCCGCCAGGCGTCCGACTGGGTCCACGGGATGTGGACGAAGTGGTGGAGGAACACGTCCGGCCGGGCCTCGCGGACCATCGCCGGGAGCAGGTAGAGGTGGTAGTCGTGGACCATCACCACCGGCTCGTCGATCCCGTCGATCTCCTCGATCACCGCCCGGGCGAGGTCCTCGTTGACCGCGGTGTAGCCGAGCTCGAAGGCGTCGATCTCGTTGCGCCGGATGTCCGGGGCGTTCGACTGGTCCCAGAGGTAGTGCTGGATGAACCAGAGCATCGGGTTGGCGACGATGTTGTAGAAGCGGTCGTAGGCCTCCGGATCGGACTCGACCAGGCGGACGAGGTAGGTCCCCCCGGCCGGCGAGCGGACGGTGAACGGGCGGCCGTCGTGCTCGCGGGAGACCGCGGCGTCGTGCTCGCTCATCGCCGAGGCGATCCACACGGCGTCGCGGTGGGAGGCGAGGCCGGTGAGCGCGGTGACCAGGCCGCCTCCCCCGCGCTGGACGCTCCCGTCCGCGGCGAAGGTGACCGGCCCGCGGTTGGACACGAGGACCAGCCGGTGCTCGGGCTCCTCGGTCATGGGCCCGCGCGCCGGGTCGGCACCCGAACGATCGGACCCGAACGACCTTTGGGGGTGGGGAGCGGCCCCGGTCGGCCGGCGGTCCGGCGGACGGGAGCGACGGGCACGGGCACTCGGCCGACGATACCGGGTGCGGCGGTCCGGCCGGCGGCGAGCAGTCCGGCGGCTACTGGGCCGGCAGCCGGAGGGCGAAGGTGGTCGCTCCCGGCTGCGAATCGACGTCGAGGTGGGCGCGCATCCGCTCGGACAGCTCGCGGGCGATGGCCAGCCCGAGTCCCGATCCCTGGACGCCGTCGGAGGTGAAGAACGGGTCGAAGATCCGCTCGGCCGAGCCGGAGGGGATCCCCGGCCCCCGGTCGAGCACGGTGAGCCGGGGGCCCTCGCCGTGGGCGCCGCGGGCGACGGTGACGACGATCGCCGTACCCGGCGGGGTGTGGAGGATCGCGTTGTCGATGAGGATGCGCAGGACCTGGGCCACCCGCTCGGGGTCGCAGGTCGCCCGGACCGGGTCGCGGGCCAGGCGCAGCTCGAGGCGGGAGTCGTGCTGGTGGAGGGCGGGGATGAACTCCGAGGTCACCGCCCGGGCGAGGACGCCCAGGTCGGTGAGCGACGGGTCGAGCTCGAGCGACCCGGCCTCGAGGCGGGAGAGGTCGAGCAGCCCGGTGGCGAGCTTGCCCAGGCGGGCCACCTGCTCGCGGACCTGACCGACGAACTGGCGGCGGGTCTCCTCGTCGAGCTCCTCGTCCTGGATCAGCTCGAGGAACCCGCCGAGCGAGAAGATCGGCGTGCGCAGCTCGTGCGAGGCGGTGGCGATGAAGCGCTTGCGGGCGGTGTCGAGCTCCTGGAGCTGCTGCTGCATCTCGTCGAGGGCGCCGGCGAGCTGGCCGAGCTCGTCGGTCGAGTCGACCTGGAAGCCGCCGCTGAAGTCGCCGCGGGCGACCCGGCGGGCGGCCCGCTCGAGGCGCTTGACCCGGTGGCTGAGCGCCCGGGCGACCAGCGTCCCGGCGAGCAGGGAGAAGCCGAGGGCGACGAGCCCGGCGATCAGCACCTTGCGCCGGATCAGGGCCACCGTGCTCTGGACGTCGCCGAGGGGGACGCTGAACACGGCGACCCGGGCGACCCGCCCGGCGAAGAGGATCGGCAGGGCGACCGCGCCGGTCCGCGAGCCCGAGAGGACGCCGTTCGCCGGCCGCCCCCGCCGGGCCGCCCGCATGGCCAGGGGCAGGCGGTCGGGCGCCCCCTGGTCGGTCTCGACGCCCGAGTCGGTG
The DNA here is from genome assembly GCA_963733245.1 of uncultured Solirubrobacterales bacterium. Lineage (GTDB taxonomy): Bacteria > Actinomycetota > Thermoleophilia > Solirubrobacterales > Solirubrobacteraceae > Palsa-513. The sequence continues at coordinate 29,315 of CAVTCI010000001.1, forward strand.
ATCGGGTAGGCGAAGAGGCCGGCCGTGCCCGAGCTGATCCCCAGCAGGGTTACCCGGGCGCTCGAGCGGTCGGCCGCGTCGCGCACCGCCCGGTCGACCCCGGCCTTGTCGATCGTCGAGCCGACCGTCCGGGCCAGCGCCGGGAGGGCGGCGGCCGCCCCGGCCTGGAGGGCGGCCAGCTTCTGGCCGCGGAGGCTCGTCTCCAGCGACGGCGTGACGTAGGCGTAGACCCCGGAGATGGCCACCAGGGTGATCCCGAAGACGAGCAGGGCCAGGCGGTTGCGCATCGACCCGCCGAGGAACGGCCGCCGGCGCGCCCCGGCGGCGAGCGCCGCCCGCGCCCACCCGCGCCAGCCGGCCGGAGCGCTCCGCGACCGGTCGAGGTCCGCGGCGCCGGCCACGCCTACTGCTCGCCGTCGTCGCGGAACCGGTAGCCGACCCCCCGGACGGTGAAGAGGTACTCCGGCTCCTTCGGGTCGCGCTCGAGCTTCTCGCGCAGATGGCGGATGTGGACGTCGATCGTCCGGGGATCGCGGTAGTCGGAGTCGCCCCAGACCCGCTCGAGCAGGGCCTCGCGGGTGAACACCCGTCCCGGGTCGCGGAGCATGGTGGCCAGGATCTCGAACTCGACGTAGGTCGTCTGGACCGGCTCGCCCCGGACCCGGACCGACCGCTTGGCCCCGTCGAGGGCGAGCTCCCCGGCGGCCAGCGTCTGCCCGGCGGCGCCCGACCCGGGCGGCTGGGCGCTGAGCGAGGCCCGCCGGAGCGCCGCCTTGACCCGGCTGCGGAACTCGCGCATCGAGAAGGGCTTGGTGATGTAGTCGTCGGCCCCGAGCTCGAGGCCGAGCACCTTGTCGATCTCCTCGGCCTTGGCCGTCAGCATGATGATCGGCACCGGGCTGATCGCCCGCAGCCTCCGGCAGGCCTCGAGGCCGTCGATCCGCGGCATCATCACGTCGAGCACGACGAGGTCGAAGTCCCGCTCGCCGAAGCGGGCGAGCGCCTCGGCCCCGTCGGAGGCGCGGACGACCTCGTAGCCGTCCTTGCGCAGCGGGTAGGACAGCAGCGTGAGGATCGACTGCTCGTCGTCGACGAGCAGGATCCTGGGCGGACGGTCGTGCACTAGCCGGGGACCGGCTCGGAATTGGCGGGAGGGGCGAGACGGCGCACGAGGATGAACGGTTGCAGATCGGGCCGGCGTTGCGCCCGGCCCCGACCACTACGCTGCGGTCGTGGTCGATCTGCGCCTCTACCGCATGGCGTTCGTGCCCTTCTTCCTGGTTCTCGTCTACGTCGCGTTCTCGCTCGTCCCCCGCCCGCGGCCGTTCACCTCGACGCTCGCCCCGGACGCCTTCGACGGGGCCGCGGCGATGAACCTGCTCGGCTCCCTGGCCGCCGAGTACCCCTCCCGCGCCCCCGGCTCGCCCGCCGACCGGCGCCTGGCCCGGCGCATGGCCACCGCCTTCCGCGACGCCGGCTTCGCGACCACGACCCACAGCTTCGTCGGCGACACGGTGGCCGGACGGCGGCGCCTGGTCACCGTGGTCGGCCGCCGTCAGGGCACGCCGGGCCCGGCGATCGTGATCGTCGCCCACCGCGACAGCCGGGTCCCCGGCTCGGGCGCCGAGCTCTCCGGGTCGGCCGCCCTGCTCGAGCTGGCCAGCCTCTTCTCCAACCGGGTGACCCACCGGACGCTGACCCTCGTCTCGACCAGCGGCGGGAGCGGCGGGGCGGCCGGGGCGGCCGACGCCGTCGGCCAGCTGACCGACCCGATCGACGCGGTCCTCGTCCTCGGCGACCTCGCCGGGTCGCGGTCCCGGCGGCCCTACGTCGTGCCCTGGTCCGACAGCGCCCGGATCGCCCCGATCCGCCTGCGCCGGACCGTCGAGACGGCGTTCCAGGCCCAGTTCGGGCGCAGCCCGGGCGGGACGGCCCTGACCGACCAGCTCGCCCACCTCGCCTTCCCGCTCACCGTCGGCGAGCAGGGCCCGCTCGGGGCGGCCGGGCTCCCGGCGGTTCTCATCCAGCGCAGCGGGGAGACCGGTCCCCGCAGCGGCGAGGGCGCCTCCGGCCCGGCGGCCCAGCAGCGCCTCCAGGACTTCGGCCAGGCGGTCCTGCGCGCGGTCAACGCCCTCGACACCAGCCCCGACGTCGGGGCGCCGACCGCCGACGTCCTGCTCGGCTCGCGCGTCCTCCCGGCCCGGGGCATCCGCCTGCTCGCGGCGATGCTGATCCTCCCGGTCCTCGTCGCCGGCGTCGATATCCTCGCCCGGGTCCGGCGCCGCCGCGAGCCGGTCGGGGCCTGGTTCGCCTGGCTCGGGCTCGTCGCCCTCCCCTTCGCCCTGGCCGCGCTGTTCGCCGTCCTGCTCGGGCGCACCGGCCTCCTCGCCGCCGCCCCGACCGGACCGGTCACCGCCGCCCAGCTCCCCCGCGACGCGGCCGGCGACATCGCCCTGGCCAGCGTCGCGCTCGTCTTCGGGCTGGCCTGGATGCTCCGCCAGACGCTGACCCGCCGCCTCGGGGTGACCGTCGGGACCGCGTCGCGGTCGGGGAGCTGGGACGGGGCGGCGGCAGCGCTCGTCCTCGCCGTCTGCGGCCTCGCCGTCCTGACCTGGATCGCCAACCCCTACGCGGCCCTGCTCGGGATCCTGCCCCTCCACCTCTGGCTGCTGGCCACCACGCTCGACCCGGTCCCGCCCCGCGCCCTCGGGGTCGGCCTGGTCGCGGCGGCGACCGTCCCCGTGCTCGGCCTGATCGTCTTCTACTGCGCCCGCCTCGGCCTCGGGCCGGCCGGCTTCGCCTGGACCGGGCTCCTGCTGGTGGCCGGCGGCCACCTCGGCCCGATCGCCCTGGTCCTCTGGAGCCTCGCCGGCGGGGCGGCGATCGCCGCCGTGATGATCGTCGACCACCGGGCCCGCGACCGCGACCAGCGCCAGCCGCCGATCACCGTCCGGGGACCGATCAGCTACGCCGGGCCCGGGTCGCTCGGCGGCACCGACTCGGCCCTGCGCCGATGAGGGCCGGCGGCGGCCGCCGGCGGCCGGCGGGACTGGCCGATTGGCCGAGTATCGCGCCGTTTGCGGGGCTCCGGAGGCCAGATGGCCGATGACTGAACCGAGCATGCACGTCGCCCACCTCCGCACCCAGGTCGAGCACGGCCGGTACACGGTCGACCCGGCGGCCGTCGCCGCCGCGGTGATCGCCAGCCGGGCGGCCCGCCGCCTGCTCGGCCTGCCGGGCGGGGCTAGCCCAGGCGATGCTCGAAGCCGGCCCCGGCGGACCGACCCCCCGCCCCGGCCAGGCGCGCGCCCCCGCCCGCCGCGGGGGCCGGGACGACCCGGCCGACCCAGGTGAGGGCGGGCACGGCCCGCTCGGCGGCCGCCCGGTCGCCGGGGGCCACGCAGACGCAGAGCTCGTAGTCCTCGCCCCCACCGGCGGCCAGGACCGCCGGATCCTCGCCGAGCTCGGCGGCGACCCCGGCGACCCCGGGCGCCACGGGCAGGGCGTCGAGGTCCACCGCGAGCAGGACGCCGCTCCGCGCCCCGATCCGCGCGGCGTCGCCGGCGAGCCCGTCGGAGAGGTCGATCAGGGCGTGGGCGCCGATCCGCCCGAGCGCTCGGCCCCAGTCGAGCCGGGGGAGCGGACGCCGGTGGCGGGCGACGAGGGCCGCCGCGTGGGCGCCGCCGCCGGCGCGCCCCTCGAGCACGGCGAGCCCGGCCGCCGCCGCCCCGAGCTCCCCGGTCACCCCGATCAGGTCGCCGACCCGGGCCCCGTCGCGGCCGACCAGGTCCTCCTCCCGGTCGGCCCAGCCGACCACGGTGACCGTGACGGTCGCCGTCGGCGAGCCGACGATGTCCCCCCCGGCGATCGTCGTGCCCGTCGCGGCGGCGAGCTCCTCGGCGCCCCGCATCAGGGCGAGCGCCCCGGCGGCGTCGAGGCCCCCGCCGACGGCGAGCGCGAAGTACGCCTCGCCGGGCCGGGCGCCCATCGCCGCCAGGTCGGAGAGCGCGGTGGCCAGCGCCTTGTGGCCGACCTCGGCCGGGCGGCTCCAGGCGAGGCGGAAGTGGACCCCCTCGACCATCGTGTCGACCGAGACGACGGCGAAGGCGCCGGCCCGGATGACGGCGGCGTCGTCGCCGATCCACCGCCGGGTCCGCCCGCCGCGGGGGGCGAGCGCCCCGGTGATCGCCTCGATCAGCGCGTGCTCGCCGGCGTCGCCCGGTGCCGGAGGCGGGGTCGCGGCCGGCACCGGCGGTTCACGGCTCAGCGGTGGCGGTAGACGATCCGGGCCCGGTCGAGATCGTAGGGCGAGAGCTCGCAGCGGACGCGGTCGCCCGGGAGGATCCGGATCCGGAAGCGGCGCATCTTGCCGGCGACGTGGCCGAGCACGACGTGGTCGTTGTCGAGCTTGACGCGGAACATCGCGTTGGGGAGCGCCTCGATGACCTCGCCCTCGAACTCGACCTTGTCTTCCTTCGCCACGGTGGGGATCCTCGCCTCGCCGGCCCCTCGCGGGGCGCCGGTTCGCGGGCGCCGCCTCCGGCGCCCTGTCGCTGCCCACGGTAGCAAGCCGGCGGCGATCGGCCCGGGACGGATGCGGCGAGCGGGCCCGGCGGCCGCGCTCTAGTGCACCGGCGCGACCACGCCGCCGCCGACGGCGCCCCCGGCGCCCGGCGGCGGGGACACCGTCTGCCCGGGCGGGATGATCAGCTTCGGCGTGTTGGTCGCCGGCGGGCTCGCCGCGCCGGGGGCCGGGCTGCCGCCGGGGTTGGGCTTGGCCGGGGTGGTCGTCGCCGGCTGGTTCGACGGGTACTGGAAGCCGTTCGACCCGCCCCCGCCGCTCGACCCGCCGCCGCCCGAGCCGGCGAGGTAGCGGCCGGTGAACGGCTTGAAGACGAGCGGCGTCGTCGGCTTCGCCGGGAAGTCCGTGCAGTCGCCCTTCATGGCCACCTGCATGTAGGCGTGCCAGATCTGGGCCGGGAAGGTCCCGCCGGCCACGGCGATCCCGTGGACGTTGGTCATCGGGATCTTGCCCTTCGGATAGCCGACCCAGACGACGCTCGACATGTGCGGGGTGAAGCCGTCGAACCAGGCGTCGGTGAAGTTGTCGGTCGTGCCCGTCTTCCCGGCCGCCGGGCAGCCGTAGTTGGCGGCGGTGCCGGTCCCGGAGAGGACGTTCTGGTGGAGGATGGCGGTCGCCGCGGCGGTGACCCCGTCCGAGAAGGCCCGGACCCGCTGGGGCGCCGAGAGGTCGTCGACGTGGCCGTCGGGGAAGGTGACCTTGGTCACCGAGATCGGCTTGTTGCGGTAGCCGCCGGAGGCGATCGTCGCGTAGGCGTCGGCCATCTCGAGCGGCGAGACGCCGACCTTCAGACCGCCGAGCCCCTCGGCCGGGAGCCCCTCGAGCGGCGAGATCACGCCCATGTCGATCGCCGTCTGGCGGACGTTGCGCGGGCCGAGGTCGAGATCGAACTGCTGGTAGATGGTGTTGTCGGACTGGAGCGTCGCCTGGACGATGCTCTCGGTGCCCGAGTAGGTGTTCGAGTAGGTCTGGACCTTGATCGGACCCCAGATCGGGTCGGTGAAGTCGAGCGGCATCGAGGTGTAGTAGGTCGAGTTCGGGTCGACCCCGCGGCGCAGGCCGGTCATCAGGACGATGGTCTTGAACGTCGAGCCGGGCTGGCGGTGGCCCTGGGTGGCGAGGTTGAACTGCGACTGGTTGTACTGCTCGGACTGGGCCATCGCCTTGATGTAGCCGGTCCGCGGATCGATCGAGACGATCGCCGAGGCCGGGTCGCCCGGTTGGCCGAGGACATTCTGGATCGCCGCCCGGGCGGCGGTCTGGAGCTTGGGGTCGATCGTCGTGTAGATCTTCAGGCCGCCCTGGAGGACGGTGTTGGCCCCGTAGCGGTTGATCAGCTCCTGCTTGACGTAGTCGAAGAAGAACTGCTCGCGGTGGGCGGTGTAGAAGGTGCCGTGCTGGACGCCGAGCGAGGTGTTCTCGGCGTCGATCGCCTGGACGCCGGTGATGTAGTTGAGCTGGGCCATCTTGTCGAGGACCTCGTTGCGCCGCTTCAGGGCGGCCGCCGGATCGTTGAACGGGTTGTAGTCGCTCGGCGCCTGGGGGAGGCCGGCGAGGGTCGCCGCCTCGGGCAGGGTCAGCTGGCCGGCCGTCTTGTTGAAGAAGATCCGGGCGGCCGCCTGCACGCCGAGGGCGTTCTGCCCGCCGACCGTCCCGTAGGGGACGGTGTTGAGGTAGTCGGTGAGGATCCAGTCCTTCGGGTGGGCCTTCTCGAGCTGCTCGGCGAGGACGGCCTCGCGGATCTTGAACTTGAGCGACCGCTGGTCGGCGCTGATGTACAGGTTGTGGACGAGCTGCATCGTCAGGGTCGACCCGCCCTGGAGCGGCCTGCCGGCGCTGACGTCGGTCGCCGCGGCCCGGATGATCGCCTGGAGGTCGACGCCGTGGTGCTGGTAGAAGCGCTGGTCCTCGATCGCCACGGTCGCCTGCTTGAGGAGCTGGGGCATCTGGGACGAGGGGATCGGCGAGCGGAGCTTGTCGGAGGTGATCACCCCGAGCGGGCTCCCGTCGGCGGCGTAGACCGTCGAGTTGGCCCCGTTGTCGACCGACTTGAGGGTCGACAGGGCGGGGACGCTGTTGGCCACCGAGACGACGTAGCCGACGACGATCCCGAGGGCGACGACCACCGACCCGAAGAGCATGCCCAGCCCGATCAGGACCAGGCGGGCCGGGTCGCTGCTGTGGCGCCGTCGGCGGCGCTGGCGGTCACGTGCGGTCATCGCGAGGAGCCGGCTGCGCCGGACGAGCGGCGCGAGGCGGGAAGCCGGGCAATTCTGGCACACCCCCTGATTCGCCCGCGCTGGGCCGACCCCTCCTCCCGGGCGCCGCCGACCGGCGAGTCCGGGGACGGCGGGTGCGATCATCGTCCGGCACCGATGGAAGCCCATGCCCGCGAAGTGGTGCCCCGACGCCCGGCGACCCGGATCGGCGCCCTCCGCCCGCGGCTCCCCCCGGAGCCGGCCGCCCGGGCGGCGGCGATCGGGCTCGCCCTGACCCTGGCGGCCGTCCTCACCGGGGGTCTCGGCGCCTATCTGGCCTTCGGCCCGGTGCCCCACGGGGGCTTCGACCCGGCCGGCCTGGTCGACCACCTGGGCGCCGGGCGCGACGCCCTGGCCGCGCCCTTCGCCCGCTGGGACTCGGTCTGGTACCTGGCCATCGCCCGGGACGGCTACGTCGACGGGGGCGCCGGGACCGCCTTCTTCCCGCTCTACCCGCTGCTCGTCGCCCTGGTCGCCCAGCTCGGGCCCGGCGACCTGGTCGCCGGCGTGCTCGTCTCGGTCACCTGCCTGTTCGTCGCCCTGCGCCTCCTCTGGCGGCTGACCGACCTCGAGCTCGGCCGGGCCCACCCGGAGGCGGCGCGCCTGGCCGTCCTGGCCGCCGCGCTCGGGCCGATGGCCTTCTTCCTCACGGCGGTCTACAGCGAGTCCCTCTTCCTCGCCCTCTCGGTCGGCGCCTTCCTCGCCGCCCGCCGGGGGCGCTGGGCCCAGGCGGCCGGGCTCGGGGCGCTCGGGGCGGCGACCCGCTCCCAGGGGATCCTCCTGCTCGGCGCCCTGGCCCTGCTCTACGTCGAGCAGCGCCGGGGGGCGCGCCGCCCGGCGGGGTTCGTCGCCCCCCGCCCGCGCCGGCGCGACGCGCTCTGGCTCCTCGTCGTCCCCCTCGGCCTCGGCGCCTACCTCGGCTGGCTCGGGCTGGCCGGGCTCGACCCGCTCGCGCCGTTCGCCGCCCAGCAGGCGTGGTTCCGCCACTTCGCCGGACCGTTCGGCGGGGTGAGCCAGGCGGCGTCGGCGGCGCTCGCCGGGGCCCACCAGCTCCTCTCCGGGCAGACCCGGACGGTCTACTTCCGGGCGGCCGGCGGCGACCCGATGGTCGTGGCCTGGCACAACCTGATGCTCTTCGGCTTCCTCCTCGCCGCGCTCCCGCCGCTGATCGGGGCGCTGCGGCGCCTCCCGCTCGCCTACGGCGCCTACGCGCTGGCGGCGATCGTGCTCGCCGTCTCCTACCCGGCCGGCCCCGAGCCGCTGATGTCGCTCCCGCGCTTCCTGGTCGTCCTCTTCCCCCTCCAGATGGCGATCGGCCTCTGGCTGGCCGGCCACGAGCGCGTGCGCCGGCCGGCGCTCGGGGCGAGCGCGGCGATGCTCGCGTCGTTCGCCGGCCTGTTCGCCACCTGGCACTGGATCGCGTGAGGGCGGTCCTCCTCGACGCCCTCGGCACCCTGGTGGGCATCGAGCCGCCGTGGACGCCGCTGACCGGGCTCCTGGCCGAGCGCTGCGGGGTGGTCGTGGCCGAGCCGGTCGTCCGGCGGGCGCTCGGCGCCGAGATGGCCTACTACCGGTCCCACTGCCTGGAGGCGGGCGACCCGGCCGCGCTCGCCCGCCTGCGCGACGAGTGCGCCGGCGTGCTCGCCCGGGAGCTCGGGCCGGCGGCCGCCGGCCTCGACCGGGGCGAGCTGACCGGCGCCCTGCTCGCAGCGCTCCGCTTCACCGCCTACCCCGACGTCGGGCCGGCGCTCCGCCGGCTGCGGGCGCGGGGGGTCCGCCTCGTCGTGGTCAGCAACTGGGACGTCTCGCTCCACGCGGCGCTCGCCGACGCGGGGATCGCGCCGCTCCTCGACGGGGTGGTCTCCTCGGCGGAGGTCGGCTCGGCCAAGCCGCAGGGCGCCATCTTCGCGGCCGGCCTGGCGCTCGCCGGAGTGGCGGCCGACCGGGCGATCCACGTCGGCGACAGCTACGCGGAGGACGTGGTCGGAGCCCGGGCGGCGGGGATCGAGCCGGTGCTCCTCCTCCGGCGCGACGCCGCCGGCCTGCTCGCCCCGGGCGGGGGCGGCGGGGACGGCGAGGTGCGGACGATCTCGACCCTCGCCGCCCTGGTCGATCCCTAACCTCCGGGGCATGGCCGCCTTCCCGAACGTCAGCCCGCCGCGCGCCTGGCCGGCGGTCCTCGCCCCGCTCGCGCTGATCGCCGGGTTCGGCGGGGCGGTGGTCGGAGGCCTCGTGGTCGGCGTGGTCGGGGCGGTCGCCGGGGCGAGCTTCACCCATCCGCCGGCGGCGGTCACCCTGATCTCGACGATGGTCCAGGACGGGGCCCTCGTCCTCAGCGCCGTGTTCTTCGCCGCCCAGATCGCCCGGCCGACGCCCGGGCAGTTCGGCCTGCGCCCGACCCGGATCAGGCGGGCGGCGGTGGCCCTGGCCGTCGGCTACGGCTCGTTCATCGCCTTCTCGGCCGCCTGGGTGGCGGCGCTCGACGTGAAGGACAAGTCGAAGCTGGTCGACCAGCTCGGGGCCAACGACAACGCGGCGGCGCTGCTCGCCGTGTGCCTCTTGACCTGCGTGATCGCCCCGATCTGCGAGGAGTTCTTCTTCCGCGGGTTCTTCTTCACCGCCGTGCGCACCCGCGTCGGGGTCTGGCCGGCGGCGGTGATCACCGGGATCGTCTTCGGGGCGATCCACCTCGGCTCGGAGCCGGCCGGCTACCTGGTGCCGCTGGCCTTCTTCGGCTTCGTGCTCTGCATCGTCTACTGGAAGACCGGGTCCCTCTATCCGTGCATCGCCCTCCACGCGCTCAACAACTCGATCGCCTTCGGGGCGACCGAGCACTGGCACTGGGAGATCCCGCTCCTCGCGGGGGCGTCCTTGGCCGCGATCGCCCTGGTCCTGGCCTCCGTTGCGCGGCTGGCCCCGGCCCAATAGGCTCGCTCGCGTGCGCCGCCTCCTGGCCCTGACCCTCGCCGCCGCGGCCGCCTCGCCGGCCCTCGCCGCGGCCGACGTCACGTGCCTGGTCCCGTCGTGCCCGCCGCCGGCCCCGATCGCCATCGCCACGACGCTCGAGAACGAGGCCGGCCTGCCGGTCACGGCGGTCATCGCCGGCGGGCGCCTGCGCGTGGTCGGGACGGTCCGCCCGTTCGTGGCCGGCGAGTCGGTCTTCGTGCGGACCTTCCGGCAAGGGACGGAGCTCGAGGCCCGGGGCGTGGAGGTTCGGAGCGGGGGTCACGGGACCGGCCACTTCGCGACGGTGATCGGGGTCGGGGGTCGGCCGGCGACGGTCAGCGTGCGCGTCTCCCATCCGGCGAGCCCGCTCCAGGCCGGGCTCGACGCGCCGTCGCGGAGCGTGAGCGTGGTCCACGCGACGGTGAGCCCGGGCGAGCGGAGCGCGTCGGTGCGGCTGCTCCAGGCGGAGCTGGCCGGCCTCCACTACGCCGTCCCGCGGTCGGGGGTCTTCGACGACGGGACGGCCCGGGCGGTGATCGCCCTGCGCAAGCTGACCGGCCTGGTGCGCACGGCGCAGGCCAACCGCGTCGTCTTCGAGCGGCTGGCCAGCGGGGCCGGGGCCTTCCACGTCCGCTATCCGGGCCAGGGGGCGCACTTCGAGGGCGACCTGACCCACCAGGTCCTGGCCGAGGTGCTCCCGGGCGGGCGGGTGCGCCAGATCTTCGAGATGAGCTCGGGCAAGCCGTCGACCCCGACGGTGATCGGGAACTTCTCGATCTACCTGAAGACGATCGGGGTCAACGAGAAGGGCATGGTCGACTCGAACTACTTCGTCGGCGGGTACGCGATCCACGGCTACCCGGACGTCCCGATCTACCCCGCCTCGCACGGGTGCCTGCGGATCCCGATCCCGGACGCGGCGGGCGTCTACGCGTGGGCGAGGTTCGGCTACCGGGTCGACGTCTACTACCGCAGCGGCGGCGGCAGCCACCGCGTGCTGGGCAACGCCGGCCCCTAGAAGTGCGGCTGGGGGGGCCCGGCCGCGTGGAGGCGCCGGCGCCGGGCGAGGTCGGTCGACCGGGCGAGCATGCCGAGGATCAGGCCGTAGAGGACGAGGCCGCCGGCCAGCTCGATGCTGCGGGCGCCCCACGAGTTGGCGGGGCCCGAGGCGAGCGGGAGGACGGGGGTGAGGAGGGCGCGATCGACGTCGTCGATGGTGGCCCGGACGCCCGTCTCGGCCCCGCCCCCGCGGAGCGCCGGGCCGATCGTCTGCCCGCGGGCGTCGGTCTGCGCCCGGGCCGGGGTCCCGGCCTCGGCCTGCGCCTGCTGGGAGGCGCCGCCGGCCTGGTCGATGGCGAACAGGGAGAAGCTCGTGAGGATCACGAGGCAGGCGAGGACGGCGGCGGAGCGCAGGAGGGTGGCGATCATCTCTACCCGAGGCAACGGCAGCGGCGGGTGGCGGGCGGAGCCGGGTCGGCGGATGTACGAGGCGCAGCGACTAGGATCGCTGGGCCGATGACCGCCCGCGACCGACTGATCGGCGAACTGCGCGAGCACGCGCTCGTCGTCGGGCCGGTGGTCCTGACCAGCGGGCGGACGGCCTCCTACTACGTGGACGCCAAGCGGGCGATCCTCCGCCCGGCGGGCTTCGCCGCCCTCGGCGAGCTGGTGGCCGAGCGGGCGGCCGCGTGGGGGGCGACCGCGGTCGGCGGCCTGACCATGGGCGCCGACCCGGTCGCCTGCGCGGCGCTCGCCGCCGGGGCCCCGTGCACGGCGTTCTTCATCCGCAAGGAGACCAAGGCCCACGGCCTCCAGCGCCGGATCGAGGGACCGCCGCTCTCCGGCGGGGACCGGTGCCTGGTCGTCGAGGACGTCGTCACCACCGGCGGCTCGACCCTGGCGGCGATCGAGGCGCTCCAGGCGGCCGGCCACGAGATCTGCGGGGTGCTCAGCGTGCTCGACCGGCTGGCCGGCGGGGGGGCGGCGATCGAGGCGGCGGCGCGGGCGCCCTACGTCGCGCTGACCACGATCGACGACGTCTACCCCGAGCGGGACGAGTGACGCCCCCGCCAGGAATCGAACCTGGATCTGCCGCTTAGGAGGCGGCCGTCTTATCCGTTGGACTACGAGGGCAGCCGGGTCATTCTTACCGACGCTTGACTCTCCAGCCGGTGGAGGCCCGAAGATCGGTCCATGACCGCCGAGGAGCCCCCCTGGACGATCGGCGAGCTCGCTCGCCTGAGCGGCCTCCCGGTCCGGACGATCCGCTTCTACTCGGACGGTGGCCTCGTGCCGCCGGCCGGGCGGACGGAGGCCGGCTACCGCCTCTACGACGAGACGGCGCTCGCCCGCCTCGAGCTCGTGCGCACGTTGCGCGAGCTCGGCGTCGACCTGGCCACCACGCGCCGGGTCCTCCACCGGGAGCTGACCCTGGCCGAGGTGGCGGCGGCTCACGCGGCCGCGCTCGAGGCCCAGATCCGGGTCCTCCGGCTCCGCCGGAGCGTGCTGGGCGCGGTCGCCCGACGCCAATCCAACCCTGAGGAGATCAAGCTCATGCACAAGCTCGCCCGACTTTCGGCGCAGGAGCGCCGGCGGATCGTCGACGGCTTCCTCGATCACGTGTTCGACGGCCTCGAGGTCGACCCGGGGATCGTCGGGCGGATGCGCGCCACCCGCCCGGACCTGCCCGAGGATCCGACCCCGGACCAGCTCGACGCGTGGATCGAGCTGGCCGAGCTCGTCGGCGACGAGGACTTCCGCCGGCGCGTCCGCCGGATGGCCGAGCAGGGCGCGGCCGGCCGCGAGCGGACCCCGACCGACCCGGCCGCCGCCCAGGCGATCAACGCGGTCGTGCTCGAGCGGGCCGGCGGGGCGGTCGCCGCCGGCCTCGACCCGGGCTCGCCGGCCGCGGCGCCGGTGCTCGACGACCTCCTCGCCGTGCTCGCCGACGCCTACGGCCGGCCGAACGACCCGGCCTTCCGCGGCTGGCTCGCCCGGACGATCGAGGACTTCGCCGACCTCCGGGTCGAGCGTTACTGGCAGCTCCTGGGGACGATCAACGGCTGGCCGGCACGGCCGAGCGGCACCCCCGCCTGGGGCTGGCTGCGCGAGGCGCTCCGGACGGGCTCCTAGGAGCGGGGGGTCAGACCGATGGCGACCGCAGGCTCCTAGGCTTAGGCTAGGCGAGGCGGCGGCCGGCGAGAGCGGCGTGGGCGAGGATCCGCTCGGCGAACTCCGGGAACTCGGCGGTGGCCAGCTGCTGGGGGCCGTCGCAGTGGGCGTGGGTCGGGTCGTCGTGCACCTCGACGAGGAGCCCGTCGGCGCCGACGGCGGCCGCGGCGGCGGCGAGCGGGCCGACCAGCCGCCGATCGCCGGAGGCGTGCGACGGGTCGACGATCACCGGCAGGTGGGTCCGCTGGCGCAGCGAGGGGATGGCCGACAGGTCGAGGGTGAAGCGGGTGGCCGTCTCGAAGGTGCGGATCCCCCGCTCGCAGAGGATGACCTGATCGGTGCCCTGGAGCAGGTAGTCGGCGGCCTGGAGGAGCTCGTCGATCGTCGCCGAGAGGCCGCGCTTGAGCACGACCGGCATGCCCATCTGGCCGATCTCCCGCAGGAGGGTGTAGTTCTGCATGTTGCGGGCGCCGATCTGGATCACGTCGACGTGCTCGCGAAAGAGGTCGGCCTGGGTGATGTCGAGGAGCTCGGAGACGATCGGCAGCCCCGTCATGGCCCGCGCCTCGGAGAGGATGTCGAGGGCCTCGCGCCCGAGGCCCTGGAAGGCGAACGGCGAGGTGCGCGGCTTGAACGCCCCGCCGCGGAGCATCGACGCCCCGGCGGCGGCGACGCTCCGGGCGATGGCGAAGGTCTGCTCGCTCGACTCGACCGTGCACGGGCCGGCGATCAGGCAGAAGGTGCTCGGCCCGATCTCGCGGCCGGCGATGTCGAGCGTGGTCGGCTCGTGCATCGTCGCCTCGATCGAGGACAGCTTGTAGGGCCGGCTGATCCGCACGACCCGCTCGACCCCGGGCAGCTCGGCCAGCTCGGCGTCGAGCTCGTCGCGTCCGGCCGTGTCGCCGAGGGCGGCGACGATCGTCTGGTTGACGCCGACCGTCGTCTGGGCGACCAGGCCGAGGTCGGCGATGCGTATGGTCACCGCCTCGATCAGCGTCGGGTCGGCCCCGGGTTCCATGATCACGACCACGGCCGAACCGTACCGCCTGCCGAGCCCGGTCAGGCGGCGGGCGGGCGCTCGGCGACCAGGCTGGCGAGTCCGCGCGGCCGGCCCGAGCGGACGGCGACGCCCTCCCGGTAGTGGCGGACGCGGAGCGTGGGGAAGGCGCCGAGGAGCTCGTTGGGCGCGAGCAGGAAGCGCGGGTCGAAGCGGTTGCCGAGCTCGCTGACGTGGGCCTCGGAGAACGTCTCGAAGAAGAGGAGGCCCCCCGGGCGCAGGGCGGCGGCCAGGGGGCCGAAGAGATCGCGCTGGAGGTAGTTGAGGTTCACGATCGCGTCGTAGCGGTCGCGCGGCGGCTCCCAGGCCTCGAGGTCGACGGCCGCCGGACGGACGTCGAGACCGCCGGCCCGGACGGCGGCGCGGAGGGCGTCGACGGCGACGTCGGAGACGTCGAGGGCGTCGACGGCGAAGCCGCGCTCGGCCAGGTAGCGGCTGTTGCGCCCGTCGCCGCAGGCCACGTCGAGCGCGCGTCCGCCGCCGGGCAGCAGCGCCCGGTTCTCGACCAGCCAGTCGGCCGGGCTCGCCGGGAAGGCCTCGAATCCGGGCGCCGCGTAGCGCTGGTTCCACCTCTCCCGGGCCGGCAGGTCGCCCACCGCCGAGAGACTAGCCGGCGGTGAATAGAGTGAGCCGGCGATGCCTCGGTTCGCCCTCGACGGGAAGGTCGCGCTCGTGACCGGCGCGATGCGCGGGATCGGCTTCGAGACGGCCCGGGCCCTCCACGCCCGGGGTGCCGCGGTCGCCCTGGCCGACGTCGACGCCGCCGGGGTCGCCGCCGCCGCCGGGCGGATCGGCGGCGACCGGGTGATCGCCCTGGCCGCCGACGTCCGCGACGAGGGCGCCGTCCGGGCGGCCGTCGCCGCGACCGTCGAGCGCTTCGGCCGCCTCGATCTGGCTGTGGCCAACGCCGGCATCGCCCCGCCCGCCCGGACGATGTGGAAGATGGAGGCGGAGACCTTCGACCGGGTCATCGACGTCAACCTCCACGGCGTGATCCACACCGTCCGCGCCGCCCTCCCGGAGATCGTCGCCCGCCGGGGCCACCTCGTCCTCGTCTCCTCGGTCTACGCGTTCACCAACGGGATGCTCCAGTCGCCCTACGCGGTGGCCAAGGCCGGGGTCGAGCAGCTCGGTCGGGCCCTGCGGGTCGAGCTCCACCCCCACGGGGCGAGCGCCACCGTCGCGTACTTCGGCTTCGTCGACACGCAGATGGTGGCCGACGCCTACGCCGACCCGATCGTCCGGCGTCTCGACCGGACGATCCCCCTCCCCCTGCGCAAGCGGGTTCCCCCGGCGGCCGCCGCCGCGGCGATCGTCGCCGGGGTGGAGCGCCGCGCCGCCTGCGTGATCCTCCCCCGCCGGTGGGAGGTCCTCCGCCGGCTGCGCGGCCTGACCGGGCCGGAGGGGGACGAGATCTACCGCCGGCACCCGGTGATCCAGAGCACGCTCCGGGGGGCCGACGCCGACTAGCTAGTGGTTCGTCCGGTAAGTTCGTGTGCCATTCGGCGAGGTCCGGGGGCCGCGTGGCCAGGACGCAGAAGCGGCGGCATACTGGACGCATTCCGAGCTTCGAGGACGCCGCCACGCGGTCATCCGGGCCCGCCCAATGGTGCAGGAACTTGCTGGACGGACCACTAGGGTCGGACGAACGTCTCCGGGTCCGGGCCCGTCCGCTCGCCGGCGTCGAGCGCGTCGATCGCCGCCATCTCGGCCGGACTCAGGTGGAAGTCGAAGACGTCGAAGTTCGCCTCGATCCGCTCCGGGGTGACCGACTTGGGGATCACCACGTTGCCGAGCTGGAGATGCCAGCGGATCACCACCTGGGCCGGCGTCTTGCCGTGGACGGCGGCGATCCCGGTGATCGCCGGATCGTCGAGCACCGCGCCCTGGGCGAGCGGGCTCCACGCCTCGGTGACGATCCCCCGCTCCTCGTGCTCACGGCGCAGGCCGGCCTGCTGGAAGCGCGGGTGGAGCTCGACCTGGTTGACCGCCGGGGTGACCCCGGTCTCCTCGATCAGCCGGGCCAGGTGCGCGGGGTTGAAGTTGGAGACCCCGATCGCCCGGATCCGGCCCTCGGCCTGGAGCTCGATGAACGCCTTCCAGGTCTCGACGTAGCGGTCGTGGGCGGGGACCGGCCAGTGGATCAGGTACAGGTCGACGTAGTCGAAGCCGAGCCGGTCGAGGCTGGCCTGGAACGCGCGCCGGGCCCGCTGGTGGCCCTGGTCGTCGTTGAAGCACTTGGTGGTGACGAAGACCTCGCCGCGGTCGAGCCCGGAGGCCCGGATCGCCTGTCCGACCTCCGCCTCGTTGCCATAGGCGGCGGCCGTGTCGAGGTGGCGGTAGCCGGCCAGGAGGGCGCGGGTGGCCACCTCGGCCGTGTCCTCGGGCGGGACCTGGAAGACGCCGAATCCGAGCTGCGGGATCTCGACTCCGCCGGTCAGTCGGACCTGGGGAACCGTCGCCTGGGAAGAGCTCATGCCTGAGGAGGTGCCCACTCGGCCGGGAGCTAAACCCCGCCGCCGGCACGTACTAGTCTTACGACGTAAGAGGGAGTCAAGGACAGGCTGTGGATGATCACTGAAGAGGCGTTATCGGACGAGGCGCTGATGCTGCGCGTGCAGCGCAACGACGCGCGGGCATTCGAGACGCTCTACGACCGCCATCGCACCGCCGTCTTCTGGCTGGCCGTGCGGATCCTCGACGACCGGGGGCTGGCCGCTGACGCGACCCAGGAGGCGTTCATCAGCCTCTGGCGCAACCGCGACCTCTACCGCCCGGGCCGGGGCCAGGTGAAGTGGTGGCTGCTGCGCATCGTGCGCAACGGGGCGATCGACCTGCAGCGGCGCAACCGCGATGTCGTGCTCCGCGGTGAGGGGGTGTTCGAGCTGGCCGTGGCGCCCGACTCGACCGAGGGGGAGGCGCTCGCCCGGGACGAGCAGCGCGAGCTGGCCGCGCTCCTCGACCGGCTGCCCACCGAGCAGCGCGAGGTGATCGAGCTCGCCTACTTCGCCGGGCTGACCCACGCCGAGATGACCCAGCGGCTCGGCCTGCCGCTCGGGACGATCAAGGGCCGGATCCGGCTGGCGCTCGACAAGCTCCGCCTCGCCCTCCCGGACGACCGCACGCAGACCGTCGGCGGCTGAGAGGTTGACGCGGGCGCGGCTCGCCTGGGCGGTGCTCCTGCTCGCCGCCGCGGCCACCCCGCCGGCCGCCGCGGCGACCGGGGACGCGCGCGTCGTGCCCCGGTGGGAACGCGTCGGCGGGCGCACCTACCGCCAGTGGGAGGTCTCCGCCTGGCGCTGGCAGCTCTCCCAGCTCACCATCTCCCCGGCCGCCCGCGACCCGGCCCTCTGCGTCCGGGCCGGCCAGCGGGCGCCCGTGTGGTTCCTCAACGCCGACTTCGACCGGCGCACGTCGGTGCTCGGCGCCTGCGTGGTGCCCGCCCACAGCTACATCTTCGTGCCCAGCCCGAGCATCGACTGCTCGACCGTGCAGCCGCCGCCGCTGCGCGCCCGCGGCGACGCGGCGCTCCGGCGCTGCGCCCGCCGGGAGTGGCGGGCGGCCGCGCCCCAGCACGCCGTCCTGCTCGACGGGCAGCCCCTCGCCCGCCCCGGATTCGTGGTGGCGACCCCGGCCTTCGCCTTCACCATGCCCGCTCGGGACAACTACCTCAGCGCGCCTGGGGCGACCGCCGGGCGGGCCGCCGCCTTCGGCTTCGCCGACATGCTGCGTCCCCTGAGCCCCGGGGTCCACACCCTGGTGCGGGTCACCGCCTTCGCCGGAAGCGCTCCCGTCCGCACCACCTGGCTGCTCGCCGTCCGCTAGTGGTTCGTCCGGTAAGTTCGTGTGCCATTCGGCGAGGTCCGGGGGCCGCGTGGCCAGGACGCAGAAGCGGCGGCATACTGGACGTATTCCGAGCTTCGAGGACGCCGCCACGCGGTTATCCGGGCCCGCCCAATGGTGCAGGAACTTGCTGGACGGACCACTAGCTCAACCGTCGGGCGCCTCGGGGAACCGCGGCGCGAGGGTGCGCGAGGCGAGGAAGTGCCAGATGTTCTTGACCCCGGAGATCGTGCTCCGGTGGCCGGAACTGATCTCCAGGCCCGCGGCGTTCGGGAGGCCGTGCCCGCTCCCGTAGATGCGCAGGTGCTCGACGAGCGCGCCCGACGCGCAGCCCGACCACCGGTAGAGCACCGTGTGGACGGCGACCGTCCGCTTCGTCGGCGTCGGGGCGCACTTGTCGCGGGCCGCCCAGCCGGCCATGTAGGGCAGCACGGCGCCGAGGTTCGCCGGCCCCTGGCCGCTGTAGGGAACGGTCGAGTCCGACGTCCCGTGGATCTCGAGGATCGAGACCGGGCGGTCGGGGTGGCAGGCGGGGAGGGCGCGGTAGCCGCCGGAGACGAGGACCAGGCCGGCGGTGCGCTCGCTCAGCTCGCAGCCGACCCGGGCCGCCATGCCGGCGCCGATCGAGACGCCGGTCGCGTAGACCCGCCGCTTGTCGATGCAGGCGATCGCCTCGACGCGGTCGAGCAGGTCGGAGACGAAGTTGACGTCACGCTGCTTGGCCGCGGTGATCGCCCACTGGTGGCCGAGGGCCGACGGGTAGAGGACGGCGAAGCCGAACTGGTCGCCCTCGGCCGAGAGGCCGCTGTCGATCGCGAACTGGGGCCCGTTGCTCCCCGCCCCGTGGAAGGCGATGACGAGCGGCACCGGCTTGCCCGCGGGAACCCGCGGCGGGAGGTGGAGCTGGGCGGTGCGCGGGAGCGAGGCGCTGGCCAGCGCGATCGAGGAGTTCCCGGCCACCGGGGCGGCGCCGCACGGGTCGCCGGCCGGCGCCGGCGCCGCGGGCACGGCCGGGGCCGGGGTCGGGGGCGGGGCCCCGGTGAGGCCGGAGAGCAGGGTGGGGATCAGGCCGGTCGGCGGCGGGGAGGCGGCCCGCGCCCCACCGGCGGCGACGAGCGCGACCGCGGCCGCCGTCACCAGGGTCCGGGCGAGGAGCGAGGGGCGGCGGGCGATTCCCATGGGACGGCATTCAACAACACAGGCCGGCGACCTGCGTCGGGTCTCAGGCCGTCGTGTCCAGCTGGAGTTGATGGGGCGAGGGCTCGAGCCGTCCGGCCACCGGGCGGGGACGCCCGCGCTTGGCCCAGTGGGCGACCACCTGCCGCGAGCGGCAGGAGTAGCGGTTGACCCCCCGGTCGATCGGGCGCAGGGCCAGGCCGTCCGGGGCCGGGCCGGTCACGATCGCGAAGAACCGCCGGCCATGGACGTCGACCTCCACGACGTCGCCGGGGTCGATCCCCTCGAGCTTCACCGGTCGCCCCTCACCGGCTCATCTTCGCACCCGGGTCGGCGCCGGCCGGCGAGGCGCCGGCCACCGCCTCCCACTCGCGCTCGAGCGGGTCAGGTGAAGATCGCCTGGTAGCGGGTGTGCCGCTCGTCGCGGCCGATCGGCACGATGAACATGGCCAGGGTCCCGAGCGCCGGGTGGGTGAGCTCGACCGTCGCCTGGGCCAGCGTCGGGTCGGCCGGTCCGTCGAACTCGAGGGAGAAGGACCGCCGGCCCCGATCGCCCGGATGGGTCCCGAGGGGCGTCACCTCGACCAGCTCGAGCTCGAGCGCCGCCGGCCCCCGCCGGAGCCCAAAGGCGCTCCCGACGTGGGGGGCGAACGCCTCGTGGGTCAGCATCACCGGAGTGTCACCCGCCGGTGGGTCACGACGCGCCGGCCGCTCCCCTCGGTCCAGGTCAGGCGCAGCTCGTAGGTCCCGGGGGTGACCGGCCGGAGCTCGCGCAGGGGCAGCCGGAGCGCCAGGTGTCCGCGCAGCAGCCGGCCGGCCCGGGCGTACTCGACCGGGCCCCGGGTGAGCGAAGCGCGGACCGAGACGACAGGGGTCCCCCCGGCCAGCCGGAGGTCGGCGGTGAGGATCCCCCCGCGCCGGGCGACGGTCGCCGAGTCGGCCGGGCCGGGGCTCGCCGCCGGCTTCGCCCGCGGAGCCGGCGCGGAGGGCGCGTCGCCGGGCGCGGGCGGGAGCGCGGCGGCGGGGAGCGGGGCGGGCGCGGCGGCGGGGACGGCGAGCGGCCCCGGCGCCCGGCGGGCGGCGACCGCGCCGGGCAGCGACCGGTCGACGACCACCTCGTAGGCCTGGGTCCCCGGCGCCCGGTCGACCGGGGCGATGAAGACGGAGAACGCCCCGAGGGCCGGCTGGCTGAGCTCGTGGATGCCGCTGCCCAGCACGGCGTCGGGCGACCCGGCGAAGGACAGGGCGAAGGCGTCGTCGCTCCCGGCGAGGGCGGGCTCCGCCTGGGCCCGGACGAGGTCGCTGACCGCGTTCAGGATCAGCGGCCCCGACCCGCCGGCGACCGCGAACGCCGCGCCCACCAGGGGCAGGTAGGACGAGCGCACGAGGAACCCCGGCACGCCGCCGGCGGCCGCGGCGGCCGGCGGTGCGAAGCGCGCGAGGTAGACGGCCGCGGTGGCGGTCCCGCCGATCTGGATCAGCCGGCGCCGGGTGAGGAGGTCATCCATGGACGTGCTCCCGTTCTCTCGGAGGATCGACCGCCCGCGGGCGCCGCTCGTAGCGGTCGTAGACCCCGGCGCCGGCGACCCACGCGAAGCCGAGGCGCCGGTAGAGGCCGCGCGCCCGGTTGCCACGCTCGACGTGGATGCTCACCGCCAGCCCGGCGGCCTCGCCCTCGGCGAGCACGTCGCGCAGCAGCGCGGTGCCGGCGCCGGCTCCCCGGAACTCGGGGAGGAGGGCGATGTCCACGATGCGGATCTCCGCCGCCGTCCGGTCGACGTAGAGGCGGCCGGCCCGCCGGCCGCCGACCTCGATCACGTACCGCCGCGCCCCCGGGCGCCGCTGGCCCCAGCAGGCGTCCTGGGCGGCGAACTGCTGGCGCAGGAACGCGTCGCGCTCCGCGCCGGTCCAGCGGACGAGCGCGAGCTCCTCGGCCCGCGTGGCGGCGTAGACCCGCAGCAGGAACTCGGCGTCCTCGGGGCCCGACCGGCGCAGGGTCGGCTCAGGTGCGGGGCGGGAAGACACCCTGGAGGGCGATGTTGAAGGACAGGGTCAGGTAGGGCTGGAGGTTGTTGTGCGGCAGGTCGCCCCCGACGCTCGTCAGGGTCTCGGGCGCCATCTGGGTGTCCGCGGTCGCCCGGTAGAGCGCCCCGCCGGTGGACGGGGCGAGCGCGGCCGCCGGGCTGGGGACGTTCGTGTCGGCCGGGTCGGCGACATCGGCCCGCAGGAGGTGGGCGTGCGCCGGGAGCTCGGCCGCGACGAGCGTCACCGTCTCCGAGCCGGCCATCTCGCCGAGGGCGCGGAGGCTCAGGCCCGGACCCTGACCGGGATGCATGGGGGCGTTGCCCTGGAGGTCGGGCAGGGCGAACGTCGAGACGCCGTCGCCGCCGTAGGTCGTGCCGAGCAGCGAGAAGAGGGCCGTGTTCTGGGTGATGGGCAGGAGCTGCCCGTCGCACACGGCCCAGCCCTTGGGGGCGAAGTGGAACGGGAAGATCCTGATCTCGGCGACGAATGGGTCCATGAGGGCTCCTACTGCGAGGGGAAGATGCCGAAGAGCGAGATGATGAAGTCGACGCACAGGTACGGCTGGAGGTTCGGATGCGGCTGGCTGCCCCCGGTCTGGGCGATCGCCGCGTGGTTGAGGTCGCCGGTCGGGCCGCCGTCGACGTAGGGGGTGACGTTGAACGACCCGGCCACGACGTTCCCCGCCGGGCTGCTCTTGGCGCCCGCGTCCTGGCTGGCGAGGAAGGCGTGGGAGTGGGCCGGGATCTGCGCGACGGTCAGGGTGATCTCCTCGGCGCCGCCGGTCTCGGCGAGGATGGTCCCGTTGCCCTGGTGGACGGGGATGCGCCCGCGCAGGTCGGGGAGCGCGAACGTGGTCTGGCCGTCTCCGCCGTAGGTGGTGCCGATCAGGTTGAAGAGCGTCGGGTTCTCGTCGATCGGCAGGAGCTGGCCTTCGCAGAGCATCCAGCCGGCCGGGGCGAAGTTCCCGGCGAACATCCTGAGCTCCCCGACGTATGGCTGGGCCATGGCTCGGACTCCTCAGTTCTGGGACGGGAAGATGCCCTCGAGGGCGATGCAGAAGCTCAGGGCGAGGAAGGGCTGGGCGTTGACGTGCGGCTGGCTGGCGCCGGTGTTCGTGACCGTGCCCGGCCCGAGGGTGGTCGGCGAGGTGGCCGTGGCGGCGTAGACGTTGTTGGCGGCGCCGAGATAGTTTCCGGACGGCGCCGTGAGGGCCCCCGAGCGGCTGGTCGATGCCCCGACCCGGTGGCCGTGCGCGGGGAGCTCGCCGGCGGTGAGCGTGTGGGCGAGCTCTCCACCGCGCTCGCCGACGGGGTGGCCCTGGCCCGTGTGGATCGGTACCCGTGCCCGAAGGTCCGGCAGGGCGAAGTTGACTCGCCCGTCGCCGCCGTAGGTCGTCCCGAGCAGGGCGAAGAGGGCCTGGTTCTGGTTGATCGGCAGGAGCTGGCCGTCGCAGAGCGCCCAGCCCTTGGGCGGAAAGACGAAGCTCATGATGCGGATCTCGGAGAGGAAGGGCTCAGCCATGGTGTCGCCTCCTACGGGCAGGTCGTTCCCGGGCCGGTGAAGCCGCCGCCGGGGGGCGAGTTGATCGACGTCGCGACGGTCGGGCCGCCGGTCGGGTTGTTCGCGGCGACGAACGCCTGGACGGCGGCACCGTCCGTCGGCGCGCCGCCGTAGCCGGGGAGGCGGATCGTCGTGCTCTGGCGCTGGCGCAGCCGGACGTCCTCGCCACCGCTCAGGTTGCCCATCCCGTCGTCCCCCGGCTTGCCGGCGGATGCGAGCGAGTTCGCCAGGCCGCCGGGACCGCCGATGACCGCGCAGGCCTGGTAGGTGTCACCGGGCACCGTGCCGATGTTCAGGTGGACGCCGTTCTTCGGCAGGCTCAGCGTGCCCGCCGTGCTGCCCGGCTGGTCGATCGTGTTCCCGGTGATCGTCGCGTTGACCGCGCCGCCCTGCGCGGACGCCGAGCCGCCGGCGAGGAGCTCGACGCCGAAGTCGTTGTAGCCGCGGATCGTGTTGTTGGCGACGGTCCAGGTCGTCGCGCCCTGGCCGACGGTCTGGAGCTTCAACGCGTCGCCCTCGGCCGAACCCGAGTTGGCCACGCCGTTGACGCCGATCGTGTTGCCCGAGAACGTGCCGGTCTGCGTCGACGGGCCGGTCGCCTTGACGATCGTCAGCGCGTTGCCCACCGCGTCGCGGAACGTGTTGGCCCCGGTGATGCTCATCGTCGTCGCCCCGCTCGTGCCGCCGTTGGTCAGCGTCAGGCCGCCGCCCCCCGTGGCGATCCCCGGATGGTTGTTCGAGAACGCGTTGCCGGTCAGGACGAGGTCGCCGGCACCGCTGCCGTTGTGGTCGAACTGGAGGAGGTCGCCGCCGGCGCCCGTGAAGGTGCTCGACTGAACCGTGCCCTCGAGCTGCCCCGCCGTCGTCGTGCTCGAGAGCAGGATGCCGTCGTTGCCGCCGACCGCGCTGTTGTCGCCGATCGTGTCCGAGGTGAACGTGATCCGGTTCAGCGAGCCGGACGTGTTGACCACGCGGAAGTTGTCCTCGTAGCCGCCGCCGACGTACGTGTTGGTGACGCTCGCCGAGCCCGTGAGGTTGTCGAACCAGACGCTCGAGTCGTCGAACGGCGTCGTCCCGTTGTCGCCGTTGGACCCGTTGATCACGCTGTGGTCGAGCGTGAAGCCGCTCACGCTGGTCCCGCGAATCGCGTAGTTGCTGTTGTCGTGGATCCACATCCGGGTCAGCGACGGGGTCAGGGTGTGGTTGAGCACGATGCCGGTGCCGACCGGCGTGGCGCTCGAGTCGTCGGAACCGGTCGTGTGCTGGATCTGACCACCCGAGCAGCCGGCCGGCACGGCCGCGGTGCAGGTTCCGCCGCTGCCGGTGATCGCCAGGTTGCCCGACGCCCCGGTGTTGACGAGCGCGATCCCGTTGCTCGCGCCGTTGGACGAGACGTGCTGGAAGGTGAGGCCGGCGGCGCCGATGTCGGTGTTCGAGACGTTCAGCGCCACGCCGGTCCCGGTGTCGATCGTGTTGCCCGGGCCGGAGACGACGAGCGTGCCGCTGGCGGTCGCCGCCAGCCCCTTGCCGGAGGTCGTCGTCAAGGACAGACCGCCGCCGGTGAAGGACAGCGTGTGGCCGTCGCTGGTGCCCATGACGACCGCGTCGCCGCTGCCGGTGTTGATCGTGTCCGACGCGCCGCTTAGGACCGTCGCCCCGCCGGTGTTGCCGGCCAGCAGGATGCCGCCGCCCGCGCCCGCCCCGTCGGAGACCTGGCCGCTGAGCGTGTCGGTGCCGCCGGTGCGCCCGGTGACGTGCGCCGTCAGACCCGAGCCGTTGCCGATCGACCCGCCGTAGGAGACGTTGCCCGAGCCTCCGGAGAGGTCGAACGCCGTCCCCGTGAAGCCCGACAGCGTGCCGCCGGTCGCGCTGAACGTGCCCGTGCCGAGGCCGTTCAGGTCGATCGCGTCGCCGCTGCTCCCGGCCGAGCTGACGCTGTCGAACGACAGCGACGAGCCGGGCGTCGCGGCGACGTCGATCGCCGGCCCGCCGGTCGCCGAGAGGTTGGCCGTGCCCGCGGCGGCCACCGTCACGTTGCCGGCGTTCGACAGGTGGAAGGCCGGCGTCGAGCCGCTGGTCGTCGTCAGGCTGAGGCCATTGAAGGCCGTCGATCCGCCGGTGCCGACCATGCTCACGCCGCCCGCCGACGATCCGGTCGTCGTGACGGAGTCGAACGTGCTCGTGCCCAGGTTGGTGCTCGACGCGTCGATCGCCTTGCCGCCGGCCGTCGTCACGCTCGTCGTGCCGAAGTCGACGGTGCCGGCGTTGCTGTTGAGGAGGATCCCGGTCGCGCCCGACGGCGCCGCGGTGTTGTCGATCGCCAGGCCGGTGATCGCGAACGAGCCCGTCGTGCCGTTCAGCTCGAGGCCCGGCTGGGTGCCGGCCGTCCCGGTGTCGGTGATCCGGACGTCGTCGATCGTCCCGCCGGCCACGCCCGCCGTGCCGGCGATCCCGCCGCCGGTGCCGGCCGGGTCGATCCGCAGGCCGCGGACCGTGTCGCCCGAGGCGAGCGTCACGACGTCGGCGTCGCTGGCGGCGACGGTCGGGCGCCGGGTCGGATCGCCGGCCTGGAGCGTCGCCCCGCCGACCTTGAGATCGGCCGCCTCGCCGATCAGCTGCTGGTTGGCCTTGAGGGCGATGCCGGCGCCGTAGCCGCTGGACGTGCCGTCGCCGTCGGCCACGAAGATCGAGTCGCCGGCGCCCGAGGCGGCCTGCGCCTGGGCGAGCGTGTCGAAGGGCGCCGTCGAGGTGCCGGCGTTGCCCGCGGCGTTGTTCTCGACGTACCAGACGCAGCCCGACAGGGTGAGGTCGACCCGGCCGACGGCGGTGCCCGGCGTGCCGGGGTAGCCGTCGGTCACGGTGTAGGGGAAGAAGTCCGAGGCGTCGGCGCAGCCGGGCTTCGGGGTGTAGACGAAGCCCCCGTCGGCCTGCATCACCACGGTCCCCCCGTCGTGGGTGGTGAACGTCCCGGCCACCACGGCGAGCGGGCCGGGCCCGTCGACGTCCGTGTCGTTGGCCAGGATGTCGGCGGCGACCGACCGGTGCGGCCCGACGGCGGCCGGCGGCGCGTGGCCGGGGACGTTGACCACGAGCGCCGTGTTGCCCACCGCGCTGACCGGGATCGTGTCGTTCGCGGCGACCGGGTCGTCGTTGACGCAGGTCACCGTGACGGCCACCGACGCGGTCGATCCGCCGTTCAGGGCGTAGGTGAAGGTGTCGGGCGCCGTTCCCGGCGGGTTGTTGCAGTAGTTGGGGCTCGGGGCGTAGGTCAGGCCGGTGCCGGCGCCGGTGATGGCCACCGCGCCGTGGGCCGGCTGGGTGACCGACTGGATCGACCTCGGCCCACCGTCGACGTCGGTGTCGTTGGCCAGCACGGCGATCGGGCTCGCGCCGGAGTCCTCGATCACCGTGGTCGCGTCGGCCACGGCCACCGGCGGGTCGTCGACGGCGGTCACGGAGATCACCCGGGTGGCCGCGCCGGTCAGCGCCGTCTCGTCGGTCACCGTGAAGGTGACCTTGCGCGTCTCGGTCGACGGGTTCTCCGAGCCGTTGCGGTAGGTCACGTCGGCCAGCGCCGCCTGGTAGGCGGCCGGGCTGGCCGCGCCGCTCAGGGTCAGGGTGTCGCCCGAGAAGGACGCGGCGATGCCCGGGTGCGACCCGCCGAGGGCGAGGACGTCCTCCGCCCCGGCGTAGTGACCGGTGATCTGAGCGGTGGCGCCCACCACCTGCGCGCCCGGGTCGGGGTCGGTGACGGTCACGGCCGGGTCGACCGGGGTGGCCGGGTCGTTCTCGGTGTAGGCGAGCTGGGCGGCCGAGACGACGACCACCGGTGGATCGGGCACGCAGGTGACCGCCATCGCGACGGCGGCCGTCGAGCCGCCGTTGAGAGTGTAGGTGAAGACGTCCGGGGCGCCGCCCGGCTCGGTGTTGCAGTAGTTGGGGCTCGGCGCGTAGGTCAGGCCGGTGCCGCCCCCGGTGACGGCGACCGCGCCGTTGGCCGGCTGGGTGACCGCCTGGATCGACCTGGGCCCACCGTCGACATCGGTGTCGTTGGCCAGCACGGCGACCGGGCTCGCGCCCGCGTCCTCGGTCACCGTGGCGGCGTCGTCGACGGCCACCGGCGGATCGTCGACGCAGGTCACGGTCACCGAGACGGTGGCCGTCGAGCCGCCGTTCAGCGAGTAGACGAAGGAGTCGGCGCCGCAGTAGTTGGCGTCCGGGGCGTAGGTCAGGCCGGTCCCGCCGCCGGTGACGAGCACCGAGCCGTGGGCCGGCGTCGAGGCCGCCGCGACGGTCTTCGGCCCGCCGTCGACGTCGGTGTCGTTGGCCAGCACGTCGATCGGGGTCGGGCCGGCGTCCTCGGTGACGGTCGCCGCGTCGTCGACGGCGACCGGTGGATCGTCGACGCAGCTGACGGTGACCGAGACGGTGGCCATCGAGCCGCCGTTCAGCTTGTAGAGGAAGCTGTCGGCGCCGCAGTAGTTGGCGTCCGGGGCGTAGGTCAGGCCGGTCCCGCCGCCGGTGACGACCACCGTTCCGTGCGCCGGCTGCGAAGCCGCGCCGACCGCCGTCGGCCCGCCGTCGACGTCCGTGTCGTTGGCCAGCACGTCGATCGGGCTCGGGCCGGCGTCCTCGGTGACCGTCGCGGCGTCGGCGACCGCGACCGGCGGGTCGTCGACCGGGACGACGGTGACGCCGCGGGTGGCGGGCGGACCGAAGCCGGTGGCGTCGCGCGCCTGGAAGGAGACGGTCCGCGGGGCCGGGCTCGGGTTCTCGCTCGTGTTCGCGTAGGTGACCGCGGCGAGGGCCGCCTGGTAGGCGGCGACCGGCGCCGGGCCCGAGAGGGTGAGGACGCCGGCGGCGGGGTCGAAGCTCCCGGTCACGACCGGCTGGGCCGGGAGGGCGAGCACGTCCTGGCCGGCGGCGTAGCCGCCGGTGACCTGGACCGTCGCCCCGGTCAGGTCGACCGAGTCCGGGTCGCTGACCGTGACCGCCGGATCGATGGCCGCCGGCGGGTCGTTCTCGGTGTAGGCGAGCGCGCCCGGCCCGGTCGACACCGCCGGCGGGGTGTCGGTCGCCGTGATCGCGATCCCCCGCGTGGCCGGCGCCGAGGAGCTCGCCGCGTCGTCGGTGGCCAGGACGGTCACCGTCCGCGGGGCGGTGCTCGGATTGGCGGAGGTGTCCTCGTAGGTGACGGCGCGGAGCGCCGCCTGGTAGGCGGCGACCGTGTCGGTGCCGCTCAGGGTCAGCGTCCCCGAGGTCGAGTCGTAGGCGCCGGTGATGCTCGGCTGGGCCGGGAGGGCGAGGACGTCCTCCGGGGCGGCGTGGTGGCCGGTGATCTGGACGGTCGCGCCGGCGATCCGGCTGTCGGGATCGGCGAGCACGAGGCCCGGGTCGATCGGCGTCGCCGGGCCGGCCTCGGTGTAGGTGACCGGACCGGAGCCGGTGGTGACCGTCGGGGGGTCGTTGACCGGGGTCACCGCGATCGCCCGGGTCGCCGGCGAGCTGTCGAGGGTCCCGTCGCCCACGGTGAAGCTCACGGTTCGCGAGGTGCCCGGAGCGTCGCTCGTGCTCAGGAACCTGACCGACCGCAGGGCGGCCTCGTAGGCGGCGGGGGACGCCGCCCCGGTCAGGGTCAGCACGCCGGTGGCCGGGGCGTAGGCGCCGGAGATGGGGGCCGCCGCGGCGAAGGCCAGCGAGTCGGCGCCGGGCTGGAGGCCGGCGGTGACCGCGACGGTCGCCCCGGCCAGGGTCGGGCTGTCGACGTCGGTGACGCTCACCCCGGGATCGATCACCGTGGCCGGATCGTTCTCGAGGTACGCCGTGGATCCGACCGAGGCCACGACGAGCGGGGCCTCGTCGACGTTGGTGACCGCGATGACGAAGGCCTGCTCGGTGCTCCCGCCCCTCCCGTCGGAGGCGGCCACCCGCACCGTGTAGCTCGACTTGGTCTCGAAGTCGAGCGACCCGGCCGTGCGGAGCGTCGCGCCCGAGATGGTGAAGGCGGCGTTGTCGGCCGAGCCGGGGCCGCCGACGAGGGCGAAGCCGACGGTGTCGCCGGCGTCGGGGTCGGTGGCCGTCAGGGTGCCGACCGTCGTGCCGGCCGGCTGGTTCTCGGCGACGCGGCCGCCGGAGAGGGCGAGGCCGACCGGGGGCTCGTTGACGTTGGTCACGCCGATCGTGAACGTCCGCTCGAAGCTCCCGCCGTGGCCGTCGGTGACGCGGGCCCGGATCGAGTAGCTCGACCGGGTCTCGAAGTCGAAGCTCGCGGCCGTGCGGAGGGTCGCACCGGTGATCGTGAAGGCGGCGTTGTCCTGGCCGCCCGGCCCGGAGACGAGCGCGAAGGCGGGGACGTCCGACCGGTCGGCGTCGGTGGCCGAGAAGGCGCCGACGCTCGTCCCGGCGGGCTGGTTCTCGGCGACGGCGGCGCTCGAGAGGGCGAGCCCGGTCGGCGCGTGGTTCGCGGCGAGCACCGTGAGCTTGAAGCGCTCCCGCCCGCGGCGGCCGTCGGCCAGCCGGGCGGTGATCCTCAGCATCAGGCCGGAACCCTGCGGCGGGCGGTCGAGCAGGCCGTGGAAGAGGTAGCTGCCCGGGGCGAGGCTCCGCTTGGCGTAGCCGCGGATCTCGTCCCCGGCGACCACCGACAGGCGAATCCCGGCGCGCCGGCGCAACCGGATGCGGACGCGGAGGTCGCGCCCGGAGATCGTCGCCCCGTGGGCGGACACGCCGACCGCGGCGAGCGGGCCGTAGGCGACGTCGGCGACCCGGGCGAGCGGGGCGGCGGCGGCCAGCGCCGGGGCGGCGGCGACGGCGCAGGCGACGAGCGCGAGCAGGTGGCCGGCCCGCCGGCCTCGGGGCCGGACATTCGTCTCGGCCCGCCGGCCCCGGAGCCGGGGCCGCACAAGCGTCTCCACGTCCCGATCGCCGGTCACCCGGAAGCATCGGCACGCCGGCGGTCGTCCTTAAGTCGAGTTCCGGCCCGAGCCGCTAAAGCTCCCCGCGGTCAGTCGAGGAAGGTGGCGAACCCGGCCGGGTCGGCCCGCTCCGGCGCGTCGCGCTCCTGGCGGGGCGGCCCGAGGTGGATCAGCCCGAGGGGGAGCTCGTCCTCGCCGATCCCGAGCGCCGCCCGTCCGGCCGGCGTGCGCAGGACGGCCGGGGTGCGCCAGTAGCCGGCGAGACCCCGGGCGTGCGCGGCGAGGAGGACGATGTACACGGCGCACGCGCCGGCGCAGACGTCCTCGAGGCGCTGGTCCGCCTCGCCGGCCTGGGTCACGCTCGCCACGACGAGGGTCGGCGCCCGGTCGAGCTTGCCCGCGTCGGGTGTCCCGGCGGCGTCCTTGAGCGCGGCCAGGGCGGCGGGGCCGAGGACCCGGAAGCGCCAGGGCTCGGTCAGGTGGTGGTTCGGCGCCCAGCGCGCGAGCTCGAAGAGCTCCACGAGCGTCGCCCGGTCGACCGGCTCGGCGCCGTAGGCCTTGTGGGTGCGGCGCGCGCGGATCGCCGCGTCGATCGGCTCGCCGGCGCCCACTATTCGTAGAGCGACTCGCGGGCCAGCTCTTCGCCGTCCGCCGAGTAGAGGCGCACCTCGAGCAGGTCGCCGCCGAAGTCGTCGGGGGCGAGCAGGGTGAAGCGGTCGTCGTCGAGGCGGCACTGGTCGACGTCGACCCCGCCGAGGAGGGCGGTGACCAGGGTTCCCCCGGCGATCAGCGAGCGACCCCAGACCAGGGTCATCGCCGCCACCCGGCCGCCGTGCCCGCGCCAGCTGCCGACCACCTCGTCGCTCAGGTCGAGCTCCCAGTCGGGGTTGCGCTCGGCCGTCTCCTCGGTGAAGTCGACCTGGGCGATGAAGTCGGTCGGCTCGTCGTCGTCCTCGCCGCCCGGGACGTAGGCGACGAACCCGTAGATCTCCATCCCGGTCGAGGTCGGCGCGGCGGCCGGGACGTAGGTCCGCCCGTGCCAGCTGCGGTCCGGGTAGAAGACGAGCTCGCCGGGCTCGCCCGACTCGTCGGCGACCCGCTGGGCGGCACCGAGGAACTCGCCGCGCAGGCGGTCCCGCCACGGGCCGTCCGGGACGCCGTCGTGGGGGGGCTCGGCGGCGTAGCGGGGCACCAGGCGGCTGGCGGGCGGCATCGGCTGGCAGCTTACCGGCGCCCGTCAGCCGTCGAGCATCAGGGTGACCGGCCCGTCGCCGACGAGCTCGACGGCCATACGGGCGCCGAACACCCCGCGCCGGGCTCCGAGCACGTCGCAGAAGCGTTCGTACAGCGGCTCGGCGACCGCGGCGGGGGCCGCCGCCGCGTAGCTCGGACGGTTGCCGCGGCGGGTGTCGGCCCAGAGGGTGAACTGGCTGACGCAGAGCGCCTCGCGCTCGCCGAGCGGGAGGTTCATCCGCCCGTCGGCGTCGTCGAAGATCCGCAGCCGGCGCACCTTCTCGGCCAGGCGCTCGGCCCCGGCCGCGTCGTCGTCGTGGGTGACGCCGAGGAGGACGAGCAGGCCCGGCCCGATCGCCGCGACCGTGTGGCCGTCGACGGCGACCGCGGCGCGGGTGACCCGCTGGACGAGTGCCCGCATCAGAGGAGCAGGCTAGCCGCCAGCCCGCCGGCCAGGACCAGGCCCGTGCTCCAGCCGATGGCCGCCGCCGCGAGCGGCAGGTCGAGGCCGTAGGCGTGGGCGACGACGAGCGAGTTGACCGCGGTCGGCATCGCCGACTGGAGGCGATAGGCGTCGGGCACGCCGAGGACGGCGCGGGAGAGGCCGAGCAGGGCGAGGGGGGCGATCAGGAGCCGTAGGCCGAGGGCGCCGGCGAGCGCCGGTCCGCCGCCGGCCGGCGGTCGGCCATGGGCGGCGAGGTTCACGCCGACGGCGAGGAAGCCGAGCGGGAGGAGGGCGAGGACGATCGCGTGGGAGACGTCGAGCAGCCAGGGCGGCGCCAGCGCCGGGCCGGCGATCAGGCCGGCGACCAGGGCGAGGAGCGGCGGGTTGCGGGCGGCGAACGCCCGCACCCGCTGGGCGGCGCCCTCGCCCGCCCGGGTGCCGAACGCCGCCCCGACCCCGAAGCCGGCGATCAGCAGGGTCGGGCCGGAGACGATCTGGTCGTAGAGCACGGCGACCGGGAGCTGGCCGCCGCCGAGGAGGGCCGCGGTCAGGGGCAGCCCGAGGTAGCCGGTGTTGGCCAGGAGGCCGGCGCAGACGAGGGCGCCGACCTGCGGGCGCTCGAGGCGCAGGACGCGGGCGCCGAGGAACCAGCCGGCCAGCCCGGTGAGGGCGAGCGAGGCGTAGGCGAGCCCGAGCCCGACCCCGATCTGCGTGGTCAGGCGCAGGTGGGCGACGTTGGCGAAGGTGACGACCGGGAAGAGGACGTAGAGCATCGCGGCGAGGACCCCCCGGGCCACCCGCTCGGAGCCCGTCCACCGCCGGCCGGCCGCCATCCCCGCGGCGCCGGCCGCGAGCACGACGGCGGCGACCGCGATCACGCCGGTCCGCTCACGCCTCGCGCAGCTCGGCGGCCACCCGCTCGGGGGCGACCGGGTTGAGGTGCACGCCGGTGCCGAGCTCGAGCCCGGCCAGGTGGGTCAGGCGGGGGACGACGTCGATCCGCCAGCAGAAGTGGTCGGCCCCCCGGGGCGCGGTGCGCACCCACAGGTTGAGCGGCGGGCTCGCCCCCAGCCGGCGCGCGAGCCGGCGCAGGCCGTCGTGGAGGAGCGCCGCCCCGGTCGGCCCGTCCGCCTCGAAGCGCGCGCGGGGGCGGCGGGGGACGAGCATCAGCTGGTAGGGATGCCACGACGCGTACGGGGCGAGGAGGACGGCGTCGTCGTCGATGGCGACGATCCGCACCCGCCGGCGAACCTCCTCCTGGACGAGGTCGGCCTGGAGGTTCTGCCCCATCGTCCGCGTCGCGTAGGCGCCGAAGCGCTCGCGCTCGCGGGCGACGGCGGCCGGGACGAAGTCGAGCGCGAAGAGCTGGGCGTGGGTATGGCACAGGGAGGCGCCCCCCTCGCGACGCTCGTTGACCATCAGGTGCAGGCACGGGGCGCCGGCGTGGGCGACCATCCGCTCGCGCCAGACCTCGACCGCCGTGGCCACCTGGCCGGCTTCGAGGTCGGCCAGGCAGGGCACGCAGTCGGGGGCGTTGACGATCAGCTCGTGGACGCCGGTCGCCGCCCGGGCGGTGAACAGCGCCGGGTTCGGATCGGGCTCGGGCTCCCGGTCCTCCATGTCGAGCGCCGGGTACAGGTTGGCCACCACGCGCACCGTCCACCCCGGCCGATCGGGCGGCCCGCCGCCCGGCCGGACGGCGTGGAGCTCGGGCGGGGTCTGTGCCTCGTTGCCCGGGGCGAACGGGTCGCTCGCCGGGTCGATCGGCTCGGCCGGTTCGACCCGCATCCACCCACCCGGGCGCTCCGCCCGGTCGGCCGCGAGAATCGTCCGCCGGCCGGACAGCGGATCGACGCGCAGCTCGGGCACGGGCTCCACCCTACCCCGACGTTCTCGCCCCCGGGCGGCCGGCGCGGCGGCGCCGCCCCGGGGGGGCGAGCCGATGGCGTCGCCCCCCACCCCGACAGGACTATTCGCGGCTACGCCCCGCCGTAGGTGCGCGCGTCGGCGAGCAGCTGGCTGACCTTGAGATACGGGCCGGCGTGGGTGTAGGCGAGCTTGCCGGTCCGGTCGTAGAACTGGGTCGTCGGGTAGAAGGACCCGGCCTTCAGCGCGAAGGCCGTGTGGGCGCCCGGGTCCTGGTAGCTCGGGTAGGTGACCGGGAACTGGCGCAGGAAGCTCCGGGCGTCCCCCGGGTTGTCGGCCGCGTCGAGGCCGACGAAGGCGACCCGGCGCCCGAGGGCGACCGCCGCCTGCTGGAAGATCGGGAACTCGGTCCGGCACGGCCCGCACCAGGAGCCCCAGACGTTGACCACGATCGGGTAGCCGCGGAGCCCCGCGAGCGCCGCCTTGACCTGGCCGGTGCTCGCCGGGAGGAGCTGATCGGCCCGGGCGTGGAGCGCGGCCAGGGCGGGCGGCGAGCCGGCGAACGCGGCCGCCACCTCCCGGGCGGTCGGGGCCGCGCTGCGGGGAGTGGCGCCGCACGCGGCGAGCACGAGGACGAGGATGAGGCCCGGCGCGCGGGTGCCGGCGTGGCGGAGTCGGTGCATGGCTGCCGGGGGAGTTTGGCATTTGGCGATGTTGCGGTATCCTTAAGCGCGTAGTGCGAGCCCGTCGTCCGGGCGAGCTCTCAGCTGAACCGGTGTTCCCGAGTCGCGCAGCGTGTCGCCTGCGACTCCACCTCGTCGAAGTAGAGCCTCCATGGCTGAATCCATCTCAGTGGCCGAACCGGCCCTTCCCAGTCCTGCCGATATCGCACGTGCGGAGGCTCTCACGCGGGAGCCCTTCCTCCACGACGGCGAGGACGCGGCCGTCGCGCTCGCCCCCGGCACCCCCCGGCGGCGGGCGCTCGACGGCGCCCTGGTCGAGCTGGCCGACGGCCGCACCCAGCCGTCCCCCGCCTGGCGGCGGGAGTTCTCCCTCCTGCTCGGGCTCGAGCGGGTGCTCTCCGACGACGAGCCGAAGCTCGTCGACGGGACCGTCCTCTCCGCCCACCAGGTCGACGCCCTCTCGGGCACGCTGACCGCCCTCCTCGCCGAGGCCCAGTCGCGGTCGAACGGCAACGGGAACGGCGCGGTCGACGTGCTCGCCGCCGCGTCGATCCTCGGGGTCGACGAGGAGGAGCAGGTCGGTCTCGACGAGGCCGAGATGGTCGGCCCCGAGCCCGACGAGGACGAGGAGGAGGAGGACGACGACGACGACTTCGGGCGGTCGGCCGCCGAGGACGACGACGACGAGGACGACGAGGACGACGACGACGTCGCCGCCGAGCTCGAGGCCGAGCTCGATCGGGCCGAGCTCGAGGCCCCGCCCGACGACTGGGACGACGAGGACGAGACCTCGCAGGACGGCGAGGACCAGCTCCCCGAGCAGGACGAGGATCCGAACGCGGCGAAGCGCTTCTGGTTCGAGCACGCGACCGGCGCCGGGAAGACGGTGGCCGCGCTCGGGTTCGTCGAGGCGTCCCGGACCGGCGGGGTCCTGATCCTCACCCACCGGCGCAACCTGGTCGACCAGTTCCACGGCGAGCTCAAGGACCGCGGCTACCGCAAGCGGATCTGCCCGGCCCTGCTCGGCGACCAGGACCGGGCCGACGGGCCGGTGACCGTCGAGACCTACCAGTGGTTCGTCCGCAACGCCGGCAACATCTCCGGGGCCTACACGATCGTCATCTGCGACGAGGCCCACACCGCGCTCGGCGAGAAGACGAGCGCCGCGATCCGCGCCTGGACCGGGCCGATCTTCGTCGGCATGACGGCGACCGGGGCGTTGATCGCCCGCCACGTCACCGACCTCTTCCCGACCCAGACCTCCCGGTTCGACCTGGCCCAGGCCGCCCGGCGGGGGGTCATCTCGCCGCTGCGCTGCGTGCGCATCCCGCCGGGCCCGGGGGTCCGGACGATCGCCAAGGTGCCGCTCCGCCGGGGGGAGATCGACACC
This sequence comes from uncultured Solirubrobacterales bacterium, assembly GCA_963733245.1. GTDB lineage: Bacteria > Actinomycetota > Thermoleophilia > Solirubrobacterales > Solirubrobacteraceae > Palsa-513. The sequence continues at coordinate 64,464 of CAVTCI010000001.1, forward strand.
GAGTTCGACCAGGAGATGCTGGCCGAGCTCCTCGACCAGACGCCGTTCAACGTGGCCATGGCCAGCCTCTACAAGGTCCGCTTCAACGGCGTCCCCGGCGTCGTCTACGCCGCCGGGGTCCGCCACGCCTACAACCTGGCCGAGGCCTTCCGGGCCGAGGGGCTGAAGGCGATGGCCGTCTCCGGGGAGACCAAGAAGCGCGAGCTCGCCTCGATCCTCGCCCGTTACGAGCGGGGCGAGATCGACGTCCTGATCAACGCCCAGCTCCTGGCCGAGGGCTGGAACTCGCCCCGGGCGACCGTCTGCATCCACCTCGCCCCGACCGCGTCGAAGCGGATCTACCAGCAGCGGGTCGGGCGGGTCACCCGCCGCCACCCGGGCAAGGAGGCCGGCCTCGTCGTCGACTTCGTCCACCCGGCGACCAAGAACGACGATCCGGTCGTCACTCTGCACTCGCTGCTCGATCGCGACGTCTACCGGGGCGGCGCGATCGTCGTCGGGCCGGTCCGCCGCGGCCGGGGCCGCCGGGTCCGGGTCGAGCGCCGGGTCCTGCCGGTGTGCGCCGACCCCGACCGGCGGGCCGAGGTCTTCGAGCGCGAGCTCTGGCGGATCGCCGTCGAGCACCTCGACTACGGCGAGCAGCACGTCTGGGCGGCCCTCGCCGGGGCGCGGGTCCAGCCGCACGGCTGGCGCCGGGCCCGGGCGATGCTCCACTTCGACCGGTCGGGCGAGCTCCGCCGGCGCTTCCTCTCGACCGCCGTCCAGCGGAACACCAACCCCCAGCTCCGGTTGAAGGCCCTGGCCGAGATCGCGGCGATCCGGGACGCCGAGGCGTTCGACACGGCGATCGACATGATCGGCGGCTGGACCCGCGAGGAGCGGCGCGAGGGGTCGAAGATCATGCTCCAGGCGATGGTCGACAAGCGGATCGGCCGCCGCGACCAGGCGAACGCCTGGATCTGGCGGATGGCCGAGTACACGCGCGAGGTCCACGAGGAGTACGCGGTCCAGCGCTGGCCGGAGACCAAGCGCCTCCTCGGCCTGCTCGTCAACTCCTCGGGCGCCGCCCACGCCCGCAACGCCCGCCGCCTCGTCCAGGCCGCCCGCAAGCAGGACCGCCGCCTCGCCGCCGCCCTCCTCGCCTCGGCCGTCGCCCACAGCCCCGAGGCCGAGGAGGTCCTTCGGGGCGCCCGGACCCGGATGGCCCGAAAGCCCCCGGCCCTGGCCCGCGAGCTCCTGCGCAACTTCCCCAAGCGCCGCGGGCGGGGCAAGCGCCGCCGCCGCCGGGGTGGGGCGAACGGGGGCGAGACCCAGGCCGCCGGCGGCGGCGCGAGCCTCGCCCACGTCAACGGGCACGGCCCGGCGGTCGCACCGCCCGCCGACCGGCCGCCCGAGGCCGCTCCCGCGCCGCCCCCAGGCGCCGGGGAGCGCACCGCCGCGCCGGACGCCGCCGTCGCGGCGCCGCCGTCGCGGCGACGGAGCCGGACCAACGGCCGCGCGGCCGCGCCCCCCCTGGCTCCGAGTCCGGTCCCGGACGCGCCCGAGCCGGTCGCCGCCGAGGCGGTCGCCGCCGACCCGGTCGCCGCCGAGCCGGTCGCCGCCGACCCGGTCGCCGCCGAGGCCGAGGCCAAGCCGGCACGGCGCCGGCGCGCCCCGGCCCGAGCCGCCGCCGGGACGATGACCGAGGAGGCGCCGGGCGAGGCCAAGCCGGCGACGCGCCGCCGCCGGTCCTCCGGGGCGGCGCCCGCCGAGGAGGCGTCCGCCGAGGCGAAGCCGGCGCCCCGCCGCCGGCGCGCGGCCGCCGCGGAGACGCCCGTGGAGGCCAAGCCCACCGCGTCGCGCCGCCGACGTGGGGCGGCCGCGGCCGAGCAGGCCGGCGAGGAGGAGGCGGGCTGACGCCGCGTAGGTCGTCGCGGGCCGGGCGGACGGCGTAGACGCTCGAGGCCGGGTCGCGGCTGAGAGCATCCGGAACGTGATCTCACGCCCGGACCCGGCTCACCGTCTCATCGGCATGGGCCCGACGAGAAGCGCAGGCGCGACGGCGATCCGCGGGCCGCGCACGACCGTGCTGCCCCCGTTCGAGGTGGTCGTCGAGCGCCACGCGGGCGACGTCTGGCGCTTCAGCGCCTCGCAGGTCGGCCGTGACCGGGCGGACGACGTCTTCCAGGAGACGATGCTCGCCGCCCTGGCCGCCTACCCGTCGCTCCGCGACCCGACGGCCGTCCGCCCCTGGCTCCTGCGGATCGCCGCGCGCAAGGCGATCGACGCCTTCCGGGCCGGGGCCCGCGCCCCGCTCCCGGTGGCCGAGGTCGGCGAGCTCGCCGGCGCCGCCCCGCCGGCCGAGCCGGCGGACGAGGAGCTCTGGGCCGGCGTCCGCGCGCTGCCCGCCAAGCAGCGCCACGCGGTGGCCCTCCGCTTCGTCCTCGACCTCGAGTACGCCGAAGTGGGCGCCGCCATGGCGACGAGCCCGGAGGCGGCCCGGCGCAACGTCTTCGAGGGGCTGCGCACCCTCCGCCGGGGCGCCTCGTGAGCACGATCGCCGAGCGGGTGGCCCGGCTCCCCTGGCCCGACCTCCAGGCCGAGCTCGACGCGCGGGGCTTCGCCCAGACGCCGGCCGTGCTCGCGCCGGACGAGTGCCGGGCGCTGGCCGGCCTCTACGAGACGGGCGCCTTCCGCAGCACGGTGACCATGGCCCGCCACGGCTTCGGCTCGGGCGAGTACAAGTACTTCGACCATCCGCTCCCCGCGGCGGTCCGCCAGCTGCGCTCCGCCCTCTATCCGCCGCTGGCCGCCGCGGCCAACCGGTGGGCCGAGCTCCTCGGGGAGGACGTCCGCTACCCGACCGACCTCGAGGCGTTCCTCGCGCGCTGCCACGCGGCCGGCCAGACCCGCCCGACCCCGCTGATCCTCCGCTACGGGCCGGGCGACTGGAACGCCCTCCACCAGGACGTCTACGGCGACGTGGCGTTCCCCCTCCAGGCGGTCGTCCTCCTCGACCGCCCGGGGGTCGACTTCGAGGGCGGCGAGTTCGTGCTCGCCGAGCAGCGCCCGCGGGCGCAGAGCCGGGCCCACGTCCAGCAGCTCCGCCAGGGCGCCTTCCTGATCTTCACGACCCGCCAGCGCCCGGCCCGGGGCGCGCGCGGCTACCACCGGACGGCGATGCGCCACGGCGTGAGCACCCTGACCCGGGGGCGCCGGACCACCCTCGGCGTGATCTTCCACGACGCCCGATGACCGGCCTCACGCCCGACCGTCTCGAGACGTCCTGTTCGGGCAAGCTCCCCGAAGATCGGAACTGACCATGAACGACCTCGAAGCCCGCCTCCACCGGACGATCGACGCACCTCCGGCCGACCGTCTCGCCCGGCTGCGCCGGCGCCTGGCCAACGCCGCCGCGACCGGCGGCCTCCTCGACGTGGCCTTCGCGTCGACCGACAGCCCGATCGGCCGGCTGACCCTCGCCGCCACCCCGGCCGGGCTCGTCCGCCTGGCCTTCGACACCGAGGAGCACGACGCGGTCCTCGACGAGCTGGCCGCGCGCCTGTCGCCGCGCCTGCTCGAGGCTCCGGCCCGCCTCGACGAGGCCCGCCGCGAGCTCGAGGAGTACTTCGCCGGACGGCGCGACCGGTTCGACCTCCGCCTCGACTGGTCGCTGACCCGGGGGTTCCACCGGGCCGTGCTCGACGCGACGGTGCGGATCCCCTACGGCCGGACCGAGACCTACCGCTCGGTGGCCACGGCCGCCGGGAGCCCCGGGGCGGTCCGGGCGGCCGGGACGGCGCTGGCCCGGAACCCGATCCCGATCGTCGTGCCCTGCCACCGGGTGCTCCGGACCGACGGCGGGATGGGCGGCTACCGGGGCGGCCTCGAGCGCAAGGACCTGCTCCTGCGCCTCGAGGCGGCGGGGGCGCCCGGGGCGACGGGCGCGGCCTGGTGAGCGCCTGCCGGCCGGCGGCCTACCGGGCCTGGCGGGCCGCCGGCCGCGACCGGGGAGCCACCCGGGGCGACGGCGCGCGGTGAGCCTCCTGCTGCTGTCCTGGAACGTCGCCGGCCGGGTCGCCCGCCTGCCCGAGCAGGTCGAGCTGGTCGGCGGGCAGGGCGCGGACGTCGTCTGCCTCCAGGAGGTCACGGCCCGGACGGCGCCGGTCTGGCGGCGCGAGCTCGCCGACCAGGGCTACCGGGGCATCGAGCAGGCCCCCCTGGCCGCCGGTCGGTCCCTGGCCGTCCTGACCGCCGCCCGCGACCCGGTCGAGGTGGTGGCGGTCGAGGAGCTCCCGCTCCCCGAGCGGGTCCTGGCCGTCCGCCTGGCCGGCGGCCTCGAGGTCGTCAACGTCCACTCGCCGATCAGCACCCGCGGCGACCTGGTCAAGGTCCGCACCCACGAAGCCGTCCACCGCCACCTGGCCGCGGCGGCCGACCATCCGCGCCTGGTCTGCGGGGATCTCAACACCCCGCGCCGGGAGCACGCCGACGGGCGGATCTGGACCTTCGCCCGCGACCAGTACGGCCGTCTGCGCCCGGAGCGTGGCGAGCGCTGGGACGAGGCGGAGCTCGCCCTGATCCGCGGACTCGACCCGCACGGCTTCCGCGACGCTTTCCGCGCCCTCCACGGGTGGGAGCGCCGGGAGCCGAGCTGGGAGTGGCCGGGCCACCGGGGCGGCTACCGCCTCGACCACCTCGTCGTCTCCGACCGGCTCGAGGTCCTCGGGTGCGAGTACGAGCACGCCTGGCGCCGGGAGGGCCTGTCCGATCACTCGCCCCTGCTGGCGCGGCTGCGGGTCACCGGATCCCCGGGCTCCCCCCGGCTTTGACGGCGGACGGCCCGACCCGGCGCAGGTGGGCCTGAGCCAGGTCCGACGCGCTGATCCTCACCCCCAGCGGCGACGCCTGGCCCATGCTCGCGTTCACGGGACCGCCGATCCTACGGTTCCGGTTGGGCGCGGAGTCACACCGCCTACCCCTCACAGGCGAGGCCTGGTACAGTCACGTGACTTGGGGGTGTCGCGGCGAGCTCCGCGGTATCCTGCCGTCTGCGCAGGAGGAGTGACGGGGCGAATGCTGGTCGCGCGGCCCAGGCTACTTTCGGTGGCAGGTCTTGTCGTTCTGGCCTTGGTGCTTGTGGCGGCCGCCGCTTCGAGCGCGGCCGGCGCTCCGGGAGCGGTGCTGCGGCAGCGTCAGGGTGCTACGTACATGACGGTCACGGTGTCCTCCGCGGGTACGGCCACGACGCTCGCGTCGCGGGCGCGCATCGTTGGGGCGAACGGCAAGGCGCGGGCGGGGCCTATCCGTCCGTATGACGGGTCGCGCATGAGATACCGCGACGGCCGGCTGTTCACCCTCAACTACGCGCCGCGCACGTTTAGCACGGAGCTGCTCAAGCGAGCGCTGGCGGCTCAGGAGGCGGAGGACGCCATCGTCGCCAAGGCGGTGCCGCGGTTCGAGGAGGCCAGCAAGAACGATCGGGTCGGGCTCGCGCGCGTCACCGGGCGCCCGACCAAGCCGATCCGCGTACCTGCGTCGTTTGGAGGCACGTCGCGATCGAGCACGATTGCGGGGGTTGGGGCCGAGGGGCACATTCTGAGGATCGGCGGGGTGACGGAACGCGTGTGGATCGCGACCTCTTTGCCGCTCCCGCCGCCCGGGATAATCAGCGCCGTCCGGGCGGCGTCTGCGCGGGCGACCGCGAACCCGGCGAGTCGCGCGATGCGAGCGGTGGCCGGGCGCGTCGTGTTACGTGTCGAGGTCCGGTCGGGCAAGCGCTGGCGGCGCGCGCTCGACACGCTGTCGGTGAAGCGAACGCAGATCCCTGACGGCGCGTTCGATGCGCCCGCGCGGTGGCGGGAGACCGCGGCCGCTTCGCCGGTGCCCGTCCGGCGCACCCTGGCGAGCGCGGCGAGCGTGCCGGCGTCGGTGAGTTTCGGGGTGGGCCCGGGAGTTCCCGACCTGAACCCCGCAACGCCCACCGGGCCGGGCCCGATCAGCGCCCACCCCGAGCCGTATCTGTTCTACTGGGGCCACGATTTCGCGACGCATCCGCAGTTTCGCGACGTCATGGATCGCTCCGTGCTCCAGATGCTCCGCCCGGCGTTCATGGACGGACTGAGCCAGTACGGGGTCAAGAACGGCCGGCTGACGGGCTCTACGATAATCGATAGCAACCCGCCGCAGAGCGTCGGTAGTTGGAACACCCTCGCGCTCGTCGCGTTCGTGCTCAGCCACCGCTATGGCTACGACGCTCCCAAGATCTGGCTGAGCGTCGGTGGCCACGACCCGTTGATCGTCATCTTCGTGGCGGCGAGCGCCGTGGACCACTCGCTCTGGGGCGGCTATCACTTCTTCGCGGCCACCGAAGCCGTCCTCATCCCGTTTCCGTTTAACTTCCTGGTGCATGACGCCATGCCATGGCTCGTCGTCAAGGTAGACGACAGCGCGTTGACGACCGGACCCCAGGACCAGTTCTACCGGCGCCAGTGCCACGCCGATGGGCCGCCCGCTCCCCCGGGGGTTTGCCACAACCTCGGCGACATAGGCGCAAGCCCAGCGAACCCCGGCATGGATCACACCACGGCGCTCGCCTCCCACGAGCTCGCGGAGACGGCGACCGATCCGTATCCATTCACCGGGTGGACGGACCCGACGATGCAGCCGGTGTGGACGAAAGGCGAGATCAACGATATTTGCGAGGAGGGATCGATCGCGCCGTTCGGGACCTACGCGATCTCGATTGATACCGTCGTCGGCTCGTACTGGTCTAACCGCGACCACGCGTGCGTCCCCGAGATGCGCCCCACGATCAGCATCACGTATCCGCCGAGCGACGGCAGCGCCGTGACCTGGCACCGAGTGTTCAAGCCCGGCGCCAGCGTGACCGACCCGATCGATGGCAACAACGACCCCGTGAAATGGGCCTTCGACGGGGGCGCGTCGTTTAGCGACCCCACCCTCGTCGAGTTGATGGGCGAGCACTTGGCGCTCGGGCCGCACACCATCACCGGTACCGTCGTCGACTCCCAGGGCGTGACCGCCAGCGCCACCCGCACGTTCGTGGTGGTCGCCACACCGCCCAGCGTGACGATCACGACGCCCGCGAACGGCACGACCTACGGCGACGACGAGACGCGCCCCTACCGCGCGAGCGTGGTCGACGCGCAGGACGGAGCCTTGCCAGCATCCCAAGTGCAATGGTGGCTCGACGGCACGACCACTGGCACGCTCATGGGGACGGGCACGCAGATCACCTACCGGATCCCCGTGAACGGCGCACACACCGTTACGGTACGGGCCGTCAACAGCGCCGGGCTCGCGACGGAGCGAACCATCAGCGTGACCATCGGTCCGCCGTCGGGCAACCCAAGCGTGACCATCACCGCACCACCCGAGGACGCTCACTTCAACGGCAGCACCTTCCACCTCACAGCCAGCGCCAACAGCCCCATCGATGGCCCCCTGGCCGGCTCGACGATCAAATGGTCCACCGACGCCGACCCCCTCTGGCATCCCACCGGGAGCGACGTCACCTTCGATACACCGTTCTCGTGCGAGGCCGTCACCAACCACTTCACCGCCACCGCCACCGACTCCGCCGCGCACACCGGCTCGGACACGATCACGCTCTTCCTCGGCACCATCTGCTGAGCCGCAGGCAACCCGTCTGTGTCGCCCGGAATAGCCTCGCCTTCTTCCGGGACCGGCTCGCCGGCCTCGGCGAGCCGGCGTAGGCGCCGGCGCTCCCCCGGCCTACCACCCGAGGTGGACCTCTCCGGCGTGGAGCGCCTCCCGCCCGCCGCCGGCCAGCACCACCACCAGGCGCCCCTCGTCGTCGACCCCGCCCCCGATCCCCCGCCCGCTCGCCCACCGGACCTCCCGCCCCAGCAGGGCGTCCCGCTCGCCCCAGGCGGCGAGCACCGCCTCCGCCGGCTCCGCCAGCCAGCGGCCGAGCCCGTCGAGCAGAGCGGCGAGCGTCGGCTCGAGCTGCTCGGCCGGCCGGCCGAGCGTGCCCGCCCGACCCCGGAGCTCGACCGGCAGCGCGGCGACCGCCACGGCCACGTTCAGGCCGACGCCCAGGACCGACCACCCCTCGAGCGGGCGGCCCTCGACGAGGATCCCCGCCACCTTCAGCCCGTCGAGGAGGACGTCGTTCGGCCACTTGATCTCGGCGCCCGGGCCGGCGACCTCGGCCACGGCGACGCCGGCGGCCAGGGGCAGGAGCGGCGGCGGGTCGCGCACGACGAGGCTCATCAGGAGCGCCGACCCGGCCGGCGCGCTCCACGTCCGCCCCTGGCGCCCCCGACCGGCCGTCTGCTCGCCGGCGGTGACCAGCGTCCCGTGCGGGGCCCCGGCCACCGCCAGGGCCCGGGCCCGGTCGTTGGTCGAGTCGGTCCGCCGCAGGTGGACCCGCGGGGTGCCCAGGCGCGGCGGCCCCGGCCCCCCGGCGCGGCTCATCCCAGCCGCAGGCGGACTTCCGAGTCCAGGCCGAGGTCGAGTCGCTCGGCGGCCGACCCCCGGTTGACCGCGAGCGCCAGCTGCTGCTGGGCGTCCTCGTAGAGGAGCAGGTCGTCGGGCTCGGTGTCGCCGAACGTGCTCACGCAGCGCGCCCCGAAGCGCCCCTCGACCACCTCGACCTCGACCGCGGCCCCGAGCGTCAGCCCGAAGTCCCGGAGCTCGTCCTGATCGACGTTCAGCTGGGTGTTGCCGAACCGGTCGATCGCCCGGACCTGGGCGATCAGGGTCCCGTCCTCGATCCGGCTGCGCGGCAGCTCCAGGCCGACGAGATCGGCCGGGGCGAACGGCTCGCCGACCACGCCGAGGGGCGCCCCCCCGGCCAGGGCCGCGGCCACCGGGGCGAAGATGTCGCGCCCGTGGAAGGTCGCGCAGACCGGCTCGAGACGGTACTTCGACCGGCCGACGTCGACCGCCTCGAGCACGCCCCCGAGCCGCTCGGCGGCCAGGGCGAGCAGGCCGTTGTCGGGACCGACCAGCAGGTGGTTGCGGGCCACCGTCCGCAGGGCGACCGCCCGGCGCTCGCGACCGACGTCGGGATCGACCACCGCCATGTGCACGCCCGGCGGCATGTAGGCGACCGCCCCGCGGAGGGCGACCGCCCCGGCTCGGATGTCGTGGCGGGCGATGCCGTGGGTGATGTCGATGACCTGGGCCTGGGGGCACCAGGTGGCGAGCACCCCGTGACACACCCCGACGAACTCGTCGTTGTAGCCGTAGTCGGAGAGGAAGGTGATCACGCTCACTCTCCGCAGGCTATCGGCGCGCCGCCTCCCGGGCTCAACCGCCGGCGTCGGCGACGATCGCCTCGACCAGCCCGTCGATGTCGTGCCGGCCGGCCTCGACGTCCGGCTCGTGGCCGTGCTCGCGGAGCGTCGCGCTCGTCACCGGGCCGATCGAGGCGATCCGGGTCCCGGGACCGAGCTCGCCGACCGCGAGGAAGAAGCGGACGGTCGACGACGAGGTGAAGGTGATGTAGTCGGCCGCCCGGGCCCCAGCCAGCTCCTCGGCCGAGAGCGGGTCGGCGACGGTGTCGTACAGCGAGACCACGCTGACCTCGACGCCCCGGGCGCGCAGCGCGTCCGGGAGGACGTCGCGGGCCTGGGCGGCCCGGGCGATCAGGGCCCGGCGGACGAGATGGCCTTCGAGCGAGGCGGCGAGCGACTCGGCGATGAACCGCTCGGGGACGACGTCGGCGGCGATGCCGTGCTCGGCCAGCGCCCGGGCCGTCCCCGGGCCGATCGCCGCGACCGTGGCCCCGGCCAGCGCCCGGGCGTCCTCCCCCCGCGCGGCCAGCCGATCGAAGAGGATCGACACCCCGTTCGGGCTGGTCAGGCAGACGAGGTCGTAGCCGGCCAGGGCCGGGAGCTCGACCTCCCGGGGGACGATGCGGATCGCCGGGGCCTCGATCACCGTCGCCCCGAGCGCGCGCAGCCGCCCGGCGAGCCCGCTCGACTGGGCCCGGGCCCGGGTCACCGCCACCGTCCGCCCACTCAGCGCCCCGGCCGGCTCAGCCGCCTCGACCCAGGCGAGCTCCTCGCCGAGCGCGGCGACCCGGCCGACCACGGTGATCGCCGGGGCCCGGACCCCGGCCTCCCCGGCGAGGTCGGCGATCGCCTCGAGCCGGCCGCTGACCACCCGCTGGCCGGGAAGGGTCCCCCGCTCGACGACCGCCGCCGGCTCGGAGGCCGGGCGCCCGCCGGCGATCAGCCGGGCGGTGATCGTCGCCAGCTGGCGGACGCCCATGTAGAAGACGAGCGTCCCCGGAAAGGCGGCGAGCGCGTCCCAGTCGAGAGCGCTCTCCGCCTTGGCCGGGTCCTCGTGGGCGGTCACCAGGGCCACGGCGCTCGCCAGGTCGCGGTGGGTCACCGGGATCCCGGCGTAGGCCGCCGCGGCGACCCCGGCGGTGACCCCGGGGACGACCTCGAAGGGGATCCCCGCCGCCCGGACGCTCAGCGCCTCCTCCCCGCCCCGCCCGAAGACGAACGGGTCGCCGCCCTTCAGCCTGACGACCAGCGCCCCGGCGGCCGCCCTGGCCAGGAGCAGCTCTAGAATCTCCCCCTGGGGAACCGACGCGCCCCCGCCCTCCTTGCCCACGTACCGGAGCTCGGCGTCGGCCCGGGCGCCGGCCAGGGCCTCGTCGGGGATCAGGCGGTCGTAGAGGATGACGTCGGCGGCGGCGATCAGCTCGAGCGCGCGCGCCGTGAGGAGGCCCGGGTCGCCCGGGCCGGCGCCGACGAAGGCCACCCGGCCGCCGGCCACTAGAGCATCTCCCCCGCCCCGGCGAGGAGGAGCCGCCGGGCGAGCTCGCGCCCGAGGGCCTCCGGATCGGGTCCGCTCAGCTCGTCCCGGATCCAGGCCGACCCGTCGGGCCGCCCGACGAAGGCGCGCAGCTCGAGCCCCCCGTCGCCCGGCCGGGCGTGGGCGCCGAGCGGAGTGTGGCAGCCGGCCCCGAGGGCCTCGACCAGGGCCCGCTCGGCCGCCAGCGACGCCTCGGCCGCCCCGTCGCGGACGGCCTCGACCGCCGCGCGGGCGTCGGCGTCGTCGGCCCGGGCCTCGAGCACCAGCGTCCCCTGCCCCGGGGCCGGGACGAGCTCGTCGAGCGGGGCGCCCCCCGGCCGCCCGAGCCGGTCGAGCCCGGCCATGGCCAGGACGATCGCCGCGAAGTCCCCGGCCGCGAGCCGGCGCAGGCGGGTGTCGACGTTCCCGTGGAGCTCGCACAGCTCGAGATCCGGGCGCAGGGCCCGCAGCTGCGCCGTCCGGCGAAGGCTGCTCGTCCCCACCCGAGCCCCGGCCTCCAGGGCGGCGAGCGAGCCGGCGCCGCACAGGGCGTCCCGCGCGTCCGCCCGGGCCGGCGCCCCGATCAGGACGAGGCCGGCCGGCAGCTCGACCGGGACGTCCTTGGCCGAGTGGACGGCCAGGTCGATCTCCCCGTCGAGGAGCGCCCGCTCGATCCCCGCCACCCAGCGACTCTTGTCCTCGACCCCGGCGGCCGGGCGGTCGGACCGGGTGACGATCTCGACCGGCCGGGTCGCGCCGATCGCCGCGGCGACGGCCCGGGCCTGGACGAGCGCGAGCGGGCTCGACCGGCTGCCGAGCCGCAGGGCCCTCACGCGCGCTTGCGCCGCGAGAGCGCGAGCACGTTCTCGGCCGGCGCCGGCGCCTCCGGCTCGGTCACGGCCGCCGGCCCGGGGACCAGCCCGAACAGCTCCTGGACGAGTCGCATGCTCCCGTGGCTGCGGTCCGGGTCGAGCCCCTTGAGCCGGATCGTCGGCTCGTGCAGCAGCCGGCTCATCACCGCCCGGGCCACCGCCTCGATCCGGGCCAGGTCGTGCGCGGAGGCCGACTCCCAGCGCCCGGCGTTCTCGGCGAGGACCGACTCGACGATGTCCTGCCCGTGCCGGCGCAGGGCGCCGACCGTCGGGCGGACGTCGAGCTGGCCGAGCCAGGTGGCGAACCGCTGGATCTCCTGCTCGACGATCTGCTCGGCCCGGGGGACGTCGCCCTCCCGGGTCGAGATGTTCCGGGCGACGACCGCCTGGAGGTCGTCGATGTCGCACAGGGTGACGCCCTCGAGGTCGGCGCAGGCCGAGTCGATGTCCCGGGGGACGGCCATGTCGATGAGCAGCAGCGGCCGCCCCGGCCGCGCCCGCATCACGAGGTCGAGCTCCTCGACCCCGACGATCGGGTCGGGCGACGAGGTCGAGGCGAGGACGATGTCCGCCGCCTCGAGCTGAGCCGGGAGATTGTCGAGACTGATGACCCGCCCCCCGAATCGTTCGGCCAGGGAGCGGGCCCGGTCGGCGTGGCGGTTGGCCACGAAGATCGTCGTCACCCCGTACTCGGCCAGGGCCCGGGCCGTCAGCTCGCTCGTCTCCCCGGCGCCGATGATGACCACCGGGCGCCCGGCCAGGTCGCCGAGCAGGTCGTGGGCGAGCTGGACGGCGACCGAGGAGATGCTGACCTGGCTCTCGGCGATGTGCGTCTCGTCGCGGACCCGCTTCCCGGTCTGGAGCGCCGCGGTGAACAGGCGGTTGGTCATCGGCCCGGTCGTCCCGGCGGCGACCGCCGTCTCGTAGGAGCGCTTGACCTGGCCCTGGACCTCGTGCTCGCCGACGATCATCGATTCGAGCCCCGAGGTCACCCGGTAGAGCTGGCGGGCGGCGTCGCAGTTGCGGGGCGAGTAGATCACCTCGGCCAGCTCGGTCGGGCGGATCCCGGCCCGCCGGGCGAGGAGGCCGAGGACCGTGCTCTCGGCGGCGACCGGATCGCCGACCACGAGGTAGAACTCGGTCCGGTTGCACGTCGAGATGGCGACCGCCTCCTCGACGGCCGGGCTCGAGGTCGCCTCGCGCAGGACGGCCTCGTTGTCGTCGCCGCCGAGGGCGACCCGCTCGCGCAGGGCGACCGGGGCCGTCTTGTGGGAGATCCCGAGGGCGAGGAGCTCGCTCACGAGCCGTCCTCGCCAACCCGCTCGCGGAGGGCGAGCTCGGTCAGCTCGCCGAGCTCGCGCTCGATCCGGCTGAGCTTGGTCGCCATGATCGCCAGGTAGATCAGCACGAGCGCGAAGAAGACGAGGTAGGCGGCGGCGACGTAGCCATCGTTGGAGGGTACGTTGGACACGCTACGGGGCGCGGACGGTCGCCGGGGCAGCGCTCCGCCGGCGGGACTCCTCCTCGCCGCCGAGGATGCGCTTGAGGCGCCGCAGCTGGGACGAGGCGTGCTTGGAGGTCATCTCGTACTTCCAGAGGGTCACGAAGAGGAGGGTCATGCCGAGCAGGGAGACGTAGAAGGTCAGGCGGACCGGCCCCGGGAGGTTCTGGCCGATGTTGCCGAGCACGCGCGGGTGGGTGTAGGCCTGGGCCAGGCGGACGGCGACGAAGTTCAGCGGGACGAAGGCCCCGGCCGTGATCGCGAAGACCGAGGCATAGCGCGCCTGGCGCTCGGGGTCCTCGATCGAGAAGCGCAGGGGCTGGTAGGTCGCGTAGAGGAGGAAGACGATCAGGAAGGAGACGAGGGTCGGCTCGTCCCACACCCACCAGTGCCCCCAGGCCGCCCGCGCCCAGATCGATCCGGTGACGAGCACGCCGACGCCGAGGATGATCGACAGGTGGATGGCCACGTAGGACCGCATGTCCCAGCGCGAGTCGCCGGTCCGCAGGTGGGCGATCGCCATCAGGCCGCCGGCGACGAAGCCGCAGAGGGCGACGATCGCCATCGGCACGTGGATGTAGAAGATCTTCTGGACGAAGCCCTGGTCGGCGTCCATCGGCGCGTAGAAGAAGGCGAGGGTCAGCGCCCCGCCGAGGACGACGGCGGTGACTGCCGAGAGTGGGCGGAGCCCCTTGCCGTACATGGTTGTCTAGTCCTCGAGCAGGAAGTCGAACACGGCGTAGGCGACCAGGCCGAACACGAGATCATAGAGCCCGAGCACGGTCAGCCAGCGCATCGGGATCGCCCCGGGATGCCCGGCGGCCAAGAGCGGCGCCGTCGCCCGCGACCCGCCGAGAACGACCGGGACGAGCAGGGGCAGCGCCAGGAGGGGGCCGAGCAGGTCGCGGGTGCGCGAGCGCACGGCGATCGCCGAGACCAGGGTCCCGATCGCCGCGAGGCCGAGGTCCGCCAGGCCGAGGACCGCGGCCAGGCCGGGCAGCGCCGGGCCGAGCGCCGGGCCGAGGAGGAGCAGCCCGAAGGCCGGGACGGCGACCAGCTCGAGCACGACGAGGTAGCCGAGCAGGGTCACCGCCTTGGCCACCAGGAGCGCGCTCCGGTCGACCGGGGCGAGGAGGAAGCCGTCGAACCCGCCCTCCTCCTCGTCGGCGACGAACAGCCGGTTGATGGCGAGGATGGCCGCGAACAGGAGGGTCACCCAGAGGATCCCGGCGGCCAGGTCCCCGTCGACGCTCGAGCGGTTGAGGCCGAAGTGGAAGAGCACGAACGTGGTCAGGGTGAACAGGGTCATCGCCGGGACCGATTCGAGCGTCCGCAGCTCGACCCGGAGCTCCTTGCGCAGCAGGGCCCCGACCGCGGCCGACGTCGTCGTCGACGGAGGGGCCGGCCGGTCGCTCACCGGTAGAGCTCCCCGACCCGCGCCGGGTCGAGGTCGGCCGCCGGGGCGCACAGGCGGGGGCGCCCGCCCTGGAGCCCGAGCACGAGGTCGGCCTCGGCGAGCCCGCCGGTCGGGTCGTGGCTGGCGATCACCCGGGTCCGGCCGGCGGCCCGGCCGATCAGCGGCTCGACGAGCTCGCCGGCCGCCGGGTCGAGGTTGGCCTTCGGCTCGTCGAGCAGGAGGAGCTCCGGGTCGTGGAGCACCGCCCGGCAGACGGCCAGCCGCTGGACCATCCCCCGGGAGAGGAGGCGCACCGGCTCGTCGGCCCGCCGGTCCATCCCGACCGCGTCGAGGAGCTCGGCGATCCGCGCCGCCGGGACGCCGTGGAGGCGGGCGTGGAAGCGGAGGTTCTCCCGTCCGGTCAGGTCGCGGTACAGGAGCGGCTCGTGGCCGAGCAGGCCGATCCGCCCGCGCACCGCCCAGTCCTCCCCGGGGAGCGACCGGCCGAGCACCCGCACGACGCCGGCGTGGGGGCGCAGGAGCGTGGCCAGCACCCGCAGGAGGGTCGACTTCCCGGCGCCGTTGGGGCCGAAGACGACCAGCGTCTGGCCGGGGGCCAGCTCGACCGACACCCCGGCCAGAGCCGTCCGCTCGCCGTAGCGGCGCTCGAGGCCGACCAGCTCGACCGCCGCCGGCGGGCGCTCCGGCCGCTCGACGGTCCCCGCGGGATGGCCGGCCGGGCCGGCCGGCTCCGCCACCCGGTGGCTCCGCTCAGGCCGCCGGGCCGCCGACGGCGGCCGCGGCGTGGGCGAGCCGGGCCTGGTCGATCAGCTCGACCACCTCGGCCTCGCGTCCGGCCCGGATCAGCGCGACCGGGTCGGGGGCGCCGTTGACGATCGACTCGAAGAAGAGCTTGCGGTCCTGGTAGGTCGGGAGCGTCGCCTTGGCCCAGCCGCGGGCGTCGTTGAGCAGGACGGCCAGGCGGGCGTAGTCGTCGCCGAACAGCTCGCCGATCTCCCGCTTCATCCGCTTGGCCAGGGCCGGGGACGCCCCGGCGGTCGAGATCGCGATGGCCAGCGGCCCGGTGCGGACGATGGCCGGGAGGATGAAGTTGCACAGCGGGGGGACGTCGACCACGTTGACCAGCATCGCCCGGCTCTCGGCGTCCTCCCAGACCCGGATGTTGATCTCGCTGTCGTCGGTGGCCGCGATCGCCAGGAAGGCGCCGGCCAGGTCGGCCGGGTCGTACTCCCGGGCCTCCCAGGCGATCGTCCCCTCCCGCCAGAGCGCCTCGAGCTCGGGCACGAGCTCCGGCGCCACGACCTCGACCCGCCCGGCGCAGGCGAGGAGGCCCTCGACCTTCTCGAGCGCCACCGCCCCGCCGCCGACCACCAGGCACCGGCGCCCGGTCAGCTTGAGGCAGGCGATGTAGAACGGCGTCTCGAGCATGTCCCGCACGCACGACTGGTCGCAGATCCCCCGGCGGAGCTGACAGACGCATTCCTTACCGGCGTAGGCCTGGGCGGGCATGGTCAAGAGCTTAAGGGGTCGCCCGGCCGGGCGCCGGGAGTGTGACCCGCCTCGCGCAGGCCGGTCGGGGCGGTGTCGTAGCCTGGTCGTGGCGTCCACGCTCGTGGTCGCCGACCTTCCGAGGCGGGAGCAGACCCGATGGCCCAGGCAGCGGCGCTGCGCGGCGGCGCCGCCCGGCGAGCCGGACTCGCGGTGGCGGCGGCCGTCGTCCTCGCCGGAGCGCCGAGCGCCGCGGCGCTGATCGTCACGCCCCCCGGCGGCCACGGGGTCAGCTATCTGCCCCTGCGCGGGGCGGCGCCCCGGCCGTTCGACGCCTTCCTCTCGAACGTCGACTACAACGGCGGCCCGGTGATGCCCTCGAACGCCAACTACACGCTCTACTGGGACCCGTCGGGCGGGGCGGCGTACCCGAGCGACTACCGCGACGGCATCGACCGCTTCCTGACCGACCTCGGAGCCGACAGCGGCGGCGAGGAGAACGTCGACTCGGTGGCGACGCAGTACAACGACGCCGCCGGCAACATCGCCGGCTACTCCTCGCGCTTCGCCGGGCGCCTGAACGATGCCGACCCGTACCCGGCCAACGGGTGCCGCGACGCGCCGATCTGCCTGACCACCGCCCAGATCGAGGCGGAGCTCGCCCACTACGTCACCGCCCACGGCCTCCCCCGCGATCGCCTGCACGAGTACTTCGTGCTGACGCCGCCGGGCGTCGAGGGGTGCATCGACGCCAAGCCGTCCGACGGCTGCTCGGCCGGGGCCGCCGATCCGTCCTTCTGCGCCTACCACAGCGAGGGACTGGCCGGGGGCCTGCCCTTCGTCTACGCCGACGATCCCTACGTGACCGGCAACCCGACCTGCGACGACGGCAACCACCCGAACGGCAGTACCGCCGACGGAGCCTTGCAGGGGGGCCTCGTCCACGAGCACGACGAGTCGATCACCGACCCGCTGCCCGACACCGGCTGGTACGACTTCGAGGCGGCCTCCATGCTCGCGGAGATCGGCGACAAGTGCGTCCAGACCTTCGGCAGCCCACTCGGCACCGCGCCGAACGGGGCGGTCTACGACCAGCTGGTGAACGGTCATCCCTACTGGTACCAGGAGGAGTACAGCAACCAGGGCATGTCCTGCCTCCAGCGCTTCCGGTTCGCCGGCCCGGCGCCGACCGCGGCGTTCACCGTGACCGGCGACGGGAGCGTCGCGGCGACCTTCGACGCCGGGCCCTCGACCGCCCCGGGGGGCGTCCTGCGCTACGCCTGGCAGTGGGGGGACGGCGACCCGTCCAAGAGCGTGACCGAGACCGGCGCGCCGACGGTGAGCCACACCTTCTCCCGACCGGGGACCTACGACGTCGCCCTGACCGTCTACGCCGGCGACGGGACGAGCATCGGCGCGGCGCAACCGGTGCGCGTGCCGTTCCCCCCGACCAACCTCGCCGGGCCGGCGATCGTCGGGGCCGCGACGGAGGGGCAGGCGCTCACGCTCGCCGGCGGGTCGTGGACCAACGCTCCGACCACCACCGCCGACCAGTGGTTGCGCTGCGACCCCGCCGGCCTCGCCTGCCAGCCGATCGCCGGGGCGACGGCACGCGGCTACACGCTCACCGCCGCCGACGTCGGGACGACGGTCCGGGTGGACGAGACCGCGAGCAACGCCGGCGGCAGCGCGCCCCCGGTCCGCAGCGCGCCCACCCCGCCGGTGAGCGGGCTCCCGCCGGCGAGCGTCGCGCCGCCGGCGATCTCCGGGACGGCCGCGGTCGGGCCGGCCCCGCCCCCACCGACCACCGGCGGCCCGGCGCCGCCCGGACCGGTCAGCTCCGTCCGGAAGCCGGCGGCCAAGATCGTGCGCGCGTGCGCCGGGCTGAGCGCCGGCGCCCTGGGTCGCTGCCAGGCGCGGACGACCTACCGATCGCAGCTCGGACGGTGCCACGCCATCGGCACGAGGACGCGGGCCGCCCGGGCCCGCCGGACGGCGTGCCTGGCCGCCGCGGGCCTGGCCTACAAGCGCGCGCTCGCCGCGGTCAGCTGCCGAACGGTCGCCGGCGCGCGCGCCCGGGCCGCCTGCCTGGCCCGGGCCCGCCACCTCAAGGGTTAGCCGCGGGCCCTCATCCGGGACCGAGCGGCTCGCGTAACGTTCTTGGCGATGGAGTACTTCGACGACGACTCGATGATCCGGCGGGTCCACCGCGAGCACGTCGTCCGGCTCTACGGGCGGCGGGCGCTCCTCATGCAGGCCGCCCACCCGCTGGCCTTCGCCGGCCTGATGGCCCACACCGGATCGATGGACGAGCCCTACCGGCGGCTGGCCCGGACCGCCCAGGTGATCAACGCCGTGACCTTCGGGCCCCGGGCCGAGGCCGACCGCCTCACCCGGAGGGTGCGGGCGATGCACCGCCGGGTCCGCGGCGTCCTCGCCGAGCCGGCCGGCCGCTTCCCGGCCGGGACCCCCTACGCGGCCGACGACCCGGCGCTCCTGCTCTGGGTCCTGGCCACGCTGGCCGACTCGGGCCTGGTCGTCTACGAGCGCTACGTCCGGGCACTGCGGCCGGCCGAGCGCGCCGACTACTGGCAGGACTACCGCCAGGTCGGGCGCCTCTTCGGGTTGAAGTACGCGGAGATGCCCGAGTCGCTGGGCCCGTACGTGGAGTCCATGCTCAGGGGCCCGGACCTCGAGGTCACCGACGAGGCGCGCCGGCTCGCCGTGCGGATCGTCCTGCAACCGCCCGTCCCCGCCCTCGCCCGACCGCTGCTCGAGGTGGCGAACTTCCACACGATCGGGCTGCTCCCGGCGCGGTTGCGCCGCGAGTACGGGCTGCGCTGGGATCCCGCCCGGACCTTGCTGCTCCGCGGCGGAACCGAGTACGCCAAGCGCCTGGTCGTGCCGCTGCTCCCGGCCCGACTGCGGTTCGCCGGGTAGCCCGCCGCGCGCAGATTTGGCGCCGGGGTTTGGACACCTGGGCCATCCAGATCGTCGCCCCGGCCATCGATAATCACCCCCACGCAAGCCCGCGCCCACACCCTCGGGGCCGTCGTCCGCTGGCCCGCCCCCGGGCGGGGTGGGGCGCGGCGTGCCGTCGCGCCGCGGGCGCGCGTAAGATGGCGCCGCCACGACGGCTCGTCCGAGCCGAGGCGCGTGGCAACGGTCCGAGCATCCGAGGAGCCCCTGGCATGACGGTGAGACAGGCGCGGCTGGCCGCGCTCACGGCGATGCGCGACCAGCGCAGCGCCGACGACGCGCTGCCGATCGATCCGTGGCGGCTCGTCTCCCGCCACTTCTCCGGCGAAGGCCTCGGCGAGGCCGAGACGATGTTCGCCGTCGCCAACGGCTACATGGGGATGCGCGGCACGCACGACGAGAGCGCCCCGTCGCACGACCCGGCCTACTTCGTCAACGGGTTCCACGAGACCTGGCCGATCCCCTACGGCGAGTCGGCGTTCGGCTTCGCCACCACCGGCCAGACGATCGTCAGCGCCCCCGACGGGTCGATCATCCGCCTCTACGTCGACGAGGAGCCGCTCGTCCTCGCCGCGTCGAAGCTGCTCTCCTACGAGCGGGTGCTCGACATGCAGAACGGGGTCCTCGACCGCAGCGTCCGGTTCCGCACCGCCCGGGGCGCCGTGGTCGCGCTGCGCTCGCAGCGCCTGGTCTCGCTGCATTGGCGCCACCTCGCCGCGATCTCCTACGAGGTCACGCTCGTCTCCGGCCAGGCCGAGCTGGCGATCGCCTCGGAGCTCGTCACCCACCTCCCCCGCCCGCAGGGCGACGACGACCCGCGCGTCGGGGTGCGCATGACCGACTCGGCGCTCGAGCCGGTCTCCGGGTCGTGCGAGGGCGAGCGCGTCGTGCTCGAGCTGCGCACCCGCTCGAGCCGGATCGGCCTGGCCTGCGGCATGGAGCACCGGATCGAGACCGACCTGCACCACAACGTCGAGTCGATGGTCGACGAGACCGAGGGCCGGGTCGTCTACTTCCTCGACGCCGAGCCCGGCGTACCCGCCCGCCTGACCAAGCTCCTCGGCTACCACCACGCCCTGCAGGCCTCCGCCGGCGACCTCGTCCGACGGGTGCACCGGACGCTCGACCGGGCCGCCGGCGACGGCTTCGAGCGGATCGCCGAGATCCAGCGCGAGCGCCTCGACTCCTTCTGGACGGCCAGCGACATCGTGGTCGACGGGCCCGGAGACATCCAGCAGGCCGTGCGCTTCAACCTCTTCCAGGTGCGCCAGGCCTCGGCCCGGGTCGAGGGTCACGGAATCGCCGCCAAGGGATTGACCGGACGCGGCTACGAGGGGCAGTACTTCTGGGACACCGAGATCTACGTCCTCCCCTGCCTGACCTACACCCAGCCGCATGTCGCCCGCCGCCTGCTCCACTTCCGCTACGAGATGCTCGACGCCGCCCGCCACCGGGCGCGTCAGCTCGGCCATCGCGGCGCGCTCTTTCCGTGGCGGACGATCAGCGGCGAGGAGGCCTCGGCCTACTACGCGGCCGGAACCGCCCAGTACCACATCAACGCGGCGATCTCCTACGCCGTGCGCCAGTTCGTCCGGGTCACCGGCGACAAGGAGTTCCTCGCCCGCGAGGGCGTCGAGCTGCTCGTCGAGACCGCGCGCTTCTGGGCCGACCTCGGCTTCTTCTCGGCCCGCCGCGACGGCCGGTTCTGCATCCAGGGCGTCACCGGCCCCGACGAGTACTCGGCCGTGGTCGACAACAACGCCTACACGAACCTCATGGCCCGGGAGAACCTCTCCGCCGCCGCCGAGTGCCTCGACCTGCTCCGGGAGACCGACCCGGCCGCCCACGCCCGGCTCGTCGCCCGCCTGCGGATCGACCCGGACGAGCCGGCCGAGTGGTCACGCGCGGCCGAGCTGATGTTCGTCCCCCACGACGAGCGCTCCGGCGTCCTCCTCCAGGACGAGCACTTCCTCAACCGCAAGCGCTGGGACTTCGAGGGCACACCGCTCGAGAACTACCCGCTCCTGCTCCACTACCACCCGCTGAACATCTACCGCCACCAGGTCATCAAGCAGACCGACGTCGTCCTGGCCATGTTCCTCGCCGGGGACCGTTTCACGCTCGAGGAGAAGCGCCGCGTCTTCGAGTACTACGACCCGCTCACCACCGGCGACTCGTCGCTCTCCTCGTGCGTGCAGAGCGTCATGGCCTCTGAGGTCGGCGACATCGAGTCGGCCTACGAGTACTTCCTGATCAGCGCGTCGGTCGACCTCGCCAACCTGGCCGGGAACGTCCGGGACGGGATCCACGTGGCGTCCTGCGGCGGCGTCTGGATGGCCCTGGTCAACGGGTTCGCCGGGCTGCGCGACATCGAGGGGCACGACCTCCGCTTCGTCCCCCGGCTCCCGGTCGACTGGGACAGCATGAGCTTCCGCCTGAGCGTCCGCGGCAGCCGCCTCGAGGTCGGCATGACCCCGCGGGCGACGACCTACCGGCTGCTCGACGGGGAGCCGTTGACCCTGATCAGCGACGGCGAGCACTTCACCGTCTCGACGGCGGCCCCGGTGACCGTGCCCGTCGCCCGCGGCGGGGTCGATCTGGCCGTCGCCGCTCCCTGAGGCGGCCCCGGCCTCACGTCCGGGCGCTGAGGCGTCCCCGCGCGAGCGCGTCCGGGTCGATGTCGTCGAGCGAGGTCACCACCACGTCGGCGCCGGCCGCCGCGAGCAGCTCCTCGTCGTCGGCGCGGGCGAGGCCGATCGCCGCCATCCCGCCGGCCTTCGCCGCCTCCACGCCCGAGACGGCGTCCTCGATGACGAAGCACGCCACCGGGGGGAGTCCGAGCTCCCCGGCCGCGGTGAGGAACATCTCCGGGTGGGGCTTGCCCTGGGCGAAGTCGCGGCCGGAGACGTCGGCGTCGAAGAACCCGAGCAGGCTCTGGCCGGGCTCGACCGGGCCGAGGTCGTGCTCCCGGGCGAAGGTGTCGAGCCGGATCTGCTTGAGGAACAGGCCGGCGTTCTTCGACGACGACGCCGCGGCGACGAGGAGGCCGGCCGCCTTCGCCGCCAGGATGAAGCGCAGGGCGTCGGGATAGGCGGTGAACTCGCCCGCCTCGATCAGCTCGACGACCATCGTCTGCTTGCGCTCCGCGTAGGCGTCGACCCGCCCCGCCGGGTCGGGGACCGCGAAGTGCTCGAGCGCGGCCAGGGCGCCGCTCATGCGCGGCTTCCCGGACATCAGCGCGTGGTAGACGTGGGGCGTGAACGCCGCCGGCGACCACGTGGTGGCCCCGCGGATGTCGCTCCACGGGCCCTCCATGAGCACCCGGAGGGCCTCCCGCCAGGCCCGCTCGTGGGGGGAGTCGACGAGCACGCCGTCGACGTCGAAGATTGCGCCGGAGAAGGACGTGGGCACCGTGTCGCCTTTCGTGGTCATCGGGGGTGGACGGCTGATCGGGGGGAGAGCCGGAAGGTGTGGCGGTCGCCCGGGGACAGCTCCTGGATCTCCCCGCCCACGCTGATCGTGATCGGCCGGCTCGCCCCCTCGCCGGCCGCCGCCACCGTCAGCTCGTCGTCGGCCAGGGTGACGCGGATCGGCATGCCGCGGAAGCGCATCGGGAACGACAGGCCGTCGAGCCGGTCGCGCAGGCCCGGCGTGAAGTGCAGGACGCCGTCGCGGATCTCGGTCCCGACGTAGGCGCGCTGGATCAGGTAGAGCGTCCCCGACATCGCCCCGATGTGGATGCCCTCCTTGGTCGTGCCGCCCTGCACGTCGCCGACGTCGCTCTCGAGGGCGACCAGGAACCGCCGCCACGAGTCCTCGGGGTCCTGGTGGGCGAGGACGGCGGCGTGGGCGACGAAGCTCAGCGTCGAGCCGTGCGAGGTCCGCGCGTCGTAGTAGGCGACCGTCCGCGCCGCCGCCTCCGGCGGGAACTCGTAGCCCAGCCGGGCGAGCAGCGCCCGGAGCTCGTCCTCCGGAAAGAGGAAGGGGAGCATGACCGTGTCGGCCTGCTTGGCGAGCTTGTAGCGGTCGGGATCGTCGCCCTCGGAACGGAGGATCCGGTCGAGTCGCTGGATGTTCGGGTAGGTCTCGCGGTAGCCGTCCCAGTCGAGCTCCTCGAGGTCCTCGTAGCCCTCGAACTGGCTGATCACGCCGTCCGCGTGGAAGGGGACGAACATCTTCCGGCTCATCGCCTCCCAGGTCGCGATCTCCTGATAGGTGAGGCCGAGCCGGTTGAGCAGGGCGTCGCGGCGGGTCTCGGGGAGCAGGGCGAGCACCTCGAGCGCCTTCTGGGCGATCCAGGCGACCATGACGTTCGTGTAGGCGTTGTTGCGCAGGCCGCCCTCGGCCGCCCCCGGGTACTTCTCGTGGAACTCGTCGGGTCCCATCACCCCGTGGATCTCGTAGCGGTCGCGCTCGGGGTTGAAGTGGGCGACCGACGCCCAGAAGCGGGTGATCTCGAGCATCATCTCCGCGCCGTTGTCGCGGATGAACTCGAGGTCGCCGGTGGCCTCGAAGTAGTGCCAGACGTTGTAGAAGATCGCCGCGTTGACGTGGCGCTGGTTGTGGGAGAGGTCGGGCTCCCAGCGGCCGGAGAGCGGGTTCAGATGGACGACCTGGGTCTCCTCGGTCCCGTCGGAGCCGCTCTGCCACGGGTACATCGCGCCGCGGTAGCCATGCTCGCGGGCCGCCGCCCGCGCCTCCCCGAGGCGCCGGTAGCGGTAGCGCAGCAGCGCTCGCGTCACCTCCGGAACCCGGAAGTTCAGGAAGGGGTAGACGAAGAGCTCGTCCCAGAAGACGTGTCCGCGGTAGGCCTCGCCGTTGAGGCCGCGGGCCGGGACGCCGGCGTCGTGGTCGACGGTGTGTCGCGAGCAGACCTGGAGCAGGTGGGCGATGTGGAGGCGCAGGAGGAGCTGGACGCGCTCTTCGCCGGGAACCTCGATGTCGGATACCCGCCAGAGCTCGGCCCAGGCGCCCTCGTGGCGGGCCAGCGCCTCGGCGAAGTCCGGATAGCGCCGGACCGACGCACCGGCGTTGCCGAGCGGCTCGTTGATCGCCCGGTCGCGCGAGGTGTAGAAGGCCACGAGCTTCTCTACCCGGACCGGCTCCCCGGCGTTCACGTCGAAGGCGAGCACCTGCTGGATGTAGTCCTCCATCTGGTAGAGGCTCCGGGCCGCCTCGATCGGCGCATCGCCGCGGAAGGCCCGCGTGCGGGCGGCCTCGGCGACGAAGATGTCCGACTGGCGCGTCTTGACCTTGAGGGCGATGACCTCCGGACCGAAGGTGCGCGGCGAGACCGGATCGAGGTGGCGCCCCTCGAGCGCGCGGTAGCGCGCGACCCCGTGGTTGGTCACCCGCCCGTCCAGGGCCGAGACGATCTCGACCCGGCCCGACCAGTTCACCGGCGTCAGCGTCCACTCGATGGCCGCCTGATGCATGTGGGCCATGCTCACGAAGCGGCGGCTCTCGAGCACGGTCTCCCGTCCGGCCCGGTCGACGAAGCGCACGCGCCGGAGCACCATCGCCGTGCGGATGTCGTAGGTGTGCCGGTACTCGAGCACGTCGACGCTCTCCAGGCGCACCGCGTCCTCGCCCTCGATGCGCAGCTTCAGGACGAGCCAGTTGGGGAGGTTGACGAGATCCTCGTTGAGGACCGGGCGTCCGCCCATGATCGTCGTCTCGCGGTTGTAGCCGCCGTGGCAGTAGGTGCCCGGGTAGTGCTCGTCGTCGGGGTCCTCCCACTCGGCGGCGCCCCGCGCGCAGAAGTAGCCGTTGCCGGTCGAGGTCAGCGCCTCGCGCAGACCCTCGGAGCGGGGCTCGTATGCGTCGTAGGTGAGGATCGCCTCGTCGCTCACCGGTGCGGTCTGTCGGGGAATCAGCGGATCTCCGTACGCGGGGGCGGGGTCGAGACCTACATTCTAGTGCTGAAAGCCGCCGGTCGATCACCGTCGCCGAGCGCTGCGCACCGAACGCCCGACGACCCGGGCCAGGGCCATCGAGCCATCGCGGAGCGCCCGCTGGCGGTCGGCGTCGCGGACCGAGCGCAGCTCGGCCAGGGCCCGGGCCGCCCGGCCGGTGTCGGCGTCGTAGGGGTGCCACCAGAGCGCCCGGCCGAGCGGCGGGTCCCAGGTGATCAGCTTCGGCTGCACGCACGCCCGCAGGCCGTCGGCGCCCTGGCTGCGCCAGACGTTCCCCCCGGTGACCGTGCTCCACGGCGCGCGGCCGACCCCGGGGCTCGGCAGGTGGTCGTTGATCCACACCGTGCCCGCCCGCAGCTCCTGGGCGATCCGGCCGCCGTGGCGGCGATCGGCCGTCCACACCGACGCCCCGAGGCCGGGCGTCCCGTCGTTGGCCAACCCGATCGCCTGCGTCGTGTCGGTGACCGCCATCACCGCGACGACCGGGCCCGGCACGCGCTCGCGCAGCAGCCGCATCCCCGGCCGGGCTGCGCCGACCACGGTCGGCGACTGGAAGGCGCCGGCCAGGCCCGCGAGCCGGACCGGCCCGCCGCAGCAGAGCTCGGCGCCGGCGGCGACCGCCTCGGCCACCGCCGCTCCCAGGCGCGCCTGGCGCCCGGCGTTGGCCAGCGGCCCGAGCTGGGTGGCCGGGTCGAGTGGGTCGCCGCACTCGAGCCGCTCGGCCAGGCGGACGATCTCGGCGAGGAAGCGGTCGTGGATCTCCCGGGCCACGTAGATGCGCTTCACCGCGCCGTGAGCCTGCCCGGCCCCGGCGCACGCCGCCCAGAGCGCCCCGGCCGCCGCCCGGGGGACGTTGGCGTCGGCCTGGACGATCATCGGGTCGGCCCCGGCCAGCTCGAGGATCGCCCCGCGCCCGGCCGCCGCCCGCGCCCGGGCGACCTCGCCCCCGGCCCGGGCGCTCCCGGTGAAGAGGACACGGGCGATCCCGTCGGCCCCGGCCAGCGCCTGCCCGAGCTCTTCGCCGCCGTGGACGACGCGGACCAGGCCCTCCGGGAGGCCGGCCCGGGCCAGGAGCCGGGTCAGGCGCTCGGCGGCCAGGCTCGCCCGCGGCGCCGGCTTGAAGATCGCCCCGTTCCCCCCGATCAGCGCCGCCGCGATCTGGCAGAGCGGGTGGGCCAGGGGCGCGCTCCCGGCGCCGATCATCCCGACGATCCCCACCGGCTCGTGCGCCATCCGGGCGCGCTTGAGCGGGTGGAGCGCTCGCGCCACGCCGATCCGCTTCTCCCCGAGGAGGTCGACCGCGTAGCCCGAGAGCCAGCGCAGCGTGTCGATCGCCGGGAGCTGCTCGAGCGCGGCCACCTCGACCCGGGGGCGCCCGCTCTCGGCCGCCACGAGCTCGCCGACCTCATCGAACTCGTCGATCACCGCCTGCGCCGCCCGGCGCAGGTAGCGCGCCCGGTCCTCGAGCCGCAGGCGTGCCCAGAGCGACTGGGCGCTCGCCGCCTGCGCGATGATCGCGGGCAGGGCGCCCGGCGCCGTCGCCGCGACGGTCCCGAGGGGCTCGAGGCTGGCCGGGTTGCGCGCCTCGATCAGGCCGGGGGCGAGCGTCCGGCCCGAGCTCATCCGCGGCCCCGCCCGGCCCGGACCCGGGCCAGGGCGGCGGCGAGCGCCGGCTCGACGCCGCCGGGGTGGAAGAAGCGCGTCCCGGCCACCGCGGCGGGCATGAGCTCCTGCGGGCTCAGCCGGTCGGGGCGGTCGTGGGGATAGTCGTAGCCCTGGCCGCCGCCGCTGCGCAGGTAGGCCGGGATCGCCGCGGCCCCGTGCTCGCGTACGTGGGCCCGCGCCGCCCCCAGCGCCACCCCGGCCGCGTTCGACTTCGGCGCCAGCGACAGGTAGATCGCCGCCTGGGCGAGCGCGAAGGTGCACTCCGGGAGCCCGACGTGCTCGACCGCCGCAGCGGCGGCGGTGGCCACCAGGAGCGCCTGCGGGTCGGCGTTGCCGACGTCCTCGGAGGCGAGGATGACCATCCGGCGGACGATGAAGCGAGGATCCTCGCCGGCCTCGAGCATCACCGCGAGGTAGTAGAGGGACGCGTCCGGGTCCGAGCCGCGGGTCGCCTTGATCCAGGCCGAGATCGTGTCGTAGTGCTGCCCGCCGGCCCGGTCGTAGCGGAGGGTTCCGCGGTCGAGCGCCGCGTCGGCCTCCGCGACGCCGACCGCCGGGCTCGTCGCGCAGGCGAGCTCGAGCGCTCCGAGCGCCACCCGCGCGTCCCCCCCGGCGCGCCGGGCGATGAGCTCGAGCGCATCCTCAGAGACCACCGAATCGCCGCACTCGCCCCGGTCCCGGGCCCGGCGCAGGAGCTCCAGCACGTCGGCCGCCCCGAGCGGCTCGAGCTCGTAGACCCGGGTCCGCGAGAGGAGGGCGGCGTTGACCTCGAAGCGCGGGTTCTCGGTCGTCGCCCCGATCAGGGTCAGCACGCCCTCCTCGACGGCCGGGAGCAGGGCGTCCTGCTGGGCCTTGTTGAACCGGTGGATCTCGTCGAGGAAGAAGACCGTCCGGGACTGCCGGTGGCGGGCCCGCTCGATCACGGCGCGCACCTCGGCCCGCCCGGCGGCCACCGCGCTGTGCTCCTCGATCGCCGCGCCGGCCGCCTCGGCGACGATCCGCGCCAGGGTCGTCTTCCCGGTCCCGGGCGGGCCGTGGAGGATCATCGAGTGGGGCCGGCCGTCCTCGATCGCCCGGCGCAGGGGCGACCCCGGTCCGAGGAGCTTGGCCTGGCCGACCAGGTCCTCGAGGCGCCGCGGGCGCATGCGGGTGGCCAGGGGGACACCCGTCAGCTGCTCGTCCGGGTCGAACAGGCTCATCGGGCCGCCGGGGGCGGCGGTGGCGCGGGCATTGCCGGAAAAGGTACCGGTCGGGGCCCGGGTGAATTACAGTTGCTCCAGCGCCGGCCGGTGAAGGGTCCGGCAAGTCTCGAGGAGGAGGGTACACGCGTGTTTAGGCCAGCCAGGATCGTCGGGCAGGCGTTCGTCGCCGTCGCCGCCGCCGGGGCGCTCGCCGCCTGCGGCAGCTCGTCGTCGTCCAGCAGCAGTAGCAGCAGCACTACCACCCCGATCAAGGGCGGTGCGGTCACCGTCGCCGAGGGCACGGCGCCCGACTACCTCGATCCGGGACTTGGCTACACGACCCAGGCGGCCAACGCCGACTGGCTCTCCTACACCGGCCTCTACACCTACGCCCACAAGGACGGCGTCGACGGCGGCACCGTGATCCCCGGGTTGGCCTCCGCGCTGCCAACGGTCTCGGCCGACGGCAAGACCTACACCATGACCCTGCGCCCGGGCCTGACGTTCTCGAACGGCGCCGCGGTCAAGGCCAGCGACTTCGCCTACTCGATCGAGCGGTCGATCAAGCTCAACTGGGGCGGCAAGTCCTTCTACACGACCAACATCGTCGGCGCCACCGCGTTCGACAAGGGCACGGCCAAGACGATCTCGGGCATCACCACCGACGACGCGACGGGCAAGATCAAGATCAAGCTCCTCGCCCCGTACGGCGCCTTCCCCAACGTCCTCGCCTTCCCGTCGTCGGGTCTCGTCCCGACCGGCACGGCGATGAGCAACCTGACCAACAACCCACCGCCCGGCGCCGGCCCGTACATGATCAGGAACGTGGTCCCCAACCAGTCGTTCTCGGTCGTGCGCAACCCGAACTGGAAGCCGCTCCCCGGCATCGCCGCCGGCCACGTCGACATCAACGTCAAGATCAACCCCAACACGCAGACCGAGGCCGAGTCGGTGCTCAACAACTCGGCTGACGCCTTCGACTGGGGCGACACGATCCCGCCGGCGCTGATCGGGCAGATCCAGGCCCAGGCGGCCAACCGCTACGCGAGCGAGCCGTCGGTCTCGACCTTCTACTTCTTCCTGAACACGAAGACCAAGCCGTTCAACAGCCTGGCGGCCCGCCAGGCGGTCAACATGGCCGTCGACCGGGCGGCGATCCAGAAGCTCTCGAGCGGGTCGATCGAGCCGGGCTGCTTCTTCCTGCCCCCGGGCATGATCGGCCACCCGACGGCGCCGTGCCCGTACGGGAACACCCCGAACCTGGCCAAGGCCAAGGCCCTGGTCACCGGGGCCGGCCTCGCCGGGACGCCGGTCACCGTGTGGGGCGAGACGCGCAGCCCGCGCAAGGAGTACATCGACTACTACACGAGCGTGCTCAACTCGATCGGCTTCAAGGCGAGCGAGAAGATCCTCGCCGACGCCCAGTACTTCCCGACGATCGGCAACCTCAAGCTCAACCCGCAGACCGGCTTCGCCGACTGGAACCAGGACTTCCCCAACCCGTCGGACTTCTACCTGCTGCTCGACGGGACCTCAGTCCAGCAGATCAACAACCAGAACTTCGGCCAGGTCAACGACCCGCACGTCCAGAGCGAGCTGGCCGTGCTCAACAAGGTGCCCTCCACGCAGCTCCAGTCGGTGGCCTCCCGCTGGGCGGCGCTCGACGAGTACGTGGCCAAGCAGGCCTACGTCGACGTCTACGGCGCGCAGACCCATCCGAAGTTCCTCTCCAACCGGATCGACTTCGCCTCGGCGGTCTTCCATCCGGTGTACGGAAACGATTGGAGCTCGTGGCAGCTGAAGTAGCTCGCCGCCGGCACCTGGCGAAGGCGGCTCTCGGCACGTTCGCCGTGCTCGCCGCCGCAGCGCTCCTCGGCGCCTGCGGCGGCGGCACGGCGAGCCGGAAGGCCGCGGTCACCGTGCTCTCCGGCACCGCCCCCGACTTCCTCGACCCGCAGCTCGGCTTCAGCACCCAGGCGGCCAACGCCGACTGGCTCGCCTACACCGGGCTCTACACCTACGCCCACCGCGGCGGCGTCGCCGGGACCACGGTCATCCCGGGGCTGGCCACCGCCGCCCCCCGGATCTCGCCCGACGGGCGGACCTACCGGATGAGGCTGCGCCCGGGCCTCACCTACTCGAACGGCCAGCCGGTGCGGGCGAGCGACTTCGCCTACACGATCGAGCGGGCGATCAAGCTCAACTGGCAGGCGAAGTTCTTCTACACGACGAACATCGCCGGGGCCGGCGCCTACGACCGGGGCGCCGCCAACGCGATCTCGGGCATCCGGGCCGACGACTCCACCGGCGCCATCACGGTCAGGCTGGTCGGCCCCTACGGCGCCTTCCTCAACGTCCTCGCCTTCCCGTCCTCGGGGCTCGTGCCGACCGGGACGCCGATCGCCAACCTGAGCAACCACCCGCCGCCCGGCGCCGGCCCCTACCTGATCGAGAAGGTCGTGCCCGGGCTGTCGTTCTCGGTCGTTCGCAACCCCGCCTGGAAGCCGCTCCCGGGCATCGCCGCCGGCCAGGTCGACGTCGACGTGCGGGTCACCTCGAACACCCAGTCCGAGGCCGAGATGGTGCTCGACAACACGGCCGACGCCTTCGACTGGGGCGACACCGTCCCCCCGGCCTTCGTCTCCCAGATCGAGGCCCGGGCCGCCAGCCGCTTCCGCGAGCTGCCCTCGGTCTCGACGTTCTACTTCTTCCTGAACACGAAGACCAAGCCGTTCGACGACCCGCGCGCCCGGCAGGCCGTCCAGTACGCGGTCGACCGCGGGGCGATCGCCCGGCTGAGCAGCGCCACGATCGCGCCCGGGTGCTACTTCCTGCCGCCGGGCATGATCGGCCACCCGACCGCCCCGTGTCCCTACGGCGCGCAGCCCGACCTGGCCCGGGCTCGGGCGCTGGTCAAGCAGGCGGGACTCGCCGGGACGCCGGTGAGCGTGTGGGGGCAGAGCCGGAGCCCGCGCCGGGAGCTCGTCGACTACTACGCGAGCGTGCTCAACCAGATCGGCTTCCAGGCAACCGAGAAGATCGTCGCCGACAGCCAGTACCCGCCCACCGTCGGGAACCTGAAGCTGAATCCCCAGACCGGCTTGGCCACCTTCTCGCAGGACTTTCCCAACCCGTCGGACTTCTACATCAACCTCGACGGCTCGGCCATCCAGCCGACCAGCAACCCCAATCTCGGCCAGGTCACCGACCCGCACATCCAGCGCGAGCTGGCCGTCCTCGGGAAGGTCCCGGCGACCCGGCTGGCCGCGGTCGCCGGACGCTGGGCGGCGCTCGACGAGTACGTGGCCCAGCAGGCCTACGAGGAGGTCCTCGGCGCCCAGCTCGTCCCCGAGTTCCTCTCCGATCGACTCGACTTCGCCGCCGCCGTCTTCCACCCCGTCTACGGAAACGACTGGAGCACGTGGCGGTTGAAGTAGGCTGACCCGCCGGCCCCGCTCACCCCGACCCTCGATGGCCATCGACCCCGCCACCAACGCCGGCGCCTTCGGGAGCGAGGTTTCCGCCCGCACCGCGGCCGCCGACCGGGACCTGCCGCCGGGCACCGGGCCCTATGCGCTCGCCTGGCGCCGGCTGCGCCGCAACCGGGTCGCGCTCGCCTTCGGGGCGATGTTCATCCTGATCGTCGTCCTCTGCCTGCTGGCCCCGCTCTACTCGAGCCAGATCGCCCACACCGGCCCCAACGACCAGCACGTCTCCGAGGTGGTCAACGTCGGCGGCAAGCCGCGCGACGTCGTCTCGGCGGTGGGGATCCCGCTCGGCCCGACCTGGCACGGCCGCTTCCTGCTCGGGGCCGACCCCGGCGGACGCGACATCGCCGTACGCCTCCTCTACGGGGGGCGCAACTCGCTCGAGATCGGCTTCATCGCCACCCTGCTGACGATGATCCTCGCGGTCATCGCCGGCGTGGGCGCCGGCTACTTCCGCGGCAAGGTCGACGCGGTGGTCGCGCGGATACTCGACCTGGTCTGGGCTTACCCGCCCGTGCTCCTGGGCATCGCGCTCGGCACCTCCTTGGCGGTCAACGGCCTCGACTTCGGGTTCTTCCAGCTCCACGGCAGCTCGCTCTTCCTGCCCGCCGCCATCATCGGCGTCGTCTACGTCCCCTACGTGGCCAAGTCGCTCCGCGGGCAGGTCCTCAGCCTGCGCGAGAAGGAGTTCGTCGACGCGGCCCGCGCCCAGGGCCTCGGCCACCTGCGGATCATGGTCGGGGAGATCGTCCCCAACGTGCTCTCGACGATCATCGTCTTCCTCCCCCTGATCCTGGCCAACGCGATCCTGCTCGAGGCCGCCCTCTCCTACCTCGGCGCCGGCGTCCAGCCGCCCAACTCGTCCTGGGGGACGATGATCAGCGACGGGATCCGGCTCATCCCGAGCGCCATGCACCTGGTCTTCGTGCCCGGGCTGATGCTCGTCCTCACCGTGCTCGGGATCAACGTCTTCGGCGACGGGGTGCGCGACGCGATCGACCCGCGAGCCAAGGTGCGGATCGAGGCGCCGGCCAGCGCGGCGGCCGAGGAGCCCACCGCCTGATGCTCCGCTTCTGCGTCCGGCGGCTGATCGCGGCCGTGGTCGTGCTGTTCGCGATCTCGGTCCTCACCTTCCTGATCTTCCAGGCGATGCCCAACGGAGATCCGGCGCTCCGCCTGGCCGGTCGCCTGGCCCAGCCCCAGCAGATCGCCGACGTCCGCAAGCAGTGGGGCTTCGACAAGCCGATCTACGTCCAGTACGTGAAGACGATGGAGCGGGTCCTCGACGGGAGCATCATCTCCTACACCCAGCAGCTGAACGTCGAGGACCAGATCCGCCAGGACCTCCCGGCGACGATCTCGCTGGCGGTCGGGGCCGGGGTGATCTGGCTCTTCCTCGGGATCGTGTTCGGCGTCCTGAGCGCCATGACCGCCGGGCGCACGCTCGACCGCCTCCTGACCATCTTCTCGATGATCGGCGTCTCGACGCCGGTGTTCCTGATCGGCGCGCTGATGCTCTACTTCCTGGGCTACAAGTGGAACCTCTTCCCGCTCGGCGGCTACGTCAAGCTGACCGACGACCCGTGGGGCTGGTTCACCCACCTCCTGATGCCCTGGTTCGCCCTGTCGGTGCTGTTCATCGGCGTCTACTCGCGGGTCCTGCGCTCGACGATCCTCGACACCATGAACGAGGACTTCATCCGCACCGCGCGGGCCAAGGGGATCAGCGAGCGCCAGGTGATGCTCCGCCACGTGCTGCGCAACTCGATGATCCCGATCATCTCGCTCTGGGGGCTCGACTTCGCCTCGGTGATCGGCGGCGGGGCGATCCTCACCGAGACGGTCTTCGGCCTCCACGGCGTCGGCCAGTACGCGGCCGACTCGATCGGCCGGCTCGACATCCCCCCGATCCTGGTGATCGTGATGCTCGGCGCCGCCGCCGTCGTCGTGCTCGGCGCCCTCGTCGACATCCTCTACGCCACCCTCGACCCGCGGATCAGGCTCTGATGGCCGACCCGCTGCTCGTGGTCGACGACCTCCACGTCTCCTTCCGCACCGAGGACGGGGTCGTCCAGGCGGTCGACGGCGTCTCGTTCACCGTCGGACGCGGCGAGGTGGTGGCCGTGGTCGGCGAGTCGGGCAGCGGAAAGTCGGTCACCGCGATGAGCCTGATGGGCCTCACCCGCGGGCCGAACGCCGCCTTCGCGGGGACGGCCCACCTCGGGGAGCGGGAGCTGATCGGCGCGACCGACGCCGAGCTGCGGCGGGTCCGGGGCGTCGAGATCGCCATGGCCTTCCAGGATCCCATGACCTCGCTCAACCCGGTCTACCGGATCGGCAGCCAGATCGTCGAGCAGATCCGCGCCCACGACCACGAGATCTCGAAGGCCGCGGCGCTCGATCGGGCGGTCGAGCTGATGGAGCGGGTGGGCATCCCCCACGCCGGCGATCGGGTCCGCTCCTACCCGCACGAGTTCTCCGGCGGCATGCGCCAGCGGGTGATGATCGCCCTGGCCCTCTCGTGCTCTCCCCGCCTGCTGATCGCCGACGAGCCGACCACGGCCCTCGACGTGACGATTCAGGCCCAGATCCTCGAGGAGCTCCGCCGGCTGCGCAGCGAGACGGGCACCGGGATCATCCTGGTCACCCACGACCTCGGCGTGGTCGCCGACATCGCCGACCGGATCATCGTCATGTACGCCGGGCGGGTGGTCGAGCAGGGGACGCTGGACGAGCTCTTCTACGACCCTCAGCATCCGTACACCTGGGGCCTGCTCGGGTCGATCACCCGCATCGACGGCGATCGCCGGACCCGGCTGGCGGCCATCCCCGGGCTGCCCCCGTCGCTCATGCGCCCGCCGCGGGGCTGCCACTTCCGGCCCCGCTGCCCGCATGAGTTCGCGCCGTGCACCGAGGTCCCGGCGCTGGTCGCCCGGCTCCCCGGCGAGCCCGACCACCGCGACCGCTGCTGGCTCGCCCCGGCCGACAAGCGGCGCCTGCGCCAGGTCGGCGCGGGGATCGGCCTCGGGGCCGGGGACGAGACGGTGATCGCATGAACGGCGAAGCGACGCCGCTGCTCGAGGTCGAGCACCTCGAGGTCCACTTCCCGATCCGCGGGGGGATCCTCTTCGACCGGCCGGTGGGAGCGGTCCACGCCGTCGACGACGTGTCCTTCCACCTCCTCGAGGGCGAGACGCTCGGGATCGTCGGCGAGTCGGGGTGCGGGAAGACGACGCTGATCCGGGCGGTCGTCCGGCTGCTCGACCCGACCGGGGGGAGCGTCCGCTTCCGCGGCGACGACATCACCAAGGCCGGCCGCCGCCGGCTCGGTCCGGTGCGCCGGGAGATGCAGATGGTCTTCCAGGATCCCCAGGCGTCGCTCAACCCGCGCAAGCGGGTCGGGCAGATCCTGGCCACGCCGCTGCGTCTGCACGGAGTACCGTCCGGGGAGATCGAGCGCCGGGCGCGCGAGCTCCTCGGGCAGGTCGGCCTCAATCCCGAGCACCTGATGCGCTTCCCGCACGAGTTCTCCGGCGGCCAGCGCCAGCGGATCGGCATCGCCCGGGCGCTGGCCATGGAGCCGCGGCTGATCGTGCTCGACGAGCCCGTCTCGGCGCTCGACGTCTCGATCCAGGCCCAGGTCATCAACCTCCTGGAGGAGCTCCAGGAGTCGCTCGGCCTGACCTACGTGTTCGTCGCCCACGACCTGTCGATCGTCCGCCACATCGCCGACCGGATCGCCGTCATGTACCTCGGCAAGGTGATGGAGCTCGCCCCGGCCGGCGAGCTCTACGCCAAGCCGATCCACCCCTACACCGCGGCCCTGCTCAGCGCGATCCCCATCCCCGACCCGAAGGAGAACCGCGCCCGGGTGCGCCACGTGCTCGAGGGGGAGCCGCCGAACCCGATCTCCCCGCCCCCGGGCTGCCGGTTCCACACGCGCTGCCCGCGCGCGACCGACGTCTGCCGGACGGTCGAGCCCCCGTTGAGCGCCTACGCCGGCGGCCACCTGGCCGCGTGCCATCACCCGCTGAACGTGACGGCGGAGGAGATCGCCGCGGCGACGCGGTCGGCGGCGAGCCCGCTCGCCGCCGGGGAAGAGCTGCCGCAGGCGGCGTAGTCGCCGGGGGGTGGCGCCGCCGCGAGTGGAACCGAGACGCCGGCGACCGCGCGGGCGGCGCCGATTCCGAGGAGACGGACGGGGGATCCCGCCGGCGACGGTGCGCGCGGGTCGGCGAGGCTAGTCTCCATGTCTATGAGCGCCGATCTGCAGGCGGCGGCGACCGAGGTCCTCCAGCGCCTGATCCGCTTCAACACGGTCAACCCGCCCGGCGACGAGCGGGCCGCCCAGGAGTACCTCGCCGGGGTGCTCGGCGACGCCGGCTTCGCCGTCGAGCTGCTCGGGCGCACCGAGCCGCGCCCGAACCTCGTCGCCCGCCTGGAGGGCGACGCCCCGGGGCCGACTTTGTGCCTGCTCTCCCACGTCGACACCGTCCTCGCCACCCCGGACGAGTGGACCCACGACCCGTGGTCCGGGGACGTCGAGGACGGCTACGTCTGGGGCCGGGGAGCGCTCGACATGAAGGGGCAGACCGCCGCCGAGGTGACCGCCGCCGTCTCGCTGGCCGCCGCCGGCTGGCGACCGGCGCGGGGGACCCTGCTCGTCGTCTGCGTGGTCGACGAGGAGACCGGCGGCTCCGAGGGCGCCCAGTGGCTGACCGCGACCCACCCGGAGAAGGTCCGCTGCGACCTCCTCCTCAACGAGGGCGGCGGGGGGATCCTCGAGTACGACGGCCGCCGGCTCTACTGCGTCGGCTGCGCCGAGAAGGGCGTGTTCCGCTTCCGCCTGACCACCGACGGGGTCGCCGCCCACGCGTCGATGCCCCGCCTCGGCGACAACGCCCTGCTGAAGATGGCGCCGCTGCTCGACAAGCTCGGCACGCGCCAGCCGGGCTACGACGTGGGGACCGAGGGGCGCGCGTTCCTGGACGCGATCGGCGTGCTCGAAGATGGGGATGCGGCCGCGGCCATGGCCCGGGTGCAGGCGGTCGAGCCGCGGCTGGCCCCCCTGCTCGAGCCGATGCTCGGGGTCTCGCTCGCCCCGACCCGGATCCAGGCGTCGGCGAAGATCAACGTGATCCCCTCCCAGGCGTCGCTCCAGGTCGACTGCCGGGTCCCGCCGGGGCTCGGCGAGGAGGAGGCCCTCCGGCGGATCCGCGAGGTCCTGGGCGAGGGCGGCTACCGCCTCGAGTTCACCGAGCAGGTCATCGGCAACCGCTCGCCGCTGCGCTCGCCGCTCAAGGACTTCATCGAGGAGTGGATCGCCGGGGAGGACCCCGAGGCCCTCTGCGTCCCGGTCGTTCTGCCCGGCTTCACCGACTCGCGGACCTTCCGCGACGCCTTCCCCGAGTGCGCGGCCTACGGCTTCTTCCCCCACCTCCACCAGAACCGCTACCAGGCCGATCCGCTCGTCCACGGGGCCGACGAGCGGCTCGACGTGCGCGACCTCGGCTTCGCCACCCGCTTCTTCCGCGACGTCGCCGAGCGGATGCTCGGCTGACCTGGGCCAAGTCCGGACTCAAGGCGCGCGGCCCGACGCCCGATGAAGGTCACCTGGTGCTGAACCCGCTCGCGACCTTCGTCAACGACATCCAGAACGGCGCGTCGAGCTGGATCAGCGTCGCGACGATCTTCTTCATGGTGGCGATGGTCGCGCTGATCGCCAAGACGATGCGGCTGATGCCGCAGAACAAGCCGGTCGAGATCAAGCCGTCCTCCGACTCGGCGATCGGCTGGGACGACATCGCCGGGGTCGTCGAGGCCCGCCGCGAGCTCGAGGAGATCGTCGAGTTCCTCCGCGATCCGACGCGGTTCGCCGCGCTCGGCGCCCGCGTCCCCCGCGGCGTGCTCCTCCACGGCCCTCCGGGTACCGGGAAGACGCTCCTGGCCAAGGCGGTCGCCCACGAGTCGGGAGCCCGCTTCTACTCCCAGTCGGCGGCCGGCTTCGTCGAGATGTTCGCCGGCCTCGGGGCCTCCCGGGTCCGCCGCCTGTTTCGCATCGCCCGCAAGAACGAGCCGGCGATCATCTTCATCGACGAGCTCGACGCGATCGGCGGCCGGCGGGGGATGGACATCTCGGGCGAGAAGGACCAGACGCTCAACCAGCTCCTGATCGAGATGGACGGCTTCCACTCGGCCGGGCGGGTCGTCGTCATCGCGGCGTCCAACCTCCTCGACAAGCTCGACCCGGCGCTCCTGCGCCCCGGGCGCTTCGACCGGCAGATCTACGTCTCGCCGCCCGACGTCCGCGACCGCGAGGCGATCCTCGAGGTCCACACCCGCGACAAGCACCTCGACGGGGTCGACCTCGAGCTGATCGCCCGCCAGACCAGCGGCCTGACCGGCGCCGACCTGGCCAACATCTGCAACGAGGCGGCGATCTTCGCCGCCCGGCGCGGAGCCGGCAGCATCGCCGCCCAGGACTTCGACCACGCCCTCGAGCGGGTCATCGCCGGGGCGCAGTCGCGCCGGGTGCTCAGTGACCACGAGCGGGCGGTCGTCGCCTACCACGAGGCCGGGCACGCCCTGTGCGGCGAGCTCCTCCCGAGCGTCGACCCGGTCCACAAGATCTCGATCGTCCCCCGCGGCCGGGCGCTCGGCTACACCCTGAACCTCCCGGACGAGGACCGCTACCTGAAGACCCGGGACGAGCTGATCGACTTCATGACCATGCTCCTCGGCGGGCGGGCGGCCGAGCAGGCGGTGTTCGGCGACGTGACCACCGGCGCGTCCGACGATCTCCGCCGGGTCGCCGACATCGCCAACGCGATGATCTCCGACTACGCGATGGGGACCTCCGGCGCGGTCATCGGCTCCGACGCCGCCGCCACCGTGTCGGACCTCACCCTCCGGATCCGCGACGAGGAGCGCGAGCAGCTCGTCCACGAGTCCCGCGCCGCCGCCCGCGACCTGATCGAGACCCACCGGGAGAAGCTCGACGAGCTGGCCGCCGAGCTCCTCAGCCACGAGGTGCTCGAGCGCCCGACGATCGATCGGATCATGGCCGGCGTCCCCCGGCGGCCGTCGGTCGCCGCCTTCCGGCGCAGCGGCGGAACGGTGGGCGGGCCGCCGGAGTAGGGGCCTGCCGGCGGTTGACAACCGCTTGACTTTGGGCGATCCTCCCGGCGTCTTGGCGTTCGTCGCGGTGGGAGGGTCGTCTTGCGATACCGGGTGGGTCGCCTCGCGTTTGCCTCGGCTCTCGCCATC
Source organism: uncultured Solirubrobacterales bacterium (assembly GCA_963733245.1). Taxonomy (GTDB): domain Bacteria; phylum Actinomycetota; class Thermoleophilia; order Solirubrobacterales; family Solirubrobacteraceae; genus Palsa-513. The sequence goes on from CAVTCI010000001.1 coordinate 103,015, forward strand.
CTCGTGGGCTGGCCGGCGGCGTCCGCGGCCGGCGGCTCCAGCGGGGGGCTCCGTCGCCTCGGGACGATCGACCTCCGCCACGTCAGCAACTCGGCGCCGCTGAACGCGCCGGTCGTGTCCGGCCCCTTCGAGATCGGCGGCTTCGAGGTTCCCAAGTCCGAAACCGGCGGCGTCCCGAGCGTCGTCCCGAACCCCACCCCGACCCCGGTCGCCGCGAATCCGCTCGGGCTGCCCGGGTTCGACGGGATCTCCCACCGCGACCAGCGACTGGCCGCCAACGGCAACCAGCAGAGCCTCGAGCCGCCCGACCAGGGGTTGTGCGTCGGCAACGGACACGTGATCGAAACCGTGAACGTCGCCCTGCGCATCCACGCGGCCGACTCCCTCGCCGTCGAGGTCCCGACCACCGCGCTCAGCACCTTCTTCGGCCTCCCGCCGGCGGTCAACCGTCAAGCCGCTCCGGTCACCTTCGGCCCGTTCCTCAGCGACCCACGCTGCTACTTCGACGTCCAGACCCAGCGGTTCTACCTGAGCGTCCTCGAGATCGACCGAGACCCGGCGACCGGCGCCTTCGGGCCGCGGGCGGCCACCCTGCTGGCGGTCAGCCAGACCAACGACCCGACGGCGGCCTGGGGCCTGTTCAGCGTCGACGCCACCGACGACGGGGCCGGCGGCACACCGGCCCACGCCAACTGCCCGTGCTTCGGCGACCAGCCCGTCCTCGGGGCCGACGCCAACGGCCTGTACTTCTCCACCAACGAGTACTCCCTGAACCCGTTCGGGACGTTCTTCAACGGGGCCCAGATCTACGGCGTCTCCAAGCGCGGCCTGGCCGCCGCGGCGCTGAGCCCGTCGGCCGCCCTCCCGGTCGCCGTGCACTTCGAGGCCGGCAACCTCGGCCTGTCCTTCCCGCCGGTCGACGGCAACGCGTCGGGGATCGCCTCGGTTCAGCCGGCCCGGACCCCGCCCGGAGGCGGCTACGCCCACAACGTCGAGTACCTCCTGAGCTCGTTCGACGTGAACGTCAACAGCAGCGACCAGCGGCTCGGGCTCTGGGCGCTGACCAACACCCAGACGCTCGACTCCGCCACCCCCTCGGTGGGGCTGACCGCCAGGATCCTGCCCTCCGAGCACTACGCCGGCGGGGCGCCGGCCGGCACCCCCGTCGTGCAGAGGCCCGGCCCGACGCCGTTGGGCGACGCCCTCGGAGAGCCCCTGCCGACGATCAACGCCGACGACGATCGCATGCAGGCACCGATCTACACGAACGGGTTCCTCTACGGGGCCCTGAGCACGGGGATCGGGCCGGGCAACACGGTCACCCGGACGGGCATCGCGTGGTTCGTCGTGGCACCGGCGACCATCGGCGGCCAGGTCTACGGCGCCGTGGCCAACCAGGGCTACGCGGCGGCGCCGGACACGACCAGCCTCATGTACCCCGGCGTCGGCGTGAACCGGTTCGGCGAGGGGGTCATCGCCCTGAGTCTCACCGGGCCGAACGACTACCCGAGCGTCGGCTACCTCACCTTCGGTCTCGCCGGCCCGTCCGGCCCGGTGAAGATCATCCGGCCCGGCGTCGCCCCCGAGGACGGCTTCACCTGCTACGTCGGGGAGGGCTTCGGCCCCCCGTGCCGCTGGGGCGACTACTCCTACGCCGAAGCCGACGAAGCCGGCAACCTCTGGGTGGCCGGCGAGGACATCCCCGGGGGGCCCCGGACGCTCCTCGCCAACTGGGGAACCTTCGTGGCCCGCCTCGCCCGGCGCTGAGTCTCCCGGGGGCTGACCCGCCGGGGCGGGCGGGTTGGCCCTCGCCGCGCGGAAGGTCGCAGGCCACCGCGGTGTGAGCGGCCGGACGATCAGCTTCGGCGCGCGGCGCGGGCGCGCCGACCGTCAGGGTTGGGCGCGGTCGAGGTAGGCGGCGGCCAGGCGCTTGGGCGCCCGGGCGAGCCATGCCTCGACGATCACCTCTCTGAGGTCCTCGACGCCGATCCGCTCGAGGCGGACGAGCACCGCCGGGTAGCCGTCGAAGTGGGGCGTCGTGAAGAAGACGGCCGGGTCATCGGCGAGCAGCGCCTCCTTGGCCCCGAGATGCTCGACCCGGGCGCCGAGAATCGGACCGGTCGGCGCCGCCTCGCCGAGCGCCTGCCGGTCGGCAGGGCGCAGCGGGCGCTCCCAGACGAACCCCTTGTCGCGCACCCGCCAGTTCGCGGTCCCGTGCACCGGGCGCTCGGAGGTCTCCGGCAGCTCGAGCGCGATGCGGCGGACGTCGTCCCAGCTGGCCACCGGCGGAGCGTAGCTCGCGGCGGCTACACTCCGACGCGCATGTTCGAGCGCATCGATCACATCGGCGTCGCCGTGAACGACTTGGAGCCGGCGATCAGCCTCCTGTCGGGGACGTTCGGCATGCCGCTGGTCCACCGCGAGGTGGTCGAGTCCCAGGGGGTGGAGGCGGTCCTCCTCGACATCGGCGAGAGCCACGTCGAGCTCCTGGCCCCCCTCTCCGACGACACGCCGGTCGGACGCTTCCTCGCCCGCAGCGGCCCGGGACTCCACCACGTGGCCTACGCCGTCGACGACGTCGAGGCGGCCCTGGCCAAGCTGACCAGCGACGGCGTGCGATTGATCGACCAGACCGCCCGGGTCGGCCTGCGCGGCTCGCGCGTCGCTTTCGTGCACCCGTCGGCCTGCAACGGCGTCCTCACCGAGCTCGTCGAGCCGGCGCCCCACTGATGGCCCCGCCGAGGAACCAGCGCATCTCGATCGGCTTCGTCGGCGCCCAGGTCATCGCCGCCCGGCTCGGGGCCGAGCCGCTCGCGGCCTTCATGACGGCGCTCGAGGCCCACACGGGCTGGCACGCGCTGGTCTGCGAGGACGCGACGATGCACATCGACCTGGCCCAGGTCTGCTTCGTCCGGGTGGACTCGGACGAGCCGCGGGTCGGCTTCGGCGCCTGACCGGGGCGATGGCGCACCCGACCGGCCCGGCCGGCCTCGAGGCCGCGCTGGCCCGCCTGCTGCGAGCCGGCGGCGCATCTCCCCGGGTCGCCGCCTTCTCGCGCCTGGGCGAGCACGGGGCGGTCTGGCTGGCGCTCGGCACGACGATGGTCGTCATGGGCGCGCCCGAGAGGCGGCCGGCCTGGCGGCGCGCGACGACCCGGGTCCTCGCGACGTACGCCGTCAATCAGACCCTCAAGGTGATCGTCCGCCGCCGGCGCCCGGCCGACGGTCTGAGCGCGACGCCGACCCAGCTGAGCTTTCCGAGCGCCCACGCCGCCACGTCCTTCGCCGGGGCGCGGGGCTTTGCCCAGGCCGGAGCGCCGGCCATGCCGCTCTACTTCCTCGCCGGGGCGCTGGCCGTCTCGCGCCTGCGCCTCGGCGTCCACCACCCGACCGACGTCGTGGCCGGGGTCGCCCTCGGCCTGCTCGTGGCGGGAGACGGGCGATGAAGATCGGGATCGTCGGGATGCCCAACGCCGGGAAGTCGTCGCTCTTCAACGCGTTGACCCAGGCCGGGGCCGAGGCGGCCAACTACCCGTTCACGACGATCGAGCCGAACGTCGCCGTCGTTCCCGTGGTGGACGACCGCCTCGGCCGGGTCGCCCGGACGCTGAAGGCGAGCGAGCTCGTCTACGACACGATCTACTTCCACGACATCGCCGGGCTCGTCGCCGGGGCCTCGGCGGGTGAGGGCCTCGGCAACAAGTTCCTGGCCAACATCCGCGAGACCGACGCGATCATCCACGTCGTCCGGGCGCACGCCGACGCCAACGTGATCCACCCGGAGGGCCGGGTCGACCCGCTCGCCGACATCGAGACGATCGAGACCGAGCTGATCCTCGCCGACCTCGAGCAGGCCGAGCGCCGCCTCGGGCGGGTGGTGCGCGAGGCGCGCGGCGGCGACCGGGCGGCGATCGCCGAGCAGCAGTGGCTCGAACGGCTGATCCCCGCCCTCCAGTCCGGACGCCCGGCGCGGACCGTCCCGGTGCCGGTCGACGCCCCCGACGCGCTGCGCCTGCTCGGACCCCTGACCGCCAAGCCCGTCCTCTTCGTGGCCAACGTCGACGAGGGGACCGGCGAGGTGCCCGCGGAGATCGCCGCGCACGCGGCCGCCCAGGGCGCCGGGGCGGTCGCCGTCTCGGCCCGGATCGAAGCCGAGCTCGGGGAGCTCGACGACGACGAGGCGGAGGTCATGCGCGAGGAGCTGGGCGTCGGCGAGTCCGGTCTCCAGCGGGTGGTCCGCGGGGCCTTCGACCTGCTCGATCAGATCGCCTTCTTCACGGCCGGCGAGGACAAGCCGGCCCAGTCCTGGCACCTGCGCCGCGGGCTCTCGGCCTGGCACGCGGCCGGCCAGATCCACTCGGACATCCAGCGCGGCTTCGTCCGGGCCGAGGTCATCAACTGGGAGGCCCTGGTCGACGCCGGCGGGTACGCCGGGGCTCGCGACCGGGGGGCGCTGCGGCTCGAGGGCCGTGACTACCCGATCGCCGACGGCGACGTGATCACCGTCAAGTTCACGCCGTAGGTCGGGCGCGGCGGGCGGGGCGGGCGCCGAGCCCTCGAGGCCAGCGAGCTGTCCAGGGCCGCTCGCCCGGCTTGCTCGGGTGTGAGTCGGTCCGGTAGGCTCACACGCCGGTGACCGTCCCGTTTGACACAAGCCAGCCGGGCGCCCGCCGTCTGCGCGAGTGGGCGCGCCGGATGTCCGCGGAGCTCGCCCCGGTGACGGTCGAGATCCGCAAGCCGGTGCTCCTGCTCGAGGAGACCGACCGGTGCCTCCTCCCCGGCGAGCGGGCGACCCTGACCGCCCGCGCGGCCGACCAGCTCGTGGAGGAGGGCTCCGCCGTCCGCTGCTGACGTAGGGTCACGGGGTGCGCGGCTGGCCCCCGATCACCGAGCCCGAGCTCGTCGAGCGCCTCGCCCTCGACCACGACGGGTTCCTCGCCTTCGTCCGGCGCCTGGCCGCCGCGCTCGGGCGGCGCGCCTACGAGCCGGCCCTCCTCGCGCGGGCGCTCGCCTACCCGTGGCGGCGCCCGGGTCGGTCGTATGTCCTGCGCGACGGGGCGGTCGGGCTCCTGGCCGAGCTCGACGCCGAGGAGCGCCGGGTCACGGTCACCGAGTTCGCGCGGCGCCGCCATCCGCTCGTCGCCTTCGGCTCGAACGGGGCGCCGGAGACCCTGGCGGCCAAGTTCGCCCACTTTCCCGCTCCGGCCGACCGGGCCGTGCTCGTCCTCGCCGGCGACCTCCACGGGTTCGACGTCGGCGCCTCGGCCTCGCCCGCCGTCTACGGGGCGATGCCGGCCGCGCTCTTCGCCAGCCCGGGAACCGCCGTGCGCGCGGCGGTGCTCTGGCTGACGCCCAACCAGGTGACGCAGCTGACCTGGTCGGAGGTCAGCTACCGCCTCGGTCGCCTGGTCGGCGGCCGCTTCACCGTCGACGAGGCCGACGCGGAGATCGACGGGCTCTTCGCCTACGTCTCCCGCTTCGGGGCACTCGCCGTCGACGACGCCCCGGTCGCCCTGGCGGCCATCCCGGCCACCCGGCGGACGGCCACCGCGATGACCCAGGCGGAGGTGCTCGACGTCGCCGCCGGGCTCGTCTTCGGCCCGGGCGCCCGGGCCGAGCACCTCGTCCGTGCCGTCTTCGAAGACCTGGCCGGGGTCGTCGCCCGGGCCCCGGCGGCGCTCTGGCCCGCGGGCCGGGCCCTGCCGCCCGAGCGGTGGACGGCCTACCCGGAGGAGCCGCGGCGCGGCGGGGCGGCCTGACCGGGGCGAGCGCCGCGTACGATGGACGGACGTGGCGCGCCGGCGTATACCAGCGACTCCGAGCGAACCGCCTCCGCCCGACGACCGCGCCTGGTCCTCTCGGCGGAGCATCTCCGAGCGGGAGGCCCGCTCCGACCTCGTCGGCTACACCGCGCTCCCGGCCGAGACGGGGCCGACCTGGGCGCCGGATCAGCTGTCGGTCTGGCCGGTCGAGGGCGGGCGCTTCGGCATCGACGCCCGCTACCACGGCGCGACCGGCGCCCAGCGCGCCGCACACCAGCAGCGGCGCCTGGCCGCGGCCGGCCTCCACACGACGCTGCACGACGACCCGTCCGGCGGCTCGGCGCTGCGGCTCGGACCGCTCACCCACGACGCCGTGTGGATCGCGCTCGAGGCCTTCCTCGGCCGTCCGCTGGACGTTCCCGGCGCCTGAGGCGGGCCACCGGCCAGACGACCGGAGCTTATGCGAACATCTGTTCGCATGACGAGCGACGGCTCACCCTACGGACGGTTCAGGCGGGCGCTGCGGGCCGGCAACCTGGCCCAGGCCCACGCGGCGGCGCTCGAGCTGCCGCAGATCGACCTGGTCGACGCCCTGTCGATCGTCCTCCTGATGAGCTCCGACGACGACGAGCGCTTCGACCGGGCGGCGACCCGGTGGCTCGCCCGCTTCGCCCTCGAGCGACCGTCGGCTCGCCTCGAGGACCTCCAGCTCGGCCTCCACGCGCTCGAGGCGCTCCCCTACAACGAGGCGGCCGCGCGCCAGACCATCCGCCGGCTCTGCGAGGCCCACGGCCTGCGCCGGGTGGCCGAGGCGCTGTGAGATGGTCTGTCCGCTAGCGTCGGGTCGCGTAGCCGAAGAGCGAGCTGTCGACGAGCCACTCGACGGGCGCCCGGTCGTCGGTGTAGACGGCGCCGCCGGTCGGGGCCGGTCCGATCCGGGCGGCGACGGTCGCGGCCAGCGGGCGCAGCGCCGGGTCGAGGGCCGGGGCGGCGGCGGCGATCAGGCGCGCTTCGATCGGGCGGCGGCTGGCCAGGACGAAGACGTTGGTCGCGTCGACCACGTCGTGGGCGACGTACGGGAAGGCGGTGCGCAGGCCGGCGGCGATCACCTGCTCGAGCTCGCCCGAGGTCGACGGGTGGCCGACGTTGACCATCACGATCCCGGCGGGGGTCAGCCGGGCGGCCGCCTCGGCGAAGAACTCCCGGGTCGTCAGGTAGAAGGGGATGTAGGGCTGGCGGTAGGCGTCGACCTCGATCGCGTCGTAGCGCGGCCCGGGCCGGCGGAGGAAGGGCCGGGCGTCGGCGGCGATCAGGTTCAGGCGAGGCCCGCGCAGATCGAACAGCCGCCGGCCGATCGTCGTCAGCTGGCTGTCGATCTCGACCGCGTCGACCACGGTCGCCGGGAAGAAGCGGCCGTAGGCCCGGGCGGTCGTCCCGGCGGCGTCGCCGAGGATGGCCATCCGCCCCGGCGGAGCGCCCCGGGTGGCCAGGGGGAGCACCAGCGGGTCGTCCCAGTAGTTGCCGGTGAGAAACGAGCCGGGGACGAGGAGCGAGTGGATCGCCTGGCCCTCGTTGAGCTCGAGCCAGCGCTCGCCGTCCGGCCGCTGGATGACCCGCACGTGCTGGTAGGTGGTGTCGGCCTCGTAGATCACCCGGCCGTCGGCCGTCTGGCGGACCTGGCGGGGCGGGAGCGCGAGGAGCGCCACGAGCGCCGCAGTCACGCCGAGCGCCCAGCGGGGGGCGCCGGGAATCGCGACGAGGGCGAGCGCCAGGGCGAACGCGAGGAAGGTGTCCCGGGTGCCGAGCCAGGGGATCATCACCAGGGCCGAGAGGAACGTCCCGGTCAGGGCGCCGAGGGTCGAGATCGCCGACAGGCGCCCGCTCACCCGCCCGGAGTCGGCGATCCCGTGGAGCGAGAGGCGCAGGGCGAACGGCGTCACCGCTCCGAGCAGGAGGAGCGGGATCGCACAGAGGAGGAGCACCCCGACCAGCGAGCCGACGAACGCCTCGGCGGAGACGGTGTCGAGCGCCCGGCTCGCGGCGCCGAGGAAGGGCGGGGCGACGAAGGGCACGGCGGCGAGGAGCGCGGCCGCGGCGACCACGATCCGGCTGAGCGTCCCCCGGGTCGGCGAGCGGTCGGCCAGCCGCCCGCCGATCGCGTAGCCGGCGCTCAGGGCGAGCAAGACGACGGCGATCGTGTTGGCCCAGACGATCGTCGACGCGCCGAAGTAGGGGGCCAGGAGGCGGGCGGCGGCGATCTCGGTGCCGAGGCTCGCGCTGCCGACGACGAAGACGAGCGGCCGCAGGCCCGGGGCCCGGGCGGTCGGTGGCGGGGACGCCGGGTCCTCGGCGGGCGCCGACGCCTCACCCCCGGCGGGCGGGGTCGCCGGGGCGGCCACGGTCAGCCGGCTCGGCGGCCGGCCCGCTGCTCGAGGCGGGCCGCGAGCCGGTCGAGGCCGGCGCCGCGCGCCGCCGCGGCCCCGGCGGCCAGGTCGGTCGGCGCGTCGGCCGGGAGCTCGACCTCCAACTCGACGAGGGTGGCGATGGTCAGGAAGTCGCGCAGCTCGTCCGCCTGCTCGCGCAGGGCCGCCCCGATCCGCGGTCGCTGGCGGTTGGCCACGGCGAGGACGCCTTCGAGCGAGTCGTGCTCGCGCAGGAGGTCGGCCGCCGTCTTGGCCCCGATCCCCCGGGCCCCGGGGAGCCCGTCCGACGGGTCGCCGCGCAGGGCGATCAGGTCGGGGACCTGATCGGGGCGGACGCCGTAGCGGGCGCGGACCTCGGCCGGTCCGAGCTCGAGCGGCGGCTCGTTCTTCTTCAGCTCGAGGACCGCCGTGTGCTCGTCGACCGCCTGGTAGAGATCGCGGTCACCGGTGAGGAGGAGCGTCCGCCCGCCGGCGCGGCCCTCGGCCCGGGCGAAGGACCCGAGCAGGTCGTCGGCCTCGAGCGTCTCGGTGACGGCGACCGTCCAGCCGAAGGCGGCGAGCAGGCCGGGGGCCTGCTCCCACTGGGCGCGGAGCTCGTCGGGCATCGGGTCCCGGTGGGCGTGATAGCCCGGGTAGAGGGCGACCCGGTACTCGGCCTCCTCGGCGCCCAGGCAGCAGGCGACCGCCCGCGGGCGGCAGGCGTCGACCATGGCGAGGATCGTGTTCAGCGTGCCGAGGAGGGCCCCGGTCGGGCGGTCCTCGCCGTCACGGATCGACCGGGGGAGGCCAAAGAACGAGCGGTAGAGCAGCCAGGGCGTGTCGATCGCCAGGAGCGGCGCCGGCCGCGGGTCGGACTCCACGCCGCGACGCTCAGCCGTTGGGCGGCGCGCCGGTGCCGCCGGTCGGGGAGCTCGGCGGCGGGGCCGGCCCGGGGGCGGGCGCCGGGGTCGAGCCGGCGGGCGGCATGCAGGGCGCATCCCAGCCGGCGGGCGGCTGGCCGTTCGCCGCGGTGACCGCGAAGCACGCCCAGGTGTCGGGCAGATGGAAGCTCGCGGCCAGCTCGGCGCCGGTGACCCGGGTCGTCCCGGCGCTCCCGACGACGACCGCGTCGAGGATCCGCGGGGAGGCCCCGCGCTTGGTGACCACGATCCGCCGGAGCGTCCCTCGCACGAGGCCGCCGAGCCGCGACTGGGCGTCGCCCAGGGTCATCCGCAGCGGACCGAACCGGTGGCGGGGAGAGACCGAGTCGTAGGGGTCGGCGACCGAGACGAGCCACGGGGCGGGCGGGGTCCCCGAGAAGGCGTTCTGGATGCTCTCGGTCCGCCCGCCGGAGGTGTCGAAGTAGAAGGTGATCACCGGCCGGCCCTGATAGGTGACGACCTGGCCGGCGGTCAGGGCCACCGCCTTGTCGGTGGCCGGCGTCTCGCCGGCGACACCGACGTAGAGCTGCGAGCGGGTGTCGGCGTAGACGTCGAACCCGGGATGGCCGGCCTCGGTGATCGCGTAGGTCCGGGCGGCGACCGCCTGGGCCTCGAGCTCGGCCAGCGGCCAGGTCGGGTCGCTCTCGACGCTGACCACCCCCCGGGCGTAGTCGTCGATCCCGACCGCGTTGAGGACGTCGAGCCGACCGCCGCTCGGGCGGAGCTCGAGCGACCCGCGGTAGCGCCCGTCGGTGCGCCCGTTCTCCGCCGCTCCGAGCAGCCGCAGGGCCCCGGTCGCCGGGGTCACGACGAGCGGCGCGGCGACCGTCAGGGAGCCGTGCGGCCCGGCGAGGCTGACCCGGTTCGACCCGGCGGCGGTCGCTCGGTAGACCGCGCTCGGCGCGAGCCGCCGTCCGCCGGCCCGGCCGGCCCCGGTGAAGGAGACGGTGCCGGTGCCGCGCTGCATGAGCACCCGGACGAGGCGGCCGGTTGGCGCCTGACCGATCGTGGTACCGGTGTAGTAGTGCGCGAGGATCGCCCGATAGTCGAAGCCGTGGAGCGCCAGGCCGTAGGCCCCGTACTGGCTCATGCCGACGCCGTGGCCGCTGCCGCCGCCGTAGATCAGCAGCATCGGGGCTCCGCTGGCCGCGGCCGCGGGCGCCAGGGCGAGCGTCAGGCTCGCGGCGAGGAGACGGCGCATCGACGGGACGGTAGCTCACGCCGGTGACCGAGGACGAGGTTCTCGCCGCCGTCCCCAGGGAGCTCCTGATCGACGGCGCCTGGCGCGATGCCGCCGGGGGCGGCCGCTTCGCCGTGACCGACCCGGCGACCGACGCGACCCTCTGTGAGGTGGCGGACGCCGGCGAGGAGGACGCCCGGGCGGCGCTCGACGCAGCGTGCGGAGCTCAATCGGCATGGGCGGCCACGGCCCCGCGCGAGCGGAGCGAGATCCTCCGGCGGGCGTTCGAGGCGATCGCCGGCCGGGCCGAGGACCTGGCGCTGCTCATGACCCTCGAGATGGGCAAGCCGGTGGCCGAGTCGCGCGCGGAGATCGCCTACGCCAACGACTTCGTCCGCTGGTTCGCCGAGGAGGCCGTGCGCATCGACGGCCGCTACGCGACCAGCCCGGACGGGTCCGGGCGGCTCGTGACCATCAGGCAGCCGGTCGGGCCGTGCCTCCTGATCACGCCATGGAACTTCCCGCTGGCCATGGGCGCCCGGAAGATCGCCCCGGCGATCGCCGCCGGCTGCACGATGGTGGTCAAGCCGGCCCGGCTGACGCCCCTCTCGATGCTGGCGCTGGCCGAGATCATGACGGAGGCCGGCCTCCCGGCCGGGGTGCTGAACGTGGTCACGACCAGCCGGTCGGGCGAGGTCACCGACCCGCTGTTCGACGATCCCCGCCTGCGCAAGCTGTCGTTCACCGGGTCGACCGAGGTCGGGCGCAAGCTGGCGGCCCGGGCCATGGACCAGGTCCTCCGGGTCTCGATGGAGCTGGGCGGGAACGCCCCGTTCGTCGTCTTCGAGGACGCGGATCTCGAGGCGGCGCTGGACGGGGCGATGGTGGCCAAGCTGCGCAACATGGGCGAGGCCTGCACGTCGGCCAACCGCTTCCACGTCCACGCGTCGCTCGTCGACGAGTTCGCCGCGGGCCTGACCGAGCGGATGTCGCGGCTGCGCCTGGGGCGGGGCACCGACCGGGACACGGACATCGGGCCGCTGATCGACGAGTCGCAACGGGATACGGTCGTCGAGCTCGTGGCCGACGCGGTCGAGCGGGGCGCCCGCGTCCTGACCGGCGGCCGGGTGCCGGACGGCCCGGGGCACTTCTACCCGCCGACGGTCCTGGTCGACGTCCCCGGGGACGCCCGCCTCCTCCACGAGGAGATCTTCGGACCGGTCGCCCCGATCACGAGCTTCGCCGACGAGGACGAGGCGATCGCGGCGGCCAACGGCACCGAGTACGGCCTCGTGGCCTACCTCTACACCAGCGACCTGAAGCGCGCCCTCCGGGTGGCCGAGCGCCTGGAGACGGGGATGGTCGGCCTCAACCAGGGGATGGTCTCCAACGCGGCCGCCCCGTTCGGCGGGGTCAAGCACTCGGGCTTCGGGCGAGAGGGCGGCGACGAGGGGATCGACGAGTACCTCGAGACCAAGTACGTCGCCGTGGCGATGTAGGGCCGCGGCAGAGGCTGCGACGAGCTGGAATACGGGAGCCTGCCCTCAACCCGCGAGCGGGAGGCTGAAGCGCACGCGGGCGCCGGCGTGCTCACGCGGGTCTTCGGCCAGCCAGATCCGCCCGCCGTGGGCCTCGACGATGGCCCGGGAGATCGCGAGTCCGAGTCCGGCGTGCCCGCCGCTGCGCGCGCCGTAGCCGCCCCCCTGGTAGAAGGCGTCGAAGACGCGTGGTCGGTCGGACTCGTCGATCCCCGACCCGGTGTCGGCGACCTCGACCTCGAGCGCCGCGCCGGCCCGCTCGGCCCGGACGGTCACGCTGCCGTCGGCCGGCGTGTGGCGGATCGCGTTCTGGATCAGGTTGAACAGGACCCGCTGCACCTTCTCGGGGTTGGCCCGTACGGCGGCGAGATCTGTCGGTACCTCGGTCAGCACCTCGACTCGCCTGGCCTGCGCCTGGACCCGCATCGCCGCCACGGTCTCGGCGACCAACTCGCCGAGCTCCACGTGCTCGACCGACCAGGAGATGTCCCCGGCCTCGAGGCGCGAAAGCTCGAACAGGTCGTCGATGAGGGCGCCGAGGGCGCGGATGTGCGTCGTCATCCGGTCGAGGTAGGCGACCCGCTCACCCGGGGCGACGATGTCGTCCCCGAGTGCCTCGGCGAGGAGGGCGAGCGCGGTGATCGGCGTGCGCAGGTCGTGCGAGACGGCGGCGACCAGGTGCCGGCGCGCAGCATCGGCCACGTCACGGGCGGCCTCCTCGGCGGCGAGGCGCGCGATCATCGCGTTGGCCGCGGCACCGAGCTGCGCGAGCTCGTCGCTGGCCCCCGTCTCGATCCGGACATCCCGCCGGCCGTCGCCAACCGCCTCGAGTCCGTCGCGGATCGCCTCGACGTCGCGCAGCACCCCGGCGGCGAGGAGCCGGGCCGCGAACACGGCGATCATCCCGTTGAACGCGAGCACCAATCCGATCACCAGCGCGTCGCGGGCCGATACGAACATCAGGACGACGAACACGGCGACCGAGAGCAGCATCTGGCCAACGGCGATCGCGACGGCCACGCTGAACTGGCGACCGAGCATGCCCACGCGCCGGCGCCCGGCGGCGGCCGCGTGGGCGGCGACCATGGCCCCGGCCGCCACGGGAAGCCAGAGCCCCACCGCGAAGGCGGCGTCGCCGGCCGAGTCGACCCGCCAGAGGAGCATGAACAGGGCGGCGGCACCCGCGGCCACGACCGCGAAGGACCTCATGGCTGGAAGCGGTAGCCGACGCCCCAGACCGTCTGGATGTAGCGCGGCTCGGCCGGGTCGAGCTCGAGCTTCGCCCGCAGCCGCCGGATGTGCACCGTGACCGTCGACGTGTCGGTGTAGAACGAGTACTGCCAGACCTCGTCCATCAGCTGGTTGCGCGAGAAGACCTGCCCCGGATGGTGCGCGAGGTGGAGCAGCAGATCGAACTCCCGCTGGGTCAGGGGGATCTCGGCCGCGTTGATGTGGACCCGGCGACCGGCCGGATCGATCAGCAGGTCCCCGAAGGTCAGCGCCGCCTGGGCCTCGGGCGAGGTGTCCATGCGGCGCAGCACCGCGTCGACGCGGGCCACGAGCTCGAGCGGCGAGAACGGCTTGACCACGTAGTCGTCGGCTCCGAGGCGAAGCCCGATCACCCGATCGGCTTCGACGCCCTTGGCGGTCAGGAGGATGACGGCCACGCGCGCGCGGTCCTGATCGCGGATCCGCCGCATCACCTCCAGGCCGTCGATTCCGGGCAGCATCAGGTCGAGCACGACGAGGTCGGGCCGCCGGGCGGCGACCTGCTCGATCGCCTCGAACCCATCCCGGGCGACGCGCGTCTCGTAGCCCGCGCGCACCAGGTAGCGCGAGACGACCTCGGCGATTGTCGGCTCGTCGTCGACGACCAGGACCGACCCGCGGACGTGGCCTTCGGATGAGGCGGCCGGATGGGCGGTCGCGCGCGTGGCCATTCCCGCGATTGTGGCACTCGCCGCGACCGCGGCCGCGGTGGCGGCCGCCAAGTTCATTTACTGTTCAGGCCCGGCCGGCGGACGTCGGCTCACAGTCGCCGGGCTCGCAGGCGGGCGACGACGTAACCGGCCGCGCCGACGGCGAGCATGACGCCACTGGCAGTCAGCCAGCGGCCCAGGAAGGCGTCGCTGGTCATTCCGCTCGCCTGGCGGTAGACCGATCCGCCCCAGCCGAGGATGAAGGGCGCGAACACGAGCAGGAGCAGACCGCTGAGGAGGGCCGGGACGCGGACGTACGGCGTCCACGCGGCCGGACGTCCCCGACTCGCTCCCCTGAGGACGCGCCGGTCGAGCAGTGAGTAGACCGGCAGGAGCACGAGGTCGTGGACGACAACGGCCCCGACGAACCAGCCGACGATGTGCGCGGACGCCTCGCCGGGCGCGAACCAGCCCGAGATGGCGAGCCCGGCAAGCGCGAAGCTGGCTGCCAGCAGAAGGAATTGCCCGGCGCCGGGGACACGACCCCTCATCGAACCTCAGCCGGTCGGAATTCGAGTCCGGCCACCCACTTGGTGCAATGGACCCCCGGGGCGGCCGGGACGATCAGACGGGCCGGATAGCCGTGGTCGAGGGAGAGGTCGACGCCGTTGACCCGGAGCGCCAGCATCGCCCGGGGATCGGCGATCTGGCCAGAGCCGAGGGTGGCCACCGCGTAGGCGCCGTTCCGCTCGATCGACTGCGCGTCGAGCGTGAGCTGGCCGTGCCCGCCAACCAGGGCGGCGAGGTCGGTCAGGCGCACGCCACTCCACCGCTGGGTGGTCGACCAGCCCTCGACGCAGGCGATCGGGAGCTCGTGGCTGCGCTGGGGCATGGCGAGCAGCGCGACGCGGGTCAGCGAGACCGATCGGTCGGCCAGCCTGACCTGGAGACGCCAGCCGGCTCCGACCTGGTCGGCGGAGATCTCCGCCACCGAGGCCGTCCGGTTGACCGGAAACCCGTTGGGCCCGGAGCCGGTGCGGCCGCGAGGGGCGAGGAAGGCGAGCCGGCGTAGGGGCCCACCGATCGACTGGCCGGCGCCCTGGACGAAGAGGAGGGCCGAACCGGTGCCGACGGCGCCGAGGAGGGCCCGCCGCGACATCGTCGGCGCGTCCGGCGACACGGCGACGAGACCGTCGGCCAGCCCGTCGCGGGGCTCGGGTCGCGTTTCGGCCAGGCCCTGTCGCAGCGGCGCGATCAGGCCCCGGGTGTGGAGCGCCCGCCGCATCGTGCCGAAGTGGAGGCCGATGTGGGCGGCGACCGCGGCGACGAAGACCCACGCACCGTAGTAGTGCGCGTCGGCGAACGAGAACCTGAACGCGTACTGGTTCTGGATGTTGAGGATGCCGGTGACCAGCTCGAACAACGTGCTACCGACGAGCAGGGCGCTACTCAGCCGGCGGAGGACCTGGGCCGGGCTCCGCGCCGGCGGCCAGGCGAAGAGCCGCGGGACGACCGACCAGAGCTTGGCCAGGACGATCGGGGTCACCGCCAGGCCGACGCTGACGTGGGCGCCCTGGTTGAGCACGTAGAGCCACGACGGATGAGTCGGCCACGGGAACAGGTAGAAGTCGAGCGGGCCGAGGGCGCGGCCGTTCGCGTTGGCGCCGAGCCGCGGGTCGTAGGCGGCGTTCGAGAGGAACCCCGTCGCGGCCACGACCGACATCCCGCCGAGCAGCGCTGCGCCGAGGACCGCGGTAAGCCAGGGCCCGCGCAGCGGGCTGCGCCAGAAGGCCGGTCGGAACGGGCCGGGCGGGGAGGGTCTTGGATCGGCCATCGACTGCCGAGACTGCCACACGCGGCTCGCTGTGCGGCCCCGGGGGCACCGCCCGTAAGGCTCTGTTCAGCGACCCGGAACGCGACTTCCCCGATGTGAAGTTCAGGGTCTGGTAATGGGTGCGCCGGCCGTTGCCGCCTATGGTGCTGGGCGTGCCCGACGTGGTTCTCCCGGTCCTCGACGAGGCGCAGGCCCTGCCCTGGGTGCTCGGGCGGATGCCGGGTGGCTTCAACCCGATCGTGGTCGACAACGGCTCGCGGGACGGATCCGGAGAGCTCGCGGCCCGCCTCGGCGCGCAGGTCGTGACCGAGCCCCGGCGCGGATTCGGAGCAGCCTGCTACGCCGGGCTGCTGGCCGCGCGCGCACCGGTCGTGTGCTTCATGGACGGGGACGGAGCGCTCGATCCCCGTGACCTGACCGGGGTGGCGCTCCCCATCCTCGAGGACGAGGCCGACCTCGTGCTCGGGGCCCGCGTACCGGTCGACCCCCGGGCCTGGCCCCTCCACGCCCGGGCCGCGAATCGTGCCCTGGCGCTTGAGCTGCGTCGGCGGGCCGGCTTGCGGCTACGCGACATCGGGCCGATGCGCGCCGCCCGCCGAGAGCCGCTCCTCGCCCTCGCCCTGGTCGATCGCCGCTTCGGGTGGCCGCTGGAAATGGTCCTCCGCGCGGCCGCCGCGGGCTGGCGGGTCGACGAGGTCGAGGTCTCCTACCGGACGCGGGCCGGCGGCCGCTCCAAGGTGACCGGGTCGCTGAAGGGCACCCTGCGGGCCGCGCGCGACATGGGCGAGGCCCTCGTGAGCACATGACCCTGACGCTCGCGATCGTGGCCAAGGAGCCGATCCCCGGGCACACCAAGACGCGCCTCTGCCCGCCGCTCTCGCTCGCGCAGGCGGCTGGGCTCGCCGGCGCCGCGCTCGCCGACACGCTGGCCGCCGTCGCCGCGACCCCGGCGGACCGCCGCGTGCTCGTCCTCGCCGGCCGGCCCCCGCCGTGGCTGCCGGAGGGCATCGAGGTGATCGCGCAGCGCGGCAACGGCCTCGACGAGCGCCTGGCCAACGCGTTCGCCGACCTCGCTGGTCCGTCGCTCCTGATCGGCATGGACACCCCGCAGATCGGGCCGCGCACCCTGGCCGCCGGCCTCGCACGGCTCGGCCGGGCCCCGGCCGTCCTCGGGCCCGCCGAGGACGGTGGCTACTGGGCGATCGGCCTGCGCCATCCCGACGCCCGGGCGCTGATCGGGGTCCCGATGAGCTCGAGCGGGACCCTCGCCGCCCAGCGCGTGCGGCTGGCGGGGCTCGGGCTCGCCGTCGACGAGCTGGAGACGCTGCGCGACGTCGACACCTACGCGGATGCACTCGCCGTGGCCGGTGCGGCCGCCGACACCCGATTCGCGGCTCGCCTCGCGGCCCTCGGGCCGGGCAGGACCGCCGCGTGACGCCGGCGGTCGCGGTCGCGGTCGCGGTCGCCCGGCGGTTTCCCCCCGCGATCCAGCCCGCACCCGGGGCGGTGGCGGGCGCCGCGGCGCGGAGCCGGCTTGAGCCGGACGACCTCTATGCCCGCGGGCTCGACGCGGGGCGCATGTACCTCCGCGGCGAGGACGGCCGCCGGCGCCCGGCGGCGATCGCCCGCTGGCTCGGGCCCCTCGGCCCCGCCGATGAGTGCGCCCTCGACCGGGTCGGCGGACCCGTGCTCGACGTCGGCTGCGGCCCCGGCCGGCACGTGCTCGCGCTGGCCCGGCGTGGGATCTATGCCCTCGGCGTCGACATCGCCCCGGCGGCCGTCCGTCACGCCCGCGAACGGGGGGCGAGCGCCGTGCTGGGGTCCGTGTTCGATCCGGTGCCTGGGTCCGGTGGATTCGCGACGGCCCTCCTCCTCGACGGGAACATCGGCATCGGCGGCCACCCCGCCGCCCTCCTCATCCGGCTCCGCGGTCTCCTGCGCCCGGACGGCTCGGTCGTCTGCGAGGTCGACCCCCCGGGAGCACCGACCCGGTGCGAGCTCGTGGCACTCGAGGACGCCGCCGGCGCCCGGAGCCGCTGGTTCGCCTGGGCCCGGGTGAGCATCGACGGGATCGGGGCGATCGCCGAGCAGGCCGGATTGGGGCTCGACGCTACCCGGGAAGCCGAGGGTCGCTGGTTCGCCGTGCTGAGCGCAGATGCCACCCGGCGCGTCCAGCCGGCGGCGGCTTGACCGGCGCATCCGGCGTCGTGTCGGCAACGCCGACCCGACGCCGGCCGGGAGCACCGGCGGCGCGGACGGCGGCCGGAGCGCGAGCGAGCGCCACCGCCGCGCGGGTCGGGCTTCTCGTCCTGGCGGGCACGGGTGCCTGGCTCGCGTTCGCGGCGGCCAGCGACGGCGCAATCGTCGATACGAGTTCGGCCGCCGAGCCCGACTGGGCCCGCGGGCTCCTCCGGGTCGGGCTGCCCGGACTGAACGACGTGTCGCTCAGCCTGCTCCTCCTGGCGATGCTAGCCGGCTACGCCGCCGCGGTCGCTTGGGCCGGGACGCTCCCGGAGCGCCCGGCGCTGAGCGTCGTCCTTGGCCTGATCGTGCTGTTCGGACTGGCTCCGCCGCTCCTCTCGTCCGACGTCTTCGGCTACGTCGCCTACGCCCGGCTCGATGTTCTCCACGGCATCAACCCCTACCTCCACGGGCCGATCGCCGCTCCGCACGACGCGGCCCTTCCGCTCGTCTACTGGCGCCACGCGGCCTCGCCGTACGGCCCGTTGTTCACCCTCCTAAGCCTGCCCGCCGGCGCTGTCTCGATCGCGGCCGCGGTCTGGTCGGTGAAGATCGCGACCACGCTCGCCTGCCTGCTCGCGGTCGTCCTGGTCGCCCGCGCCGCTCCGGCCTACGGACGCTCGCCGCTGCGCAGCGCGCTCCTCGTCGGCGGCAACCCACTGCTGCTGGCCTACGGGGTCGGCGGGGCGCACAACGACGTAGTGGTAATGGCAGTTGCCGCGGCGGGGATCCTCCTGCTCGCCCGCGAGCGCCGCCCGGCGAGCGGGGCGGCGGCCCTCGTCCTGGCCACCGGCCTGAAGGTGACGGGCGGCCTCCTCCTGCCGTTTGCCTTGGCCGCGAGCGCCGAGCGGAGGCGGTTCACCGCGGGCGCCATCGCCGCCGGCGGGGTCGCGCTCGCCCTGACCGTCGCCGTGTTCGGAACCAAGCTCGGCGGGACGATCGGTCGGATCGCCACCGACCGCGCGTTCGCCGTGCCCTGGAGCGGCCCGTACGCCGTCGGACGGCTGCTCGGCACCGGGCTGACGAGCGGCGTGCGGGTGGGGTGCGCGGCCGCCGCGCTCGCGAGCGGCGGGGCATGCCTCTGGCGGGTTCACCGGGGCGCCGACTGGCTCGGCATGGCCGCCGCCGCGGGGCTCGCCGTGATGTGCGCAATCCCGTCGCTCACCCCCTGGTACGTGGCCTGGGTGCTCCCGGCCGCGGCACTCGCCCGCGGCCGATGGGTCCCGGCAGCCATGGTCTTCGCCACCGGCCTGATCATCTTCACCCGGCTGCCGATCCTCGGCTTCGCCGCCTACTGACAGCGAGTCGCGGTCACGGCCGCAGGGGAGCCCGGGCGAATTCGGCCATTCCGTCCGCGAAGTCCTCCGTCGCGGTGAAGCCGAGCGCGCGACGGGCGAGCTCGGCCCCGGCGAACACGTGCCGCACGTCAGCCCGGCGGAACTCGCCCGTGATCCGCGGGGGCGGGGACCCGGGGCCGGCGGCGGCGCTCAGCGCCGCCGCCACCTCGCCGACCGTCCGCGGCCGTCCGGAGGCGACGTTGTAGGCGCCGGTAGTGGCTGCGCCGAGAGCGAGAACATTGGCCCGGGCGACGTCCCGGACGTGGACGAAGTCGCGCAGCTGGCGGCCGTCCTCGAAGACGCTCGGCGGACGTCCGGCGGCGAGCGCGCTCGCGAACAGCGATGCGACCCCTGCGTACGGGGTGTCCCGTGGCATCCCCGGGCCGTAGACGTTGTGGTAGCGGAGCATCGTCACGGCCACGCCGGTCTCGCGGCTGAACGCCCGCAGGAGATGCTCCTGGTGCACCTTGGTCGCCGCGTAGACGCCGCGCGGCTCGAGCGGGGCGTCCTCTTCGATCGCCTCCGGCGTCAGTGCCCGGCCGCAGGCCGGGCAGCCCGGGTCGAAGCGACCAGCGGCCAGGTCGGCCAGGTCGCGCGGAGCCGGCCGAACCCGGCCGTGGTCGACACAGCGGTAGGCGCCCTCGCCGTACACGACCATGCTGCTCGCGTGCACCAGGGGACCGGCATGGCCCGCCGACACGAGCTCGCGGAGGAGCACGGCGGTGCCCAGGTCGTTGTGGGACGCGTAATCGGCGATCTCCCGGATGTCGCGCCCGAGCCCGACCATCCCCGCCTGGTGGCAGACGGCGTCCACGCCGACCAGCGCGCGGCGGACCGTCTCGCCGTCGCGGACATCCCCGACGACCATCTCAGCGCCATCCGGGGGCGGCGGCGCCGTCCGGTGCACGGCGGGGAGGAGCGCGTCGAGGATGCGCACCTCGCGTCCCTCAGCGAGGAGCGCTTGGACAACGTGCGATCCGATGAAACCGGCGCCACCAGTCAGCAGGACCACGCCGCACCCGCCGATCACACGTCAGTCTGTGGCTCGCCACATGCGGCGCCGGTGCGAAGCCACCGTCGTCCGAGTCCCGGCGAGCATGGCGCGAGATCTTACTTGCCGACCCTTCCCGCGAGCACCGCGGCCGCGGGGCCGCAGCGGGAACCCGCCGGCGACCGCTCGGCCAGAGGCCGCTTCGCCCCGGATCCGGCCCTCGGGCGGCCTGAGGGGCGGATCGGGGCGGGCGGGCTAAGCTCGCGTTATGTCTCTGAAGCATCCCGTCGAGCGGGGAAGCAGCGATCGGCGGCGCCCGTTCGACCGGTTCGCCCAGCGCGCCTCGCACTTCGCCAGCTCGGGGCTCTTCTTCGGCTTCTGCGTCCTCCTCGTCCTCGCCTGGCTCGGCGGCTACGTGTTCGGGGCCGGCAGCGAGTACGAACAGGCCACGGGGACCGGGCTGACCGCGCTGACGCTCCTCCTGATCGCGCTCCTCCACAACGCGGAGCTCCGGGCCGAGCACGCGATCCAGGCCAAGCTCGACGCCGTGGCCACCGGAATGCTCGAGGGCGTCCGCCGGGAGGGCGGAGACGCCGCCGCCATGCTCGAGGACGCGATTGGCCGAGAAGAACACGTCTGAGCTCGACCTCGACGCGGTTCGCCGCGACCTGGAGGCGCGCCGCGAGCAGACCGGCCGCCGGGTCGCCGCCCTGGCCGCCCGCCCGGAGCGGGGGAGCGCGCAGGGGTTCGGCAAGCGGATCGGCGACGGGACGGTCGAGGCGATCAGCCGCCTGACCGAGATCGGGGTCGGCGGGTCGCTCGAGCGCAGGCTCGAGCGGACCGAGCGGGCGCTGGCCAAGCTCGACGAGGGGACCTACGGCAGGTGCGACCGGTGCGGCGAGCCGATCGCCCCGGCCCGGCTCGCGGCCCTCCCCGACGGGGTGCTCTGCCTGGCCTGCGCCGCGTCCGAGCGGCGGAGTCCCCCGCCGCGGCGCTGAGCTCAGGCCAGCCGGACGATCCCATCCGCCCCCCGGGGATCCCTGGCGCGGACGCCGTTCACCGTGATACGCTCGAATTCAGCGTTCGAGTCCTCGACGGTCTCGCCTGGCAGTCGGAAAAGAAGGGGACGAGCAGCGCCCGTCAGCGGGCCGCGGGCCGGACTACTTCTCGTAGGTCCAGCATCACCATTACGAGGAGCAGTCCCGATCCCGCCTGCCAAGACCAAACCCGCTGCGACGAACGAGCCGCGCGAACGGTCGAAGTCGGCTCGACGCCCGGCCGCGGTCGGTCCCGGGGTCCGGCCGGGGGGCTCGGCTCCCGCGGTCGATTCCGGCGTCAAGCCGATGGAGAACGAGACGGCCGACCGGGTGGCCAACGCGGTCGTCACCGTCGTCCCCTTCCTCCTCCTCTTCGTCGCCGCCTGGCTCGCCTGGGGCGGCCTCCTCCACTGGCAGGATCTCGTCGTGATGGCCGTCACCTATCTCCTGACCGGGCTCGGCGTCACCGTCGGCTACCACCGGCTGTTCACCCACCGGAGCTTCAAGACCGGCAAGGCGGTCCGGGTCGCTCTCGGCGTACTCGGCTCGGCCGCGATCGAGGGTCCGGTGATCGAGTGGGTGTCCACCCATCGCCAGCACCACCGCTTCTCCGACCGCCCCGGCGACCCGCACAGCCCCCACGTCGGCCACGGCGACGGCTGGCGCGGGGCGCTCCGCGGCCTCGTCCACGCCCACGTCGGCTGGACCTTCCGCGGCGTCGACCGCGCCTGCTCCGCCCACTACGCCCCCGATCTCCTGGCCGACCCGGTGGTCTGCTTCGTCGACCGGATGTTCCCCCTCTGGATCCTCGCCGGGCTCGCCTTTCCGGCCGGGCTCGGCCTGGCCATGACCGGGACCGTGGCCGGGGCCCTGACCGGGTTCCTCTGGGGCGGGGCCGTGCGGGTCTTCTTCCTCCACCACGCGACCTTCTCGATCAACTCGATCTGCCACTTCTTCGGCCGGCGGCAGTTCGACACCAACGACCATTCTCGAAACGTCCTCTGGCTCGCCCTCCCGACCCTCGGCGAGGCCTGGCACAACAACCACCACGCCTTCCCGACCTCCGCTCGTCACGGCCTCGGTCGCTGGCAGCCCGACCCGTCGGCCGCCGTCATCCGCGGCCTCGAGCTCACCGGGCTCGCCTGGGACGTGGTGCGGATCTCCCCCGAGCGCCAGCGGGCCAAGGCGCTCAGCGGTCGCGCTCCCGCCTGACCCGGCCCCGGGGCCGCCCGGCCGACCCCCCTCAGCCGCCGTGCGCTGCCAGCCAGTGTTCTATCGCCGCCACCCGCTCCTCCAAAGCAGCCAAGCGCTCGGCCCCGCCCTCGAACGAGCCGGTCCCCGGCGCGGACGGCCCAGCCGCGCCCGAGAGCTCGCCCTGGTCGGCGACCAGCTCACGCGCCTGGGCCACCTCGGCCGCCGCCGCCGCGGTCTGGTAGCGGATCAGGCGGGGTGACTGGGCGTCGGCGTCGATCGGCGAGTCGAGGCCGTAGTGACCGAAGAGGGCGGCCTCCTCCTCGGCGGTCAGCTGCCCGTCCGGTTCGACGTTCGGCGCGCGCTTGATCTCGTCGGCCGGGTAGGCGACGCGGATGTGGTCGCGGGACATGCTCGCCCCGGTCAGCGGGACGAAGGACAGCCGGCGCCCGAAGAGGCCGGTCTTCACGCAGGCGAACCCCGGGCTGTTGGCGTGCCGGTCGTAGTAGATCTCCTCGAGCCGCCCGACCCGGTGGTCCTCGGGATCGAGCACGTCCTGACCGCGCCACTCGCTGATCCGTTCGATGTCGAACATCGGGCTCCCTTCGGTCGATCGGGTCTCACCGGCGGCTACCCCCCGACCGGCCACGTCAATCGGCCCCCTCAGTCGTAGGCGATCGCCGAGAGCACGTCCAGGCGGGAGGCCCGGCGGGCCGGGAGGACGGCGGCCAGGACGCCGAGGGCCGCGGTCAGGGCGGCGACCCCGATCACCGCCGGGACCGGGACGGCGAACCGGAGGCCCTGGTCCTGGAGCGAGGCGGTGACCACCCCGGCGAAGAAGAGCCCGAGCAGGACGCCGAGCGTCCCGCCGATCACCGCGGTGATCACGCTCTCGTAGCGGACGATCCGCCGGAGGGTCCGGCGCGAGGCGCCGAGGGCGCGGAGCGTCCCGAGCTCCCGGCGGCGTTCGTGGATCGAGAGGGTGAGGGTGTTGACGATGCCGAAGAGCGAGACGAAGACGCTGATCGCCAGGAGGGCGTAGAAGAGGTAGAGGATGCTGTTGAGGCTCCCGGCCTCGACGTCCTTGAGCTGCTGCTCCGAGCGCGCCCGGGCCTCGGGGAAGGCGGCCAGGGCGTTGCCGATCCGCCGCCCGACCAGCGCCGGGTTCGCGCCCGGGGCGAGCTTGACCAGGATCCGCCGGACGCGGAGCTCGTGGAAGAGGTGGTCGAAGGTGGGCAGGGCGACGCTGTAGCCGCCGAGCAGGGCCCGGTCGCGGTAGATGCCGCGCACGGTCAGCTCGGTCTGCTGGCCGGCCGGCGTGGTCACCACGAAGTGGCTGTCGACCTGGAGGTCGGCCCGCTTGGCGAGGTCCTGCTCGACCAGGGCGCCGTTCGGCCCGAGGAGGCCGAGCAGCGAGTCGTCGCCGTCGACCCAGGTGAAGCGGTAGATGTTGCCGAGCGTCTGGGTGTCGATCCCGTTCACGCTCTGGGTCCCCGCCCGCTCGACCTGGGAATCCGAGCGCTTGAGGACGGACACGATCTCGACCCCCGGCACCCGGGCCACCGCCTTGGCCGTGGCCTGGGGGATCGGGGAGAAGCCGTCCTGGTTGGTCACCGCCAGGTCGCCGGCGAAGCTCCGGGCGACGACGTCCCGGATCGCGCTCCGGGCCTCGGAGGCGAAGATCGTGACGAACAGGACGAGGGCCAACCCGACCATCAGGGCGGCGGCGGTCGCCGCGGTCCGCGCCGGGTTGCGGGCGGCGTTCTCCCGGGCCAGGCGCCCGGTCAGGGCCGTCCGCTGCTCGAGCGGCCAGCCGGCGACCCGGGCGGCGCCCGGGACGAAGCGCGGGGTGAGCACGGCGAGGCCGACGGTGAGGGCGATCGCCCCGGCCGCCGTCGGGGCCACGGCCGACCCGCTGGCCAGGCCGTTGAAGGTCAGCCCGACCCCGATCCCCACGAGCGCGAGGGCCACCCACGGGAGGGCCGGGGCCAGGCGCGAGCCGGGCAGCGGGACGCCCTCCCGCATCGCCGCGAGTGGCGGCACCCGGGTGGCGCGGAGCGCGGGGACGAGCGAGCTGATCAGGGTGGCCGTGATGCCGACCGCGATGCACACGGCGACCGTCCGGAGCTCGAGCACCGGGCTGGTCGACGGGAGGCGGAGACCGAGCGCGTCGAGCACCGACCGGATCGCCCCGGCCAGGCCGTAGCCGAGCACCGTGGCCAGGACGGACCCGACCACGCCGATGGTCAGGCCCTCGACGAGGACGGACGTCAGGAGCTGGCGGCGGGTCGCCCCGAGCGTGCGCAGGAGGCCGAGCTCGCGGGTCCGCTGGGCGACGGTGATCGAGAAGGTGTTGAAGATGACGAACGCCCCCACGAAGACGGCGATCAGGCCGAAGGCGAGCAGCGCCTCGGTCAGGAAGGACAGCTGGTTGAAGATCCGGTCGGTGTCCTGGCGGGCCTGCTCGGTCGCCGTCCGGACGACGAGCCGGGCTCCGAGGAGGGGATCGATCTCGCGGACCAGGGTGGCCGGGGCGACGCCCGGGCGGCCGGCGACGTCGACGAAGTCCATCCGGCCGGGCTTGAGGAAGACGTGCTGGGCGGCGGCGAGATCGAAGGCGAGGAGGGTGGTCCCGAGGCGGGCCGCCCCGCCGAAGCGCATGAGGCCGACGATCTTGAACGGCCGCGCCGGGCGGAGGGTGGCCAGCGTGATCCGCTGGCTGAGGTGGTAGTGCTCGAGCGCGGCGGTGTCGGCGTCGACCAGCACCTCGTGGGGCCGCCGCGGCTCGCGGCCGGCGACGAGCTTGATCGCCTGGAACGGCGGGCCGACGTAGGAGAAGGCGCGGGTGCCCCCGGCGCCGACGCTGACGATCGACCCGTTGGCCCGGACGATCGACGCCGTGTCGGCGATCTCCCCCTGGGCCCGCTCGACGTCCGGGAGCTTCTGGATCTTGGTCAGGATCGCCGCCGATACCGTCGGCGCCTGGGTGCTCGAGTCGAGCGGGGCCCGGCCGGAGACGACGACGTCGGCGCCCTGGGCGGCGTCGGCCACCGCCCGGGAGACGGCCCGGTTGATCGTGTCGGTGAAGACCAGGGTCCCCGAGATCACCGTCACGCCGAGGAGCACCGCCGCCGCCGTCAGGGCCGACCGGAGCCGGCGGGCGAGCATCCCGCGCAGGGTGACCTTGATCATCGGCGGCGCGGCACCGGGGACTCCGAGACACGGTCGGGGTTGGGCTTGTCGTCGACGATCCGCCCGTCGGCGAGCGAGACGATCCGGTCGGCGTAGGCGGCGACGAGGGGGTCGTGGGTGACCATCACCACGGTCTGGCCGAACTGGTCGACCGCGCGGCGCAGGAGGACGAGCACCTCCTCGCTCGAGACCGAGTCGAGGTTGCCGGTCGGCTCGTCGGCGAAGATCACGTTCGGGCGGGCGACGAGGGCCCGGGCGATCGCCACCCGCTGCTGCTGGCCGCCTGAGAGCTCGGACGGGCGGTGGGTGCGCCGGTCGGAGAGGTCGACCGCCCGGAGGAGCGATTCCATCCAGGCCGGCTCGGGCGTCTCGCCGGCCAGGCGGAGGGGGAGGGCGATGTTCTCCTCGGCGTCGAGGGTGGCCATCAGGTTGAAGGCCTGGAAGACGAAGCCGACCTGCCGGCGGCGGAGCTCGGTCAGGTCGCCGTCGCCGAGTTCGCCGAGAGCGATCCCGCCGATCTCGACGAGGCCGCTGTTGGGCGGGTCGAGGCCGGCGAGGATGTGCATGAGCGTCGACTTGCCCGACCCGGACGGCCCGGTGATCGCGTTGAAGCTGGCCTGCTCGAAGGTGACGGTCACCCCGCGGAGGGCCTCGACGGCGGCCGGCCCCTCCCCGAAGCGCTTGATCAGGTTGCGCCCGGCGACGGCCGGCTCGCGCGGGGTGGCGTACGGGCGGACCGCCCCCGGGGGCGGCGGCGGACTCGGCTCGGGCGCGGGGGCGGCTTCGGGCGGGGTCTTCCCGCGGAGGCGGAGCTGGAGGCGCCAGAGCGCCCGGGCGAGGCGCCCGGGGAGGCGCAGGGGCGAGGTGACGACCCGCAGGACCCGCCCGCCCGGGGTGGTCGGCGGCGGCGCCGGCTCCCGGCCCGGCCCGCCGAAGCGCCCCCGCCAGCGGCGCCCGGGCCGATCGTGGTGGCCGTCCTGGCGCCTGAACCTGAGCATCCCGCGGACCTTCATCTGCCGGGCAGCCTAGTACGCCGAGTCGCTAGCATCGGGCGCCGCGCGGCGAGATAGCTCAGTTGGTAGAGCACACGACTGAAAATCGTGGTGTCCCCGGTTCGAGTCCGGGTCTCGCCATGTCCGGAATTGGCGGCAAATCGGTGGTTTCTGCCGCGGTCGGAGTCGGGCCCCAAATAGTCGTCGAGTCAATTTCTGGCTCTCGTGGCCCATTCGTGGCCCAATGGAGGCCCTGATCGGCCTCGATCTGGCTGGTTCGGAGCTGCTCCCGGGCCTTCCGCATGAGCCCGTCGAAGGCCGTCCCGTGCGAGCGCTCGACGCGCTGCTCGAGCTGGGCGTAGACGTCGAGGGTCATCTTCGAGTCGGCGTGGCCGACCTGGCTCATGACCCACTTGACGTCGAAGTTGTTGGCCAGGAGAGCGATCGAGATGTAGGTCCGGCGGAGGCTGTGGGGCGTCGTGTGCGGGAGCGGCGGGAGCCCGCGGCCGACGAAGTCCTGGGTGGCCTGCTCGGCCGCCTCGCGGACGATCTGCCCGACGCGCTGCCGGGTCATCCGGCCGCCGGTCCGGTTGGGGACGGCGTAGCTATCGGGTCCGGCTGGGAGGCCGGCGCGGCGCAAGCGGTCGAGGTGCTCGACGAAGGCCTCGACCAGATCCGGGCTCATCTGGACCTGGGGGATCCCAGCCTCGGTCTTCGAGTCCGGAATACGGAATCTAGCCGCCTGCGAAAGGGGGAGTTCGACGCAGTCGAAACTAAGTCCAGCGCATCCATCCGACACGTATGCGAGGGTGACGGAGATGCCGGAGCGCGTACCTGCCGCCCTATTCGACGCACTGACTGCCGAAGAACGCAGAAGGTCTCGTGCGCGTGCTCGACCAGATCGGGCCGGCGTTGACCG
The DNA here is from genome assembly GCA_963733245.1 of uncultured Solirubrobacterales bacterium. Classification (GTDB taxonomy): domain Bacteria; phylum Actinomycetota; class Thermoleophilia; order Solirubrobacterales; family Solirubrobacteraceae; genus Palsa-513. The sequence goes on from CAVTCI010000001.1 coordinate 130,490, forward strand.
ATCTGTACCACGACGAGCTCGCCGATCACCGTGAGGCCCGCGGCGACAACGGCCAGCTGTTCGGGATGAAGATCTGGATCCACGGCTGGTTTCGCTACGACGAGCTGTTTGCGGACGACCGCAACGTCCAGGTCGTAGCCGAGAACGGATCGTGGGCCCTGCACGTCGGGAGGCTGCGGATAGGCATCTACCGGCAGGGCAGCCACGTCAATGACGACGTGCACCACGATATCCCGCACGCCGACAGCGAGATAAAGCGCTCCTACGGCGTCAACAATGCCGCGCAGCTCGCACTCTTCGACGGCGACCTCGGCCGGACGACGCTGGATGACCTGAGCGTCGCAGCGCTGTTGCACCTGACCATCACCCACTTCGGCAACAGCCGCGATGGGCTGGTCAAGTGGTACCTGGGCGCCCAGTCGCAACCAGGAAGATGGGGCTGGGTCCGGCGCCAGCCCAATGCCGACCGCCGTCACGACGAGGGCGGCGGTCTCGCCTCGCCCATCCGCCCGGTCAACCCGCTGCGCCCTGGCGGCGATGTCGTGCCGTTCGACCAGCGGCCCGTGCCGGACGTCGAGATCACTCCGCACGTCCGCCCGGCCCGCGAGCTGCGGCGGGAAGACACAGATTGAATACGCTCGCGCCGATGAGGGCGCGAGCGATCCAGCCCACGCGGGTGCGCCTAGCCCGCACGCTGCGAGGGCTGACGCAGCGCCAGCTGGCAGAGAAGATCAACGTGAGCGCCGCCACGATCTCCCAGTTCGAGAGCGGGAGCGTGGCACCGTCTGCACAAACGCTGCAGCAGCTGGCCATGGTCGCTGGCGTGACACCAGATTTCTTCTTGCGCCGATGGCGCGAGACTGAGGCCGGGCCGCCGTTCTTTCGCAGCCTACGATCGACGCCTCAGCGCGAACTCGAGCGTGCGCGCTCCTACGCTCGCCTGCTGCTGGAGATCGTGGAGATCTTCGAGCACCACATCCAGCTGCCCGTCCCGGCGCTACGAATCGGCATGTCGATCGATGACGACGCGGGCGACGAGCTCGTGGAGCAGGCTGCTCTTCGTGCTCGGGGCGCATGGGGGATACCGCCGGGCCCGATTCCACATGTGGTGCGAATGCTCGAGCGCGGGGGCATCGTCGTCAGCGCCGTGGGCGTATTCGATGACCGTGTTGACGCGTTTTCCATGCGTGGCCCAAGCGACCGTCGTCGTGCTGTGCTCCAAGGCGGGCGCTGCGGCACGCCGACGCTTCGACGCCGCCCACGAGCTCGGACATCTGCTCCTGCACGAGCGCTCCGACGGCGGCTCGAAGGTGCAGGAGGGACAAGCCCACCGTTTCGCCTCGGCGCTGCTCATGCCAGCTGCCGAGATCGAGCCGTGGCTGATCCGACGCTCAGACCAGCTCGATCTCCTCGAGGACGGCAGTCGCGTGTGGGGCGTCTCGATGCAGGCATTGGTCCGCCGCGCCAAGGATCTCGGGATCCTGTCGGAGTCCCAGTACACGCGCACGATGCGACGGATGAGCGCCTACGGCTGGCGCACACGAGAACCCATCGACATCGGTCCTCCCGAGCGGCCACAGATGCTTGAACGCGTCGTAGCTGCGCTGCCGGAAGCCGGCACAAGCATCGCCACGGTCGCCCTGGAACTCGGGTTCCCCCGTGAGCGACTTCTGCGGATGCTCCGCGTGCCCGAAGACGCCAGCGATCACGTCAGCGCGGAGGTCGTGCGGTTGAGAAGCCGCACTGCGTAGCGAGATCAGCCGGGGGCCTGACGCCGACGCCCCTCGTCCCTCGGAGATGAGCGGGAGGCACGGCGGGGCGGCGGTCACCGGCGCGACCGATACCGCCGCAGCTCAGGAACGGCGCGGAGCACGAGCAGCCGCCGGAACCGGCGACGCAGCTCGCCGCACGGCGTCAGCGCTCCGAACGCCCCTGAGAATCCGGCCCGGGCCACCGCGTCACTTCCAGCATCTGCTGCGGCTCGCCCGGCGTGGTCGCCCACGATCAAAGCACGCTGGGCTCGGCTCTGCGGACGCAGGGACCGCGGAGAGCGCGCCGACGAGTCCGATATCTCACGGTTGACCCAGAGCCCGACGACCGGCAGCCTGGTGCGACTGTCAGCCTCAGTACGGCCGCCATCGCGACCGTCGTCCTGCTGCTGGCCGGCCTCGCCGCCCACTGCGTCGACCCATCCGGTAAGCACTGACCCGCAACCGGTAGCCATCGTTACCAAAGGTCTGCTCACGTCCGTAGCGAATGGTAACGTCATGGGCGCTTTGGGAAACGATGCTTACCAACCGGACGACGCTCTCGATCCGGCCGAGCGGGCGATCGTCGACCTTGTCCGCGTCGGTTTGCGCGGCGACGCCAGCTCCGTGCGCCAGCTTGCCCGCCGGATGCTGCGCCGCCACGCCGCGCAGCCTTCAGCACCGAGTTGCGCCAGCAACTCGGTGCCCTGATGGTTGGCCAGGGCGACCCTGTGCTCCGGGGCGACCGTGCTCCGAAGCCGGTCGACAGCGACGGACAGCTCGCGCTCGCCAGGATCGACGACGACCTCGTCGACGAGCCGCCAGTCCTCGACCCCGTGTCCGCCGTGGTGATCGCGGCGCTCATCGACCAGCGCAAACAGGCCGCGCGCCTCGCTCTCACCGGCCTCGAACCGCCCAAAACGCTGCTGTTGCAGGGCCCGCCCGGCGTCGGCAAGACACTGACCGCCCGCCACCTGGCCCGCGAGCTCAGCCTGCCGCTGATGACGATCGAGCTGGCCGCACTCATGTCCAGCCTGCTCGGCCAGACCGGGCAGAACCTTCGACAGCTGCTCGACCACGCACGCGGCTTCCCCTGCGTGCTGCTGCTCGACGAGTTCGACGCCGTCGCCAAGCGGCGCGACGACCAGTCCGACATCGGCGAGCTCAAGCGCTTGGTCAGCGTGCTTCTGCTCGAGCTGGAGCGCTGGCCCGACACCGGGCTGCTCATCGCGGCGACTAACCACCCGCAGCTGTTGGACCCCGCGGTCGGGCGCCGCTTCGACGTGACGCTCGCCCTTCCCCTGCCGCGCCAGCCAGAACGCGTAACGATCCTTCAGCGCGCCCTCGAGCGCTTCGGCCTCGAGGTCGAGGCGGATGTCGTCGCCGCGTGCGCGCTGGCGTTCGACGGAGCGAGCGGCGCGGATCTCGAGCGCGACGTCGCGGCTGCGGCCCGCCGCGCGACACTCGCCGACACCGACCCTTCTGCAGTCCTCGCCGATGTCGCCCTCGCACGGCTGCGCGAGGGTGACGATACCGACCGGCACGCAGCGTTCTGTGCAATGGCCACCAGGCACCTCGGCCTCTCGCAGCGCGCCGTCGGCGATCTTCTTGGCATCAGCCACCCGACCGTCGGCAAGCTCGCACGCCGCTGGACGCAGGCCGCGTCCGAGCGTACGCCCACGCCAGCCGCCGCGGCAGGGTGATGGCCACACGCGACGTCACCCAGCCCGATCGGCCGATCCTGACCGGCGGCGAAGCGTTGCGAAGAGATGCTGAACGCACGAGTGGCGGCGGCCCGAAATACCACCCGCGGAGCTTCGGCCAAGCGCAAGCGCAGCTCACGCCCCAGGTCGAGATCCTGCGCGAGGCCATCGAGAAGACACCCGGCGCCCTGCGCGGGGCCCGCGTGGTGTTCGAGGCCACCGTCCTCCCCAACTACCTCGCCAACAGCTACTTCCCGGCGGAGCTCTTCCGTGAGGCCGACCTCGTGCCCGTCGGTACCCGCGCAGCAAGCGGTTCGTATGAGACCAGGACTAGGGTCGAGGAGAACCGTCCGACCAAGAGCTACCTGCTGGCCGGCGACGAGCGCTCGATCGGCAAGATCGCACAGTTGCTCGCAGCGCATGCGGTTGGCGGCGCGGTGCGGGCCGCCCAGGAGCGGCTGCGCCAGTTCGATCTCATACGCCTGCCTACGCTCGAGGAGGTTCTGCGCTCTCGACCCGAACTCCCCGACGAGGAGCTGTTGACCTGGGAAGCGGTGCTCCACCCCGCCGTCGACGCCCGTGGCGAGGCGACAGCCGCCGAGCACGAGCTTGTCCTCGGCAAGTGGGTCGAGTGGGTGGGCCTCCTCGGAGGGGAGGTCGCCAGGAAGTACGAGCGGCGCGTGCGTGGCATGACGTTTGTCCCGATCCGACTTCCCGCCGGCGCTGCGGAGGACGCAGTGCGGTTCAACCCGCTGCGCGCGCTGCGGCCAATGCCGAAGGTGCGCCCTGTCCCAATCGGCCCGCTGCGTGTCGTCTCTACGGGCAGTCGACTGCCAGCCCCGCCGCCCGGCCAGCGGCCACAGTCAGACCTGCGCATCGCGGTGTTCGACGGCGGCGTCTGCAACGCACTGCCTCAGCTGGCACCGTTCGTCGACGCCATCGACGTCACTCCGGAGCCCGCAAGCGACGACGACGTCGCACACGGCACGATGGTCACCGGTGCGCTGCTCTACGGGCCGCTCGCCGACGGCCAGGAACTCCGGACTCCGGATGTCGCAATCGACCACTTCCGCGTAACCCCGGCACCGTCGCCGGACCCGTGGGACGTCGACCTCTACTGGATCCTCGACCGCATCGTTGAGCTCGTCACCGCGCGCGGCTACCGCATCGTCAACCTCTCACTCGGCCCGGCGCTGCCCGTCGACGACCAGATCGAACCCCATGCGTGGACGGCCCAGCTTGACGACCTTGCTTACGCTCATGACGTGCTGTTCGTCACCGCCGTCGGCAACAACGGGCTCGACGACCCCACGACCGGCCTCAACCGCGTGCAGGTGCCCTCCGACATGGTCAACGCGCTCTCAGTCGGCGCGTGCGATCACCGCGCGCCTGAGACTGCCTGGGCGCGCACGCCCTACAGCGCCGTGGGCCGGCCGCCCGGCGCCCGTCTCAAGCCGTGTGGCGTCGCCTTCGGGGGCACGCATGCCGAGCCGTTCCGCGGCATGCTCGCCGGTGAGCGCCTCGGCGAGGGCGGCGGCACCAGCTTCGCGACCCCACCGCCGCCCACGGCATCGCCGGCCTCGCGGCACGCCTCGGCCCAGCACTCACCAGCCCAGACGTGCTGCGCGCGTTCGCTCTGCACTTCGCCGAGCCGCCGATGTCGCAGCCTGTCACTGAGGTAGGAGCGGGCCGACTAGCCGAACGCTACGACGAGCACTGGAACTGCGAAGCCAACGACGCACGATCCTGTATCGCGACAGTATTGAGCGCGATCAGGTCATCTCGCTGCCTTTCCCCTCGTCGGCGATGCCGTCGCCGGCCGCACTGTCGACCTTTCATGGACGCTGGTCTTCACCGCACCCACCGACCCCACCGACGCTGTCGACTACACGCAGGCCGGACTCGAAGTCGCGTTCCGGCCGCATGGCCACCGCTACATCTTCCGGAACTCCGCTACAGGAAAGAGCGTCGAGCTCGACGTCAGGAGCAGGCCGAGGAGGTCCGCCAGCAGCTGACTGCCGGAGCGTTGCCGAGCGTGCTGCCCGCGACCAAGCCGACCGAGCGTCGCCGCAACGAGGCGCTGCAACGCGAGGAGGGCAAGTGGGAGACCGCGCTGCAGTTCTCTAAGCGCATGCGCGCCAGCGGCCTTCACGAGCCCCAGGTCACCGTCAACTACCTGGCCCGCGAGGCCGGCCAGCTCGCCGTCGCGCCCCCCCTGACATTTGCCATGCTGGTGTCGTTGAGGGCGCCCAAGGGCGTCGACCTCTACGCGGCAATCCGTCAGCGCTACCCGGTACTCACCCCGCTGACGGCGCGTTTGCCGCTGCGCGTTCGCACGTAGGCGCCCCGATGCATAGCGACGCTACCGCCAGTCTCTCGTTGATTCCCAGACCGACGACGGCCTCGAGGAGTTCACGCTACGGATCGTCCGACCGGACTACCCGCGCGCCCGCCGCGCGGGCAAGGGCCGCGACGGCGGCATCGACGTGCTCTCCGACTTCGAGCTGCCGCCGGCTCGCGCGTGGCAGTGCAAGAACCACAAGACGATCGACTGGGACGACTGTCGCGACTCGCTGCGCACCGCGATGGACGACGAGCACTCGCCACCGCATTACACCTTTGTCTTCCCCGGACCGCTGACCGGCCCGCAGCGCGACTTCTGGCGCAAGACGTTTCCTCCCCCGAGCAACGCGAGCTGCACCCGGCCTGGGCATGCTCGACTTCTGCGACGACCTCGCCGAACGTCTCGAGGACCACCCCGAGCTCATCGACAAGCTCAGTGACGGCGCGCTCGCCTCGTCCTACCGCGACGTCGTGACCGCTGCCAGCCGCACCGGCGTCAACCCCCTCGCCTCGATACCCGACCTGATCGGCGACGCTCCCGAGCTCGCCCGCCGCCCCGTCGAGACCGGCCGCACCGACCCACGTTACCGATACGAGAATCGCCACCGCGAGGCTCGTGCTGAGGATCGCACCATCCCCGAGGGCAGGGTGCGCTTCGGCTTCGAGGCGCCAATCGGGCGGCCCCGCGAGTTCACCGCGACGGTCCACACTGGCGAGGCCGTGCAGGAGAAGGCCGCCGAACGGCGCGAGGACGTTCCGCTCGACCAGGTCACGCTGTGGTTCTCCGGCACCTCCCTCGGAGCCGCGCACTGAATCGTCCTGGGGTGCCTGGAGACTTCTGGCCTTGGAAAACCAGGGAGGAAGTTCATGCCGAGAGATCAGCCAGGTGGCCGAGACCGTCAACCGCTACTACAAGGCCGAGCTGATCCGCGGCCCGCCCGCACCGGCCCGTGGAAGCCCGTCGAGGAGGTCGAGCTCGCCACGCTGGGATGGGTGCACTGGCACAACAACCAAAGACTCCACGGCTACCTCAACGACATGCCCCCATCAGAGTGCGAAGCCAGGTTCTACGCTACCACCAGGACGACCAGGTCCTGGCTCGCTGACAAAACGCCAGAGCCTCCATCAAGCCAGGACGATCACACGCCAGGACGTGCGCGACGGGATGGCGGCGGGCCGACCGGTCGACCTGGTCGGCGACGCCAAACGGGGGCCTCGACGCACACCCAATGCCGGACCGCTTCGCGCAGCTCGCCGACACCGACGGCATCTTGCGCAGCGGCGACATCCACGTTGGGCTATCCGACCCCCTGACCCTGGAGGTCTGGATGGACACCAAGAGGGCGACGCTCCGACGGCCACGATCGCGCTATACCGCATCCCCTCCGAGCCCGGCTCTAGGTCATTAGCGCGACCGCACATCTGCGCGTTTCGAACTTGCCGCGCGGAGCCAGCGAGAGCCAGCCGCATCGCCGCGATGCTGTTCGGAGGCGCCCCGGTCGCCGGCCGGTCGCCACGACCGGCCGGTGTCATAGGTCGAGCTCCGCGATGAACGGACTTGCGGCGACATCGTACCGTCGCCCGGTCCGCCTCGAGATCCGCGAGTCGGTGTGGACGAGGTGCACGCGCTCCCGCGCCCGCGTGAGCGTGACGTAGAACTTGCGACGCGCCTCGGCGCGCTCCTCATCGGTCGGCGTGAAGCCCGGCAGGCACACCTCGTCGGCGCCGACCATGACAACCACGTCGAACTCGAGTCCCTTGGCGCCGTGGATCGTGGCCGCCATGACGTTGCCCGGAGCCCGCGCCCGGGCACCCAGCTCGCCGACAGTCATCCCGTCGGCCGCAACCGAGTGCCGCCGCACGCCGCGCATGGGGCCGAGCTCGCGCGCATCCTCGCTGGCGAGTCTCGTCCTCCATGTCCGTTCGGAGTGCGATCGACGCAATGGCCTCGACGAACTCGCGCGCCGGCATGGTCGCGTCCGCCCGCAGGAGGACACCCACGACATCGCGGAGCACGGCATGCTCGCCGGCTCCGCGAATAACTGCGGTGAAGGCCTCCAGTACGTTGTACAGGTCGGCGTCGGCCTCGTCACGTCGCGTGGCCCAACTGGCCATAGCTTCGATGACCATCGTGAGCGTTGTGGTTTTCCAACGGTCGTCGGTGCGCGAGTACACCGGCACACCGGCGTCGCGCATCGCGTCCACGCACGCATCGCGGTCCACGCCCCACGGGGCGATCACCGCGATCTCCTCGTAGGGCACGCCCTCGGCGGCCGCCTCTCGCACGAGCTCCAGCGCCCTATTCGTCTGGGCGGCGACGCCTCCGAGCGCTGGGTCGACCCGCACGGTACCGCCGGCCCGCTCGCCCGTGATCTCTCGCGCTTGGTCGAGTGCGCGCAGCGAGATGTCGATGATGTTCTGCCCGCATCGGTAGTTGCGGTCGAGTCGGACCTCGTACACCCCCGGATCGGCCGCTAGACGAAGCAGCAGCTCGGGGTGGGCGCCCGAGAACGCGTAGATCGTCTGAACGGGATCGCCGACGGCGGACAGGGTCGAGTCGAGCTACGTCGCCAGGGTGAAGCCGCGGACGATGCGATCGAGCCCGGGCGCCAGGTCCTGGTACTCGTCGACGTAGACGCGGGAGTACGTCGCGGCGAGGACGCGGGCGATCCAGTGGTGGCCCTCGATGAGCTCGACCGCATGGCGCACGAGGTCCTGCGGGTCGTACACCTGCCGCGCCTCCAGCTCACGTTGCAGACGCCGCGCCATCATGGCGATCGGCTCGCCGCCGAGCAGGCGGTCGCCGGAGAGGTCGAGTCGCTGGCGCGCCTTCGCCGTCGTGGCTTTCACCTCCGCACGTTCGTGCGGGCCGAAGCCCATGACGGCGAACGCGGCGGCGAACGCGGCGTTGCACTCCTCGTCCGTGGCCGGACGGCTGGCCGCCAGGTCGGCCTGGCCCGCGGCCGCGGCGAAGGGCGACACGATGCGGCTGAGGGCGAAGGCGTGGACGGTTCCGATGAACAGGTTCGGCCGGCGTGAGACGCCCAGTGTCCGCAGGCGCTGGCGCAGCTGGAGCGCCGCCTCGTTGGTCATAGTGATGCACGCGGCGCCGCGCGGCGCGTCGATCACGCCGCGCGCGAAGGCGTCGGCCAGCTTGGTAGTCAGGAGCATGGTCTTGCCGCTGCCCGGCGGCGCCAGCACGGCGCAGTGCCCCGGAGCCCGGAACGCTTCCCACTGCCGTGGGTTGGTGCGCAGCTGCGCGATGGCCTCGGACAGGGCGGTCACGACAGCAGGTGCTTCAGCGCGCGATCCACGTACTCAGGGGCGTCCAGCGACTCGGACGATGAGGCGAGACGCTGGGCGAAGCGGCCCTTGGTCATGAGCCCGCCCACGAACGCCAGGAACGTCTCCCCGGTCATGTTCCCTGCGTCGGCGAGCCGGTTCTTCGTCTTCGCGGAGAGCCGGAAGCTCTCCAACGCTGCCAGCATGGCTGCGTCGTTGTCAAAGGAGGCATCGAAAAGGTCTGCCTCGAACGTCGTATCCCCGCAGAAGATCCCGAGCTTCTCCGCGTCGGTGCCCTCCGCGCCCAGCGCCTTTGCCAGTGCCGTCGCGCGCTCGGCGCCGGTTTTGCCCTTGCCCGCGTCGGGGTCGCCGTCCGTGATCACGGCGTACGGCGTTCCGATGGCTCGCAGGAACGCGACGTAGGAGCCGAAGTGGGTGCCGTGGATCGGGCATACCGTCACTACGTGCTCGTCGAGGTCGATCTCGGGCGCGGCGATGCGCGACATCAGCACCTGCTCCGCGAAGCCTTCCACCAGCAGGACCCGTCGCGCGAACACGAGCTCGACCGCGTCGCGTCGAGGTAGCGACCCAGGTCGTCCCAGGCGGTGCTCGAGAGCTCCGCCTCGTGCGCGGCGTACGCTCGTCACGCCCGCGACATCGCGGAGCACGACCAGCTGCTGGGGAGGCGTCACGAAACGATGTGCGGGCTGTGCGTCGACACGATCGTGCTGCGCTTGTCATCGTTGTCGGGGAGGAGCCGCGAACATGCGCCGCTGGAGGTGCGGATGCAGGTGCGCCTCGGGTTCCTCGATCGAGACCAGTGCGTGCTCGATCTCGCCCTTGGCGAGGCGGCGGGAGAGGTCGATCTGTAGCAGGGCGATGTACAGGACGTTGAGCGCGCCGAGACTCGCGCGGCCCAGGCTGCGCTGGGCGGCGCCGTCGATGTACATCCGCAGCGCGCGCAGGCTTCGCTCCGGGTCCGTCGGGGCGAGATCGAGCGTCGGCTCGAGCCGGTGGAGCTGGCCGACCAGGGCCTCGGTCTGGCGCTCGATGTCTTGTGCTGCCTGCTTGACGGTGTTGAGGTTGCGGACCGCGTCGTTGGCGTGCTCGAGCGCCTGGGCCACCGCGGCGAGGTCGTCGGCGCTGGTGCGACGCGCAACGTCCTCGAGGAGCGGTCGCAGCGGGGAGCGTCGCCACGATCCGATGTCGCCCTCGGCGTCGCGCAGCGCGTGCATGTGCACGTGGTGCAGGTAGGTCCGAAGCTCTCCGCCGACTCGCCGGCTGGTGTCGCCGCCGCCGAATATCGTCCATTCGTATGCTGGTGGGTCCTGCTCGTCCTGGCCCTCCCGCGGGCCGAAGCGATACGTCATGCTCGCGCGCATGGGCTCGCCGGAGATCAGTGCGGGGTTCAGCGTCGAGACCAAGCCCTCGTTGTCATCGAAGTCCGCGAGCTCGATGGTCACCTCGATGACGGCGCCGTCGGCCATCGGGTCCTGTCCCAACGACTCGGCAAAGTCCTCGCCGGTCAGCGTGCGCTGCAAGCTAGACAACGACGGATCGAGCACCAAGCGGACCGCGTGCAAGAGATTGCTTTTGCCACTGCGGTTCTCGCCAACAATCACCGCCCCACCCGCCAGGGGGATGTCGATGGCCTCGAGGTTGCGGAAGTTGCTGACGCGCAGCCGAGTGAGGCGCATTGGAGCACGGTACCGACTCGTTTGCCTCAGCAGTAGGTCACTTCGCGTGTTCCGCCTGTCGTGGCGGCAGCCAGTCGCACTACGCGACCTCGCGGATCATCCGCTGCCGCCGCTGACCGTCGGGCCCCGGCCGACAGGGCCGGGCCACCCCCGGCCGCCTGCAGTTGCACTCGACGGGGTAAGGGCAACCTCGAAGGCCCGGCGGGAGCGGCGCAGTCACGCCTGCTCAGAACCGCAATACGCGCGTGGTTGGAGCCCGGCTCGCTCCCGGCTGGGACGAGGCTCAGAACTGAGTGGCGCCGGGGATACGCCCTACCTAGCCTTTCCTAGCGCAAGCGAGCGTCCCTCGATGGCCGTCGACCGCGCTCGTCCTCGTCGGTTGCGACGGTCTCTTCGGGCTCGGCGGGACGACCGCGGTCGTCCTCGTCGGTTGCGAGGGTCTCTTCGGGCTCGGCGGGACGACCGCGCTCGGCCACGGGGAGAGCAGATCTCGATGTCGCTAGCCTTGGGCTATGGCCCTACCGCGCTTGGCCCCGACCTTCCACAAGAACCTGGTCTCCCGACTGCTCGACGTCCTGCGAGATTCGTGAATGGCGACCGTGGAACGCTGGGTGTTGCTCGAGAGTCATACACTCGTCACGACTCGGTGGCTAGACGTCCTGCGGAACCGTTACCGCACCACCGGACGTGAGATCGCTGACTATTTCGTGGTCCGGCGCAGCGACTTCGTGTTGGTCCTCGCCGTTGATGATGACGACAACATGCTTCTCGTCCGGCAATATCGACCAGCCACCGACGGCTTCTACATAGCGCTCCCCGCCGGATACATCGAGCCCGGTGAGACTGCGATCGAGGCGGGACGTCGTGAACTGTTCGAGGAGACCGGCATCACGGGCTCCGGCTGGCGTCATGTCGGCAAGCTAGACCCGCTACCCGGCTACGTCAAGTCTCGGGCACACGTAGTGCGCTGCAATGTCTCGGTACTACCCGCCGCACGTACGCGCCAGGATACCGCTGAGGACGAGGTCGTGGAGACGCTGGTCTTCGCCCGTGATGTGGTCCGGCTTATGATAACCCGTGGAGAGATCATAGAGATGCAGGCGGTTGCCGCGTTCCTGTTGGCCGATGCCGTAGAGAGGGCCGGCGCCTTCGCGGCTGCGCCCCCGAGTTATTCCGGCCCTGATTAATCGCGATGCCCCACCCTCGTCTCACGAGAAGCTTCCCCTCGGCATTGCGGGTAGCTGCCCCTACGCACCGCAGTAGCGATCACGTCCCGTTACGTGCCTGAGTCAGGTCACTCCGGCCAGACTGCGCGCCGGAGTGGTGTTTTGATCGATAACTCTACGTACTTTTCGGCGAAGGTCGCGATGTCTGACGGCGTCCTCGACGCCGCGTCGGTCCACAACCTTGCGACGTTCTTGGAGTGCTTGGTTGTCGCTGACGAGATACGTGTTGCGCCGACCCTTTCATGGCAGCCTGATAGGACCGACCAACTCTTCCGGAGTGGCGTGTGTATCCAAATAAGCGTCGCGGACTGGTCTGAATCGAAGCTCGTGACGCACTTCTCACGAGCTATACGCGAGAGTCGACGCGATCTCGCTAACCCGACCATATTGGAAGCCGTGACCCACGCACGTGCTGATGTCGACAAGACCGACGGTCTTTTGGCGTCATGGTTGCCTCGGCTCGATCGCGATCCGAGGGCGTTCATAGACGTTTACTCCGGTGTCGTGGTCGCTACCGACGCCGCCAGCGCGCAGTTTCTGGCCACGCTCTCGAGCTCCGTAGAGTCGTCGATGCCACCGCACCACCACCTAGCACAGTATCTGCTTCGCACTAACGCCGCGCTTGGTCTGTCGGAGTCGATGCCGTATCATCCCCACTCGCACCGACTCGATGTGGTTTGTCACAAGCTTCGAGCTCCCACGGCACACCTCGCCGCGTCGCTGGTCCGGGCCGCCGAACTCGGCAGTCGGTCAGCGGAAACTAGTGACTTGGTACGGCTCCTCCCGGGATTCCGGTATCCAGAATCCGACTTGCCGCTCGTCCTAGCTGTGGCGCTCGCCGCGGCCCGAAGGGGCGACCCAGAGAGCGTCCTCGAGCAGACGCTCGCGTTGCGAGAGTTGCCGCAGGCCGTCCGATACCGGCATTGGATTAATCGCCTGCTCACCGAAGTGGAGACGGCGGAGCGGATACGAGCGACCGCTCACGACATCGAGGCGCACAGGCACGCCAAAGCGTTGCTACAGAACGTGCAGCAGGAGCTGTCGGATGCTCGGCGGCTTCTTGCGGTTCAACTTGGTCAGATCCACGAGCGCCGTGGCCGCCATGTCTTGGAGCGCACGGCGGGGTTCGCCTCTTCCGCAGCCGTGGGCGGTATCACCGGTCCGTACGGCGCTCTCCAGGCCGCTGCCGCGGAGGCGAGAGGGCCTGCAGTACAGCGGCTGAAGGATTTGCCGACGCGTCGGCGAGTGGCCTTCTTGGTCCGCCTCGCCCGGGACGGCAGGGGAATAGACGACCTCAACTTCCTCCTCGCGCGCGTCTTCGGCGCTGGGCTTGGTGATGATGAACTCGAGAAACTCCGGGATATGCGCGCACGACAGTACGTCGCTATCGACGGCGTGTTCGGACGTGAGTGAGGCGGAGCACGCAGCAGAACGCGCGGCGGCAGTCTCTGGCGCGTAAGGCGCTTGTGGATGACAGCTCGCGCGGCGATCCAGAGGCGCCTTTGCGCTGGACGGCGAAGAGCCTTCCCACCCTGCCCCGGGAGTTGCGCGACCAGGGCCATCAGATCTCAGCAGCGTCGGTCGCGCCGCTGCTACGAGGTCTGGGCTACAGCCGGCATTCGATCTCAATCGCCAGATCGCGTCCCCTCGGATCGGGCACTCATCCTGCGCCACCCTCGGGCTCTCCGCCCGACCCCACCGATGAGTTTCGCCGGGCCGGCCGGTCTGGGGTCGCGAGACGCGAGAATGGACCGACCGATGCCCCCGCCGACACCTGACCCGACCTGCGCGATCCGGCTCCGCGGGGTGGTCAAGCGCTTCGGAGCGCTGACCGCCGTCGCCGGACTCGATCTCGACGTCCCCTACGGGACGTGCGTCGGCCTGCTCGGCCCCAACGGAGCCGGGAAGTCGACGACGATGAAGGCGCTCACCGCCCAGGTCATCGCCGACGACGGCGAGCTCGAGGTGCTCGGCTTCCGGTTGCCCGGCGACTCCAAGCAGGCCCGCGCCCAGATGGGCGTCGTGCCCCAGCTCGACAACCTCGACGTCTCGCTCACCGTCGAGCAGAACCTGCTCGTCTTCGCCCACCTCTACCGCGTCCCGAAGGCCGACCGGAAGGCGGCGATCGACCGCGCGCTCGGGATCGCCAACCTCGGCGGCCGGCGCGCGTCGAAGGTCGATCAGCTGAGCGGCGGGATGCGGCGCCGGCTGCTGATCGCCCGCGCCCTCCTCCACCAGCCGCGGCTGCTCCTCCTCGACGAGCCGACCGTCGGGCTCGACCCGCAGGTCCGTCAGGAGCTCTGGGCCCTGATCGATCTCCTCCGCTCGGAGGGCGTCTCGATCCTCATGAGCACGCACTACATCGAGGAGGCCGAGCGGCTCTGCGACCAGGTGACGATCATGTCCCACGGCAAGGCCGTCGCCGCCGGGTCGCCGACCGCGCTGATCCGCGAGCACGCCGGACCCGAGGCGATCGAGGTCTACGGCTCGCCCGCGCGACTGCTCGAGATGGAGGGGATCGCCCAGGCCGAGGGCTGGCGCACCCGGCGGACCGGGACCTCGGTCGCCGTCCTCCACGCGAACGGAGCCGCCCTCGACGGCGAGCGCCGGGTGACCAATCTCGAGGACGTCTTCGTCCTCCTGACCGGCGAGGAGATCTCCTGATGGCCGTCGCCCGGGCACCCCGGCGCCTCCACCGCCTCGAGCTGGTCGCCGTCCGCGGCGTGATGGTCCGCGAGGTCATCAACTTCTCCTCGTTCTGGCGCTCGTCGACCTTCTCCTCGACCGTCGACCCGACGATCTACCTCCTCGCCTTCGGCTTCGGCTTCGGCTCGCTCGTCAGCCGGGTGGCCGGCTACGACTACATCGACTTCGTCGGGACCGGGGTCGTCGCGACGACCGTCCTCTTCTCGGGCGCCTTCCCCGCGATGTACGGGACCTTCATCAAGTACTCCTTCCAGCACACCTACGACGCGATCCTCGCCGCCCCGGTCGACACCGAGGAGCTCGTCACCGCCGAGGCGCTCTGGGTCGGGGCGCGCACCGGGATGTACGGCTGCGTCCCCCTCCTCGTCGCCATGGTCTTCGGGCTCCAACCGAGCTTCGGCATGCTGCTCGTGCCCCCGATCGCCGCCCTGGCCGGCTTCGGCTGGGCCGCGACCGGCATCTTCATCGCCGCCCGGGCCAGCCGGATCGAGAGCTTCTCCTACTGGCAGAGCGGACTCCTGACGCCGATGTTCCTCGTCGCCGGCACCTTCTTCCCCCTCACCCGACTCCCCGAGTGGGCCCAGGTCGCCGGCAACTTCAACCCCCTCTTCCACTGCGTCCAGCTCGTCCGCCACGCCGTCTTCGGCTTCCAGGGGGTGGCCGACCTCGGGCACCTGGCCTTCCTCGGCGTGTTCGCCCTCGTCATGTGGCGGCTGGCGATCCGCTTCATGGAGCGCAAGCTGATCCTCTGACCGCGCCGGCCGGCCCCGCAACATTCGGCCACGCGAACCCGGTCGTCCGCCCCGCCGGGCTAGGATCGGCCGACGCGGCGGCCTCCATCACCCCAGACGACCTCGATCCTCGCCGCCCTCGCCCTCCTGCTGGCCGCTGCGGCCACGCCGGCGGCCCGCGCCCAGGAGCGGGTCGGCGCCCCAACCTGCGGGACGACTCACTGGGTGGCGGCCTGGACGGCCGATCCGAGCGGGCTGCTCGGGGGCGGGTTCACCGACCAGACCCTCCGGGCCATCCTCACGCCCCACCTCGGCGGCAGCCAGGTCCGGGTCCACCTCTCGAACCGCCTCGGGACGGCCTCGGTGACGTTCACCCGGGCCGCCGTCGCCCTCCGCCAGGCCGCCGCGGCCATCGTCCGCGGATCGAGCCGGCCGCTGACCTTCGGCGGGCAGGGCCAGGTCACCGTCCCGCCCGGCAGCGAGGCGATCAGCGACCCGGCCCCGTTGACGATCGCCCCCTTCCAGGATCTCGCCGTCAGCCTCGCCTTCGCCGCCCCGACCGGCCCGGCCACCGGGCATCTCATCGCCCGCCAGCGTTCCTACCTCACGGCCGGCGGCAGCGGCGACCACACCGCCGACGAGGGGGCCGGCGCCTTCGGCGGCTCGACGACCACGATCGAGTACGTCGACGCCGTCGACGTACTCGCCCCGGCGAGCGTCGGCGCCGGCGCCCTGTTCGGCGACTCGCTCACCGACGGCTACCAGAGCGCCCCGGCCGGGGGGGAGGACCAGGGCGGGATCGACGCCGACCACCGCTACCCCGACTTCCTCGCCCACCGTCTCTCCGACCAGCCGGGCGGCCCGAGCGTCTCGGTGGTGAACGCCGGGATCAGCGCCAACCAGCTCCTCGCCGGCGGGCCGCAGAGCGCCGGCGGCATGAGCGGCCTCTCCCGCCTCGACACCGACGTCCTCGGGGTCAGCGGCGTGACCGACGCGATCGTCCTCGAGGGGATCAACGACATCGCCGTCAACGCCACCGCCGACCAGGTCACGGCCGGGCTCGCCCAGGTCGTCAGCCGGCTCCACGCCGCCGGCCTCCACGTCCTCCTCGCCACCATCCCCCCCGCCGGCAGCGGCCTGCTCAACCTCGGCGGCGTGCTTCCCGGGGTCTACGTCGACACCACGGCCAACCTCGTCCGGATCGCCGTCGACACCTGGATCCGCGGTGGCGCCAGCGGCGCCGACGGAGTCGTCGACTTCGACGCCGTCCTCCGCGGCGCCGCCCAGCCCAACGAGCTCGACCCGGGCCTCGACAGCGGCGACCACATCCACCCGAGCGACGCCGGCTACACCCGGATGGCCGGCGCCGTCGACCTCGCGAGCCTCCGGGGCAGCCTGTGCGCGACCGCCGCCCGCAACCCCGCCCGCCTGCGCGTGAGCGCCCGCTCCCTCGGCGGCGGCCGCCTAAGCGTCGCCGGCCGGCTGATCGCCGGCCCGAGCCCCGACTGCGTCGGCGCCCACGTCACGGTCCGCGCCGTCCACGCCCATCACACCGTCCTCAAGCGCAGCCTCCCCCTCATTGGCGCCTGCCGGTTCGCCGCGACCAGTCCGATCGGCGCCCACGGGGCGATCGAGGTTCGCGTCGGCTTCGCCGGCAGCCCGACGCTCCTCCCGACCCACGCCCGGCCGGTCTACGTCCGCGCCACCTGAGACCGCCGGTCAGGTCATCTGCTGGTAGGTGTGGACGACGGTCAGCCGCCCCTTCCGGCAGGTGACGCGGGCGTCGATCTCGGTGGGGATGGCGTTGCGCCGCTCGCTGCACGCGTACCCGTCGACCGTTCCGTGGCAGCGCCCCGCCGCGCCACCGCCCCGGAGGCGGCAGCGGTAGTAGGCGACGGCCACCTTCCCGCCCCCGGCGCAGGTCGCCCCCCCGGAGACGGTGAGCGAGGTGAAGTACCCCAGGCCCGGGTACTTGGGCGGCGGGCACGGACGCGAGCTCGCCGCAGTCGCCGACGGCGCGACCGCGACCGCGACCGCCGCCGCCGCGGCCCCGGCGATCACCGCCACGACGGCGAGGGCGGAGCGCCAGCGGCCGAGGCGGGGGCGCGAGACGGGATCGGACATGCGGGCCTTTCCGGGTCGAGGGCTCACAGCGCGTAGGGCTTGGGCGCCGGCCTCGGGAGGATCTGCTCGACCGCGCGCAGGAGGAACGGGCCGAGCGACGCGCTGAAGGCGTCGGTCAGGTGGCCGATGTCGCGGTAGACGAGCGCCCCGCCGACGACCGGGTAGCAGAGTCGGCTGTCGCAGAAGTACGGCGTCAGGTCGACGATCCGCACGCGCGGGGTGTGCAGGCTCCGGGCCGCGAGATACGGGGCGTCCGTCCGGACGGTGAGCGCCGTGCGACGCGGCAGCGCGCAGGCGACCCCGGCCTGCTGGTGGCGCGCCACCGCCCGCTCGACGCAGGTCAGCGTGTCGTACCGGTTGAGGGGGGTGTCCCGGATCACGATGATGTGCTTGACCGTCGCCGGCAGCGCCTGCCAGGCGGCGATGTTGCCCGCGATCATCCTGGCCAGCGTCGCCTTCTGCCCGGCGGTCCGCGCCGGCCCGGTCGAGTGCGCCGAGACGAATACGGTGCTGACCGCCGGGTGGGCGGCGAACCACCTGAGCAACAGCTGGTTCCACTCGGCGCAGTGCCCGGCGCCCGGGCCCGAGATCGACACCGTCGACGCCGAGAACGGGCAGCTCGTGCGGGTGATCGAGACGCCGCTCACCCGCTCGCCCCGGGCGAGCACCTCGACCGCCGGCTTCCAGTGCCAGGCGTGGCTATCGCCGACCAGGGCGATCTGATTCGTCCCGCCCGCGGCCGGGTCGCCGTACTGGCACACGTTCAGCAGGCCGATGAACTGGGCGCGCAGGCAGCCCGGACTCGGCGTGATCAACGCGTCGCTCGGCGACGGGAGCACGCTGAACGCGAGCTTGGGATTCACGCACGGAGCCTGGTGGTCGCGGGCGGCCGCGCCGAAGCAGCGCTGAGCCGGGGCCTGGAACTGGTACTGGGCGAAGGACGTCGCGCTCATGGCGACCGACACCGCGCAGGCGCTCAGCGCGCAGACGAACGCCCGCCGCGCCGCACCGACGGAGCGGCTCCTCGCACACCTCGTCATCGACCTCGACCGATCATCCTCATACCCTCCAGACCGCGGCCAACCTAGCAGCCGCGCCCCGCGCGACCCCCCAGTCCACCGCGGCCCGCCCAGGTGCTCCTGTGCCGCCGGGAGGCCGAGGCTCAGGCGGGGGGATCCGCCGGGGCGAGCGCGGCCGCCGGCAGCACGTAGCGCCGCGGCGCCTGCGCCGCTCCGCCGGCGCCGCCGTAGCGGCGGGCACTGTGGAGCCCGCGCCCGGTGACGGTCGGCGCCAGCGTCTCCGGCTCCCCGTCGTGGGCGGCGATCCAGGCCAGGATCGCCGCGCAGTCGCCGCCCTCGGCGAGGATCGCCGCGCGCTCGATCACCTGCCCGCCCGACTGGTGCCGGCGCGAAAGCCGGGTGACCACCTTGAGAATCGCATCGTCGTCCATGGAGCCGAGGCTACTCCTCTGCTCGCCCTGCCCGCGGTGAGCCGCCCCGAACCGAAGAGATTGCCCCACCCGGCGCGGACCGGCGAGGTAGGATGCGGCCCGTTCGGCATCCCGGTGCCCGCATCGCGTCCTAACGCTCTCGGAGGAGACTCAAATGGCCACTGCCTTCCCCTGGTTCACCATCAGCGGTAACCTCACCGTCCTCATCCTCCTGGCGATCTGCCTGGTGTTCATCCTCACGATGATCGGAATCATGCTCAAGGACTAGCGGGCCGTCCCCGACCCGGGCTCGCGGGTGGACGTCGCCGAAGTCGCCGCCGCCTGGGACCTCGCCCCGCATCCCGAAGGCGGCTACTACCGCGAGACCTACCGGTCGCCGCTGCCCGTCGACCCGCCCGGATGGCCCGGACCGCGGTCGCTGGCCACGGCGATCCTCTACCTCTTGGCCACCGGCGAGCGGTCCGCCCGCCACCGGGTCCGCGGCGAGGAGCTCTGGCTCTGGCAGGGCGGCGCCCCGATGGAGCTCGCCGTCGCCGGGCGCCCGCACCTGCTCGGACCCGATCCCGCGGCCGGCCACGAGCTCCAGGTGCTCGTCCCGGCCGGCGCCTGGCAGTCGGCGACGCCCTCCGGCGGGCACTCCGCCGGCTGGTCGCTCGCCGCCTGCGTCGTCGCTCCCGGCTTCGACTTCGCCGACTTCGAGCTGGACTCGGGCGTCGGCTAGGCCGGGCCGACCGATTCGCCGATCCAGCGCAGGTAGGGCCCGGCACCGGCCTCGATGTCCAGGGCGATCAACTCGAAGTTCTCGTACGGGTGGAGGGACCCGAGCGCCGAGATCAGCGGCTCGACCGCGGCCCGGGTCGTCTTGATCACGAGCAGCGACTCCTCGTCGCGGGTGACCGCCCCCTCCCACCGGTAGATCGACTCGACGACCGGGACGATGTTCACGCACGCGGCCAGGCGGCGCTCGACCACGGCCGTGGCGATCTCGCGCGCCCGGTCGGTCGGCGCGCTCACCAGGCAGACGACGCTCGGCGGCGGCGTCCCCTTCCCCACCTCCGGCTCGGTTTGCCCCACCCGGCGCATGGTGGCCGCCGCGCGGCGCCCGGTCAAGGCGGCCGGGCCCGCCCGAGCCCCAGGGTCGGGCAGACTCCGGTTCTGGGAGCGCACGTCCGCCGGCCGGGCGGCGGGCCGCTCGGCGTTCGCCGCCGGCCGTTCTCCGCCGCCCGGCCGCTCCGCCGCCTAACCCTCGCCGGCCCGCACCGCCCGCTCCCCCAGCTCGGCCAGGCAGGCCGGGCACAGGCACCCGCGGTAGGTGGCGGCGAGCGCCCGGAGGGTCGGCGCCGCCAGCGCGGGGGCCTGGCACCAGCACGCTTCCTCGGCGGCGCCGCAGCCGAACGCCCCGCCGCAGCGCTCGCAGGTCGCTGGCCGTCCGCTGATCCCCGGCACCGAGATGGCCCCAGTCTAGACCCGCCCCCGGGCAACCCGCGGGCCAGCGGGGGCGCCCGAAGTTGGGACCGTCCGTCCATGGAATCGCCGGGCGCCGGCGGTCAGAATCGTGACTCCAGACCGCGCCGTCCCGCCGCCCTGGCGACCCCGGCGCGAGCTCGAGGAGGCTCATGGGACACCACCACGTCATCCGTCCGGTCGAGCGCGACTGCATCTGCCCGACCCGTCCGCCGGTCGCCCACACCCACCAGTGCGAGGAGGCGTTTCGCACCAAGTTCTTCGGCGCCTGGAAGCGCGAGCGCGACCGCTTCTACGGACCGGCGCGATCCGCGGTGTCGCACCCCAAGCAGCCCTGACCCCCACCCCGCCGGCGCGCCCCTAGCCGCGATCGGGACCGCCCCGGCTCGGCGGGAAGCCGTCATGATGGGGGTGTGCGCCGCGTCAACCTGGCCGACCCCCCGTTCGCCGTCGACGAGACCGACCCGGAGGGGTTCCGGTGCGCCATGTTCCGCTTCGGCCCCGAGCTCGGGGCCGAGCGCACCGGGACGACCGTCTACGAGCTTCCGCCCGGTCAGGCGCTCTGCCCCTACCACTACGAATTGGGCGAGGAGGAGTGGCTCCTCGTCCTCGCCGGGCGCCCGTCCGTCCGCCACGTCGACGGCTGCGATCAGCTCGAGCCGTGGGATGTCATCTGCTTCCCCGCCGGACCGGCCAGCGCCCATCAGGTCCGCAACGACGCGACCGAGACGGCGCGCGTCCTGATGTGGTCGACGGTCGTCCACCCGACGGCCACCGTCTACCCCGACAGCGACAAGGTCGCGATCTGGACGGCCGGCAAGGCGGACGACGTGATCGCCCGCCGCTCGACCAGCCTCGACTACTGGGACGGCGAGACCGGCTGAGGTCGAGTCGATGCCCCGGACCCCTATGCGACCCTCCCGGCGTACCGCCCGGCTCGCCGCCGCCGCCGCCGCCGCCGGAAGCCTCGGCCTCCTGCTCGCCGGCCTGGCGAGCCTCCCGGCCGCCGGCCAGGGCCCGCCGCCGCCGGCGCCGACCGCGACGCCGGCGGTGTCGCTGACCAGCCGGGCGTCGGGGCCGGTCACCCGGCGCGGTCGGATCAGCGACACCGCGATCCTCGCCGGCGGCGCCCAGCCGACCGGGACGATCACCTTCCGCCTCTACGGTCCCGCCGACCCGACCTGCGCGGCCGCCCCGGCGACGATCTCCCAGGCCCTGGTGACCGGGGACGGGACCTACACCTCGGCGCCCTATATCGCGCCGACCGCTGGGATCTACCGCTTCGTGGCCCGCTACGGCGGCGACGGCGCCAACCCGCCGGTGGCCACCCGGTGCGGCGACCCGGGCGAGGCGGTCACCGTCACCGACCCCCCGCCCCCGGTCCTCGGCCGCTCCTTCCAGGTCGGCCCCCTGAGCGGAACGATCTACTACACGCTGCCGGCCGCCCGGGGTCGGACCCGGGCCACGAGCACCGCGACCAAGGGAATCGGCTTCGAGGCGCTCCCCGAGTCGCGCACCCTCCCGGTCGGGTCGGTGATCGACGCCACGGAAGGCGTCGCCCGAATCACCAGCGCGGCGGGGGCGGGTCGCCTCCAGGCCGGCGACTTCGCGGCCGGCGTGTTCAAGGTCCGCCAGAGCCCCGCCGCCCGCGGGCTGACCGAGCTCGACCTGATGGTCGGCCGCGCCGCCATCGCCTCCTGCGCGACCGCGACCGCGGCCGCGGCGGCCGCGGCGGGGGCCCGCCCGGTCCGCTCCGGCGACCCGGGTCGAGCCCGGGCGGCGGCCCGCCGGCGCCTGTCCGCCCGCGTCCTCGCCCAGCTGCGCTCGACCGCCGCCGGGAGCTTCCGGACGAGCGGGCGCTTCAGCGCGGCCACCGTCCGCGGCACCGGCTGGGACACGATCGACCGCTGCGACGGGACGCTGACCCGCGTCCACCGCGGGGTGGTCGTGGTGACCGACTTCCGCCGCGCCCGGAGCATCGTCGTGCGCGCCGGGCGCAGCTACCTGGCGGCGGCGCCCTGACGGTCCGGGCCGACCGGCGCCGCCCCAACCGGCTCAGCTCGCCCAGGGCCCGACGCCGCTGAGACGCTCGGGCGTGATCCGGGCGACGTAGCCGGCGGGCGGGTCGTCCATCGGCGGGAAGCGCACGTCAGGGCCGAGGTAGACGTGGGCCAGGCGCTGGAGGAGCTCGGGCGCCCCGCCCTCCTCGATCCGGGCGCGCCCGCGGACGACGAGGTACTCCTTGAGGCCACGAGGGTCGAGCCGCAGCCCCTCGATCGACAGGCTGACCCGGCCGTCCCGCTCGAGGTTGCGCACCTTCAGCGACCGGAAGAGGTGGGCGGTGACGATGTCCTCGCCGTCGAGGCCGGCCCAGACGACGGTCACCTGGGGGCTCCCGTCGGCGTTGAGGGTGACCATGTGGACGAGCGCCGACGACTCGAGCAGGGCACGGGCATCCGGGTCGAGCGTCGCCACGGGCCCAGCCTACCTCGCCCCCCGGTCTAGAGCCAGCCCCGGCGCTTGAACATGACGTAGAGGACGACGGCGATGCCGACCATGATGATCACCGACTCCCACAGCCCGGACTGGTGGCCGAACCCCGGATAGGGGACGTTCTGCCCGAAGAACCCGGTGACCGCCGTGGGGACGGCGATGATCGCCGCCCAGCCGGTCAGCTTCTTCATGGTCTCGTTGAGCCGGTTGCTCTGGATCGTCAGATGGGTCTCGAGGATCGTGGTCACGAAGTCGCGCAGGCCCTCGGTCCACTCGGTGGCCCGCAGGACGTGGTCGTAGACGTCCTGGTAGGAGGGCGCCATGGCCTTGTCGACCACCCCGAGGTCGCGGCGCATCAGCGAGTTGACCACCTCGCGCGTGGGGAGGACGACCCGCCGGAGGTGGACGAGGCTCTTGCGCAGGTCGAAGCTCCGCCGGGGGACGTCGTAGCCGTCGGGTCGGTCGGGGTCGAAGAGATGGTCCTCGAGCTCCTCGAGCTCGTCGTCGAGGAGCTGGACGGTGGCGAAGTGGCTGTCGACGACCACGTCGAGCAGGCCGTGGAGGAGGTAGCCGACGCCGCTGGTCGCCAGGTCGGGGTTGGCATCCCAGGCGGCGATCAGATGGTCCACGTCGAAGCGGTCGTCCTTGCGGACGGTGATCAGGGCCCGCGGGGTGACGAAGGCGGCGATCTCGCTCGTGGTCAGCTCGGCGGTCCCGGCGTCGAGGTAGGCGGCGTAGATGTTGAGGAAGAGGTGGTCGGCATAGCGGTCGAGCTTCGGACGCTCGCGGGGGGCGACGGCGTCCTCGACGGCGAGCGGCGAGAGCGAGAACTCCTCGCTGATCGTCGACAGGTCGGCGGCGGTCGGGGCGGCCAGGTCGAGCCAGACGACCGCGCCGTCCGCCTCGATCCGGTCGCTGATCTCCGCGACCGGAAAGCCCTCGGCCGCGAGCGCGCCGCCGAGGTAGAGGCGGGTGCGCGCGGTCGCGAAGGTCCGTCCGTCCCGGCAGACGCTCGGATGGGCCGAGTCGGCGACGCTGGGGGTGCCCACGGCGAGAGTGTCGCACGCCGGCCGGCTCGCCCGGCCCGGCGGTCGCGGCGCGGGCTACGCTCAAGGGACGGTGGACACCCGCGCCCCCCACGATGTCGAGGTCTCGGTACGGGTCAACGGGGAGGACCGTCGCTTGGTGCTCGACCCGCGCGTGACCGTGCTCGACCTCCTCCGCGAGGAGCTCGGGCTGACCGGGGCGAAGAAGGGCTGCGACCACGGGCAGTGCGGCGCCTGCACCGTCCTCATCGACGGCCGGCGGGCCAACAGCTGCCTGGTCCTGGCCGTGGCCCACGAAGGGGCCGAGATCGTCACCGTCGAGGGACTGGCCGACGGCGAGGAGCTCCACCCGCTCCAGCGGGCGTTCATCGAGCACGACGCCTTCCAGTGCGGGTACTGCACGCCGGGTCAGCTCTGCTCGGCGGTCGGGATGCTGGCCGAGGCGGCCGGCGGCCACCCGAGCGCGGCGGCGCCCGACCTCGGCGCCCCCGGGCCAATCGTCCTCGACCCCGCCGAGATCCGCGAGCGGATGAACGGCAACCTCTGCCGCTGCGGGGCGTACGTCAACATCGTCGCGGCGATCGGCGAGGTCGCGTCCGGATGAGGCCCTTCGCCTACCAGCGAGCTCCCGACGCCGGGGCCGCGGTGGCGGCGGCGGCCGCCCACCCCGCCGGGGCGCGCTACCTCGGGGGCGGGACCAACCTCGTCGACCTGATGAAGCTCGGGGTCGAGACCCCGGAGCTCCTGATCGACGTCAGCCGCCTCGCCCACGACGAGATCGAGGCGCGCCCGGACGGGGGGCTGCGGATCGGCGCCGCCGTGCGCAACAGCGACCTGGCCGCCGACCCGCTGGTCCGCGAGCGCTACCCGGTGCTCGCCCTCGCCCTCCTCAGCGGCGCCTCCGGCCAGCTGCGCAACCTGGCCACCGTCGGCGGGAACCTCCTCCAGCGGACGCGCTGCCCGTACTTCCAGGACGTGACCAAGCCGTGCAACAAGCGCCGCCCGGGATCGGGCTGCCCGGCCCGGGAGGGCCACCACCGCGACCTGGCCATCCTCGGCCACTCGGCGGCCTGCGTGGCCACCCACCCGTCGGACATGGCGGTGGCCCTGGCCGCCCTCGACACCACCGTCGAGGTGCTCGGCCCGGCCGGGCCGCGGGCGATCCGGCTCGGCGAGCTCCATCGGCTGCCCGGCGAGCGCCCCGAGCTCGACACGACGCTCGCGCCGGGCGAGCTGATCGTCGCCCTCGAGCTCGCGCCCCTCGCCGGCGCCGCCCGCTCCGGCTACCGCAAGGTCCGCGACCGGGCGTCCTTCGCCTTCGCCGTGGTCTCGGTGGCCGCCGTCCTCGAGCTCGACGCCGGGGTCGTCGGCGACTGCCGGATCGCCCTCGGCGGCGTCGCCCACAAGCCGTGGCGGGCCCGCCGGGCCGAGGCCGCCCTGATCGGCGCCCCGGCCACCGAGGCGAGCTTCGCCGCCGCGGCGCAGGCCGAGCTCGAGGCGGCCGAGCCGCTCCGCGAGAACGCATTCAAGGTGCCCCTGGCCCGGGCCGTGATCGTCCGCACGCTCGTCGACCTGGCCCGCGGCGCCTGATGGCGACCGTCCCGGCCGCCGCCGTCGGCACCCCGGTGCGCCGGATCGAGGGCCGGTCGAAGGTCACCGGGCAGGCCCGCTACGCCTTCGAGCACCCGGTCGACCGGGTCCTCTACGCCGTCGCCGTGACCTCGACCGTCGCCGCCGGGCGGATCCGCGGCGTCGACACCACCCGGGCCCGGGCCGACCCGAGGGTGGTCGCCGTCATCTCGCACGAGAACGCGCCCCGGCTCGTCCGGGTCGACGACGGCGAGCTCCACATCCTCCAGTCCCCCGAGGTCGCCTACCGCGGCCAGCTCGTGGCGGCCGTCGTGGCCGAGACGCTCGAGGTGGCCGCGGCGGCGGCCGAGCTCGTCGCCGTCGACTACGACGAGCGTCCCCCCGATGTCCGGCTCCGCGCCGACCACCCCCGCCTCTACGCGCCCGAGACGGTCAACGCCGGCTTCCCGACCGACACCGAGCAGGGCGACTTCGAGGCCGCGTTCGCCGGGGCGGCGGTCACGATCGACGAGACCTACGAGACGCCGACCGTCCACAACAACCCGATGGAGCCGCACGCGAGCCTCGCCGTCTGGGACGACGCCGGCGGCCTGACCGTCTACGACTCGACCCAGGGCGCGCCGCGCGCCCGCGAGACCCTCGCCGAGGTCTTCGACCTCGACCCGGCCCGGGTCCGCGTCATCTCCCCCCACGTCGGCGGGGGCTTCGGGTCGAAGGGGACGCCGCGCCCGCACGCCGTGCTCGCGGCGCTGGCCGCGCGGATGACCGGCCGCCCGGTCAAGATCGCCCTGACCCGCCGCCAGACGTTCTCGATGACCGGCTACCGGACCCCGACGATCCAGCGCCTGCGGCTCGGTGCCGACGCCGGCGGGCGCCTCCTGGCGATCGGCCACGACGCGATCCTCCAGACCTCGACGGTCCGGGAGTTCGTCGAGCAGGCGGCCGTGTCGACGCGGATGATGTACGCCGCCCCCCACCGCCGGACCACCCACCGGGTCGTCCGCCTCGACGTCCCGACCCCGTCGTGGATGCGGGCGCCGGGCGAGTGCCCGGGGATGTTCGCCCTCGAGTCGGCGATCGACGAGCTCGCCGTCGCCGCCGGCCTCGACCCGGTCGAGGTGCGGATCCGCAACGAGCCGGCGACCGAGCCGGAGTCGGGGCGGGCGTTCAGCTCGCGCAACCTCGTCGCCTGCCTGCGGGCCGGCGCCGAGCAGTTCGGCTGGGCCGGCCGCGACCCGGCCCCCCGGCCGGGCGGCGGACGCTGGCTGACCGGGACCGGGGTGGCCGCCTCGACCTACCCGGCCTACCGGAGCGCGAGCCGGGCGAGCGCCCATGCGGCCGCCGACGGGGGGTTCACCGTCCGCGTCGGGGCGGCCGACATCGGCACCGGCGCCCGGACCGTCCTCACCCAGATCGCCGCCGACGCGCTCGGCGTCCCGCCCGACCGGGTGACCGTCGAGATCGGCGACAGCGCCCTTCCCCGCGCGCCGGTGGCCGGCGGCTCCATGGGCACGGCGTCCTGGGGCACCGCGGTCGTCCGCGCCTGCGAGGCGCTCGTGGCCCGGCTGGCCGACCACGGCGGTTCGGTCCCGGCCGGCGGCCTCGACGCGGACGCCGACACCGAGGAGGAGGTCAAGGCCACGACCGAGCTCGCCCGCCACGGCTTCGGGGCCCAGTTCGCCGAGGTCCGGGTCGACCGGGAGACCGGCGAGGTCCGGATCCCGCGGCTCCTCGGCGTCTTCGCCGTCGGGCGGATCATCAACCCGATGACCGCCCGCTCCCAGCTGATCGGCGGGATGACGATGGGTCTCTCGATGGCCCTCCACGAGGAGAGCGTCGTCGACCTCCGCTTCGGCGACTACGTCAACCGCGACCTCGCTCAGTACCACGTGGCGACGATCGCCGACGCCCGGGCGATCGAGGCCGGCTGGGTGGACGAGGAGGACGCCGAGCTCAACCCGATGGGTTCGAAGGGAATCGGCGAGATCGGGATCGTCGGGACGGCGGCGGCGATCGCCAACGCCGTCCACCATGCGACCGGCGTGCGGGTCCGCCGCCTGCCGATCACCCTCGAGACGCTGCTCGCCGGATCCTGACGGTCCGGTCGGCCGAGGGGGATCAGGGGGGCGACGCCGACCAGACCTCGACGAGCCGCCGCACGGCCGCGCCGACGGTCCCGGGTCGCAGTCGACGATCACGCTCAGCTCAGGCCGGGTCGTCGCCGCCCTCGAGGCCCGCCCGGATCAGGGCGAGGATGTGCCGCCGCCGCGCGGCCAGGAAGTCCGGGTCGGTCGGGTCGAGCCCGAGGCCGGCGAGGAGCGGCCGGTGGGCGAAGGGCCACTCGCAGAGGGCCAGGCAGCTGATGAAGAGCTGGCGGGCGTCCACGTGGCCGTAGCCGGCCTGGTCGAGCAGGGCGGCGAGGCGGTCGACCGAGTCGCGCAGGTTGCGCAGCTGCGGGTCGGTGGCGTACAGGTGGCGCCCGCCGGCGAGGCTCTCCCGGTCGACCAGGGGGAGGAAGTGGCGATCGGTGGCGAGGAAGTCGAGGAACCCGCCGATCATGTCGGCGATCGTCTCGGCCGGCGGCTGGCCCGCCCGGGCGGCGCGCTCGCCGACGGCGACGACGAGGTCTCGACGGGCGGCGATCGCCCGGTCGAGGACGGCCCGGTAGAGGGCCTCCTTGGACCCGAAGAAGTAGCCGGGCGTCCCCCGCGAGACGCCGGCCGCGGCCCCGATCTCCTGGAGGCTCGTCGCCGCGAAGCCCTGCTCGGCGAAGAGCCGCTCGGCGGCCTCGAGGATCGCCTGGCGCGAGCGCTCGGCGTTGCGCCGGACCGGCTCGGGCGAGGGGGCTGGCGGGGAGGCGGACACGGTCGAGCTCGAGAACTTGTCGACCGTCAAGGATAGTCGGGGCGCGGGCTCGCTAGACGGCGCGCAGGAGCCGGAGGCCGGGCTCGACGACGGTGGGGAAGCTCCGGTCGCCCCGCAGGAGGGCGCCGGTCTCCTCGGCGGGCATCGGCTTGGCGAAGAGGTAGCCCTGGCCGTAGTCACAGCCGAGCCGGCGGAGCGCCCGGAGCTGGTCGGCGTCCTCGATGCCCTCGGCCACCGTCTTGAGGTGGAGGGTCTCCGAGAGGGCGACGATCGTCCCGGCCAGGGCCGCCTCCTGCGGGCCGCGGGCGATGTCGTCGACGAACTCCTTGTCGATCTTGACGATGTCGACCGGGAGGTGCTTGAGGTAGCTGAGCGACGAATACCCGGTCCCGAAGTCGTCGATCGCCAGCCGCACGCCGAGCGCCTTGAGCTCGCGCAGGCGGGAGATCGCCGCGGCGGTGTCGTTCATCAGGACGCTCTCGGTGATCTCGAGGGTCAGGTCCTCGGGGGCCAGGCCGGAGCCGTGGAGGGCGGCGGCGACGCAGTCGACCAGGCCGGGCTCGTGGAGCTCGCGGGCCGAGAGGTTGACGCCGATGGTCAGCCGCTCGCCGTCGTGGCCGGGCTCGAGCTGCCAGCCGCGGGTCGCCTCGCAGGCGGTGCGCAGGACCCAGTCGCCCATCGCCCGGATCATTCCCGTCTCCTCGGCCAGGGGCACGAAGTCGAGCGGGGAGATCATCCCGTGGACCGGATGCTTCCAGCGGATGAGCGCCTCCAGGCCGTGGATCCGGTTGGTCCCGATGTCGACGATCGGCTGGTAGTAGACGACGAACTGGCGCAGCTCGATCCCCCGGTGGAGGTCGTCCTTGAGCTCGAGGCGGCGGACGATCTCGTCGTGCATCCGCTGCTCGAAGACCTCGAAGCCCCGCTTCCCGCCGGTCTTGGCGATGTACATGGCGACGTCGGCGTTGCGCAGGAGCGAGTCGACGCTGATCTCCTCGTCGCCGCGCAGGGCGATGCCGATGCTCGCGTGGACGAAGACCTCCTTGGCGGCCAGCCTGAACGGGAGCTCGAGCGCCTCGAGGATGCGCTCGGCCGCCCGGACCGCCCCGTCCCGGTCGCTCGCCTCGAGCAGGATCCCGAACTCGTCGCCCCCGAGCCGGGCCGCGGTGTCCACCCGCCGGAGGACCTCGCGCAGGCGCCCGGCGACGGCGACGAGGAGCTCGTCGCCGGCCGGATGGCCGAGCGAGTCGTTGACCGTCTTGAAGTCGTCGAGGTCGACGAAGAGGACGGCCACCCCGTGCCCGGCCCGGCCGGCCAGGTCGCAGGCGTGCTCGACGCGATCGACGAAGAGCGCCCGGTTGGCCAGGTCGGTCAGCGAGTCGTGGAAGGCCTGGTGCTTGAGCTCGGCGGCCGAGGCCCGCTCCCGGTCGAACGCCTCGGTCAGGCGCTGGAGGGAGAGGTCGAGCTGGCGGTTGGAGTCGGCCAGCTGGGCCGTCCGCTCCTCGACCCGCTGCTCGAGCGAGCGGCTGAGCGACTCGACCTTGGCGAAGCCGTCGGCGTTCTCGAGCGCCGTCCCGGCCATCCCGGCGACGAACTCGGCCAGGCGGAGCTCGTCGGGGCCGAACGGCTCGGCCAGCTCCGAGCGGTCGACGTAGACGCAGGCGGTCACGGCGTCGCCCACCCGGATCGGCGCGCAGATCGCCGCGCGGACGCCGGCGCGGACGATCGCCGCCGCGTCCAGTCCGACGTCGGCCGCCTCCGCGGCGGTGACGGCCAGCGTCTCGCGCGACGCCGCCGCCCGTTCGCTCAAAGCGCGGCAGACCCGGGCCAGCGACTCGTCGCAGGCCGGGGCGTAGCCGCTGACCACCGGCGAGCCGCCGGCGTCGGCGATGCGGACGATGACCACCCGCTCGCCCTGGAGGAGCGGGAGGGCGACCTCGCGCACGGCGTCGAAGATCGCGTCCGGGGAGAGGGCCGCCGTGATGTCCCGCCCGCCGACCAGCAGGGTGGCCAGGCGCTCGTCGATCGACGCCGCCGACCGGCCGGGCGGCCGGGGGGCTGGGGGCGCGGGCATGGTGGGCGCCGTGGGAGCCGTGGGCGGGGCGATTGCCGGGGCGTCGAGGAGGGGCCGCGTCTCGCCGGTCGTGTCCATCAGCTGGGCGAGGGCCCGCTCGCCCGCGGCCAGCGACCCGGCCGCGTCCGCCCAGCCGGCGGCGAGGCCGGCCCGGCCGATCGCGAGCAGGGAGTGGGCGAGCTCCTCCCGGGCCGACTGGGCCTCGGCGGCGCGCAGGCTCCGGCGCAGGCACCGGCGGGCCCGGCGCGGGCGCCCGGCGGCGGCGTGGCGCAGGCCCCGCTCGCGCAGGGCGTGGGGCAGGTTGCTGCGCGCGGTCCGGGCGGCCCGGACCGCGGCCCGGGTGGCGGCCTCGGCGCGGCGGGCGAGCGGGCCGGCGGCCGCCTCGCCCGAGCGTTCGGCCGCGAGCCGCAGGGCGGTGGCCAGCCAGACGCGGGCCGAGGCCGCCGGCTCGCGCTCGCCGGGTCCCCCCGAGGCGCCGAGGGTCCGCTCGAGCGCGTCGATCGCCGCGTCGAGCGTCCCGCCCCCGAGCTGCTCGAGCCCGCGCGCCTCGAGCAGTGCCGCCGACTCCGATTCCGTCCTCCCCGGGAGCGGGGTCGGGCTCGGTCGGCCGGCCGCCTTCAGCCAGAGGCCGATGGCCAGGACGGCCAGATCGTCCGCCCCGACGGCGAGCGCCCAGCCGCGGACGGCCGCGGCGGCCTCGCGGGCCTCCTCGCGCCGCCCGAGGCGGTAGTCGCAGTACCCGTGCCACAGGGTCGCCGCCTGGGCCGCCGGCTCCTCCGGGTCGCCGAGGATCCCGGCGGCCTGGGCGAAGCGCTCGGCCGCGGGCGCGAGCCGGCCGGCCGCGTAGAGGAGCTCGCCCTCGACGGCGAGGGCGGCGGCGGTCGCCGGACCGACCCCGAGCTCGGTCGCCGTGCCCACCGCCCGGCGGGCGGCGGCCAGGGCGGGACGGTGGAGGCCGGCGTCGCCGAGGAAGTGGGCGTGGGCGCTCTGGCACTCGACGAGGAGCGGGCTCGGGCCGGCCGCCTCGGCCAGGTGGAGGGCCCGGAGCGCCGCCCAGGCCCCGGCGGCCCGCCGCCCGGCGGCGACGTAGCAGCGCGCGAGGATCGCGTAGTCGGCGGCCGCCTCGTGGCCCGGGGCCCCGCCGGCCGGGCGGCCGGGGCGGCGGCGCCGGCCGGGGCGAGCGTGGACGAGGAGCTCGACGAGGACGAGGAAGGCGAGGGCGAGCGGCGAGGCCCCGGGCAGCCGGCCGCCGCGGGTGCGGATCGCCGCCTCG
The DNA here is from genome assembly GCA_963733245.1 of uncultured Solirubrobacterales bacterium. Classification (GTDB taxonomy): domain Bacteria; phylum Actinomycetota; class Thermoleophilia; order Solirubrobacterales; family Solirubrobacteraceae; genus Palsa-513. The sequence continues at coordinate 162,305 of CAVTCI010000001.1, forward strand.
GCGGCGGCGGTCGCCGTCACGTGGTCGCCCCGGGAAGCGCCGAGCCGGGCCAGCGACGCGCTGATCGCCCCCTGGTGGGCGGGCTCGCTGACGATCCGGGCCGCCGCGGCCAGCTGCTCCTCGGCGAGGTCGCTCCGACCCTGGGCGAGGAGGACGGCGGCGAGATCCTCGACGATCTCGACCGACACGGCCGGGTCGAGGTCGTCGGCGTGGCGGCGGGCGGCGCGAAGGTAGACCTCGGCGACGTCGGGAGCCTGGCGCGCGATCGCGTCCCGGGCGGCGGCCAGGGACCGGGGGACCGCGCGGGCGGCGTCGCCGCTGCGGAGCCCGTGCCAGGCGGCGGCGTAGAGGGCACCGCCGTCCTGGGCGAGCACGTCGCAGGCGCGGGCGTGCAGGCGCCGCCGCTCGGACTCGGGGATCCCGGCGAGGAGCGCCCGGCGGAGCTCGTCCTGGCAGAAGGCGAGCCGCCGGTCGCCGGCGCCCGCCCGCACGACGACCATCCGGCGCTCGGCGTCGGTCCGGGCGAGCGCCGACCAGGTGTCCCCACGGCCGAGCATGGCCGCCGCGAGGTCGAGCGAGAACTCCCGGCCGAGGACGGCGCCGGCCCCGAGCAGCTTGCGCGCGTCGCCGGAGAGCAGCCCGAGGCGCCAGGCCGCCAGGTCATCGGGACGGGGCGGCTGGGGCGGGACCTGGCGGCCGTCGCGCAGGCCGCCGGCGGCCAGCTCGGCCCGGGCCGGGTTCCCGGCCGCGGCGGACACGACGAACCGCTCGGCCGCCGGGCCGGCCGGGACGCCGGCGGCGCGGGCGAGCTCGAGCCCGGCCGGGCCGTCGAGCGGGCCGACGGGTAGGCGCCCGACCGCGGCGAGCCGGCGGAGGGGATGCTCGGCGGCGAGCCCGTCGGGGCGAAAGGCGACGACGAGCGCGGCGTGGCGGGCGTCGGCCCCGCCCCGGGCCGGGCTCCAGGCGGCGACGAGCTCGAGGACGGCGGCGTCCGCCCACTGGCCGTCGTCGAGGACGACGAGCACCGGGGCGCCCGGGCGCCCGACGGCGCCGAGGAGGCCGGCCAGGGCGCGGGCGCCCGACCACCGAACCGGGTCGGCGCAGCGCTCGCCGGCCGGCGCGGCCGGGAGGCCGAGCAGTGGCCGCAGGGCGGGCAGGAGGGCGCAGACCCGGCGGGCGGCGTCGCCGGTGCCGGCGGCCGCGCGCAGGCGCTCGGCGCCGGCCGGATCGCGGGCGGCGAGGCCGAGGAGACCGGCGAGGACTCCGTCGAGGGCGCCGGCCGGGGTGCGCGGGTACTCGGGCGCGGAGCCCCGCAGGACGGTCGCGCCCTGCGCGGCCGCCACCCGGCTGAACTCGTCGAGGAGGCGGGTCTTGCCGATGCCGGACACGCCCTCGACGAGGACGGCCGTCCCGCGGCCGGCGGCCGCCGCCCGATGGTGGCCGGCGAGCTCGGCGAGCTCGCGCTCGCGCCCGACCAGCCCGGCCGGGCGGGGCGGGGCGGGGACGTTGGGGGCGCCCGGGGGTCGGGCGCCGGCGGGCGCCGGGTCGCCGGCGGCGTCGAGGGCGGCGCGGCTCGCCGCGGCGTCGGCGGGCCGGTCGGCCGGCTCGACGGCGAGCATGCGGAGGATCTCCGCCTCGACCGCGACCGGGATGTCCGGCTGGTCGGCGCGCAGGCCGGGCGGAGGGTCGGTGAGCCGGCGGCGGAGGAGCTCGCCGTCGGTCGCGGCGACATAGGGCGGTCGCCCGGCGAGGCACTCGTGGAGGACGAGGCCGAGCGAGTAGAGGTCGGCCCGCCGGTCGACCGGCCGGTCGAGGACCCCGGCCCGCTCGGGCGCCGCGTAGCGGACGTCCCCGGGGCCCCCGGCCCCGGCGAGCGAGTCCCGCAGGACGGCGGTGCCGAACCCGGCCAGGGAAGCGCTCCGGACCGGGCCGTCGGGGTTGACCATCACGGTGGCCGGGGAGATCGACAGATGGACGAGGCCGCGGGCGTGCGCGGCCTCCAGGGCCCCCAGCACGTCGCGGGCGACGTGGAGGGCCGCGGCCAGGCTCAGCCCGCCCCGGGTGAGGCGCTCGGCGAGGGGGACCCCGCGGACGAGGGGGGCGACGAGGACGAACCAGTCGCCGTCGCGGCCGGCGTGGACGGGGGCGACGACCCCCGGGAGGCCGCCGAGCTCGGCGACGTGCCGGGCGAGGAGCTCGGCGGCGGCGGGCGCGACGAGGCCCGCCTCGACCGCGGTGATGACCACGCTGGCCAGGGTCCCGGTGTCCCGCCCGAGGAGGCGCCCGTCGTCCTCGCGGCGGACCACCTCGAAGCGTCCGGCGAGGAGCGTCCCCGCGTCGGGCTGGGCGGGCGGCGGTCCGGCTGGGCGAATGGTCGGATCAGGCGGCATTACGGGGGTGCGGTGGTCCTCGATCTCGCCGGGGTCGCGCGGGCGGCGACCGACGAGCGGCTCGCCGCCTCTCGGTCGCATCGGCATCGAAGGCGGCGGGCTTGACGTGCGGGGCCCCGGCCCGGCGACCGTCGTCCGGCGGGAGGTCCACCCTGTGGGAAATCAGACGGACTGAGCGGGCCGGTCCCGCTCCGCCGGCCACCCGCCGATCTACACTCGCGCCCCCTCCCATGAGCACGCCCGCCCAGATCCTCCCGCGCCGTACCGGACCGGTCGCCGACGGGCTCGCCCCGCCGCACAACATCGAGGCCGAGGAGTCGGTCCTCGGGGCGATCCTCCTCTCCGACCGGACCATGTACTCGCTGGTCATCGAGGAGGCCCTCCGGCCGGAGGACTTCTATCGCGAGCGCCACTCGGTGATCTACCAGGCGATGCTCGACCTCTACGAGCTGAGCGAGCCGATCGACCTCCTGACGGTCAGCGAGCAGCTCCGGCGGACGGGAAAGCTCGAGGCGGCGGGGGGGAGCGAGGCGGTCGACGTCCTGGCCGGGACGGTCCCGAACGTGGCCAACCTCCGCCACTACGCCCAGATCGTCCGGGACGCCGCCCTGATGCGCCGGCTCCTGAGCGCGACCTATGAGATCCAGACGAGCGTGCTCGACCAGCGCGAGCCGGCCCGGGAGATCGTCGAGCGGGCCGAGAAGGTGGTGCTCGAGGTCGCCCACGGGGACAGCAAGCAGGACTTCCGGGAGATCGGCAAGGTCCTCCACGACGAGCTCGACAAGCTCCACCGCCTCTCGCTCTCGGAGACCACCCTGACCGGCACCGGTTCGGGCTTCCGCGACCTCGACGCGATCACCGGGGGCTTCCAGCCGGGCAACCTGATCGTCCTCGCGGCGCGCCCGTCGATGGGCAAGAGCTGCCTGGTGACCAACATCGCCGAGAACGCGGCGATCGAGTACGGCAAGCCGGTGGCCCTCTTCTCGCTCGAGATGTCCGAGTCGGAGCTGGCCCAGCGGTTCGTCGCCTCGCAGGCCCGGATCAAGGGCGACGAGCTCCGCAAGGGACGGGTCGGTGAGGACCGGTGGCCGAAGATCATCAAGGCGAGCCAGCGACTGGCCGGCTCACCCCTGTGGGTCGACGACTCGAGCGACATCGGCCTGCTCGAGATCCGGGCCAAGACGCGCCGCCTCCACTCCCAGCACGAGGGCGGTCTCGGCCTGGTGATCGTCGACTACCTCCAGCTCCTGCGGGCCGACTCGCGCAGCGAGAACCGGGCCGAGGTGATCGGGCAGATGTCCCGGGGGCTGAAGCTCCTGGCCCGGGAGCTCGAGGTCCCGGTGATCGCCCTCTCCCAGCTCAACCGGGGGGTCGAGCAGCGCCAGGACAAGCGGCCGCTGCTCTCGGACCTGCGCGAGTCGGGGGCGGTCGAGCAGGACGCCGACGTGGTCGTGTTCATCTACCGCGACGACTACTACAACCCCGACGACTCCGAGCGCCCGGGCGAGGCCGACCTGATCATCTCCAAGCACCGCAACGGCGCCCTCGGGACCGTCACGCTGACCTTCCAGCCCGAGTACCCCCGGTTCATGAACTACACGAGCGAGGACCGGTTCGGCTAGCCGGATGGCGCTTGCAAATGGGCGACCCACCGTGGAAACTGGTCCCTCGACGTTCTCATCGGGGGGTTGACCAGGTGGAACAACCGGAGCTAGTGAAAGCGGAGGTCAACGGAAGGACCATCCAGGTAGAAGTCCGCCGCACCGGCGACCCGGAAACGGACGTCAAGATCCCGAGCCTCCCGTCGTTCGACGGGGTCATCGACTCGATCGAGGCGATCGCGGGCAGCCTGGACGGGCTGCTCAAGCGGATAAGCCCGCAGCGTGCGTCGGTCGAACTGGGGGTCGACATCGGGGTCGAGTCAGGCGGCCTCACCGCGCTGATCGTCAAGGGGAGCGGGACGGCGACGATGAAGATCACGCTCGAGTGGGAGCGCGCCGGGCCCCCGTGACGCGGCCACACGAGCTCCTGCCGTCGTGCGCCGTACGCGTCGATGTCGGCGGAACCCCGACGGGCACGGGTTTCTTCGTCGCACCCGCAACCGTCGTGACGTGCTCACACGTGATCGAGGCTCACCGCCTCGTGGACGGCGACCCGGCGATCAGCGTCGTCGATCGGGAGGGTGTCCGGCGCCTGGCTGACGTTGCGACCGATGCCCCCGCCGAACAAGTGGACCTCGCGATCCTCAAGGTCCGAGACGCTGGGAGCCACCTCTGCGTCCTGCTCGACCCGGATGTCCAGCCGTTCGACGACCTCTACACGTACGGCTACCCGCCGAAGTACCCCGACGGAGTTTCCACGACGCTGGCCGCCGAGGGCCCGATGGGCAACCGCTGGACCAAGCTCAAAGACGGGCAGGTTCAGTTCGGGATGAGCGGGTCTCCGCTGCTCAACATGAGGACCGGGGGCGTGTGTGGAATCCTCAAGCGCTCCCGCGACCCCGCGACGTCGTCCGGCGGGTACGCGGTCTCGATCGACGCCGTCCTCCAGCTCGATACCAAGCTGTCGAACGCCAACGAAAGCTTCCACGCCAGGCGGCGTGATTGGTTCAAGCTGCTCGACCCGGCGCGGCAGCAGCTGCTGCGCAAGAGTTGGGGGAGCCGGACCGCCGGACGCGAGCCCGTGACGTATTTCGTCCTTACGGTGGGGCCGGACGGTGGCGGTTCGAACTGGCACGTGCAGGCGGAGATCGAGCCCGGCGGCGAGCTGATCGGGCCGGTACAGGTCGACCTGAACGTGGTTCGGCTCGAGGTCGCCCGGCTGTTTCGAGACTGGGCGTCGCGGGGCCGGGTCTCCCCGGAGGCCGAGCAGGTGCGCTTGCTCGGCTCGATTCTCTACGGCGCCGTCTTCCCCGTCGCGATCGCCGAGCGCTTCGAGCAGGTCACCGCCGAGCCGGGGCGCGGCCGAGTCGTCGTCGCGCTGTGCTTTGACGGCCAGACCGAGCCCGACCTCATGCACCTGCCGTGGGAGCATCTGTACCGGCCGCGACGGTTTCCGGACACGGGAATGCAGATCGCCATCGAGCGCTCGGTGGCGTTCGTGCGGACCTGGCGAGCCAAACCTGTAGATCACGACGATGACAGCGGCGGCAACCTGTCCGTGCTCGTGGTGGCGATCGAGCCGAAACGCAACGAGACCGTGCGGGCAGTCGTCGGCCAGCTCGAGCGCACCGCCGGGAGCGTCGGCAACCTCACGCTGGACGTCATCGACACGCCAACGCCGATCGAGCTCGAGGACCGCCTCCTGCAGGGATACGACGTCCTGCACTACGTCGGCCTGGGGCGCTTCCGCGACGGCGTGGACGAGATCGCGCTGGGCGGCGAGACGGGCGACATCGAGTATCTGTCGATCGACGCGGTCGCCGACTCGCTGCGGCCGCCCGAGCTCCAGCTCGTGGTCCTCGAGCCGTGCGCTACCGACACGGAGGCGGTGCCGGCGGATTTCGCGGTGCTCGCGCCCACGTTGCTCGAAAAGGTGCCGGCCGTGCTCGCGTATCAATTCCCGCTGACGCCGGAGACGGCCGACAGCTTCAACGGCCGGCTCTACCGGGCCTTGGCGCAGGGGGTGCCGGTGGACGCGGCCGTGCAGGAAGCGCGCAACAAGCTGCGCCTCCACGGGCGAGCGTTCGTGTCGCCGGCGTTGTGGGTACAGCGACCCGGCCGGCTCTGCCTCGCCCTCCCGCCGGGCGAGGTCGTACCCCAGGAGCTCGTGGCATCCCATGGCTGAGCTCAGGCGGTCGGCGGCCCAGGAATCGGCCGCGGACACGCTCGCGCGGATCATCGCCGACGGCGAGGCTCAGCTCGCGGCGGTCACCGAGCAACTGCTCGGAGCCTCGCGCCTGCTCGACCGCGTACTGCTCCGGGCCGAGTCCGCCGCTGTCCACGCCGATACCCTGCGGGCCCTCGGCCAGACGCTCGCCGCTTCCAGCGAGGTGAGCAACGGGGTCATGCAGATGCTGAAGCGGACCGAGTCGCTTCAGGCGGAGTGGTCAGCAGCGCGCCGCTGGACTCCCGCCGCGCTCGTCGAGCTCGACGCCGAGTTGCGTGAGCTCGCCCAGCGGCGGCCGAGCCTCGCCGCCCGGCGCTGGATAGGAGAGATTGCGGACGCGATTCGCGAGCGTGAGCACGATGCGATCACCCGGCTCACCGCGAACCCGCCCGCGCTGGGCGACGAGTTCGACGCCGGGGCGGCGTTCGTGGCGGATGGCATCCGAGCATGGCTCGCGGGCTCGGCGGAGAGCGGGCTCAAGGTCTGCGCGGCGCTCGCCGGCGGGTCGGTGCCGGGCTGGCGGGATACCCTCGACGACGCGGCGAAGAGCCGGATGCACCGAGTCGCCGCATGGTTCGCCCTGCGGCTGTTCGGCGATGTCGACGGCGCGCGCGTCCACGTCGACCAAGCGGTCCGACTCGATCCCCGGCACGCCGCCAGCCACGGCGACCGGGCGGCGTTCCTCCTCGGCGTCGGCAACTTGGAGGAGGCAGCCTCGGAAGCCCAGCGGGCCATCGAGCTCGAGCCCGACGATCCCGTCGGCTACCTGTGCCTCGGCGCGTGGGCGGAGATGGGCGGCGACTTCGACGAAGCCGACGAGATGTTCCGGTGCACGATCAATCGCATGACCACGCACACGATCATGAGTCAGCCCGGGCGCGCCTCGCTCCTCCCGCCGCCCGGGCGCATGCTGCTCGTGGCGGCGCAGGAGCTGCTCAGGCGAGAGCGCCACGAGGACGCGCTGACGATCGTCGACGCGGCGCTCAGCGCGGGAATCCGGGGCGACACCGGATACCCCGACGCCGAAGCTCATCGCGTCCGATTCCGGGCACTCGAGCAGATGCCGGGGCGCGAGCGGGACGCCGCTCGCTCGGCGGTCGACGCCGGCAAGCGCTTCCACTGGAACCGTCACACCGAGTCAGCGATCACGTGCCTCGAACAAGCGCTCGCGCTCGATCCGTCGGCGCCGGAGGCAGGTTGGTACCTCGCCGATGCGCTCATCGCCCGCGGCTGGCCGGGCGGTGCGCAGGTGCCGAGCGCCGATCTCACGGCGCGGGCACGGATGATCTGGGAGAGCTTCGCCGGGACGGTCGGGCTCCCATCAGGCCCCTCGGGCTGGGCGTACCTCACACGCGCGATCATCGCCGACTTCGAGCGCTACGCGCGCACCGCGACGCGCTCCCAGGGAGACTGGGAGGCACTCGTGTACGTCGAGCGGGCGCTCGTCCACGACCAGGGACTCGCCAGCGCGTGGGGTCTCGAGGCGAAATATCTCCGCGCCCGCGGGCTGCGCCGGACGGCGCTCGAGGCGGCGGAGCGCGGCTACGATCTCGACCCATCCTTGTATACCGTCCTGACCGAGCGGATGGCCCTGCTGGCGGAGCTCGGACAGTTCGCGGACGCCTCGGCCACCGCGGAGTCGCTGGCCGAGGACTATCCGGAGGACCCGTGGCTCGCGACCGTGCGCGCTTGGCTGGCGTGGCACGAGGAGCGCTACCCAGCCGCCATCGCCCTGCTCGAGCTGCCGATCGCCCGTGGCCACGATCCGGGCTGGGTCTACGATCAATACGCCCTGGCGTGCATCGGCGGGGGCGACGTCGACGCCGCACGCGCGGGGTACCGACGGTTGCTCGATCAAGCCGAGCCGGTCGACTCAGTCGCCAAGATGTACTTGACCTTCGCGGCCGCGGCGCTCCGTGATCGCCCCGCCGCCGACCGCTGGTTTGCCGAGCTCACGGCGGACGACTCGGCCAGCCCGGTCGAGCACGCGTCGGCGGCCGTGCACATGGCGTTTCTCGCCGGCGCCGCCGGCGGCGGCGACGACGGCGACGCCGCGGCGACCGCCGCACTCGAGGAGGAGATCCGGCTCGCGACGAGCCAGCGTGAAGTCGATGACGCACTCCGCGCCAATGCCTTTCGGGTCTGCCTGATCCGTGAACTACCGCTCGCCACGGCCCTCGAGCTGGTCGACCGGCTCGCGGGCGGCGCCGCGGACCGGCGCCGCGCGCAGCTCGGCGAGCAGCCGGTGACGGCGGACGGCGAACTGGCCGCGGAGCGCCTGACCTTCGACGAAGACTGGCCGGGCTCGGAGCTTGGCGTGCACGCGACCGCCGTGCTCGCCGTCCAGGCCCGGCGCCGGGCCGGCGCCGGCGATGCGTTCCAAGCCGCCGCGCTGTACGAGCGGCTCGCGGGCTCGCTGCTCGATCCAGAAGCCGCGATCGCCCGGGTCAGCGTGCTCGAGGACGCCCGCCGCGAGGCGGTGGCGCGGGCCGACGTCGAGGCGGTGCGCGAGCTGAACCGGCGCCTGGCCGGCACGGCGAGTCCGGACGAGCTCGCTGCCCGTTTCGCGCTCACCGCGGCGCTCGTCGCCGCCGGGCGCACCAGCGAGGCGCGGACCGAGCTGGAGAGCATCGCCGGCGGCGGAGAGGGACCGGGGCTCGCCGAGGCCGAGCGCCGGCTCGCCGATATCGCGGTGCTGGCCAACGACACCGCGGCAGCGCACCGGCACCTCAATCGCGCCCTCGAAGCCGCGACTCGAAGCGGCGACACGGCGTCGGCTGCGCAGATCGAGATACGCATCGCGATGACCATCCTCGCGGACGGCGACCCGCCAATGGCCGCGCCGCACATCTTGGCGGCGCTGGAGCAGTGGCGAGCGGCGGGTGCCTACGACCCGCTCTCGACCATGCTCGAAGACCTGGCTCGGGTTGCCGTCGAGGCGTGGGAGCCGGAGACCACCGATCTGCTCCGGAGGACCGTCGCCGACCTAGCGGCAGACGGGCACCTCCTTGCCTACACGGCGATCGACCAGGCGACGATCGCCCAAGCGCTCGGATCCGCCTAGCCCGGCCGGCCGGCCGTCGGCGCGGAGCTTCACCGCCGCGCCGCCGGCGCGCCGCATCGGTACGCCCCCAGGCGGCGGATCAAGCGTCCGCGCGCCACGCCGCGACACCCGCGGTGGATTGACGGCGCCCCGGCGGCCCCGTAGGTTTGCCTCGCGTGTCCACCCAAGGATCCCCAGGCCCGACCACGGCGACCGGCACGGCATCGCGCAACGTCGACGGCCAGGCGATCTCGATCACCGTCTTCAGCACGATCAAGTGGTGGGGCCGGCTCTACCTGCCGATCCTCTTCTTCCTGGCCAAGCGCGTCCCCGCCCTGACCGCGACCCTCCGCCAGCTCTCGTTCATCCACTTCGCCCGCTGGACCCTCCTCCGGGAGATCCCCGACAACGGGCCGCCCCAGCCGCGGCAGAAGCTCCGCTACGCCCACATGTACTTCGAGAGCAACTTCAACGGCGGCTGGGAGGAGTACATCGACGCCTTCTCCCACGTCCTCACCCGCAACATCGCGATCTTCTTCGGCGCCTCCTACGGCTTCCCGGGCGCCCTCCCGGTCGGGCCGTTCAAGGCCTACATCCATGCCAACGAGACCGAGGCCTCCCACTACTTCTCGGCCTATCCGGAGGCCACCATCACCATGGTCAAGGCGGCGCTCGAGCTCGAGCAGAAGCTCGCCCCCCTCCGGCGCGACGCCGCCGGGATGGACCCGGCCGAGTTCGCCGACGCCTACCGCCGGGTCCTCACCGACGCCCAGCGGTGCCTATGAAGTCGGCCAACGTCTTCGGCCAGGCCTACGGGTTCATGGCCATGACCCCGATCCGGCCCGGCGAGGAGGACGCCCTGCGCGCCTACCTCGAGGGCCTCCTCGACCGCGGCCCGAGCCCCCTGAGCCGGGTGCCGCGGACGCACATGGGCCGCTGGGTCATCGTCGAGGGGTTCCATTGCGAGCCCGCCTACGACCAGCCGGTGGCCGAGACCCTGGCCCTCCCCAGCCTGATCTTCTCGACCAACTTCGACGGCGACCTCGACACCTACCTCGACGGCCTGTGCGCGGCCCTCGCCGGCGAGGCTCCGGAGATCTGGGGCCGCTGCGTCGGCTGCCCGGACCCGGCCGGCGGCCCGGCCCTGAAGGCCTACCTCGAGCACAACCAGATCGACTCGGGGTTCTTCTTCGCCGCCTACGGCGAGGCGACGCTCGACGAGGTCAGGTCGAGCCTCGACCAGCGCGAGCGGATGATCGCCTTCGCCGTCCGCGTCCAGGGCCTGCCCCCGGCCGAGCTCCAGCGCGCGTTCATCGAGGAGTTCGCCTAGCGCATGGCGACCGCCGCTCCAAAGATCGACCTAGCGGACCTCCAGGGCGACATTCTGCGCGCCTACGGCAACGACTACGACCGCACGTCCTACGTCTTCGTTCGCAGCGACGGGCCGCCCGCGGCGGCGCGGGCCTGGCTGGGCGAGCTGATCGCCCACGTGACCACGGCCGAGCCGTGGGAGGCCGGCAAGCCGCGGACGACCCTCAACGTCGCCCTCACCGCCGCCGGCCTGCGGGCCGTCGGCGTCTCCGAGCCCGTGCTCGCCACCTTCGCCCCGGAGTTCCTCGACGGGATGGCCAAGCGGGCGCCGAGCCTCGGCGACGTCGGCTCGAGCGCCCCGGGCGGATGGGAGGCCGGCCTCGGCCGGGGAGACGCCCACGTCCTCTTGACGATCAACGCCCGCGAGGCGGCCGATCTCGAGCGGGCCCACGCCCGGATGCGCGCGGCGATCGACCGGGCCGGCTCGGTCGGCCTCGTCCACCAGGAGGACACCGCCCTGCTCGGCGGCGCCCGCGAGCACTTCGGGTTCGCCGACGGCTTCGCCCAGCCGGCGATCGAGGGCGCGAGCGACGAGCGGGCCCCCGGCGGCGGGGTCCCCGAGGCCGACGGCAAGTGGCGGTCCCTCGCCCCCGGGGAGTTCGTCCTCGGCTACCCGGACGAGGACACCCGCGACGACCCGGCCCACCGGCTTCCGCCCGCCCCGGCCGGGCCGCTCGGGCGGAGCGGCACCTACATGGTCTGGCGCAAGCTCTACCAGGACGTCGCCCGCTGGCGGCGCGTGATCGGCACCGCCTCCGGCCTCTATCCGGACGGCGACGCGGTCAAGCTCGCCGCCAAGGTCGTCGGCCGCTGGCCGGACGGGACCCCGCTCGCCCTGAGCCCGGACCGGCCCCAGGCGGACTTCGACCCGGCGGCCCCCGGGGCCAACGACTTCCGCTACGCCGTCGATCCGGTCGGGCGCCGGTGTCCGGTCGGGGCCCACGTGCGCCGCTCGAACCCCCGCGACGGGCTCGGCTTCGACGGGGCGCTGAGCTTCCGCCACCGCATGATCCGGCGCGGCATGCCCTACGGCCGGCCCCTCCCAGACGGCGCGACCGAGGACGACGGAACCGACCGCGGGCTCGTCTTCGTCTGCTTCCAGGCGAGCATCTCCCGCCAGTTCGAGGCCGTCCAGACGCAATGGCTCACCGACGGCAACATCTTCGGCCTCGGGCACGACAGCGACTTCCTCCTCGGCGGGGCGGCCGGGACCGGCAAGATGACGATCCAGGGCGACCCGCCCTTCTTCCTCGCCCCCCAGGAGGAGTTCGTCCGCACCCGGGGGGGCGAGTACCTCTACGTCCCGGGCCTGCGCGCGCTCGCCGCCCTGTCCGCCGGCACCGCCGGGTAGGCGGCGAGCCCGAGCAGGGTCTCGTAGAGGGGGACGGCGTCGACCCCGGCGAAGAACTCCCGGTTCAGCGCCCGGGCCCGCCGGGCGCACAGGCGAGCCAGGGCGAGCCCCTCGGGGGTCAGGCCGAGGGCCAGGGCGCGGCTGTCGCGGTCGCTCGGCGTGCGGACGATCAGCCCGCGGCGCTCGATCCCCCGGACGATCTGAGACGTCGTGTTCGGGTCGATGCCCGTCTGGGCGGCGACGGCCCGCTGCGTCGGCGGCGGCCGGTCGCGGGTCTCGGCGTAGAGGAGCGCGGCGAGCACGAAGAACTGCGGCGGCGTCACCCCGACGTCGGCCAGCGCCTCGGTCAGCCCGGCCCGCCAGGCGTGGGCCGCCCGGGCCAGGGCGTAGCCGAGGCCGCCGCCCGGGAGGTCGGGCTCCTCCGCCCCCGTCACGAGCGAACCCACCGCTTGCCATTGCTACGTGTACGTATTATCATCATGCGTATGAACGATTCTACGCACGTCTTCGAGCTGCTCCCGTCCGGCCCGTTCGATCTCGCCCGCCAGAACCGCCACTTCGGCGGCTGGCCGACCCTGCCCGGCGATCCCGGCGCCCTGGTCATGGCCTTCCCGGTCGAGGGGGGCGACGCCTCGGCGGCGGTCCTCCTGCGCCAGGCGCCCGACGGGCGGATCCACGGCGAGGCGCGCGGCGCCCCGGCGCCGGTGGCCCGGGCGGCCGCCGACCAGGCGCTCGCGGCCCTCTCGCTCGACGCCGACGGCTCCGGGTGGCCGGCGGTGGGCGAGCGCGACCCGGGGCTCGGCGAGCTCCAGGCGCGCTACGGCTGGCTTCGCCCGGTGCTCTTCCACTCGCCCTACGAGGCGGCCGCCGCCTTCGTCGTCGGCCACCGGATCTCGATCGCCCAGGGGCGGGCCATCCGCGCCCGGCTGTCGGCGGCGCTCGGCGACGAGATCACCGTCGACGGCCACGCCTTCTACGCCTTCCCGACCCCGGCCCGGGTGCTCGGCGCGCCGGCCCTGCCCGGGATCCCGGACGCCAAGGCCGAACGCCTGCGGGCGGTGGCCCGGGCCGCGCAGGAGGGATGGCTGCGGCGCGACCGCCTGCGGGCCGCGCCGCCGGCCCGCGCCCTCGCCGATCTGCGCACCCTGCCGGGGATCGGGCCGTTCTTCGCCCAGGGGATCCTCTACCGGGGGGCCGGCGTCGTCGACGGGGTGACCGACGACGACATCACCCGCTTCGCGGTGGCCGAGCGCTACGGGCCAGGCGGGGCGGAGGTGCAGGAGATCGCCGAGCGGTGGCGGCCCTACCGGATGTGGGCGCTCGTCCTCCTCCACGTCTGGGTGCGGTCCGAGGTCGGCGTGCCGCCGCGGACGTTCGCCCGGCGCGCCGGGAGCGCCGGGCGAGCTCGCCCGGCGGGGGCGCGGCCGGCGGTCAGTTAGCCCGCTGGAGGTACCCGTTGTCGATCAGCCAGCGGACGTTGAGGCGGGTCGGCGCGCCGGGCACGAGCGAGCCGAGCAGCTCGATCTGGAGGCCGTGGCCGATCTGTCCGAAGGCCGGGGCGATCGGCCCCTCCTCGGCGAGGAAGCGCTTGGTCACCCGGTAGACGTGGTAGTTGCAGGTGTAGGCCGCGTCGAAGTTGTCGAGGCTCATCGGCGGGAGGGCGCGCTCGGCGTAGGGGGTGTCGAGGGGCGCGAGGAAGGCTCCGAACTCGCTGCCGAAGCGGTCGACCTGGGTGCCCAGGCCGAGCGGGGCGACGAACTCGATCGGCTGGCCGGTCGGTCGCAGGAGGAAGCCGTCGGCCGGCGGATAGCGCCAGCCGCCCGACCCGCCGTTGGCCGCCGGATCCCAGTAGCGGTCGATGAACTGCTGCGCGGTCAGGCCGGCCAGGCGGTCGTAGCCGGCGAGCATCGGCGCGACCGCGCCGGCGTCGGCGAGCTGGGCCGGCCCGAGGCGGGCGTCGCCGGCGAAGTAGGCGTTCGAGCAGGTCCGAACCGGGAGGGCGGCCGAGCCGGTGGCCGCGGTGATCCCGAGCACGACGAGGAGGGTCGCCGCGAGGACGGCCGCCCACGCCTGGCGGCGGCGGGCCGAGGCGGACCCGGCGGGACGATGATCTTGCTCTACGACGACCTGGCGCACCGGTGAACCTCGCTCTCGACTGGACGGTGTGCCTATTACACCGGGCCAGCGGCCGAGTGTCATCGGCGCAAGCAATCGTGCGAGGCGTCCGACCGGCGTTCCATGCTTGTGAGCGTGCCGTGCGGCCCGCGCATGTCTCTCGCCCTGGCGGTGGTCGCCTGCCGGCTCGAGGTCGACGAAGCCCTCGTCGCGGACGTCGTCGACCACGAGGGCCGGCCGGTCCGGAGCGCCGACCTGCGCGACTGCGGCTGCGGCTCGGGCGAGGGCTTCGAGCTCCCGGGCGGCGAGGTGACCTGCCTGGCCTGCCTCGACCGGGAAGCCGTCCGCGCGATCGCCGCGGCCCGGCGGCTGCGGGCGGCACCCGCCGGGCGTCCCCGCACCGGGCCCGACCGCGGCCGAGGCCGGGACCCCGACCGCGGCCGAGGCCGGGACCCGGGCCGGGACCGGGACGAGGACCGGTTGGCCGGCGGCCGGCGCGGGCGTCAGGCGCGCGCGGCCAGCGGCTGACCGTCGCCGGAGGCCCGCCGGCGGCGGCGGGCCGCGGGATCGGAATCGGGGCGTCCGGCCCGCCCGACGGTGTAGGCGAGGAAGCCGACCCAGAGGACGATCGACGCCCCCCAGACCGAGTAGGCCAGGGTGGCCGGGAGCGGCGGCCCGACCTTCGCCTCGCGCAGGAGCACCTTGGTGTCGCGGACGAAGGCGACCGGGCGCCGGGCGAGCGCCGGGACCGCCGCGGCGCCGATCTGGCGGTCGGCCGGGAGGTAGATCGGGGCGGCCATGACCTCGTCGCCCCGGTAGAGGACGACCATCGACTTCCAGCTCCCGTCGACCGGGACCGTCCCCGACGATGCGTAGTGGCCGGGCCGGATCTGGCGGAGGGTGTTCTTGACCGTGCCGCCGCCCTGCCAGGAGAGGATGCCGAAGGCGGCGGCCCCGTGGGCGGCGTTGGCCGGGATCATGGCCACCTCGACGTGGGCCCGGCCGGCCGTCCGATCGAGCCGGACGACGGCCCGGACGTGGCCGACCCCCCGGTGGAGCGGGATCACGAGGGCGGCGAGGAGGACGACGCAGGCGGCGGCGACCGCGGCGGGCGGAATCCGCTGTTCGCCCCGGGAGAACGCCTTGGCGAACCCGGCGCCGAGGAGGGCGGCGGCGAAGGCGGACGGGATGGCGAGGAGCGCCGTGCGGGGGAGCAGGCCGGCGGTGACCGGCCCGTACCCGGAGGCGGCGA
Source organism: uncultured Solirubrobacterales bacterium (assembly GCA_963733245.1). Classification (GTDB taxonomy): domain Bacteria; phylum Actinomycetota; class Thermoleophilia; order Solirubrobacterales; family Solirubrobacteraceae; genus Palsa-513. Next base: position 177,655 of record CAVTCI010000001.1, read on the forward strand.
CGAAGGCGAGCTCGCCGGCGAGGCCGAGCGTCCCGACGAGGGCCCCGGCGACCACGGCGAAGCGCAGCCGCCGGCCGGTGCCGACCAGGACGGCGGCCGCCTCGACCGAGAGGGCGATCGCCAGGTAGAGGGGGAAGCGGGGGAAGGTGTGGTGGAGCTGGCCGGCCACGACCAGGGCGATCACGCCCCGGATGGCCAGGTAGCAGGCCACCGCCTTGATCGTCCCCCACGGCCCGAGGGCGATGCGGGCGAAGGTGAGGGTGAAGCCGCCGGCGGCGACCACGAGGATCGGGAGGTAGACGAGCTGGAACTGGGGCACGCCGTAGTCGAACTCGCCGAGGAAGACGCTCATCCCGACGAGGGCGGCCCCGGCGGAGAGGGCGAGGATGAACCGGCCGAGCAGGGTCGGGCGGGCGGCGGGGAGCGCCTCGGCGAGCAGCAAGAGGACGCCCAGGGTGCCGAAGCCGCCGCCGGTGACCAGCTGGAGGTGGGACGGGCTCCAGAGGGTGATGTCGAGGCCGTAGGCCTTGTGGTAGAGGTTGTCGATCGGGAAGGCGGTCGAGGCGACGACCCCGAGGAGGCCGAGGAGCATCGCCGCGCGGGGCACGGGCACCCGGTCGATCGTGGCCATCACGGCGGTGACCACGCCGGCGAAGGAGATGCCGCCGAGGCCGACGAGGATCATCACGTGGGGCGGGGTGAAGAGGTTCTTGTCGCGGCCGAGGTCGAGGTGCCAGGCGACGTCCCAGTAGAAGCCGATGACGGCGATCAGGAGGAAGAGGAGCGCGGTCAGGGCGCCGGCCATCGCCGAGCCCGGATAGCCGGTCAGGCGCTTCAGGCTGTCGGAGATCTGGTGGAACGGAAATGTCCACATGCTCGGCGTACCCCTCGTCTTGCCGAAGGCGAAGAGCAGCGTGACGCAGACCCCGTAGAAGACGAGCAGCCCGATCAGGTAGTACCACTGGCTGGCCGGGATGGCGTGGGCCACTGTGTCGGTGTTCATGCTGTCCTCTCCTCCGCCGGAGCCGCCGTTTCGGGCGCGACCCGCCTGCCGCCCGGGGGGCGCCGGCGGGCTCTGCCCACAACCTCTTACCCTTGGTAACCTTACCACAAGTAGAGTAACCCCGGATGGAGCGACGAGAGACGGCCGCCGAGACGCCGGCCACGCGGGGCAAGGTCCCGCGGGAGGTCCGCGAGCGCGAGATGATCGCGGTGGCCCGGCGGCTCTTCGGGGAGCGGGGCTACCACGACGTCACGATGGACGAGATCGCCGAGGCGGCCGGGGTGTCGAAGCCGATGGTCTACGCCTACTTCGAGTCGAAGGAGGGGCTGTTCCTCGCCTGCGTCGAGGTCGCGACGACCGAGCTCATCCACACCGTCGAGGAGGTCACCCCGCCGAGCCTCCCCCAGGACGTCCGCCTCTGGGCCGGCCTCCTCGCCGTGTTCACCTTCATCGAGGAGCACCGCAACTCGTGGATGCTCCTCTACCCCCACGGCCCGCAGAGCGGAGGCCCGTTCGCGGCGGGGGCGGCCCGGGCCAACGAGGAGATGGGCCGCCTGATCACGGGGATCTTCCGGGAGGCGGCCGCGGCGGAGGGGATCGACGCCGAGCTCGCCGACCGGTCGAGCGAGCCGCTGGCCCACGCCCTGGTCGCCGCGGTCGTCGGCCTCGGGTCGTGGTGGATGCGCCACCCCGACCAGCCGAAGGAGCTCCAGGCGCTGCGCCTGATGAACCTCGCCTGGCTCGGGCTCGGCGACCTCTCGCGGGGGAAGCTGTGGATGCCGCCACCGCCCCCGGCCGGCCGAGAAGGCGCCGGTGCGCCATGATGTCGGGGTGAGCCCGTATCCGAAGACGAGCCCCCCGGAGCGCGCGGCGTGAGCCCGCCCCGGACGACCGGCGAGGCGGCGGACGAGATCCGCCAGCTCATCCCGGACGTCGAGCACGTCGCGCTCCGCCTCGGCGATGTGAACTACCTGATCGACGAGGGCCTGGCCGCCGGGGTCTTCCTCAGCCTGCGCCTGCCCCTCCCGCTTCTGCTCGAGGGCGAGGCCGGGGTCGGCAAGACCCAGCTGGCCAAGGCGCTGGCCGCGATCCTCGACACGCCGCTGATCCGCCTCCAGTGCTACGAGGGGATCGACGCGGCCGAGGCCCTCTACGAGTGGAACTACCCGCGCCAGCTGCTGAGCATCCGCCTGGCCGACACGAGCGGGAACAAGCTCGGCGAGCACGAGCTCTTCGGCGAGAACTACCTCATCCGGCGCCCGCTCCTGCGCGCGCTCCAGCACCCGGGCCCGCGCCCGGCCGTCCTCCTGATCGACGAGATCGACCGGGCCGACGACGACTTCGAGGCGTTCCTGCTCGAGCTCCTCGCCGAGTCGACGGTGACCATCCCGGAGCTCGGCACGATCAAGGCGACCCATCCGCCGATCGTCGTCCTGACCTCCAACCGGACGCGCGACCTCCACGACGCGGTCAAGCGCCGGTGCCTCTACCAGTGGATCGACTACCCGGACATCCGGCGCGAGGCCGACATCCTCCACCGCCTGATCGGGGCCTCGCCCCGGCTGACCGTCGAGGTGGCGACGGCGATCGCGCGGATCCGCGAGGCCGACGTGATCAAGCCGCCGGGGGTGGCCGAGTCGATCGACTGGCTGGCCGCCCTTACGCTTTTGGGCGTCGAGAGCCTCGACGCGGCGGCGATCGACCGGACGCTCGGCTCGGTCCTCAAGTACACCGAGGACCAGGAGGCGGTCCGGGCGGAGGGCCTCGAGTCGCTCGTCCTCGCGCGCACGGCCTGAGAGCGCCGCGGCGCCTCAGGCGCTCCGGGCGGCGACGAGGGCGACCCCGCGCGGGCCGAGCGGATCGTCGAGCTCGCCGGCGACCCAGGTCGACCGGTCGAGCTGCCAGGCGGCGCGGGCCGCGATGACCTCCCAGCCGGCGAGGAGCTCGTCGAGCCCGGCGCGATCGTAGACGCGCTCGAACTCGTCGACCCGGGGGGCGCCGAAGGGCACGGTCAGGGCGAGCAGGCCGCCGGGGCGCAGGCGGGCCCGGAGCGCCTCGACGGCGGCGAGGTCGAGCCGGCCGCCGGCGGCCTCGCCGTAGCCGCCGAGGCCGAAGTGCTCGATCGCCGAGAGGGCCACCGCGGCGTCGAAGCCGCCGAGGGAGGGGTCGAGCTCGTCGAGCCGGCCGGCGACGGCCGCGAGGCGGGGGTGGACGAGCGGGTAGCCGCGCGGGTCGACCACGGTCACGTCGTGGCCGAGGGTGGCGAGGCTCAGCCCGACGGTGCTCTCGCTGCCCCCGACGTCGAGGACGCGGGCCGGCGGGGTGAGCCCGGCGAGGGCGGCGAAGACGAACGGCTGCTCGACGATCCGCTCGTTGACCTGGCGGGCCTCGACGGCGCCCGGGCGGTAGTCGAGGGCGACCGGCGGGTTGAACCAGAGCCCGGCCTGGGCGGCGTAGCCCTCGTGGCCCTCGGCCCAGTTGAGGAAACGACCGACCTCCTCGCCGAGCCCGGCGAGCGCCCCGGGTCCGCGGGCGAGGAGCTCCTCGACCCGGAGGGCGGCGAGCTTCTCGTGGAGCCCGGCCAGGCGGTCCTCGACGCGCTCGAGGTGGTCGTGGACGTCGCCGGTCCGCTCGTCGAGGTGGTGGCCGACGAGGCTCGCCGTCCAGCGGACGCGGGGGTCCAGGAGCCGGCGGGCCGGCCAGCCGAGGAGCCGCCCGAGCGCCGAGCGCCGAGCTGGAGGACCGTCGGGCGCCACGCCGGCCAAACTACCACCGCCGAGGTCGGGCCCGCCCGGCGCGACGACTAAGGTGTCGGCCCATGGCGGAGACGTGCTACTGCGGTTGCGGCCGGGAGGTGACCGGCGAGGATCTCGCGCTCTCCGAGACGGGCCAGAACATCCGCGAGATCCTCGACGTCCTGAGGAACCTGTCGCTCCCCCTGAGCGAGGAGATCCCCGAGGCCAAGGAGAAGGTGACCGGGCTGATCAGCCACGGGGAGCGATTCGACGAGCTGATCTCGGGGATGATCCACGGCACCGTCGAGCCCCCGCCCCAGACCGTGGCCGACCAGATGAGCGCCTGGCTGCAGACGGCCGGCTCGGTGGCCGACACCCACATGCGCCTGGTCGGCCGCAAGCGCAAGGGTCCCGGGCCGAGCAAGAACGGCCGCTGAGCCGCCCCGGCCGGAGCTCCGTCCCGCCAGGGCCGCCCGCGGCCGGCCGGGCGGAGTCCGCAACGTGGGCGAGAAAGGTCGCGGTCGCCGCCGGTCGGTGCCCTACCCTCAAGCGACCGCGATGACCGCCGAGCCCGACCGCCACGACCATCCGCGCGGGGAGCGCCGCCCGTGAGCCGCGGGCGCTGCGAGTACGGCCTGTGCGACGGGAGCGGCTTCCTGGTCGACGAGGAGACCCGCGACTCGCGCGACTGCCGCTGCCGCCCGCTGCGCCTGGCGGCGACCCGGGCCCGCCGGCTCGAGGGGCGGATCCCCAAGCGCTACCGGGAGATCTCCTTCGAGCAGTCGGAGGTGATCGACATGGAGCGGCGCTTCCCGACCCAGGTGCGCGAGCTCCGGGCCTACGTGCGCGGCATCGACGCCAACCTCGACGCCGGGCGGGGCCTCTGGCTGGCCGGCGGGCCGGGGACGGGGAAGACGGCGCTGGCCATGATCGTCTCGAAGGCGGCGATCGACGCCGGCCGGACGGTGGCCATCTACTCGTGCCCGCGGCTGCTGAGCGTGATCCGGGAGTCGATCGACGCCGGCGGGGTGCTCGACTTCCTCGACCGCCTGGCCGAGGCCGACCTCCTCCACGTCGACGACCTGGGCGCCGAGCACCGGACCGAGTGGGTGCTCGAGCAGCTCTACTCGATCATCAACTCCCGCTACGAGGAGCAGCGGGCGACCCTGGTCACCTCGAACCTCGACTACGACGAGCTCGCGGCCCAGCTCGGCGAGCGGATCGTCTCGCGCCTGGAGGGGATGTGCGGGGATCCGCTCCCCTTCTACGGTGAGGATGCCCGCCGGGTGACCTACCCGCTCCCGAGCTGACCGGCCGCCCGCGGGAGCCCCGTCCGGCGGAGCGCCCCCGTAGACTGGGCCGGGCATGCCAGGCATCGTCATCGTGGGCGCCCAGTGGGGCGACGAGGGGAAGGGCAAGATCACCGACCTGCTCGCCGAGCGGGCGGACGCGGTCGTGCGCTTCCAGGGCGGCAACAACGCCGGCCACACGATCGTCCGCGAGGGCATCGAGTGGAAGCTCCACCTGATCCCGTCGGGGATCCTCTACCCGGGCAAGCGCTGCATCATCGGCAACGGGGTGGTCGTCGACCCGGGCATCCTGATCGAGGAGATCTCGGGGCTGCGGGCAAGGGGGATCGACGTGTCCGGGCTGCGGGTGTCGGCCAACGCCCACCTGATCATGCCCTACCACCTGTTCCTCGACACGGCCGGGGAGACCCGCCTCGGGAAGCTCCAGATCGGGACGACCAAGCGGGGCATCGGGCCGTGCTACGCGGACAAGGCGGCCCGCCTGGGCATCCGGGTGCAGGACCTGCTCGACGAGAAGATCCTCAAGAAGAAGATCAGCGCGGCGCTCGAGCCCAAGCGCCTGTCGCTGCGCCCGTACGCCCGCGACCCGGCGCTCGACCTGCACACGATGACCGAGCAGTACCTGACCTACGGCCACCAGCTCGAGCGGCACATCGCCGACACGACGAAGCTGGCCTGGGACCTCCTCGGGAGCGGGCGCAACGTCCTCTTCGAGGGGGCGCAGGGAGCGATGCTCGACATCGACCACGGCACGTATCCGTTCGTGACCTCCTCGAACCCGATCGCCGGGGCCGCGTGCACGGGGTCGGGCGTGGGGCCGAAGGACATCGACGAGATCTGGGGCATCTGCAAGGCCTACACGACCCGCGTCGGGTCGGGGCCGTTCCCGACCGAGCTCGACGACGAGGTCGGCGAGGAGCTCCGGGCCCGGGGCCACGAGTTCGGGACGACGACCGGCCGAGCGCGCCGGACGGGGTGGCTCGATCTGGTCGCGCTCCGCTACGCGGCCCGCCTGAACACGCTGACCGCGCTCACCATCACCAAGCTGGACGTCCTCTCGGGCTTCGACCAGCTGATGGTCTGCACCCGCTACCGGGGCCAGGAGGGAGCCGAGTTCGACCACTTCCCCTACCACCAGTCGGTCCTCCACCACGCGACCGGCGAGTTCCAGGCGCTCGAGGGCTGGAGCGAGGACATCGGCGACTGCCGCAGCGAGTCCGACCTGCCCCAGGCGGCCCGCGACTACCTGGCCTTCATCGAGGAGTTCACCGGCGTGCCGATCGTGCTCGTCGGGGTCGGTCCGGGGCGCGATCAGAACGTCTGGATGAAGTCGGCCGGGGAGACGCTGATGGCCCGGGTCCCGACCGCCGCCTAGGCAGCGTAACTTTCGCCGGGCCCACCCGTTTCACGGGCATGCCCACGCTCCCCCGCCTGCTCGCCGCCGGCCTCCTCGCCATGCTCGGCCAGGCCGTCCCGGCCGGGGCGGCCGACACCGTCCTCGCTCCGGCGCCGAACGTGGCCGGGATCACCGCCTACGGCGGCCAGGTGGTGCTCAGCCAGCTCGACCCGGCGACCCACCTGTGGGCGCTCGTGCGCTCCGCGGGCGGGACCCTCACCCGGCTCCCGGTGGCCGAGCGCGCGGTCCCGTTCGACGCCGACGCCGGCCCCGACGCGAGCGGCGCCCCGGTCGTCGTCTACTCGCGCTGCACCCACGAGCCGGCCGGCGGCGGCCTCGGGCTGGCGCCGACCCCCGACTGGGAGACGGCGAGCGGCTGCGAGGTCTACGAGCTGGCGCTGACCGGGACGGCGACCGAGCACCGGCTGACGGCGGCGAGCGCGCCGCCCGCGTCGGAGACGACACCATCGATCTGGCGCGGCGACCTCGCCTTCGTGCGCCACGGGACCGGGTCCGCGGTGCCGACGATCGAGTACCTCCGCCGGGGGGCGACGAAGCCCCGCCACCTGGCCGGCGGGTCGGTCCAGCTCTGCCCGCCGGACCGGGCCCACGGCGTCGACTGCGGCTTCCCGGCCGTCCATGACACGGTCGACCAGCTCGACCTCGGCCCGGCGCGGATCGCCTACCTGTGGAACCTGTTCGGCGGCTCGGTCTACGGGATCGGCGTCGCCACGGAGCTGCGCTCGGCGCCGCTCGCCGCCGGCGCCGGCGGCGGCGGCGGCTCGACCCTCCTGGACAGCGGCCTGGTCAGCGGGACGTGCGGCTTCTCGCTCCCGAGCGGGGCCACGGCGGCGACGAGCCCGATCTCCTACCTCGAGGCGAGCGCCCCGTGCGACGTCACGACGACGAGCTTCGCCACCGCCGACCCGTCCACGGGGATCCGCGCGCTGGCGCCGACGCCGGGCGGGCGGGCGGCGGGCGCCGCCCGGGATGGGGCGACGATCTACTGGCTGCGGGTCGCCGGCGCGGCGACCGACCTCCCGGTGCCCGGGGGAGGCACCTGCAGCGTGGCCGATGCCGGCTGCCAGCTGGTCGCCTCCTCGGCGCCGAGCTACACGCCCCAGCCGGTGCGGACGGGGATCCCGCCGGCCGACGTCGACCTCGTCCGCTCCGGCCTCGGCTACCGGTGGATCGCCGGCCCGGGTGGGACGCGGCTCCTGCGCCCGCCGGCGAGCGTCTCGTGCGCGCCGTCCGCCGAGCCGGTCCTCGTCTACGTCTCGGCCCAGTGGAGCCGCGGCCGGCACGTCGTGCGCGTCTCGCGCCGGGACCCCGGCCGGGCCGCGCGGGGCATCGGCGTGATCGACCGGAGCCTGCCGGATGGGGCGTTCGCCGCCGCGCCTCCCCGCCTCCGCGCCTGCGGCGACTCGACGCGGCTCACCTACGCCGTGACGACGGGCGGGGCGACGCAACGGGTCAGCTTCGACGTCGCCCGCGTCCACTAGGCGAGCGCCCCGAGCGCGGCGACGACCCGCTCGCCGGCGCGCCCGTCGCCGTACAGCTCGGGATGATCATTCGGAGCCGTCCTCGCCAGCGCGGCCATGGTGGCCGCGGGGTCGAGACCGACGAGGGTGTTCCAGCCGGCGCTGACCGTCTCGACCCACTCGGTCTCCTGACGGAGGGTGAGGCAGGGGACGCCGGCGAGGTAGGCCTCCTTCTGGACGCCACCCGAGTCGGTGAGGACGGCGCGGGCCTGGCAGAGGAGGGCGGTGAAGTCGAGGTAGCCGAGCGGGGGCGAGACGACGGCGGCCCGGTGGAGGCGCGCGTCGAGACCGGCTGCCCGGGCGCGGTCGCGGGTCCGCGGGTGGAGGGGCAGGACGATCGGCTCGTCGATCGCCTCGAGCAGCTCGACGAGGCGCAGGAGGCGGGCCGGGTCGTCGACGTTGGCCGCCCGGTGGGCGGTGGCCAGGAGGTAGGCCCCGGGCGCGACGCCGAGGTCGGTCAGGGGCTGATGGCGCTCCCGGGCCCGGGGCTGGAGGGCGAGGGCGACGTCGACCATCACGTCGCCGACGACCTCCGCCCGGCCGGGGACCGCCTCGCGGCGGAGGTGCTCGAGCGCTCGGGTCGACGAGCAGAGGAGGAGGGTGGAGAGCTGGTCGGTGAGGACGCGGTTGCGCTCCTCGGGCATCGTGCGGTCGAAAGAGCGCATCCCGGCCTCGACGTGGACGACGGGGATGCCCCGGTCGGCGGCGGCCAGGGCGCCGGCGAGGGTGGAGTTGGTGTCGCCGTAGACGAGCACCGCGTCGGCGTCGAGCAGGGGCTCGAGCGCCGGGAGCATGCGCCCGAGCTGCGAGGTGTTCGTCGCGCCGCTGACCCCGAGCCAGTGGTCGGGGGCCGGGAGGTCGAGCTCGGCGAAGAAGACGGCCGAGAGCTCGTCGTCGTGGTGCTGGCCGGTGTGGACGAGCACCTCGTCATGGGCCTGCCGCAGGCGGCGGGACACGGCGGCGGCCTTGACGAACTGCGGGCGGTTGCCCACCACCGTGAGGACGCGCATCAGCTGGGCGCGATCTGCGGATCCACGGGGCGCACGCTATTCGATCGTCGGGCTTGACAGGTGACTAGATGGTCACCTATACTTCCGGGCATGGACGAAGTGTTCAGGGCGCTCGCCGATCCGACCCGCCGCCGCCTCCTCGACGCGCTGTTCGAGGAGGACGGGCAGACGCTCAGCGCCCTCGAGGCGCGGCAGCCGATGACCCGGTTCGGCGTGATGAAGCACCTCAAGGTGCTCGAGGAGGCCGGCCTCGTCGTCTCAAGACGGCGCGGCCGGGAGAAGCTCCACTTCCTGAACCCCGTCCCGATCCGGCTCGTCCACGACCGTTGGGTGAGCAAATACGCCGAGCCGTGGGCGGCGACGCTCGTCGGGCTCAAGCGGAGAATCGAGGAGCAAGTCATGGAGAAGGTGTTCGAGATCTACATCAAGACCACGCCCGAGCGGCTGTGGGAGGCGCTCACCGACAGCGACATGCGCGAGAAGTACACCTTCGGCGTCGGCGTCGCCTCGGCTTGGACGAACGGCTCGCGCTACGAGGCCGTCCACGCGGCCTCGCGGACGCCGATCAGCTCGGGCGAGAACCTCGAGGTCGACCCGCCCCGCCGGCTCGTCCAGAGCTTCGACGCCCTGTGGGGCGAGGACGTGAGGGCCGAGGGCACCTCGCGGGTCACCTACGAGATCGAGCCGGTGGGCGACTCGTGCCGCCTGACCGTGATCCACGACCAGCTCCGCGAGGGCGCCCACGGGGAGCTCTACGGCGGCTGGCCGATGATCCTCTCCGGCCTGAAGACGCTGCTCGAGACCGGGGAGCTGCTGACCACGCCCGGGTCCTTGCGCTACGCCGCGGCGGGGATCTGAGCCGGGATCCGCGGGGGAGGCGCCGAGCGTCTCGGCGGCGCCTCCCTGGTGGACGCGTCCACTAGCCGGGCCCGCCGGCCCAGGTCGCGACCCCGGCCCCGCCGCCGTCGGCGGTGAAGCGCACGGCGAGGAGGCGGGCCCGCTGGCCGAGCGCGAAGGCGACGCACCCCTGGCGGGTCTCGCCGGCGCTGATCTGGTTGTCGAAGTCCCGGTCCTGGGTCATGCACGACCCGCGCGCGGCGTAGGTCGCCGCGGCGGACCCGGACGCCGGCACGACCGCGAGGTCGCCGGTCGACGAGCTGTCGTACTCGCCGGGCCCGAGGTCTCGGATCCGCACGACCACGCCGACGACGCGGGTCCCGGGCAGGAGGGTGGCCCCGGACCCGCGGAGCGGGTCGATGACCCGGGTCACGGCGACCTTGAGCGTGGTCCCCCGGGCCCGCACCCGCTGGGTCGCGCCGACCGCGGGCCCGGCCGGGCGGGCCGGCGGCGCCGGCGCGGCCGGGCGACCGGCGGGGGCGCTGGCCGTCGACGAGCCGCTCGACCCACAGGCGGCGAGGACCGACCCGGCGGCGGCGAGGAGGGCGAGTCGGGTCTTCCCGGGCACGGCGGGCAGCCTATCCCGCTTCTCGGCCGACCCGCGCGGGCCCAGCGTAGACGTTCACCCGACCGCCGCGGGCGAAGCCGGCCAGGGTCATCCCGCGGTCGGCGGCCAGGGAGACGGCGAGCGAGGTCGGCGCGCCGACGCCGACGAGGATCGGGGCGCCGGCGACCGCCGCCTTCTGGACGAGCTCGAACGAGAGGCGACCGCTGACGCAGAGGATCCGCCCGGCCAGGGGGAGGAGCCCGGCGGTCAGGGCGTGGCCGATCACCTTGTCCATCGCGTTGTGGCGCCCGACGTCCTCGCGGACGACCAGGAGCTCCCCGGTCGCGGCGAACAGGCCGGTCGCGTGGAGGCCGCCGGTCCGCCGGAACCCCGGCTGGTCGAGCCGGTCGGGGAGGCCGGCCAGGAGGTCGCGGGCGACCATCGGCCCGTCCGGGGCCGGCGGGGCGTCGACGGCGACCTCCTCGAGCGCGCCCTTCCCGCACACCCCGCACGACGAGGTCGTGTAGAAGCGCCGGGTCCCGGGGTCGCGGCGGAGGGGGCCGGCGACCTCGACCACGTTGGCCGCGAAGTCGACGGTCGGCCCGGCCGCCCGGGGGCCGTCGATCAGGGCCTCGCCGTAGAGGAACCCGAGGGCGAGCTCCTCGTCGTGGCCCGGGGTGCGCATGGTCACCGACAGGGGGCGACCGTCGACGCGGATCTCGAGCGGCTCCTCGACGGCGACCTCGTCGACCTCGCCGTCCCGGACGACCCGGACGAGCATCCGCCCGGCGGCCGCGGCCCCCGCCTCCGGTCCGATTTCAGGGATGGCCGGGGGCCAGGCCGGAGGCGCGCATGGCCAGGGCGAAGCTCCCGAACTCCTGGGCGAACGAGTTGAGGACGAGCGGCTGGCCGGCCCCGTCGCCGGCGGGGGCCGGGCCGCCGCCCGGCTGCACCTGGCGCAGGGCGCGGGCCTTGTCCCGCCAGGCGTCGAGCTGGGCGTGGAGGTCGCCGTGATCGGCGAGGTCGGTGCGCACGTCGCCGAGGAGCCCGCCCAGGTGGGGCGAGTTGGCCACGCGGGCGCCCATCTTGACCGCCGCGGTCGGGTCGGCGGCGAAGCGCAGGAGGATCGTCCTGATCAGCGCGGTGTGGTCGAAGAAGTCGTGGCTGACGAAGTTCTTCACCCGCGGGCCGACCACGATCGTCGGGACCCGCAGGCCGTACGTCGTGAAGCCCGAGCCGTCGTTGACCCCCGGCGGGGCGACGTGGTCGTAGAAGCCGCCGTGCTCGTCGTAGGTGATGACGAGCAGGGTGTCGTTCCAGGTCGGGCTGTTGACCAGGGCGTGGTAGACGTCGAGCACGAGCTGCTGGCCGGCGAGCACGTCGGACGGCGGGTGGTCGTCGTTGGAGTTGGGGTCGAGGACGCTCAGGTCGATGAAGTTCGGGTCGATCCACGAGACCGAGCGGAGGGTCCCGTTGGCCGCGTCGTCGAGGAAGCTGTCCTGGCCGACGAGCAGCCCCTCGAGGCCCTGGGTGGCCAGGCTGATCGTCGTGCGGTCGAAGTAGGAGAAGTTGCCGGTCTTGAAGTCGGTCGGGTCGCGGTAGGTCGGGTCGACGGCCCGGAGGGTGGCCGGGTCGTGGGAGTACCAGCGCCACTGGCCGTCGGCCAGGTGGCGGGTGAAGGCCGCGAGGTCGTAGAGCGGGACGTTGTCGAGCGCCGCCGCCCCGACCGCGTCGACCAGCTGCTTGAAGAAGGGGTGCTGGCTGGCCACCGACGGGCCGGCCGTCCCGGTCAGGGAGTAGAGGCGGTTCGGCCAGGTGTCGCCGGGGATCGAGCTGTGCCAGGCGTCGCAGACGCAGAACTGGCGGGCCAGGTGGTCGTAGACGGGGAGGTGCTCCGCCGTGTAGTGGCCCATCGGCAGCTTGCGCCAGGCGGCCGGCGGGTTCTTCTCGGTGACGAAGTTCTTGACGAAGCCGGAGTTCCCGCCCCCGAGCTGGACGTCCACGCAGCGTGGCGAATGGCACGGATCGAGGCTCTTGTCGGCCGCGGGCGTGCCCGGGATGTGGAAGGCCGTCTGGTCGTCGCCGAACTCCCACACCTGGTGGATCGTGCCATCGACGTCGGGATTCGACTCGTCGCCCTTCAGGCCGTTGACCTCGGGCATGCCGTCCCGGGTCAGGTAGCCGAGCATGTGGTCGAACGACCGGTTCTCCATCATCAGGACGACGATGTGGTTGATCTGCTGGAGAGCTCCGAGATCGCCGGCGGCGGACATCACCCGCTCCTTGGTCGTGGTCGAATGACCCTACGACCCAGCCACCGGCGCCGTCAAGGCCGGGGACGGGTGGCCGGCCGACCGCCGTCGACGCGTCGAACCCGCCCGGCCCGAATCGACTACCTTGAGCCGCTCCAAGAAAAAGGACATGGTCCGCCGGTGGACGACGAGCTTGAACGCCTTGACCGCCTCCTCGCCCAGCTCGGGCGCATGCTCGACGCCCCGGGCGACGCCGGCGACCCGTCGGCCGAGTGGACTTGGCAGAAGCTCGACCTGCTCGAGCAGAAGATGGGCGCCGACGCTCTGACCGCGCTCCTGCGCCGCCAGGGCATGGGGCGGACCACCGTGGAGGAGGCGCTCGGCGTGCTCGCCCGGCGCCGGGCGGCCAGCGCCTGATCAGAGCCGCCGCGGCCGGCCGGGTGCGACGGGCGGCCCGTCGTCGTCGGGCCCGAGCCGCAGCTGCCACCACGACACGTCCCGCCAGGCGCCGGCCTTCCAGCCGATCCGCCGGTAGGTCCCGACCGGCTCGAAGCCGACCGACCGGTGGAGGGCGACGCTCGCCTCGTTCGGCAGGGTGATCCCGGCCACGGCGATCCGCAGGCCCTGGGCCCGCATCAGCTCGAACAGGGCGAGGTAGAGCCGCCGACCCGACCCGCGCCGGCGGTGGGCGGGGCCGACGAAGATCGAGACGTTGGCGGCCCAGCGGTAGGCCGCCCGTTCGTGATGGGGGGCCGCGTAGGCGTAGCCGACGACCCGTCCGTCGTCCTCGATCACCAGCCACGGATGCGTCCGGCTGGTCGCGGCGATCCGGGCGGCCATGGCCGCGGCGTCGGGGGCCGGCGGCTCCTCGAAGGAGATCGCCGCCTCGTCGACGGCCGGCGCGTAGATCGCCGCGCAGTCGGCGCCGTCGCGGGCGGGGTCGGCGTGGCGGATGGCCATTCGTCTTACGTATGATGAATCATTCCCGACTCCCGGATCAGCCGGCCGCCGCCGGTCGAGCGCCTGGAGAACCGGTCGCTGAGCGAGCGGGCCCTCGAGGCCCTGCTCGGCGCGATCGACGCCGACGCCTTCCCCGGCGGGCGCCTCCCGCCCGAGTCGGAGCTGGCCGGGCTCCTCGGGGTCAGCCGAACCACGTTGCGGGGCGCCCTCCACACGCTCGAGGGCGACGGGCTGATCTCCCGGCGACGCGGTCGGGGGACGTTCGTCAACGGCCACCTCCTCCGGTCGACGATGCGCCTGAACCGGCTCGTCCCCTTCACCACGCTCATCGCCCAGTGCGGCCACGACCCGTCGGTCGACCGCCAGACGGTCCGCCGGTCGACGGTCTCGGCCGATTTCGCCGCCGGCCTCGACGTCGCCGCCGGGGCGCCGTGCTTGGAGGTCGAGCGCCTCCTGCGGGCCGGACCGACCCCGGTGATGGCGGTGTGCGACGTCGTTCCCCTCGACCGGCTGGCCGTGGCGGCGGACGCCGTCCGCGACGCCGAGACGACGTTCGACTTCTTCGCGGCCAACTGCCAGGTCCGGATCGACTACGCGACTTCGGAGATCGTCCCCCGCGTCGCGGCGGTCGGGGTGCCCGCCGGCCTCGAGCTGGCGCCGGGCGAGCCGTACGTGGAGCTCGTCGAGACCCTCTACTCCCGCGACCACGCCCCGCTCGGCCTCTCCCGCGTCGCCGTCAACGATCGCCTGGTGCGGTTGTCGCTGCTCCGGCGCGAGTCCTGACTCCGACGCCGCTTCGTCGGCGGCGCAGACCGCTTGGACGGGCCCGGGCCGTCAGCCCGGGGACGGGATCAGCTTGCCCGATCGGGCAGGCGTGGACCAATTCCCTTGATCGGACCTCGCCGGGCTTCTAACCTGAGCGTCGATCGAAACGGGAAGGCCGTCTTGCCCGGCACACGCAGAGAAAGGATCGAGGAGCCAGGGGCGGCGCGAGACGTCCGACGGACGACCCGGCCCGGCGGGCGGCGCGCCAGCGCAGTCGAGCACACCGACGACCGGCTCGAGCCCGCGGCCATCCTTCATCTTCAGCGGACCGCGGGCAACGGCGCCACGGCGCGGTTGCTGACCGCCGGTCGCGGACCCACGCAGCGCTCCTCGACCATGCCGCCCGAGCCGGTCCAGCGGAACGGCGGCCGCAAGCCGGGGGATGACCAGCACCCCCCCGGTGCGTTGCGCCCGCAGCAGCAAACCCCGCCCCCGACCGCCGCGTACCCACCACATCCCGGCATCCCCCCACCGCAGACCCCATACCCGCCCCGGCCCTTCCACCCCCCATACCCGCCCCAGCCCTTCTACCCCCCATACCAGCCCCAGGCCTTCTACCCCCCATACCAGCCCCAGCCCTTCTACCCCCCATACCAGCCCCAGGCCTTCTACCCCCCATACCAGCCCCAGGCCTTCTTCCCCCCACCACAGACCGGATCGGCAGCGCCGCCGACACGAACCCTGAACGTACCGTCCGCGGCTCCCGTCGGAGCCGCACCGGCTGAAACCTGGACTGAGGTGGTGCGCACCGCGCTGACGTGCGTTGCGGCGCATTCGGCCCAGCACGTCGCAGCCGACGCCGCCGAAGCCACGCGTGTCAGCCGTGGAAAGAAAAACTTCATGGATGGGCCCTCCAGGGGCAAGATCAACTCGGTTCTTGACGCGGGAACGCTTGACGCTCTCGTTCCCGAGGTTGCCACACGCCTTCTCGACTACGGGAAGCTCAGCGTCCGCTTCCAAAAGCAGGAGGAATATAGGAGCCAGGAGATGAATCTGTCCGTCAAGGTGAGCGAGGCGACGGGGTGGACAGTGACCCGGGACGACGACGACAACTTAACCGCCGCCGCCTGCACGTTCGAGACCGTGTTCATCGACTACGTCGAGCTGAACACCACCGCGGTTGGTGTGCTCAAGATTCATTGGCGCCCGGGCGGCGCGCGCCTCGGCCAGACCGGCGATCGGGACGCGGACCGCGGCACGATCAGGGACAGGGACCGAGACCGAGACCGTGACAGGGACAGGGACCGAGACCGGGACCGAGACCGCGACAAGGACCGCGACCGCGACCGAGATCGCGACCGTCACCGCGGCCGCTTCGGCGACCGCGACCGCGACCGCGACCGCGACCGTAACAGCGACCGAGACCGAGAGGGCTCGCGAAAGAGGGCCCGGGAAGCGGATCGGGGCGAGAAGGAGCACGAGCCGAAGGGCAAGATGCCCCGCCTCGAACCAGGTAGCGAGCAACAGAACCGCGGCGAGAGACCCGGCTGAGTCTGGCTGCGACCGAGACACGGTCCGGAAATTTGAGGCGAAGACCGCCCGAGGCCCGCCGCCGGCCGGCCGGTCCGCCCCGACCGGCGGTCCACCCGATCTTGGACCGCCGGTCCGAAGACGCGCGCGCCATCCATCCATATGGTCATACCTATGACCAGACTCCTCGACGTTCTCCCTTCCGCCGCCGACCGGGACGCCGAGGATCTCGCGTCCTTCGGCTACCCCCAGCAGCTCCGCCGCCGCCTCGGCGCCTACGCGTCCTTCGCCGCCGGGTTCTCGTTCGTCTCGATCCTGACCACCGTCTTCCAGCTCTTCGCCTTCGGCTTCAGCTTCGGCGGGGCGGCCTTCTTCTGGACCTGGCCGCTCGTCTTCGGCGGCCAGCTCCTGGTCGCGGCGTGCTTCGCCGAGCTCGCCGCCCGGTGGCCGATCTCGGGCTGCATCTACCAGTGGTCGCGGCGCCTGACCAACCCGACTTTCGGGTGGTTCACCGGCTGGTTCATGCTCGTCGCCCAGATCGTCACGGTCTCGGCGGCGGCGATCGCCCTCCAGGTCGTGCTCCCCGTCCTCTGGCCGGGCTTCCAGCTCGTCGGGGGCGACCCGTCGCTGGCCACGAGCACCGGGGCGACCAACGCGGTCGTCCTCGGGTCGGCCCTGATCGCGGCCACGACCCTGGTGAACGCCCTCGGGGTGCGGTTGATGTCGCGGATCAACAGCATCGGGGTGACGCTCGAGCTGATCGGGGCGAGCGCCCTGATCGTCATGCTCTTCGCCCACGCCGAGCGCGGGCCCGCCGCCGTCCTCCACCGGTCGGGCGCCGCCCCGGGCGGCTACATCGGCATGTTCCTCGCCTCGGCGCTGATGGCGGCCTACGTGATGGTCGGCTTCGACAGCGCGGGCGAGCTCTCCGAGGAGACGCGCGACCCCCGCCGGACCGCGCCGAACGCCATCCTCCGGGCCCTCCTCGCCTCGGGGATCGGCGGCGGGCTCCTGCTCCTGGCGGCGATCGTCGCCGCGCCCAGCCTGACCGACGGGAAGCTGGCCACCGGGGGCCTGCCCTTCGTCCTGACCAGCCGGCTCGGAACGACGGTCGGCAAGATCTTCCTGGCCGACGTCGGCATCGCCATCTGCGTGGCCACCCTGGCGATCCAGACCGCCGCCAGCCGGATGGTGTTCTCGATGGCCCGCGACCAGGTCCTCCCCGGGTCGCGCGCCCTCGGCCGGGTCAACGCCCGCACCGGGACGCCGATCGGGCCGGCCGTGCTCACCGGCGTCCTGGCCGCCGGGGTGCTCCTGGTCAACGTCGGCCAGCCGGCCCTGTTCACCGACCTGACGAGCGTGGTGATCGTCATGCTGTACGGGGCCTACCTGATGGTGACCGTCCCCCTCCTCTTCGCCCGCCTCAGGGGTCTCCCGCCCGTGACGGCCACGACCGCCGACGGGAGCTCCCTCTTCTCGCTCGGCCGCCTCGGCCTCCCGATCAACCTGGCGGCAGTTCTCTACGGCGGCCTGATGATGGTCAACATCGCCTGGCCCCGGGCCAGCGTCTACGACCCGGCCGGCGGCCACTGGTACCTCGAGTGGTTCTCGGTCGTCTTCGTCCTCGGCACCCTCGCCGCCGGCGTCTTCGCCTGGCTGGGCCAGCGCGGGGAGACGGGCGTCGAGCGGGCCCCCCGGCCGGCCGTCCTGCGCGCCCGCGGGGCGCTCATCGACCGCGGGCGCGTCCAGGCCGAGCTTGCCCGGCCCGGCGAGTGAGCCCGGGCACCGAGACCCCCGAGGCGGCCCGGGCCCACGCCCGGGCGCAGGCCGGGGCCCGGGCCGAGGCGATGCCCGTGCTCCCGGCCGCCGCCTGGCCGGACCCACCGCCCGGGGTGGCACCGGACGACCTCACCTGGGCCGAGACGGTGGCCGGCGGCGGCTACGCCTCGCGGGTCCTGGCCCGCGGCACGCGCCTGCGCCTGCGCGACCTCGGGGGCGAGGCGTGCGCCCACGTCCTCCTCTACAACGCCGACCAGCCGTGGGAGCGGCTGAACGTCGCCGACACGGTCAAGGTCCTCTGGCAGGCCTACCTCGGCCCGGGGCACCTCCTCCTCTCCGACCAGGGCCGGGTCCTCGCCTCGGTCACGGCCGACACCTCGGGGCGCCACGACGCCCTCTGCGGGACCTCGACCCGGACGGCCAACCAGGCCCGCTACGGCGACGGCACGGCCCACGGCCCGACCCCGGCCGGGCGGGAGCTCCTCCTCCTGGCCGCGGCCAAGCACGGCCTCGGGCCGCGCGACCTCCCGCCGAGCCTGTCCTTCTTCCAGGGCGTGCGGGTCGGTCCGGACGGCGCCCTCGCCTTCGCGGGGTCGGCGGGGCCGGGCGCCGCGGTCACCCTCCGGGCGGAGCTCCCGCTGGTCGTCCTGGTGGCCAACGTCCCCCATCCGCTCGACCGGCGCCCGCGGTACACGTGCGGGACGCTCGAGCTCCTCGCCTGGCGGGGCGCCCCGGCCGGCCCCGGCGACGAGCTGTGGAGCGCGACCCCCGAGGGGGAGCGAGCGTTCCTGAACACCGCCGACTACGCCCGGGCCCGGGGGCGGTGAGCGTGCCCGAGACCGCCAGCGCCGACCGCCCGGCAACGGCGCCCGCGTCCCCCGCGCCCGCCGGCGCCGTCGTGCGCGACGACCTCGTCGCCGCCCGGGCGCCGTGGTCGGCCGTGGTCGAGGCCGGCCAGGCGCTGACCATCGTCGACCTCGGAGGCAACCAGGCGGTCGACTGCCTCCTCTACAACGCCGCCGACCCCGGGGAGCGCTACAGCGCGCCCGACACGATCGCCGCCCAGGCGAACATCTTCCTGACCACCGGGAGCGTCCTGCGCAGCTGCGAGGGGCGGCCGCTGATGACCGTGATCCGCGACGACTGCGGCCGGCACGACACGATCGGCGGGGCGTGCAGCCAGGAGTCGAACACCCTCCGCTACGGCCATCACACCAAGCACCAGCACGCGTGCGTCGAGAACTTCCTCCTCGAGGGCGCCCGCCACGGCCTGGGCAAGCGGGACCTGGTGAGCAACATCAACTGGTACATGAACGTCCCGATCGCCGAGGACGGGACGCTCGGGATCGTCGACGGCCGCTCGGCCCCCGGCCTGGCGGTGGTCCTCCGCGCCGAGATCGACACGCTCGTGCTGGTCTCGAACTGCCCGCAGATCAACAACCCGTGCAACGGCTTCGACCCGACCCCGGTGAGGATGATCGTCACCGGGGCCGACCGATGACCTTCGACACGCTGCTGATCGCCAACCGGGGCGAGATCGCCCGCCGGATCATCCGCTCGGCCCGGGCCCTCGGACTGCGCACGGTGGCCGTCTTCTCCGAGGCCGACCGGGGGGCGCCGCACGTGCGCGAGGCGGACGCCGCCGTCCTGATCGGGCCGGCTCCGGCCCGGGAGAGCTACCTGCGCCCGGAGCGGATCCTCGCCGCGGCGGCGGCGACCGGGGCCGGGGCCATCCACCCGGGCTACGGCCTCCTCTCCGAGGACGCGGCCTTCGCCGCCGCCGTCGAGGACGCCGGCCTGCGCTTCGTCGGCCCGACCCCGGCCCAGCTGGCCCAGTTCGGGCGCAAGGACACCGCCCGCGGGCTGGCCCGGACGGCGGGCGTGCCGATGATCGAGGGGAGCGAGGTGGTCGCCGACCTGGCGGCGGCGCGGGCGGCGGCCGCGGCGATCGGCTACCCGGTGATGCTGAAGGCGACCGGCGGCGGCGGGGGCATCGGCCTCGCCCCGTGCCACGGCGCGGCCGACCTGGCCGACGCCTTCGCCCGGGTCGAGCGCCGGGCGGCGGCGAGCTTCCAGAGCGCCGGGGTCTTCGTCGAGCGACTGGTCGAGCGGGCCCGCCACGTCGAGGTGCAGATCTTCGGCGACGGAGCCGGACGCGTCGTCGGGCTCGGCGACCGCGACTGCTCGCTCCAGCGCCGCCACCAGAAGGTGGTCGAGGAGGCCCCGGCCCCCGGTCTGCCGGCGGCCGTCCGGGCGGGGATGGCGGCGGCGGCGGTGGCCCTCGGAGCGGCGACGACCTACCGGTCGGCGGGGACGGTCGAGTTCGTCTACGACGCCGCCCGGGAGGAGTTCTGGTTCCTCGAGGTCAACGCCCGCCTCCAGGTCGAGCACCCGGTGACCGAGGAGACCCACGGGATCGACCTCGTCGCCTGGATGCTGCGCCTGGCCCAGGGCGACCGGACGATGCTCGACGACCCGCCCGGATCCCCGACGGGCCACGCGGTCGAGGCGCGGGTCTACGCCGAGGACCCGGGCCGCGACCACCAGCCGAGCGCCGGCCTGATCACCGGCTGCCGCTTCCCGGCCGGACTCCGGGTCGAGACGTGGGTCGAGCGGGGGACGGAGGTCGGGACGGCCTACGACCCGCTGCTGGCCAAGCTGATCGCCGTCGGCCCGACCCGGGAGGCGGCGATCGCCCGGCTGGCGGCCGGCCTCGACGACTGCCGGATCGACGGGATCGCCACCAACCTCGGGCTCCTGCGGGCGGCGCTGGCCGAGCCGAGCTTCGCCGGCGGGGACCACACGACCGCCACCCTGGCCGGCGTGGCCGACGCCGACCCGCGGATCGAGGTCCTGCGGGCGGGGACGATGACCACCGTGCAGGACTGGCCGGGCCGCCTCGGCCTCTGGCGGGTGGGCGTGCCGCCGTCGGGGCCGATGGACGACCGGTCGTTCCGCCTGGGCAACCGCGCCCTCGGCAACCCGGAGGGGGCGCCGGGCCTGGAGTGCACCCTGGTCGGCCCGCGCCTGCGCTTCACGGCGGCGACCACGATCTGCCTGACCGGGGCCGAGTGCGCGCCGACCCTCGACGGGGAGCCGATCCCCGCCTGGGAGCCGGTGACGGCGGCGGCGGGCGCCGTCCTCGACGTCGGGCCGGCGACCGGCCGGGGCCTGCGCGTCTACGTGCTGATCGCCGGCGGCCTCGACGTGCCCGCCTACCTGGGCAGCGCGTCGACCTTCACCCTCGGGCGGTTCGGCGGACACGGCGGCCGGGCCCTGCGCCCGGGCGACGTCCTGCGCAGCGGGCCGGCGGGGACCCCGGTCGGCCGGGTGACCGACCGGCCGCAGCTCGAGCGGGCCTGGCGGGTCGCGGTCACCGAGGGCCCCCACGCGGCGCCCGACTTCTTCACCCGCGACGACATCGCCGCCTTCTACGCGGCCGACTGGGAGGTCCACTTCAACTCGGCGCGGACCGGCGTGCGCCTGATCGGGCCCCGGCCGGACTGGGCGCGGTCCGACGGCGGGGAGGCGGGGCTCCACCCGTCGAACATCCACGACACCCCCTACGCGGTGGGGACGGTCGACTTCACCGGCGACGTGCCGATCATCCTCGGGCCGGACGGACCGAGCCTCGGGGGGTTCGTCTGCCCGGCGACGGTGGTCGCCGCCGAGCGATGGAAGCTCGGCCAGCTGCGGCCGGGGGACACGGTCCGCTTCGTCCCGGTCTCCGATGCCACGGCCCGGCGGTTGCGGTCGGTCTCCTCGGAGCGGCTCCCGCCGGACGGGCTGGGGCCGGCGGACTACGACGACGGCGTGCTCGGCCGGGGCTCGGCCGGGGACGGGAGGCCGGAGGTGTGCTACCGCCGGTCGGGGGACGACAACCTGCTGGTCGAGTACGGGCCGATGGTCCTCGACCTCGGCCTGCGCATGCGGGTCCACGCCCTGGCCGAGCGGGTGGCGGCCGAGCGCCTGCCCGGCCTGATCGAGCTGACCCCGGGGATCCGATCGATCCAGCTCCACACTGACCCGGACATCCTGCCGGTCCGCCGGCTCGTGGACGTGGTGGCCTCGCTGGAGGAGGAGCTGCCGCCGAGCGGCGACCTCCGTGTCCCGAGCCGGCTGGTCCACCTCCCGCTCTCCTGGGACGATCCGGCGACCCGGGAGGCGACCGCCCGTTACATGGCCGGGGTCCGGGGGGACGCGCCGTGGTGCCCGTGGAACATCGAGTTCATCCGGCGGATC
Source organism: uncultured Solirubrobacterales bacterium (assembly GCA_963733245.1). Classification (GTDB taxonomy): domain Bacteria; phylum Actinomycetota; class Thermoleophilia; order Solirubrobacterales; family Solirubrobacteraceae; genus Palsa-513. Next base: position 199,622 of record CAVTCI010000001.1, read on the forward strand.
AACGGGCTCGCCACCGTGGCCGAGGTCGAGCGGACGGTGTTCGCGGCCGAGTACCTGGTGCTCGGGCTGGGCGACGTCTACCTCGGCGCGCCGGTGGCCACCCCGCTCGACCCGCGCCACCGCCTGGTCACGACGAAGTACAACCCGGCGCGGACGTGGACGCCGGAGAACGCGGTCGGGATCGGCGGGGCCTACCTGTGCATCTACGGGATGGAGGGTCCGGGCGGGTACCAGTTCGTCGGGCGGACGACCCAGATCTGGAGCCGCTTCCGCGAGGGTGGGGCGTTCGAGCCGGGGTCGCCGTGGCTCCTGCGCTGCTTCGACCGGATCAGGTGGCACCCGGTCGGGGCCGAGGAGCTGCTGGAGCTGCGGGCCGACCTCGACGCCGGGCGGCTCGCGCTGGAGACCGAGCCGGGGACGTTCAGCCTCGCCGACCACGAGGCGTTCCTGGCGGCGCAGGCCGGCTCGATCGCCGGCTTTCGCGCCGGGCAGGCGGCGGCGTTCGCCGCCGAGCGGGCGGCCTGGACGGCGGCGGCCGGGCCGCCGGCCGGTCCGGCCGAGCGGGCGGCCTGGACGGCGGCGGTGCCGGCCGGCGGGGTGCTCGTCGAGGCGCCGATGTCGGCCGGCGTCTGGCGGGTCGAGGTCGGGGCCGGCGACCGGGTCGCGGCCGGGGAGCGGCTGATCACGCTGGAGGCGATGAAGACGGAGATGGGGCTCGACTCGCCGCTCGACGGGCGGGTCGACCGGGTCCTCGTCCGGGCCGGCGACCAGGTCGACCCGGGGGCCGGGCTGATGGTGATCGTCCCCGGCTGAGGGTCAGGGGGCGTCGGCGATGAGGTGGGCGAGGTCGGGGGCGCCGAACCCGCTGACGTAGTCCCAGCCGGGGAGGGCGGCGTAGATCCCGTTGACCCCGACCGTGACGTCGAAGAAGTCGCGGGCCCGGGTCGCGTCGGCCCGGCCCAGCCGGTAGAGGGTCTCGTTGGCGAAGCCGTAGCCGGCCCCGCCGGCGCTCTGGTTGACCCGGGCCCACATGCCGGCCCAGAGGGGTGAGGAGAGGCTCGTGCCGCCGCCCTGGCCGGCGGCGCCGGCCGCGACGATGGCGTACCCGTTGGTCAGGGCGTCCCCCGACTGGGCCGCCACGTCGGGGATCCCCCGGCACGGCTGGCCGGCGTTGGTGAGCTGGCCGTCGGGTGTGGCCAGGCACGGGAGGATCAGCCCGGGCGTCCCCCGCTGGTAGGCCGGGGCGTCGATGAGGAGGCTGTCGCCCCCGCCGGTGAACGTCCAGGCGTACTCGAGGAAGCGCGTGTCGGGCGTCGTCTGGTTCGTGTAGAGGACGGTGCCCCCGACCGCGACCGCGTACTGGCTGGAGGCGGGGTAGGAGGTCAGGGGGACGACCTGGTTGAGCACGCCGTTCCCGGCGCCGACGACTGGGAGGAGGAGCACGGGGCAGGACGATCCGGTGTCGCCGCTCGCGGAGAACAGGGTGCGGCCCTCCATCGCGGCCTGGCGGAGGGTCTGCTCGGCGACCGGCTCGAGGTTGTTCCCGAGGGCGATCCCGACGGTCGCGTTCGGGTCCTGGCTGACGTTCCCGGGGAGGCCGAGGAGCACCGGGTCGAGGGGCGTCCGCTCGCATTCGCCGAACGAGGCGTCGGCCTGGGCGGGGCCGTTGGGATCGTTGGCCCAGGTGGTGAACAGCGCCTCGACGGTCGCGTCGACGAGGTTCGACCCGAAGTAGAGGGTCAGGCCTGACGCGTCCGGGGCCATCCCGGTCGAGGCCTGGGTGTCGATGTCCCACTCGACGGCGCCCGACGTGTCGGTGAACGGCCCGGGGCCGACGTCGGTGACGGTGACCGGGACCGCCGGGAGATGGTTCTGGCGCTCGAACTGGGCGAGGTCGGCGATCGCCCCGTCGCTGGCCCCCGACCCGAAGACGGCGAGCTTCTGGCCGGCCCCGCGGTAGGCGGCCGGCTGGTCGTAGACCGACCAGAGGCTCTGGGGCGTCGTGGTGAACAGGTTGGGCACCCCGGTGAGGGAGAGCAGCCCGGCGAGGGGGGCGGCGACCGGGGCGGCGGCGTGAGCCGGGGCCGAGAACCGCTGGTAGGTGTTCAGGCCGACCACCGAGACGACCGGGAGGCCGGCCGGAACCGTCGGGGCGGCGGTGTTGGCCAGGAAGGACGCCCCTCCCGACTGGTAGCGGCGGATCGTGGTGGCGAAGACCCGCTGGACGGCGGCGACCGGCCCGGTGGCGAGGACGTAGTCGTGCGACCGGGAGGTGGTGTCGACGGCGAGGCCGCCGGCTCGCAGCCAGCCGGCGGTGGCCTCGAAGGCGGCGGCCGGGACGCCGAAGCGGGCGTCGAACTCGGAGGGGGTGAGGAAGCGCCGGTAGTCGGGTCCGCCCGGCTGGTAGAGCCGCCGGTAGAGCGCCTGCTCGCCGGCCGGGTCGGGCCGCTGGAGGGCGACGCCGACGACCATCGGCGTGCTCGGGTCGGCCGGGGCGCTGGTCAGGGCGCCGAGCCCGGCGAGGACGTTGGCGGCCAGGGACCGGGACCCGACGTCGGCGCCCGCGGTCGTGGCCGCGGCCGTGACCGTGGCCGTGCCGGCGAGGCCGAGGACGAGCGCCGCGGCGAGCACCGCGCCCCGCCGTCCCGCTCTCTCGTCTCGTCCTGTCTTCGGTGCCACGCCGTCTCCCCCCGAGGTACGCTCGCGAATGTACCGTCTGGCCGCGACCGACGTCACCCATCTCCGGCGGCCACGTCAACCGAGACGACCGGCGAACCAGTCGCCGGCGAGCTCGGCCACCCGGTCGAGCGCCCCGGGCTCGGCGAAGAGGTGACCGGCGCCGGGCACTATCTCGAGGGCCTTCTCATCGGCGCGGAGGCGGGCGAGGGCTTGGCGGTTTAGCTCGATCACGAGGTGGTCGTCACCGCCGACGATCAGGAGGGTCGGGGCCCGGACCTGGGAAAGCCGCTCGCCGGCGAGGTCGGGCCGCCCGCCGCGGGAGACGACGGCGCCGACCTCGGCGGGCCGGGCGGCCGCGGCCAGAAGGGCGGCGGCAGCGCCGGTGCTGGCGCCGAAGCAGCCGAGGCGCAGCGGGTGGAGATCGGGTTGGCGGCGCGCCCAGTCGATCGCGGCGACCACCCGGCCGCCGAGGAGGTCGACGTCGAAGCGGAGTCTCGCGGTCCGGAGGTCCTCGGCTTCCTCGGCCGCCGTCAGGAGGTCGATCAGGAGGGTCCCGAGCCCGCGCTGGTGGAGGGCGTCGGCGACGGCGCGGTTGCGCGGGCTGTGCCGGCCGCTCCCGCTCCCGTGGGCGAAGACGACGAGCCCCCGGCCGGCGGCGGGGTGCGTGAGGTCGCCGGCGAGGGCGGCGGCGCCCACCCGGATCGAGACCGGTCGGGTCACCCGTCCGTCTCCTCCGCGGTCGTCAAGCAGGCCGTCGTCGCGCATGGGTAGCTCCCGGTATCGAACGATTGCTCGGTTTGGGCGACCACGGAGAACGGGGACACATGCGCTGGGTCGCGTAGGACCATGTCGCCGACGCGGCTCGGACGGCTTCAGGTTACGTCACCTCGCGAGGTCGCCGAATGGTGGGGACCCATCCGCCGGCAGCGGCGCGGGTCAGGACGGGGGCCTTATTTGGTGGCCGGGATCGACGTTCGTCGAGGGTGCCTTCGCCCGCCGGCTTCGCGCGCCCCACTGCTCAACCCTCGTGCGAGGAGCCGGACCGCGCGCGGCCGGTCCTGGCGCGAGCCGCCGGGTAACCCGGTCTTGGTCTACTCCAGGTCCGGTCTACTCCGGGGGAGCTCCGGGGGGAGCGCGTCCGGCGGCGGGTCCTGAGCGCGCAGGAACTCGCGCAGGCTCTCGTGATCCTCGTGGCAGGCGGGGCACCCGGCGAGGTGGGCGCGCATGCCGGCGACGAGGTGGTCGGCGTCCGCGCCGTCGAGCTCGAGGTCGACGTAGCGATCGAGCTGGTCGAAGCATTGCTCGCAGGTGAGCTCCGGCCCGGGCGGCCCGAGGAGAGCGTCGAGCACGTCGCGACGCCTGGCCACGTGGCCGCTCATCGGTGCTGGCTCGCGACGTCGAAGCCCGCGGCGGCGAGGTGGCCGCGGAGTCTCTTGCGGGCGTCGTGGAGCGTCTTGTAGAGCGCGCCGCGCGTAGTGTTCAGGCGCTCGGCGAGGACGTCGATCGGCACGCCGTTGAGGGTGATCGCGACGAGCACCTCCCGCTGATGCACGCTCAAGGCCTCACCGATGGCGCTCTGCACGGCGTGGAGGAGCTCGCTCTCGGCGGCGTGGTCGCCGGGAGAGGCCAGGCGGGAGGCGATCTGCTGCCAGCTGTCGGGCTCGAGCGGGAGCTCCCGGTCCTGCCAGGCGCGGCGGCGGAGGTTGGCCGCGGTCTCGTAGAGCGCGAACTTGTACGCCCAGGTCGTGAAGCGGCTCTCGCCGCGGAAGTCGTCGAGTTTGCCGAGCACGGCGACGAGCGCGTCGTCGGCGCTCTGGTGGGCAAGGTCGTCAAAGTCGCCGCCCCGGAGGTGAGGCAGCGCGACCCGGCGGCGGGACACCTCGAACCGCGCGGCGCGCAGGAGCAGCGCGTGGAGCCGGGCGACGGCGTCGTCGCGGCCCCGGCGAGCGCCGTTGAGCTGGTCGAGCCAGAGCTGGGAGTCGGGGTCGCGCCCGCCGGTTGCCGGGGGAATCGCCGCGCGCTCCGAGGCCACGCGCGGGACGCTACCGGCGATCGGGTCCCTCAGCATCCTGGGCCGCAGGCGTCCAGCGGCGCGAGGATCCGGGCGGCGAGCGTCGGCGGACAGCCCTGGTCGAGCAGGAGCAGGAGCTCGTGCAAGTCGATCGCGGACTCGGCGGCGATCTCCGCCGCGAGGGGCGAGGCGAAGCCCGCGGCCACGAGTCGGCGGCGGCGCCAGTCACCGAGGGTGCCTCCGGCCGGCGGACCGGCCGCGCGTGAGTGTGCCGGGCGCATCACCATGGTGAGCGTCGTCGATCGGACGATTCTTACCTCATCACCGCGCGAGCGAGAGAAACTCGTGGCGGGTGCGGGCGTCGTCGCGCAGCAACCCGAGCAGCGCCGAGGTCGTCGTGCGCGCCCCGGCCTTGCGGACGCCACGCAGGGACATGCAGAGGTGCTCGGCTTCGATGACCACGCCGACGCCCTTCGGCTCGAGGTGGGTCTGGAGACACCGGGCGACCTGCATCGTCAGGCGTTCCTGGAGCTGGAGCTCCCGGGCGAACTGCTCGACGACGCGGGCGAGCTTGGACAGGCCGATGATCCGCTCCCCGGGGAGGTAGGCGACGTGGGCGACGCCGTGGAAGGGAAGCAGGTGATGCATGCACAGGGAATGGAACGGGATCTCGCGTACGACGACGAGCTCGTCGTATCCGGCGTCGTTGGGGAACGTCGTCATCGAGAACGGGTCGGGGCAGAGCAGCTCGGCATAGGCGGCGGCCACGCGCCGCGGCGTATCGCGCAGCCCCGGCTCGTGGACGTCACGGCCGAGGGCGACCAGCAGATCGCGGACTGCGCGCTCAGCCGCGCGGACGTCGATCGCCGGCGACTGGTCGCGAGGGACGACATCGGCCATGGCCGGCGCGCCGGCCCCGGCGAACTCGGAGATCGCGGCGGTCAGCATCGCCGTGGCCTTGCCGTTCGCCTGGCCGTTTCTGTGGTGTGGTGGTCGCATCGGGGGTCCGTCTCCTTTGCTCGTGGTGGCTGAGCCCGCGTGGGCGCCGCGCGGGGGCATCGCGGAGCGTGCGTGGCGCCCCGCCTTCCGTGGTCATCGCTCGTCGCATCCCTGCTGACCTCCGTTGTCGTTCGTTGCCCCGAGCGCCTCGCGGCCCTCGAAGTCGGAGCGCGTGGCTCTCTCGTCGCGCTGTGCCGTGAGCGTCGTCCCGGCCGCGCTTCTTACCCGCCCGGCCAAATCGAGCCGGCGGGGGTGTCTGTGAGGACCGTCGCAGTAAGAATCGCGGCGCCGGCGACACCAACCGGTGGAGACTCTCGTTTTCCCGACGAAGGAGCTGGGCATGGCAATCGCGCCGCAAACGCTCGCTGGACTGGTCGCACGGATCGGCGCGGCCGATCAGCTCGATCTGGTGACCGCGCCGCTCGCGAAGCTGGTTGGCCGCGCGACCGGGCGAGCTCCCGTCAAGAACGCGTTGAGCGGGACCTGGCTCGGCCACCAGCTGCATCCGCTGCTGACCGACGTCACGATCGGGGCGTGGGTCTCGGTTCCGGTCGTCGACCTCCTCGGCGGCCGTCAAGGCGCCCGGGTCGCCCGACTGCTGACCGGTTTCGGGATTCTCTCGGCCGTGCCGACCGCCGCGAGTGGGCTGTCCGACTGGTCTGAGACCTACGGACCCGAGCAGCGGATCGGTCTCGTCCACGCCGTCGGCAACGTCACGGGGCTCGTGCTGCAAATCGCCTCCTACAGCGCCCGTGGCCGGGGCCGCCGGGCGCGCGGGGCCGCCCTGAGCATGGCCGGGCTCGGGGTAGCCGGCGCGGCCGGATATCTCGGCGGACACCTCGTGTACGCGCTCGGCGTCGGCGTCAGCCACGCCGCCTTCGAGCACCCGACCACCGAATGGACCGACGTGGGCGACGGGGCCGGGCTCGAAGAATCGACGCCGGTCCGAGTCGACGCGGCCGGGACGCCGGTCGTCGTCGTCAAGACCGGCGATCGCCTGTTCGCCCTATCGGCCACCTGCGTCCACGCCGGCGGCCCGCTCGACGAGGGCGAGGTGGTCGACGGCTGCCTGAAGTGCCCGTGGCACGCCAGCACCTTCCGCCTCAGCGACGGTCGCGCCGTCCGCGGACCCGCCGCAATGAGCCAGCCGGTGTGGCAAGCCCGGATCGAAGCCGGTCGGCTCCAGGTACGCGCCGGCGACTGACCGAGCGCCCGGCGCAGACGTCCGCAATCGGCCGTGAAGGTGCGTACCGTACCCGCCTGTACTGCGACGACCGTTACGACCGGCCCTTGCGGGTCATGGTCGACGTCGGGCGACCCAAGTGCCGGGTAATCAATCGCCAGCATCCCAAGCGATGACTTCATCCTCGCTCCCCGATGGCTCCTTTGCCGACGAGTAGCCCGGGCCACTTAGAGCATTCCTTTATTCTGGTTCAACGGGCGGCCGGATCGCCTTCGACCCGGATGTCGCCCACGAGCTCATCGCCGAGCTCGGCGCCCAAGACGAAGGCGGTGCCCTCACCGCTCACCGCCGCGGCGAGACGCATTCGTACGCGCTTCGAGCTCGGGAGCGGTCGTCCGGACCGGGTGGCAGGTCAGCGTGATGATTGGTAACGGCATCTCACAGCGCCCGGCCACGATCGTGGAGGCGCGCCGGAGCCGAGGCGTGGCGCGTCGATCGGGCGTGTGCTATCGTCGGCCGGCCGCAGGCCTGCTCTCCGGGCGCCGGGCCAGAAGCAGGGCACGCACAGAGCGACAGAAGGGTCGAATGGGAAGCGCGAAGCAGCACAACCTACCTCGGTTCCTCGGTCCCGTGATCGTCGCGGTAGCCATGCTGACGGCGTTGACGGCGACCGCGTCGGCGGGTGGTCCCTACGGGTTCTGCTCGCTCAGCTACTCGGCGTATCAAACGTGTCAAGACTCGGTGCAGCACTCCGTGACCAGAGGCGATGTGTATCCGACGGAAAGCGGGTGCTTCCGCGTGGCCAACTCGAGCTTTCCCTCCTATTACTGCTTTGACTACCGGGGGGGACACGTTGATTACCCGTATCCGTACCCGTACGGCAATCCTACATGCCATGAACACGCCGGAGCGACTCCCGACTACATTACCTGCTACTTCTACACGGGCTAGGAAGCACTCATGAGCGTTCGAACTCTTCAGGGACTTGGGCGGTGGAAGTACGTCGTCGTCGCCGTGGTTCTGGCGGCGGCCGCTGCCATAATCTTCCGCGACGCCGCCGCGTCGGCCGGACCCCCAGGTCCTTGGTCGCCACCTCCGGGCCTCGCGCGCTTCGCCGTGTTCCGGACTCCGGCGGCGCCCGGTAGCGTCGCCTCGGCCCGGGTTGCGACGGTGGCGCAGCAGCGCGGCGTCGACACACGGTCTGTCCGTCAGACGGGCGTTACGGGCGATGGGACCACCCTGTGGATGGCCGGGGGAGCCACCGAGATCTGTCTCCTGGCCGAGCAGCCGACGGGCGTGGTGCAGGACGCCTGCCAGCCCGTCGCCGATGCTGCAGCTGGCAACCTGTGGTTCCAGCGCGACGATGGACCGGGAAACGGCCAGGTATTCGGCGTGGTCCCCGACGGGTCGCACGTCAGCCATACCGCGGCAGCCGGGGGCGTGGCGGCGGTGGCGGATCTGCCTAGCAACAACACGTACGAGACCGACCTCCATAGCCCTTCTGCCATATCCATCGCCACATCGGCAGGCACCACCAAGGTGATTACGATAAAGGAGCTCCCCTGATCGCCGGATGCTGGTCCGCCGCGCGCGGTCGTCGTGGGGCGACCTGGGGCGGCGGCCCGACGACCAGGTCACCTCCTACCAGGGGAGGGCAGTTGAGGGCGTCGGGCGCCGGGGTGCCGAACCGTCGGGCTTGGCGGCCACGTGAGCCAGGGGATCGGTAGGCGGCTCCTCAGCCGGCCGGATCCCGGGCCGCTCGCGACATCGAATCGGAACGCGGAGCGCCCCGCGCGAGAACATCGCCAGCACCACGATTGGCCGCCTCGAGCCTGCCGCTCGGCAGCAAGCGCTCAAGCCAGCGCGGGAGCCACCAGTTCCATCGGTCCAAAAGCACCATCACCCCGGGAACCAGGACGAGACGAACGAGCGTTGCATCCAAGGCGATCGCGGTCGCGCAAGCAACGCCGAGGCGCTGAACCGTCGGCAGCCCAGCGCTCACAAACGCCAAGAACACCGCTACCATGATGATCGCCGCGCTCGTGATTGTGCGCCCGGTGCTCGCAAGACCTTCGGCCACCGCGCGGCGAGTGTCGCCCGTAGCCAGGTATTGCTCTCGGATTCGGCTCAGCAAGAAGACCTCGTAGTCCATCGAAAGGCCGAAGGCGATCACGAGCACGAGAGGCGGCGTGATGGTGTCGATGAACGGCGCGTGACCTAGACCCAGGAAGCTCAGCCAGCCCCATTGGAAAATGGCGACGATCACGCCGTAGGCCGAGATTACCGACAGCATCGTCATGAGGACGGCCTTGAGGGGCAGCACGACTGAGTGCAGTAGCGGCACGAGGACGAGATACCCGAGTGCGATTACGAACAGCGCGACCTTCCACAGCGAGGATCTCACGAGGTGGTCGAAGTCGATGTTCTCCGCCGTGGGACCGCCGATCAGTACGCTGGCGTCGGTCCCGGCGGCGACGGGAAGCCGGTCACGGAGGCGCAAGATCGCGCGGCGTGCCGCGTCGGAGGTCGGTTCGGTCGAGAGCGTCGCCGTCAGCAGAGCCCCCTGGCGGTCGGGTGACTCCACGGCAGGGCCCACGGCACGAACCTGGCCGTCCCCGGCGAGGGCCGCGCCTACCTGGGCGACCGCTCGACGGCTAACCGGCGCGCGGCTACGCGAGACGACGACGATCTGCGCCGGCCCCAGAGAGCCCGGCCCCACCGCGGTCGCCGCGGCGGCGGCGCCGGCGATGAACGGGTCGCCGGTCCCCACCTGCTGGACCCCGGCGTTCTCCATATTGAGGCTGAGTGCGGGTATGGCCAGCAGCAACATCACGGCGACCACACCGACCACCGCAGACCGCGGACGGCGCATGACCGCCGCGCTCCAGCGCTGCCAGACTCCGCGGTCCGGGCGCCGACCAAGCAGCTTGGCCAGCCTGCCGGGCTCGGTCGCCCGGCGACCGAGGAGGCAGATGAGGGCGGGCAACAGAGTCACCGCCACGACGGTCGACACGGCGACGACGACCATTGCCCCGAGGGCGATCGATCGTAGGGCAGTCGAATGGATCAACAGCAGTCCGGCGAGCGCAGCCACCACCGTCAGCCCGGACGAGATCACGGCCACGCCGGATGTTGCGACGGCGGTGGTGACCGCCGCCTCCGTGTCCAATCCGGCGGCGAGCCCCTCCCTGTATCTGACCAGGATGAACAGCGAGTAGTCGACCGCGACGCCGAGTCCGAGGAACGACGCCACGGTCGTCACGAAGACCGACATCTCCGTCGCCAGCGAGAGCAGGGCGATAAGCGCCCCGCTCACCCCGACCGCCGCAGCGCCCAGGCTCAGTGGGAGAATCGCGGCGATCAGCGAGCCGAAGACCGCGACCAACACGAGGGCGATGACGGGGAACGCGCGCAGCTCTGCCGTCTCGACGCTCGCTTTGCTGTCTGCCTGGACCGCCGCCAGAAGCGCACCCTCCCCGCCGAGGTACACCGCGACCGGTAGGGGCCCGGCGGTTGCGGCTCGGGAACCATTGACACGAAGTGCCAGGCGCAACTTGTTGGCGGCGTCGGTCGCCTCGCTGAATCCCCCGCGGGGGAGCACCAGCTTGATCACGACGGCGCGCCTCGGTTGACGCCGAGCGCTTAGAACGGCGATCTGGAGGCTCGGACGATCGACCTGAACGTGCGCCACACCAGCGACGCGACCGAGGACGTAGGTGGTGGCGCGTGACAGGTCGTGCTCACGGGCGTCGGGTCGGGGAACCAGCGTAACCGCCAAGGTCGCCCCGTGGTCGCCAGGCCACCGCGCGAGAAGTCGCTGCGCGGCGGCAGACTGCGATTGAGGATCGCGGAAGCCACCGCCGGTGAGGTGAGACGACTGCTGCGCCGCCAGCGGAGCCGCGATGGCGACGATCACGACGCAGATGAGGACGACGATCTTCGGCCGGCGGAGCAGCGCGGGCGCCAGAGCCCGAGTCAACCGCTGCACAGTGTGCGATTCATAGCGGCCAAGCGTGGTGGCGCCGGACGACCACGCGCGGACGCTACCACACGGTGCCGCCGCCGCTGTAGCCTGTCGCGATCGACCTCGCCGCCCGGAAGCTGGGAGCTCGCGCTTCGCCAGTGTGCTGTGAGACGGCGAGCCCCCGGCGCCCTCCGACCGCGGCCTGGGCCGCGCTGCCGCCGGCCCCGCCGGCTGTGCGGTGATCGCGTCGATCCTTCCGGTGTGCGTCGTGTCGGTATGCATGACCGGCGACGTGCCGGAGGCTCTGTTCTCGGTGGAGCGACGGGCCGTCGCGAACGCCGTCGAGAAGCGAAAGCGGGAGTTCCAGACGGGCCGCGCGTGCGCGAGGGCGGCGCTGCAGGGCCTTGGCCTGCCCCGGGTCGCGATCCCGGTGGGGGATCGGGGTCAACCGCTCTGGCCCGACGGCGTCGTCGGCAGCATCACTCACTGCGACGGCTACCGCGCCTGCGCCGCGGCCCGCCGGGTCGACATCGCGTCCATCGGCATCGACGCGGAGCCCTACGCCCCGCTTCCGGGGTCGGTCCTCACCAGCATCGCCACGCCTGCCGAGCTTCGCCGGCTAGCAGCGCGGCGCGACGATGTGCATCTCGACCGCATCCTCTTCAGTGCCAAGGAGGCGGTCTTCAAGGCCTGGTTCGCCTACGCGGACTGCCCGGTCGGATTCAGGGATTGCGACATCGCGTTCGACCTCGACACCGCGAGCTTCCGGGCGACGGTGACCCCTCGCGCCCGTGCTGCCGGCGCACGAGGTCTCCCGGCGGACCCGCTCACGGGGCGTTGGCGGGCGCAGGACGGCATCGTCGTCACCGCCGCGGTCATCCCCGCCCCCACCACGCCCGGCGCCTATGAACGCGCGCCGAGCGTCGGCGCCGAAGCTGCCCGGCCGACCTGGCCGAGGAGGCCATTCGCCGCGTCGGCGCCCGAGCGAAAGCATGACTCGATCGCGACGCCCTTGAGGTAGTCACCCGCCAGCTCGAGGCCCGGTATCCCGGCAACGGCCGTGCGCACGGACCTGAGGAACTCGCCGATGAACGGAACGTAGGCCGAGTACGCGGCCGGCCAGTGGCGGCTGGCTGTGCGCACGCGCTCTCCCGGTGTGATCGCGAGACTTCGCGAGAGCGTCGCCTCGGCCGCGTCGACCCACCCGGCGAGCGTGCCAGGCGACGGCGCCTCCCTGCCGGCCGGCCGACCGCTGAACGTGTAGCGGACGATGTGGCGGTCCTCCTTGCCGTAGGATCCCGCGTTGCTACATGCTCCGCCGTCATCGAGCGACAACGCTCGCACCTGCGGGGTGAACAGCGGGCGCGAGTACTCGACCAGGCAGACCGTGGAGGGTGCGTACCGCACACTCTCCAGCCGCTCGGCCAGACCGGGCCGCACATCCCGGACGATCCCGGCTGTCGCGTATGCCGGGGTGGCCAGGATCACGCCGTCGTAGGACTCTTCGCTGGTCGTCCCGGCACCGTGTTCGATGCGCACCCCGGTTACCGCGCCATCCCTGGTGAGAAGCCCCGCGACGGTCGTGTCGAGGCGGACGTTCACCTTCTCGGCGAATGCTTCCAGCGCCGGCTGGATGCCATACCGGAGCTGGTCGTATGTGTCCATCAGCGACCCTAGGTTGGTGTTCAACGTGCCAAGGTACATCTCGTCTGGCTCGGTTCCGTTCATGCGGACGGTGAGCGGGCGCAGGAGCAAGCGCGTCAACTCGGGCCCGAAGTGAGCGCTCAACGGAGCACCGTCGCGTTGGCGGGCCAGCGCGGCGAAGGGCGGCGCCCCGAGGTACCGGTACTCCTCCTTGGCGCGCACGCACGCGGCGAGCGGAATCAGGCGCATGAGGTCTCGCGGCGACCCGAACTCCCGAAGTGTCGCCAGCGTCCGGCCGCGTCGCGAGCTGTCGAGCGTCAAGACCTTGCCATCCTTGAGGCGGGAGGCGTTGATACCGAAGGGCTCCCACGGGTTTCTACCCATCGTCGCGGTGAAGGCCCGAAGCATCGTGTACCGCCGCCCGATGTTCTTGCCACCGAACATCACGGGCCGATCGCCCAGCATCCCGATCCCGAACCGGCCTCCGAGGACCGAACCTCGCTCTATGAGGTCAACCCGGTGCCCCAAGCGTTGGAGCGCGAAGGCCGCGCCGAGGCCCGAGGCGCCCGCCCCCACCACCGCGATGCGCAGCGAAGAGCCGGGTAGACCCGCGGCCGGGCCGGACATCACCGCCGCGTCTGCCATGCGTCAGATCCCTTCTTGCTTTGCGAATACGGCTGGGCAGCGGAGAATACGGCCACCGTGGCTGCCGTTGCAAAACCCCGGCTGGCCGGCGGCGAGCGGTTCGACGTCGCAGTCGTCGGCGCACGATGCGCCGGCGCCCCGCTCGCCGCGATGCTCGCCAGGCAGGGAGTCCGGGTGGTCCTCCTCGAGCAATCCACGTTCCCCCGGGACACGCTGTCGTCCCACTTCACGCAGAATGATGCGCTGACGTTTCTCGACCGGCTCGAGGTGCTCGACCGCGTCCGGGCGACCGGCGCCCCGTTCATCAGTCACGTGGACACTCGCCTTGAGGATCTCAGGTTCGTCGCGCCGTGGCCCAAGCGGCCGGGCGACGTGGGCGGTGCTGTCTGCGTGCGGCGTCACGTTCTCGACCCCATCCTCGCCGGGGCGGCGACGGCCGCCGGCGCGGACGTGCGGATGGGTGCCACCGTCACCGATCTCCTACGTCGAGACGGCCGCGTAGCGGGCGTCCAGTTCACCCAGGGCGGCGTCGCGCGTGAGCTGCGAGCCTCGCTCGTCGTGGGCGCCGACGGCCGCGCGTCGACCGTCGCGCGCCGCGCCGGCGCCCGTTATTACCATGTGAGCCACAACCAGCGATCGTATTACTGGGGGTACTTCGCAGACGCTGACGTCGGAGCGACGCCGACCTTCTACTTTCACCGTTGGTCTGACCGCTTCATCTGGGCCGCGCCGACCGATGGCGGGCTGTTCCTGGCCGGTATGTCGCCAGAGCTGCCCGACCTCGACAAGTTCGTGCGGGGCGACCGGGAGGCGTTATACCTGGAGCAGGTCCGCTCGTGCGCGCCGCTCGCCCCGGTGCTCGCCGGGGCGCGGCGAGTTGGCAAGCTTTTCGGCATCAAGCGCTTCACCGGATACTTCCGCGACGCATCCGGGCCTGGCTGGGCTCTCGTCGGCGATGCCGGACACTTCAAGGATCCGGCGGGCGGGCGGGGCATCGGCGATGCGTTCCTCCAGGTCGATGCCCTCGTCCCGGCGATCGTCGACGGTCTCGCCGGTGGCCGGCGGGAACTGGACGTGGCAATGGCCGGCTGGGGCCGGTGGCGCGACCGGGAGTTCTTCGAGCACTACTGGCTGGCGACCGACGTCGGTTGCGCCGGGGCGGTGGCCTCTCCCCTCCCGCAGATCGTCCAGCGCATGCTGGCCAGGGACGCCCATGGACCGTTCATCGACTTGATGAGTCATCGCAGCCGCCCATCCGAGGTGCTCAGTCCGGGCCGTGCGGTCCTCGCGACCGCGCAGCTCGCCCGTCGCTCACGCGATCGGCGAGCCCTAGCCAGTGAGGTCGGGGCTCTGTTCGCCGCCGACGGCCGCCGACGCTGGCTGCGGCATCGACCGGTGTACGTCGCCCCCGAGGCGAAGGATCCGGTCCGCCGGACCTAGGGCCCGACCCGCCGGCCGTCGTGGGTCTGGCGTCGCGGACGTCGGCTGCACGACGCGCGCGATGGCCGGCTTCGCTCGTCGGAGCACGCCGCCCCCGTCACCGCTCAACCAATGACGCGGCATACCAGAGCCCTTGCAGCATCTCCTCGGCGCGGGCGATCGACGCCTCACGGCCGATGCCCGGCGAAGGACCGGCGGACCCTGAGCCGCAGATCGTGAAGGTCAGCGGATCGACATCCACCGGGTCGGTGTCCCGGCCCGCCCGGCTGGCCGCTCGGGCCATGATCACGCGCACGATGTCCTGCGTGAACGCGATGTTCTCCCTCATCCGCGCCCGCAGCGCCTCGGGCTCGTACTGGTCGGGCAGGCTCGCCGCGTAGCTCCGGACCGCCTCGACGTCCACCGCCACGTCGATGAATCGATCCTCGTCCACCCCGGGATCCGCCTCGTCCCATTCGCGAAAAAACGCCTGCATACGGCCGCAGAGCGCGAAGAACGGACCCAAGTCGCCGGCCACGGACTGCATGAACGCGACATCGGTGAGGCGGCCGTTGTTGGCGAGGATCCCCGGGACAGCAACGTAGGAGAACAAGTCCCACACGCTCTTGGCCGACCAGACCTGAGGGTTGCCCATGAGCCCATACTGGTTCTCCCACATCGGCAGGAAGGACTGGAACGCTCCCAGGAAGAGTCCGTTCGAGCCTGCCGCGAGATCGGCAATGTCCTCGCCGGCGAGATCCTTGACCACCAAGTCTGTGATGAACGTGTTGGAGATCGCGATGAAGTCGCTGCCCGGCGAGTACAGCGGGTCGGCGAACACGCCGGCGTCGCCGGTCAGCGCCCACCGGTCCGCGCTGAACAGCTCGGTACATCCGTGGGCGTAGTGCTTCAACATGTGGAAATCCTGGAGCGATCCTCGCCGGGCCGCGACGGCGCGCCCGAGCTCGGGTTCGTGCACCTCCATCCAGCTCAGCAGCCCGGCCAGCGTGTTGATGTCATCGAGCGCAACGTGCTTCGGGTCGGCCACGACGCCGACGCTGATCGAACCGGACGCGAGCGGAATCAACCATGCCCAATAACCACGGCCCATGAGGTGATTCGTCGAGCGCCAGCGCTGTCGGTTGGGAACGCGCGCGTTCCACGAGGCAACAGCCTCGTCGGACGGTGGCGGCTCCTCGTACTCGATCAGCGTATCCATGGAGATCGTCTCACCGAGCCTCAGCCACACCGCATTGCAGTCGTGAGCGACGGGTTGCTGGAGCCCGAGCTTGTTCTTGATGATGGCCCGCCGCCCGCTCGCGTCCACCACCCATCTCGCCTCTACGACGGCGCGCTCATCACCGCGAGAGATGGTCACCCGGTGGCCAGCCGTAGGATCGAGATCGACTCGCTCTATCCGGCAACCGTGGCGAAAGTCGGCGCCCACCGCGACCGCGGCCTCTCCGAGCGCGTTCTCGAATCTTCCGCGGTCGAGCTGATACGTGATGTGCGGCAGGTAGTCGCTCGGGCCCGTCTCCGCGCGCCGTGAGAGTGGTGGCGGCGGGATCGCCGCGGATGGGAAGAACCGCAGGCCCATCTTCCGAATCTGGCGGGTTTCCAGGTGCTCGCGGAGCCCCAGGGTTTCGGAGAAGTAGTTCGCGGAAAGCTCGACCGTGGCCTCGCCGACCTTGTGAGCGGCTTCCGGAACGGGATGCGCCGTCCGCTCCACGACGAGCACGGTCGTGGCCGGCCGGCGAAGTAGCACTTGACGCGCCAGCGAAAGCCCGGCCAACCCTCCACCCATCACGATTACATCGTAGGCGGGTAACTCCGTAATACCGGTCATAGGCGGCACCTCACCCTTCGACTGACTTATGTTGCCCGGTCACCGTGGCGGGCGGCGAGCAGAACCTAGCTGCGCATCCCGCGACGAGTCAAATAGGGCGACTCGCCGCACCGGCGGGCGCGCTCGGCTCGAGCGCTGGGACGCCGGCCACGAATCGCCGCACATGGTCAGCGAGCGCCTCGGGAGCGTCCTCGGCGATCAGCGTGTAGCTGTCCTCGATCATCACCACCTCGGCGTGGGGCATGAGCTCGGCGAACCGGGCGGCATGGGCGGGCGGCATGACCCTGTCGTCGGCGGCCCAGGCGATCAGGACCGGCTTCTCGAACGCCCGTAGCTCCTCGTTGACCTCCATCATGCCCCCGCGCCTGGCTGCCCTGAGGTAGCGGACCACGTCACGGCGGATCGCCCTCTGGGACAGGAGCGGCTCGAGCCATCGGTCCATTATCTCTCGGGGCACCCGCGTCTTCGACATCCAGCCGTAGGCGGTCGGGGTGCGCCGCATGAAGGGAATCCGCAGCGACTGCAGCAGCGCCGTGGTCATCCCGGGGACGCGCGCGGCAAGCCACAGGCTCTTCCCGGGCAGCCCGGGCGGGAAGTTCTCGAATGCCTCGCACGAGGTTATGACTAGCCGCCCGATGCGCTCGCCGTGCTCGGCGGCGGTGAACAGGAACGCGCCCGAGTCGGCCCCGACGAGCGTCACATCCCGCAGGTCCAGCGCCTCGAGAAACTCGGCCTGGAGGCGTCCGAGCCCGCGTACGCTGACGTCGGCGTCCGCGACCAGTGGGTGGCGGTGGCCGCCGAGGGGAAGCGTGGGCACGATGCATCGGTGGTCGGGGCGGAGGGCCTCGACCACGTGACGGAACATGCTCCCGTCCATGGCCAGACCACCGACCAGGACCACGACGGGCTTCTCACCCCCGGTGTCGTCGTAATCCATCGTCCCGGCACTCAGCTTCACGGAGGGCATGGCTTTCCTTTCACGGCATTGGCGTAGACGGTCTCACAACTCCGGCACCGCGGTCAGCTCGAACTCCGCTTGGGCCAGCTCGGAGCCGAACTGGCTGAGGGTGAGTTCGACCGAGATGCGCTCAGCGTTGGTGGCGGCCCCGAGGATGGCGACGCATTCGGTCGACCCCTCATACTCTGCGAAGTCGGTGAAGTGCGCCCGGCACCCCGTGACGACGGCATCCGGGCTCCGGAGCGCGCCAGCGCGGATCGCCGTGCGGATCGCTGCTTGGCGGTAGACCTCGACGATCAACGGGCCCGGCAGGTGGTCCTGCGAGTGATCGAAGAACGCGGCGTTCTCCGGGTCGACCACGACCGGGAATCGCTGCTCACCCCTCTCCGGCGCGCCGGCCGCGACATCGCCGATCGCGACGTTGCGGGGATCCCAGCGTCCGACGAGCGCCGGATCGATGCCCGGCGGCCGAGGGGGCGGGGCGACCAGGAGCGGCTTGCGCGAGCGCTGATGAGCCCGCAGAGCGGCGTAGTCGTCGGCGGGAAGGAAGAGGATCGTGCCGCTCATGCCCATCGCCGCGCGCCCGTCGATCGCCATCGCGGCCTCGACCGTCATCGCCGTGAACGCACCGCGCTCCTCGCGCCCGACGACGCCGACGCTGATGATCGCCTCGAGCGGGTTTGCCTGGTCGTCGCGATACGCGTCGAGATCCTCGACGCGAAACTCGATCGACTGCAGGCTCCCCCGGGTGCCCACCGGCACACCCATGTAGAGGTGGGTGCCGACAAACGTCGCCTGCCGGCAGGCCTCGACGGCGAGCAGAGGGTCGTGAAACGGGTGCCGACGATCGTGCCACAGACTGTGGGCCCGCGGGAGCTGTACCGCGGCGATGAACTCGTCCTCAGAGACGAACGCCGAGTCGGCGACGAACACCTCGGAGATCGCGCGGCGATGAGCGAGCTCTCGCGGGACCGTGCGATCGAAGCGCAACTCGCTCCCACGCGAGCCCGCCGGGACGATCGGGGAGACGGTCATACCGGCCGGACCGCGGCGATGCTGGTGAGCCACGTCGAGGCGGCGGCCCCGGCGCAGTCGCCCTCGATGATGGAGAAGTGGTCGCCCGGCACGCGCACGACGCTGTCGGCCATCGGTGCGCCGACGGGAACTCCTCCTGGAAGCGACTCAGTCGCCTGCAGGAGCAGCGAGGGCGCGACGACCGGCAGTGGTGTCCAGCCGGCGAAGAGATCGAGGTACACGCCGAGCGCGACGAGGTGCTCGTCGGTCATGACCAGGAACCCATGATCCCGGTCGAGGAGCCGACCCAGCGCCGCCGCGACGACCCGGTCGACGAGCTCGTGCTCGTGCCGGTACGTGTCGAGGAGCAGGACGCCGACCGGCGCCGGGCCGCCGTCGCGCTCGAGCCGCTCGGTCATCGCGTGGGCGAGGGTGCCGCCGCTGGAGTAGCCCGCGAGCACGAACGGATGTCCATCGGCGGCGGCGACCGCGCCGCCGGCGAGCCCGGCCACGACCGCGTCGAACGACAGGGGCGGCCGGTCACCCGCCCCGAAGCCCGGGAGGCGGAGGGCCGTTGTCGCACGCGCCGGGTCGACGGCGCGGGCCAGCGCGACGAACTGATGCGGGCCCGAGCCGGGCAGGAACGCCGGAACGCAGACAATCCGCGGCGCGACAGCGCCGCCGCAGAGTGCGGTCGTCGGTGGGGGGCGGGGCGCGGGATCGCGGGGGGCCAGCCGCGCAGCGGCCGCGAGCATGGGGACGAACTCGGCGATGCGGCACGTCTCGTGCGAATGGCGCAGGAGCGCGGCCAGCGTTCCAGGCGGCGAAGCGAGAACCCCGGCGTCGCGAGCGAGGGACGGCCGGCCAGCGGGATCGGCGTCCCGGGATGCGCGACGCTCGGGTCCCGAAGCTCGTGATCGCGGGGTCGCCACGGCGGCCACGAGCGGGCCGAGCTGGTCGGCGAGGTGTTCGGCGACGTCGACCGGCGCCGGATGATCGACGAGGACCGTCGGGGCGAGGTCGAGGCCGGTATCCGTGATCAGGCGCTTGCGCAGCTGGACGGCGCCGAGAGAGTCCAGCCCGAGCTCGAGGAGCGTCCGGTGCGGATCGAGCGCCTGCGGATCTGCGTGGCCGAGAACCGCCGCGACGTGCGAGCGGACAACCCCGAGCACGGCTTCATGCCACTGCGCCTGCGGAACCCCGGCGAGCTGCGCGGTGAGTGCTTCCGAGGGGATGTCGAGCTCGGGCGCCGCCAGCGGCGGACCGATCGGGGCGCTCGCGGCCGGCTCCGCGGCGCCCTGAACCCAGTAGCGCCGTCGGTCGAACGCGTAGGTCGGCAGCGGCACCCGCCGCCCGCCGCTCTCCGCGAGCACCGCGCCCCAGTCGACCGCGACGCCGGCGGCCTCAAGCTCGCCCAGCGCGACGAGGAGCGCGCTCGCCTCCGCCGGTCCGGGACGCAGCGCGGCGACGAGGACGGTCTCGCGGCGAGTCGCGCCGAGGCAGGCATGGCCCATGGCCGAGAGCACGCCGCCGGGGCCGACCTCGATGAACGCGCTGGTGTCCGCCCCGGCAAGCCACCTCATCCCGTCGAGAAACCGGACCGGTCGCCGCACGTGGTCGACCCAATGCTCCGCCCAGCGGACCGTCGCGGCGTCGAGCGGCGCGCCCGTGAGGTTCGACACCACGGGGAGGTTCGGCGCCGCATAGGTGAGACCGCGAGCGACTACTCCGAACGCGGCGAGCATCGGCTCGACCCGGGGGGAGTGAAACGCGTGGCTGACCGGCAGGCGTCGCACCTTGTGGCCGCGCTCCGCCATGGTCGCCCCCCACGCGTCGAGCGCCAGGGTCTCGCCGGACACCACGACCGACATGGGGCCGTTCACCGCGGCGATGGCCAGTAGCTCGTCGAGCCCGTTCAGCGAGGCGAGCACCTCCTCCTCGCCGGCCTGCACGGCCATCATCCCACCGCCCGCCGGCAGCGCCTGCATGAGACGGCCGCGTGCGGCGACCAGCGTAGCGGCGTCAGCGAGCGAGAGGACGCCGGCGACGTGGGCCGCCGCCAGCTCCCCGATCGAGTGTCCGAGCACGTAATCGGGCCGCACGCCCCACGACTCGAGCAGGCGGAACATGGCGACCTCGACGGCGAAGAGCGCGGCCTGGGTGAAGACGGTCTGATCCAGCAGCGGGGCCTCGGGCGACCCGGGGGCGGCGAACAGCACCGGCCCGAGCGGATCCTCGAGGCGATCGTCGAGCTCGGCCATGACCGCTTCGAGCGCCCCGCGGAACACGGGGTGCGCCCCGGCGAGCTCGCGTCCCATCCCGACCCGCTGGCTGCCCTGGCCGGTGAACAGGATGGCGAGCTTTCCGTGGCGCGCGCGAACGCCCGTCGCCACCTCGGCGGCCGGCACGCCGTCGACCACGGCGCCCAGCCCGCGCGAGAGGATCTCAAGGTCCGGGCCGACGACGACGGCGCGGTGTTCGAAGCGGGCCCGCGTGGCGATGAGCGAACAGGCCACGTCGGCTGGCGCCAGGCCCGGGTGGGCGCTGACGTGCGCTCGCAGCCGCTCGGCCTGTCCGCGCAGCGCGGCGGCGGAGCGGGCCGACAAGACCCAGGGGACGGGCACCGGCCTTCCCTGGCCGCGGACGCCAGCCATGATCGCCGGGCTGGCGCCTCCCCCGGCGCTCACCGCGTCCGGCGCCTCCTCGAGGATCACGTGGGCGTTGGTCCCGCTGATCCCAAACGCCGACACCCCAGCCCGGCGCGGCCGTGCGCCCGGCGGCCACGGCACGGACTCGGTCAGCAGGCGGACGGCTCCGCCCGACCAGTCCACCTCGCTGGTCGGGGCGTCGACGTGCAACGTCCGCGGCAACTCGTCGTGACGCAGCGCGCCGACCATCTTGATGACGCCGGCGACGCCGGCCGCCGCCTGGGTGTGACCTAGGTTCGACTTCACCGATCCTAACCACAGCGGACGTCCCGGGCGCCGGCCGCGCCCGTAGGCGGCAAGTACCGCCTGCGCCTCGATAGGGTCGCCGAGCCTCGTGCCCGTCCCGTGCGCCTCGACGGCGTCGATGTCCGCCACCGTCAGCCCCGCGTTGCGCAATGCGGCCTCGATGAGCCGCTCCTGGGAAGGGCCGTTGGGCGCCGTGAGACCGTTGCTCGCCCCGTCATGGTTGACCGCGCTGCCGCGGATCACCGCCTGGATGGGGTGGCCGAGGCGCCGGGCGTCGTCCAAGCGCACGAGAAGCAGCTGTCCGACGCCCTCCGACCATCCGGTGCCGTCGGCAGCCTCGGCGAACGGCTTGCACCGCCCGTCGGGCGCGAGTCCACGCTGGCGGCTGAACTCCACGAACACGTTCGGCGTCGCGAGTACGGTCACACCGCCGGCGAGGGCCATCGTGCACTCCCCCGCGCGCAGGGCCTGGCAGGCGAGGTGCACGGCTACGAGCGAGGAAGAGCACGCGGTGTCGACCGTGTAGGTCGGGCCCTCGCAGCCGAGCACGTAAGCTACTCGCCCGGAGGCGACGCTGGCCGCGCTGCCGGTGCCGTACCCCTCGAGCTCGGGCGGTCCTGCTCGGACCAGGGAGCCGTAGTCCCCGTACATCACCCCGGTGAAGACCCCGGTCCGGCTGCCCCGGACGGTATGCGGGTCGATGGCCGCGTCCTCGAACGCCTCCCATGCCGTCTCGAGCAGCAGCCGCTGCTGGGGATCCATGGCCAGCGCCTCGCGGGGGCTGATCCCGAAGAAGCCCGCGTCGAAGTCCGCCGCATCGGCGATGAAGCCACCGCGGTCGACATACGAGGTCCGCGGCGTGTCCGGGTTCGAATCGATCAGGGCGTCGAGGTTCCAGCCGCGGTCTGTCGGGAAGACCGCCACCGCGTTGCGGCCCGCGGCCACCAGGGTCCACAATTCCTCCGGGGTTCGCACGTCGCCCGGATAACGACAGCCCATTCCGATGATGGCGACCGGCTCGCGTTCGCGCTCCCGCACGGTACGCAGCTGCTCGCGCGTGTCGTGGAGGTCGAGAGACACCTTGCGCAGGTAGGCCAGCAGCTTCTCGTCACCCGCCGAGGTCAGCGTCTGATCGACCTCGTTCGCGGTCAGCTCGCTCACCGCCCCTTGAGATCGCCGTCGATGAGCGCGAAGAGCTCGTCGGCGTCCGCGACGCGCAGGCGCTCCGCCGTGCCCAGCCCGTCCCGTGGCTCACTCGGCGGTGGCGGGGCGAGCCCGTCGAGCAGCCCGCGGACCCGGGTCCTCAACCGATCACGATGGCTTTCGTCGACCGCGTCGAGGAGCCCCTCGAGCCGGTCGATCTGCTCGTCCACCGGTGAGGGCGCCGGGCCGCTGGGCACGAGCCCGAGCAGGTGCGCGGCGACCGCTGCTGCCGAGGGGTGATCGAACACCAGCGTGGAGGAAAGGCGCAGGCCGCTCGCGGCGGCGAGCCGGTTCCGCAGCTCGACGGCGCCGATCGAGTCGAAGCCCAGGTCCTTGAACGCGCGTTGGGGATCGATCTCGGCCGGCGCCCCATGCCCGAGGATCGCCGCGACATGCGTGCGTACGAGGTCGAGGACGACCGCCGGGCGGCCGGCCTCGGGGACGCCGGCTAGGCGACGGGTGAGCGATTCGCCGCGCTCGGCCGGCCGGCGGAGCGGGCCGGCGAGCCCGCGCAGGAGCGGCGGCACCGTGTCCAGGCGGGCGAGCGAGCGTAGAGCAGTCGTATCCAATCGAGCGGCGACCACGAGGGGCCGTCCGAGCTCGAGTGCCGCGTCGAAGAGGGCTAGGCCCAGCTCCCGCGGCAGCGGCGCTACCCCGAGGCGAGCGAGCCGCGCGCGGTCGCCGTCGTCGAGATGGCCGCCCATCTCGGTCGTCTCAGCCCACAAGCCCCAGGCAATGGACGTGCCGGCCAGACCTTGCGCATGACGACGTTGCGCGAGGGCGTCGAGGAACGCGTTGGCCGCGGAGTAGTTGCCCTGCGCCGCGCCGCCGAAAGTCCCGGCAATCGAGGAGAAGAGCACGAACGCCCCGAGGTCGAGGTGTTCGGTGAGGGCGTGCAGATGAGCGCCGGCGTCGACCTTGGGCCGCATCGCGCGGTCGAGTTTCTCCGGCGTGAGCGACGTGATGACACCGTCGTCGAGCACGCCCGCCGAATGCACGACGCCGGTCAGCGGACGGTCGGACGGAACCCGCGCGATCAATCCGGCGAGCGCGTCGCGATCGGAGACGTCGCAGGCGGCGACGGTGACCTCCGCACCGAGCGCAGTGAGTTCGATCTGCAAGTCCGTGGCCTGCGGCGCGGAGGCGCCGCGGCGGCTGACGAGCAGCAGATGACGGACCCCATGTGCCTGCACCAGGTGGCGTGCCACGCTGGCGCCCACGCCGGTCAGGCCGCCGGTGACGAGCACGGTGCCGGCGGGGTCGAGGCGACGTTCGCTCCCTCTGGCGGCCGGAGCGGGGACGAGTGCAGGCGCGAGCAGGCGACCGTTGCGGATGGCCAGTTCGGGCTCGCCGGCGCTCAGCGCAGCCGTCAGTGCCGCGGACGACGCGAGCGTCTCGTCGACGTCGACGAGCAGGATGCGACCAGGGTGTTCGGCTCGTGCCGCGCGGGCGAGGCCCCACACCGCGGCCGCCACCGGGTCTGGCGCCTCGTCGCTGGCGGTGCTGACGGCGCCTCGAGTGAGGAACGCGAGCCGCGTCTCGTCGAGGCGGTCCTCGGTCAGCAACCGCTGCAAGACGTCGAGGGCTCGGTGCGTCGCCCGTCGCGCGCCGGCCGCGAGGCCGCTGCCAGGTTCGCCGGACGCCACGGACGCGAGCACCACGTCCGGCGCCGGCGTGGAGCTCGTGACGGCGGCGGCGAGCGCGGCGATGTCGGTCGGAGGCCCCGCGTCGAGCTCGGGGGCGCCGGCATCGAGCGCCGCGACGCGCACCGGCGCGTGGCTGCCACCTCCGGGGAACGGTCGCCAGTCGACGACCGAAAGGGCCTCTTGGGTCGTCGCGGTCGCCGTGGCGAGCTGGGCTGCGGTGACCTTCCGAACTACGACCGAGTCGACGGTCACCACGGCCGCTCCGAACTCGTCGGTCGCCACGAGCCGCAGGCCGTCCTCGCCGGCCGGGCTCAGCTTCGCCCTCACGGATGTCGCCCCCTGGCGGTACAGGCGCACCCCGCGCCACGAGAAGGGGAGCCAAGCCTCCCCGGGCCCGGCGTCGAGAAGCCGGTCGCCCATCGCGTGGAAGGCCGCGTCGAGGAGTGCGGGATGGATCTCGAACTCGCCGGCCGCACTCCCCGACTCCGCTTCCAGGCTCACCTCCGCGAACACCGATTCGCCCGCGCGCCACGCCGCGCGCAGTCCCCGGAAGGTCGGGCCGTAGTCGACTCCCTGCACGAGCAGCCGGTCGTAGAGGTTCGCGACGTCGATCTCGTCCCCGGCCGCAGGCCACACCCCGGGCGCACCGCTGGCGAGATCGGCGTCGCCGGTCGGCGCCTGGTCCAGCGTGCCGCTGGCGTGCCGCGTCCAGGCCGCGGCCGCATTCGAACCGGAGCTGGCGTTCTGCGGTCGCGACGCGATGGTCACGGCGCGACGTCCGGCGTCGTCCGGCTCCCCCACCCACACCTGCAGGTGCGCCGCGCCGTCTTCGCAGAGCACCAGCGGAGCCTCGAGCGTCAACTCCTCGACCATGGCGCAGCCGGCCTCTCGACCGGCCCGGAGCGCCAGCTCGACGAACGCCGTGCCGGGAAGCAGGACGGCGTCCATCACCACGTGGTCGGCGATCCAGGCGTCGAGAGCGAGCGCGACGCGCCCGGTGAGGAGCCGCTCCTCGCGGCCGGCCAGCTGGATCGCCGCGCCGAGAAGTGGATGGCCGGTCGGCTCCAGGCCCGCGGCGGTCGGGTCGGCGCCGTCCGGTCCGGCGTTGCCCAGCCAGAAACGGGAACGATCGAACGCGTAGGTCGGCAGGTCGACGTTTCTGGCCCCGTACCCACCGAGGAGCGGCGCCCATTCGATCGGCAGTCCTCGCGTGTGCACCTCCGACACCGATGTCGCGAAGCGTCTCATCGCGCCGTCCCCCCGGCGCAGCGAGCCAACGATGGCCACCTCGTCGGGATCCACCCCTTCGGCCTCCAGCGTGGCGGCGACCCCGAAGGTCAGAACGGGGTGGGGGCTGACCTCGATGAACGTGCGGCAGCCGTGCGCGGCCGCGGCGAGCACGGCGTCGGCGAAACGCACGGTGCAGCGGAGGTTGCGAAACCAGTACTCGGCGTCAAGGCTCGCGGTGTCGTGCATCGACCCGGTAACCGTCGAGGCGAACGCCACGGCCGTCGCCCGCGGGTCGAGGGCAGCGAGCTCAGCGAGGAGCAGCTCACGCAACTCCTCGACGTGGGGCGAGTGTCCGGGCACGTCGCTGGGGAGCAACCGCGTCCAGAGGCCCTCGGCCTCGGCCTCGGCCAGGAGCTCCTGCAGCGCGCTCGCGTCGCCGGAGACGACGACGGACGCCGGTCCGTTGATGGCCGCGACGCCAAGCCGGTCATCCCAACGGTCGAGGCGACGTCGCACCTCCCGGACCGGCAGGCCGACGGACAGCATGCCGCCCCGACCGGCGAGGCGGGCCACGGTGCGACCGCGACGCGCGACGAGCCGAGCGGCATCCTCGAGCGTCAGCGCCCCGGCCACGTAGGCCGCGGCGACCTCGCCCTGAGAATGGCCGATGACCACCGCGGGCTCGACGCCGAACGATCGCCAGAGCGCGGCGAGCGAGATCATCACCGCGAACTGGGTTGGCTGGACGACCTCTTGGCGGGCCATCGACGGCGCGCCCGGCTCGTCGTCGAGCACCGCCTCGAGCGACCAGTCGAGGTGGGGGGCGAGCGCCGCCACCGCCCCCTGGAGGCACGACGCGAACACCGGCGACGTCGCGCGCAGCTCACGTGCCATCCCCGGCCAGTGGGTCCCCGCTCCGGGGAAGACGAACGCCACCGGCTCGCGGTGCGACGCCCTCCCGCGCACGACGTCTGCCGTCTCGACGTCGGCCGCGATCGCCGCCAGACCGGCGAGCAGCTCGCCACGCTCGCGACCGAGCGCCACGGCCCGGTACTCGTGCGACGCGCGCGTGCCGACGAGCGACTGCGCGATGTCGGTTGGCCCGAGCCCAGCGCGCCGATCGACGTGGTCGCGCAACCGGGCGGCCTGCGCGCGCAGAGCGGTCGGGGTGCGCGCCGAAAGGACCCACGGCGTGACGGGAGGCTCTCGCGCCTCCGCGGATCTCGCCGGTTCTGCCTCAGCGGAAGCCTCCTCGAGGATCACGTGCGCATTCGTCCCGCTGATGCCGAACGCCGAGACGGCCCCCCGCCTTGGGCGATCGGTGCGCGGCCAATCCTGGGCCGCGACGAGTAGCTTCACCGCGCCCGCCGACCAGTCGACGTGGGGGGTGGGCTCATCCACGTGGAGCGTCCGCGGCAGCAGGCCGTGGCGCATCGCCATGACGAGCTTGATGATGCCGCCGACTCCGGCGGCCGCTTGGGCGTGCCCGATGTTCGACTTCAGGGAGCCGAGCCACAGGGGCCGCTCGCTCGGGCGCGCGGTCCCGTAGGTCGCGAGCAGCGAGCGCGCCTCGATGGGATCGCCGAGGGTCGTACCCGTCCCGTGCCCCTCGACCACGTCGATGTCGCCGGGCGCGAGCCGCGCGTCGGCCAGCGCGCGGCGGATCACCCGCTCCTGCGACGGCCCGTGCGGCGCCGTGAGACCGCTGCTGGCGCCGTCTTGGTTGATCGCGCTCCCGCGGACCGCAGCGAGCTCGCGATGCCCGAGGCGGCGGGCGTCGGATCGCCGCTCCAGCACGAGGAAGCCAACCCCCTCGCCGAAAGCCGTCCCGTCGGCCGTCGAGCCGTATGCCCGGCAGCGCCCGCCCGCCGACAGCGACCGCTGGCGACTGAAGGTGATGAACGTCTCCGGGGTCGTGTACAGCGACGCGCCGCCGGCGAGCGCCATCGAGCACTCGCCCTGCCGTAGCGCCGAGCAGGCGAGGTGCACGGCCACGAGGGACGAGGAGCACGCGGTGTCGACGGTGATCGCGGGCCCCTCGAGGCCGAGCACGTAGGCAATTCGCCCCGAGGCGACGCTGCCGGCGTTACCGAGCACGAAGTGACGCTCGAGGTCTTCGGGGACCGAAGTCGCTCGCGCGCCGTAATAGTCCTTGGTGGCCAAGCCGACGAACACGCCCGTCGGGGTCCCGCGCAGGGTGCCCGGGTCGACCCGCGCGTGCTCGAAGGCCTCCCACGCCGTCTCGAGCAGCAACCGGTGCTGGGGATCCATGGCAGTCGCCTCACGCGGTCCGATGCCAAAGAACGCGGCATCGAACGCGTCCACGTCGTCGACGAACCCGCCTTCGCAGGTATAGGTCGTATGCGGGTGGGCGGGATCGGGGTCGTACAGGCCCTCGACCGGCCACCCGCGGTCCTCCGGGAACTTGGATACGGCGTCGGTTTCCCGCGCCACGAGCGCGAACAAGTCCTCCGGCGAGCGCACGCCCCCCGGGAAGCGGCAGCTCATGCCCACGATGACGACGGGGTCGGTCCGCTCGCCCGCTCCGGCCGGTCCTGCGACCTCTTCGTGCACCCCGGCGAGAGCGCGATGCAGGTACCCGGCCAGAGCAGCCGGTGTCGGATAGTCGAAGCCGATGGTGACGAAGAGATCGAGCCCGGTCTCGCGGGTCAACGCAGAGCTCAGCTCGACCATGGCCATCGAATCGAGGCCGAGGTCGCCGAACGTCGCGTCCGGAGGGACATCGTCGGGCTGGTCGAGGCCCATGACATCGGCTACCTCGGCCCGCACCAATGACATGAGGGTCTTCTCGTCGGCCCCGCTAAAGGTCATGAGCGGCCAATCGGCGCAGGCGCCCAGTGGTCATGCCGTCCGGCTGCCCGCCGTCTGGGATGCAGCCTCTCACGGGGCTTCGAAGGTGTGGCCGCAGGCCGGGCAGCAGACGGAGGGCGGGAGGATCGCCACCGGCGCGGCACGCGCGCCGGAGCCCGAGACCTCAGCAGGCTCGCGGGCAGACCCATCTCGGGCCCACGCTCGCAGCTCGGTGCGCAGGCAGCCCACCGAGAGTCGATCGGCGACCACGCGATCGAGCCACAACTCCTGGTTCTCGGGCCCCAGCGCCGCCAGCGTCGCATGGTGGCTCCACGACACGTTCTCCCGACGTCGGGAGATCTCGAAGCGCGACGCGACGTAGACCATGTTCATCAGGCTTTGGATGTCGTAGGTCGTGATCTTGGCGGCCTTGATGTAGGTGTCCCCGTAGTGTCGGTTTCCGTACATGAGCCAGTCGCCGAGCCACCACTGCGCCCCGCGGCTCACCGTCCCGATCCGACGTCCCTGGAGGATCCAGTCGCTCAGGGCGAGCTCGCGCTCGGATGTCCAGGCGACCGGGCTCACCTCGGCCAGTCGAACGAGCGTGCCGTCGACCGCCATCACATGAGCTGCCGTCTGATCAGATCCGGATGGCGGTCCTGCCACTCCAGCAGCGACGCCAGGGCTCGCGATCCGGCGAAGCTCATCGACTCCGGTGGGAAGCGCCGCTGCCGTCCGCCCACGAAGGGAAGTCGTGCCTGGTCGGTGTCGCGTCCGAGCATGACGTCGCACAGCGACTTCGCCGCGGTGTGCGACATCGCGATGCCGTTGCCACAGTATCCGTGGGCGTAGAAGAGGCCGTGTCCGCGAGCGCCGACGTGCGGAAGGAGATCGGGGGTGACGGCGACGCACCCGCCGTAGGAGTGCGTCCAGCGCACGTCGCGCCAAGCCGGGAAGTACCGCGCGAGCTCGGCGACCAGCACGTCATGGCGGACGAGATCGCGGCAATGACGCTCGTCCATGTCGCAGTCTCGGAAGTAGGGCGCGCGGCCGCCGCCCACGAGGAGACGGTTGTCCGCCGTCAGGCGGCAGAAGACAATGAAGTTGCGGGCCTCCACAAACCCCTCTCGGCCAGGCCAGCGCACCATCGAGAGCTGGGCGTCGCTGAGCGGCTCGCTGACGATCGCGTAGCTCCAGACGGGCTTCAGCGCCCGGCGAAACGGCGCCCACTGGTGCTGGTAGGCGTTCGTCGCCAGCACGGTACGCGGCGCCCGGACTCGCCCCAGGGGCGCCGTGACGACGTGACCGCCGGTCGCGCGCTCGATCGCGAGCGCCCGGGTGCGCTCGTGCACGTGGACACCTTGCCCGCGCACGACTCCGAGGAGCCCGCGAGCGAGCTTATGGGGGTTGACGAGGGCCCCCGGCGTCTTCAGCGCTCCGACGATTACGTTCGAGCCGATGCGCGCGCGCGCATCTTCGGCCTCGAGCACCTCGTAGCCCACGCCCATCTCGGCGGCCAGGGCGACGTCATGATCCAGGCGCCGGCGCTGTGCGCCGTTCGTGGCCACGAGGTAGAAGCCGCCCGGCTCGAGATCGGCGTCGATCGCGTTCCTGCGCAGGAAACGACGAAGTTCGAGGATCGACCGACCGACCGCCGCGTATGCCGCCTTCGCCCGCTCGGGCCCGAAGCGGCGCACCACCGTGTGCAGGCTGTGGCCGATCGTCGGCGTGACGAAACCGTCGTTGTGGCCTGACCCGCCGGCGCCGGCATACTCGGCCTCGACGATGTGGATGTCGAGGCTCGGATCGGCGAGCTTGAGGAAATGGGCGGTCCATAGGCCCGTGTAACCGGCGCCGACGACGCACACGTCGGCCTCCACGTCCCCGACGAGCGGCGGCCCGGGCTCGAAGGGCTCCGTTTCACGCCAATAGACAGCGTGCCGCAGCGCGCGCGGGTCGGTGGCGATGGCCTCGCGTGGCCCCTTCGCCGGGAGCGTCGCCGGTTCGGCGGCGCCGCTAGACACGTACGAACACCACCCGGCCAAGGCCCTGGTGGCGGTCAGCGAAGTGCTGCGTGATGGCCCGCAGGTAGCGTACGTAGTCGGCGACCATCTGCCCGCCGACGAGCTCCTCGGCACGCTCACGGTTGGCCTCCAGGCGCTGGCGCCACAGGTCGCAGGTGCGCGCGTAGTGATCGGGGTCGTTGCGGATGCTCGCAACGTCGAACCGTCGCTCGCTTGCCTCCACCAACTCGGAGAGCCAGGGAATCTGCGACTCGGGAAAGATGCGGTCGACGATGAACAGCATGTCCCGGGTCGTCTCGCGGTCCAGGCGCACGTTGCTGCCCTTGAGGATCGACTGCAACGCCAGTCGCCCGCCGGGGGCGATCCATTCGTGGCAGCGCGCGAAGAAGCGTCGGTAGGCCTCGATGCGCTCGGAGCGCGGCATGGAGAAGCTCGCGAAGTGCTCGAAGGCGCCGATCGAGACGATCGCGTCGTACGGAGCGACCGGCACATGTTCGGTCCAGTTCTCGAGCCGCGACTCGCAGCGCTCGTCGCCCCAGGCTCGCACATGCCCGGCTTGGGCGTCGCTCAGCGTGAGCCCGACCGCCCGCTCGACGCCGTGGTTCTCGACGAGGCGGCGCAGCATGCTGCCCCAGCCGCAGCCGATATCGAGCACCCGCCCGCCGCTACCCGCGCGGGCGCCCGTGGCGAGGTAGTCGAGCTTGCGTTCCTGCGCCGTCTGGAGGTCGTCGTTCTCGCCGTCCCAGAGGGCGCAGGAATAGGTCAGGGTGGGGTCCAACCAAAGCCCGTAGAAGGCATTGCCGACGTCATAGTGGTGGCGGATCGCCGCAGACGAGGCGCCGGCGTAGGCGGGGAGATTTTCCGGGGTCGCGCCGGGAGCCGTCACCGCGCGGCGCTCCGAGACTGGACGACGAGGCGGTTCAGGCGCTCCATGCGCGTCGCGAGCGTCATGCGGCCCTCGAGGTGAAACGCGGGCGGTCGCCGGCCGTCGATGTCGGTGAACCCGTACTCCTCGGCGAGGTCGCCGACGGCCAGCCGCTGTCCGGTCCGTTCGAGCATCCCGTCGTCGGCCGCGAGCGCCGCGACGGCCCGCCCCACGTACTCGGGGGTATGGATCACCTGCGCTGGGCCCGAGCCGATCCGGTCCCACGCCGCTTCGACGCGCTCGGTGCGGACGAACCCCGGGTGCAGCGCCACGGAGGCCACCCCGTGCGGACGCAACTCGCGCGACATGGAGAGCGCCATTCGGTCCGAGGCGTGCTTGCACACGTCGTAGGCCGCCTGTCCGAGTGGGAGATTGCCGTCGGTGAAGCTGATGTTGACGATCAGGCCCCGTCCGGCGGCCACCATCAGCGGCGCGGCGAGGCGGCTCGCTACGAACTGTCCGCGGAGCGACGTCGCGAAGAGCTCCCAGCGCCACATCGGCTGTTCCCAGAACGGCGCGTCGAAGCGCGCTTCGCTCCAGCGCTCGTATCCGGCCCAGGCGTTGTTGACGAGCACGTCGAGGCGCCCGTCGGTCGCCGTGATGTCGTCCAGCAGCGCGGCGACGTCGCCGTCGACCGTGTGGTCACAGCGCACCGCGACGCCTTGGCCGCCGCGCGCCGTGACCTCTTCGGCGCTGTCGTCGATCGTGCCGGGCAGGCCCTCGGTCGTGGGCCCGCCGCGGACGCTCCGACCGGTCACGTAGACCTTCGCGCCCGCGTCACCGAGGGCGAGGGCGATGCCGCGCCCGACGCCGCGGCTCGCGCCGGTGACGAGCGCGACGCAGGAGTGGAGGTCCGGCGGGTCCCAGATCGGAGCGGGCGTCGGAGTCACGCGGCCTGCTTCGTCAGGTCGCCGGCGTGACCGGCCCAATAGTCGAGGCTCCGGCGGTAGGCGTCCCGGTCGGATGGGGCGGGAACCGCCAGGCGCCGGGCGAGCTCGGACAGCGAGCTCGGCAGGACGCCGCCGCACGCGTGGGTGACCTCGCTGACGTCGATCAGGACCTTCACGAAGCGGCGTGAAATTGGCGGGATCCGGTCGAGCGCGATCGGCAGCGGCCCGCGCGGGTCGACGATCGGTGGCACGGCGATCTGGCGTCCGCGGCTGGCCGCGTGCGCGACGGCGATGGCGATCGTCTCTTGAACCGTCATCGCGCCGTCTCCGTAGGTGATCCAGTGCAGGCCGCCGAGGTCATCAGCGCGCACGGCGTTCGCGACCGCGATCGCGCACACGTCCAGGGGGGCGACGTCTACGAGGTTCCCCGGGTGCGCCGGGATGAACGGGGCCTTGCCGCGGCAGATCCATGCGGAAAGATGCTGGACGATCTGAGCGCGGCTACTCGCGCCGGTGCGGGAGTAGCCGACCAGGTTCGTCGGCCGGTAGATCGCGTTCGGCACGCCACTGGCGAGGAGGAGCTGCTCGGCCTCGAGCTTCGAGGTGATGTAGGCCGTCACGACGTTGCCGGCGCTCAGCTCGGCGCCGCGTCCGAGCTCGAGAGCGCGCACATAGGCCGTGCTGAGGAAGTGGACCGGCGCGTTGGCCGCCTCCGCGAGCTCGATCACCGCGCGCGTGCCGCCAACGTTGATCGCGCGGTGGAGCGCGGCCGGCCGGCCCCACTCCGTCAAGGCGCCGGAGTGCACGATCACATCGGCCTGCGCCGCGAGTCGGTGCCAGCGCTGCGCGGAGAGGCCCAGCCGCGGCTGCTCGATGTCGCAAGCGATCGTCTCCTCGACCGGTAGCCCGCTCGTGCTGTTATGGACCAGGCCGATGACGTGCTCTGCCCGGAGCTCGGCGGCGACGGCCTGTCCGACCACGCCCGAGGCGCCGGTGAGAAGGATCACGCGTCGCCGAGACACGTAGCTAGAGCTCGACCGTGGCGGTCGGTACGAGGCGGCGAGCCTCGAGCAGCTGACGGCATCTGTAGCGCTGGATCTTGCCGCTCGGAGTCTTGGGGAGGGTGCCCTTCTTGAGGAAGAGGCACTCGTCGAGGGGCACCGCGCCCTTGCGCATGGCGATCGTCGCCGCGGCCTCTGCGATACCGCGGTAGTCCGTGTGCCCCCGGCCCACCTCCATCAGCAGCGCGAGCCGCGGACGCCCGAGGAGCTGGCGTTCGATTATCGTCGTGCACCCCTTGCGAACGCCGTCGAGGCCGTCGACAGCTGCCTCGATTTCGCGCGCGTACACCTTCCGCCCGGAGATCGAGACGACGTCGTCGACTCGCCCGATCGGGTACAGGTGCCCGTCGCGCTCGAACCCGATGTCGGCGGTCAGGAGCTCGCCGCCGGCAAACCGCTCGCTCGACCGTTGCTGGTCTCCGTAATAACCGGCGGCGAGACTGGGGGACCTGACGCGAAGCTCGCCTACGACATCCGGCCGGAGTCCAGGGAGCTCTACGCCGGCACACGGCACGCCGCTGCTGACGATGCTCGTGGCCGCCTCCTCCGCGGGGTCGACCTCACGAACGAGGCCGTCGGCGAGGGCGACGCTGTCGACCGCGACCTGCCGCGGCGCCTCGTGGAATGGACATGCCGTGACGGCTAGCGTCGCCTCGGCTAGCCCGTACGCGGGCATGAAGTGCTCCTCGCGGAGCCCCGCCGGACCGAACGCCGTCAGGGCCGCCTGCACGGTGTCCCACTCGATGCGCTCCGCGCCGAGGACGACGCAGCGCAGCACCAGCTCGCGGCTGGGCAGGCGCCCGCGCTGCACGCGCGCCGCCAGATGCAGCGCGGTGTTCGTCCCGCTCGTATAGGCCGCGCCGAAGCGGGCCGCGTCCTCGAACCAGCTGCGCGGGGAGAACGCGAACCGCTCGGGTGTCGACAGCGTGAGATGCAGGCGGTAGGCCATGGGAAAGACGAAGTTCCCGAACAGCCCCATGTCGTGCGACAGGGGCAGCCAGGAACTCCAGCCGCTGACCCCCGGCTCAGCACCGGTGAACGCGATCACCATCTCCAGCTGCGCGGCGATCGCTCGCGGCGTCAACATGCATCCCTTCGGGAGGCTCGTGCTGCCGGACGAGTACTGGATGAAGGCGATGTCGTCATCG
This sequence comes from uncultured Solirubrobacterales bacterium, assembly GCA_963733245.1. Taxonomy (GTDB): domain Bacteria; phylum Actinomycetota; class Thermoleophilia; order Solirubrobacterales; family Solirubrobacteraceae; genus Palsa-513. The sequence continues at coordinate 233,876 of CAVTCI010000001.1, forward strand.
CCGGGTGGCGTCATCTCGATCTTGCCGCTGCCGGCTACGGACTCCCAAGAGTGCATGTTCGTGTCCCGCACGACCTCCTCGGGGAGGAGATCCATCGTCGCGGCGTCGACGAACGTCACGGTCTGGCCGAGGTGCGCACTCAGCGTCCGCAGCTGCTCGACGTACTCAGCCGTGTCCATCCCGCGCGACGAAACGGGGAACGAAGCGAGCGTCGCGCCGGCGAACCACGCCCCGAGCAGCCCGCGGCAGGCGAGCGGCGTGTTCAAGAGCACCGCCGCGACCCGCGTGCCGGGCTCCACGCCCGCGCGGCGCATGCCCGCCGTCATCTGCTCGCCGTCGGCGACGATCTCCGCCCAGTCGACCGCCTCGAAGCCGGCCGCCGAGCAGCGCATGGTGCCACGAGCGGGAGTGACTCCGGTCGTGAGCGCGTCCCACAGGTTCATCTACGACGGCCTCGGGACGCGGCGGCGCGACCGGCCGTCGCGCTACTCGACATCGGTGATGCCGACGGACGCGAGCTCCCGGATCTCGGCCAGCGGCTTGGCCGGCGTGGCCGGAACGGTGCGTCCTCCGCCCAGGCGGGCCAGGCTCTCGGCCTTGCGATCCATCAGCTCGCGATCGATGCGCACGACCTTATGCGCCAGGTGAAGCGCCTCCAGCGTGCGGATGATGCCCGCGCTGATGTCGACCTCGTACCAGCGCATTCCGTGGCGGTAGGACCGTGGAAAGGCGTGGTGATTGTTGTGCCAGCCCTCGCCGAACGACGGGATCGCGAGCCACGCTACGTTGCGCGACTCGTCGGCCGTGGCGAACCGCCGCCGGCCGAAGTAGTGCCCGACCGAGTTCACCGCGTACGTCACGTGGTTGAGGACGAAGAAGCGGACGAGCCCACCCCATAGGACGCCGGTGGCAAAGCCGGCGAGGGTCTGCGTCATCGCGAGCCCGATCAGACCCGGGATGACCATGCCGAGCAGCACGAACCCGATGAAGTGCCTGCTAATGAAGCGTATGTCAGGGTCGCGTGCGAGGTCAGGGCAGTACCGCACCGGGTCCGAGGTCAGATCCCGGTCGAACAGCCACCCAAGGTGGGAGTGCCATAGGCCGCTCAGCGCGCCCCTGATGCCGGAACCATGGTCGACGTACGGACTATGCGGATCGCCCTCCTGGTCGGCGACCCGGTGGTGGCGGCGATGATGGGCCGTCCAGATCAGCGGCGGCCCTTGGCCCGCCATTGCGCCGCCGGCGACGAAGAGCACCTTGAGCATCCGCCCGGTCTCGAACGCGCGATGCGCGAGGAGCCGGTGATAGCCCGTGGAAACGCCGGCAATGCCGACGGAATACATGACGGTCAGGGCGACGGCGTCAGACCATCCGAATGCCCGGTTCCACAGCAGTCCGATCGCGACCACGACGCCGACCAACGGGAGGATCGCTGACATCAATATAAAGGTGTGATGCTCGCGGCCGTTCATCGAACGCTCCTCTCGGGGTGGATCGGGATCAAAGCTAAACGGTCGCGAGCGCCTCGTTCGCGAGTCCGACCACTGCGCCCAAGGTCGCCGCGTCTGCCGCCTTGGCCGCGTCGAATTCGATCCCGTGTTGCTCCTCGAGCGAGAAAATGATCTCGGCGACCTGGAGGCTCGAGAGTCCGAGATCGCTGAGCCTCGTGTTCTCGTCGAGGGTAACGGTGGCGGATTTGCCACGCAACTCGCGCCGGACCAGGGCTTCTACTTCGGAGAGGGTGGCCAATTGCAACACGTGTCAACGCTCCGAGTGAGCTAGCGCCGGCCCAGACGAGCGAGCAACATCGCCCACGACCGCGTGGACGCCACCGGAAAGGCTTGTGTGCATGAAGCACCCCTTTGCCGAGTCGGAGATGTGCGGAGGCTGGACTATACACACCACGATCGCTCATCTGGGCGGCGAAACACAGTGTTAACAAGCCGGCGGCGATACTGCCTCCCGCGGCCTACCCAGGCCTCGAGCGGCTGTCTGGACGCGATACGCTGCGCGGTGATGCGTCAGGTGTCCCAAACGCGGGCCGATCCCCGGCGGGAGTGCGCTGTGCCGCGCCCCGGTCATGGTCGGCCGCGGTGCGGCGCCCCAGTACGGCTCGCGCCGCGCAGCCGATAGCCTCGACCAGCCTGTGACCGGCGTAAGCGTCATCGGGTTCGGCAGCTACCTCCCGGGCGCTCCGATTCGCATCGACCAGCTCGCCGCCGGGGAAGCGCCCACGCTCGCCCCGCTGCTGCGACCTCCGACCACGCGTCATCACGTGGCTCGGGGCGAGCGCGCGGCCGACATGGTGCGGCGAGCGGCGCACCCGATGCTGGCGAGCCTCGGCGTGGAGCCGGACGACATCGACGTTATCGTCACCAACACGCTGCTCCCGGACACGCCGATCACGGGCTGTGGCGCCGAAGTCGCCCAGCGGCTCGGCTGCGCGCCTGATTGGATCATCGATCTGCACAACGGCGGGTGTGGCTCTTTCCCCTACATGCTGCAACTCGCCGCGACGATCCTGGCGGCGGGCTCAGCTCGAAGCGCGCTCCTCGGCAACGTCCAGAACATCGCCGGCCAGATGTTCATGCAGCCCGAAACCCGGACGCTCCCGCAGTCGGCCGTTCCCGGCGACGGGTGCGGTGTCGCGTACGTCGTTCGCGGGGACGCCTCCCCCCTCCTCGGTACCCACACGCGCAACATCCCGGGCTACGCCGCCGACATGCGGGTCGCGATCGCTGACGGCCGCCGCTACTGGGAGCCCGGAGGCGCCGAGCTGGTGGTCGGGTTCGACAAGAGCAAGGCGGCGGAGATCGTGGCACGCGGCAATGCCCTGGTTCCGGAGATCGTCTCCGAGCTGTGCGACCGGATCGAGATACGCCCGAGCGACATCGACATCCTCGTCACGAATCAGCCGAACCGCCTCTTCCTGCGCAACTGGCAGCGTGCCCTCGGCGTGGACCCCCGCTGCCACCTCGACACCTTTGATCGGTTCGGCAACCTGTACGGAGCCGGGGTACCCGTCACCCTCGATCATGCGGTCCGAGCCGGTGCCGTGCATGAAGGCGATCTCGTCGTCTGCGCCGGCTTTGCGCACGCAGGTGACTTCGCGTCCGCCGCGGCGCTGCGCTGGCATCCCGGCCGGTCCCGTCGGTCAGACCGGGCTGACGGTGACGCAGAGGCCGGCCGACGCGCGGTAGCCGAGACCGCGCCGCTGGCGCCGCCTGACCCTGCGTAGCACCGTTCGGTGGGGTCGGTCGACCGGCAAGCCCGCTCACCGCGGGACTCCGCCTTCACCCAGCCGGTGCAGTGGGCCGTGAAGGAATCGAACCTTCAACCTTGGGCTTAAGAGGCCCCTGCTCTGCCAATTGAGCTAACGGCCCGGAGGCCGGCCCCGGCTCCCCGCCGGCGACCGAGCTCCAATCTTAGTGGTTCGCCGCGGCCGGCCGGCCGCGGCGGACGGACGGCCGCGGCCGCTCAGCCGCCGGGGAGGGTGGGCGTCGAGGTCGTCTGCTGCTTCTGGAGGGCTTGGGCCTGGGCCTGGGTCTTCGCCAGGGCGAGCTGCTGCTTGAGCGCCGTCTGCTGGCCCTTCGGGGCCAGGCTCACCGCCTGCGCCGAGGCCAGATCGCCCTTCCGCGTCTGACCGGCCAGGTAGGCGAGCAGCGCGAGGCGGGCGTACTCGGACGGGCTCGTCGGGTTCGCCGAGACCACGATGTCCTCGGCGACGATCGCCGCCGGCAGCGCGTTCAGGCCGGCCGGCCCGAGCACCTGGACCATCTCCCGCGCCGTGTCCTGGCTCGGATGGGCCGGCTTCAGCGCCAGGTAGTGGTCCCACGCCTGCTTGACCTGCAGGAGCTCGGCCTTCCCGGAGGAGCTGAACGTCCCCGTCGTCTGGTCGAAGTTGCCGCCCGTCCCGGCGACCTGGAACCGGGCGTGGGCGAGCGTCGCCCACGCCGTCGCGTTGGTCGGCGTCGCCGCCACCTGCTTCTCCGCGGCCTTGACGTTCTTGGCGAAGATGTCGGTCGTCGACCCGTTGGTCCCGTTGGCCCCGACCGCGTTCAGCAGGCCGCCGCTCGTCGCCCCGCCCACGCCGAAGAAGATCAGGCCGCCGCCGAGGATGAGCGCCAGCAGCAGGTAGATGACCTGGATCGTCCGGCGCCGTCCACGTCCGCGTAGGTCAAAGAGCATCGTCGTCCTCCTCTTCGTGTGGCCTTATCGGCGGGGCAATCGGCGGGATCAAGTTCGGCGGGACGCCCGGCGAGCGCGGCGGCGCCGGGCCAGACGACTCCGGCGCGGGCGGAACGACGGGCGGGACCGCCGGCGTCGCCTCCGCCGCCGGCGTCGCCTCCGCCGCCGGCGGTGGGGGTGGCGCCGGGCCGGGAGGGGCCGGGGCCGCCGCCGGGGCCGGCGCTGGCGCGGCGGCGGCGGCCGTGGCCGCTCCCGCCTCCCGCGCCTCCCGGCGCTTGACCCGCCGGTCGACGAACGAGGCGATGGCGATGCTGAGCTCGTAGAGGACGATCAGCGGGGCGGCCTCCAGGGCCATGGTCACGAGGTCCCCGGGCAGGAGGGCGACGATCACCGCGGCGACCACGACCGCGTACCGGCGGTTGGACCGCAGCTGGGCCGGGGTGATCATGCCCGCCCGGGTGGCCGCCAGGATGCCGACCGGCACCTGGAAGATCAGCCCCATGGCGAGCATCAGCAGGGTGACGAACTTCAGGTACGGCCCGGCCTGGACGAGGACGTTGAACTGCTGGCTGTTGAAGTTCTGGAAGAACTTGACCGACGCCGGGACGACCACGAAGTAGCCGAAGATCACCCCCGTGGCGAACAGGAACGGGATGGCCAGCATCAGCGGCAGGGCGATCTGGCGCTCCCCCGGGCTGAACGCCGGGAGGATGAACGAGTAGAGCTGGAAGAGGATCACCGGCAGGGAGAAGAGGAGGGCGAAGTAGAAGGTCACGGTGATCGTGGTCGTGAACGGCTCGCCGATCCCCAGGGTGACCGGCTTGTCGCCGGTCGGCACCCGCGGGATCCTCGCGACCGCCGCGTCAATCTGCCCGGCGACCGCCCCGAGCTTCGCCGCCGCCGCCGGGCTCACCCCGCTGCCCGGGGCCGACAGCGTCGCGATCGTCTGCTTCTCGAGCGTCGACACCGCCAGCAGCGCCTTCTGGGTGACCGCCACCTGCCCGGGGAGCCCGTTGCCGTTGTTCACCTGCTTCTGGGTCTGCTTCTCCAGCGGCTTGTTGATCAGATGGAGGAGCGCGTGGTTCTGCCAGAGGCAGAAGCCGAAGGCCACGGCGAGCGCGATGGCCGAGACGATCAGCCGGGTCCGGAGCTCGTCGAGATGCTCGATCAGGCTCAGACGATCCTCGTGTTTGATCGTCCGGATCGCGGTTGCCATCAGCGCCGACAGCGTACCGCTCTCGTCCGGCCGGTAGGCGGCCTGGCGCCCCCGGCAGAACGAGGCTCAAGTCCTGCTCCGGGCGGTCGATACGTGCTCCATGGACGCCCGGCCGAAGAGCTCGCACTACACCCGCCAGCTGACCCTTCCGAGCGGACGCCAGATCGAGGTCGTCTACTTCGAGTCGCCCAACGATCCCCGCCCGGCCGATCAACCCGACCTCCATCGCTGCGGCGGCTGCGGCTGCGAGCTCGTCCAGCCGGTCGACTGGGCCCCGGCGAGCAAGACCTACTGGACGGTCACCCTCCGCTGCCCGAACTGCGAGTGGTCGGGCACCGGCGTCTACGAGCAGGACGTCGTCGACCGCTACGACGACGAGCTCAACCGCGGGGCGGCGATCCTCGCCGGGGAGGTCCAGCGGATCTCGCTCGAGAACATGTCCGAGAGCCTCGAGCGCTTCGTCGCCGCCCTCCACGCCGGGCACATCATCCCCGCCGACTTCTGAAAGGCGCCGCTCAGGCGTAGCGGTCGACGACGCCGTCGGCCACCAGCTCGAGCGCCCGCCGCTGGCGCGCTCCCAGGTCGTCCGGGAGCCCGGCCTTCGCTCCGGCGACCAGAGCCAGCGCCCGCTCCCGAGCGACCTCGACCGCTCCGGTGGCGACGATCCGCTCGCACACGGCCTCGGCGTCGTCGATTCCCTGGAGCTCGAGCCCGGCCAGCTCGGGATCCCGCTCCCGGGCGAGGATCAGCGGCAGGGTGACCGTCCCGTCGAGCAGATCGGTGCCCCGGGCCTTGCCGGTCTGCGCGACCGGTCCGCTGACGTCGAGCACGTCGTCGAGGATCTGGAAGGCCACGCCGACCGCCCGCCCGAACTCCCCGAGGTCGGCCGACGGCGCCGCCGCCCCCGACGCGCACCCCGCCTCCGACCCCGACCCCGGTCCCGGGCCCGACTCCCACCCGGACCCGGACCCGGACCCGCCGGCCGCCGCGCCGAGCCGGCAGGCCGCCGCGAACAGGCTCGCCGTCTTCAGCTCGCACCGCCAGAGGTAGCGCTCGATCGTGACGGCGACGTTCCATGCGTCCTCCCGCTGGACGAGCTCCCCCCGGGCCAGGGCCGAGCTCGCCGCCGAGAGCATCCCGAGCTGGGCGGCGCTCCCGTTGGCCGCCAGCTCGGCGAACGCCCGCGAGAAGAGCAGGTCCCCGGCCGCCGTCGCCGCCGCCCGCCCGCCCGCGGCGAACACGGTCGGGCGCCCCCGGCGCAGGGGCGCCGCGTCGAGCACGTCGTCGTGGATCAGGGTCGCCGAGTGGACCAACTCGACCGCCACCGCCCCCCGGACGAGCGGCCCGTCCGCCGGCCCGTCGAAGCCGGCGACGAACACGAGCAGCGGGCGCAGCCGCTTGCCCCCGGCCGCGACCGTCCGCCGGGCGTCCTCCTGCGTCGCCGAGATCTCGAGCAGCCGCGCCTCGACCGCCTCCATCCGCCGCCGGATCACCGCGCCGCCGAGCTCGACGATCGCCGCGACCGGGTCGACGGCCATCCTCACCCGGCCACCTCCCCCACGTGGATCGCGATGATCCCGCCGGCCGTCAGGACGTAGCGGACGTTGCGCAGCCCGACGCCGTGCATCCGCGCGGCCAGGCGATCGGCCCGGGGAAACCGCTTGACCGAGCTCGGGAGGTAGCCATACGCCTCCGGGTCGCCGGCCAGGCGCCCGAGGGCCGGGACCAGGCGGTCGAACCAGAGGCCGAAGAAGGTGGAGAGGGGCGGCTCGGTCGGGGTCGTGATCTCCAGGATCACGACCCGCCCGCCCGGGCGCACGACCCGGGCCATCTCGCGCAGGCCGCGATCGAGGTCGTCGAAGTTCCGGGCCCCGAACCCGACCGTCGCCGCGGCGAACTCGCCGTCCCCGTAAACGAGGCTCATCGCGTCGCCCCACTCGAAGACGATGGCCGGGTCCTTGGCCCGGGCCCGCTCGAGCATCGCCTCCGAGAAGTCGCAGGCCACCGTCGTCCCACCCGGGCCGACCCGCCGGGCGAGCTCGATCGCCAGGTCGCCGGTCCCGGTCGCCACGTCGAGCACCCGGTCGCCCGGGCGGACGCCGGCGAGGTCGACCGCCCGGGCCCGCCAGCGATGGTGGAGCCCGGCCGTCATCACCGAGTTCATCACGTCGTAGAAGCCGGCGATCCGATCGAACATCGCCCGCACCTGGCCCGGCTCGAGCGTGCCGGGGTTCTCCGTCATCTGGCCCTCAGCCGGTCGCCCGGGAACGATCCACTGCTAGTGGTCTGTCTCGCAATTCGCTTGGCCTCTGGCGGCGTCAGCCACCCAAGATAATTCCGAGACAGACCACTAGTTCAGGTTGGCCAGGAAGGTGACGAGCGCGTTGAACTTGTCCGGCGAGAGGTTGGCGAACGAGGGCATCGGCGCGGTCGGGTTGACCAGCGTCCGGGCCAGCCCGGCCCGGCCGATCCGCGAGGCGATGTGGGTCAGGGGCGGCCCCGGACCGGAGTTGCCGTCCTCGCCGATCTTGTGGCACGCCTGACAGCCCGACTGGGCGGCCACCGACTTGCCCAGGTCGAACTGGGCCACCATCTTCGGGCCGAGGGCGGTCACCGTCGCCGGCGTCGCCATGTCGATCGTCCCCGGCGGCCCGGCGTTCGCCCCCTCGTAGGTCAGGTAGCCCATCGCGGCGATCACCAGGATCCCGGTGAGCAGGGCGATCGGCCGCCGGTGGATCCGGCGCTCGGGGCTGCGGTCGTAGAACGGCAGCAGGAAGAGCATGATCATGCAGATCGTCGGCACGCCGAACGTCGCCAGGGGCACGAACGCCGGGGGCTTGATGACGCGCAGGACCTCGAAGAGGAAGAAGAAGTACCACTCCGGCCGGGGCGTGTAGGTCGTCGTGACCGGGTTGGCCTTCGGCCCGAGCTCGGCCCCGAGGATCAGCGACAGGGCCATGATGACGAAGACGACGATCGCCGCCATCGCCCCGTCCTTGGCCACCGAATACGGGAAGAACGGCTTCCCGGCGGCCTTCTGGATCGAGTAGTCGCGGAGGTACTCCTCCTTCTCGCGCCGGTTCACGCCGACGCGTCCCCGGTCGAGGGCGCGACGGCGCTCACGCCTCGGCCTTCTTGAGCTCGGGGTTCGGGTGCGCCTTGTGCCAGGGCGGCGCCGTGATCCCGAGCTTGGCCACCAGGTAGAGGTGGAAGCCGATCAGGGCGACGAGGAGCCCGGGGATGAGGAGCATGTGGATCGAATAGAAGCGCGGGAGCGTCGTCGCCCCGAACTCCGGCCCGGCCCGGAGGAAGTCGGCCAGGTAGGGCCCGAGGAACGGGGCCCCGCCGACGCTGGTGTTGACGCCGACGATCGTCGCCCAGTAGGAGCGCTGGTCGAACGGGAGGAGGTAGCCGGTGAACGACATGATCATGGTCAGGATCAGCAGGACGACCCCGATCACCCAGGTCAGCTCGCGCGGGTACTTGTAGGCGCCGAAGAAGAACGTCCGGGCCATGTGGAGGAAGACGAGGATCACCATCACCGACGAGCCCCACTTGTGCATCCCGCGGACGAACTGGCCGAGGAACGCCTCGTTGGTGATGTAGCGGACCGACTCGTAGGCGTGGACGGCCGAGGGGTCGTAGTACATGGCCAGGAAGATCCCGGTGATCGCCTGGGAGATGAAGGCGAACAGCGCGGCCGACCCGAGGGTGTAGGCCCAGTTGCCCTTCGGGACCTTGCGGAAGAGCATCCAGCGCACGCCGCCCGAGAGCGACGTCCGCTCGTCGACCCAGTCGACGACGCTCCGGCCCGCCTCGGCCTTGCCGAGCTTGCCGGTCTCCCGGCCGGTGCCCGGCTTCGGCGGCTGGGGCGCGAGGGCCGGCGGGAGGGGGGGCAGGGGGAACTTGGCCATCGCCTAGAGCCCCGGGAGCTTGCGCGTGGTCGGACGCGACGGGAAGGCGTACTGGCCGAGGCCGTCGATCGGCTCGCCCGGGTCGCGGGGGGAGAACGCCTTGAGCTCGCTGTTGACGCTGTAGCGCGGGCCGACCTGGACCATCCCGTTCATCAGCCGCGTGGCGAAGCGATCGAGCGGGCGCACGGGCGGGCCACCCGTCCGGGCCCCCTGGAGGTCGTAGACGCCGCCGTGGCACGGGCAGATGAAGCGCTCGGCGGCCGGCGTCCACCGGACCGGGCACCCGAGGTGGGCGCACCGGGAGGAGATCGCGATGAAACGGTTGTACTGGTTGACCGGGGTCGTGTCGATCAGAGGGTTGCGTGCCCGGAGGTAGACCGTCGTCTTGCCGACGTCGCCGATGTCCGGGGTCACGGTGATGATCTTCGGGACGTAGTTGTCGGTCGGGAAGTCATTCGGGAAGCCGACCGTCTCCCACCGGACCACCGGCTTGTCGAACAGCGGCCCGAGGGCGAAGCCGAGCGACGGGAGGGCGATCGCCCCGACGGCCACCCCGCCGGCCGTGTGGGCGGTTCCGGTCATGAACCGCCGGCGGGTCAGCGTCTCGCCGGGGAAGGCTCCCGGGACGTGGAGATCGCTGGTGTATTTCGGGGTTCGTGGCTGGCGACGGGCGGCCAAGTGGGTCTCCGGACCTTCGGTAAAGCTCCGCCAAAGATTATCGCCCAAGACCACCCGGAGGGCGTAACGGCGCCCCAACCGCCGCCCGCACGGCCGCCGGTCCACGCTCGTCGCCCGCCATCAGCAGGGCCTTCGCCTCGACGTAGGCGTCGGTCGCCCCCCACCCGACCGCCCGGGCCCCGGCCGTCCATATGGCCTCGGCGAGCTCGCCGGCCCCGCGGGCGTGGACGAGGGCGCAGAGGGAGATGACGTCGGCCAGCTCGAGCACGGCCGCCACGTCGCCGAGGGCGACCAGCCGCTCGAGCCCGGCCGCGAACAGACGGTCCCCGGCCAGGAGGCGGAGATCCGGGTCGGCGCCGGCCAGGAGGCGCGGCCCCCCGTAGTGGAGGCGGTAGCCCTCGTGGATCGCCTCGATCAGGAGCTCGTACTCGGCCGGGTCGGCCGCCGCCCGCGGCCCGGCCGCCGCGATCGCCGCCGGACCCGGCGGCCCGGTCGCCGCGAGGACGCGGGGATCGTCGTCGAGGGCGGCGGCGAGCAGGCCGCCCTCGGCCCGGAGGTCCTCGACCAGCCGCTCGAGCGTCCGGCTCATCGGGCCCCCCGGCCGGCCACCTCGGCGAACGCCGCCCGGGCCGCCTCCAGCGTCAGCTCGACGTGCTCGGGCCGGTGGGCGAGCGACGGGAACCAGGCCTCGAACTGCGAGGGCGGCGGGTAGACGCCCCGGGCGAGGAGGGCCCGGCACCAGGCGGCGTGGGTCTCGAGGTCGCAGGCCCGGGCCCCGGCCAGGTCGGTGACCGGCCGGTCGCTGAAGAAGACGGTCAACAGGCCGGGGACGCTCTGCACGACCACCGGGACCGGGCCCGCCGCCGCTCGCAGGCCGCGGGCCAGCTGCTCGGTCGTCGCGGCCAGGCGCAGGTAGGCGTCGTCGTCGAGGAGGGCGAGCGTGGCCAGCCCGGCGGCCACGGCCAGCGGGTTGCCCGACAGCGTCCCCGCCTGGTAGACGTCGCCCGCCGGCGCCAGGCGCTCCATCAGCCGGCGCGGCCCGCCGAGCGCCGCCGCCGGCAGCCCGCCGCCCAGGATCTTCCCCATCACCACGAGGTCGGCGCCGACGCCGCTCAGTTCCTGGGCGCCGCCCCGGGCGACCCGGAAGCCGGTGATCACCTCGTCGAAGACGAGGAGCGCCCCGACCTCGCTGGCTCGCTCGCGCAGCAACTCGAGGAACCCGTCACCCGGCGGGACGAGGCCCATGTTGGCCGCGTAGGGCTCGACGAGGATCGCCGCCACCGAGAACCGCGAGGTGGCCGCCACGAGCGCCGCCGGGTCGTTCCACGGGACGACCACGGTCAGCCCGGCCACCGCCGCCGGGACGCCGGGGCTGGCCGGCAAGGCCAGCGTGGCCACCCCGGACCCCGCCTCGGCGAGGAGGCCGTCGGAGTGCCCGTGGTAGGCCCCGGCGAACTTGAGCACGACGTCCCGACCGGTGGTCGCCCGGGCCAGGCGCACGGCGGTCATCGCCGCCTCGGTCCCCGACGAGGTCATCCGCAGCTGCTCGACCCCCGGCACCCGTCGGGCGACCTCGGCCGCCAGGTCGACCTCCCCCGCCGTCGGTGCGCCGAAGCTCGTCCCCCGGGCCGCCGCCCGAAGGATCGCCTCGACCACGTCCGGGTGGGCGTGCCCGGCGACCAGCGGCCCCCACGAGCAGACGTAGTCGACGTACCGGTTCCCGTCGACGTCGAAGAGCCAGGCCCCGTCCCCCCGCGCCACGAACAACGGATCCCGCCCGATCGACCGCATCGCCCGAACCGGAGAGTTCACCCCACCCGGCATCACCCCGACCGCCCGCGCATAGAGCTCCGCCGAGCGCCCGTCGCGGAGCTTGGGATCGACCCCGGTCAAGGGCGCCGGCGTAGGCCAGCCGCGCCGCCGGCCTCTCTGGGCAGTGGAGCCAGCCCTGGGTGGCGCCGGCGGCTACCGCTGACGGCGAGCCGAGAGCGAGCGGGCGTGCCAGCCGACCCGAGGCACCCGCGAAGCGCGATTCGGCGAGCGGCGGCCCGGGCCGTCCCCACCCGGCGCGGACCACGCGAGGGCCGGCCGGCGCCCGCGGACGGGAGACGGATCACGCGTAGCGCGCTTCCCACTCCTTGAACTCCGAGGTGAAGTACAGCAGGCGGATCTTCTTGAACTCGGTCGACGAGTAGAGCGTCGCCCGGTCGGTGATGCCGGTGTCCTCGGCGATCGCGTCGAGCACCGCGTCGCACTCCTCCTTCGAGCGGCCGTGGGCCATCGTGAACACCGAGTACGGCCAGTCGGCGTAGGTCGGGCGCTCGTAGCAGTGGGAGATCCCCCGGAACGAGGCCATCCGCGGCCCGAGTTCCTCGATCCGCTCGGCCGGGACCTTCCAGACGCCCATGCCGTTGGCCGAGAACCCGGCCCGGCGGTGGTAGAGGATCGCCGCCACCCGGCGCAGGAGGCCGCGCTCGCGCATCCCCGCCATGTGCTCGAGGAGCTCGGCCACCGGCCAGCCGAGTCGCTCGGCGGCCGCGGCGTAGGGCTCGCTGACGATCTCCATGTCGCCCTGGGTCGCCCGGATGACCTCGACGTCGCGCTCGTCGTAGGCCACGGCCTCGAGGTCGACCGGCGCCTGCTCGGCCCCGGCCGTGCTCAGCGCCCCGGTGTCGCCCTCCATCTCCAGGTCCATGCGGATCTTGAACAGCTGCAGGGTCGGGAGCTGACGGATCGACTCGGCCCCGGTCAGGCGCTGGAGCACGTCGAGCGTCCCCTCCAGCCCGAGCGTCGAGTCGCGCTCGACGGCCAGGGTGAACCACATGTTGAACTCGTGGTTGCGCAGGTAGTTGTGCGAGACCCCCGGGTGGGAGTTGACGATCTTGGCCGGGACCCACGGGTTCTCCGCATCGACCTTGGCGGCGACCAGCATCGATCCGTACCCGAGCGCCCGGGTGTCGTAGATCGGCGTGACCTGCCGGATGATCCGCTCCCGGACCAGCCGGCCGACCCGCTCGAGCACGAGCTCTTCGGGGACGTCGGCGGCGGCGGCCACCGCTCCAAACGGGCGTGGGTCGAGCGGGAAGCTCCCTTGCATCAGGTTCAGGAGTCGCTTGTCGAGCTCGTCGAGGGGGACGGCCGACCCGTCCTTGCGGCTGCGGGTCTTGCCGGGCGCTATCTGAGCCATCGGGCGGCATCCTTGGCGTGGTAGGTGATGATCACGTCGGCACCGGCCCGGCGGATCGCGGTCAACGTCTCGAGCACGACGGCGCGCTCGTCGATCAGGCCGGCGGCGGCCGCGGCCTTGACCATCGCGTACTCCCCGCTCACGTGGTAGGCGGCCACGGGCAGGCGGGTGGCCGCCCGGATCGCGGCGATCACGTCGAGATAGGGGAGCGCCGGCTTGACCATCAGCATGTCGGCGCCCTCGTCGGCGTCGAGCAGCGCCTCGCGGACCGCCTCCCGGCCGTTGCCCGGGTCGAGCTGATAGGCGCGGCGGTCGCCGAAGGCGGGCGCGCAGTCGGCGGCCTCGCGGAACGGCCCGTAGAAGGCGGAGGCGAACTTCGCCGAGTACGCGAGCAGCGCGACGTCGGCGAACCCGTCCCCGTCGAGCTCGGCCCGCAGGGCCCCGACCCGCCCGTCCATCATGTCGCTCGGGGCGACGATGTCGGCGCCGGCCCGGGCGTGGCTGACCGCGACCCGGGCGAGGAGCTCGACCGACGCGTCGTTGTCGACCGCCCCGTCCGGGCGCAGGACGCCGCAGTGCCCGTGGCTCGTGTACTCGCAGAGGCAGACATCGGTGACGACCAGGATCTCCGGACAGGCGGCCTTGATCGCTCGGGTGGCCAGCTGGACGGCGCCCTCGTCGTCCCAGGCGGCGGACCCGGACTCGTCCTTCTCGGTTGGGAGCCCGAACAGCAGGACGGCCGGGACGGCGAGGGCAGCGAGCTCGCGGGCCTCGGCCACGGCTTCCGAGACCGACAGTCGCTCGACGCCGGGCATCGAGGCGATCGGGGCGCGACCGTCGAGCCCCTCGGCGACGAAGAGCGGCGCGACGAGCGACGACTCGCGGAGGTCGGTCTCGCGGACGAGGTCACGCAGCGCACCGGTCCTGCGCAGCCGGCGAAGGCGGGTCTCTGGGAATGGCATCGGTCCCCCGGATGGTACCGACCGGGACCCGCCCGTCCGGGCCGCCCGCCGACCCCAGCCCGGCCAACCCGCGAGCAGCCGGTCGCGCGCCGCGAGTGCCCGGCGACGGGTTCCCCCGGTCGGCCGGCGCCTACCGCCCGAACCGCCGCAGCCCGACCCGCGCCGCCGCGGCGAAGGCGACGAGGAGGACGGCGAGGTGCACGAGCGGCGTGGTCATCGCCTGCGACCCGTTGACCGCCGCGTCGATCGCCTGCAGCGCCGCCTTGAACGGGAAGGCGGCCGAGATCACCCGGATCACCTGGTAGAGGGCGTCGGGGACCGCCCCGCCCGGGACGAGGGCGAGGAAGGCGAGGGGGAGGGAGAGGAGGAAGGCGAGGAGCGACGCGGCCCGGACCTCGCGGGCCAGGCTGCCGATCGCCACGCCGAGGGCGGCGAAGGCGAGCGCGCTCAGGGCCAGCGCCCCCAGCCAGAGGGGGAAGCGGGCCCAGTCGACGTGGACGAGCGCCCCGATCCCCATCAGCATGGCCAGGGTGACCACGAAGGCGCAGCCGGCGGCCAGCACGACCTTCTCGGCGACCAGCGCCTCCCCGCTGACGAGGCCTCGGGTCAGGCGGGTGAACGTGTTCTCCTCCCGCTCGAGCGCGAGCATCCCCGAGGCGAGCAGGACGCAGACGAACATCAGCGAGACGGCCACGGCGACCGCCACGGCGTACGCGTCGAGCGGGGTCCGGTGCCCCTTGAGCAGGGTCTCGTTCACCCGCACCGGGCTCGACAGCGCCCCGAAGAGGCCCTTCGAGAGGCCGAGGTTGACCACCGCCAGGGTGGCGAACCGGTCGACCGGGGCGAGCGACGCGCGGGCGGCCGAGTGGGGCGGGAGGGTCCGCAGGAGCGAGTCGAGGATCGCCTTGCTCGCGGCCAGGCCGAGCACGTCGATCCGGTTGCCGAACAGGTTGATCCGCCCGCCCGAGCGCAGCAGGTCGACGTAGCCGCCGGCGACCTGGGCGAGCGTCCCGGCGAGCTGGGCGTTGGCCTGGGCGATCTGGGCGGTGATCGTCGTGTGGACGAACGACTCAGCGACCGCGTCGCCGTTGTAGACGACCTGGATGTCGGCCGACTGGAGGCCGGTCGACAGCTTGGCGGTCAGGTCGGCCGGGACGATCACCGCGGCCAGGGCGTCGCCCGAGCGGACCGCGGCCAGGGCGTCGGCCCGGGTGCGGGCCGCCACCGGGGTCACCGCCGAGAGGAGCTGGGCCGCGTACTTGTCGATGTCGACCTTCTGGCTCCCGACGGCGATCAGGCGCTGGCTCGGCGGGACCTCGTCGACGAAGGCGACCCGCGGCTTGCTCGGCCCGCGCGAGAGGGCGAGGCCGATCAGCAGGGAGACGGCGATCGGGTAGACGACGAGCAGTCCGACCAGGAGGGGCGAGCGGCGGAGGATCTGGAGATCCTTGACCAGGAGCCAGCGCATCAGCGGCCGCGGCGGGCGGGCGGGGCGGCGGCGTCCACGGTCAGTGGCCGCGGCGCTGGAGGAAGGAGACGAACGCCTGCTCGAGGTCGCCGGTCCCGACCCCGACCTCGGCCTTCAGCCGGCTCGGCGTCCCGGTGAAGAGGAGCTCGCCGTCGGCCAGGACGAGCACCCGCTGGGCGTGACGCTCGGCCTCGGCGATGTCGTGGGTCGCGAAGATCACCGCGGTCCCCCCGGCCGCCCGCTCGGAGATGAAGCTCCAGAGGCGCTGGCGCTGGCGCGGGTCGAGCGCCCCGGACGGCTCGTCGAGCAGGAGCACCGCCGGATCGGCGAGCAGGCCGACGGCGATGTTCACCCGCTGGCGGTTGCCCCCCGAGAGGCGGCCGAGCTCGTCGTCGGCCCGGTCGGCGAGGTCGGTCTGCGCGAGCATCCGGGTGACCGCCGCCTCCGGGTCGGCGAGCTTCTCCAGGCGGGCGAAGAGGCGGAGGTTCTCGGCGACCGAGAGCTTGTCGTAGATCGCGGCGCGCTGGGGAACCCAGCCGACCCGGGCGGCCGACCCGCCGGGCCAGGTGACCCGGCCGGCCGTCGGCCGGCGGATCCCGGCGAGGATCGACAGGAGCGTCGTCTTCCCGGCCCCGTTCGGGCCGATCACGGCGAGGAGCTCGCCGGCGCCGACGGTGAAGCCGACGTCGCGCAGGGCATCCCGCTCGCCGTAGCGCATGCCGAGGCCGTCGGCCGCGAGCGGCGCCCCGGCCGTAGCCGCCCGCGCGGCCGGGTGCTGAGTCGCTGGATCGGGCACGCCGGGGCGAGGCTACCCGGGGCCGGTGGGCGGCGGCGGCGGCGCCCACGACTCGAGCACGACGTGGCGGCGGAGGTAGTCGATCGTCTCGCGCAGGACCGCGGCCACGGGGAGGGCGATCAACGCGCCGACGAGGCCGTAGATCGCGTTGCCGAAGAGGAGGGCGAAGATCACCAGGAGCGGGTTGATGCGCAGGGCGTGGCTGAAGATCTGCGGGGCGACCACGTGCCCCTCGAGCTGCTGGAGCCCGAGGAAGAGGAGCGCCACCCAGAGCGCGGTCAAGGGGTTCGAGAACAGGGCCACCGCGACCGGCGGGACGGCGCCGAGCACCGGGCCGATGAACGGGACGAGCTCCATCACCCCGAAGAAGGCGCCGAAGGCGAGGGCGTAGGTCCGGCCGTCGGGGAAGATCCCGAGCACGCCGAAGATGTAGAGGGCGACCCCGGCCGTGGTGCCCATGGTCAGGCTGAACAGGAGCTGGCCGCGGACGTAGCCGGAGACGGCGCGCTGGGCTCGGAGGGGGAAGTCCTCGTCGGGGCCCCCGCTCCCGGCCGGCATCACCCGGCGCACGAGGGACCCGATCAGGCGCCCGTAGACGAGCATGTACACGCTGAGGACGAGGATCAGCACGAGGTCGAGTGAGACGCTCGCCGCCTTCTTGAGGAGCCCGCCGCTGAAGGAGACGAGCGAGCTCGACCCCTTGACCACCTGGTCCTGAATCGTCTGGAGGGCGGTCTCCCCCTGCTTGATCAGCTGGACGTGGATGCCCTGGTCGTTGAAGAACTTCTGCACGCTGGCCAGGCGCTGGTTGGCCTGGCGGCCGAGCTCGGGGACGTTGCGCTGGAAGGAGCTGAGCTGGTTGGAGACCGGCGAGGAGAGCAGGAAGCCGATCCCGACGAGGCTGGCGAAGAAGGAGAGGTAGACGAGGAGGATGGCGATGCCCCGGGGTACCCGGGCCCGGTGGAGGCGGGCGACGATCGGGTTGAGGATCAGGGCGATCAGGCCGGCGATGAGGAAGAGGAGGACGACGTTGCGCGCCGCCCGGGCCGCGACCCACAGCCCGAGCAGCCCGACTCCGAGGAGGACCAGCTGGACGTTGCGGGGGACGACGACCGGGGGCGGCGGGGGCGGGGGCGAGGGCGGGGGCGGGCCGGGCGGCGGGGGCGGGCCGGACGCGGCGGGCCGGTCCGGCTCCGCCGGCGCGACCGGCGCTCGAGTCGCCTCCGCGGGGGACAGGCCCTCCTTGATGCTCATGGATCAAGTATGCCCGCCCCCGAGCCCGACCCCGGCGTGCGGCTCCGGGCGGGCGGCGGCCGATAGGCTCAAGCGGGGTGACTGTCTCGACTCAGCGGGCGGATGCGCGCATCCTGTTCCTTGGCGATGTCGTCGGAAGCATCGGACGGCGCGCCCTGCTGCGGACGCTGCCCGTCCTGCGCGAGCGCTACGAGCCGACCTTCGTCGTGGTCAACGGGGAGAACGTCGCCGGAGGGCTCGGCATCACCCCGAAGCTCGCCGACGAGATCTTCGCCGCCGGGGTCGACGCGATCACCCTCGGCAACCACGCCTACCACCACCGGGAGATCTACCCGTACCTCGACCGCGAGGAGCACATCGTCCGCCCGGCCAACTACCTCCGCGGCCAGCCCGGCCGCGGATACTGCGTCGTCGACCACGAGGGCCTGCGGCTCGGGGTGATCAACCTCTCGGGGAACCTCTTCCTCAACGCCGGGCGCTCGGCCTTCTCGGAGATCGACGCCGTCCTCTCCGACCTGCGCGGAAAGGTCGACCACGTGCTCGTCGACATGCACGCCGAGGCGACGAGCGAGAAGATCGGGATGGGCTGGCACCTCGACGGCCGGGTGAGCGTCGTCGTCGGCACTCACACCCACGTCCCGACGGCCGACGCCCGGGTGCTCCCGGAGGGGACGGCCTACATCACCGACGTCGGCATGACCGGCCCGCGGGGCGGCGTCATCGGCGTCAAGCGCGAGCAGGCCCTCGAGTCGCTGGTCACCCAGATGCCCGTGCGCTTCTCGACCTCCGACGAGGACCCCTGGGTCATGGGCGTCCTCGTCCGCTGCTCGAAGCCGCTCTCGGCGGATTCGATCGAGCAGATCCTCATCCCCTCGACCTGATCGCCGGGCTGGGCGGCGGGTCGCTCGGCGGGGGGTTCGCAGCCGGTGGCCCGCCGCCCCGGGTCGCGGCCGGACCCGCCGCCGCCTCAGGGCCGACGGCGGGGACGGCTCGCGCTCGCGGGCCTACTCGGTCAGGGCGTGTCGAAGAACCTCAGGCTCCGATCGGGCGCCGACTCGCCGAGGATCGTCACGTGCGCAGCCGGCCGGGTCGTGCCGGGACCGGTCTGCGCGAACGTGGCGGCGAGGAACCTCACCCGCCAGTCACCCGAGGACCGGCACGGCCAGCCGACGCGCGGCAGGCAGGACTTGGACCGGAAGACCAGGTCGAACTCGCCCCCGGCGTTGTTGATCCAGCGCGTCACGATCTGGGCGTCGGAGAAGAACAGGCCCAGGTTCTCCCCGGTCGCGTTGCCCCCGACCCAAGCGCGGGTCTGGATGTCCTTGCCGCGCTCGCCGGCGCAGAATGTGAACGTCGCCTCGGCGCGAGCGTAGCGGAGGTGCGAGATCGTCGAGCCGAGATAGAACCGAAACGTCGGCGAGATGCAGGCGTCGGACGACTGGGGGAGCGTCGAACCCGGGACCGGTGGGCGAGGCGGGACCGGCGACGCGCTTGCTTGACCGGGGGGCGAGCCGTGGCCGGCGCCGCAGGTCGGCGTGCCAGCGAAGCCGCCATCGTTCTCGCCGCCGCTGGCGTACAAGGCGTTGACCCACCCGCGGGCTCCGTCGTCGGCCGTGGTCCAGGCCCAGATGTGGTTGTGGAGCGAGCCGCGCGCCACGGAGGCACCGGACGCCTCGCAGACCACCCAGTTGCTGCCTCGGTGGAGGTATCCGACGATGTGGCCGTCGCCCGCCTGGACCGGCGAGCCGCCGGTGTGGCCGTCGCCCGCCGGATAGAAGGTGCAGCTGTGCCGGCCGGCGCCGATGTCCCGGCACGGGGCGGGGAGCGCCGCGTCCGCCGGCGCGGCGAGCAGGAGGCTCGCCAGCACCGGCGCCAGGGCACAGATGGGCCGGGGCCCACGGATCAGTGACTTTCGCATGTCTCAACTCCTTGGATCGCGTTGTGGCGCACAACTCACCTCAGCCTCCGGCCGTGCTTCACATCGGGGGGTTCGGCAGCGATGGGGAGCCGGTGACCGATGGACGGGCCGCGCGCCTCCTCTCGGCGGGGGCGAGCGGTCGCCGTTCAGGGCGCTATGTCCTGATGTGTCAGCAAGATGAAGGGTCAGCCGGCGGTCGTGTGTGACGTGGGTCACACAGAGGATCGGCGGCGGACGCCCGCGGCCGTCTCGAAGTCGGCCGCCCCGGCGCGCCCGGGCAGCGATCCGGCCCCCGCCCCGATCATCTAGATTCTGACCTCGTGACCTACGCGCCGCCGCCGCAGATCCTCGAGCGCTACGCCGACGTCCTCGTGAACTTCGCCCTCGGGGGCGGGGCCGGGATCAAGCCGGGCGAGGTGGTCCGGGTCGCCGCCCACGAGTACGCGAAGCCGCTGTACGCCGAGCTGCTCCGGGCGATCTGGCGGGCCGGCGGCCACGTGATCACCCAGTACATCCCCGACGATGACGAGGACTACCGGCTCTCGCGCGACTTCTACGAGCTGGCCGGCGATGACCAGATCGACTTCTTCCCCGAGCGGTACATGCGCGGGCTGGTCGACCAGATCGACCACCAGGTGTTCGTCATCTCGACCACCGACCCCCAGGCCCTCAAGGGAGTCGACCCGAAGCGGATCATGCGGACCGGCAAGGCGATGAAGCCGTGGATGGACTGGCGCACGGAGAAGGAGAACGCCGGCCGCTTCACCTGGACGCTCGGCCTCTACGGGACGCCGGCGATGGCCGCCGAGGCCGGACTCGACCTCGAGCAGTACTGGCAGCAGATCATCGACGCCTGCTTCCTCGACGCGGACGACCCGATCGCCAAGTGGCGCGAGGTCAGCGGCCAGATCACCGGCTACGTCGAGCGGCTCAGCGCCCTGGAGATCGACCGGCTCCACATCGAGGGC
The DNA here is from genome assembly GCA_963733245.1 of uncultured Solirubrobacterales bacterium. Classification (GTDB taxonomy): domain Bacteria; phylum Actinomycetota; class Thermoleophilia; order Solirubrobacterales; family Solirubrobacteraceae; genus Palsa-513. Next base: position 254,425 of record CAVTCI010000001.1, read on the forward strand.
GAGGACGTCGACCTCTGGATCACCCTCGGCGAGAAGCGCCAGTGGGTCGGCGGCAGCGGACGCAACATCCCGAGCTTCGAGATCTTCACCAGCCCCGACTGGCGAGGGACGGAGGGCTGGATCCGCTTCAACCAGCCGCTCTACCGCTACGGGAACCTCGTTCGCGACGTCCGCCTCGAGTTCGAGGGCGGTCGCGTGGTCCGGGCGACGGCCGCCGAGAACGCCGCGGTCCTCGAGGAGATGGTGGCCACCGAGAACGCCGACAAGGTCGGCGAGTTCTCCCTCACCGACCGGCGCTTCTCCCGGATCACCAAGTTCATGGCCGAGACCCTCTACGACGAGAACGTCGGCGGGCCGTTCGGGAACACCCACATCGCGCTCGGCTCCTCCTACCACGACGCCTACGCCGGCGACCCGGACGGCATCGCCAAGGACGAGTGGGCGCGGCTCGGGTTCAACGACTCGAGCGTCCACACCGACATCGTCTCGACCGCCGACCGCACCGTCACCGCCACGCTCCGCGACGGAAGCGAGCAGGTGATCTACCGGGACGGGGAGTTCGCGCTGTAGGGTCGCTGGCCGGGACGGCGTAGCGGGCGAGGAGGGCGACGATCGCCGGGGCGTAGAACCAAGGGATGTAGAGGTAGAACCAGTGGGTGATCCCGAGCTGCAGAGCGATCACCACGGCGGCGGCGAGCGCGGCCAGGCCGATCACGTCGGGCCGGCGGGGGGCGAGGGCGACGGCGACGGCGAGTAGGACACCGGCGATCTGGACGGCCGACTGCGCCCCGCCGAGGCCGCCGTAGAGCCCCCAGACCGAGAACGGCGACCCGCGCCCGGATTGGTAGGCGATCGTCCGGTCGTAGATCTCCGAGAGGCTGCTGTGGGCGACGGCGGGGATGGAGGCCACCGCGGCGACCGCGGCGAAGGCGAGCGCGAAGACGAGCACCGCGCGGGCGCGGCGGCGGCGGCTCGGCTCCTCGCGCAGGCCGTGGGTGGCGAAGAGCGGGACGAGGGCGAGCGGGGCGACCTTGGTCAGCCCGGCCAGGGCGGCGAGCGCGCCCCGGGCGGGCGGCGAGACGGCGAAGGCCAGGGCGGCGAGGATCAAGGCGGCGACCAGCGAGTCGTTGGTGTCGCTCTCGAGCGCGAAGAGGGTGAACGGGTAGGCGGCCCAGGCGTAGGCCAGGGTGACGCCGAGCGTCGGGCCGCGGATCATGCTCCCGATCAGCAGGAGCAGCCCGATGCAGGCGAGGTCGAAGCCGATCGCCGCGGCGTGGGCGGCCGGGAGGTCGTCCCACTGGCCGCTGAAGCCGAACGCCTGGACGAAGGGGACGTAGGCCTCGTAGGCGACCGGGCCGTAGGTGTCGCCGTGCTGGTTGTTGGACGGGAAGGTCCCGTAGATCGCCTGGCCGTCGGTGATCCGCTGGGCGCCGATCGCCCCGGCGTAGCCGACGTCGATCACGTTCGCGTCGGTCACGTTGAGGGCGATGCGAAAGCCGATCAGGAAGACGAGGCCGATCGTCAGCCACGAGACCGGGACGGCGAGGCGCAGGACGGGCGGCGGACGGGCGGCCCCGTCCCGGCGCAGGCCGATCCAGAGCAGGCGGGCAAGGAGGTAGACGAGTGGCGGGTAGGCGAGCGGAACCGACCGGTAGATGTCGCCGTCGTTGAAGAAGGCGAGTGAGATCGAGAAGGACCAGAGGACGAGGAGGTCGAGGTGGAGGATCCGCCACGGCCGGCGGCGGTCGAAGAACGGGGCGAGGAAGAAGAGGCTGAGGGGGATCCACACGTAGAGGGCGTTGACCTTGCGGCCGAACGCGCCGGGGTAGCCGCGGGCCATCGACCAGGCGACCTGGAACCCGGTCCACGCCTCGCGCACCTGCCCGCTGGCGTCGTCGATCAGGACCTGGGCGATCTCCTTGCCCCGGCCGAAGTAGCTGACCTGCCACTGGAGGGCGCCCTTCTCGTAGGCGACCGGATAGGAGCCGCGGTTGGAGCGGATGACCGCGGCGATCTTCGGGATCCGCCGGGCGATGGCGATGACCTGGTCGGGCGTGCGGAAATGGCCGACCGGGCGGCGGTCGAGGACGGTCGGGCGGACGAGCGGGTTGGCCGGGACGGTGGCGGTGACGGTCACCGTCCGCACCCGGGGCGCCGGGGGGCCGGCCGTCGAGGTCGCGGTCGGGGTGGCCGCCGGCGCCGGGGCGGGGGCCGTCGCGGTCGGGGGCGCGGCCGGGGTGGCCGCCGGCGCCGGGGCGGCGGCGGCGCCGGTGGCGCCGGTGGCGCCGAGCAGGACGGCGAGGAGGACCGCGCGGCGGCGGGCGCGCCGAGGTGGCCGGAGCGGGAGGAGCCGGCGACCCGCCGCGGCGGCCGGGTCCCCCGTCAATCCCCGGTCCCTCGGGCGCTGACCGGGGGGACGAGGTCCTCGCCGGCGTCGACCGGCACCCGCGGGCCCTGGCGCCGCGGCTTGGCCGGCGGCTTCACCTGGGCCGAGCGCACCCCGAAGTGGGCTCGGACGAGGGGAGCGACGTCCTTGATCGACCACTGCTCGCGGCGGATCTCGCCCTCGAGTCCGGCGCAGATCAGCGGCGCCAGCGAGTCGGACGCGTGGAGCGAGCCGTGGCTCCCGCCGCCGACGTGGTGGGCGCCCCCCCAGTCGCAGAACTCGTAGGCCGGGGCGGCCGAGAACAGGATCTCGCCCGAGGTGGCGCAGGCCAGGGCGTCCCAGGCGCGCCCGAGGGCGTCCGGGTAGCTCTCGCTGCGCAGGATGCCGCCGTCCCGGTGGGCGTCGATCGTCTCGAGGTCGCCGCTGACCCGCCAGCGCCGCCCCCGGGGGTCGGCGAGCTGGCCGCCGGGCGCGAAGCGGAGCTCGCCCCGCTCGCCGGCCAGGACGGCCCGAACTCCGTCGGGGGAGTCCTCGCGCCACATCGTGAGGTCGAGGCCGGGGATCGAGCGGGCCCGGCGGACGAGCTCGCGCTTGAGCGTCGGCGCCGATCCGAGGAGGTAGATCATCGCCGAGCGCTGAGCCGGGCAGAGGGCGATCTCGGCCTCCTCGGGGCGGCTGGCGGACGGGCGCAGGACGGCGAAGTCGGAGAACTCGTCGGCCAGGGGGATCGACCGCTCGACGGCGCCGTGGGAGTGATCGGCGACGACGATCACCGCGTGCTCCTCGAAGAACGTCTCGCCGCCGCCGCCGGCCTCGACCAGCCGGGCGAGCTGGCGGTCGGCCTCGGCGATCGAGTCGACCTGGGCGTGGGGCCCGTTCTTGTGGGAGTGGGCGTCGTTGTCGGGCAGGGAGAGGAGCAGGAAGTCGAACAGGTCGTGGCGGACGAGGTACTCGCCGACGCAGCCGGAATGCTGGTCGCGGACGCCGGGCATGCCGAGCTGGCCGCGGCAGTCGGTCTCCCGGCTGGCGAAGATGTCGGCGTAGAAGAGCTCGCGCGCGCCCATCACCGGGTGCTTCATGAGCACGCGCGAGGCGAAGCGGGTCATCGCGGTGTCGAGCGACGGCTCGTGCTGGTAGCGGCCGCGATAGATCAGGTAGGTCGTGCAGGCGGTGCGGATGCCGGCGTCGTCGAGCGACTCGAAGATGGTCGGGGTGTCGGCCGAGAGGTGGGCTCGGTTCATGTTGTAGATCAGGTCGGTGAGCTGGCGGGCGAACCCGGCGCGCCAGGAGGCGCGGAGGCTCGAGCCGTACTCGACGTAGCGGGCCTCTCCGCGGTCGTACCAGTTCATCGAGGGGATCAGGTGGCGGTCCTGGGCGACCCCGGTGGCGATCGACGAGGCGCAGACCGGGGTGACCGACGGGAAGACGGCGACGGCGTTGCGGACGTAGGTGCCGCGCTCGAGCAGCTGTTCGATGATCGGCGCCCGCCCCTCGGCGACGGCTCGCTCGAGCATCGCCGGCTTGGCGCCGTCGATCACGGCGAGGACGAGCTTCTTGGGCGTCACCTGAGGATGCGCAGGCCGGCGTACTTCTCGCCGGCCCGACGCCGGGCGCCGTAGAGGAGCCGGGCGAAGAACGCGAGGGCGACGAATCCCACGGGGGGGACGAAGATGGCCGCGGCGGCGAGGAGGACGGCGACTCCGTCGACGTAGACGGCGAGGGCGTCGCGGGTCACCCCGGCGGCCAGGCGGGCCCGGGTCCGGGCGAGCAGGGGCCGGGCGGCGAGCTGGGCGAGGCCGGCGCAGAGGAGCCCGCCGACCAGGCCGGCCCAGGGGCTGTCGTGGTGGACGGCGAGGACCGCGGCGAAGAGGACGGCGCCGACGCCGACGCCGAGGCCACCGATCGCGGCCCCGAGCGGGCCCTGCTCGAGGCGCTCGGCGCCGAGGATCCGCTGGGCGATCAGCGAGGCGGCGAGGGCGACGACGGCGGCGAGGAGGAAGGCGGTCGACTGGACGAAGGAGTAGTCGGTGTGGCGGAAGTCGAGCTTCAGACCGGCATAGAGGCTGAGGCCGTCGTAGGCGAGCACCCCGGTCAGCAGGGCGGGGAGGAACGGACGCAGGCCGGCGGCCGCCGCGAGGCCGGCGCCTTCGCCGATGTAGAGGATCAGGTGGAGCAGGTTCATGGTTCGCTACGGTTTCGGGGCATGACGATAGTCCACGGCCCGACGGGGTCGCCGCCGGACGCGGCGACCTTCACGCGATGAGCACGGTTAGCGGTGGACGGCCGCCGCAGCGGCCCGCCTCGCACGAGCTCGAGCGCTACGCCGGCCTCTTCGCCGCGCGGACGCGGGTCATGAAGTCGTCGATCATGCGCGACCTGATGGCGATCACCGAGCGCCCGGACGTCATCTCGCTGGCCGGCGGCCTGCCCGACACGTCGACCTTCCCGCCGGCCCTCTTCCGGGAGGTGATGGGGACGATCGCCGACGGGGCCACCGCCCGGGCCCTCCAGTACGGGCCGACCGAGGGCCTGGCCGCCGCCAAGGACTGCGTGATCGACGTGATGGCGGCCGAGGGCATGCGGGTCGGCCCGGACGAGATCCTCATCACCACCGGCGGCCAGCAGGTGCTCGACCTCGTGTGCAAGACCCTGATCGACCCGGGCGACGTGATCATCGCCGAGGCGCCGACCTACCCGGGGGCGGTGCCGACGTTCTGCTCCTACGAGGCCCGGGTGATCCAGATCGAGATGGACGCCGAGGGCATGCGGATCGACGAGCTCGAGCGGACGCTGGCCGAGCTGGCGACCGCGGGGGTGCGCCCGAAGTTCATCTACACGATCCCGACCTTTCAGAACCCGGCCGGGGTGACCATGTCGCTCGAGCGGCGCCGGCGGCTGATCGAGGTGGCCCGCGAGCGGGAGCTCCTCGTGTTCGAGGACAACCCGTACGGGCTCCTGCGCTACGAGGGCGAGTCCCTGCCGACCCTCCGGTCGATCGACGGGGGCGACCTGGTCATCTACCTGGGCACGTTCTCGAAGATCCTCTCGCCGGGGATCCGCGTCGGCTGGGCCACGGCGCCGCGGCCGGTGCTGGCCAAGATGAACCTCGGCAAGCAGGCGGCCGACCTCTGCTCGTCCTCCCTGACCCAGTACTTCGTGGCCGGCTACTTCGCGGCCGGGGGCTTCGCCGAGCAGCTGGCCGGGCTGCGCGAGCTCTACCGGCGCCGCCGCGACGTGATGCTCGACGCCCTGTCCGAGCACTTCCCGGCCGACGCCCGGTGGACGCACCCGCAGGGCGGGTTGTTCATCTGGGCGACGCTGCCGGACTACATCGACACCACCGACCTCCTGGCGCTGGCCCTCGACGAGAAGGTCGCCTTCGTCCCGGGCGAGGGAGCGTTCGTCGACGGTCGGGGGCGGGCGTCTATGCGCCTGAACTTCTCGGGCGTCGGCGAGGACGACATCCGCGAGGGGATCCGGCGGATCGGCCAGACGGTGGCCGCCCAGGTCGCGCTCTGGGACGCGGTGTCGGGGACGCGGCGCCCGCCGGCACGCCTCCTCGCGCGCGCCCCGGGAGACGGCGCCCCGGGGCGGGGGCGGCTCGGCGCCGCCGGTGCCCGGCGAGGGGGCGGACGCGGCGCTGGCCGACGTGCTCGAGCTGCCGCGCCGGGTCGGCGGGGCCCGCGAGGCCCGCCGGCGCCCGTCCCCGTGACCCGGGTCGCGGTGCTCAAGGGCGGCCGGTCGCTCGAACGCCAGGTGTCGCTGAAGTCGGGAGCGCGGGTCGAGGACGCGCTCGGCCGGCTCGGTCACGAGGCGGTGGCGATCGATGTCGGCCACGACCTGATCGAGGCGCTCGAGGCGGCGGCACCGGAGGTGGCGTTCGTCGCCCTCCACGGCCGGGACGGGGAGGACGGGACCGTCCAGGAGCTGCTCGAGATCCTCGGAATCCCCTACACGGCCTCGGGGGTCTCGGCGTGCATCCGGTGCGCCGACAAGGTGCTGGCCAAGCACGTGATGCTCGACGGCGGCCTGCCGACCCCGGACTTCTACGCGTTCAACGAGACGGCGTTCAAGGAGCTCGGGGCGGCGGCCGCCCTGGGCGGCATCGAGGAGCGGCTGGGCTTCCCCCTGGTGGTCAAGCCGGCGTCCCAGGGCTCGGCCCTCGGCGTCAAGCTGGTGGCCGGGGCCGCCCAGGTGCCGGCCGCGCTGGTCGCGGCCTTCTCCTACGACCGCAAGGTGCTGCTCGAGCGCTTCGTCGACGGCCGGGAGTTCGCGGTCTCGATCCTCCAGAGCGCGGACGGACGGTGGGCGGAGCCGCTGCCGGTGCTCGAGGCGGTGACCCGGCCGGGCGACCACGACTTCTTCGCCGCCCGCTACGAGATCGGCCGGACGAGCTTCACCTGCCCGGCCGACCTCCCGGCCGAGGTGGCCGAGGAGGCGCAGGACCTGGCGCTCGGGGTCTACAAGCTGATGGGCTGCTACGGCCTGGCCCGGGTCGACATGATGCGCGACGGGCAGACCGGCGCGTTCGAGGTGCTCGAGATCAACGTGATCCCCGGCCTGACCGAGACGAGCCTCCTGCCCCAGGCGGCCGACGCCGGAGGGATCTCGTTCGACGAGCTGATCGAGCGGATCCTCCGGTCGGCGGTGGCGAGACCCTAGGCTCGGTCAGACACGCCTTCGACGGCACCGCGGCGCGTCCCCATTCTCCAGCGTCGCGCGAGACGCGATCCGCCAGCAGGGTTGCTGGCTCAGAGAAGGCCGGCGCCGCGGGGATCTCCTTCGACATCCTCGACTCGCGGGCGGCGCGAAGAACCGGCCAGTCAGCCCAGGAGCGCCGACGACACCGCCCAGAGCCGGTCGGCGTTCTCCGGGTCGAGCGCGTAGACGGCGACACCGCCCATGTCCTCGGTGCGGTGGTCGACCGGGACGGCCTCCTGGTTGTCGACGAAGTAGCGCCCACCGATGCCCTCGAGCAGCGGGGAGCAGGCGAGCAGCACCGAGGTGGCGGCGCCTTCCGCGGGGGTCTTCTGGAGCTCGGCCGGGGTCTTCATGCCGCCGGAGTGGCGCTGGAGGTTGGTGGCGATCGCCCCGGGCATCAGCGCGTTGGCGTTGATCCCGTCGGCGGCCCAGCGGGCGGTGGCCCCGACGGCGAAGAGGACGTTGGCCGTCTTGGCCTGCGCGTAGGCCAGCCAGGGGTCGTAGGGCCGGAAGGCGAAGTGGATGTCGTCGAAGACGACCGGCGAGAGCTTGTGGGCGCTCGAGCTGACCGAGACGATGCGGGCCGGAGCGCCGGCGGCCAGCGCCGGGTGAAGGCCGCCGGCCAGGGCGAAGTGGCCAAGGTGGTTGGTGGCGAACTGCATCTCGAAGCCCTCGGGAGTCCGCTCGAGCGGCAGGGCCATGACCCCGGCGTTGCCCACGAGGATGTGGAGCGGACCGGTCCAGGCGGCCACGAAGGCGGCGACCGAGGCGCGGTCGGCCAGGTCGAGCCGGGCGACGCGGACGTCGGCCCCCACCGTGGTCGCGACGATCTCCGCGGCCGCGCGGTCACCGGCGTCGAGCCGGCGCACGGCGAGCGTGACCTCGGCCCCGGCGCCGGCCAGGGCCCGGGCCGTCTCGAGGCCGATCCCCGAGGCCCCGCCCGTGACGATCGCCCGCCGGCCGTGGAGGTCGACGCCGGCGGCGACCTCGGCGGCGGTCGTATGGAAGCCGAAGGGGGTGGTGATGCGGGCCATCGGCACCGGCCGTCGCCGGGCGCCGCCTTACGACTCGCCGCCGGCGAAGTCCTCGGGCGAGACCTGGTCGAGGAACTCCTTGAACTTCTCGACCACGTCGTCGGTGTCCTCGACCTCGTGCTCGAACTCGATCGCCGACTCGGAGATGACCTCGTCGGCGGCGAAGATCGGCGCCCCCGACCGGACGGCGAGGGCGATCGCGTCGCTCGGGCGGGAGTCGATCTCCATCTCCCGGCCGTTGACGCTCAGGGTGATCGAGGCGTAGAAGGTGTTCTCCCGGAGCTCGGTCACCGCGATCTGCGTGCACCGGACCTCGAGCTCGCCGAGCATCGAGCAGAGCAGGTCGTGGGTCATCGGCCGGGGGGTCGTCGCCCCCTGGAGCTTCATCAGGATCGACGCCGCCTCGGGATGCCCGATCCAGATGGGGAGGAACTTGTTGCCCTCGACCGTCTTCAACAAGACGATCGGCTGCTTGCCGACCATGTCGAAGCTGACGCCGTATATGACCATCTCCTGCACGCGCACTCCCGGCTCGTCGGAGGACAACTCAAGTATAGGTAGCGGCCTCGGCCAGCCGGCGGGGCCGGCGCGAGGCGAGCTGGAGGGTGAGCATGCCGGCGAGGATGAACGGAACGAAGTTGACCACGTGGAGGACGATGGCGTAGGGGAGCGCCTCGGTCTGCGAGATCCCGAACGCCTTCAGCGCGAGAACCCCGGCCGCCTCGAACACGCCGACCGCGGCCGGCGGGGCCGGGATGATCATCGCCAGGCCGATGGCCACGATCACCAGGACCCCGGCATCGAAGCCGAGACGGGGCTGGAAGGCGAGCAGGACGAGCCAGGCCCAGAGGGCCGACATGAGCCAGATACCGACGCTCCAGACGAGCGCCTCGACGGCCACCCGCCGGTCGCGCAGGCCGCTCAGCCCGGCGGCCAGCTCGACCCCGAAGCGCTCGACCCGCTCGACCGAGAGCCTCGGGAGGCGGCTCAGCGGGCGCAGGACGAAGCGCAGGGGCCGGTCGCCGTGGACGGCCAGGACCCAGATCGCCACCCCGAGCAGGGCAGCCATCACGCCGGCGAAGGCCGCCGCCGTGCCGAACCACCCGACCGGCGGCAGCCAGGGCGCCGCGCAGAAGAAGATGATCAGGATCGAGAGGATGTCGTAGGCGCGCTCGACGACGACCGTGCCGACGATCTCCGCCGGCGGCGTTCCCGCCCGCTGGGTCAGGGCGACCACCCGGGCGGCCTCGCCGGCCCGGGCGGGCATGATGTTGTTGAACAGGTAGCCGATCATGGTGGCCGCGCCGACCGCGCCGACCGGCGGCCGGCGACCCGGCGCGAACAGCGACCGCCAGCGCAGGACGCGCATGAAGGTGGCCAGGACGAACGCCCCGAAGGCCGGGATCAGCCACCAGTAGTTGCTCGTCCGCATCGCACGCCAGGCGTCGTTGAACCGGACGTCGCGCACGGCCAGATAGATGAAGACGGCGGCGAGGGCGAGCGTGAGCACGTAGCCGATCGCGCGGCCCCGCGAGTGGTCGGCCCCCGACCCCGACCCCGACCCGGGGGCCGTCAATGGCGGATGCGGCGGGCCGGCGAGGGCGGGGGCGGGGGCGGCCCGCCTCCCCGGGCGGCCGTCCTCGTGTTCCTGGGCGCCCACGGGACGAGCCTACCAACCCGGACCGGCCCGGCTGCCGGCCCCGACCGGCTACTGTCGGGCGCCTTGCCCGTCCCCGCCGCGGCCGACAACACGCCTCTGGCGATCCTCGCGGTCGCCTCCCTCGTGCTCGGCTACGGAGGCATCTGGGCCCTCTGGCACTTCGTCTTCAGCCCGCGCAACCGCCACGACGACGACATCGACAGGGCCCGGCGCGACCCGGGGGATCCCCCGGCCGACTAGGTCGTCAGGGCAGGCGGGTGCCGACCGCGAGCGACGCCGCCCCGGCGGCGGCCAGGAGGGCGAGGCCGACGACGGCGAAGGCGGTCGAGATGTCCTTCTTGCGCGAGGCCGTACCGAGCTGGCTCCCGAGCCGCTGGTAGATCGAGTTCAGGGAGCCGGCGTCGGCCGCGGTGAACGTCTGCGCGTGCGAGGCCTTGGCGATCGCCGCCATCAGCTCCGGGTCGGGGGGTGCGGCGAGCGGCGGCTGGAAGGGATTGGGGTTCGGGACGACGGCGTTCGCGGTGCCCAGCGCCACCGTGTAGATCGGGACCTTCGCCGTCGCGGCGTCCGCGGCGACCGAGAGCGGATCGAGGCCGGCGTTGGCCGAGCCGTCGGAGAGGAGCACGACCGCCCCGGGGATCTTCGGGCCCTGGCGGAGCAGCCCGAGCGCCAGGTTGAGCGCGTCGCCGGTCGCCGTCGCCCCGAAGGCGGTCTGGGAGTCGACGATCCGCTGGGCGGCGGCGTGGTCGAGGCTCGGGGCCTGGACGGCGTCGGGGGCGCTGCTGAAGGTGACGATCCCGACCCGGACCTGCTTGGGCAGCCGGACGATGAAGGTGTCGGCCGCCTTCTGGGCGGCGACCAGGCGGCTCGGGTGGACGTCGGTCGCGTCCATCGAGCCGGAGTGGTCGAGCACGAGGACGATCGACGCCCGGCCGACCGGGATGCGGACGTTCCGCTCGGGGCGGGCCAGGGTCAGGGCGAGGGCCGCGAGGGCGGTCAGCAGGAGGGCGGCCGGGAGGTGTCGCCGCCAGGGCAGGGTCGACCCGGCGGCGAGGCGCAGCGAGGTCACGGCGGGGAAGCGGACGGCGTAGCGGCGGGCCCGGTGGCGGTTCGCGCGGTAGGCGGCGACGGACAGCGGGACGAGGAGGAGCCCGAGCAGCCAGAGGGGGGAGGCGAAGCTCATCGCAGGCGGCGTCCGAGCTCGAGCAGCCAGTCGCCGTCGGTCGAGAGGGCGGCGTGGTCGACGCGCACGCGCTTGAGCTCGCCGGCCAGCGTCGCCCGGCGGTCGGCCTCGAGCTCGGCGAAGCGCTTGCGTACGCGTCGGGATACGTCGACCTCGACCGTCTCACCGGTCTCCGGGTCGACGACCATGAGGCGGCCGGCGGCCGGGAGCTCGGCCTCGCGGGGATCGGAGACCTCGACGGCCAGGACGGCGTGCCGGGCCCGGAGGGCGGCGAGTGGGCGCAGCCACTCGGCGTGGTCGCGGAAGTCGGAGATGACGGCGACGAGCCCGGGCGCCCGGGTGGCCATCCCCACCTCGCGTAGGGCGTGAGCCAGGCCGTCGGGGTCCCGGTGGCCGTCGCGGGCCACGCCCTCGGCGAGGATCCGGCGCAGGACGAGCATCCCCGGCTTCGATGACCGGGGCGGGTGGAGGTGGACGGCGTCGGCCCCGAAGGTGACGACCCCGAGGCTCCCAGCCCGGCGGACGCCGAGGCGGGCGAGGACGAGGGCGGCCCCCTCGGCGACGTCGGCCTTCAACCGGCCGGCCGTCCCGAAGGCCATCGACGGGGAGACGTCGAGGACGATCCAGGTGACGTGGGTCCGCTCGGGCACGTGGAGGCGAACGTGGGGCTCCCCGGTGCGGGCGGTGGCGGCCGCGTCGATGTTGCGCACGTCGTCGCCCGGCTCGTAGGTGCGGAGCTGGGCGAGCTCGGTGCCGGCGCCGACGCTCGCCGCCCGGAGGTCACCGGGCCGGCCGTGGGCCGAGCGGCGGACGAGGCCGAGGCCGAGGCGGTCGATCAGCCCCTGCGGCATCGGGCCCGGCCCCTGGCGGCCGGCCGGGAGCTCGGTGGCGGTCGCCGGGGCGGCCCGGGCCGGCAGCGGACCGTCCGCCGGGGTGGCCCGGGCCGGCGCCGGTCCGTCCGCCAACCCGGGGCGGGCGTCCGCGGTCCGGCCGCCGATGCGGTCGCGTACGCTCACGCGGCCCGAATGTGGTCGTCGAGCGGCACGGCGACGGTGGCCAGGAGGCGGTCGAGGATGCGGTCGGCGGTCATCCCCTCGCTGATCGCGTCGTAGGAGAGGACGATCCGGTGGCGCAGGACGTCGGGGGCGAGGTCGCGGAGGTCGTCGGGGCTGACGTAGTGGCGGCCGCGGAACATGGCGAGGACCCGGGCCGCCCGGACGAGGCCGAGCGACCCGCGCGGGCTGGCCCCGTACTCGATGTACGGGGCGAGCTCGGGGGCGCCGTAGGCGACCGGGTCGCGGGTCGCCGATACCAGGGAGACGGCGTAGCCGATGGTGTCCCGGTCGACGAGCACCGCCTCGGCGGCCGCGGCGAAGCGGTCGAGGTCGGCGACCTCGAGGCGCTGGTGGACGACCTGGGCGGGCCCGAGGCTCCGCCCGACGACGGCGGCCTCCTCGCCGAAGGACGGGTAGTCGACGACGATCTTCATCAGGAAGCGGTCGACCTGGGCCTCGGGGAGGGCGTAGGTGCCCTCCGACTCGATCGGGTTCTGGGTGGCCATGACGAGGAACGGGCGGGGGACCGGGTGGGTGATGCCGCCGATCGTGACCTGCTGCTCCTGCATCACCTCGAGCAGGGCCGACTGGACCTTGGCCGGGGCGCGGTTGATCTCGTCGGCGAGGACGAAGTTGGCGAACACGGGTCCGAGGTCGATGTCGAAGCGGCCGGTGTCGGGCCGGTAGATCCGGGTCCCGACGAGGTCGGCCGGGACGAGGTCGGGGGTGAACTGGATGCGGCTGAACGAGCCGCCGAGGACCTGGGCGAGGGTCTTCACGGTCAGCGTCTTGGCCAGGCCGGGCACCCCCTCGAGGAGTACGTGACCGCCGGCGAGGAGGCTGACCAGCAGGCGCTCGAGCATGGCTTCCTGCCCGACGATGACCCGCTTGACCTCCGAGAGCGCCTCCTGGAGCTCGGTCCGCGGATCCCCGTTCAGTCCGAGGTCGATGTTCGTCATGTGCGTGTGTCTCCTATTAGATGAGGCGGCCGAACCAGAACAGCGAGGTCCCGGCCCCGACGAGCAAGAGGACGAGGCCCGAGCCGATGAAGTAGCCGGCGATCTGGTGCTGCTCGGTCCGGCGGCCGAGGTGGGCGCCGAGCTGTTGGTAGACGGCGCTGAGGCGCGCCGGGTCGGCGGCGGTGAACGTCTGCCCGCCCGACGCCTGGGCGATGGCCGCCAGGGCGGTCGGATCGGGCGGCACGTGGACCTGCGCGGTCGCGCCGTTCTTGCGCCGGACGGCGATCGTCCCGTCGGCGGTGCCGAGGGAGACGGTGTAGACGGGGATGTGGAAGCGGGCGGCGTCCTTGGCGGCGGCGACCGGGTCGGCCCCGCTCGTCTTCTTGCCGTCGGAGAGGAGGACGATCGCCCCGGGGGCCTGGCGTCCGTTGGCCGTGCGCAGCTGGCCGAGGACGCCGACCGCCGCCTCGATCGCGTTGCCGGTCGCCGTGCCCCCGCCGGGCTGGAGGTGGCCGAGCGCGGTGAACGTCTCCACCCGGTTGGTCGACGGGAGGGCGAGGACGGTCGGTGACTGGTTGAACTCCATCACCCCGACGCGGACCGACTTCGGGACCTTGAGGACGAACGCGTTGGCCGCGCGCTGGGCGGCGGTCACCCGGTTGGGGGCGACGTCGGTCGCGAGCATCGACCCGCTGACGTCGGTGGCCAGCATGATCGACGCACCGCCGAGGGGCACCGAGGCGTCGACCCGGGGGTCGGCGGTGGCGAGGACGACGGCGACGATCGCCACGAGCAGGACGACCATCGGCAGGTGCCGGCGCCAGCCGGGCCGGCGGGGCATGACCGACGGGGCGAGCGCCGGGCTGGCGAACGCCCGGGCGATCTCCCGGCGGCGGCGCTGGCCGCCGAGGTACCAGTAGACGGCGGCCGGGACGATGAGGAGGCCGACGAGGTAGAGCGGGGTCGCGAAGCTCAAGCTCGGCCTCCGGCCGGGCCGGGGAGGTCCGGGAGCGGGCTCGCGTCGATCATCGTCGGCTGACGGTAGGGACTGCTGGTTAGCAGGCAGTAAAGGGTGACTGTGCGGACGCTTAGAACACGGCGGCCAGCGTCGCCACGAGGCCGGGGAGGCCGGTCGGGCCGGCGGCGGCCTCCCGCTGCCAGGCCGGGCCGGGCCGGGCGCTGATCATCTGGGTGGCGGCGAGCTCGGCGGCGCACCCGAGGTCCTCGGCGTGCGGCCGGCAGGCGGCGAGCGTGTCGGCCAGGAGCGCCCGGACGCCGACCCGATGGCCGGCGACCGGGTCGATCAACTCGGCCTCGACCCCGTCGCGGGCGGCGAGGAAGCGGTTCTCGTCGAGCACCTCGGGGGCGCCGACGAGCGCGGGCGGGGCGAATCCCTCCTCGACCTCGAGCCGGACCAGGCTCTGGACGAGGGCGACGAGGGCGGCGCATCGGTCGACCTCGGTCTGGGCGTCCATGATCCGGATCTCGATCGTGGCGAAGCGCGGCTGGAGGCGGACGTCCCACCAGAGGAAGGTGGGCTCGGGGAAGGCGTCGCAGCGCAGCAGGAGGTCGATGGCCTCGACGTAGTCGGAGTAGCCGGCGTACGCCCGGGGAATCCCGACCCGGGGGAAGGCCTGGAAGAGCGGCGTCCGGGCGGAGGCGAGGCCGGTGTCGCGGCCCTGCCAGTAGGGGGAGTTGGCCGAGAGGGCGAGGAGGAGGGGGACGTGGGCCCGCATCTGGTTGAAGGCCCGGACGGCGGCGTCGCGTCCGGGGAGGGCGACGTGGACGTGGAGGGCGAAGGTGGGCTCGCGCCGGGCGAGCTCCCGCATCGATCCGTGGAGGAGCTGGTAGCGGGCGCCGGCGGAGATCTCGGTCTCCTGCCAGACCGCGAACGGGTGCATGCCGGCGGCGGCCGCGCACAGCCCGAGGGGCCCGAGCTCGGCGTCGAGGGCCCGGCGCAGCGAGCGGAGCTCGTCGACGCCGGCGCCGACGGTCGCGTGGACGCCGGTGCGGAGCTCGAGCGCCGAGCCGTGCGTCTCCGCCCCGACGTGGTCGGCGAGCGGCCGGCTCAGCGCACGGAGAACGGTGTCGATCTGCGGGGTCAATGTCCAGGAGCCGGGGTCGAGGAGCATGACCTCCTCCTCGATACCGATGGTCCACGGTTCGGCCGCGGCGGCCGTGTCCCAGTGCGCCCAGCCGGGCTCGGCGGCGAGCGACCGCTCCGGCGCCTCAGGCCGCGTCGGCACAGGTGGCCGCCTCGGCCGGCGCCTCCGCGGCGAGCACGAGCCGGGCGGGTCGAGCGGCGTGGGCGCGGGCGGCGAGGACGAGCTGCTTGAAGAGGGCGCGGTGGCGGCGGGCGGCGACCAGCGTCTCGGCGTGCCACTGGACGCCGAGGACGAGCTCGCGTCCGCCCGCCTCGACCGCCTCGATCGTCCCGTCGGGCGCCCAGGCGACCGCGACGAGGCCGCGGCCGACCCGGTCGATCGCCTGGTGATGGAACGAGTTGACGGCGAGCGGGGCGTCGCCGACCACGGTGGCGAGGCGGCTGGCCGGGGCGATCCGCACCTGGTGGCAGGTGAGCCGGCCGGACACGGTCTGGCGGTGGGCGATCGAGCCGTCGGTGACGTCGGGGAGGTGCTGGTGGAGGCTCCCGCCCCGGGCGACGTTGAGGGCCTGGGCGCCGCGGCAGATCCCGAGGATCGGGATCTGGCGGCGGTCGGCGGCGCGGGCGAGGGCGACCTCGAAGGCGTCGAGCGACGGCTCGGTCGGCCCGAGCAGGGCGTGGCTCTCGGCTCCGTAGGCGACCGGGTCGAGATCGGGGCCGCCGGAGAGGAGCAGCCCGTTGAGGCTGGCCAGGAGCGACGGGATCGCCGGCGGGCGGAGCGGGGGCAGGACGACGGGGATGCCGCCGGCCCGCTCGACCGCCTCGAGGTACTTGAGGCCGAGCGCCATCTCCGTCTGGGCGGGCTCGCCCTCCGGGGTGGGGGTCTGCTGACGGCGGAGCTCCGAGGTCGTGACCCCGATCAGGGGGCGGGTCATGCGAGCACCCAGGTGTCCTTGGCGCCACCGTTCTGCGACGAGTTGACGACGAGGGCCCCGGGGTCGAAGGCGACTCGGGTGAGGCCGCCGGGGATCACGTCGACCTCGTCGCCGCGGGCCATCACGAAGGGCCGCAGGTCGACGTGGCGCGGCTCGAGGCGACCGTGGCAGACGGTCGGCTGGCACGAGAGGAGGACCATCTCCTGGGCAATGTATTGCTCCGGGTTGGCCGAGACGGCCGCGGCCGCCGACTCGACGTCCCGGGGCTCGGCGTGGGGGCAGACGACGACGCCGGCGCCGCCGTGGCCGCTGCGCGGCTTGATCACGAGCTCGGCGATCCGGTCGAGGATCATCTCGAGCTGGCCGGGCTGGCTCGGGTCGTAGGTCGGGACCGAGGGGAGGAGCGGGTCCTCGCCGAGATAGAAGCGGACGATGTCCTCGACGTAGGCGTGGATCAGCTTGTCGTCGGCCACGCCGGTCCCGAACGCGTTGACCAGGCCGAGGCGCCCGGCCCGCCACGGCTCGGCGAGGAGCGCCCCGAGCGGGGAGAGGGCGCCCCCGGCCGCGTGGAGGCGGTCGAGGTCGGTGCGGCGGTAGACGACGTCGACCACGCGGTCGCGGCCGTCGATCCGGGCCCGGAGCCGGCCGCCGCGAACGGTCAGGCCGGCCGGCCGGAGGAGGGGCAGCCCGAGCTCGGTGGCGATCGTCCGATGCTCGTAGTAGGCGGCGTTGTGGGCGCCGTCGCTGAGCACGATGACCGTCGGCTCGTCGACCCCGGCCGGGGCGGCGGCCCGGAGGGTGCGGCCGAGGAGCTCGTAGGCCGGGGCGAGCGAGCGGACCTCGACGCCGGGAGGGACGGCGAGGCTTCGGGTCAGGGCGTCGCGGGCGGCGATCGCGTAGGCGAGCCCGGACGGGGTGCGGACGTTGTCCTCGAGGACCTTGAAGTCGCCGGCCGGGTCGCGGACGACGTCGAGGCCGGCGAGCGGGATCCAGGTCGCCGGGGGCGCGGTCAGGCCGACGAGCTCGGGCTCGAAGTACTCGGCCGAGATGATCGCCCGGTGGGGGACGACGCCTTCGCTGACCACCCGCTGGGCGCCGTAGACGTCGGCGACGAACCGGTTCAGGGCGCGCACCCGCTGGGCGAGGCCGGCGGCGAGGGGCGCCCACTCGGCGGCGGAGATCACCCGGGGGACGGGGTCGACCCGGAAGTCGTCGCCCGCCGACCCGAAGGTGACGCCCCGGCCGCGGAGCCGGCGGGCGACCTCGTCGGCGAGGCGGGTGAGGTCGACGCCGGCGAGCGCGGCGTCCAAGAGCTCGCTCGGATCCTGGTGGGCGCTCGCCTCGCGGTCTTCCGTGCCGTTGAACGCCATCCCCAGATTATGTGGAGGTCGACCGGCGATCGGCTTGGACGGGTGTCCAAACCCGGGCGCCCGGCCCTGGACCGGCGGTCCGCCGGGATGATGCCCGGGCCGGGACCGGGCGCGCCACCGGCCGGCGCCGCGGCGGGCCGCCGTGTTCTACAGTGCGTCGCCCGCATGGACGAGCTCACGACTCAGCGCGAGGACGTCGGCTTCGCCTCGGGTGGCGTCTCGATCGCGGCTTGGCTCTACCGACCCGACGGCGCGGCGCCCGACGTCGGCGCGACCGGGCTCGGCCGCGGTGGCGAGCGGCCGGTCCCCTGCGTCGTCCTGGCGCACGGGTTCGGCGGGACGCGGGCCGCCCGGCTCGGCGCGTTCGCCGAGCGCTTCGCCGCGGCCGGTTACGCCGCGCTGGTGTTCGACTACCGCCACTTCGGCGACTCGGGCGGCGCGCCCCGCCAGCTGCTCGACATCGGCTGCCAGCAGGACGACTGGCGGGCGGCGATCGAGTTCGCCCGGTCGCTGGCCGCGGTCGACGCCGACCGCGTCGTGGCGTGGGGCTCGTCGTTCAGCGGTGGCCACGTCGCGGTGATCGCCGCCGAGGACGGACGCCTGGCCGCGGCCATCTCGCAGAACCCGTTCGTCGACGGCCTCGCGACGTTGCGCGCCGCGGGGCCGGCGAACGCGCTGCGGCTGACCGTCGCCGGGCTGCGCGACGAGCTGGCGCGGCTGCGCCGGCGTGAGCCGTTCATGACCCCGATCGTCGCGCGGCCGGGCGAGACCGGGGTGATGTGCTCGCCGGACGCGCTGCCCGGCTACAGCGCGATGTTCGCGCCCGGCGAACCCTGGGTGAACGCGGTCGCCGCCCGGGTGGCGCTCCGCGTCGGCTTCTACCGGCCCGGGAGGCACGCTCGGTCGATCGCCTGCCCGTGGCTGGTCCAGGTCAGCGACCGCGACGCCGTGACCCCGGCGCGACCGGCCCTGTCCGCCGCGGCCCGGGCCGCCCGGGCCACCGTCAAGCGCTACGACGCCGGCCACTTCGACATCTATGTCGGCGACGGCTTCCAGCGGGCGATCGTCGACCAACTCGCCTTTCTCGAGCAAGTCCTCGGTTAGGACACGAGCCGGCTCGGGGCGCGCCACACTTGAGACGGTAGACCCGAGCCGCGAGAGGAGTGACGCATGTCTGCGCAGGAACCGGAGCCGTACGCGATCAAGAACCTCCGGGAGGTCGAGGACTTCGCCGTGAAGTTCGGCTTCTCCGAGACCCAGGAGGCCCGGTTCCCCCGCGGCGATCTGGGGGCCGAGACGGTGGGGCTCGCCTACCACGTCGTCAAGCCGGGGCGGCGGCAGGCGTTCGCCCACCGGCACGGGGAGGCCGAGGAGGTGAACGTCGTGCTCTCGGGGAGCGGCCAGGTCAAGCTCGACGACGAGATCCGGGAGATCGGGCCGCTGGACGCGATTCGGGTGGCCCCGGGGGTGGCGCGGTCGTTCGCCGCCGGCCCGGACGGCCTCGAGCTGCTCGTCTTCGGCCCGCACCACCCGGACGACCGGGGCGAGATGATCGAGGACTTCTGGGAGGACTGACCGGCCGGCCGCCTCAGCAGGCGACCGGATCGCGCGCGGGGGCGCCCGCGCGCGACTCGCCGGCTCCGGCGCCGGGCCCGGGGGCCGGGCGGCGCCGCCGGAGGCGGCGCCGGCCCGACCGGCGATCGGGATCGTGGCCGGCGGCCCGGAGCAGTTCCTGCTGGCGCTCGGCGGCCATGAGTTGGGTGAGCAGCGTCATCGGGTTCCCTTCGGTCCGGCCCCGGCGGCGAGCCGGAGCACTTCGACAAGGCTGAGCGTCTCGGCGAACGGATCGGCGATCGCCCGGCCCGCGGGGACGGTCACCGCGGCCAGGAGGCGGCCGTCGACCTCGGCGAGGAGCAGGGGTCCGCGGGGGACCGGGGCGCTGTCGAGGGCGGCCAGGCGGCGGATCCCGGCCGAGTCATCGGCCTGGGCGGGACGGATGGTGACCTGGGTGGCGGCGAGAGTGCTCATGGGAAGGACGATGGCAGCGCCGACGCATAACTTCAAATGACGTTCTGGCACAGATGCGATAACGTTGGGTAATGTTGGATCTCAACCGCCTGCGGGTCCTGCGCGAGGTCGGCCGTCAGGGTTCGTTCTCCGGCGCGGCCTCGGCGCTCGCCTACACCCAGCCGGCGATCTCGCGCCAGATCGCCACGCTCGAGCGGGAGATCGGGGCGACCCTGGTCGAGCGCAACCCGCGGGGGGTGCGCCTGACCGACGCCGGCGAGGCGCTCGTCCGCCACACCGAGGCGATCCTCGCCCAGCTGGCCGATGCCGAGGCCGAGGTCAAGGCGATCGGGGACCTGCGGGGCGGGCGGCTGCGGATGGCCGCCTTCCCGACCGCGGCGGCGACGGTGGCGCCGCTGGCCATCGCCGCGTTCCGGCGGGCCCATCCAGCGGTGAAGCTGAGCCTGACCATGGCCGAGCCGGCGGACGCGCTCCCAGAATTGATCTGTGGCGAGCTCGACATCGCTCTCAGCCTGGATGGGATCGAGGACGCGCTGACCGCCGGGGTCGAGCGGCTATGGCTGTTCGACGACCCGATGTACATCGCCCTGCCGGCCTCCCACCCCCTGGCCGGGCGGCGGCGGATCCGGCTGACCGACTTCTGCGAGGAGGAGTGGATGCTCGGGACGACCGACCGGTGCCCGGACGCCCGCCTCTTCACCCGGGCCTGCCAGGCGGCGGGGTTCGAGCCGAAGCTGACCTTCCAGAACGACGACTACGCGGCGATCGCCGGGTTCGTCGCCGCCGGGGTCGGGGTGGCGATGATCCCGGACCTGGCGTCGACGAGCGTCAGGGACGACATCGTCCTGCGGAGCCTCGGGCCGGGCGGGCCCTATCGACGGATCGTCGCGGCCACCAAGGCCGGGGGGTACCGGTCGCCGGCGGCCCGGGCGATGCTCGACGTCCTCGTCGAGGCGAGCGCGACCTGGACGGCGTCACGGTCGCAGGCCCGGGCAGCCGCCTGAGGGTCCCTAGTGGTTCGTCCGGTAAGTTCGTGTGCCATTCGGCGAGGTCCGGGGGCCGCGTGGCCAGGACGCAGAAGCGGCGGCATACTGGACGTATTCCGAGCTTCGAGGACGCCGCCACGCGGTCATCCGGGTCCGCCCAATGGTGCAGGAACTTGCTGGACGGACCGCTAGAGCGAGAGGACGACGAGGTAGTAGAAGCAGGCGCCGAACGCGGCGGCCGTGCTTCCCCACAGGGCGGCCCAGGCGAGCGCCTGGCGCTGGGTCATCTGCGGGCGCCCGACGCCGAAGATGAAGAACCACTCGAGCAGGACGCTGACCACGATGAACGCGGCCGGGCCGAGGCGGCCGAAGACGGCGCCGACGATGAGGAGGATCACCGGGACCCCGGCGACGGCGCCGGCCGCCGAGAGGGTGAACACGAGCTGCTCGTTGAACGCGTCCCGGTAGAGGGGGATCCGCGGGTCGAAGGCGGCGACCAGCTTCTTCTGCTCCTGCCGTTCCACGGCGGGCATCATCGCACGGTCGGGGTTGGGCGCGGCGCCCGGGCGGGCTACATTTGACGGCGAGATGCCGGCCACCGTCTCCGCCCTGGCGCTCGCCCCCGTCAAGGGCATGCGGCTGATGGCCGCCGAGGTCCTCGACCTCGGAGTGGGCGGGGCGGAGGGCGATCGGGCCTTCGTGGTCGTCGAGGCCGGCGGGGCCCTGGTGGCGACCGAGCGGACGCCGGCTCTGCTCCAGGTCGCCCCCCGGTGGGACCCGCTGGTCACCGGCCTGCTCTGCCTCGGCTTCCCGGACGGGTCGGAGGCGGTCGCCGTGCCGGAGCTCGGGGCCGAGGCGAGCACCGAGCTCTACGACGGGCGGCGCCTGCGCGGCCGCCTGGTCGGGGCGGGGCCGCTCGGCGACGCGCTCTCGCTCCACCTCGGTCGCCCGGTCCAGCTGCTCGCGGTCGAGCCGGGGCAGTTCGGAGCCGACGACTTCCCGGTGACCATGATGTCGCTCGGGTCGCTGGCGGCGGTCGGGCGGGCCCTGGCCGGCGGGGTTCCGGACGCCCGGCGGTTTCGGATGAACGTGACCGTCGACGGGCTCGCGGCCTGGGTCGAGCACGGCTGGGCCGGCCGGGAGGTGGCGATCGGGGCGGAGGTCCGCCTGCGGGTCGTCGACCCGGTGCCCCGGTGCGTGGTGGCGACCCGCGACCCGGAGGACGGGTCGGTCGACGTCCCCGTCCTGCGGACGCTGGCCGAGCTCCGCGGCAAGGACGACGTGACGTTCGGCGTCTGGTGCGAGGTCGCCGCGCCCGGGAGGATCCGGCGCGGGGACCCCGTCGTCGGTCCACCGGCCTGAGACCGCCGCCGGCCGGGGCGTCGCTCGGCCTCGACCGGATGTGGGGACCCGCCGGGCGTACTGGGCGGGCAGGCGCCGCTCGGGCCTCCGGCGGTCAGCGCGGACGTGGTCGGCGGCGTCGAGGATCCCCGCCGGCGGCGTCCGGATGCTCCAGACCCGGTCGTCGCGCCGGCGGCCGCGCGGTCAGCCCGCGAGCCGGGTCGACCGGTCGAATCGGGCGAACCCCGCCGGGTCGAGGTCGATTCGGGTGGGCGCCGACCCGCCACCGAGCGAGGCGTCGACCCTCAGGAGGTGCCCGGTCGGGTCGACCCAGTAGGTCACCGCGCTCCCCGACCCGGCCGCCCCACCGCCGGCCGCCGGCCCCTGGATGACGTCGACCCCGACCGTGCCGATTGTGTCCCCGCGGAGCCACCTCGCGCCGTTCTGGCGGATCAGCTGCGCATTGTCCGGCCGGTCCTGGCCGAGACCGAGGAGCACGGCCAGGACCGCGTCGATGTCCGACCGGGTCGGCGCGAGCGGCCGCGCCGCCGGACGACCGGCGGGGAGCTTTTGCGGCGGGGTGGGCACCTCGACCCGGCTCGGCCAGGCGAGCAGCGTCGCCGCGTCCCACTCGATCGTGAACGACGAGCCGACCCCCGAGACCTCGGCGTAACCGAGCTTCCGGCGGTAGTCGACGTCCCCGTTGAAGGTCAGCACGCCCCGGGCCGTGTTGAGCTGCGTGCGAAAGCGCACCCCGGTCCCCCGGAAGTTCGTGAACCGCATCACGGCCAGGCGATCGGCTTCGGCCGCGGTGACCGGTCGCGGGCCCGACGCCGGCCGCGCCGCGGGGGGCCGCGATCCACCCGTCAGCAGCACGACCACGGTTGCGCCGGCCCCGAGGAGGACGGCGGCCAGCAGGCCGGCGACGATCGCCCGGCGCCGGGTGCCGGCGGTGGTGCCGGGGGGTGTCGCCGGCGCCCGGCTCACAGGTGGATGCTGCTTTGGCCGGCCAGCAGGCTCGAAGGCGGAAGGGTGATCGCGGGGAGACCGAGCGCCCCGGGGACCGGCGGCCCGGCGGCCGCCGCATCGGGCATGTTGGCCAGCCGGGGCGGGGCCTGGACGTCGGTGAAGGGGATGCCTCGGGGCGCGTGCGGAACGGGCGCGGCGACTCCGACCGAGGGTGCGGTCGAAGCCGGGCAGGTAGTCGGGAACGACTTCGGCCTGACCGCGGTGAGCCGGTTCCCGCTCAGGCAGTTGCCGGTGCCCGGGGCCGCCGCCGTGGCCGCGTAGACGACGTCGATGGCGTTCGCGGCGAACGCGTTCCCGACGACCCGGTTCTCCACGGGGGGAAGGTTGCCGGCGCTGGTGATCTCGAGGCCGACGGTCGGGTTGGCGGCGATCAGGTTCTTCGAGATCGTGTTGTGGGTCCCCCCGGCGATCCCGACTCCGATGCCGAAGCCGCCCTCGGCCTGCTCCGGCGTCTGCGCCTGGCCGTTGGCGGCGATGACGTTCCCGGCGATCACGGCGCCGTCCTGCGGGATCAGCGCCTCCTGGTAGTTGGACTCGAGGGTGGCTCCGACCCGGTTGCCGGCGAACCGGTTGCCGTAGACGAACAGCTGGCCGCCGGCGTTCGTCCCCTCGAAGCCGACCGCGTTGCGCTCGGCGACGTTCGCCCGCACCGCGATGTTGCACGGCTTGCACTCGCCGACGTAGATTCCCGAGTCGGCCATCCCGGACGCGTAGGAGTTGGAGATCACGCCGTCGCGCGCGTCGAAGGCATAGACGCCGTACAGGCCGTTGTCGTAGCTGGTCACATGATCGACGACGAAGCCCCGCAGCGGGGGAGACGGCGACGGGCCGGCGGGCGAGTACTCGCCGGTCCCCGCCCCGGCGGCCTGGTCGGGCTCACCGGTCACGAGGATCCCGTTGAGCGTGGCGTTCCGGACGGTGATGTTCTGCACGGCGTCGCCGGCCCCGGTGAGGACGACGTCGTTGGGACGCAGGACGTCGCCGTCGACGATCACCCGGTTGCGGTCGAGCCCGCGGAGCGTCACACGTGGTGCCTTCACGGCCACGGCCTCGTGGTAGACGCCCGGACTCACGAGGACGACGTCTCCCGGCCGCGCTCGGGACACCGCCTCGGTGATCGTCGCCGCGTCGCGGGGGACCCGGATGAACCCGTGTGCGTGGCCGGCCGAGGCCCGTGACTTGGGCTTGGCGGCTCCGCAGCCGCCCAGGGCTCCGAGCGCGGACACGCTCGCGAGGATCGCGACGACGACGGTCTGCGCGGCGGCCGGTCGCATCGGCGTGGAGACTACCCGCCGGGGCGCGGCGCCCGTGTGACCACCGCGTCTCGCCCCCGGGGACGCGCGGCACCCGGTCTGTGCGTGTAGCCAGGCTCGACCCGGCGAGCGGCGCTCCGGCCGCCGAGTCGCGCTCGCTCCTCGGTCGTGTGCCGGGCGTCACGTGCCCGGTACCGGGCACGTAACGATCCCGCTGTGCTAGGGGCGCGGCGTGTGTATACTCGCGCCACTCGATCGCTGCACGCTCCGAGGGGGAGTGACATGCTTAGTCGCGTCCGGCGCGCCGACCACGGCGGGCTTCTTGCAGTGCCGGGCGCGGGCGGACGGATGCGTGGCCGCGCGGCTGTGATGCGGCTGGTCGCGGCGGTGGTCGTGGGCCTGGGTGTGTTGGCCGTTCCGTCTGCGGCGTTCGCGGTGTCGGGGCCGGTGGCCGGCACCGTGTTCGAGGACTACAACGCCAACGGCGCGCAGGAGAACGGGCCGCCGTTCGCCCAGGTCGCCAAGGACATCGGGGTCAAGAACGCGTCGGTGACGATCACCGACTCGACCGGGGCGACGGTCGGTACGGCGACGACCGACGCCTCCGGAGCGTTCAGCGTGACGGTCACGGCGGCGACCGGCGCTGTGCGGGTCGAGATCACCCCGCCGCCCGGGTTCACGACCGGCCCACACGGCCCGAGCTCCGGCACGACGGTGCAGTTCGTGACGCTGGGCACCGCCGCCGCGTCGACGGTCAAGCTCGGCGTGGTCCGCCACGGCGACTACGCCCAGGACGGGCCGCCCCTGCTCAACGCCGAGCAATGGGGAGCCTTCACCGGGGTCGCCCCTAATTCCACCTTCGTCGACCTAGCGACGCGGGCGAGCCTCGTCACCAACCCGTACGGCGACCGGGGCACGGAGTCCGGGTCGATCCCCCCGCCGGCTGACGCGACGGCCTTCCAGACGGGTGCGGTCTGGGGAGTGGCGGAGCTCGGCGCGCGCTACGCCTTCACCTCGGCGCTGTTCAAGCGGCACGCCAAGACCGGGCCGGGCGGGCTGGGCGCGGTGTATCTCACCGATCTCGGGCCGACCGGGACGCCGGCCGCGCCCAACGCGGCGCCGTGGGTGACGATCCCCAACGCGGGGGCCAACCCCCGGGGCGACGAGACGGCGATGACCGCCAACGACTGGTACCACGACGTGACGGCCTACCCGGAGGTCGGGAAGATCGCCCTCGGCGGCATGGCGATGGCCCCGGACAACCAGTCGATCTACGTGATCAATCTCAACAGCAAATCGATGTGGCAGGTCCCCTTCACCCTCGGCGGCGGCGGCGCGCCCGTCGCCGGCGCGCCGGTCGAGATCCCGCTCCCGCTCGCGCTGCCCGGCGCCGCCGCCGGCTGCACCACCGACAACCTCCGGCCCTTCGGCGTCTCCGTCACGATCCCCAACCACTCGCTCTGGGTGACGCTGACCTGCGTCGGCCCCGGGGTCGGCGACCTCCACGGCTACGTCTACCGCTACGACACCACGACCGCCGCCTTCGACGCCGCGCCCGCCTTCGAGACCACCCTCAGCGGCTACAGCCGCGGCTTTGGCTGGACGGGCTGCCCGTGCCCGGCGGCCTGGCACGCATGGAACGACACGCCATACGCCGACGGGAGCGCGGTCATCCAGGCCCCATACAATCCGGCGATCGACCCGCAGCCGATGCTCTCGGACGTCGCGTTCGACGCCAACGGGGACATGACGATCGGGATCAAGGACCGCTTCGGGGATGAGGGATCCAATCCGGGCGGGAACACCACGGCGACCGACAACACCCTCTACACCACGGACGCCGCCGGTGGCACGCTGCGTACGTGCCGCAACCTCGCCGACACGGCCTGGGTGCTCGAGAGCAACTCGGTGTGCGGCACTCGGACCGGTGCCCGCCCGAACGACGCTCACGGCCCGGGAGGCGGCGAGTTCTACGACGCCGGCGTCGCCGGCGACCACGACCAGACCTCGCTGGGCGCCCTGCTCCAGATCCCTGGCTACGGCGAGGTGCTCGGTACGGTCTACGACCCGTTCGGCTTCTTCAACGACGGCGTCCGGTTCTTCTCGAACACCAACGGCGTGAACGACAGCGGCCACGTCCTGCAGACCAACATCGGCGGCAGCTTCGAGAAGTCGGGTGGTTTGGGGGATATGACGGCGTTGATTACGGCGGCACCGATCGAGATCGGCAATCGGGTGTGGCTGGACGCCAATCAGAATGGGGTCCAGGACGCGGGGGAGGCGAACGTGCCGGGGGTGCAGGTCGGTCTGTACGCGGCGGACGGGACGACGCTGCTCGCGACCGCGGTGACCGATGCGGCCGGGACGTACTACTTCAGCAACGCGACGGGGACGAGCACCGGGAACGCGATCTACGGGATCACCGGTCTGCAGCCGGGGATGAGCTACGTCGTGCGCCTCGACCGGGCGGCCGACTACCAGGCGGGCGGGCCGCTCGCCGGGCTTAGCCCGACGAGCGCGGGGGCGGGCCCCGACCGGGCGGTCGACTCGAACGGGACCTTGGTCGGAGGGCTCGTGGAGGCGCCGGTGAGTACCGATCCGGCGGGCGTCAACGACCACACGATCGATTTCGGCTTCACCAACGTGATCGACACGACGCCGCCGTCGTGCGTGCTGACCGCGGTGATCAACGGGCCGCCCAAGCAACTCCAGATCACCGCCAACGACAGCGGGACGGGCCTCGCGTCGATCGTGCCGACGACCGCGATCAACGCCACGGTCAACGTCCCGGCGTTCACGCCGGGCACGACCGGGTTGATCCTCGTCACCGCCACCAAGACCAACCAGGCGCAGAGCGCGCAAGTCGCGCTGCGCGTCACCGACGTCGCCGGGAACTTCACCGACTGCGACCCGGTCCTCGCGACCGTGACCGCGCGCGGCACGACCCGCATCCAGAAGCTCACCGGCCTACCCCAAGCCGAGCACGTGATCTCCCTGACCAACGGCAAACCCGGCCTGACCAGCCTCAAGATCGCCGTCAACGGCCACCACTACACCCTCGCCCGCCTCAAGAACAACCAACGACGCCACCTCGACATCGCCCAGGCCATGCGCCCCGGCACCCACAACACCATCACCCTCACCGGCACCGGCAAACGCGGCGCCACCGGCGACATCCTCATCACAGACCACTAAGCCACACCCGCGACCCACCCGGCCCCACGAGTCCCCGGCTAGCCGCCGCCAGCTCGCGTCACCGGCGCGCGACGTAGCGGGTCTGCGGCCACCGGCACAAGATATGTGTTGTCACGCGGCGGTTGGGCGGCTATACTCGCGCCACTCGATCGCAGCACCGCTCCGAGGGGGAGTGACATGACTAGTCGCATCCGCCGCGCCGACCACGGCGGGCTTCTTGGAGTGCCGGCCACACTCAAGCCGACCCGTCGTCGTGTGGCGCTGGCGGGTGTGTGCGCGGCGCTGGTGGTGGGCGTGGCTGTGTTGGGCGTTCCGGCCGTGGCGTACGCGGCTTCGGGCGTGGTGGCCGGCACCGTGTTCGAGGACTACAACGCCGACGGCGCGCAGGAGAACGGGCCGGTCTTTGCCCCGGTCGCCAAGGACATCGGGGTCAAGAACGCGTCGGTGACGATCACCGACTCGACCGGGGCGACGGTCGGTACGGCGACGACCGACGCCGCCGGGGCGTTCAGCATCAATGTGCCGGCGGCGACGACGAGCGCTGTGCGGGTCGAGGTCGCCCCGCCGCCCGGGTTCACGACCGGCCCGCACGGGGCGGACTCGGGCACGACGGTGCAGTTCGTGACGCTGGGCACCGCCGCTGCTTCGACGGTCAAGGTCGGCGTGGTCCGCCACGGCGACTACGCCCAGGACGGGCCGCCCCTGCTCAACGCCGAGCAATGGGCCCCGTATGCCGGGACCAACCCCAATAACAGTCCCTTCCCCTCTCCCAATGCCACCCCCGTCGATCTAGCAACGCGGGCGAGCCTCGTCACTAACGCGTATACCGACCGTGGTGCTGAGACCGGGTCGGTCCCCCCGCCGGCGGATGCGACGGCCGATCAGACGGGGGCGGTCTGGGGAGTGGCGGCGCTCGGTACGCGCTACGCGTTCACCTCGGCTCTGTTCAAGCGGCACAGCAAGAGCGGGCCGGGCGGGCTCGGTGCCGTCTATCTCACCGATCTGGGTCCCACCGGCACGCCGGCGACACCGAACGCGGCGCAGTGGGCGACGATCCCGAACGCCGGCACCAACCCGCGGGGCGACGAGACTCTGATGACCTCCAACGACTGGTACCACGACATCGCCGCCTACCCCGAGGTCGGAAAGATCGCCCTCGGCGGCATGGCGATGGCCCCGGACAACCAGTCGATCTACGTGATAAATCTCAACAGCAAATCGATGTGGCAGGTCCCCTTCACTCTCGGCGGCGGCGGCGCGCCCGTCGCCGGCGCGCCGGTCGAGATCCCGCTCCCGCTCGCGCTGCCCGGCGCCGCCGCCGGCTGCACCACCGACAACCTCCGGCCGTTCGGCGTCTCCGTCACGATCCCCAACCACTCGCTCTGGGTGACGCTGACCTGCGTCGGCCCCGGGGTCGGCGACCTCCACGGCTACGTCTACCGCTACGACACCACGGCCGCCGCCTTCGACGCCGCGCCCGCCTTCGAGACCACCCTCAGCGGCTACAGCCGCGGCACCGCCTACATCAATTGTACGACCTGCAGTGCCACTTGGCACGTTTGGAACGACACGCCGTTTGCCGATGGGCCCCCGGGCGTTCAGCCGTTCTTTGCGGTCTCAGATCCGCAGCCCATGCTGTCGGACGTCGCCTTCGACGCCAACGGGGACATGACGATCGACATCAAGGACCGCTTCGGCGACCAAGGCGGGTTTTCGGGCGGAGATACGACGACGCCGTTCGACGCCGGCGTTTTCAATACGTTTGTCGGGGGTGGCATGCTGCGGACCTGCCGGAACGGGACCGACACGGCCTGGGTGCTGGAGAACAACGGTGTCTGCGGCAGCCGCACGGGCGTCCGCGTGGGCGATATGCACGGGCCGGGCGGCGGCGAGTTCTATGCGGTCAACAGCGGTGAACACCATCAGCCCTCGCTGGGCGCTCTGCTCCAGGTGCCTGGCTACGGCGAGGTTCTCGGGACGATGTACGACCCGCTGGCTATCGTTCACCGACGGCATCCGCTTCTTCGCGAACGACAGCGGACAGAACGACAGCGATCACACACTCCAACAGCTGCATCCCGGGTTCCTTCGGCAAGGGCGGGGGTTTGGGGGATATGACGGCGTTGATTACGGCGGCACCGATCGAGATCGGCAATCGGGTGTGGCTGGACGCCAATCAGAATGGGGTCCAGGACGCGGGGGAGGCGAACGTGCCGGGGGTGCAGGTCGGTCTGTACGCGGCGGACGGGACGACGCTGCTCGCGACCGCGGTGACCGATGCGGCCGGGACGTACTACTTCAGCAACGCGACGGGGACGAGCACCGGGAACGCGATCTATGGGATCACCGGTCTGCAGCCGGGGATGAGCTACGTCGTGCGCCTCGACCGGGCGGCCGACTACCAGGCGGGCGGGCCGCTCGCCGGGCTTAGCCCGACGAGCGCGGGGGCGGGCCCCGACCGGGCGGTCGACTCGAACGGGACCTTGGTCGGAGGGTTCGTGGAGGCGCCGGTGAGTACCGATCCGGCGGGCGTCAACGACCACACGATCGATTTCGGCTTCACCAACGTGATCGACACGACGCCGCCGTCGTGCGTGCTGACCGCGGTGATCAACGGGCCGCCCAAGCAACTCCAGATCACCGCCAACGACAGCGGGACGGGCCTCGCGTCGATCGTGCCGACGACCGCGATCAACGCCACCGTCAACGTCCCGCCGTTCACGCCGGGCACGACCGGGTTGATCCTCGTCACCGCCACCAAGACCAACCAGGCGCAGAGCGCGCAAGTCGCGCTGCGCGTCACCGACGTCGCCGGGAACTTCACCGACTGCGACCCGGTCCTCGCGACCGTGACCGCGCGCGGCACGACCCGCATCCAGAAGCTCACCGGCCTACCCCAAGCCGAGCACGTGATCTCCCTGACCAACGGCAAACCCGGCCTGACCAGCCTCAAGATCGCCGTCAACGGCCACCACTACACCCTCGCCCGCCTCAAGAACAACCAACGACGCCACCTCGACATCGCCCAGGCCATGCGCCCCGGCACCCACAACACCATCACCCTCACCGGCACCGGCAAACGCGGCGCCACCGGCGACATCCTCATCACCGACCACTAAGCCACACCGACGTACAACCCGCTCAGCCGAGCTGCGTGGACTCGTTAGCCCACGCACCTGACGCTGAGGCACACAGACGCGGGCGGCGAGCGCGGGCGGTAACTGGATCCCCCCACCCACCGGCACAACCGGATGTTGTCACGCGCGGGTTGGGTGGCTATACTCACGCCACTCGATCGCAGCACCGCTCCAAGGGGGAGTGACATGCTTAGTCGCGTCCGGCGCGCCGACCACGGCGGGCTTCTTGGAGTGCTGGCCGCAGTCAGGCCGATCCGTCCTCGTGTGGCGCTAGCGGGTGTGTGCGCGGCGCTGGTGGTGAGCGTGGCTGTGTTGGGCGTTCCGACTGCGGCGTACGCGGCTTCGGGCGTGGTGGCGGGCACCGTGTTCGAGGACTACAACGCCGACGGCGCGCAGGAGAACGGGCCGGTCTTTGCCCCGGTCGCCAAGGACATCGGGGTCAAGAACGCGTCGGTGACGATCACCGACTCGACCGGGGCGACGGTCGGTACGGCGACGACCGACGCCGCCGGAGCGTTCAGCGTAACGTGCCGGCGGCGACACGGCGCTGTGCGGGTCGAGGTCACCCCGCCGCCCGGGTTCACGGCCGGCCCGCACGGCCCGAGCTCCGGCACGACGGTGCAGTTCGTGACGCTGGGCACCGCCGCCGCGACGACGGTCAAGGTCGGCGTCGTGCGCCACGGCGACTACGCCCAGAACGGGCCGCCTCTGCTCAACGCCGAGCAATGGGGTGCGTATGCTGGGATTCCTCCGAATTCCACCCCTGTGCCCCTCTCGATGAGGGCGAGCCTCGTCACCAACCCCTACAGCGACCGGGGCACAGAATCCGGCGTGGCTCCGCCGGCTGACGCCACGGCCGACCAGACGGGGGCGGTCTGGGGCGTGGCGGCCCTGGGGACGCGCTTCGCGTTCACCTCCGCGCTGTTCAAGCGGCACAGCATGACCGGCCCGGGTGGCCTGGGCGCAGTGTATCTCACCGATCTCGGGCCGACCGGGACGCCGGCCGCGCCCAACGCGGCGCCGTGGGTGACGATCCCCAACGCCGGGACCAACCCGCGGGGCGACGAGACGGCGATGATGGCCAACGACTGGTTCCACGACATCGCCGCCTACCCGGAGGTCGGGAAGATCGCCCTCGGCGGCATGGCGATGGCCCCGGACAACCAGTCGATCTACGTGATCAACCTCAACAGCAAATCGATGTGGCAGGTCCCCTTCACCCTCGGCGGCGGCGGCGCGCCCGTCGCCGGCGCGCCGGTCGAGATCCCGCTCCCGCTCGCGCTGCCCGGCGCCGCCGCCGGCTGCACCACCGACAACCTCCGGCCCTTCGGCGTCTCCGTCACGATCCCCAACCACTCGCTCTGGGTGACGCTGACCTGCGTCGGCCCCGGGGTCGGCGACCTCCACGGCTACGTCTACCGCTACGACACCACGACCGCGGCCTTCGACGGCGCACCCGCCTTCGAGACCACCCTCAGCGGCTACCCCCGCGGCTCCGCCTACACCGCCTGCTCTGTTTGCAGCGCGACCTGGCACGCATGGAACGACACGCCCTACGCCGACGGGACCGCAGTCCTCCAGGCCCCATACAATCCGGCGGTCGACCCGCAGCCCCTCCTCTCCGACATCGCGTTCGACGCCAACGGGGACATGACGATCGGCATCAAGGACCGCTTCGGCGACCAAGGCGCGTTTCCCGGCGGGAGCACGACGCCGAACGACAACACCGGGTATTCGACGTTCGCCGCAGGCGGCATGCTGCGAGCTTGTCGCGATCTGGCCGACACGGCGTGGGTGCTCGAGAGCAACGGGGTATGCGGTACGCGTACCGGCGTGCGAACGGGCGACGGACATGGACCGGGCGGCGGCGAGTTCTACCAAGCCGACAACCTCGGCGACCACGACCAATCGTCGCTGGGCGCCCTGCTCCAGGTGCCGGGCTACGGCGAGGTTCTCGGCACGGCCTACGACCCAGCGATCCTGTTCAGCGACGGCGTTCGCTTCTTCTCGAACGACAACGGACAGAACGACAGCGATCACACGCTCCAGAACCAGACTATTACGGGTACGTTCGGCAAGGGCGGGGGTTTGGGGGATATGACGGCGTTGATTACGGCGGCACCGATCGAGATCGGCAATCGGGTGTGGCTGGACGCCAATCAGAATGGGGTCCAGGACGCGGGGGAGGCGAACGTGCCGGGGGTGCAGGTCGGTCTGTACGCGGCGGACGGGACGACGCTGCTCGCGACCGCGGTGACCGATGCGGCCGGGACGTACTACTTCAGCAACGCGACGGGGACGAGCACCGGGAACGCGATCTATGGGATCACCGGTCTGCAGCCGGGGATGAGCTACGTCGTGCGCCTCGACCGGGCGGCCGACTACCAGGCGGGCGGGCCGCTCGCCGGGCTTAGCCCGACGAGCGCGGGGGCGGGCCCCGACCGGGCGGTCGACTCGAACGGGACCTTGGTCGGAGGCCTCGTGGAGGCGCCGGTGAGTACCGATCCGGCGGGCGTCAACGACCACACGATCGATTTCGGCTTCACCAACGTGATCGACACGACGCCGCCGTCGTGCGTGCTGACCGCGGTGATCAACGGGCCGCCCAAGCAACTCCAGATCACCGCCAACGACAGCGGGACGGGCCTCGCGTCGATCGTGCCGACGACCGCGATCAACGCCACGGTCAACGTCCCGGCGTTCACGCCGGGCACGACCGGGTTGATCCTCGTCACCGCCACCAAGACCAACCAGGCGCAGAGCGCGCAAGTCGCGCTGCGCGTCACCGACGTCGCCGGGAACTTCACCGACTGCGACCCGGTCCTCGCGACCGTGACCGCGCGCGGCACGACCCGCATCCAGAAGCTCACCGGCCTACCCCAAGCCGAGCACGTGATCTCCCTGACCAACGGCAAACCCGGCCTGACCAGCCTCAAGATCGCCGTCAACGGCCACCACTACACCCTCGCCCGCCTCAAGAACAACCAACGACGCCACCTCGACATCGCCCAGGCCATGCGCCCCGGCACCCACAACACCATCACCCTCACCGGCACCGGCAAACGCGGCGCCACCGGCGACATCCTCATCACAGACCACTAACCAAGCCGTTGTGGTACTCCGGCTAGGGCGGGGCGCACCTGCTCGAGCGCATCGGCGTATGGTTGTCGCTTGAAGCTGGCCAGCGAAGCTAGGGGTGTGATGTGAGCGCGGTGACCGAGATGCACGCGGGTCCTCTCACGGTGGACGGCGCGGCGCTCGAGCGGGCGGCGGTCGGCCGGGCGGCGCGCCGGCGGGCGGCCCGCGCGAGTCATGCCGAGTGGCGCCCAGCCGCAGACCGCCCGGATCCGGTGGAGGTCCTGATCCAGCAGGCGGACGGCAGGGTCCCCGACCTCTTGCCGCTGCGCTACGGGCGGATGCTCGTCTCGCCCTTCTCGTTCTACCGCGGTGCGGCGGCGATCATGGCCGGCGATCTCGCGAAAACCCCGACATCGGGGCTGACGGTGCAGATCTGCGGAGACGCGCACCTCTCGAACTTCGGCACGTTCTCCTCGCCGGAGCGGGAGCTGGTGTTCGACATCAGCGACTTCGACGAGACGCTGCCAGGCCCGTGGGAGTGGGACGTCAAGCGCCTCGCGGCGAGCGTGTGCATCGCCGGTCGCGATCGCGGCTTCAGGGACAAGCAGATCACGGCCGCGGTGACGCGGACCGTGGCTGGCTACCGAGAAGCGATGAACCGATTCGCCCAACAGGGGAACCTCGACGTCTGGTACGCGCACGTCGATGTCGATGAGATCTCCCGCTTGTTCAACGAGGGAGTCGACACCAAGCGAATGGCCGCGCTCGAGCGGCAGCTCGAGAAGGCACGCCTGAATACCAGCGTCAAGGCGCTGGGAAAGCTCACGACGGTCGTTGATGGGCGAGTTTGCTTCCTGCACAAGCCTCCGCTGCTGGTTCCCGCCGACGAGCTGCTCAGCGGCGCTGACCGCCACGACGCCGAGCTCAGCCTGAGAGGGCTGCTCAGCGGGTATCGCGACAGCCTTCCGGCCGACCGCCGGACCCTGGTCGAGGGGTACCGGTACGTCGACATGGCGCGCAAGGTCGTCGGCGTCGGGAGCGTCGGCATGCGCGTCTGGGTGATCCTGCTCCACGGCCGCGACGGCGGCGACGGCCTCCTCCTGCAAGCAAAAGAGGCGAATGCCTCGGTGCTCGAACGGCATCCCGACATCCCAACGGAGGGCAACCACGCGCAGCGCGTGGTCAGTGGTCAGAAGCTGATGCAAGCCACGAGCGACATATTCCTCGGCTGGCACTGCGCGCGCGGCCCCGATGGGGACGAGCGCGACTACTACGTACGCCAGGCCGCCGACGGAAAGGGAGCGATCGACGTCTCGCTGCTCCTCCCAGCCGGACTGGCCGCCTACGGTCGCCTGTGCGGCTGGACACTCGCCCGGGCTCACGCCCGGGCCGGCGACCGCCTCGCCATCTCCGGCTACCTAGGTCGGGGAGACCCGTTTGACCAAGCGATCACCACGTTCGCCGAGCGCTACGCCGACCAGAAC
The DNA here is from genome assembly GCA_963733245.1 of uncultured Solirubrobacterales bacterium. GTDB lineage: Bacteria > Actinomycetota > Thermoleophilia > Solirubrobacterales > Solirubrobacteraceae > Palsa-513. The sequence continues at coordinate 289,343 of CAVTCI010000001.1, forward strand.
GAACACGACTACAAAGCCCTGAAGACGGCGGCCCAAGAAGGCCGAGTCAAGGCCACGAGCGAGACGACCGAATGAGCCGGAGGCCGTCCCCGTCACCAACCGGCGGCGCTGGGCGGTCGTAGACGCGCGCTCCCTCCCTGCTCATGCCGCGAGGTTTGCCGCCTTCGCGAACTGCGGGAAACGAGGGCTCACGCGTCCGCCGGTCAGGTTTCCCGCTCGCCGAGGCTGGTCGCCGCGACCTGCCCGTCAGAACGAGAAGCGGGTCAACCGGCGCAGCAAACCGAGGCGTCGCAGCACCGGCTTCGAGTACGGCTGCCTGTGGGTCATGCTGTCTCCCGAGTAGCGAGTGGATGCGGCCATGTCGCGGTCGTGTGTGAGTCCGGGCCCCCGGCCCGAGCGGGCGTGGCAGGCTGGAATATCGCCAAGCTACCACGCGTGTGGGTCATACGCAATCGCTTCGCTGCCGATGCCGCGGATGCGGTCGGGCTCCTGCTAGTACTCGAAGAGGGTCCCGCGTCGCCGGGCGTGATCACATGCGGCTCCGAGCAGAGCTCCGGCGACGGTCAGCCCAACGGCGCCGAAGGCCGCGAGCGTGCCCAGCTCGACGGTGACCGATGCGTCGAGCGGGGTGCCGATGAGGACGTTCCGGAGCAGGTCGAGGGCGGGCGCCAGGGGCATGACATCGCTGGCCCAACGAATCCAGCCCGGCAGCAGCGCCACCGGGAAGTAGACGCCGCCGACGAGCGAGAGGCCAGCGAGAATCCAGCCGCTGCCTGACCCGACCTGCTTGACGAGGACACCCGCGGCCAGCAGCAGCGCGGCGAACGGCGCCAGGGCGAGCGCGGCGAGCGCGGCAACCGGAATTGCCAGGAGGGCGGCCAGGAGGCTCAGGTGGAGTCCGAAGAACGCGCTGGCGAAGAGCAGGATCAGGGCTCCGCTGAGGATGGACATCGCGAACGGAAACGCCAGGGTCGCCAGGAGGCAGGGGCACAGTCCCATCGCGGACAGCGCCAACCGCTCGAGCGTTCCGGCGATCAGCTCCTCGCGCAACGCGGCGATCGGGGCGACGATGCCGGAACGCAGGAGGGGGAGAAACGCCAGGCCGACGACGGCGAAGTCGAAGTAGGCCTTCGGACTCGGAAAGCGGGTGTTCGCGATCAGGCGAGCGAGCTCGTAGAAGAGGGCGACGGCGAAGGTCGCTCCGAGGAGCTCTTTGAGCGGGCGCCAGCGGTAGCTCCAGAAAGCTCGCGCATCGCGCTGCACGATCGCGCAACCGCCGCGGACAACCTCCTTCACGGGTTCCGCTCGAGCAGCCCGCCGGCCAGGGTGCGGGATTCGTCCGCGGGCAGGTCCGGCGCCGGGCCGGTGGGTGCCGCCCAGAGCGCGCTGGCGCCCCGCCCGGCCAGTGCTTCGAGCGCCTGGGCGAGCAGCGTCGCCCCCTCGGCGTCGAGACTCGCGGTCGGCTCGTCGAGCAGGACCACGTCGGGTGCCGCGAGGAACGCGATCGCCAGCCGTACTCGCTGGCGCTGCCCCGTCGAGATGCGATCCACGCGCCGGCGGGCGAGCGGGGTGAGGGCAAACCGGTCAAGCGTCGCGGCGATCAGGTCGCGCTCGCGCACCCGGGGGACCAGGGCGATCGCGGCGGCGAGCTGTAGGTTCGCGCGGATGTCGAGCCGGGCGTAGAGCCCGCGGTCGCCGGCGCTCGCCACGCCGATGCGGCGGAGGTACGAGCGACGGTCGGCGGTGGCGTCGAAATCGCCGAGGACGATGCGTCCCCTCTGGGGTTCGAGCGCCCCGGCGAGCAGGCGGATGAGTGTCGTCTTGCCCGCCCCGTTGACGCCTCGCACGGCAGTCACCGTGCCAGGCACGAGTCGGAGATCGATTCCGTGGAGCACTGGACGGCCGCGCCAGGCGAACACCACGCCTTCCATCGCCAGACCGGGGCAAGCCGGGCCCGGGCGGCGACCTGCGGACGGGATACCTTGGCGGACTGGACCCGTCCGCGGGACGTGTGACGGTCTCACTGCCGATTGAGTATGAACCGGTCCCGCGGGCCGAGGCGCGGCGATAAGCTTCCCCGATGTCGCATCGCATGTCCTCCGTCCGGAGGGTCCGGTGAGTGGCCTGGACGCCATCCCCCGGCGCGTCGACGGCGTCCTCGCCCAGGAGGCGCAAGGACAGACGGTCTTGCTGCGTCCCGGTGACGGCAGCTACTACGCGCTCAGGGACGTCGGCGCCCGGATCTGGGAGCTGTGTGATGGCCGCCGGTCGGTGAGCGACATCGTCGATGCCATCTGCGCCGACTTTGATGCGCCCGCCGGCGTGGTGGAGGGCGACGTGCTCGAGTTCGTCGCCGAGTTGCGCAGCGAGCAACTCATTGCTGCGGGATAGCACCAGGCAGCAGGCGTTCGCTGAGCTGCGGGGTGCCCGGGAGGTCGCGCTCTTCGCGCGAGTCAGCGCGTTCGCGGCGTGCGTCCCGCTGCTGATGCGGCTCCCACTGCCTCGGGTCGCCGCGCTGCTGAGCCGGGCGGAAAGGAGCGCCGGGCCGGCCGATCGAGCCCGCGCCGAGCGCATCCCCCGCATCCTGGGACTCGCACACCAGGCATTCCGGCCGCTCGTGCGATCAGGCTGCCTGACGCGCGGCGTGACCCTGTTCTGGTTTCTGCGCGGCGCGGGCGTCGATGTCGTGCTGTGCTTCGGCCTCGACGCGTCCGGTGTCGAACCCGGCGGACACTGCTGGCTGGTACATGACGGCGAGCCGTACCTCGAGCCGCAGGATCCACGCCCGCGCTTCGCCGAGACCTACCGGTTGCCCCGACCGTGACCAGCCTCACCACGGCTACCCTGGACCGCTACTACGAGGTCCACGGGCTCACGCTGCTCGTAACCTCCGAGGACCCGGCCTCGGTCGAGGCGCTCGATCTCCGGCTCGAGAGCTTTAGGGCCACTCGAACCCAGGCGCCCCAGCTGCGACTCGAGTTCCTTGCCCGTGGCGCTGGCCGGCCCACGCGGCTAACGCGACCGGCGGAGCCGAGTCGGCCGGTGTACGAAGCGCCAGACGGCGATGTCCACTACCACCCGGCTTGCGACACGCTCTACGCCGAGCTCGGCGGCGTGCGCATGCTCTGCCAGGCAGCCCGGGGCATCGCGCAGATCGAGAGCCGCGAGTTCGCCGGCCGGGCGCTGTATATCGCCACGCACGCACTGGTGACGATATGCCTCATCGAACTGTTCAAGCGACGCGGGCGGTTCAACCTGCACGCGGCCTGCCTCGCATGCGACGGTCGCGGGGTGCTGCTCGCCGGACCGAGCGGAGCGGGCAAATCGACGCTGGCGATCGGGCTCGTGCGAGCGGGGCTGTCCTTCCTCTCCGACGACATGGTCTACATCGCGCCCACGGCAGCGGCTGTCCAGATACTCGCGTTTCCCGAGGCGGTCGGCATCACCGAAGCGACAGCCGATCTCTTTCCGGAGCTCCGCGCAGCTCTGGACGAACCGGCGGCCCCGGGCTTTCCGAAGCGTCTCGTTCGCGTGCAGACGCTCCTCGATGCCGTTGAGATCCCGGCCTGCCCGGCGACCGTCTTGATCTTCCCCGAACTCTCCGGCGAGGGACCCAGCCGCCTCGTCGAACTCGACCCCCGAGACGCCCTGCTACGTCTGGTTCCCGACATCCTCCTCACGCAGCCCGAGGCCGCCCAGGCTCACCTCACCGCCCTAAGCGCGCTAGTCGCGCACGTCGACTGTCACATTCTTTGCGCCGGGCGCGACGTGGCCGATTCAGTCCGCCTCATCCTCAGTCTCCTGCCAGGCCCTGCCCGGGCGCTCCGCTAGCTCCGGGCTCGCGGATGGAGAGACCCGTGCGGCCCAGACTCGCAGCCGGCGGTGGAGCCCTGCGGGCCTGCCTGGCCGCTCACGCCAGTCGCCGGGAACACCGCGATTCGGAGAATGGGCGATCCAGGACTCGAACCTGGGACCTCTTCCTTATCAGAGAAGCGCTCTAACCGACTGAGCTAATCGCCCGCGCTGGCCGCGGCATTCTACCGCCCCGGGCGCGGGCGCCCAGTCCACCCGTCGGGGTGGCGCCACGGGCACGCACGATGCCTTGGCCTCAGTTGCCGCCGCGGGGCCGGAGGCCTTCAGCCAGGGCCAGCGCGTCCTCGACCGACGCGAGGCGGAGTTCGGCGCGGTAGGCGCCGCCGCGGAGCGCGGTCACCCGAACATCGGCGCCCAACGCCGATCCGAGTACGTCGGCGATCGTCGCGCACGCCTCGTCCTGATCCGGGTGGCGCAGCTCGGACCTCGGGGCCGGCTTCGGACGCTCGCCTTCGGCCGCGTTGATCTCCCGCGCCCGCTGCTCGAGGACCCGAACCGACCAGCCCTCGCTCGCCGCCGCGCCGGCCAGGCGGCGACGGGCCTCGTGGTCGGCGGCGAGGAGGAGCGCCCGGCCATGGCCCTCGCTCAGGGTCCCGTCCTCGATCAGGGCGAGCGCCTCGTCCGGGAGGTCGAGCAGCCTGATCAGGTTGGAGACCGCCACCCGCCCGCGGCCGACCCGCAGGCCGACATCCTCGCGGGTCAGGGAGAGTTCCTCCACCAGCGCGGCAATCGCCCGGGCCTCCTCGATCGGGTTGAGGTCCTCCCGGGCCATGTTCTCGATCAGGGCTACCTCGAGAGCCTCGGCGTCTCCGCGCTGGCGGACGAGGGCCGGGATCCGCTCGAGCCCGGCTAGCTTCGCCGCCCGCCAGCGACGCTCGCCGGCGATCAGCTCGAATGCCCCGCCCGGCTTCGGGCGGACGAGCACCGGCTGGAGGACGCCACGGGCGCCCAGCGACGCCGCCAGACCACTCAGTGCCGGCTCGTCGAAGCGCCGCCGTGGCTGGCGGGGATTGGGGGTGATCAGGTCGACGGGCAGCTCGCGCAGTTCGTCGGTGTCGCCATCCTCGGGCGCCGACACCGAGAGGATCGCCGACAGGCCCCGCCCGATGCCGCGCGAGCGGGAACTCGATCCGCTCATATTGGTTCGGGGCCGAAGCTAGGCAAGTGCGGCGACCTCCTTGGCCAGGGCGACGTAGGCGTCGGCCCCGGCGCAGTGCGGGTCGTGGACGGTGATCGGAACCCCGAAGCTCGGTGCCTCGCTGATGCGGACATTCCGTGGGATGACCGTGTCGAAGAGGAGTTCGGGAAAGTGCTCGCGCACCTCGGCCGCCACGTCGCGGGCCAGCCGGGTCCGGTTGTCGTGCATGGTCAGGAGCATGCCCGCCACCCGAAGCCGTGGGTTGAGCTCGCGCTGGACGAGCCCCACGGTGTCGAGCAGCGCAGCTAGACCCTCGAGCGCGTAGTACTCCGTCTGGACCGGCACGATCAGGCGGTCAGCCGCTACCAGCGCGTTGACGGTAAGGGGGCCGAGCGACGGCGGGCAGTCGAGGAGCACGAAGGCGAATTCCTCGGCCAGGCGGCCCAGGGCGTCCCGGAGGAGCGCCTCCGACCCGGTCACGCGCGGCAACTCGACGTTCGCGCCGGCGAGCCCCGCCCCCGCCGGCATGAGGAAAAGGCCCTCGACCGCCGTGGCGTGGATCGCTGCCCCGGCCTCGGAGTCACCGGCGAGAACGTCGTAGACACTCGGCCGCAGATCCCGGGCCGCCCCGAGGCCGACGGTCGCGTTGGCCTGCGGGTCGATGTCGATGAGCAGGGTCGGGTAGCCCGCCTCGGCGATGCACGCCGCGAGGTTGACGGCTGTCGTCGTCTTGCCGACGCCCCCCTTCTGGTTGGCCACCGCGAAGATCTTCATCTCCGACCACCTTACGGCCGGGCGCGGTCTCGCGGAATGCCCGGACCCATCCGGGTCGAGTCGATCGTTCGGCCCCGATCGATCTCGGCCGTCGGCCGCTGGCTCAGCACTCGTCTCCGGCGGCCCCGTGCTTGACGGGGCCAGCTCGAACCACACGCGGTCGGTCGGTTCGTCCAGGCCGTCCCCGGCGTCCTCCGCCTCGACGCCGTCGCCTGCCCCCGCCTGCCCCGCGGGTTCGGCGTCCGTACGAGGCGCCCCGACCACGATCTCCCCGCCGAGCGCCGGTCCCGAGGCTGCCTCCGCCTCGGCGCGATCCCCTGCTGCCCCCGCGGGGCCCGCTCCGGCCGGCCCGGGTCCCGCCCCGGCCGCCGCTTGGCTAGGCCCGGCCCCCGCTTGGCTAGGCTCGACCGCCGCTTGGCTAGGCTCGGCCCCCGCTTGGCTAGGCCCGGCCCCCGCTTGGCTAGGCCCGGCCCCCGCTTGGCTAGGCCCGGCCCCCGCTTGGCTAGGCCCGGCCCCCGCTCGGTCCGCCGCAGTCGCGGGCTGCACCACACCGCCCGCCGGTGACGGCCCCTTTGGTGGCGTCACCGCCCCGGCAACGGTCGTGTCGATCGCCTCGGCCGCCGCGCCCGGCTCCATCCCGAGGACGCCCTCGACCCGGCCGGCCCCAGCCGCTGCATCGGGCTCGGATCCGGCCGGCTGCCCTCCGGCCGCCAGTCGCGCACGTCGTCGCCCGAACAGCCTCACCCTCACGCGGAGGCTCCTAGGGGTCGTTTGCTGGCGATTCCTGGCCGGCGGGGAAAGCGGTCCGGGGTGTCCATAACTTTCAGGTACAGGTGGAGATGGTGATCGACGCTCCCAGGATACGGCCGGCTCCGGACTGCATCGTGCGGTTCTAGACCTAGAACCGTCGACGCGCGGGCAGCGGCGTCCTCCTGGCCCCGATCCCGGCCCCCCCGCCAGGCCACTAGAGCCCCGCCTACGCGGAGCAACGGACCGGCGTACTCGCACAGTACCGCCAGCGGAGCAACGGCGCGGGCCGTAACCAAGTCATGCGCGCCAAGGCCTTCGGCCCACGCCTCGACCCGGGCGGCGACGACGGTCGCGTTCCTCACCCCCCCAGCCGACCGGGCTCGCTCGATGAACTCGCACTTGCGTCCCGCCGACTCCACCAGCGCCACCCGCGCCGCGGGCAGGGCGATCGCGAGGGCCAACCCGGGAAACCCCGGCCCCGAGCCGATGTCGGCGATCGCTCGCGCCGCACGCACCTCCGCCAGCTCGAGCGCGGCCAGGGAGTCCGCGAGATGGACATCGACCGCCACGCGGGGGCTCGTCACGCTGGTCGGAGCGTAGGGATCGCTGGCCAGGACTTCGAGCACGCACAGGAGCTGGCCGCGCTGAGCGTCGGTGAGGCCGTGTCGCCGGGAGATCTCCCCCAGGCGGGCGGCCGCAGCACGCATGGACGTGATCACGGGCGCGCCGCCGCCCGCGCAATGAAATCGGCATAGCGCTCCCGCATAGCCGTCAACCGTTGGGCGGCGTGAGCGTCGAGGTCCTCGGTCAGCGTCTCCTCCAGCATAGGCAGGACATCGTTGATGAGGGCCGGGCCACGGGCCATCCACTGGTAGTAGCTACGTCCTCCGTGGCCGTAGGGCCCGTACAGCTTCGTCCGCGGGAAGCGCACCATGAGCCACCGGAACAGAGCCTCGTGACGGACGTGCATCCGTAGCGTTATCTGCGGCTGCTTGCCGTCGCCGCCAAACGACCCCTCGCCGATGAGCACGCCCACCACGATCCCCTGCTCAAGCGGCGACAACGTCGACATGCCGGCGATTGTCGCAGGCAAGGACGTCAAGTTGTTTCACCGTCATGAAAAACGTGAAACGTCGGACGCCGCCAACGTGCGGGGTTCAGCTAGCCGGAGGCGCGACCACGAGACGCCGCTCCGGCTCGTCGCCCTCGCTGTGCGTGTCCACCCCACCGCGTTCGCGCAGATACTCGTGGACGAAACGGCGCTCCGCCGACGACATGGGCTCGAGCTCGACCGGACGGCCGGTCCGCACGGCCGCTCCGGCCGCTTCGTCGGCCTGAGCGCGAAGCGTCGCCTCCCGGCGGGCACGGTACCCCGCGGCGTCCACGATCACTCGCGGTCCACCTCCCCCACGGAGCACAATCCGCTGGGCGAGATGCTGCACCGCCTCGATCGTCTGCCCGTGGCGACCGATGAATCGGCCCAGGTCCTCGCCCTCGACCGTCCCGACCAGCGTGTCGTCGGTCTCGCCGATCACGACCTCGCCGTCCAGATCCATCGCCTCGAGAAGCGTCTCCAGGAGGTCCCGCAGCTCCTCGGCCGGGGTAAGTTCGTCGCCGCTCGCCATCTCTCCGTCGGTAACCATCAGCGCCGGCGGCCCGATCTCTTCTTCTTCTTGCGCGGGGGCGGCGGAGGGGCCGAGCCTCGAGGCCGACCTGCCCCAGCGGGCTTCGCCTCGCGTGCCTTCGGCTCGTTGCTTCCCGCCTCCGCGTCGGTGGCCCGCCCGTTGGCCCCCGCTCCGGAAGCGCGTCCCTTCCCGCGCGATGGCGGGGTCTCCGTGGCCTTGGCGGCGCGTGGTTTCTTCGTCGCCGTGTCCGCGCCCGCGCGTCCGGCCTTGCTCGTCTCGCCTTTTGGGTCACCGCCCTTGGCCGCCTCGGCCTTGGCCGCCGCGCCCAGCCTCGCCTTCGTGGCGCCGCGCGAGGTGCCGGCCGGCTTGGCGTCGCTCACCGCGCCCGGCGGCTTCTTTGCCGCGGCAGTCGGCTTCTTTGGGGCAGCAGTCGGCTTCCTCGCTCCGGCGGCCGGCCGTTTCGCGGCTGCGGCCGGCTTCTTCACCGCGGCCGCATCATCCTTCGGCCCCGGTCGCGAGAACAGCCCTGAGAGCGAGAGCTTGCCCGCGTCCGCTCCCGCGCCGGCCAATGCGGGGGGCGGGAAGTACTTCCGGACGACGAACTGCTGGCCGACCGTCCACAGGTTGGTGGTGATCCAGTAGAGGATCAGGCCGGCGGGGAAGGAGAGGATGAAGATCGTGAACACGAACGGCAGCCCAAGCGCGATCAGGCGCTGGTTGCGATCCACGGTGGCCGTGGTCATCAGGCTTGAGATCAGCTGCGAGCCGATGTAGAGCACGATGAGGATCACCAGGACCCCGCCCGTGGCGCTCGCCGTGACGTCGGGGATGAAGAGGAACTTGCCCGACCCCGGCGCGACCGACTGGCAGCTCGTCTTCTGGACGTACGAGTCGCTGAACGTCTGGCCGACCTGCATCGCGTGGTGGTGCAGCGCCGTCCCGCAGATCTGGAGCTTGAGGTCGCTCCGGAGCATGTAGAACAGGGACAGGAAGACCGGTAGCTGGAGGACCAGCGGCAGGCACGAGCTGAACGGGTTGACCTGGTTCTCGCGGTAGAACTTCATCATCTCTTCGTTCAGTCGTTGCTTGTCGTCCTTGTAGCGGGCCTGGAGCGCCTTGATGTCGGGGCCGAGCGCCTGGAGCTTCGCCATCGAGGAAAACTGCTTCACGGTCAAGGGCACGAGCGCGGCCCGGACGATGATGGTGAGCCCGATGATGGCCAAGCCCCAACTGCCCCCGGTCACGTTGCCGTGGAGGAACACGAGGATCGCTTTGAAGACGCTGATCAGCGGCGAGAAAGCGTCCTGGATGAAGTTGGTGGCGAGGATCGACGGCATCAGCGTGGGGTGCGTGGCGCCGAGGCGGCGAGATCACGCGGGGCGCGGCGGAACAGCCGCTGGGTCGAGACCGGGTCGAAGCCGCCGTGACTGAACGGGTTGCAACGGAGCAGTCGCCAGCCCGTGAGCACCAGCCCGCGGAGTATGCCGAGCTCCGTCACCGCCTGGGCGGCGTAGCGCGAGCAGGTCGGCTCGTACTTGCAGTGCCGCGGCAACCCCGGTGAGATCGCGCGCTGGTACACCGAGATCATCCCGACGACCAGCCGGCCCGCCGGGTTCATCCCGCGCCCGCGCCCGAGCGCATCCCGGCCTTGCCGAGCAGCTCGCCGACGGCCTCCGAGATCCCCGCCAGTCCGCGGGAGGTCGCCAGCTCGCGCGCGTCCGGGCGCGCCACGACGACGAGATCGTAGCCCGGTGCCAGCTCGGATCCCGCGGCACCGAACGCCTCCCGCAGCAGCCGCTTGACCAGGTTTCGCTCAACGGCCCCGCCCACCTTCCGCCCGACCGACAAGCCGACCCGGGGCGTCTCCTCGCCTCCGCGGGGAAACGAGTACAGCACGAGATAGCGGTTCGCTACCGAACGACCCTGCCGATATACGCGGTCGAACTCGGCGCTCCGCGACAGCCGGCCCGCCGTGCGCCGAGCGCTGGAGGCCTGCCGGCGCTCCAACACGCTTAGACCGTCAGGCGCTTTCGGCCCTTCGCGCGCCGCCGTTTGATCGTCAACTGGCCGGCGCGCGTCTGCATCCGGGCCCGGAAGCCGTGCGCTCGGGCGCGCTTGCGCTTCTTGGGCTGATATGTCCGCTTCATCAGGCAGGCTCCCTTGCCGGCGGCCCCGCGGGGGCCGCACCGAAGCCGGAAAGTATAGGGACTCGCCCGCCTCGGCCTCAGCTCGGACCCTCCGGCGATTTTCCCCGCCAAATGCGGCCTCCCTCGGTGGCGGCCCAAAACCCCGTTGGTATATTCGCCGCGCCGGGGCCTCGGCCCCTCTCGCCAGCAGGATCTACATCGGACCCGCAGGGGAGGCTCTCGCGCGAGTTGTCTATGGAGCTTGAGCACGCATGGGCCGAGATCCGCATCGCGCTGGGCGCAGCGGTCGGCGAGCGGACGTTCGGCCTCTGGATCGACCCGCTTCGCTGCGTGGCGCTTCGTGACGGCCGCCTCCATCTCACCGGCCCGCCGGAGGTCTGCAACTGGGCGGCGGCTCGGCTCAGCCCCGTCATCGACCGGTGCGTGGCCGCCGTCCTCGGGCCGGAGGTCAGCGTCGATGTCGGCGGCGACTCCCCGGCGCCAGTCGCGCCGGTCCCGGCGCCGGCGACCCCGGCGACCGGCGCCCTCAACCCGAAGTACAACTTCGAGCAGTTCGTCATCGGACCCTCTAATCGCTTCGCCCACGCCGCCGCCCTCTCCGTCGCCGAGCTCCCGGCCCAGGCCTACAACCCGCTCTTCCTCTACGGCCCGCCCGGGCTCGGCAAGACCCATCTCCTGCACTCGATCGGCAACTACGTCCAGGCCTTCGGCGCCGGGCTGCAGGTTCGCTATACCACGGTCGAGGCCTTCACCAACGAGTTCATCTCCTCCCTCGGAGGCGGGTCCGGCGGCAAGGAGGCCTTCAAGCATCGCTTCCGCGGCGTTGACGTGCTCCTCATCGACGACATCCAGTTCCTCGAGCGAAAGGCCCAGACCGAGCAGGAGCTCTTCCACACCTTCAATGCCCTATACGAGTCCGGCAGCCAGCTGGTGATCACCTCCGATCGGACGCCGGGCGATCTCGCCGAGCTCGAGGACCGGTTGCGCGAGCGTTTCCAGTCCGGCCTCGTCACCGACATCGGCCGGCCGGACTACGCCACGCGTCTCGCGATCCTGCGCAAGCGCGCCGCCCACGACGGCCTCCGCGTCGACGACGATCGGGCCCTGGCCCTTATCGCGGCCAGCGTCACGACCAACGTCCGTGCGCTCGAAGGTGCCCTCATCCGCGTCGTCGCCTACGCCTCGTTGACCGGACAGCGGCTCAGCGCCGCCGTCGCCCAGGAGGTCATCGATCGGCTCGGCCTTCGCTCGCAACCAGCCTCGTCGCCCACCATCGAGGTCATCCAGGACGCCGTCTGCGCCCACTTCTCGATCACTCGTGAGGAGCTCCTCTCCCGCTCGCGCGCCGAACGCCTGGCCTGGCCCCGGCACGTGGCCATGTATCTCGCGCGAGAGCTCACCGATCACTCCCTCCCCGTGATCGGCCGCGAGTTCGCCGGCCGCGACCACTCGACGGTGCTCAACGCCTGCCGGCGCGCCAGCGAGCGAATCACCACCGACCGCTTGGCCTACGGTGCCGTCGAACGGTTGACAGCGGACCTCTCGACTCCCGCCGCGTGAGCCAGCTCAGCCCCTCCTCCCGAGCTCTCCACACCTCGCTGCGCGGCAACGTCCCCGTTCCCTGCGAGCATACGATCCCTATCCCCCTCTCCACAGGCCCTATGACTCCTATTGAAGGTAGCCGTCAGTCGTGAAGATCTCTCTCTCGACGATCGAACTCGTCCGCCAGTTGACCACCGCATCACGCGTAGCCTCGACTCGTAGCGCGATCCAAGCCCTCGCCGGCGTCCGCCTCGATGCCTCCGATGAGGGCGTCGAGATGCTCGCGACCGACATGGAGGTCGGCCTCCGTCTGCGTTTGGACGCCGAGGTTCAACGTCCCGGCACCGTCGTCCTCCCGGCCCGACTCATGCTCGACGTGGCCCGAGTCCTCTCGGGCCCCGCGGTCACCCTCGAGCTCCGCGACGCTGAGCACGACGTCGAGATCGTCTGCGGACCAAGCACCTTCCACCTCCGTACCCTACGCACCGACGACTTCCCTCTGCTTCCCTCGGTGGACGACGGGGACCAGGGCGTCAGCGTTCCCGCCCAGGCCTTCGTCGACACGGTGGCCAAGGTCGCCCGCTCGGCCTCACGCGACGAGACGCGCCCGATCCTCACCGGCATCCTCGTCTCCGCATCCGGCTCGGAGCTCCGCATGGTGGCCACCGACTCCTACCGGCTCAGCGTCAAGCAGACGGCCCTCGACGAGCCGCTCAGCCAGCCCTTCGAGGCGAACGTGCCGGCTCGGGCCCTCCAGGAGCTCGCTCGCATCGCCGGCGCCGTCCAGGCGGAGACGCTGATCGTGAGCCCGCGCCAGAACCAGATCGTCTTCGAGCTCGACGGCGTCGTCCTCTCCTCCCGCCTGATTGATGGTCAATTCCCGAACTATCGCCAGCTCCTACCCGAGACCTCAGAGCACGAGCTCCGGTTGGCCCGCGAGGAGTTGACCGAAGTCGTGCGGCGAATCAGCCTCCTGGCTCAGAAGAACGCACCCGTCCGGCTGGCCTTCAGCCCCGGTGAGCTGACCGTCTCTGCGCGCACCCCGGATGTCGGAGAGGCGAGCGAGGCCCTACCGGTCCCGTTCCAGGGCGAGGCGTTCGACATCGGCTTCAACCCCGAGTTCCTCCGCGACGGCCTCGAGAGCGTCGAGTCCGACGACCTCGTCCTCAAGCTGACGAGCCCGCTTCGCCCCGGCCTCATCGAGTCGGCCGACGGCAGCGGCTTTGTCTACCTGGTCATGCCGATCAGGCTGAACGTCTGAGGTAGCCGGTGCGCATCACGCGCCTGCGCCTGCGTGACTTCCGTTCCTACGAAGCCGCGGACATCGCCGTCGGGCCCGGGCTCACGGTGATTCACGGGCCCAACGGGGCGGGTAAGACGAACCTCCTCGAAGCGCTCTACTTCGGCTGCACCGCCCGCTCCTGCCGGACCACCAACGAGCGCGAGGTCGTTCGGTTCGGCGCTCGCGCGACCCGGGTGGTCGTCGACGGAGAGGACGGCGACGGCGCCCACGAGCTCGCCGTCGGCTTCCAGGCCGGCGAGGCGAAGCGGATCACCGCGGACGGAGCGCCGGTTGACCGCCTCCTCGACGCTCCGCACCGGCCGCTGATATGCGTCTTCCTCCCCGATCGCCTAGAGCTGGTCAAGGGCGCTCCGGGCCTCCGGCGCGCCCACCTCGACCAGGTGGTGGCCGGTCTCTGGCCGGGACGCGCGGCGACCCGCCGGGCCTACGCCCAGGCACTGGCCCAGCGCAACGCCCTGATCGCCCGGGTCCGGGCGGGCCGCGCCGGCGCCGACGCGCTCGCCGCGTGGAATTTCGAGCTCGCGAGCCACGGCATCGCCCTGCGCGACGACCGAGCCGCCGCCGCCTCGCTGCTCGAGGCCCCGTTCACCCACCACGCCGACGCGCTTGGCCTACGCGGGCCGGCGAGCCTCGCCTACCGCCCGCGGACCACCGCGACGACGACGCAGGAGCTCGCCGCCGAGTTCGCCGACCGGCTCGCCGCCGACCTCGAGCGGGGCTTCACCAGCCACGGCCCCCACCGTGACGATCTCCTCCTCCGCAGCCGGGAGCGCGACCTGCGTTGCTACGGCTCGCAGGGCGAGCAGCGCATGGCCCTCCTGGCCCTGCTCCTGGCCGAGCGGGACGCCCTCGCCGGCGCCCGGGACCGGGCGCCCCTGATGCTGCTCGACGACGTGATGAGCGAGCTCGATCCCGAGCGGCGGGAACGCCTGGCCGGCGCCCTGCGTGACGGCGGGCAGGCCGTGGTCACCACCACCGACGCCGGCCATGTCCCAGGGTCGGGCGCGGCCGGCGTTGCTCGCGTGGCGGTGGCCGACGGCGCCGTCGCCTGCGAGCCCGTGGCGGCGTGAGTCGACGCGCCCCCCGTCCGGTCGGCGAGACGCTCGGCCGCCTCCTGACGAGGCTCGCCCCGGCGACCACGCTGGCGGCCGTCCAGGGCGTCTGGGCGGAGGTGGTCGGGGACGTGGTCGCGGCCCAGGCGGCCCCGATCGGCGAGCACGACGGCCTCCTGACCGTGGGCTGCGCCGAGGCCGTATGGGCGCACGAGCTCGAGCTCATGGGCCCCGAGCTGACCGAGCGGATCAACGCGGCGCTCGGCCGTGAAGCGCTCCGCGGCCTGCGCTGCCGGGCCACCCCCCGAAGATGATCCTCGCGGGCGCTTGCCCGCCGTAGGATATGTGGGATTTGCAGGGCTTTCGCCTGGTGGAGGGGAGGCTGGCGCGGAGGACCTTGTGGTATCATTACGGCAACCAGAAACACCCGCCCCGGAACGGCGTCAGCCCGACACCGACCGGGGCGTTCTCACGTAATCGGAGGATCATTGGCAGACCAGAGCAACCGCGGCGCAGCTGACTACGGCGCCGGGGACATCACCGTCCTCGAGGGTCTCGAGGCGGTCCGCAAGAGGCCCGGCATGTACATCGGATCGACCGGCGTGCGCGGCCTCCACCACCTGGTCTACGAGGTCGTCGACAACTCGGTCGACGAGGCGCTTGCCGGCTTCGCGAACGCGGTGTCGGTCACGATCCACCCGGACAACTCGATCACCGTCGTCGACGACGGGCGCGGCATCCCGGTCGGCTTGATGGAGAAGGAGGGCCGCCCGGCCGTGGAGGTCGTCCTGACCGTGCTCCACTCCGGCGGCAAGTTCGGCGACGGCGGCGGCTACAAGGTCTCCGGCGGCCTGCACGGCGTCGGCGTCTCGGTCGTCAACGCGCTCTCGGAGAAGCTCCTCATCGAGATCCGCCGCGACGGGCACGTCTTCCACCAGGAGTACGCCCGCGGAGCCCCACAGCACCCGCTGGTCACGGGCCGGCCGCTCGAGCCCGAGGACGGCACGGGCACGACGATCACCTTCCACCCGGATCCGGAGATCTTCGAGGCGGTGGAGTTCGACGTCCGCACGCTCGAGGAGCGCCTGCGCGAGACCGCTTTCCTGACCCGCGGCCTCCGGATCACGCTGACTGACGAGCGCGACGCCGGGTCGACCGTCGAGTTCCAGTACGAGGGCGGGATCGAGGACTTCGTTCGCTACCTCAACCAGAACAAGGAGCCGGTCGGAAAGAAGGTCATCTACTTCTCCGGCGAGAGCGGCGAGGGTGCGGTCGAGGTGGCCATGCAGTGGAACGCCTCCTACCAGGAGTCGATCTTCTCGTTCGCCAACAACATCAACACCCACGAGGGGGGCAGCCACCTCTCCGGCTTCCGCTCGGCCCTGACCCGGACGCTCAACCGCTATGCCCGCGAGAAGGGGATGCTCAAGGAGAAGGAGGACAACCTCGTCGGCGAGGACGTCCGCGAGGGGCTGACCGCCGTCATCTCGGCCAAGCTCCGCGACCCGCAGTTCGAGGGCCAGACGAAGACCAAGCTCGGCAATCCGGGCATGGCCGGCTTCGTCGAGTCGATCGTCAACGCCGGCCTGTCGGAGTTCCTCGAGGAGAACCCGCAGGAGGCGCGGTCGGTGATCATGAAGTCGGTCCAGGCCCAGCGAGCCCGCGAGGCCGCCCGCAAGGCGCGCGACCTCACCCGCCGCAAGTCGGCCCTCGAGAACTCGACCCTCCCCGGCAAGCTCGCCGACTGCTCGATCAAGGACCCCTCGCTCGCCGAGCTCTTCGTCGTCGAAGGCGACTCCGCCGGCGGCTCGGCCAAGCAGGGCCGCGACCGCAACACGCAGGCCGTGCTGCCGCTGCGCGGCAAGATCCTCAACGTCGAGAAGAGCCGCATCGACAAGGTGCTCCAGAACACCGAGATCCAGGCCCTGATCACGGCGATCGGCACCGGCGTCCGCGACGAGTTCAATATCGAGAACGCCCGCTACCACAAGGTGATCTTGATGACCGACGCCGATGTAGACGGTGCCCACATCCGAACCCTGGTCCTGACGCTGCTCTTCCGGGAGATGCAGCAGCTGATCGAGGCGGGCTACGTCTATATCGCCAAGCCGCCGCTCTACAAGCTCAAGCAGGGCAGCCGCGAGCGCTATATCGAGAAGGAGTCCGAGCTCGACGACATCCTCGTCTTCGACAAGCTCGAGAAGTTCACGGTGTCCGATCGCCACGGCCGCGAGTTCAAGCTGACCGAGGCCCGCTGGCAGAAGCTCGTCCGCCTCCTGCGCCAGTACGAGGGCTGGTCGTCGTCGCTGCGGGCGACCCACGGCAGTGACGTCGTGCGCTTCATCGACGAGTGCTCGATCCTCGAGGAGGGCGTGGAGGGGTCCGAAGCCGTCGTCGCGCTGCTCGCTCGGGCCGAGGTCGAGAACTCGGTGTACCTGGCCGAGCTCGTGCGCGAGGACGAGTCCAACCTGCTCGTGCGCGTGATCGAGCGGCGGACTGGCTTCGCCCGGACGCTCAGCCTGCGGCGGAGCCTGTTCGACTCGACTGAGTACCGCCAGCTGGTGCGCGTCCACCAGCAGCTGACCGAGCTCGCCGGGACCCCGGCGTTCAGCGTGCGGCTGGCCGACGCGCGCGAGGAGCCGGCGTCGTTCGACGGGCTGCGCGACGCGGTCATGAACATGGTCCAGAAGGGCATCTCGCTGCAGCGCTTCAAGGGCCTCGGCGAGATGAACGCCGACCAGCTGGCCGAGACGACGATGGACCCGGCGTCGCGGACGCTCGCCCAGGTCAAGATCGAGGACGCGGTCGAGGCCGACCTGATCTTCTCGATGCTGATGGGCGACCAGGTCGAGCCGCGGCGGGTCTTCATCGAGGACAACGCCCGCTCGGTCGTCAACCTCGATGTGTAGGCAGGTGATCGCCAGTGGCCACTGAGATCCTCAGCGGCGGCAACGTCGAGCCGCGTGCGCTCGAGGACGAGATGCGCTCGGCGTATCTCGACTACGCGATGTCGGTGATCATCGGCCGCGCGCTCCCCGACGTCCGCGACGGCCTCAAGCCGGTCCACCGCCGCGTCCTCTTCGGCATGAGCGAGCTCGGCCTCGGCCCGACGCGCAGCTACGCCAAGTGCGCGCGCATCGTCGGCGAGGTGATGGGCAACTACCACCCGCACGGCGACAGCGCGATCTACGACGCCCTCGTGCGCCTCGCTCAGGACTTCTCGATGCGCTACCCGCTCGTCGACGGCCAGGGCAACTTCGGCTCCGTCGACGACGACCCGGCCGCGGCCATGAGATACACCGAGGCCCGCCTCGCCCGCCTCGCCACCGAGATGCTCCGCGATCTCGACATGGACACGGTCGACTTCGTACCCAACTACGACGGTCGCAAGCAGGAGCCGACGGTCCTGCCGGCCCGCTTCCCCAATCTCCTGGTCAACGGATCCTCGGGCATCGCGGTCGGGATGGCGACCAACATCCCGCCCCACAACCTGCGCGAGGTGATCGCCGCGACGATCGCCTACGTCGACAACCCGGCGATCGGCGGCGACGAGCTCGCCCGGTACGTCAAGGGCCCGGACTTCCCGACCGGCGGCATCATCCTCGGCCGCGCCGGCATCCAGGCCGCGTACGAGACCGGGCGCGGCCGGGTGCGCGTGCAGGCCAAGGCGCATGTCGAGCCGCTGACGCACGGCAAGGAGGCGATCATCGTCACCGAGCTGCCGTACATGGTCAAGAAGGGCGGCGAGGGCGGCCTGATCCAGAAGATCGCGGGCCTCGTCCACGAGAAGAAGATCTCCGAGATCTCCGACCTGCGCGACGAGTCCGACAAGCGCGGCATGCGCCTGGTGATCGAGCTCAAGCGCGACGCCCTACCGAAGGTGGTCCTGAACAAGCTCTACAAGCACACGGCGATGCAGACGACCTTCGGCGTCAACATGGTCGCCCTCGTCGACGGCGTGCCTAAGACGCTCTCTCTGCAGCAGGTGATTCACCACTACGTGGTCCACCAGCGCGAGGTGATCGTCCGCCGCACCAAGCACGAGCTGTCGCAGCGCGAGGCGCGGGCGCACATCCTCGAGGGCCTGCTGATCGCGCTCGAAAACCTCGATGCGGTGATCGAGCTGATCCGCTCGTCGCCCAACCGCGAGGCGGCGCGCGAGCAGCTGATCGCCCAGTTCGAGCTCAGCGCGATCCAGGCGCAGGCGATCCTTGACCTGCGCCTCTCGCAGCTGACGGCGCTCGAGTCCGATCAGATCCGCCAGGAGCACGCCGACACGATGGAGCGGATCGGCGAGCTGCGGGCGATCCTCGGGGACGAGCTGCGCGTGCTCGGAATCATCAAGGAGGAGCTCTCAGAGATCAACGACCGCTTCGGCGACCCGCGTCGCACCGAGATCTCCGCTTCCGATGACGAGATCGACATCGAGGACCTGATCGCCGACCAGCAGATGGTGATCGCCATCACCCGCTCGGGCTACATCAAGTCGCTGCCCCTGGTCACCTACCGCCAGCAGCACCGGGGCGGCCGCGGGGTCACCGGGATGGACATGAAGGACGGTGACTTCATCGAGCACCTCTTCATCTCCTCGACCCACGACTACCTGCTGTTCTTCACCAACCGCGGCAAGGTCTACCGGTCGAAGGTCTACGAGCTGCCGGAGGCCTCGCGCACGGCCAAGGGCCGCGCTCTGGTCAACATCCTGCCGCTCCGCGAGGGCGAGCGCGTCCAGTCGGTCCTGGCCACCCGCGACTACAACGAGGGCGCCTATCTGATCTTCGCCACCAAGCACGGGATCGTCAAGAAGACCGAGTTCGGCGCCTACAACACGCCGATCAACGCCGACGGCATCATCGCCATCAACATCCGCCCCGACGACGAGCTCGTCGCCGTCCGCCGCACCTCCGGCGACGACGACATCCTGATGGTCAGCCGGTCCGGCCAGGCCGCGCGCTTCCACGAGTCGCAGATCCGCGCCATGGGCCGCGACACCTCGGGCATGAAGGGCATGAACGTCTCCCAGAAGAGCAACCATCTGCTCGCCATGGACGTGGCCCGCGACGACCAGGAGCTGCTCGTCGTAACCGAGAACGGGTACGGCAAGCGCACCGCCCTGGCCGACTACCCGCGCAAGGGCCGCGGCACCATGGGCGTCAAGACGATCGCCCTGACCGAGAGCAAGGGCGCTCTCGCCGGGGCCCTCGTCGTCCGCGAGCACGAGGATCTCGTGTTCATCTCCCACTCGGGCATGGTCCAGCGGACCTCGGTCCGCGGCATCAACCGCTACGGACGCGGCTCCCAGGGCGTCCGGGTGATGAACCTCAAGGAGGACGACACGGTCAGCGCGATCGCACTCGTCGCCGAGTCATCGGCGGAGATCGACGCCGTCCCGCTCGACGCGTTGCCGCCCGGCTAGTGGTTCGTCCGGTAAGGGCGTGTGCCATTCGGCGAGGTCCGGGGGCCGCGTGGCCAGGACGCAGAAGCGGCGGCATACTGGACGTATTCCGAGCTTCGAGGACGCCGCCACGCGGTCATCCGGGCCCGCCCAATGGTGCAGGAACTTGCTGGACGGACCACTAGGCCGCCCGCAGGCCAGGTGGGCGATCGACGAGTCGACGGTGGACCCGGCGCGGCGCCGGAGTATCCTCGCGAGATGGTCGTGCGCTCACTCCGAGTGCTCTTGCTGCTGCTCGCGGGCGGCGCCTTGCTGCCGGCCACGGCGACCGCGGGTTGCTCGCCCGTCGACGGGTATACGGGCTCGGGGCCCGCAGCCGTGAGCGCGACCGCCGACGCGTCGGCCCCGGGGCCGTCGCTGGCTGGCGCCCCGCCGCGACAGGCCGCCCCGTGCCCTTCACATGCCACGACGAGCACGCTGCCCTTCACCGGCCTCCAGGTCGGCCTGATACTGGTCGTCGCGCCTCGGTCTGCTCGGCCTCGGCGCCGGCCTGCGCCGCTTCGGCGACCAGGGGCGTCTCGCCGGCTGAGTGAGCTCGCGGCCGGCCTGGTGTAACCGCTCGCACCCACGGTAGGACCCGAGTCGACCGGCGCGCGCTGATGTCGCCGTGCGGGCGGCGGCGGTCGTCGACGATGAGGTGGGAGGACCCCCACGGGGCGACCCGGGGTACACCGGTCTTGAGAAGGGCGAGCCCGGACCGACAGACACCTGAGGCGCGGCTCGAAGGCCGGACACGTTTCAGATCTCGCCAGGCGGACGCGGGTGATCGAGCGCGGCAGCACCCCCGGCGCGTCAAACACGACGTGACACGCGCGACCGCCCCTCCTCTGCCCGTCCCGATCGATGCGCACGCGTCAACCTGGGTGACACCGCGCCGCCCCTTTTCTGGCTTTACTTCCTCGATGTGGGCCGCTATGGTAGCCGCAGGAGGGGGACGACCCTAGGGCCACACACGCACGCCACGGAGAGCAGGGGGGCAGGCATGAAGGTACTCGTCACAGGGGGCGCGGGCTTCATCGGCTCGCACCTGGTCGAACGTCTCCTGGAACGGGGCGAGTCGGTCCGGGTCCTCGACAACTTCTCGACCGGACATCGCGCGAACCTCGCGAGCCTCGCCGATGACGTCGACGTCGTAGAGGGGGACATCCAGAGCTACGAGCGTGTGCACAACGCCGTCCGCGGCTGTGACGCCGTGCTCCATCAGGCGGCACTTCCCTCGGTGCCGCGCTCGATCGCCGACCCGCTCACCAGTCACGCGACGAACGCCACCGGCACGCTCAACATGCTGCTGGCCGCCCGCGACGAGAACGTCGCCCGCCTCGTCTTCGCGTCGTCCTCCTCGGTGTACGGCGCCGTTCCCGGACTTCCCAAGCACGAGGGGATGGCTACCATGCCGATCTCTCCCTACGGCACGGCGAAGCTCGCCGCCGAGAGCTACTGCCGGAGCTTCCATGAGATCTACGGCCTCGACACCGTGGCCCTGCGCTACTTCAATGTGTTCGGACCGCGGCAGGACCCGGCCTCGGAGTACGCCGCCGTTATCCCCAGGTTCATCGCCGCCTACGCCGACCGGCGCCGACCGACGATCTTCGGCGATGGTGAGCAGTCCCGCGACTTCACCTACGTCGAGAACATCGTGGATGCCAACCTAGCGGCCCTGGTGGCGCCCGGGGTGGGCGGCCGGGTCTACAACGTCGCCTGCGGCGAGCGGATCACGCTGAACCGCCTCGCCCGCGACCTGCAGGAGGAGATGGCCGTCGACTTAGAGCCGGTCCGGGGCCCGGCGAGACCCGGGGACATCCGCCATTCCCTCGCCGACGTGCAGCGCGCCCGCGCCGAGCTCGGCTACGAACCCCGGATCGGGTTCCGCGACGGACTCCGCCGCACCTTGGAATACGCCGACCGTATGGCGATGGCCCCGAGCGGCCGCCGGGACGCATGAGGACGCTGGTCGCGCCCGCCGCGTTCGCGCTCGCGGCGCTGGCCAGCTTCGCGCTGACCCCCCTGGCCATTCGCCTCGCACGGCGCACCGGCTTCCTCGACCGGCCGTTCGGCTACAAGGGGCACGCGAGCCCGACTCCCTACCTCGGCGGCCTCGCCCTCGCCGCGAGCGTCGTCGTCGCGGCGCTGACGTTCGGCGAGATCGGCTCGACGTATTCGGTCTTGCTGGGCTGCGCCCTCGTCCTCTGGGCGCTCGGCACGGTCGACGACCGGGTGAACCTGTCGCCGCTGTCTCGCGTCGTCGTCGAGGTCGCCGTTGCCCTCCTGCTCTGGGGCACCGGTCACGGCTGGGCGGTGCTCGGGAACGGACCGGCCGACGCCGTGTTGACCGTGCTCTGGATCGTGGGGATCGTCAACGCCTTCAACCTGATGGACAACATGAACGGCGCCGCCGCCACGTGCGCCGGTGTGTCGGCGCTCGGGGCCGCGGGCCTCGCCCTCGCGGCCGGGGCGACGCCGTTGCTCGGGCTGTGCCTGGCCATCGCCGGCGCGTGTGTCGGCTTCCTCCCGTTCAACCTCGCCCGCCCGAGCCGGATCTTCATGGGAGACGGCGGGAGCATGCTGCTCGGGTCGCTGGTGGCCGGGGTCTCCATGTCCGCCGCCTCGCTCGGTGCGAGGCACCCGACGGCGCTCGTCGTCGCCTCCCTGCTCGTCGGGCTGGCCATCCTCGACACCACGCTCGTGAGCATCTCCCGGCGCCGCGCCGGCCGGCCGCTCCTGAGCGGCGGCCGCGACCACCTCACCCACCGCCTGGCGCGGCGGCTGGGCGCTCCACAGCGCGTGCCGCCCGCCCTGGCCGGGGCGCAGGCGCTCCTGTGCGCGCTCGCCGTGGCCTCGGTACAGGTCGGGACAGGCTGGGTCATCGCGGCCGGAGCAGTCACGGCGGCCGGCGGCGTCTGGGCGGTGGAGAAGCTCGAGGGCCCGGCGTTCCTCGCGACGCCCGCCCTCTCGATGGCGCCGGGAACCGGCGCCGCCGACGGGCACCGGCGCGGCATGCCGGCCGGCCCGGCCGCGCCGGCCTACGGGACCGTGGAGCTCTCGGTCGCCACCGACGAGCACCCCGCTACGGTCGCCGCCTACGTCTCGCGGGGCGGCTGATTCGCCCGGGTGCTCGGGGCCCGGCCTCGCCTCCGGCGCCTCAGCGGTAGCCGCGGGCATAGAGTCCGCCCGAGGAGGCGCCCGTGGCCACGACTCCGAGGGTGGCTCCGCCGGCCGCGGTGACCACCGTGTGCAGTCGGGCGAGCGCGTCGCGCGTCGTGCTCCCCATGCGCGCGACGATGACCACGCCCGACACGACGTTCACCAGCGGGAGGACGTCGCTGACCGCGAGCAGCGGCGGTGAGTCGATGAGCAGCACGTCCGCCTGCTCGGCCAGCTCGGCGATCACCTCTTTCATGCGGGGCGAGGCGATCAGCTCTGACGGATTGGGCGGCGGCGACCCCGCCGGGAGGATCCGCAGGCGCCCGCCCGCCGCATCGGACCGCTCGAGCCCGACGAGGGCCTGGTCCAGCGGGAGGCCGCCGGCGAGGACCGCTCGCAGGCCTTCGAACGGAGCGTTGGCACCGAACCGGACCGCCGCCGTCGAGCTGCGGAGGTCCAAGTCGAGCACGATCACGTCGTTGCCGGCGCGGGCCAGGGCGATGGCCAGGTTCGTCACCACCGTGGTCTTGCCCTCGCCGGTCTCCGCGCTCGTGACGAGGACGCTGGAGATCTGGCGGTCGATGTTGAATTGGGTGAGCGCCGCCCGCAGAGTCGAAAAAGCCTGCTCCTCGGGGGCCTGCAGGGGCTTGCCTCGGAAAGAGCTGGCCGGGATGGCGCCCAGCAGCGGTAGGCCGGTGAGGCGCTCGAGGTCCTGCGGGTCGCGGATCCGGCGGTCGAGGGCCTCCGCCGCCGCGACGCCCCCGAAGCCGAGGAGCAGGGCGACGATCACGGCCAGCACCACGCTGTGGAGGACGCGCGGGGCGATCGGTTTGCTCGAGGCAACCGCAGGCTCGATCACCTGGGTGGCGCCGCCCTGGGAGACGCGCACGGCGCGGAGGTTCTGCAGCTGGTCGGACAGCTGGGCCCGGCCCGGGTCGTTGGCGGCCAGCGAGTGGAGCTGCAAGGCGAGGGCGGCGATCGACACGTCGAGTTGGTGGAGCGCGGTCGAGGTGCGGTTGTCGATCACGGCGCTCGCGAACGCGTTGGCGATGTCGGCGGCGCGCTGCGGGCTGTGGTCGGTCGCCGCGATGGTCACGAATCCCGTCACGTCGGGCGTCGCCGTCACCTGACCGAGCAGTGATCGCGCCGCGCTCGGCGGCAGCCTCAGCGCCGCCGCCGCGCCCCGAGCCACTCCGGTGGTGGTGACCAGCCGCGCGGCCACGTTCGCGTCGTCGGCCGCCGAACCCGAGACGGGCGCCGCGCCCCCGCCGAGGAGAGAGGTCGAGATCGCCTGGGCCGGGATGTTCATCAGCGTGCTCGACTGGTACACCCGCGACTGGCTGTTGGTGTACAGGTAGGTCCCGAGCGGCACGGCGACGAGGATGCCGAGCAGCACGATCCTCCACCGCCAGACGATCCGGAGGTAGGCCTGGGGATCCCCGGCGGCGCCGACGATCACCGGGCCCGATATCGAGGACGCCAATACGCTCATCGCGGCACGTGGTGATAGCGGTATGTCATCGATCGCTTCGTCAGAAACCGGGATCCAGTGAGCCGGGCCGGCGCCGGGTTCCCCTGGAGGAGGCCCGGGCTGCCGGAGCGGGCGCTTCCGACTCCGCGAGCACGCGCTCGCGCAACACCAGCAGCGTAGCGATCGCCAGGGCCAGCAGGTGCGTTCGGTACCGGAAGCCGGTGCCGGCGTTCCCCACGCTCAGGGCGTAGGCCAGCATCAAGAAGATCATCGGGTAGACGAGGGGAGCAGCGGTGGCCAGCACGGCGCTGCGAGCGCGCAGCGCGACCACCACCAGGCACGCGAGCACCGCCAGCGCGATCAAGGTGCCAATCACCCCGATCCGCTGGCTCGTGCTGCCGATCTGCCACGGGTAGGGTCTGACCAGCAGGTCCCAGATCCGCTGCGGCAGGTTGGTGACGACGGCGCCCCGGGTGGAGAAGTCGACCTGTTCGAGCGCCAGGTTGTTCCCGGCCGTGCCGGCGGCGTTGACGTTCGCGTTCTGGGACCCCTGGAGGTTCGCCTTGAGGCTGGCCGACGAGGTCGTCTGTAGGATCGCCGGGGTAGCGACGAGGACGGCCACGGCCACGCCCAGGACCACCGGGATCGCACGCCCGCGTTGCTCGGGGAGGTGACGCAGCCCGGCGTGGAGCGCCAGCAAGACGGCGGCGCTGCTCAGGAACCACCCGGCGTAAGGGCGCGTGGCGACCGCGATGAGGCAGCCGGCAGCCATGGTCAACAAGCCGGACGGGCGGATCCGAACCCACGTCTTCTGTCCGCCGAACACCACGAGACCGCTGGCCAGGATCATCAGGGACTCCTTGTGCAGGAGCTCGCTGAAGAAGATGCTCGAGGGCTCGAGGGCCACGAGCCAGGCTGTCGTCCGCGCCGCCCGGGCTCCGGCCAGGTCGTACACGGCGGCGATGATCAACGTCGTGCCGACCAGGGCCAGGCCGACCTGCGTGATGCGCATGGCTCCCGGACCGAAGCCACCCCATCGGATCTGGAGGGCGAACAGGATCTCGTGGAGTCCGTACCGTCCTCCGGGTTGCCAGGCGCTCGACGTGAAGCTCGAGCCGGCGATGTCATGGGCGGCCTTGAGGAACGTGATCTCGTCACCCCCGCGGAGCGTGGAGCCAAGTCCGGTGGCCGTGACGGCGACGATCGACAGGAGCCGGGCCATCCAACCGAGGGCCACCTGCCGCCCGATCATCAGCTCGGGCCGATGGCGTCCGAGCCGCCTGACGAGGAACCACAGCCCATAGCTCCAGAGCAGGGTCGCGATGATGGTCAGCTCGACGCCGTTCAGCGCCGTCTCTGGGGGGTTCACGGGGGACAAGGACAGGCCGCGCAAGCAGGGTAGCGACCACCACCGGGTAGGGTCGCGGGATGTGCGGGATCGCCGGACTCGTTGCCGCGGACGGCGTGGCCGGCGTCGTCGACCGTCAGCTCGAGCTCCTCCGCCACCGGGGTCCCGATGCCAGCGGCGTGTCCACCTGGCCGGGGGCCGCGATCGGGCAGACCCGCCTCGCGGTCATCGACCTCGACACCGGTGACCCCCCGATCGCCAACGAGAACGCGAGCGTCGGCGTCGCGTTGAACGGCGAGATCTACAACTACCGGGAGCTCCGCGACGAGCTGCGCCGAAATGGTCATGTGCTCTCGACGGCCGGCGACACGGAGGTCATCGCGCATCTCGCCGAGTCCCTCGATGCGGTCGGGCTCGCCCGACGGCTCGATGGGATGTTCGCCTTCGCCGTCTGGGACGCGGGACGCGAGCGCCTCCTGCTCGGCCGGGATCGCCTGGGCAAGAAGCCGCTCTACTACTGCGCCGAGGACGGTCGCTTCGCGTTCGCCTCGGAGATCAAGGGCGTCCTCGCCGTGCCCTGGGTTCCGCGCCGGCTGAACCCGCGCGCGGTCGCCCCCTACCTCGCGTTCGGTTACGTGCCGACACCCGAGACGTTCTACGACGGCATCCTCAGCCTCCCCCCCGGTCACGTGCTGACCCTCGAGCGCGCGCGCGACCCTGTGGTCGAGCCGTACTGGTCGGCGCCGATCCCCGGCGTCGGAGGCGTGGAGACGCTCGACGTGTCGCTCGACGAGGCGGCGCGCCTGGTTCGGCGGGGCCTCGAGGCGGGTGTGTCACGCCGGCTGATCGCCGACGTGCCGCTCGGCGCGTTCCTCTCAGGCGGGATCGACTCCAGCGCCATCGTCGGTCTGATGGCCGCGGCGTCGAGCCGGCCCGTGCAGACGTTCACCATCGGCTTCGACGACGCCGACGGCTTCGACGAGCGCCCCTACGCCCGGCTCGTGGCCGAGCGATTCGCGACCGAGCACCACGAGGAGGTCGTCGCCCCCGACGCCGTCGACCTGCTGGAGACGCTCGTCTGGCATCACGACCAGCCCTTCGGCGACTCGAGCGCCGTCCCCACCTACCTGCTCAACCGCCTGACCCGGGGCCACGTGACCGTCGCGCTCTCCGGCGACGGCGGAGACGAGCTGTTCGGCGGCTACGAGCGGTTCGTCGCCGCGCTCTTCGTCGAGCGCTACCGGCGACTGCCCCGGGCCGCCCGGACGCTGGCCACGCGCCTGGCCGGGGCCTTGCCCCCGGACGCCGCCACGCGCCGGGTCGAGAGCCTCCAGCGGTTTCTGCGCGCGGCCGACCGCGGGCTCCCGGAGGCCTACGGAGAGTGGGTCGGCTTCCTGCCACCCGGCGACGGCGACCCCGGGGATGGGAGCTACGCCCGCATCTGGGACTCGACGGCCGGGGCGGAGCCACTCGACCGGTTGCTCAACTTGAACCTCCGGACCTACCTCCTCGACGACCTGCTGGTCAAGGCCGACCGCATGAGCATGGCCCACGGACTCGAGGTGCGCTCGCCCTTCCTGGACGGCGACCTGCTCGAACTGGCCGCCCGGCTCCCCCCGCCGACGAAGGTGCGCGGCCTGGCGCGCAAGCGGGTGCTCGGCGCCGCCGTTGCCGATCTCCTCCCGCCCGAGATCCTCCGGCGACGAAAGCGTGGCTTCGGCGTCCCGGTCGACCGCTGGTTTCGGGCCGACCTGCGCCGGTACGTCGGCCTGACCCTCGGCTCGGCCGGCGCGCGCGTTCGTGGTCACCTCGCCGAGGGCGTCCTCGACCGACTGCTGGCCGAACACGACGACGGCTCGCGGAACCACGGCCAGGTGCTCTGGCTGCTCTTGACCCTCGAGGTGTGGCTGCGACGCGAGGGCTGGTAGCTCAGGTGACGGCGACGCCCTGCTGCTCGGCGATCACGTCGTCGAGCACGTGGGTGAGGTTCCGGGTCCGTTTCCAGCCGATCGCCCGCTCGATCTTCGAGGTGTCGGGGATGCGCCGAGCCATGTCCTCGAAGCCCGACTCGTATGCCTCCTCGTAGGGGACGAGCACGACCTCCGACTCCGACTCGCACTTCTCCCGAACCACCCCAGCCAGGTTGCGGATGGAGATCTCCTCGTCCGAGCCGATGTTGAAGACCTCCCCGTAGTGGTCCCCCTCCTCCATCAGGTCGGCCAGGCCGACGACGACGTCGTGGACGTGGCAGAAACAACGCCGCTGCGTCCCGTCGCCAAACACGGTCAGCGGCCGATTGGCGAGCGCCTGCTTGACGAAGCTCGGCACGACCATCCCGTACTGCCCGGTCTGCCGGGGACCCACGGTGTTGAACAGGCGCGCGATCACCGTCGGAAGCTTCCGCTCGCGAAAGTAGGCCAGGGCGAGGAACTCGTCGATCGCCTTCGAGCAGGCATAGGACCAGCGGCTCTTGTCGGTCGAGCCCATCACCAGGTCACCGGTCTCCTTGAACGGAAGCGCGGTCGACTTCCCGTAGACCTCGCTCGTCGAGGCGATGAACACCGGGCGCTTCTTCTTGCTCGCCTGGGCGAGGACGATCTCCGTGCAGTGGACGTTGGTCTCGATCGTCCGGACCGGGCTCTCGACGATGAGCTGGACGCCGACCGCCGCGGCGAGATGGAACACGGCGTCGGACTCGTCGATCAGCTCGGCGACGAGACCGGCCCGCGAGCACGAGTCGATCGTGTACTCGAAGGACGGATCGCGCCGGAGATGACGGATGTTCTCGATCGACCCGGTCGACAGGTCGTCGAGCACATGCACACGATGGTCACGAGCGATGAGCTCATCAGCGAGATGGGAGCCGATGAACCCGGCCCCCCCCGTGATCAAGAAACGCACGTCGTCAGCCTAGCCGCTCTCCGGGGTGAGACGAGCGAATGTTTCAGTTCCTGTGCCGCCGAGGTGGCCGGCCACCGGCGAGCAGCGCGTCGTACAGGCCGAAATAGGCCTCCACCATCCTCGATGTGCTGTGCTCGGCCGCCACGGTGCGCGCCGCCCGGGCCATGTGCTCGCGTAGCTCGGGCTCACGCAGGAGCCGCGTCAGGTGACGGGCCATGGCGCGCGCGTCGCCCGGCCGGACGAGCTCGCCCGTCGCACCCGCCGCGACGAGCTCGGGGATGCCACCGGCCGCCGTCGCCACCACCGGCAGGCCGGCCGCCATGGCCTCGAGAATCGCGATGCCCAGCGGCTCGTACCGGGAGGCGAGCGCGAACACATGGGCCTGCGCGAGATAGGGCCAGACGTCCTCGACCGTGCCGACGAAGCGCACGTTCGCCGCGACGCCGAGATCGTGTGCGCGCCGGCGCAGGTGCTCCTCGAGCTCTCCGCCGCCGACCAGGAGCAACTCGACCGTCGGGATGTCCCTGGTGACCAGTCGCACCGCCTCCAACAGCGTCACGTGATCCTTCTGCGCCCGGAAGTTCGCCGTGCAGACGATCGTCGGCCGCCGCGCCAGTCCGGCCCGCGCGGCGGGAGCGCCGGCCCAGCCATTCATGATCAGCGGGACCCGGTCCGGCGCGTAGCGGTACTCCGCGACGAGGAAGTCGCGCACCATGGCGGAGACCGCCACCACCCGATCGAATCTTCCACCGGCATAGCGGTCGACCCGCTCGTAGAGCCGCTGCCCGGTCTCCCGGAAGTGGTCTCCGTGGTGATGCGAGGAGACCAGCCAGGCGCCATGTGATCCCCGCGACGTCGCCACGGCGACGAGTGCGTGGAACAGGTGGGCGTGGACGATGGCGGGGCCGAAGGCGGCCAGCCGACGGTCGAGCCAGGTGAGGAGCGACGGCAGATGGCGCAGGCGCGCGGCCGGGAAGGCGGCGTAGCGAACGTCTCCGCACACCCGCTGGAGGGCCGGGTTGGCCCCGGAGCGGGCGAACGGGTTGAGCACGATCTGGTCCCAGCCCCGCTCCGCCCCGGCGGCGACGATCTGGCCGAGCACACGCTCGGCCCCGCCGATGCCGGCCGGAGTGCTGATGACATGCGCCACGCGGGGTGGGCGCTCGTCGTGCGCGGCGGCGCGAGCTCTCATGGGGGGGTGGTGTCGATCACGGGACGGAGCGGGCGCGAGCACCCGGCGGACGGCCCCGCCCGGACAACACGCTACCGGCGAGGCGCGGCCGAGGCACGTTCCGGGGGTTCGGGGCGCGGGTATGATCGGGAGGTGATCTGTGCTCGTTGGGTCCCGTGCGCCGCCGGCGGCGCCCGGGTCGTGACGACGAACCCCGCCGGCGTTCCGCGGGCGCACGGCGGGTGAGCACTCCGCCGGCCTCCGAGGCGCCGGTGGTGGTCACCGCCCCACGCTCGGGCACGCTCCTCCGCGGCTCCGTGATGCGGTTCGCGTCCGACGGCGGCGGGGTGGCGCTCGGCACGCTGTCGAGCATCGTCACCGCCCGGGTCCTCGGACCCGCCGGCAAGGGAACGCTGGCGGCGCTGACCTTCGTGACCGTGCTCGTCATCCAGTGCTGCACCCTCGGCCTCGGGGACGCGGCGGTGGTTCGCGTCGGCCAGGCCAAGGCCACCGCCCAGGAGGCGCTGTCCTCCAGCCTGGCCGTCGTCACCCTGGCTTCGCTGGGCGGGGCGGCCGTCGTTCTCCTCTACTCGGTCCTCCAGCTGCCGATCGAAGCCGACGGGATCTGGCCGGCGGTCGCGGTGGCCTGCATCACCGTCCTGGTCGCGGGGGTGACCCAGCTCCTCATCTACGTCGTGTACGCCTGCCGCCGGGTCGTGGCGGTCAGCGTCCTGACCATCGCCATGGCGACGACGACGACCGCCGCGGTGGTCCTCCTCTGTGCCGTCCTCGACCTCGGCGTCCTCGGCGGCGTCCTCGCCGCGCTCGTGGCCGCCGTGCTCGGGTTCGTCGTCGCCGCGACCATGCTCTCCCGCGAGCATCTGCGGCTCCGCCCCCGGGTCGCGCCCGCCTACCTGCGTCCCGCGTTGAACTTCGGGCTGCGTACGCAGCTCGCCAACCTGCTCGCCTACTCGTCGGCCCGCCTCGACCTCCTGTACGTCTACGCGCTGTCGACCCACCGGGAGGCCGGCCTGTACAGCGTGGCCCTCACCCTGGGCACGATCACGAGCTTCGCCGCCGTCGCGCTCTCCTACGCGTCGTTTCCACGCATGGCCGGCATGGCGGATCGCGAGGCGCTCGACCTCACCGCCGAGATGGCGCGTCTGGCCGTGCTCCTCGGGCTCGCGCTCGCGCTGGTCATCTCCGTGGCCCTGTCGACGATCATCGCGACCCTCCTCGGCGGCGCTTACGCCGGCGCGCTGGTCCCCGGGTTCGTCCTGCTCGTGGCCAACGTCCTGTGGGGCGGGCAATGGCTGCTGAGCCGCGCGATGGCGGCGCGCGGCGACCCCCAACTCCTCGTGCGGTCCTTCGCGGCGAACCTCGCGACGATGACCGCCGCCGACCTCGCGCTGATTCCCCTCGCCGGGGCCCTCGGCGCCGCGCTCGGGTCGCTCGTCGCGCCCCTGGCCGGGTTGGCCGTGTGCCTTCGCGCCTATCGCCGGCACGGCGTCCCGCCCGCCAGCTTCCTTCCACGCCGGGCCGATCTCCGCAGGCTGGGCGCGATCGCCCGTCATGCGCGCCGCCCGGCGACGCAGCTCCCCTGAACCTACCCCCGCCGCTCACCGATCAGCCGCTCCGCCTGGGCCCGCTCGCCGGCCAGGGCGCGAGCCGGGTCAGTCCGCTCCAGCGCCCGAGACCTCGCGGCCGACCCCAGCCGGCGCGCCCGCTCCGGGTCGGCCACGAGTGCGCACGTGGCCGCGGCCATGGCGTCGGTGTCCCGGTACGGCACGAGGATGCCCGTCCGGTCGGTTTCGATCACCTCGGCGTGCCATTCGTAGTCGTAGGCGACGATCGGCGTGGCGCTGAGCGCGGCCTCGACCAGCGCCAAGCCGGCCAGCGGAGCCAGGACCACCGTCGCGCTGGCCAGGGCCGCGGCCACCCACACCTGATCGCGGTCCCCCGGGAAGAACAGATGACCCTCGAGGCCGAGCTCGGCCGCCCGCGCCCGTAGCTCCGAGCGCATCACCCCATCGCCGACGAGCAAGCCGGCCAGCGCCGGGCAGGTGGCGCGGGCCTTGGCCAGGGACTCGAGCACGTCCTCGGGGTGCTTCATCGGCTCCAGGCGGCTGACCGAGATCGCGAACGGCCGGCCGTCGAGCCCGAACTCGTCGGCGTTCGGAGGTCTCGCGCCGGGGTCGAGACGGTGGACCGGATGGATCATGGCCCAGTTGCCCACGTAGGCGATGCGCGCCTCCCGCGCCCCGTTCCTCTGCGCATAGGCGCGGTTGTCGGCGCTCCCGACGGTCACCAGCTCGGCCCGGGCGAGCGTGAAGCGTCCGAGCGCCCGCTCGAGCCAGCGCCAGCGGAGGAGCCTCGGGTAGACGAGGGTGCCGACCGCCTCGTAGATGGCGTCGTGGTTGGCGACGATCCTGATCTCCGCCGGGATGCCGTGCAGGCGACCGAGGACGACCGCCATCAGGCCCGTGTAGTAGGGCTCGCCGGCCCGGACGATGCTCACCTCCTCGGTGCGGACCAGGCGGCTCAGGAAGCGCAGGAGCCGCGTCTGGGCCAGGGCGAAGTTGAGCAGCGGCAGCGCGCCGAGACGCGGCGTCAGCGCCACCGTGCCCTCGATGACCGTGTGACGGTCGCCGAGCGGCGTGACCGACACCGCGCCCGGCGACGAGCGTGGGCGCTCGTCGGGACTCGCCCCGACCAGGGGATGCACGGTCCAGACGTGATCGAAGTACCCGTCGAGGTCGCGGTGGGTCACGCTGTGCTCGGCTCGGCGACTCCGCAGGACGCTCAGCGAGTAGGCGGTGCTGAAGACCAGCAGAACCCGGCGCCGCCGTCGTCCCGCGACCGGCCGGCGGTGCCGGGCGGCGAGGCCGGCGCCCGTGGCGAGGAGAACCGCGGTCGCGGCCGTCAGGTCGACCGCGAAGAGCAGCCGGCGCGCGACGGGCCCGCGGTGGCGATCGACCGGATCCGCGGGTGGGGCGAGCGGATCCGCGGGTGGGGCGCGGCCGGTCACCGGGCATGCTCGACGGCGGCGATCACCTGCGCAGCCACCGTCCCGATGAGGTCGGATGGCATCGCCGGCCAGAGCGGCAGGGTCAGCGACTGACGCTGGGCGCGATACGCGTGCGGCAGGTCGCCGGGCCGGCTCCCGTAGGCAGCGAAGGCGGGCTGCGCGTGCATCGCGTAGGTCCCCAGCGTGGCCTCGATCCCCGCCCCCCGCAGGTCGCGGGCCACGGCGTCGCGCTCGACGTCGTCGGCCAGCAGCACGACGAAGGACTGGTAGGTCGCCCCCGGGCTCTCGGCCGCCGGAATCGTCACCCCGGGCACCGAGCCGAGCAGCTCGATGTAGAGGTCGGCGCCGGCCCGCCGTCCGGCGAGGAACTCGTCGATGCGCGCCAGCTGCGCCGAGCCGAGCGCAGCCTGCATCTCGCTCATGCGGTAGTTGAACCCGTGGCGCACGAAGCTCATGCCGACCTCGGCGGGGACACTGCCGTGGTTGCGCAGGAGCCGCAGCCGCTCGGCGAGCTCGTCGTCGTCGGTGGTGATCGCACCGCCCTCGCCCGTGGTGATGATCTTGCGCGGATGGAAGCTGAAGCAGCCGGCTCCCGGCCACGATCCGCACCGCCGGCCGGCCCGATGGCCACCGAGGGCGCACGCGGCATCCTCGAGCAGCCGGAGACCGTGAGCGGCGGCGAGGGCGGCGGCGCGGTCGAGGTCGGCGGGCTCGCCGAACGGGTCGACGACCATCAGGGCGCGGGTCCGCCCCGTGATCCTCGACTCGGCCTCGTCGAGGTCGAGGACGAAGCGCCCGCGGCGACAGTCGACGCAGACGGGGCGCGCGCCGCACTGGGCGATCGCGTTCCCGCTCGCCGGGAAGGTGAAGTCCGACACCAGCACCTCGTCGCCCGGTCCGACGCCCGCCGCCGCCAGCGAGAGGTGGAGCGCCGACGTGGCCGAGGTGGTGGCCACGGCGTGCTTGGTTCCGACGTACTCGGCCAGCTGCGCCTCGAAGCGGCGCACGTAGGGGCCGTCGGTCAGCCGTCCGGAGGCGAGGATCCGCCTCAGGTCGTCGGCAACCTCCTCGAAGGAGACGATCGGCTTGGTCAGCGGGATCACGTGGTCGACGCCTGGTGCCAGGCGTAGGTCTGCTCGAGCCCCGCGCGCAGCGGCGTCGACTCGACCTCTCCGAGGAGCGCCCGCAGCCGGCTCACGTCCGCACGATGGCGGCGGACGTCGGCGGCGCGCGCCGGAGCGCGGCTGATCGGGCCGCGATAGCCGGCGATGGCGCAGATCGTCTCGACCACCTCGCGGATCGGCGTCTCCACGCCGCTGCCCAGGTTGAGCGTATGTCCCGAGGCGCCGGCGGCGACGGCGAGTCGGACGACGAGCTCGACGGTGTCACCGACATAGCTGAAGTCGCGCGTCTGCTCGCCGTCACCCTCGAGCTCGGGCGCCAGCCCGTCGCGGAGGCGGCGCAGCGTCAGCGGGATGACCGCCGCGAACGCCCCGTCGTTCTGCCGGGGCCCATAGTTGTTGAACGGCCTGACGGTGACGATGTCGAGCCCGTACATCCGCACGTAGGCGGCGAGGAGGAGGTCGGCCGCCGCCTTCCCCGCCGCGTAGGTCGTCTCCGCGAGCAGCGGGTGGTCCTCGTCCATCACGGGGTTCCGCGCGGATCCGTACACCTCCGAGCTCGAGAGATGCACGAGGCGAGGGTAGGCGCCGCGGCGGAGCAGCTCGGCCAGGGTCGTCGCCACCTCGACGTTCACCCGGAACGCCCCGCTCGGATTGAAGAACGAGTAGAGGAGGGCCTTCGTGGCCAGGTTGAACACGACATCCGGTCGCTCGACGCGGCAGATCTCCGACATCGCGCCGAGATCGCCGGCGTCCTCCCGATAGACGCCGAGGGCATCGCCGTGGCGCGCCCGCGCCGCCGCCAGATTGCCCTCCCGGCCCAGGAAGAAGGTGTCGACGACCGCCACGCGCTGCGCCCCCCGGTCGAGCAAGGCGTCGACGAGGTGGCTGCCGATGAACCCCGCCCCTCCGGTCACGATCGCCCTCGCTCCGGCGAGGTCAACCACGGACTCTCATCGCCCCGTCCGCGAGCTGCTCGTGGATCCCCCAGACGATGCGCAGCGCCTTCAGGGCGTCGGCGCCCGACACCCGGGGCTGGACGCCATCCACCACGGCGTCGACGAAGTCGCGCAGCTCGAGCACGAGCGGCTCCTCCGGACGCACGAGCACGCGGTCGATCGCCAGGTCGAGGATGTAGTTCTGCTCCGTGGTCCGGGTCGGGAGCGCGGCCGCCTGGCCCTGGCGGAAGACCAGGAGCTCCTGCGTCGTGTAGTTGGCCGCGATGAAGGCCCGCGCCGTGGTCAACTGGAGCTCCCGGATCTTGTTGTTGGTGATCCGGCTCGCGGTGAACGTGGCGATGCTCCCGCTCTCGAAGCCGAGCGTGGCGGTGACGTAATCCGGCCCGTGCCCACGCATCGTCTTGACGCCCTGGGCGATGATGCTCGTGACCGGGACCGGCATCAGCGACAGGACGACGTCGATGTCGTGGATCATGAGATCGGTCACCACGTCGACATCGGTGATCCGTCCACTCAAGGCGCTCATGCGACGCGCGTCGAGGGCGTGGATGACGTCGTCGGACACGATGTCCGCCAGTTGCGCGATGGCCGGGTTGTACCGCTCGACATGGCCCGCCATGAGCACCAGATCGCGGGCGCTCGCGGCGTCGACCAGCGCCCGGCAGTCCGTCTCGGTGGTGGCCAGCGGCTTCTCCACGAGGCAGTGGACGCCGCCGTCGAGCAGCTGACCCGCCACCTCGGCGTGGAGCGCGGAAGGGACCGCCACCGAGGCGGCCTCGATCTCGGGCGAGAGCTCGGCCACCGAGGCGAACCGGCGGCAGCCGAAGCGCGCGACCGCCGCCGCCGCCCGGGCGTCGTCGAAGTCGACCAGCCCGATCAGCTCGACGCCCTTGAGCGCACTGTAGATGCGCAGGTGCTGCGACCCCATCTGTCCGGCCCCGACCACCGCCACTCGGAGCGGCGGACGGCCGGAGAAGGACGTCATACCCCGGCCGGCCAGAGGCATGAGGTGATCCTCGCCACGGTCGGTTGCGTTCTCATCTCGGTGCCAATACCGTCAGGCTCAGCGCCAAAGTGGCCGGTGCCCCCACGCCCGCGCACCATACTACCCACCGCTTGGCGAGCCCGACGTGTGAGCCGGAGCGCAGCCCCCCTGGGGATGCCTCAGCGGACCTCGCGGGAGCGAAAGATGAAGTTGAGGCACTGCGGGCTCGGGCTGATGTGCTCGCAGGCGACCGGACCGGCCGCGGTGAGCAGGAAGAACTCGTAGTCGAGCGGTTTCAGCAGCGCCTCGATCGCCGTCCCGACCTCTGGGCGCAGCACCTCGCAGAAGATGTCCGGCCGATCGCGACGCACGGTCCCCATCATGCCCCGCAGGACCGCCGACTCCGTCGTCTCGGTGTCGATCTTGACGAGGTCGACACCCACCAGGTCGTGTGCCTCGACGAAGCGGTCCACCTCCACGACCTCGACGGTCGAGCTGGTCAGCTCGTCACTCGAGACGATCGAGCGCATGAAGCTCTGCGAGAGGCTGGAGCTGGTGGGAACACCCCGCTTCACGTGGAAGAACTCAGCCGTTCCCGCGGGACTCCCCACCGCGAGGGGCAGGCACGTGACGTTGGCGGCTCCGCTCAAGGCCACGTTGCGCGCGAGGCGCTCCTGCACCATGGCCAGCGGCTCGAACGCGTAGACGCGCCCCGGCGCGTTGGCCAGCGCCGCGAGCAGCGCGAAGTAGCCGACGTGCGCACCGATGTCGAGGGTGATCCGCGCCGAGCCCGCCAGTTCGTAGAAGAGGGGTGAGGTCTCGGGCTCATAGCCGGCCCAGCCACGCCAGAAGAGCGGGCCGGCGATGTCGTCGTCACCGCGCGAGGACATGCGCAGGACCCGACCGTTGGGAAGCGTCGCCTCGACCACTCCGACCCGGCGGGCGTACCGTACGAAGGTCGGATGATGGCGGACGCGCTCGGAGAGGCTCGCGCGCAGCGCGTCGGTGACGATCAGGTTCAGCGGCCGCCAGGTGACCACGTTCCGGACCAGGTCTCGGGTAGCGGGCGTCACCGGCTCAGCGGGTCACCCTCATGCCGCGCGCCTCCTCGAGCTCGTGGATCACCGCGAGCATCCCCGGGCTCCGGAGGGCCGGGTTGCACCGGTCGGTGTAGGTCCGCTCGGCGCGGTAGCGAACCGTGCCGTCCACCGGAACGGCGTCCAGGGCGTCCTCGTTGACGAGCTCGACCGAGAGCAGCGACAGGTACACGCGCTGGACGAACGAGAGCTCGGCCAGGTACGCCTCGGGGCACCGGGGCCAGACGGGAGCGCACACCTGGGCGACGATCGGCCCGCGGTCCGGGTCCCCGGTGGCGAGGTGGAGCGTCGCCCCGACGAAGCGGACCTCCCGCTCGCGCTGACCGTCGAGGGCGCCGAAGCCGGCGAAGGCGGGGAGCAGCGAGGGGTGGATGTTGTAGGTGGGGAGGACGGAGTAGAGGTCGGCCGAGACGAGGCGGTTGAAGTAGAGGAGCACGAACGCGGCCGACTCCGCGCAGAGCACCTCGGCGGCCCGTCGGGAGAACTCCTCGCGGTCGCCGGAGATGCGTTGGTGGGGAATGCCGCGAGAGCGGGCGACGCCCTCGATGCCGCACTCGCGATCGGTGATCACCGTGAAGGTGACTCCGAGCTGCTCGACCCCTCGGCACAACTGGGCGAACGTATAGCCGTGGGAGCTCGAGACGATGCCGACGTGCATCCTCAGGCCGTCTCCAGGGAGGCGAACGGCACCACGAAGAATCCCGGGTAGGCGGCGAGGATCTCGGCCTCCCCCGTCCGCAGGAGACCGCGGTCGTTGAGCTTCGTCGCGTAGCCGTACGCCCGCGGCACCCCGCCCCACTTGGCCTTGAACCGCTGAAGGGTCGCGTGGGTCGGCCAGCTCCCGCCCCAGTTCCACCGGGCGAGCCCGCGCTCCGCCGCCCGCGCCATCGCCTCGAGGAGGATGGCGGCCAGCGGCTGCTCGCTCCGGTGGTCGGGACTCACGGCCGGGACGTAGTAGTCGACCGTCGTGGCGCAGTAGAACACGAGCAGGGCGGCGACGGCGGCCCGATCGATGCGCGCGACGAAGAGGTCGTAGTCGACCTCCGGCCGGAAGTGGCGGCGGATGGCGGCGAAGAACTCCGGGGCCTTCACCTGGGCGCCGATCGCCGCCATCGAGGCCCGGTGAAGCCCCTCCAGCTCGGCGAAGCCCTCGTTCTCCAACGTGACCTCGGCGCCGCAGCGGCGGGCCTTGGCGACGTTGCGCCGCGCCGACCCGTCGATCGCCGCCCAGATCCGCTCGCGGGGCTCGCCCTCCCCCGCCAACGGCGTGACGTGGGCGATCCGCGAGTCGACGAGGTCGTGGACGAGGTCGCCACCGCCGGCGCTCAGCGGGTTGGCGATGACGGTGGCCGCCACCACGCCGTCCCGGGACGCCTCGTCCGCGTACCACGCGCACAGGGCGTCCCGCGCCTCCCCGTCGCTGGCCAGGGGCTCGCCGCTCGACCCGAAGTAGGGGAGCGAGTTGACCACCGTCCCGAGCGGCCCGCCGATGCTCATCATTGGCATCGCGCCGACGACCGCCCCGTCGCGCAGCGCCACCGCATAGCGGGCCTGACAGCCCAGCAGCTCGAGGAGAAGGTCGCGATAGCCCAAGGTATATGAGATGACGGCGTCCGGATGGCCGGCCACGAAGCGGGCGTAGGCGGGCTCGTGCTCGGCCGACAGGCGGGTGACCTCCGCCGTCACCGGCCGGCCCGCCATCAGGCCCGGAGCCGGGGCGGGTCCGTCCGGCGGTGGCGGACGATCATCGTCCACTCGTACAGCGGGTAGTCGTGCAGCAGAACCACATCCGGCGAGATCTCCTCTTTGCAGAACCGAAAGAAGGCGCACGGATCGGCGTAGAAGAGGCCATCTGCCCGGAAGTCGACGAACGTCGTCAGCAGGTTGAAGGCGAAGGCGACTCGGGACTTCTCAGCCAGTCGCAGCAGGGCGTCCTCGACGTGCGCCTGCCACGCCGCGTCCGGGCACTCGCCCTTGACGTTGAACGGGCCGGAGGCGAAGGAATAGTCGGCGGCCTCGGTCGGCACCGGGCTGTGAATCAGCCGCGCCCGGCCGTCCGTCGTGGCCCGGGCCTGGTCGAGCATCGGGATGCTGATGTCGTATCCGTAGTAGGCGCCGACCTCGACCCGCTCGATCTCGTCGAGGAACCCGAGCAGGGCTCCGTAGCCGCAGCCGAGGTCGTTGACGGTGACCGGCTCGGCCGGTGCGGTGGGGAGCACCTCGGCGAGCCTGGCGAAGCGCAGGCGCTGGGACGCCGCGTCCTTCCACCCCACGCTCCGGGGCGCGGCGCCGTGCTGCTCGAGCCCGTCGCTGTACAGCCGCTCGACTCCGGCCAGCGCCTCGGTGACCTGGTGCCGTGCCGCCGTCATCGCAGCGACACCCTAGCGAACGCCCACCTGAGCCCGGGCGCGGTTTCCACCCCCGGGCCGAGCGTCCGGCTGTCACATGTGCGCAGGTGCGAGACTGGGGCGCATGTCAGCGGGGGCACGGGAACCGACACGCCTGCCCACCGCCGCCCAGCTGCTCGGTGGGCAGGCCGACAAGCTCCGCTGCCTGGCCTGTCGAGCGCCGGTGGCGCTCTCCCTCCTGGTCCAGCGACCCGGATACCCGGACCTCGGTCCCGACGGGACCCTCGCCTGCCGGGCCTGCCCGGCCCGGTACCCGATCATCGCCGGGACGCCGCGCATGCTCGCGCCCGAGCATCGCCGCGCCCTGGCGAGGAGCTACCCGCTGGCCGCCGAGGCGCTGGCCGACGGTCCCGCGCGCCGAGGGGCCGACTCGGCCGATCCGGACCTGGCGATCAAGCAGTTGACGGCCGAGAGCTTCGCCTACGAGTGGAACCAGTTCGGCGGGCTGCGCGAGGAGTGGGCCCAGAACTTCGCCGACTATCTCCGTCCCCACCCGGTCGAGGGACTGGCCGGGAAGGAGATCCTGGACGTCGGGGCGGGGTCGGGCCGGCACAGCCTCCACGCCGCGCGGGCCGGGGCCCGGGTGGTCGCGGTCGACCTGGGCGCCTCGATCGACGTCGCGCGGCGTAACCTGCCCGCCGGGGTGCTCACGGTCCAGGCCGACGCCGAAGACCTCCCGTTCGCGACCGAGAGCTTCGATCTCGTGATGTCGATCGGCGTGCTCCACCACCTCCCAGATCCCGAGCGGGCGCTTCGCTCGATCGCCCGCTATGCCCGCGTCGGGGGACACGTGCACGTCTATCTCTACTGGGTGCCCGAGCAGCGCTGGCACCGCAGGACGCTGACGGCGGTCAGCGCCGCCCGGCGTGTCACCGTCCAGCTCCCCCACCGCGTCCTGCACGCCCTGTGCTACCCGCTGGCCGCCGGCCTGCACGTCGCCTTCGTCGCGCCCCAGCGGGCGCTCCGTCGGCGGCCGCGCGGCCGGCGGGTCGCCGCAGTCCTGCCCTTGCAGACCTACGCGGACTATCCCTTCAGCGTGCTGGTCAACGACCAGTTCGACCGCTTCTCGGCGCCCCTCGAACGGCGCTTCACCGCCACCGAGGTGCGCGACGCGATGGTCGGGGCCGGGCTCGAGGAGGTCGTGGTCATACCCAACCACGGTTGGGTGGCCGACGCCCGGCGCCCGCCGGCGCGCGTGGAGTAGCCGGCACGCGGGTCCGGGATCGGGCGCGTCACCCGCGGGGCGGGGCGGCCAGCCGCCCCCGCGTGGCCGGAATCCGGGCGTCACCGCGGGGCGGGGGCCCAGTCGCCCCCGCGTGGCCGGAATCCGGGCGTCACCGCGGGGCGGGGGCCCAGTCGCCCCCGCGTGGCCGGACTCCGGCGTCACCGCCGGGTGGGGGCCCAGTCGCCCCCGCGTGGCCGGGATCCGGCGTCACCGCTGGGCGTGGGCGGCCAGCCGCCCCCGGTAGAGGGCGTCGAGGTCGTCGACGAGACGATCCAGGGCGAAGCTCTCGCGGGCCCGCGCCCGACCCGCGCCGGCCAGGCGCCCGGCGAGCGCGGCATCGTCGAGGAGCGCGACGATCGCCTCGGCCAGCCCGAGGTGGTCGCCCGGAGCGGCGAGGAGACCCGTCCTCCCGTGCTGGACGACGAAGGCCACCCCGCCGACGTCCGTGCTGACCACCGGCACGCCGGCCGCCTGAGCTTCGATCAGGCTGACCGGGGTCCCCTCGTTGTCGGAGGTGAGCACGACGACGTCGCTGGCCGCGTAGACGTCCGCCATGTCGCGACGGAAGCCCGCCCAGTGCAGCCGGTCGCCGAGACCGCGGGCGGCCGGCGAGGCCACGAGCTCGTCCCGGAGCTCCCCGTCGCCGACGATCACGAAGCGCACGCCTGGACGGTCGGCGACCGCGGCCGCGACGTCGAGAAAGCGGTCGACCCGCTTGATCGGCACCAGGCGGGCGACGAGGGTGACCACCGGGCCGTCCCCCTCGACGCCCCACGAGGCGCGCACGGCCTCCCGCCGGGCTTCCCGGCCGGCGTCGTCGAGGAAGGGCGTCAGGTCGAACCCGAGGGGCACGACGGTGAACCGCGCCGCCGCCGCCACGCCCAGGCCGACGAGCTCGTCGCGGATCTCGGGCGACACGGCCACCAGCGCGTCGGTCGAGCCCGCCAGGATGCGTTCGATCGCCGTGTAGACGCGGGCCACGCCGGGTGCGAAGTACCCGGTCAGTGAATGGCCGTGGAAGGTGTGCACGAGCACCGGGCGCGTGCGCCGTCGCGGGAAGGCGAGGATCGCCGCCGCGCGGCCGAGGGTCCCGGCCTTCGCCGCGTGCGTGTGCACGATCTGCGGCCGGTCGCGACGGAGGATGCGGGCGAGCCTGACGATCGCGGCGAGGTCGCCCCCGCCCGGGTCGCGGCGCAGGGTGCCGAGCAACGTCGGGTTCACCCCGAGCGCGCGCGCCAGGTCGTCCATCGATCCCTCGTCGGGGCTCTCGCGGCCGCGGACGAGCCGCGTGACGTAGCCCCGCTCGCCGAGCCGGCGGGTCAACGTGATGGCCTGGATCGCCGGCCCGCCGATGTTCAACCGGGCGATGATGCGCACCACGCGAACCGCGCCGGGCTGCGGGGTCCCCCGGCGGGAATCGAGCGGCGGCACGGACATCGCGTGCATCATCATCCCGGCTCCGATGCCCGAGGCGCATACCTCGGTGCCGCGCGCACGCGCTTGGCGCCGCCACGCCCTCGCCGCGGCGCCGGCCCTCGCGGTCGTGGGCGTGACGCTCGCCTGGTCGTGGTCCTACGGCGGATACGAGCCCACGCGCTGGTATCCCGGGGCGCTCGGCCTGACGCTCGTACTCGCCGCCGTCCTGCTCGGGCTGCGCCCGCCGATCCGCGATCTGCCCGGCTGCGCGCAGCTCGCCCTGGCCGCCCTCGCCCTGTTCACGGCGTGGTCGTTCGCCAGCATCCTCTGGGCCGAGGCGAAGGGGACCGCCTGGGACGGCGCCAACCGCACGCTGCTCTACCTGGTCATCTTCGCGATCTTCGCGCTGGGCCGGCTCGACGCTCCCCGGGCGACCGCGCTGCTCGGCGCCTGGACGCTCGGCATCCTCACCCTGGCCGTCGCCGTCCTGCTCGAGCTGCCCGGTGCCGTGGGGCCCGGGAACGCCGTGCTCGGGACCGGTCTCGCGGCCCCGATCGGCTACGCCAACGCCGAGGCCTGCCTCTGGCTGATGGCGGCGTGGCCGGCGCTCCTGCTGGCCTCGCGCTCCGCGCTGCCCCCGGTGCTGCGCGGGCTCTTCGCCGCAGGCGCGGTCGTCCTCGTGGACCTCGCGCTGCTCGGCGAGAGCCGGGGGGCGGTGATCGCGGCCGGGGTCTGCCTGATCGTCCTGCTCGGGGCGCTTCCCGGCCGCGGGCGGACGCTCCTGACGGTCGTCCCGGTCCTCGCCGGTGCCGCCCTCAGCGCCCCCCATGCCCTCGCCTTCCTGCGAGCGGGACGCGCCGCGGCGCCGACCAGCTCCGACCTGGCCGGCTCGCCGGCGTCCGTCCTCGGAGCGGCGCTCGCCGTCGCCGCCCTCGTCGCCGCGCTCGCCCTGCGCGAGCGGCGCCGACCATCCCGCCCGGTCGGGGCGCCGAGGACGAGGCGCGTACCGCGCGCGCTCGCCGTCGCCGCGGTGCTCCTCGGCGTGGCCGGCGCCGCGCTGGCCGGTGGCCGCCTGGCCGGCGCCGTCCGGGACGAGTGGAGCTCGTTCACCCGCGCCACGGTCGGCGCCCGGAGCGCAGGCGCTCCGGCGGCCGACCTCGGCGGCGCTCGCTACGACTACTACCGGGTGGCGGTGGACATCGTCGCCGCCCATCCGCTCGCCGGAATCGGCGCCGAC
Source organism: uncultured Solirubrobacterales bacterium (assembly GCA_963733245.1). Classification (GTDB taxonomy): domain Bacteria; phylum Actinomycetota; class Thermoleophilia; order Solirubrobacterales; family Solirubrobacteraceae; genus Palsa-513. The sequence goes on from CAVTCI010000001.1 coordinate 332,510, forward strand.
AACTTCGCCGAGGAGTACGCCGCCCACGGCCGGGCCTCCGAGTTCCCCGCCTACGTCCACAGCGTCGAGCTCCGCACGCTCGTCCACACCGGCCTGGTCGGCGGGCTGCTCCTGGGCCTCGCGCTCGCCGGGGCGCTCCGCGGCGCCCGGCGCGCGGCCCGGATCAGCCCGGTGGCCGCCGGCGCGCTGATGGTCTTCGCCCAGTGGTTCGTGCAGGGGTCGGTCGACTGGTTCTGGGAGTTCCCGGCGCTCGGGGGGGCCGCCTTCGCGATGCTCGGCCTGGCCTGCGGCATGGCGCCCCGCCGGCCCCGGGAGGTTCGCGCCGGAGCGCCCGCCCGGACCCCCCGGCTCGCCGTCGCCGTCGCGGTGGCCCTGATCGGCGCCGGCTGCGCCTCCCTCGCCGCGCCGTGGACGGCGGCGATCGAGACGGCCCGCGCCGGCCGGGTCTGGCCGCTCGATCCGGGCGCCGCGTTTCGCCAGCTCGAGCTGGCCGCCGACCTCAATCCGCTGAGCACGCGGCCCGCCCTCATCGAGGGGACGATCGCCCTGCGCCTCGGCCGCCTCGACCACGCCGCCGACGCGTTCCACCGCGCGCTCGCGCGCGACCCGGGCGAGCCCTACGCGACCCTCGTCCTGGGCGCGATCGCCTCGCAGCGCGGAGACCGGGCGGGGGCGCTCGCCTATGTGACGCGTGCGGCGCGACTCAATCCGCAGGACGTCGTGACCCTGCGGTCGCTGGCGCTCGTCCGCGCGGGTCACCCGATCGACCTCCCGAGGCTCCTCGCCCAGTACGCGGCGGTCGCCGCTTTAGCACAGCTGTGAGTCGCGCGGCGACCGCCGCGTGATCCGCCGCGGCGCCCGCAGCCCAGGGGCGCGCACAACATTCGGCCATTTGGCTCGGGAGGTCGCCCGCGTCCGCCGATGAAGTAGGGCGGCCCGCCCACCCATCCGGTGCGAGGACGACGGCCGTCAGCTCACAAGGAGACGGCCCAGATGATCGGCACGACACGGCGTACGGCAGCGACGACTCCGCACTCCCCGCGCCGGGAGTGGCGCCCCGCGCCCGACTCGTCCTGGCCGCCGCCGTGATCGGCCTGGTCGGGCCGCTCGCGCTGAGCGCGCCCGCCGGGGCGGCCGCCGTCTTCGCCGTGCCGGCCTCGATCCCCGCCGACTGCTCCCGGCCGGTCGAGCAGGATCTGGCGAGCTTCCTCGCCTCGGTGCCCGACGGCGCGACCGTCCGCTTCGCCGCCCAGGGCTGCTACGGGCAGGACGAGTCCCTGATCGTCAAGGACCGCTCGAACCTGACACTCGACGGCAACGGCGCGACCTTCAAGATCATCACCACGACACATAACACTGAGTACTTCCGGTCCAACCTACGCATCCAGCGCGGCTCGAACATCACCCTCGAGAACATGACGGTCGTCGGCGCCTGCGCTCCCGGCCAGTGTCAGAGCGATGTGACCCCGCCGGCCAAGGACGGCTACGTGCAATACGGCATCGACCTCGAGAGCACCGCCGGCCCGACGATCGACAACGTGCACGTGCGCGACGTCCTCTCGGACGGCATCGGGGTCGAGGGCACGCTCGATCCGAACTGCTGCTGGGGCGGCCAGCCGACCTCGAACCTGACGATCCAGAACTCGCATATCGAGCGCGTCGGCCGGCAGGGGATCTCGATCACCGACCTCGACACGGGCGTGATCAGGAACACGACGATCGAGAACGGCCCGGAGACCGGGATCGACATCGAGGTCGACAACCCCGGGTTCGTGGCGCGCCACATCAAGATCCTCGGCAACACCTTTGCGGCCATCCACGCCAACGCGATCTCCAACGGCGGCATCGGGTCCGACCCCGACGTCGGCGACATCGACATCGAGAACAACACGATGACCGGGCCGTCCCCGAGCTGCGCCGAGGGCACGATCTACCTGCGGACGCCGGGACCCTCGACCCCGTCGGTGTTCCGCAGCGGCTACACGATCGAGGGCAACCACTTCCTCGGCCGCGCGGCGTTCGTCCAGGCGGAGCGAATCAAGGGCCTCGACGTCGAGAACAACACCACGAGCTTCAACGAGATCGGCTGCGGCGAGAAGGCGGCGGTCGAGCTCACCGACTCCCACGGCGTGGCCGTGGCCAACAACGACTTTCCCGGCTACCCCGCCCCGATCTTCGCCGACAGCGCGACGACCGGCGTTTCGGGCGCGGCGATCAACCCGCCGCCCCAATCGGCGACCGCCGGCCCGACCGGGTTGGCCGTCACGGGCCGGACGACCGGGACGATCAGCCTGGCCTGGCAGGCGGTGACCGGCGCGGCCGAGTACCGGGTCTACGCCACGCGGACCCCCGGGTCGGCCTACTTCCTCTACGCCGGCGGCTTCACCGCGACGCAGGCCACCCTCTCGACGCTTCCCGGGACGTGGTACCTGGCGGTCAGGGCGGTCATCGGCGGCGTCGAGACGCAGAGCTCCAACGAGGTGCCGGGGAACGTCGTCCCGATGACGAAGCTGGCGGTGACGCGGGTGACGGCGTCGTCGGTGAGCTTGAGCTGGTCGGCGGTGGCCGGGGCGACTGAGTATCGGGCGTACGTGTCGCGGTCCTCGGGCGTCGGGTACTTCATGTGGGCGGGTGGCCTGACCGGGACCTCGGCGACGCTGAACAGCCTGAGCGGGACGTGGTACATCGTGGTCCGGGCCGTCGTCAACGGCGTCGAGACGAGCGACTCGAACGAGGTCATGGCGCAGGCGACGGCGGCGACGGCGCCGGCCGGGCTGACCGTCACGGGGACGACGTCCTCGACGGCCGGGCTGAGCTGGACGGCGGTGGCCGGGGCGACCGAGTACCGGATCTACACGTCGCGGTCGTCGGGGTCGGGATACTCGCTCGCCGCGCAGGGGCTCGCGGGGACACAGACGACGCTGAGCAACCTCGCCGGCACCTGGTACGTGGTAGCGCGGTCGGTCGTCGCGGGTGTCGAGTCCGACAACTCCAACGAGGTCGTGCTGAAGATCGGCGCGCTGGCCGGGCCGGCCGGCCTGGCGGTGACGCGGGTGACGGCGTCGTCGGTGAGCTTGAGCTGGTCGGCGGTGGCCGGGGCGACTGAGTATCGGGCGTACGTGTCGCGGTCCTCGGGCGTCGGGTACTTCATGTGGGCGGGTGGCCTGACCGGGACCTCGGCGACGCTGAACAGCCTGAGCGGGACGTGGTACATCGTGGTCCGGGCCGTCGTCAACGGCGTCGAGACGAGCGACTCGAACGAGGTCATGGCGCAGGCGACGGCGGCGACGGCGCCGGCCGGGCTGACCGTCACGGGGACGACGTCCTCGACGGCCGGGCTGAGCTGGACGGCGGTGGCCGGGGCGACCGAGTACCGGATCTACACGTCGCGGTCGTCGGGGTCGGGATACTCGCTCGCCGCGCAGGGGCTCGCGGGGACACAGACGACGCTGAGCAACCTCGCCGGCACCTGGTACGTGGTAGCGCGGTCGGTCGTCGCGGGTGTCGAGTCCGACAACTCCAACGAGGTCGTGCTGAAGATCGGCGCGCTGGCCGGGCCGGCCGGCCTGGCGGTGACGCGGGTGACGGCGTCGTCGGTGAGCTTGAGCTGGTCGGCGGTGGCCGGGGCGACTGAGTATCGGGCGTACGTGTCGCGGTCCTCGGGGGTGGGGTACTTCATGTGGGCGGGTGGCCTGACCGGGACCTCGGCGACGCTGAACAGCCTGAGCGGGACGTGGTACATCGTGGTCCGGGCCGTCGTCAACGGCGTCGAGACCGACAACTCGAACGAGGTCGTGACCCCGACCGGGTGATCGCCGCCGCGCCGGGGGCGCCCGGCCGGCGCCGCGCCGGGCGCCGGTAACCGGGGGAGCATCCCCGGCCCAGCCGGCGACCGGGCAGGCCGGCGCGCCGCGCCGGGGCCGCCGGTAACCGGGCGAGCATCCCCGGCCCGGCCGGCGACCGAAGCGGCCGGCCCCTAAGATCCAAGGGCAGAGTCGGTCGCGAGCAGGTGAGCTGCGGTCGCACGAACGAGCGTGAATCCGGACGGCGGCACATCCCGACGCGACCCCGACCGGCCAGGTCCGGGCCCGGGGGCGCCCGGCCGGAGCAACGAGCGCGCCGACGCGGCGACGTGGCGCGCCGTCCGCCGGGCGGTGGCGCGCGGCTGCGGGATGGCCGACGCGGGCGCCCCGACCGGGGACGTCGACTGGCGTCGCTTCGTGGAGCTGACCCGGCGCCACCGCGTCGGCCCCCTCGTCCATCACGGCGGCTGGGCGGCGGACGTGGGCGGGTCCGACTGGGTCGTCGGCGAGCTCGCGCGCGACGCCGGGGAGGCGACGCTCGACGCGCTGTGCCTGATCGGCGTCCAGCGCCTGGCCGTGGAGATCCTCGCGAGCGCGGCCATCGACGTCGTGGTGCTCAAGGGCGTCGCGCTGGCCCAGGAAGCCTACGGCTCGGCCGTCGCCCGTCACGTTGGCGATCTCGATCTCCTCGTCGACCCGGACCGGGTGGTCGACGCGGTCGTCGTCCTGCGCGAGCACGGCTTCCTCTGGCACGGCCTCGACCTGCCCGCCGCGATGCTCCCCGCCGATCGTGGACTCGTCGCGCTCCGACGAGCCAGGGATCTCCCGCTCGTCAAAGAGGCGGCGCTCGAATACGCCGCGCAGAGCCTCGACCTCCACTGGCGGCTGACCGACAACCCCCGCCTGATGCCGATCGCCCCCGGCTGGCTCTCCGATCCCCGGCGCGTAGCGGTCTCCGGCGTCGCGACCCCGGTGCTGCCCCTACGCGCCGCGTGGTGGCACCTGCTCGTCCACGGGGCCTGGCACCGCTGGAAATGCCTGAAGTGGCTCGCCGACGTCGCGGCCATGGCCGTGGCCCATCCCCTGGTCGTCTCCGCCGAGGCGCTGGACGCGACCACGGCGGCCGGGCTCGAGCGCTGCGTGGCCGCCGGGCTCGTCGTGGCGGAACGCCTCCTCGGACCGTTCCTGCCGCCCCCGGCCCGTGACTGGGTGGCCTCGGTGCGGGGCGTGAACGTCGTCGTGTCGCGGTCGCTGGCCGCCGTCGGGGCGGATCACCCCGGGTTCGCCCACGTCACCCGCACGGGCCTGCCCGGGCATGTCCTCGAGCGGATGTCCTTGCGCGCCGACCGGCGCTACCAGGCCACCGAGCTCTACCGGATGCTGCTCGAGGCCGGGCGTCGACAGCTCGACCCCGATCCGGGGCTGACCGCCATCGCCGGCGGACCGCTGCGCTGGCTCGCGCGCAGCGCCGACCATCGATCCCCCTGAGCTCGGGATCGAGCCGACCCGCGTCCTCGCTCAGCTGTCGGAGATGACGACGTCGGCGGAGGCCCGGGGCCGGCCGTTGCCCTTGATGGTGATCGTGTTCTCGCTCCCGGGATGCATCGCCCCGGCGACGTCCAGACGGACGGACTTGCCGTCCTTGAGCGTGCCCAGCCAGTAGCGGCGGCCGTTGACGTCGACCTTGATGACGCGCAGGCCCGGCCGGCCGTTGGTGATCGTGATCAGGTGCTCGGCCGACGGGGCGTGGCGGACGGTCAGCGCGCCCGTCTCGCCGCGCGGCCCGACGGTGGCCAGCACCGGGTCGCAGACCGTCACGTTCCCGACGACGTCGGTGACGGTCAGCCCGACCTGGGCGCTCATGGACGCGTCCGTCTTCGTCGCCGTGACCACCACCGGGGCGGTCGTCCCCGGCGCGAACGCCGGCACGGCGACGCTCGCGTTGATCGCCGTGGTCGCCACGATCGACGCCAGCCCCAGGCCGCTCCGGTCCTGCACGGTGATCTGGAGCTGCTTGGGCGGACCCGCGATCACCGCGGTGAGCGCGCAGGACGGCGGCGGCGACTGCTCGAGGAACGTCACCGGTCCCGACGGATTGGGGTCCGGGGGTCCGCCGGGAGGAACCGTGACCACCGTCGCGCCGTTGGGGATCGGGGTCGGCCCGCCGGGCGTCGGGGGCCCGACCGTGGTCTTGAAGCACACCTGGATCGGATCGCCGGTGAACGTCGCCGCCACCGTCGCCGTCTTGCCGGCCGCGAGATTCGCGAACCCGACGACGACATGCAGATGCGCGTTCGCGCCCGAGTAGGGAATCGAGGAGATGTCGATCGACGTCGTGCCAACCGGGAAGGCCTGCCCGGTGAACCCGGGGATCGGCACACCGTTGGCGTCGGTGATGGTCACCGTCAGCCCGGTGTAGTCGGCGGCCGCGACGCCGGCGATGGTCAACCGGTCGTATCCTCCGACGTGGCCGGGGAGGCCGTCACAGTAGAACTGGGCCGGCACCAGATCGACGGCCGCCGGGCTCTCGTTGCACGTGGTGCCGCCGATCGTCGCGCTGAACACCTCGAAGCGGTCGGCGTCGCCCTCCTCCCAGACGCAGTCCGGGTTCTGCGGATCCTGCCGCAGCGTGTACGCATAAACCGCCACGCCGGTGCTCGCCGGGACGAAACCGGCGCACGGCGCCGCCGTGGCGTAGTCCCAGCAGGTGTAGGTGGAGACGCCGCCGGGCGTCGTCTCGGCGAAGTAGAGCTTCGCTCCGATGCGCAGCACGCTGCCGAAGTCGATCCAGTTCACGCCGGTGCCCGTGGTCTGGGTGATCGAGAACGGCGTCGCCACCGGGGCGCCGGCCAGGTTGAAGCAGCTGAAGGGGTGGCTGGCGTTGTCGGCGGCCGTCCCGACGCAGACCCCGATCACGTTCGCGCCGGCATCGAGAATCGGTACGGGCACCGAGTTGTACGGGCCGCCGCCGGCGAACGTCCCCGGAGCTCCCACCTTGGGAAAGCCCGGGCAGACGGCGTTGGTCGAGGCGTCGATGCACACGACGTCGTGGGTGCTGTTCGCGCGCGTCACCACGCCGAAGACGTAACGGCCGTCCCCGAACGTCTGGAGGTCAGACGCATAGGTGACGTTGTTGCCCGAGCCCGGGTCGGCGACGCCGACCAGGGGATAGCCGGGGCAGGCGGACTGGGTCGTCGTGTCCAGGCAGTAGATCTGGGCCTGATCGCCGAGCATGAAGTACCGCGAGCCGATCTGCGCTCCGCCGTCGATCGGGGGCAGGTTGGCGAAGCCCGCGTCCTGGGCGACGCCGAGCTGGGTGTAGCCGCACGAGGCGTTGGTCGCGACGTCGACGCAGCCGGCGCCCACGCTGGTCCCGCCGGCGATGCTGGCCGGGAAGTAGATCTTCGTCCCGCTGATCGCCGCGTCGGGCTGCTGGGCGGTGAACAGGGTGTTCGTCCCGGTGCCGATCGGGGCGCCGGCGGTGGCCGAGACGTACGCCGGGTAGCCGCCCGCGCAGCGAGCCCCGGTGGCCTTCACGTGGCAATCGACCTGGGGGCCACCGGCGGTGTGATGGTGGATGTTGTAGACGTTGGCGCCGATGAACAGAGCCTCGAACCCGTCGCCGCCGCCCGCGGACGACACGAACCCCGACGTCGGGGCCGCCGAGAAGCCCTGGGCGCCGGTGGAGCCGTCGACGCTGACGCCGGTCGCGCCGACCGCATTGACCCCGGAGGGCGGCTCGGAGGTCGTGTAGGTCGTCCCGCCGTTGGTCGAGAACTGGGGCGAGAGGCCCGGCGAGGTCTGGAGCGACCCGGGCACGAAGGTCTGGTTGCCGACGATCGGGTCGGTGATGTTCACCTGGGCGGGTCCGCCCGTGGTGTTGCGATAGGAAAGGACCCAACTCAACGTATCGCCGGCGGCGGTCACACCGGCCGGGCCGTTAGCGGTCGCCGTCGAGGCGGTCGTGCTGTCGCGGCCCGACTTCGAGAACGTCGACGCCGGGGTCGTCCCGGCCAGCGCCGCAGCCGGCCACACGAACGTCACGAGCACCGCGGCGAGGAGTGCGCGCCTCGGCACACGTCCACGGGTTCCCCGACTCGCCTTCGTGTGCGTACGCATGATGGCCGTGCTCTCCCCGCGTCCGAATTGGAGTTTCTCGCCGGAGGCGTCAGCCGGCACAAGTCGCCCGCGCGCCGCCTCGTCGGCCTGGAATCCGTCACATTTGGTCGACGAACCTGGGTGGCGCGGTATGACGCTGACCCCACCGGGCATGCCTGCGCGGCGCGCCGGGGGAAGTGTGAGCGCACGATAGCGCACGCTGGGCGGATGTGCCTACGGGTCGGACCGCTGACTCCACGCGCCGGCGGTGTGCCGCCCGGCGGCCGGCGCGCCTACCCGGCCCTCCAGGCGAGGTAGCCGGGCTTCGGCACGCCCGCCGGGTCGAGCAGGCCGCCGGCCGAGACCGGCGGGTCGTCGTAGAGGTGGATCCAGCCGATCGCGTAGACCCGCGACCACGACCGGGCGAGCCGGAGCCCGTCGGCGATCCACTTCGCCTGGACCCCCGGGTCGACGTAGAAGTTGAACTCGTCGTCGACCGCCGTCGGGATCGTCCACTCCGAGAGGAAGAGCCGGATCCGGGGCCGGCCCCGCCCCAGGTAGCGGTCGATCCACCCGGCGAGCCGCGGGAGGTCCGAGAAGTCGACCACTCCGGCCGGCGACGGCGGGTTGGCGAAGCTCGGATCCCGCGAGGTGAACGGGTTGTGGCCGTAGAGGTCGAGGCGCGGCGGGCGCCCGTTCGGGAGGCGGAGGTTCTCGATCCACTGGCGGGTGCGGATGTCCCCGGTCGTGAAGGTCATCCCCCCGATCACCAGGTTCGCCGTCCCGGCCCGCTTGAGCGCCCCGTAGGCCGCGTCGAGCAGCCGCGCGTACCGGTGGGGCGCCGCCCGGGCGGCCGCGGTCAGCGGCCGCGCCGGGTCGGAGGTGACGATCGGCGCGAAGTCCGCCCGCCGGGTCGGCTCGCCCCAGATCATCCACAGGTGGACGGTCGGGTAGCGGCGGGCCGCGGCGTAGGCGAAGTCGGCGAAGTCCGCCGGGTTGGTCGGCGCCCGGTTGGCCGGGTGTCCGCCGTTGGCCCAGCGCGGGGCGCCGATCAGCTCGACGGCGACCCGCATCCCCGCGGCCCGGCTCGCGGCCACCGCCGCGTCGAGCGCCGCCGGCCAGGCGTAGGCCGGGTCGCCCGGATCGCGGGCCCGGCGCGGCCGGCCGCCGGCCACCGCCGACCAGTCGAGCGTCGTCTCGTAGAGCTGGATCCCGAGGTCTCGGTAGACCGGGAACTGGGAGACCCCGCGCTCGACCGCCGGCCCCCACATCCCCTTCAGCGCCCGGGCCCCCGCCGGCCGCGCCCCGGCCGCCGACCCGAGCACGACGAGCAGGCTCGCCGCCAGGCACGCCCCGGCCGTCTCGATCGCAGAACGCCGCATGTCCCACCGCCAACACCCGACGTGGCCCGGCGGATCGGCCCGGCCCCGTGTGCGATCATCCGCCGCGGTGCCGCTGAAACGTCGTCGGGCAGTCTATGCCGCGTGCGCGCTCGCCGCGCTCGCCGCCGCCCCGGCCGGCCCGGCCGCCCCCGGCCCGGCCCGCGCCGCGTCGAGCGGGGTGCACGTCGACCCGGGCTCGCCGCCCGGCAAGGAGTACGCCATCCCCCTCCAGACGGCCCGCAACCAGGGCGACGGCCCGGCGCCGGCGACCGCCCCGGCCCCCCGGCCCGCGGCTCGGTCGCCCCGGACGACCGCCCGGAGCACGACCGCCGCCCCGACACCAGTCCCACCCCCGCCCCCGGCCGGCACCCGGCCGACCGCCGAGGACGGTCTCTTCGGCGCCGGGATCTCGCGACCCGACCACCGCTCCCAGCCCCCCACCCGAGCGAGGAACCGGACCGCCGCGGCCGCGCCGGCCGCCCCCCGGACGCTGATCCCCGCCGCCGATCGCCGCCCCGTCGTCGCCGGCGGCCCGGTCCTCGTCTTCTGGGTCGCCGCCGCCCTCGCCCTGCTCGTCCCCGGCCTCGCCGTCGGGTTCGGCGCGCGCCGCTGGCGCCGGGCCGCCTGAGCCGCGGTGGCCCCGCCGGCCACCCTCCGGGCGCCGGCCACGGTGACCGCGCTGCGGCCCGGGCGGCCGCCGGCCCGCGGCCCCGGCGCCTTCCTCGGCGGCGTCGCCCTCCTCCAGGCCGCCGTCTTCGGGGCGTCCGGGCTCTTCGGCGGGTACTACGACTTCGCCGTCTGGGGGGCGGTCAGCGCCGGGACCCTCGTCGCCCTGACCGCCGCCGCGGTCGCCCGCCCCCGCCTCCCGAGCCGGCCGGCCTGCGTCGTCGCCGCCGGCCTCCTCGCCCTGCTCGCCCTCTCCGCGCTCAGCCTCACCTCGGCCGACTCGCCCGATCGCGCCTGGACCGAGGTCAACCGGCTCGTCCTCTACCTCGCCGCCTTCCTCCTCGCCAGCCTCGCCCTCCGCCCGGGCCGCGGCCTCCGCACGGTCGCCGCGGTGCTCGGCGCCGCGATCGGCGCCGGCGCCCTGATCACCCTCGCCCGCCTCCTCGCCGGCGACCCGTCGGCCTTCCTCACCTTCCGCCTGAACGCCCCGGTCGACTACATCAACGGGACGGCCTGCCTGATGCTGATGGGGATCTGGCCGCTCGTCGCCTACGCCGAGCGCGACCGCCCACCCGCCCGCGCCGGGGCCGCCGTCGCCCTGGCCAGCCTCGAGGCCAGCCTGCTCGTCCTCACCCAGTCGCGGGCGGTGATCCCGGCCATGCTCGGCTCGGGCCTCCTCGTCCTCGGCCTCATCCCCGGCCGCCTCGCCCGCCTCTGGACCGTCGTCGCGGTGGCCGCCGGGGCCGGGGCCGCCCTCCCGTGGACCCTGGCCGTCTACTCCGACCGGAGCCCCGCCCACCCGGACGGGCCGTCCGGGTCGGTGGTCGCCCACGCCGGCCTCGCCGCGGTCGTCGCCGCCGCCGCCGCCGGCCTCGCCTGGGCCCTGGCCCGGCGGCTCGCCGCCCGCCCCCTCCCCGACGCCCTCCGCCGGGCCCCCCGCCTCGGGGCGATCTGCCTGGTCCTGGCCGCCCCGGTGGTCCTCCTCGCCGTCGATCACGACCCCCTGGGCACGGCGTCCCGCCAGTGGCGGGCGTTCACCGCCCTGCGCGACGTCCCGGCCACGGCGACCGCCCGCTTCACCGACGCCGGCGGCTACCGCTACGACCTCTGGCGGGTGGCCATCGAGGAGTTCGACCAGGCCCCGGTCCGCGGGGTCGGGGCCGGCGGCTACGGCCTGCGCTACTACCAGCTCCGCGAGAACCCCCAGTCGGTCCGCCAGCCCCACTCGATCGAGCTCCAGATGCTCGCCGAGCTCGGCCTGCCCGGGCTCCTCGCCCTCCTCGCGACGATCGGCGGGGTCCTCTGGGCCCTCGCGCGCAGCCGCCGGCGCGACGCCGCCCTGAGCGTGGCCCTCGGCGGGATGTTCTCGGTCTGGCTGCTCCAGACGAGCGTCGACTGGGTCTACACGATGCCCGGCCTGACCGGCATCGCCCTCCTCGCCGCCGCCGGCCTCGGCGCCCTCGCGGGCCCCGAGCCGGCTGCCCCGGCGCCGGCCCGCGCCCTCCGCGCCTGGACGCTCGGGGTGATCGCCCTCGTCGCCGTCGGGGCTCCGTCGCTCGTCCGCCAGTACCTGGCCGGGCAGCGGGCCGACCGGGCGGCCGGCGTGCTCGCCGCCGACCCCCGGGCCGCCCTGGCCGGGACCCGGTCGGCCCTGCGCCTCGACGACTCCCGCCCGGAGACCTACTACACCCGAGCCGCCGCCTTCGCCCGCCTCGGCGACTACCCGGATGCTCGCGCTACGCTGCTCGGGGCCGTGCGGATCGAGCCGCTCAACTACGTGCCGTGGGCCCTCCTCGGGGACCTGGCCACCCGCCGCGGGGACGCCGCCGCCGCGCGCGCCGCCTACCGCCGGGCGGCCGCCCTCGACCCCCGGGACGCCGCCCTGTTCACCGGGTCCACCGGATGAGCACCCACCCGCAGCCCGGCCGGTCCCCGGCGGCGCCCCCCCGCCTCCAGCTCGTCGGCCCCGGTCTCCCGGTCATCTCCACCTGGCCGCAGACCAAGCTCGTCTCCGGGCTCCTCACCCTCGGCCTCGGCTCCGTCCTCGCCCTCCCGGCCGTCGCCGGCCGCGGCGAGCTCCCGATCGTCGCCCTGCTCGCCGGCGTCCTCGGGGCCGCCGCCGGGCGGCTGACCTTCCACAGCCGCTCGGTCAGCACCGCCGGGCGGGTCGGGCTGCGCGGGGTCCTCGGGAGCCTCCCGCCGTCGGCGGTCGCCCTGGCCATCAGCCTCGGGGCGGCCCGGGCCGGGGGGATCGCCCCGCCGGTGTGGTCGCTCGCCGTCGCCGCCCTGGCCACGCCGGCCGCCTTCGTCCTGGCCGCCGAGCTCCGCGCGCTCGAGGTCCGCTACCTCCGCTCGGCCCGGCGGGTGTTCCTGATCGGGTCGGTCGACCAGTACGACGACGTCGCCCGGGAGGTCCGCCGCCAGACCGACGTCAGCCTCGTCGGCTTCGCCAGCGTCACCGGCGGACCCGAGGAGGTCGACGCCCTCGCCGCCCGGGTGGCCGCGGCCGGGGCGACGATGCTCGTCCTCTCCAGCGAGGCGACCCGGAGCGACGCCTTCTGCGCCGTGGCCGCCCGGGTCCGCCTGCTCGGCTGCCGGGTGCGCGACCTGACGAGCTTCTACGAGCGCCACTTCCGCAAGGAGCCGCTCAGCGAGCTCACCCCGAGCTGGTTCCTGTTCGACGTCGCCGAGATCCACCGGCCCCGCCTCTACGGGTTGTGCAAGCGGACGTGCGAGTTCCTCCTCGCCGCGGCCGGGCTGATCGTCCTGGCGCCCGTCCTCCTGGCCGTCGCCGGGGCGGTCAGGCTCTCGAGCCGGGGGCCGGTGCTCTTCCGCCAGCTCCGCGTCGGCCGGGGCGACGAGCCGTTCACCCTGCTCAAGTTCCGCACCATGATCTGCGCCCCCGGGTCGGGCGCCGCCTGGGCCGGGGACGAGCAGGCGCGGATCACCCGGGTCGGGCGGGTGCTGCGCCGGGCGCGCCTCGACGAGCTCCCCCAGCTGTGGAACGTCGTGCTCGGCCAGCTCAGCCTGGTCGGCCCCCGGCCCGAGCAGGTCGAGCTCGTCCGCTGGCTCGAGGCCGACATCGAGTACTACCGGGCCCGCCACTGCGTCCGCCCGGGCATGACCGGCTGGGCCCAGATCAACTACGGCTACGGCGGGTCGCGCGACGGGACGCTCGAGAAGCTCCAGTACGACTTCTACTACGTCAAGCGCCAGAGCCTGCGACTCGACCTGTTGATCCTCGCCTCGACCGCCCGGGCCGTGTTTGCCGGGTCTGGTTTCTGAGCGGTTTCGGGTCGGCGGGGCGCGGCCGCGGGGAGGGGCGGCCCGGTTCGCGGCCATGCGTCGTGGCTCCGGGGGGTCGGCGCCGAACTACGATCCCGGGCGAGCGTGGCCTCCCGTCCTCCGCCTCCGCCCGCGCGGCCCGGCTTCACCCGTCGCGGCCTGCTGACCTCGACGTTCGCGCTCGGTGCCCGGCAGGCCCTGGTCGCCGGCCTGACTGCGCTGGGGGTGCTCGTCCTCTCGCACATCCTCGAGCCGGCGCAGTTCGCCTACTTCGGCTGGACGCTCGCGGTGATGACCTTCGTCAGCGCCGTCGGCGACTTCGGCTACGGCGCGGCGCTGATCCGCTCGGGCGAGGCCCGCCGGCTGGCCGGGGCGGTGAGCGGGCGCCAGCTGCGCCGCCTGGCTCCGGCCGTGGTTCTCGCCACGGTGGCGATCGCGCTCGTGCCCGTCGATTCGCTGGTCCGGACCTCGGCCCTCCTGCTCGTCGTCTGCGCCGCGTTCCTCGCCGCCCAGATGGTGCCGACCGCGGTGTTCGAGGCGGAGGGCCGGTTCGCGGCGATCGGGCTGATCGAGGTGATCCAGCGGGCGCTCCTCGTGGCCTTCGCCGTCGGGCTCGCCGAGCTCTCGGCCGGCGCCTGGGCCACGCCCGCCGCCGGGGCGATCGCCGCGGCCACCGGGTTCGCCCTCGCCCTCGGCGCGTCGCGCGTCCGGCCGGCCGCCGGCGGCGGCGGCGGCGGCGGCCGGGGCGGGGCTCGCGGGGGGAGCTCGATCGACCTTGGCTTCTCCCGCTCCTGGCTGGGCGGCCGGCTGGCCAACCAGCTCAACTACGCCGTCTATCCGCTCGTCGGGACCGCCTTCCTCTCCGGTCGCCAGCTCGGGCTCGTCCTCTGGGCGCTCACCGTCTCGGCGCTCCCGGCGTTCGGAAGCCAGCTTGTCGCGCGCATCCTCTTTCCCGCGCTCGTCGCCCGCCGCGCCGCCCCGTCCGGCGAGCTCCACCGGCAGGCCGTCGGGATCCTCCTCGCCCTCGGGGGGGCGGCGGCCAGCGCGATGCTCGTGTTCGCCGCCCCGCTCACCCGGCTTGTGTTCGGCCCGGTCTGGCTCGGCGGGGTCGGGGTGCTGCGGCTCGAGTGCGCGACCACGGTGCTCGGCCTGGTCCTGACCCCGACCGCCCCGGTGATGTACCTCGTCGCCCCGCCGCGGCGAGCCCGTGCCCTGATGATCGCCAACGCCGCGCTGACCTTCGCCGTCGCGCTGGCGATCGTCGTTCCGGTCGGCCTCACGGCGATGTCGATCGCCACCGTCCTCTCGAGCTCGGCCACGCTGGTCGCCTTCCACGTCGTCCTGCGCCGGGCCGGGCACGCCGGCCTCGGGTTCGTGCTCGCCGGCCTCGTCCCGCTCGTCGCCGTGACCGCGCTCGGGCTGATCTGGAGCCCGATGGTGCGGACGCTCCCCGGGCTCTTGCTCGCCGGCGCCGGGTGGGGCGCGGTGACGCTCGGGCTGCTGGCCGCCTGCCTGCGCCTCCGGCTCCCCGCCGTCCGCACCGGGCGGGCCACCGGCGCCGGGCGGACCGTCCGCTCCGCCCGGGCCGCCGGCGCCGCCCGGGCGGCCCGCGCCGCCCGCGCCGCCCGGGCCTTCCGCTCGGCCCGGCCCGGGCCGGCCGTCCCCAAGCCGCCCTCGGTTCCGGGGCCGGCCCGGGCCGTCCGTCTCGCCGCGGCCGCCGCCGTCGCCGCCGGCGCGGGCGCCGTGCTCCTCGCCGGCGCGGGGATCCTCGGCTCGGGCGAGAGCGGCGCGGCCTGGTGGGTCGCCGGCGGATTCGTCGCCGGCGCGGTCGGTCTGGCCGCGCTTCGGGTCCCGGTCGAGGGCCCCATCCTCGGGCTCGTCCTCGCGCTCTACGTCGGCGTCTCCGCCGTACTGGCGGCGACCCACCCGGCCCACCCCGAGCTCCCGCGGGTCGCCGCGGGCGGCGGGATCGACCCGCACGCGTTTCGGGCCACGCTCGCCCTCGCCGGGGCCGGCGGGCTCCTCTGCCTCGGCGGCCTCCTCCTCGCCGCGCGCGGCCCCCGGCCCGCGCCCGGCGCCTTCGACCGGCGGCGCCTCGCCCAGGCGGCCAACCTCCTGATCGTCGCCGGGCTGCTCGGCGCGCTCCTCGCCGGGCTCCGCTTCGCCGCCTCCGCCCTGGCCGCGCCCCTCACCGCGACGACGATCCGGAGCTTCTGGCACGGGGGCGCGTACCTGATCTTCCTCGCCCAGTTCGCCATCCCCGGCTTCGGCCTTCAGCTCAGCCTCCGCCTCGCCGCCGGCGAGCCCCGGCGGCGGGTGCTCGCCCCGGTCGGCGGCCTCGCCGCCCTGATGGTCCTCTCGCTGGCCACCGGCGAGCGCTCGTTCCTGATCGAGGGGGCGCTCACGGTGACCGCCGTGGTCGTCGCCCACCGCCCGCGCGCGCGCCTCCTGATCGTCCCGCTCGTCCTCGCCGGCGCGCTCGTCCTCGGGATGACGCAGGCCGCGCGCGACGCGGTCCACCAGGAGGGGTCTCTCAGCGCGGCGAGCCTCGGCCGCCACCTGTCGCCGAGCAACTGGGAGCCGCTGCTCGAGAGCCAGTTCGCCTCCTTCCAGTGGGCCGTCGACGTTCACGCCCACGCCGGGCTGATCCACGCGACCAACCCGCTGCTCGCCCTGCTCGCCAAGCCGATCCCGCGGCAGCTCTACCCGAACAAGCCCGAGGGCCTCTCGCAGCGCTTCACCGAGGCGGTCTACCCGGCCATGGCGCGGGCCGGCGTCCACGTCGCCGTCCCCCTCTACGCCGAGCTCGCCTACGCGGCGGGAACGGTCGGAGCCCTCGCCGGCCTCGCCGCGCTCGGAGCCCTCGCCGGCCTCGGCTGGCGTCGGTCGACCGGGTGGCCGGCGGCGGTGCGCCCGGTCGCCCGCGTCGCCTTCCTCTGGGCCGCCTTCGTGCTCATCCGCGGCGACCTCGGCAACGGCGTCCCGGCTGCGGCGGCCTGGCTCCTCCCGGTCGCCTTCCTCCTCTGGTGGGCGCGCCTGGCCCCCCCGCGGACGCTGATCCTCGATGCCCTGGCCGTGCCGCCCGAGTACAGCGGGGTCGGGGAGACGGTGCGCCGGATCGGCGCGAGCCTGACCGCCGATCCGGGCCTGGGGTGCGAGCTCGTCGTCCGCTGTCCGGCCGACGTCCGCTCGCTCGTCGCCGGGTGGTTTCCCGCGGGGACGCGGATCGACTGCCCGCTCGCCGCGAGCCGGCCGGCCGGGCGCCGGTTGATCCACCAGCTCGTCGTCGCGCCGGCGCGCGATCCCCGCTCGGCGGTCGTCCTCACCGCCAGCGAGATCGGCGCCTGGTGGGGCCGCGCCCGGCGCATCCTCGTCGTCCACGACCTCCGGCGCCTCGTCGTCCCGGCGACCGCCGCCGGGGGGCTCGAGCGGCGCGTCTACAACGCCCTCGTGCCCCGCGCGGTGCGGGCGGCCGACGCGATCCTCACCGGCTCCCAGGTCACCGCGGCGATCCTCGCTGAGGCGCTCGCCCCGGCCGCCCCGATCACCGTCGTCGCATCCCACCATGGCCTGGTCCGGCGCTCTCGGCCCGGCCTGCCCGCCGGGCCGGCCACGGCCATCGTGGTGGTCGTCGGGTCGGTCCGGGAATACAAGGGCCTCGACACCGTGCTCGACGCGCTCGCGTCCCTCGCGGCGGCGGACCGTCCGTCCGTCCGCTGGGCGGGGGCCGTCGAGCTCCCGCCCGCCGCCGCGGCGGCCGCCCGCGCCCGGGCCGCCGGCGTCGGCCTCGAGCTGCTCGGCTGGGTCGGCGAGGACGAGCTCGAGGCACTCCTCGACGCGGCGACCGCCCTCCTGGCTCCGAGCCGCTTCGAGGGCTACGGACTGTCGCTGCTCGAGGGGCTCCGCCGCGGCACGCCCGTGCTCGCCTCAGCCATCCCCGCCCACCGGGAGGTCGCCGCCGGGGCCGCGGTCTTCTTCGCGGCGGGCGACCACGCCGGCCTCGCCCGGGAGCTCGCCGCCCTGACCCGGGGCGGCATCGACCTGGCCGCCTGGTCGGCGGCCAGCGCGGCCCGGGCGGACGTGCTCGCCGCGGCCGAGCCGTCCTGGGCGGCGGCGCTCACCACCGCGCTCACCCGGCTCGCGCAGGCGCCGGACGGCGCCGGCGCCGGCGCTGAGCCCGACCGACAGGCCGAGCCGGGCGAGGATGGCGGCGTACACGGCGAGGTCGACCACGCGCCCTCCGTCTAGGTGGCGGCGGTAGTAGCGACCCATCGCCCGGTGGAAGGCCGCCGTCAGGCGGACGCCGCGCCGGCCGGCGGTCGTACCCCCCTTGACGTGGAGGGCGGCCACGGTCCCCTCGTACCAGACGACCCACCCGGCGGCCCGGGCCCGGGCGCAGAGGTCGAGGTCCTCGCCGTACATCCAGTAGCCCTCGTCGAGGAGGCCGATCTGCTCGAGGGTCGCCCGTCGGAGCATCATGAAGGCGCCGCTCACCGCCCCGACGGGCCCGCAGGCGCGGAAGCCCAGCGTCGGGGTGTGGTAGCTCGCCGGCCCGAGCACGCGGTCGGCGAAGGTCAGCCGGCGGAGCGCCGCCGCGCGGGTCGGGAGGGTGCGCTTCGCGTTCGGATCGGGCCTTCCGGCGCGGTCGTGCAGGCGGCAGCCGACGATGCCGATGCCCGGGTCGCCGTGGAGGCGCCGGGCGCAGGCGTCGAGCGTGCCGACCCCGACCTCGGTGTCGGGGTTGAGCAGGAGGACGTACTCGCCCGCGGTCGCCCGCACGCCGAGGTTGCTCGCCGGGCCGAAGCCGGCGTTCCGCCCCACGGGAAGCCACGAGACCTCGCCGAAGCCGCGGACCACCGCCTCGGTCCCGTCGGCGCTCGCGTTGTCGACGACGACCGTGGCCTGCTCGCCGCCGGTATACGGCCGGGCTCGGAGGCCCTCCAGGCAGCGGCCGACATGGGCCCGGCTGCCCGGGGCGGTGACGATCACGATGTCGAGGGCCGGCCGCGCGAGGTCCATGTCAGGCCGCCGCCGCAAGGTACCAGTGCCTCGGCGGGGGGCGTCGCCCGCCGGGCGCGAGCCTCCGGTTCGAAATCGTCGCGCCGGTTCGCTACTCTTCCTTCACCAGCGAAAGGAGGTGGTCCTACATTGGTTGACAGTACTTTTGGGACTCTGGAGGTGGCCGGCCCCTAGGTCGGAGCAGTCGGCTGGACCCGCCTAGCGGAATCCAACCCGGACCACCGCCGTACCGGCAGCCGGAGCTTGTCCCCCCGGCTCGCCGTGTCTCCCTGGCGCCGATGCCGGCGCCGGTTGGAGGCGCGGTAATGCCTGCGCGGCTTGTGTCCAGCACAGAATCGAACGAGGGGCGCCCGTCGAGGCGCCCCTCGTGCGTGTGGGAGGAGTTCTGGCGCTAGCATCCGGGGCTAGCCGTGCTCACTTTCGCCGCCACGCCGGTTGGAGCAGGAGCATCTCGGGCGATGGAACAGCACTCTTGATGCCCCGGACCACGGTGGCCATCCCCGTGCGCGACGGCGCCGCCACGCTCGACGGCGTGCTCGCGGCGGTGCGCGCGCAGCGGTTGGACGGGGAGGTCGAGCTGCTGGTGTGCGACTCGGGCTCGCGCGACGGGTCGCGCGAGATCGCCGCCCGCCACGGCGCGCGCGTGCTCGAGATCCCGCCGGCGCGGTTCGCCCACGGCCCGACGCGCAACCTCCTGATGGCCGAGGCCCGGGGCGAGCGCGTCGCCCTGCTCACCCAGGACGCCGAGCCGGCCGACGAGCTCTGGCTCGCCCGACTCCTCTCCGGGTTCGAGCTCGCCGACGACGTCGGGCTCGTCTTCGGGCCGTACGCCCCCCGTCCAGGTGCCGCCCCGCACACCGCGCGCGAGCTCAACCGCTGGTTCGCCTCGCTCGCGCCCGACGGGGCGCCCCGGGTCGACCGCCTGCTCGCGGCCGAGCGATCGGCGGGCCCGCTCGAGCTCTTCGGCCGGCGGACGTTCTTCACCGACGCGAACGCCTGCGTGTGCCGGGCGGCCTGGGAGCGGATCCCCTTCCGGGAGCTCGACTACGCCGAGGATCAGGCCCTCGCCCTCGACATGCTCCGCGCCGGCTACGCGAAGGCCTTCGTGCCCGATGCGCCGGTCCTCCACTCGCACGACTACACGAGCCTCCAGCAGTTCCGGCGGGCCTTCGACGAGTGGCGCGGCCTCGCCGAGGTGTACGGCTGGCGCGAGCCGGTCGATCCGGTGCGGCTCCTCGGCGCCCTCCGCGGGGAGCTCGGGGCGGACTGGCGCGAGCTGGCCGCGTCGGGCGCGGGGGCGCCGGCCCGGGCGGCGAGCTGGGCGGCGAGCGCCCGCCAGAGCGTCGTGCGGCGGGCCGGAGCGGTGCTCGGCTCCCGCGCCGACGCCCTGGCGCCGTGGCTGCGGGCCTGGTGCTCCCTCGAGCGCCGCGCGGGCGCTCGCCCCGACGCCCGGCCGGCGGCTCTATGACCGGTTCCCCGGCGCCGTCGGTCGACCGGGACGGGCGGTCGTTCCTGGCCGGGACCTTCCGCGGCCCGTTCGCCAACATGCGCCGGCGCGTCGTCCTCACCTACCGCTACCACGGGCTGCGCACGCTCGCCCTGCGGGCGCTCACCTTTCCCCTGCGCTTCACGCCCCTGCGCACCCGGGTGACGCCCGGCCACGGACCGGCGTCGGTGGTGGCGGGGGCCGAGCGGTGGTATGCGACCTCCGGCGCGCCGGTGACCATCGTCATCCCGAGCTACCGCGACGCGCCCGCCGTCGCCCGGCTGGTCGAGAGCATCCGCCGGACGACTCCGGACGGGCGGGTGCGCATCGTGGTCAGCGACGCCGGGAGCGGCCCCGAGCACGTGGCGGCCCTGCGCCGGATCGCCGGCGTCGAGCTCCTGGCCGGCGAGCGCGCCCGAGGGATCGCCGCCGCGGTGAACCGGGGTCTGCGCGCGGCGGGGCCGGAGCGCGACGTGGTCGTCCTGAGCGCCGAGCTCGAGGCCGGCGAGGGCTGGCTGGCCTGCCTCCAGCAGACGGCCCACGAGTCGCCCGAGACCGGGATCGTCGGGGGGAAGCTGCTCTACCCGGACGAGACGATCCAGTTCGGGGGCACCCAGCGGAACCTCCGGGCCCCGGCGGCGTTCGACCATCGCTACCGGGGCAAGCCGCGCAACTGGGGGCCGGCCAGCGTGGGGGGGCAGGTGCTGGCGGTGACCGGCGCGTGCATGTACCTGCGGCGGGAGTTGGTCGCCGAGCTCGGCGCCTTCGAGGAGGCGTTCCCGATGGCCTACGCGGATATCGACCTCTGCCTGCGGGCGTGGCGGGCCGGCTGGCGGGTGTGCTACTCGCCGGCGTCGACGCTCCACCGCTTCGAGCCGGCCACCCCGAGCCCCCCGGCGGCCGAGCCCCGTTCGCAGCGGGGGTTCTGGGAGCGGTGGGGCGAGTTCTTCGACGCCCGTGAGGTGCGCACCGAGACCGGCGCCCTGCGGATCGTCTACGTCACCGAGGACACGGGCATCGGCGGCGGCCACCGCGATGTCTTCGAGCACCTCAACGGCCTCGTCGACCGCGGCCACGAAGTCGAGCTGTTCAGCCTGGGCGGGCCGCCCGACTGGTTCGACCTCCGCGCCCCGGTCCGGTCGTTCGCCGACTACGGCGAGCTGGTCGCCGCCTTGCGCCCGCTGGCGGCGATCAAGGTGGCCACCTGGTGGACGACGGCGGCGCCGGTCTGGCGGGCCAGCGTGACCGACGGCGTGCCCGTGTTCTTCGTCCAGGACATCGAGACGAGCTACTACCCCGACGACGAGGTCACCCGCCACGCGGTGCTCGACTCCTACCGGCCGGAGTTCCGCTACATGACGATCTCCTCGTGGAACCGCGACCGCCTGCGGGAGCTCGGGCTCGAGGCGGCGCTGATCGCCCCGGGGGTCGCCCTCGACACCTTCCGGCCGCGGCCCGACGTCCCCCGGCGGGGGGACATGATCCTCGCCCTCGGGCGCTCCAACCCGCTCAAGAACCTGTCGCTCACCCTCGCCGCCTGGCGGCGCCTGCCCGAGCCGCGGCCCGAGCTGTGCCTGTTCGGAACCGAGCCGGAGCTCGCCCACGAGCCGGGCGTCCGCTACGTGCGCGCCCCGAGCGACGAGGAGGTCGCGCGTCTCCTGTGCGAGGCGACGATGTTCGTGCAGACCTCGACCCACGAGGGCTTCTGCCTGCCGCCGCTCGAGGCGATGGCCACCGGTGCGGCGGTCGTCGCCACCGACGCCCACGGGAACCGGGACTACTGCCGCGACGGGCTCAACTGCCTGATGCCCGAGCCGTCGGCCGCCGGCGTGGCCGAGGCCCTCCAGCGCCTGCTCGACGACGCGGCCCTGCGCGAGCGGTTGGGGCGCGCCGGGATGGAGACGGCCGCCCAGTACCGGTGGCCGCGGAGGATCGACGCGCTCGAGGCGTACTTCGAGGGCCTGGCCCGCCCGACCAAGGTGTCCGGGCCCGAGCGCGACGCCGCCGAGGTCCGTCAGCCGGCGGGCTGACGCCCGCCGCATGCCCGCCGCAGGAGACAGCTCGAGCCGGCCGCCGGGAGCGGCCGGGCCATGGCGGCGGATCGCGCTCACCTACCGGTACGTCGGGCCGGCCGGGCTCGCCTACCGGGTCCTCACCTACCCGCTCCGCTTCACCCCCCTGCGCCGCCGCCTGCGCTTGGGGGCTGGCCTGATGGGCGAGCAGCGGGCGGCGCTGGCCTGGTACAAGCGCCACGGCCGCCCGGTGACCATCGTCGTCCCGAGCTACCGCGACGCCGACCACGTCACCCGGCTGGTGGCGAGCATCCGCCGGACGACGCGCAGGGAAATGGCGCGCATCGTCGTGGCCGACGACGCGAGCGGCGCCGAGCACGTCGCGGCGCTCCGCCGGATCCCGGGGATCGAGGTCGTCGCCGGTGCGGAGAACGGCGGCTTCGCGGCGAACGTCAACCGGGGCCTGGCGGCGGCCGACCCCGGCCACGACGTCGTCGTCCTCAACTCGGACGTGGAGGCCGCCGCCGGCTGGCTGGCCTGCCTCCAGTACGCGGCCGTCCGGGCGCCGGACGTCGGCATCGTCGGCGCCAAGCTCCTCTACGCCGACGGGCGGGTCCAGTTCGCCGGGACGGTGCGCAACCTGGGCGCGCCCGAGTGGTTCGACCATCGCTACCGCTTCCGGATGGCCGACTGGGGCCCGACCAAGGTCGTCGCGCCGGTGCTGGCCGTGACCGGGGCGTGCATGTACGTGCGCCGGGCGGTGATCGAGGCGATCGGCGTGCTCGACGAGGGGTACCCGATGGCCTACGAGGACGTCGACTACTGCCTGCGCGCCTGGGAGGCCGGGTGGCGGGTGATCTTCTGGCCGGCGGCGCGGCTCTTCCACTACGAGTCCCAGACCCGGGGCACCGACGTCGGCCAACGCGAGCGCGCATCCCAGCGCCGGTTCTGGCAGCGCTGGGGGGACTTCTTCGACGCGCGCGCGGTCCGGGCGCCGGACGGCGGCCTGCGCGTCATCTATGTGACCGAGGACACCGGGGTCGGCGGCGGGCACCGCGACGTCTTCGAGCACGTCAACCGCCTCCGCGCCCGGGGCCACCACCCGGAGGTGTGGTCGCTCGCCGGTCAACCCGACTGGTTCGACCTGCGCGTCCCGGTCCGCACGTTCGAGGACTACGAGGGGCTGGTCGCGGCGCTCGAGGCCGAGGAGGCGATCAAGGTGGCCACCTGGTGGAACACGGCGGCGCCGGTCTGGCTGGGGAGCGTCCTCCGCGGGATCCCCGTCTACTTCGTCCAGGACATCGAGACCAGCTACTACCCGAACGACGAGCGGGTGCGCGACAGCGTGCTCGCCTCCTACCGTCACGAGTTCCGCTTCATGACGATCTCGAGCTGGAATCGCGACCGCCTGCGCGAGCTCGGCCTCGACGCCGCCCTGATCCCGCCGGGCCTCGACCTCGACCGCTTCCGCCCGCTGCCCGGCGTCGCCCGCCGCGGCGACATGGTGCTCGCGTTGGGCCGGTCGCAGCCGCTCAAGAACCTGGCGCTGACCGTGGCCGCCTGGCGGGCGCTGCCCGAGCCGCGCCCCGAGCTCTGCCTGTTCGGGATCGAGCCCGACCTGGCGCTCGAGCCGGGCATCCGCTACGTCGTCGCCCCCAGCGACGCCGAGGTCAACGAGCTCCTGTGCGCGGCGACCGTGTTCGTGGCCACCTCGATCCACGAGGGGTTCTGCCTGCCCCCGCTCGAGTCGATGGCCACGGGCGGTGCGGTGGTGTGCACCGACGCCCACGGGAACCGCGACTTCTGCCGCGACGGGGAGAACTGCCTGATGCCCGAGGCGACGGTGGCCGCGGTGGCCGCGGCGATCGGGCGCCTGCTCGGGGACGCCGCCCTGCGCGAGGAGCTGGGCGCGGCGGGCCTCGCCACAGCGGCCGACTACGCGTGGGAGCGGCGGATCGACGCGGTCGAGGCGTTCTTCGAGGAGGTCGCCCGCCCCCGCCGGGTCGACCTCGAGAACATCGCCCTCCCCGACCCGCCGGGCCCGGTCCGCCGATGAAGGCCGAGCTCGCGCGCGGGCTGCGCTGCCCGGCCTGCCGGCACGACGGGACGCTGGAGCTCGCGGCGGCGGCGAGCGACGCCCGCGAGGTCCGCGAGGGGACGCTCCGCTGCCGCCGCTGCGCCGAGAGCTTCCTCGTGCGCCGGGGGGTGGCCGAGCTCCTCCACGACCCGCCGGCGCACGTACTGGCCGAGGCGGCGGGCCTCACGCGCTTCGCCGAGCAGATGCGCCTGGAGGGGTGGGACCGGGCGATGGTGCGCCGCCTGCCCGACATCGAGAACGGCTACTGGTACGTGCAGGCGCGGTCGATGTACCAGCTCCTGAGCACCGTGCGGTTCGTCCCGGGCCAGACGATCGTCGACGTCGGATCGAACACCTGCTGGGCGGCCAACCACTTCGCGCAGCGCGGACTGCGGGTGATCGCGCTCGACATCGTCACCGCCGAGCTCCAGGGCCTCTACACGGCCGAGTACTTCATCGACGACGGGCAGGTCTACTTCGAGCGGGTCGTCGGCTCGATGGGCGCGATGCCGCTCGCGGACAGCAGCGTCGACTACGTGTTCTGCTGCGAGGTGCTCCACCACAACGATCCAGAGGGCCTGCGACGAACCTTCGGCGAGGCCTTCCGCGTGCTGCGTCCGGGCGGCCGGCTGCTGATGGTCAACGAGACCCTGCGGACGCTGCGCGACCGGTCGGGAATCCACACCGAGGGGGTCGACCAGTTCGAGGGCTACGAGCACGCCTACTGGGCCGCCCGCTACCGCTGGGAGGCCACCCGGGCCGGCTTCTTCACCGACGTGACCGAGCCCCACTACCGGGCCTTCTTCGGCGACACCGATCTCCACCTCGAGACGGGCACGCCGCCCTGGCGGGGAGCCGCGCAGGGAGTCGCGTTCGCCCTGCGGGGGAGCCCGACCGCCCGGCGCGCCCACCTCATGTGGCTCAACCACGTCTGGGGCGGGGTGTCGATGAACATGGTGGCCACCAAGCCCGCCCGCTTCGTCGGGCGCCACGAGGGGATGGGTGCGCTCCAGCGCCTCGGCCGGATGGCCGCCGCCGGGGTGCGGGTCAAGGCCGGGCGCCTGCTGCGGCGACCGGGGACGCCCGAGCGCCTGCTCCGGACCCCGCTGGAGGTCGAGGCGGCGCGGCGCGCCCACGATCGAGCCTGAAGCCGGCCGGTCAGAGGTTCTCGGCGATCACGCGCGCCGAGCGGTCGAACACCCGGAAGCCGAGCACGAAGATCCCGATGACGATGGCCAGGGGCGCCAGCAGGGCCGCCCACCCGCCGATCGCCGCCGCGGCGCTGGACGTGCCGTTCCAGACCATGGCGTGGCGGAACTCCTGGAGGAGATCGGCCAGCGGGTTGAGCATGTAGAGGTGCAGCAGCCCGGTGCCGAGCTTCGCGCGGACGGTGGCCAGCGGGATGATCACCGGCGAGGCGTAGAACAGGACCTGGGTCACGACCTCCCAGATCGGCTGCATGTCGCGGAAGAACACGAAGAGGGCGGACAGGAGCATGGCCAGACCGGTCGACAGCAGGCCGAGAAGCAGGACGATCACCGGCAGCTCGAGCCAGCTGACCATCGGACGGACGCCCTCGATCAGTCCGAAGACGAGCACGACCACGAGGTTCAGCCCGAGGTTGAAGAGGGACACGAGCACCACCGAGAGGGGAATCACCAAGCGCGGGAACTGGATCTTGCGGACCAGGGTCTCGCGGTCGACCACGCTGCGGACGGCGACGCTGGTCGCCTCGGCGAAGAAGGTGAACAGGACGATCGACCCGAGCAGCTGCGTACCGTAGAAGTGCTCGCCCCCGCCCTTCCCGCCCGTCTGATCGACCCGGGCGATCTGGGTGAAGAACAGGTAGAGCACGCCGAAGAGCAGCAGCGGGCGCATCACCTGCCAGACGTAGCCGAGGGCCGACCCGAAGAAGCGGAGCTTCCATTCGTTGCGCGCGATGTTGAACGTCAGGTGCCAGAAGCGGCCCCAGTCGTCGGTCAGGGCGTGCGGACCCCGGATCGGCCGACCGAGGCCGGCCGCGGCGGGCGGCGCGTCGGTGCTCACGCCGGCAGCCGGTCCACCGCTTGGCCGGTCACGCGCTCGGCGGCGGTCTCGACCGGGAGGTCGATCAGGCCGCCGAGGGCGCCGGTGCTCGTCACCACGAACGAGAAATGACCCTCGAAGCGATCCATCAGGTCGAGCCCGGTGCCGCGATGGGCCATGGTGAAGACCGGGCTGTAGCGCCCCGGGGCCAGGACGTTCTCGAAGGCGAAGGAGAAGATGACCTCCTCGCCGGGCGCGAAGCGCCCCGAGCGGTCGTGCTCGCGGGCCGTGGTGGCGACGAGCACCGCCACGTGGTCACTGTTGAGGATGTAGCAGCTGGCCACCGGATCGTCGGTCGGGCGGACGAACGCCACCCGCGCGCGGAGGACCATGCGCCTCCCCTGGAGGGCGGCGGTCAGACGCGCGCCGCCTCCGTCCTCGATCCAGGCCTCGACCACGCGCGCGTCGCCGTCGCCGAGGCGGGCGTCCGCTCCGGGGTCCGAGGTCTCGGGCTCGGCGCTGCGCCCGAAGTTGATCTCCAGATACCGGTCGGTGACCGCCTGGGGATCTCCGGTCATCAGCGGCCGGCCGCGCTCGAGCAGCATCGCCCGATGGCAGAAGCGGTTGACGGCGCTCATGTCGTGCGTCACGAAGATGATCGTCTTGCCCTCGGAGCGCATCCGTTCGAACACGTCGAAGCACTTCTGCTGGAAGTTGGCGTCGCCCACGGCGAGCACCTCGTCGATCAACAGGATGTCGGCGTCGACCTGGATGGCCACCGAGAAGGCGAGGCGCACGTGCATGCCCGAGGAGTAGTTCTTGAGCTTGAGCTCCTCGAACTCCTCGAGCTCGGCGAACTCGATCACCTCCTGGTAGCGGGCACGGGCGGCCCGCGGCGTGAGCCCGAGCATGATCCCGTTCATCACCACGTTGTCCCTGGCCGCGAGGTCGGGGTTGAACCCGACCCCCAGCTCGATGAACGTGGAGAGGCGTCCTTCGATCCAGATCCCTCCGGAGTCGATGGCGTAGATGCCCGCCAGGCACTTGAGCAGCGTGCTCTTGCCGCTGCCGTTGCGACCGACGATGCCGAAGAACTCGCCGGGAGCGATCGACATGCTGACGCCCTCCAGGGCCTGGAGCGTCTCGTGCCCCGTACGCCGGCGGGGGTGGAGGACTCGCTCCTTGAGCGTGTGCGCCGCCTCCTCCGGCATCCGGAAGGACTTGCTGACCCCGCGGGCCACGAGCGTCGCCGGCCGCCCGCTATCCGGGTCGATCATGCCGCCAAGCGTAGCGGCAAGGGTCCGCTGGGGACCCGGCCCGGGCGGGTCGGTGCCGCGACCGCCGGTTCGGGCCGACGCCCGCGGGCGGCCGCCGACCCGGGTCGCTCCGCGGCCACCCCGGGGAGCGTCGGGCTGGGCCCTGGACGGGGGATCAACCGACCGGATGCGGCGGTGTCACCCCGGCGGCCAAAGCTAGACTGCGCGCGATGATCGCCTGCACCGTCGTCGCGCGGAACTATCTCGCCCAGGCGCGGGTGTTGGCCCGGTCGTTCCTGGCTCACCATGACGACAGCACGATCTTCGTCCTCGTGATCGACGATGTGAACCACGAGCTCGATGACACGACCGAGCCCTTCGCGATCGTGCGTCCGGAAGAACTGAGCCTTCCCGAGTTCCTCCGTATGGCGACGATGTATGACGTGACGGAACTGTCGACGGCGGTGAAGCCGGCCTTTCTCCGCTACCTCCTGGCGCGGACCGGCTCTCCGGTCTTATACCTGGATCCGGACATCGAGGTGTTCGATCGCCTCGATGAGGTGGAGACGCTGGCGGCCGCGCACGGTCTGGTGCTGACGCCTCACCTCACCGAACCCCTGCCGACCGACATGAGGCAACCAGCCGATCTCGACATCCTCGTGTCGGGGGCCTACAACCTCGGGTTCATCGCGGTGGCACCCCGAGATGACGTCATAGCACTCCTCGCGTGGTGGCACGAGCGCCTGGTGGTCGACTGCATCATCGACCACGCCACCGGCTACTTCGTCGACCAGCGGTGGATGGACCTGGCGCCGGGATTCGTCTCAGACTTGCACATCCTCCGCGACCCCGGCTACAACGTGGCCTACTGGAACCTGAGTAGCCGTCGCCTGGCCACGGAAGAGTCCGGATATACGGTGAACGGAGCTCGGCTCCGGTTCATGCACTACAGCGGGTACGACCCGGCGCGCCCATTTCGCCTCAGCCGCCACCAGACGCGCGAGCAACTGGCGGCGCTACCGACGGTGGCGGAGCTCTTCGAACGGTATGGACGGAAGGTAGAGGCGGAGCGCGGCGGTGACCCGGTTGGGGAGTACGGGTTCGGGCAGAGCGCTGACGGGCTGAAGCTCCACGGCTGGGTGCGCCGGCTATATCGCGAGGGCGTGCGCGCCCGGGAGGTCGAGTTCTCGGCATTCGACGGCGACGGAGCGGCACAACTCCGCGCCTGGCTCCTCGCCCCGGCGGCGCATGGTGCCGACGCCGGGCTCAATCGCGCGACCGAATGGCTGTGGAGGGGACGGTCGGATCTTCAGGCCGCCTACCCCCGCCTCGACGACGGTGGCGCGCTCGCGTACGCCGGGTGGCTGCACATCGACGGGCGCCTGAACTACGCGGGTCTCGAGGATTTCCTGCCTCCGCCTCCCAGCTACCTCCTCGCGGACCCCCGCTACAACCCGAACGCCGGGCGGGCGACCGGCCTGACCGCCGCGGCGCCGCCATGGGGCGTGAACGTGGTGGGCTACCTGCGCTCCGAGCTCGGCGTCGGGGAGGCCGCACGATTGATGATCGCGGCGCTGGATGCGCGCAACATCCCGAACATGCCGGTTCACGGGAGCTTCGTGCCGTCCAGCCGGCAAGGCCAGTCCTACGACTTCGTCGCCCCGGACCGCGCGCCGTTTCCGGTGAACCTGATCTGCGTCAACGCGGACCTGCTCCCGACCTTCGTCGCCGAGACGGACGGCAAGTTCTTTGCCGACCGCTACAACATCGGGCTATGGTGGTGGGAGGTCGAGCGCTTTCCAACCGAGTGGCTCGGCGCCTTCGATCTGGTCGACGAGGTCTGGGTCGCTACGCAGCACATAGCTGACACGCTGTCCCTGCTCACCTCGGTACCGGTCGTCAAGGTCACGCTGCCGGTGATCGTCGCTGATCCACCGCCGCGGACCCGCGAGGAGCTGGGGCTCCCGTCGTCGTTCGTGTTCTTCTTCATGTTCGACTTCAACAGCGTCATGGAACGCAAGAACCCGATCGGGGTGATCGAGGCGTTCAAGCGCGCCTTCCCCGTCGAGTCGGCGACGTCATTGGTGATCAAGTCGATCAATGCCGAGTTCCAGCCCGAGAAACACTCAGCGGTGCTGAAGGCGGCAGAAGGCCGGGCCGACATCAAGATCTGGGACGCGTATGTGTCGTCGGAGGACAAGACGGCGCTGCTGGCATCGATCGACTGCTATGTCAGCCTGCATCGGGCAGAGGGCCTTGGCCTCACTCCCGCCGAGGCGCTCTATCTCGGCAAGCCGGTGATCGCCACCGATTATTCGGGAAATCTGGAGTTCATGACGCACGAGAACAGCTTTCTCGTCCGCCAATCGATGGTGCCGATCGGGGAGGGCGCGTGGCCGTATCCGGCGGAAGGCCAGTGGGCTGAGCCGGACCTCGATCACGCGGCAGAGTTGATGCGGAAGGTCGTCGCGGACCCGGCCGAGGCCGCGCGACGGGCCGCCATCGGGGCGGCCGACATACGCAGCCGCCACTCGCCGTTCACGGCCGGCGATGCCATGGAGCGACGGTTGGACGTGGTGAGGGCACGGTTGCGGGTCACCGCGGCGCGCGCACCGGAGCCCGCCCTGCCGGAGGTGGAATCGGTGACGTCCCGGGTCCGGCGTTCCTCGCCGCCGGCGGTGACGGCCGCCGACCGGCTGCGCCGGGCCGCCCGCGTCGGGGCCTTGCGGGTGATGCGCCCATACACCGCCCACCAGGAGGCCTTTGGCCGCGATCTGCTCGCCGCTCTCGCTGAGGTGAGGCGCATGGCGAGGCGGATCGAAGACGCTTCGCGCGGGCTGGCGGGAAGGGTCGGCGCCGGGGAGGCGGCGAATCTCGCCCAGCGCCGCCGCGTGTCCGCGCTCGAGTCCGCGCTGCGGCGGCTGCGCGAGGAGGTCGAGGTTCTCGGCGCCGGGTCGGCGCAGTCCCACACCCACGCCGACCTCGTGGCCTCCTACCAGGCGGTGCTCGGCAGCCACGAAGAGCTCGTCGCCTCGCACGAGGAGCTCGTGTCCTCGCACCAGTCGCTCTCCGCGTCCCATCGGAGCCTGACGGCGGCGCACGCAGAGCTCGCGGCGGAACATCGCGACCTGAGGCGCGAGCTCCAGGCCCGGGCCGACACCGAGCTCCTGCCGTTCACGATCTTCGACGTGCCCGAAGCCGGCCGGGTCTACGGGTTTCGAGCGGGCGACGGCCGCTCGAGCCAGGCGCTCTATCGCGGCTTCGAGGACTTGTTCCGCGGCCGGGAGTCGACGATTCGCGAGCGCCAGACGGTCTACCTCGATCTCATCGGAGACCGGGGTCCGGTACTCGACGTCGGCTGCGGCCGGGGGGAATTCCTCGATCTCCTCCGAGACCGGGGGGTGCCCGCCACGGGGATCGACATAGATGGCCCGATGGTCGAGCGGTGCCACGAAAAGGGCCACGCAACGGCGAGCGTGGCCGATGCCAATGCCTACCTGGAGGCGTCGCCCGCCGCCTCGCTGGGAGTCGTGTTCTCGGCGCAGGTCATCGAGCACCTCACGAGCGATGCCCTCGAGCGGTTCCTGCGACTGTCGCTCTCCAGGCTGGAGCCAGGAGGCCTCTTCATCGCCGAGACGGTCAACCCGCACTCGCTCGCCGCGCTGAAGAACTTCTGGCTCGACCTGACCCATGAGCATCCGATCTTTCCGGAGGTCGCCCTCGCGCTCGGGCGAATCGTCGGCTTCGCCTCCGCCTACGTCTTCTATCCCAACGCGACCGACGACGCGGAGGCGGACAGCTTCCGCGCCGGCGACTACGCCCTCGTCGCGACCGCCCCGGCAAGCGACGCTTGATGCCCCTCGCCGGCCGGCTGCCCGCGAGCGCCCCGACGCTTTCGGGAGATGGCGCCGCCCTGCCTGCCGTCGAGGACGCGCCGTGGGACCACGGTCGCGAGTGGCGGTGGGTCGGCGGTGTGGTCATCGCGACGGTCGCGATCGCTGCCGTGCTGCTGAAGCTGTGGGACGCGAACTTCAGCCTGCCGTTCGACTACGGCGGGGACGCGACCTTCGCGCTCGCCTACATCAAGGACATCGCCGAGCACACCTGGTACGACGCCAACCCGCATCTCGCGGCCCCATTCGGCGCCGAGCTCTATGACTTTCCGGCTCTCTCCGGGGACAGCCTCCAGCTTGTCCTGATGAAGGTCCTCAGCCTGGGCTCGGCGAACGCCCCGACGGTGATGAACGTGTTCTACGTTCTCACCTACCCACTGGTCGCCGCCAGTGGGTTCCTCGTCCTGAGGAGCTTCCGGCTGAGCCGACCGAGCAGCGCCGCGTGTGCGCTGCTCTTCGCGTTCATTCCGTTCCACTTCCTGAGGGCCGAGTTCCACCTCACGTTCTCGGCCTACTACGGCGTCCCGATCGTCGCCTACCTGATCCTCTCGACGCTCGGTGGCCGTCCGCTGTTCGCCCGCCGCGCGCGGCCGGGCCGCAGATGGGCGAGCTGGCTCTCCCGCCGGACCCTGCTCACGGTCGTCCTGTGCGCGATCGCCGGCTCGGCGTCCGAGTACTACGCGTTCTTCGGCATGATGATCATCGCGCTCGGCGCACCGCTCGCCGCGCTGAGGACGAGGCAGGCCGCGATCCTGGCCACCGGAATGGCGGTCATCGCCCTCGTCGGGGCGACCATCGTCCTCGACTACTCGCCGACGCTGATCTATCAGGCGACGCACGGGACCGACGCGCAGATCGTGCAGCGAGCACCGGTCGAGAGCGAGCTCTACAGCCTCCGCCTGATCCAGCTCGTCCTGCCGAGCAGCCTCGACCGGATCCCCGGGCTGGGGAGCGCCGACGCGTACTACAACCAACACAGCGTGATCGCCGCGAACGAGTCGACGACCGCCAGCCTGGGCGTCGTCGGCGCCGTCGGGTTCCTGTGGCTGCTTGCCGTGGGCGGCCTCGGGCTGCTCGGCGTCCCCGACGGCCCGCTGACGAACCGCCTCGTCCGGGACACGGCGCTCGCGAGCCTGCTCGCCTTCCTGATCGGGACGACCGGAGGGATCGGCGCGGTGTTCTCGTTCGTGGTCTTCCCGGACATCCGCGCCTACAACCGGATCTCCCCGCTCATCTCGTTCTTCGCGCTGATCGGAATCGGTGTCCTCCTGGACGGCGCCGCCCGCCTGGGCGCCCGGCGGGGCTGGCCGCCGGCGATCGCCACGCTGGCCAGCCTATCCGTGGTCGCCTTCGGGATCTACGAGGAGGCGCCGCTGACCTCGACGCCGCCCTACGCTCAGTCGGCGGCCGTCTACAACAGCGACGACGCGTTCGTGCACCAGATCCAGGCCGCGGCCGGGCGGAGCGCATCGATCTTCGAGCTCCCCTACGAGCGGTTCCCAGCGTTGATCGCCGGCGGGGAGGGCGCCCAATACGCGAACCTCGTGGGATACATCCACTCGCGGACCCTCAACTGGAGCTACGGTTCGTTCCCGGGCCGACCGGAGGACTGGCAGTCCTCGGTGGTCTCCCAGCCGCTGTCGCTGGTGCTGCCCTCGATCGTCGCCGCCGGCTTCACCGGCCTCCAGATCGACCGGGCCGCCTATCCCGGCCCCCAACTGGCGGCGATCCTGCACGCGCTCGGGACGCTCCCGCACAGCAACGGATTCACGAGCCGAGACGGTCACTTCGCGTTCGTCGACCTCGGGCCGTACGCCCAGGCGCTGAGGCACCAGATCGGCCCGGGGATCGCGGCGCTGCGCGCGGCGACGCTCTATCCACTCACCACCGAGTACGGCCCGGGGTTCTTCGCGCCGGACGTGCCGGGGGCGAACAACCCGCGCTGGGCGGGACGCACGGCGGTGCTGACGATCGCCAACCCGTCGGCGCATGCGCAGGGCGCGACGTTCTCCGCGGTGCTGAAGACCGGGCACGACAATCCCTACACGGCGCAGATCACCTGGCCCGGGGGCGCGTCCTCGACGGTCCGGGTGACCGCGAAGGGCATGCAGGTCGGGCGCGCGATCGACTTTCCCCCGGGCACGAGCACGATCCGCCTCTCGACCAATGCTCCGCCCGCGCAGGATGCGCCCGGTGACTCGCGCGTCCTCGACCTGAATGTCTCCGGGGTCAGCCTCGTGTCCCGGGACGCCGCCCGCTTCCTCGGGCCGCGCGCCGGGCCCTTCGCGGCGCTCAGCGTCCTCGGTCCCAACGGACTCGCGGGCTGATCGAAGCGACGGCGCCGGGAGGACGGAATCGGGACGGCCGGGGCGAGTCGCCCGGCGGCGATTGCAAATACCCTTGAGGCGTGCTGGACACCCTCCTCGGCGAGCTGACGGCTCGCTCGTGCCCGGTATGCCGCTCGACGGACGACGGCGATGTGTTCGCCCCCGAGCGTCTCGATGCCGGCTCGCTGGATAGCTACGCGTTCGCCTCTCGCAAGCGCCCGGAGCACATGCGGCTGCGCCTCGTGTCCTGCCCGGCATGCGACCTGGTCTATGCCAGCCCCGTCCCGGCGCCGGAGGCCCTCGCCCGAGCCTACGACGAGGCCGCGTTCGACAGCGCGATCGAGGCGGGATTCGCCGCCCGCACCTACAGCGGTGCGCTCAGGCCGCTGATCCAGGACCTGCCCGATCGCTGCGGGGCGCTCGACATCGGGACCGGCGAGGGCGCCTTCCTGGGGGAGCTGCTCGACGCGGGCTTCACGGGTGTCGGGGGCGTCGAGCCGTCGAGCGCTCCGATCGCCGCGGCCGACGGCCGGGTCGCGGAGCTCATCGAGCACGACGTGTTCAGGGCGGATCTGCGCCCACCGGGCAGCCTCAGCCTGGTCACCTGCTTCCAGACGATCGAGCACGTGCCCGACCCGGCCGTGCTCGTGCGCGACGCGACCGCGCTCCTGAAGCCCGGCGGGCTCCTCGTGCTCGTCTGCCACGATCGGCGCGCGCCGGTCAACCGTCTCCTCGGCCTGCGCTCGCCGATCATCGACGTCGAGCATCAGCAGCTCTTCTCGCCGACGAGCGTCCGCCACCTGCTCACGGCGGCCGGCCTCGTCGATGTCGGCCATCGCGCGATCCGCAACCGCTACCCCCTGCGCTACTGGGTCCGGCTGCTGCCGCTGCCGCGGGGCGTCGGCGATCGGGCGGACCGGCTCCTCGGCTGGGGGCGGGTCGGCGACCGGGGCGTCACGCTGCCGGTCGGCAACCTCCTCGCCTGGGGTCGGAAGGCCGGAGCCGGCGGCGATGCCTGAGCTGCGCGGACGGGAGAACTTCGCGCTCCGCACCACCGAGCGTTGGCAGCCGCCGGCCTTCCGGGCGCCGCGCACCCGGCGCGACCGCGCCGTCGGGGCGATGCGGCGCATGCTCGACCTCCAGGCCGCGTCGGCCTGGCGGGACCTGCGGGTGTTGCTCGCCGACGCCGGCGGCGACGTGCTCGACGTCGGATCCGGTGCCCAGCCGTACCGGCCCCTCTTCCCGCCGGGGGCGCGTTATCGGGCGATCGACAGCGCGAGCGCCGAAGCCGATTTCGGCTACGCGATGCCCGAGACCGAGTACTTTCACGGCGACCGCTGGCCGGTCGCCGACCGGTCGGTCGACGTCGTCCTGAGCACCGAGACGCTCGAGCACGTCCCGCGGCCGGAGGTCTTCCTGGCCGAGGCGCGTCGCGTCCTGCGCGACGGCGGTCGCGTGGTGCTGACCGTCCCCTTCTCGGCGCGCTGGCATTACATCCCGCACGACTACTGGCGCTACACGCCGTCGAGCCTGCGCAACCTACTCGAGGACGCCGGCTTCACGGACGTCGTCGTCCACGCCCGCGGCGACGAGCGGACCCTCGCCTGCGCGAAGGTCATGGCGCTGATCCTCCCGGGGTTGTTTCCCCCGGGGGGCGGGTTCGGCGTCCGACGCGTCGCGGCCGGGCTGGGCCTGCCGGTCCTGGCGCTGCTGGCCCTGCTCGCTCAGCTCACGCTTCGCTCCGACGGCGGCGACGACTGTCTCGGTTGGACGGCGACCGCGCGGGCGAGCTGAGGCCTACAGCGTCGCGAAGACCCGGCGGCGACTGAGCAGATACGTCGCGCAGGGGATCAGGG
This sequence comes from uncultured Solirubrobacterales bacterium, assembly GCA_963733245.1. Classification (GTDB taxonomy): domain Bacteria; phylum Actinomycetota; class Thermoleophilia; order Solirubrobacterales; family Solirubrobacteraceae; genus Palsa-513. Next base: position 367,695 of record CAVTCI010000001.1, read on the forward strand.
GGAGGAGGATGACCTGGGCGACGAGCCGGTCGAGGCCGACCTGCCGGACGAGCGCCCATAACCCCAGCAGGTTCAGACCGAGCACCGACACTTGGAGGATCAGCCAGCGCGCGAGGCCGGCCCGGGTCGGCGCCTTCGTGCGAAACGTCCAGCGGTCGTGCATCCCGTATCCGTAGACGGCGCTGACCACGAATGCTCCGGCGGCCGCCAGACCGAAGGGGAGCCCGAGGACGAGGCCTCCGGCGTATAACGCGATGTACAGGAGCGTGCTCGAGGCCCCGACCGCGTAGAAGCGGACCAGCTCGAACCGCAGGGGGCTGCGGGTGCGGGTCACCCGGCTCTGATCTGGGGGGCGGTCTCGCCGCGCAGCTCGTGCCGGCCGCGCTCGATCGCGCTCGGATCGAACTGGGCGCCGCCGGGTGGGTTGAGGACGGAATCGACGACGTAGGAGGGCCGACCCTTGACCTCTTCGTACATGTGGGCGATGTAGGAGCCGATGATGGCCAGGCAGAGCAGCTGAACGCCGCCGATGAAGAGGATCAGCGTGATGACCGTCGTGAAGCCCTGGGGGGCGAGCGCGGGCGCGATGATCTTGAGCGCGATCTCGGCGACCAGACCGATCGCGCTGAAGACGACGATCGACAGGGCGAGCGCCGTGATGAAGTCGAGCGGTGCGTAGGAGAACGAGACGATCGCCCGACGGGCCCAACCGAGGTTCCGGCGAAAGCTGTTCGTGGTCACGCCGAACATCCGCTCGGGTCGCACGTAGGGAACGCCGGTCTGCTTGAACCCGACCCATGCTCGCAGCCCGCGCATGAAGCGCTGCTTCTCGGGCATCGCCTTCAGCGCGTCGACCACCCGGCGGTCGATCAGCGAGAAGTCGCCGGCGTCCAGCGGAACGTTGACGTAGGCCGCGCGCCGGAAGGCTCGGTAGAACGCCTTGTAGAACAACCGCATCAGCGGCGGCGCCTCGCGGCCGACACGCTCGCCGTACACGACGTCGAATCCCTCCTTCCACCGCTCGACGAACGCCTCGATCATCTCGGGCGGGTCTTGGAGATCACCGTCCAGGAGGATGCAGGCGTCGCCGGTGGCGATCGCCATGCCGCTCGTGAAGGCCGACTGGGAGCCGAAGTTCCGGGCGTGGTTGATGACCACGACGTTCGGATCGGCGGCGGCGATCCCGCTGAGCACCAGGCGGGCGTCGTCCGGGGATCCGTCGTTGACGAAGATGATCTCGTAGTCGCACCCGAGTCGCTTGAACGTCTCGACCAGGCGCCGGTACATGTACGGGACGGCCTCGGCGTCGCGGTAGCAGGCGATGACGGGGGAGAGCTTCACGGACTCACCGATGCGGAGCCGGCCATTCGGTGCTTAGCGTAGTCATTCGTGCTCGGGCGAAGATGGTGCGCAGCGCCGCGACGGCGACGTCGAGCCAAAACAGATCTGGTGATCTAGGCTCCCGGCGGTGTCCGCCGCCCAGGCCAGGTTGATCCGGCGCGCCGTCCTCGAACAGTCGAGGCGCGCCCACATCGGCCATATCGGGTCCTCGCTGTCCGTCGTCGAGATCCTCGCCGCGCTCGTCGACGGGCCCCTCGACTTCGATCGTGGTGACGATCGCGCCGACCGCGACCGGTTCGTCCTGGCCAAGGGCCACGCCGCGCTCGCCTGGTATTGCGCCCTGCACGTGGCGGGGAGGCTGACCCTCGAGCAGCTCGAGACCTTCGCCGCTGACGGGACGCTGCTCGCCGGGCACCCGGAGCACGCCCTGGACGAGGTCGACTTCTCGACCGGCTCGCTCGGCCAGGGGCTGAGCATGGGAACCGGCGCGGCCCTGGCCGGCAAGCTCCAGCACTCGGCGCGCCGGGTCGTCGTCCTGCTCTCCGACGCCGAATGCAACGAGGGTTCGGTGTGGGAGGCGGCGATGTTCGGCGCCCAGCACGGGCTCGACAACCTGACGGCGATCGTCGACCTCAACGGCCAGCAGGCGCTCGGGTATACGAAGGACGTCCTCGACCTGGGACCGGGGATGGCCGAACGCTGGCGGGCGTTCGGCTGGGATGCCGTGGACGTCGACGGCCACGACACGGAGGCGATCCGGGGGGCGCTCGAAGCCCCGCGGGACGGGCGGCCCCGGGCGTTGATCGCCGCCACGACCTTCGGCAAGGGGGTTGACTACATGGAGTCGCAGATTCGCTGGCACTACATGCCGATGGACGAGGACGAATTCGCCTCGGCGATCGAGCAGGTCGGATGAGGAACGCCTTCCTCGATGAGCTGCTCGCCCTGGCCGACCGGGACCCGAGCGTCGTCCTGCTGACCGGGGACCTCGGCTTCATGGTGCTCGAGCCGTTCGCCGAGCGCTTTCCCGATCGGTTCTACAACGTCGGCGTCGCCGAGCAGAACATGGTCGGCGTGGCGACCGGACTCGCCGAGGCCGGGTTGCGGCCGTTCGTCTACTCGATCGCGACCTTCGCGAGCCTTCGCCCCTACGAGTTCATCCGCAACGGGCCGCTGCTCCATGGCCTGCCGGTGCGAATCGTCGGGGTCGGCGGCGGCTTCGACTACGCGCACAACGGCGTGACCCATCACGCGCTCGAGGACATCGCGATCATGCGGACCCAACCACGGATGACCGTGATCGCCGCCGCCGATCCTGCGCAGGCCCGCGCCGGGCTGCGCGCCGGCCACGCGCTCGACGGGCCGGTCTACTTCCGCATCGGCAAGGGCGGCGTTCCGGTACCCGGCCTCGACGGCCGCTTTGGCCTCGGGCGACTGGCGACGGTCTGCCCGGGCGGCGACATCGCGCTCATCGCCACCGGAGCGATCGCGGCCGAGACGGTCCGGGCCGCGGGCTTGCTGGCCCAAGACCACGCCGTCGACGCGTCGGTCAGCGTCTGCGCGTCGCTCGCGCCCCCACCGGTGGACGACCTGGTCGCCCTCCTGGAAGGCGTCCGCGTGGCGGTGACCCATGAGGCCGCCTACGCCAACGGCGGCCTCGGGTCCCTCGTCAGCGAGGTCGTCGCCGAACACGGGCTGGCGACCCGGGTCGTTCGCTGCGCGGTCAGGGAGATGCCGGCGGGAGCGACCGGGTCACAGCGGTGGCTCGAGCGTCGCTACGGCGTCGACGCCGAGAGCGTGGTCAGCGCCGCCACGGCGGCACTGGACGCGCTCGCCGCGCGTGGGCAGGCCGAGCCAAGGTCGTGAAGGCGCTGGTGACCGGCGCCGGGGGCTTCATCGGGGCAAGCCTCGTTCGTTGGCTACTCGCGGGCGGACACGACGTCGTGGCGATCGAGCGGCCGGAAGGGTCGACCTGGCGCCTCGAGGAAGTCGCCGGCGACGTGGAGATCGTCACCCTCGATCTCCGCGACGGCCAGGGAGTGGGGGCCCTCGTGCACGCCCAGCGTCCGGAGTGGATCTTTCACCTCGCCGCCCACGGCGCCTACTCCTGGCAGCGCGACTCCGAGCGGATCATGCAGACCAACCTCGTGAGCACGGTGCGCCTCTTGGCCGCCTGCGAGGACGCAGGATTCGCGGCGTTCGTCCACGCCGGGACGAGCTCGGAGTACGGCTTCAAGGATCACGCTCCGCGGGAGACCGAGCGGGTCGATCCGAATTCCGACTACGCCGTGATGAAGGCCGCGGCGACGATGCACTGCCGGTTCGTGGCTCAGCGGGATGACCGGCACATCGTCACGCTCCGGCTCTACAGCGTGTTCGGTCCGTGGGAAGAGCCGGGTCGGCTGATGCCGAACCTCGTCGCCCGGGGTCTCCAGGGTCGCCTGCCGCCGCTCGTCTCCCCCGATACACCACGCGACTTCGTCAGCGTCCGCGACGTGAACCGCGCGTTCGTGGAAGTCGCGACGCGGGCCGACCTGCCGCGGGGTGCGGTCTACAACATCGGCTCCGGCCGTGAGACCAAGCTCCGCGAGGTGGTCGAGGTCGCGCGGGCGGAGATGGGGCTCGAGGTCGAACCCGAGTGGGGAACCGAACCTCAACGCGAGTGGGACGCGAAGGTGTGGGTCGCCGACCCTACGCTGGCGGCGCGGGAGCTCGGCTGGCGGGTCGAGGATGACGTCGCGACCGGCTTTCGAGCGCTCGCGGACTGGCTGCGTGACCGTCCGGATCTCTGGGCCCGTTTTGGGGCGTGACGGCCTGAGCGCCGGCTACGCGTAGAACGCGGTCAGCGTCAAGAGCTGCGCGGCGTAGCTGAGGGCGATCATCGCCACCACGAGCCCCGTCCCGACCCACGGGACCGCCCGCCGGCCGAAGGCGTGGAGGCTCCCGACCACGAGGATGGCCAGCGGGCCGATCGCCGGAAAGGCGTAGCGCCCGAACTCGGCGAGCATCGGCCGCGAGCCCGGCGTGTAGAACGCCGCCTCGAAGCCGGCGACCACGGCCGCCGGGAAGGCGACGAGGAGGAGCAGCGGCCAGAGCATGCGCCGGAGGTAGGCGCGCTCCCGGACCGCGGCGATCACGGCGAGGACCGGGACGACGAGCATGGCGGCGAGCACCACCGCGTAGACCCAGGACGGGAAGTACACCGCGTAGAAGCCGAAGGCCGCGAAGCCGCGCTCGACGAAGATCGTGTAGGCCGGGAAGGTGGTCTGGAAGTGCGGGGTCATGAACGGGAGCCGGGGGAGGAACACCTCCCAGAGGTAGGAGACGTACCCGGAGAGCTGGTGAGCCGCCGGCGCCGCGGTCGGCGCCCCCCCGCCGGGCGTCGGGTAGAAGCTGGTGTGGAACACCGGCGAGAGGCGGGTCCACCCGGCCTGGGTCACCGCGGCCGCCGCGGCGAGGAGCACCCAGCGCCGGGCGTCTGCCGGCCGGCGGTGGCGCACCACGGCGATCAGCACGGCCAGGGCCGCCACCGGGAAGAGCGAGTAGGCCGTCCCCTTCACGTACGGCAGGAGGACGAGCACCACCCCGGTCAGGAGCGCCGTCCGCCGGGTCGGCCCGCGGAGCACGAGGCGCAGGAGGAGGAGCTCGAGCAGGGCCGCGCCGGCGTTGACGCCGACGTCGTTGTTGACCCCGCCCGAGATGAAGCCGTACATCGGCTGGAACGACACGAGCAGCGCCGCCAGGACCCCGAGCCAGCGGCGGCGAGGGGCGAACTCGACGCACATCAGGTAGGTGAAGAGGGCGGCCAGGGCGCCGATCAGCGCCGAGGCGATCCGCGCGAGGGTGAGCTGGGTGAGGACCGACCCCCTCGGCGCCAGGAGGTAGGCCGGGGCGAGGGCCAGGTAGTAGAGCGGTCCGTGGGCGCTCGCCGTCTCGTAGCCGCCGCCGTCGTCGCTGCGCGGGTGCTGGGCGGCGACGGCGCGGTCGTAGCGCTCGACGTCGGCCGCCGACCACGGCGGGCGGGTGTCCTGGCCCTGGTGGTCGAGGAGGAAGCGCGTGCCTTGGATGGCCAGCGTCTCGGCGCTCGACCAGCGCATGTGCGGGCCGGGCGAGCGGTCCGGCGAGCGCCCGTGCTCGGCGATCGAGGAGACGTAGGCGAAGTGGTCGACCTCGTCGGGAACCTGGAAGACGGGGGTGATGAGCGCCCAGCAGATCGCGTTGACCGCGCAGATCCCGAAGACCCACAGGCCGGGGCGCCGCGCCTCCCCGGCCACCGCGAGCGCGAGGCAGCGAATCGCCGCTAGGGCGAGGCCGGGTAGGACGAGGAGGAGGATCAGCCAGTAGAGCCACGGCCCGACGAACCCGGGCCGAAATAGCGACGCCCGCTCGAGGACCGCGCCCAGCCGGGCGAGATAGCTGCGCTTCGAGCCGGCCGGGGGGAGGAAGCGCACGGCGACGCGCCCGACGCCGAGCGACCTTCCGCCGAGGGTCGGCACCGCGTCGCCCGCCTCGACGACCGGCGTCCCGCCCCAGTTGACGAGGTCGGTGGCCCGCAGGCAGAGCGAACCCGGCTGGACGGCCGGCGAGGCGGGGGTCTCGGGGATCGCGAAGGCGGCGGTGCTGATGCGATCCGGCCCCACCGCTCGGGGGGGCAGGCCGCTGTGGACCGCCCGCCCGCCGGCGAGGAGGGCGAGCTCGAGCGGGGGGCGGGTCTGGGTCCGCGAGATCAGGCCGAGCTCGACCCGTGCCGTCCCGGCGGGGATCAGAAGGCCCGGGACGCACAGCGCCTGGCCGGCCGGGGTCGGGGCGACGTAGGTGTAGGTGTTGACGCTGTTGGTGCCGGTCACGTAGCCCCGGGGGACGAGGCACCAGATCAAGACGAGCGCCGCCAGCGGGGCCCCGACCAGGGCGGCCACCCGCCACACCCGGGGATCGCCGGCGAAGATCACGCGCCGTGGCGGCGGCGGCGAAGCGCCCGCCCGACCCGGAAGCCGCGGGCCACCGCGGCGAACACCGGCCGGCTGAGCCGCGGCCGGGCGGTGAGCGCGAGCAGCGCGCGCTGCCCGTCCTCGGGCACGGCGCCGGCGGGTCCGATCAGGCCGCGAGACGGGCCGAGCGCGACGTAGGCGGCCTCGGCCCGGGCGAACTCGGCCTGGGCGTGCCCGAGCTCGGCGACCAGCCGTCTGACCAGCGCGTCGTGGGCATCGATGAGCTCGCGCCGCTCCACCTCGCGGGCCAGCTCGTCGCGGCCGAGCGCCGCCGCCTCGCGGATCGGCGCCACCGCCGCCTCGCCGTAGGCGGCGAGCGTCTGCTCGGCGGCCGCCGCCCAGGTCAGGTGCTCGCCGGCCGCCCGGACCGTCGCGACGTGGCGCTCCCGCTCCTCGCCGGCGGCCAGCAGCCGGTGGGCGTTCGCGGCGCTCCGCTCCTCGTCCCACGGCGCGAGCGTCGCCGCGGCCGCCGGCAGGACCTCGGCCAGCGACGTCTGGGCCGCGAACAGGCACGGGACCCCGGCCCGGGCGCACTCGAAGGGCACGAGGCCGAAGCCCTCGTAGACCGACGGGTAGACCACGGCCGAGGCATGCGCGAAGAGCCAGGCCTTCTCGGCCTCGCTCACCGGCCCGAGGTCGACCACCCGCCGGGCGAGCTCCGGGTGCTCCCGGAGGTAGGCGCCCTCGGCCGGACGCGAGGATCCGTCGGGGATCGCCGCCCCGGCGAAGACCAGGTGTCCCGCCCAGCCGTGCCGGTCGGAGAGGGCGCGTAGGAGACGTAGCGCGAAGATCCGATTCTTATGGCGAAAGTCCGTGCCCAGGCAGAGCAGCATCCCGGCTTCGGCCGCCCCGACTCCGGCGGGGCGTCGAGGCGCGGCCTGCGGGTCGTCATGGTCGAGCCCGGGGGGGACGACCCGGACGCGGTCGGGCCCGGCCAGTTCGTCGGTGCAGATGTCGGCGCGGGTGTGCTCGGAGAAGACGATCACCCGGTCGGCCGCGGCGAGCGCCTGCCGGGTGACCCGGCGGTGGGCGAGCCAGGCCGTCCGCGACGGGAAGTAGCCGGGGTTGCGGTAGGCGATCAGGTCGAGGTGGTTGACGACCAGCCGCCGCCCGAGCCGGAAGGCGAGCTCGAGGTCGAGCGGGTCGAACACCTGCTGGGGGCGGTGGAACACGGCGTCGACCCGGGTCGCGCCGTCGATCTCGGCGTAGCGGAGGACCTCGACCCCGCCCACGTCCTCGAGCTCCCCGATCGTCCCCGGGGGGGTGTCCGGCCCGACGAGGACCCGGAGTCGGAGCGCTCCGGTGGCCACCAGGGCGCGGATCAGCTGCCAGACGTGGACCTGGGTTCCGGTCATGGCCAGCCCGAGTGCGCGTCCGTCGACGGTGACCGCGAGGCGGTCGCGGGGCCGGCGGGCCGCCTCGAGCGCCCGGGGGAGGACGCCCGAGGCGGCGACCTCCGGCGGGTCCTCCAGGTACGGGTAGCGTGCACCGAGCGCACCGACCAGCGCCCGGTCGGCGCCCGTCCGGCCGAGCCGGCCGACCACCACGTCGTCGGCCGCGACGTGACCGAGCCCGGCCAGCACGCAGCGCTGGGCGAGGTCGATCTCGACGGCGTCGGCGAGCCCGAGCCCGGCGTCGAGCGCCCCGACCAGCTCGAGCGCGTCCCGGCGCAGGTAGACGCAGGGCCCGACGGTGCGGGCCAGCCGCGGTCGCAGCCGCAGGCTCTGCGCCGCCACCCGGCGGCTCAGCTCCTCGACCGGCGCGGGCGGATCGTCGCCCGCGCCCAGGCCGAGCGGGCCGCCCCGGTCGGTCAGGGCGCTGGCCGTGGCGGTGCTCGAGTCGGCGCGCGCCGCCGCGCCCAGCCGTCCGAGCCAATCGGCGCCCACGAGGCACGGCTCGGCGAGCAGGGCGACATCGGCTGGGGCCAGCCCGGCGACCGTTCGCTCGACGTCGCCGGTGGCGTGGCCGGGCCCGCCCGTCCAGACGGCCCGCTCGTCGCCGGCGAGCGGGGCGAGCTCCGTGACGGCGCTCCCCAGCATCACGATCGCCACCTCGGCCGCGGTGTGGGCGAGGAGGGCGGCCAGGCAGGCCGGGCCGTCCGGCCCGGGCACGACCGCCACCACGCACGGCTGCCCGCGGGCGGTGGAGGGGCGGTCAGTCGGCGTCAGCTCGTGCAGGCTCATGGCGGGCCGGCCGGCGCGGAGCGCCCGCCGCCGCGCAGCCTAACCTCCCTCGCCGGGAAGCCCGGGCTAGGCCGCGCGCGGGAGGTAGGCGAGCCAGGCGGTCGGGATCGTCGGGCTCGAGACGTGGATGAAGATCTCGGCGTGGGGGACCCGGGGCGCCCGCCGGGGGTGCATGTTGGCCTGGGCCGGGGTCCGGTCGCCCTTGCGGCGGTTGCACGGGGCGCACGAGGCGACGATGTTCTCCCAGTCGGACGGGCCGCCCTTCGAGCGGGGGATGACGTGGTCGACGGTCAGGTTCGACCGGGCCCCGCAGTACTGGCAGCTCCAGTCGTCGCGGGCGAACACCGCCCGGCGGGTGATCTTCCGCCGGTGGGCGTCCCGCGGCACGCGGACGTAGGCGATCAGCCGGATCACCGTCGGCCGGGCCATCGCCGTCGTCTCCGAGTGGAGCAGCCAGCGCCCCTGCTCGAGGACCTCGGCCTTCTCCTTGAGGAGCAGGACGACCGCCCGGCGGACCGTGCAGACGTTGATCGGCTCGTAGGTCGCGTTCAGCACGAGCACCCGGCCACCCACCACTGCGCTGGGCAGCGGTGGCGATCCGCGCCACGGGTGCTCGTCTGGTGGCGCGGACCCCAGTGGTGCTGGCGCGTCCGCGGTGGCCATCGTCGTGGCCGCGAGTGTATCTGGACGAACGCCGGAACCGCGACTACGAGCCGGCGACGGGGTAGGACCCGAGCACCCGGACGGTCTCGCAGTGCTCCCCGAGGCGGTCGATCGCCGCCGCGACCGGGGCCGCGTCGGCGGCGCCCTCGAGGTCGGCGAAGAACATGTAGTGGCCGAGCCCGAGCCGGTGGGGGCGGGACTCGATCCGCGTGAGGTTGATCTCGCGGTCGGAGAACTCCGACAGGCAGCGCACGAGCCAGCCCGGCGTCTCGTCGCCGGCGCCCCAGAAGACGAGCGACGTCTTCGCCCGGCCGGACGCCGCCGGCGACGGCGGCGCCTCCGCCGCCTCCGCCGGCGCCGGCGCGGGCGGCGGCGGTGCGCCGCCGCGCAGGGCGAGCCAGACGAACCTGGTCGCGTTGCCGGGGGCGTCGTCGACCCCGTCGAGGAGCACCCGGGCCCCGTAGAGCTCGGCCGCCAGGTGGTTGCCGAGCGCCGCGCTCGGGGCGCCCGGGTCGGCGGCGACCGTCCGGACCGCCTCGGCCGTCGAGCTCGCCGCCACGACCCGGGCGCCCGGGAGGCGGGTCCGCAGGAAGCGGGCGCACTGGGCGTTGGCCTGCGGGTGGGAGTAGACCGTCTCGATCGCCTCGAGCTCGACGCCCGGCGCGGCGATCAGGCAGTTGCGGATCGGCTGGACCGTCTCCCCGACGATGGCCACGTCGCCGGCGTCGGTGGCCAGCGCGTCGAGGGTCACGTCGACCGAGCCCTCGAGCGAGTTCTCGATCGGGACCAGGGCGAGCTCGACCGTCCGCTCGTGGACGGCCATGACCGTCTCGTAGATCGTCGCCACGGGCACCAGGCGGGCGCCCGCGGGCACGCCGGCCCCGAGCAGGGCCTGGTGGCACCAGGTGCCCTCAGGCCCGAGGTAGCCGACCCGCAAGCCGGTCAGCCCCGACCCTCGCCCAGGGCCAGGCGCAGGGCGTCCTGCTCCTCCGGCGAGAGCTCGAGCTCGCTCTTGCCCTCGTGGACCTGCTTGGCGTAGATCCGCGCCTGGTCGCGGTGGTGGATCGACGACATGACGATCCCCGAGCGGGTGTCGTCGAGCAGGGCGATCGACAGGGACTGGCGACCGGACATCTCGTTGTAGGCGTCGTAGCGGACGAGCGCCCGGTGGGCGATCGCCCCCGACAGGCGGACCTCGACCTCGCCCAGGCGGCCGTCGACGGTCTGGGCGACGCCCTCGACGTAGACCCGCAGGGCCCCGAAGGCCCGGTCGAGCTCGGCGCAGTAGTCGACCAGGTCGCGGTCGCCCTGCTCGCCGAGGACCGCCCGCTGGTCGGCGCGCAGGCGGCGGACCTTGAGGCCGAGAACGGCGCAGGCGACGAGGGCCGCCGCCGCGCCGCCGGCGCCCCCGGCGGCCGCGATCCCCTGCGCCGAGGCGAGCAAGTCCACGCCGTCAACCTACCTACTGGCCGCCGGGTCAGTGCGTGAAGCCGGCCAGGAAGGTCAGGTGGTTGTTGCTCGTCGTCTGCTCGCCCGGGACCTTGGCGACGTCGGCGACGATCTTCACGTTCCCGGTCGGCGGGGTCGCCGTCAGGGGGATCAGGACCTCCTGGACGGTCCCGGCCTTGGTGTCGATCGTCTTGGTCAGCGTAGTCGTCGTCGTCCCCTCGAGCTTGAGCGTCACGACCACGCCGGTCTCGTCGTTGCTCCCCTGGTTGGCCACGTGGAGGTCGAAGGTGAGGTTCGGGGTGAGCTTGATCTGGTTGAGCGTCGTCCCCGGGGCCAGGGTCGTCGTCCCGACCGTCACCTCGAGCAGGCCGTGGCCGTGGCTGCCCGGCTTCGGCGTGCCGCTGGCCGTCGTGCCCCCCGAGTTCCCGGTCAGCTTCGTGCGGGCGTAGCTCGGGTCGAGCCAGGCCAGGCTCGGGAGGAACTGGCTCGCCACCACCGGCTGGCTGATGCCGTGGGAGCTCAGCACCTGGGCGATCAGCGGGGCCACCCGCTGCGAGTAGATGACGTCGGAGGCGAGGAGCTTCTCCATCTGGCCGGCGATCGTCTGGATCGCCGTGTCGGCGCTCTGCGTGCCCAGGGCCGACGGGAGCTCGTCGGCGATCCGCTTGAGCGCCTCCGCCCGGAGCGCGTAGGCGAGGACGAGGTCGCGCTGGGCGCCGACCATGTCGCCGGGGACCTTGAGCGCCGACGCCCGGCTCGCGTCGAGCTGGGCCTGGACCCGGTAGGACTGGACGGTCGGGTTGACATCGGTCGCCGAGGTGCTCGTCGGGTTGGCCAGGAGCGCGAACAGCGGGGTCGAGACGTTGGTCGCGGCGTCACTGGCGATCGAGGAGACCGAGCCGTTGTACGATCGCAGGGCGGACGCCGCCCGGTTGCTCAGGTAGCTGCGGAAGCCGACGATGATCAGGATCAGCAGGATCAGGGCGGCGACCCCGGCCACCGCTCGACGGACCAGGAGGGTCTGGTCATCGATGGCGGGTGAGCGCGGGGCCGCCGTGCTGCGGCGCGGGCGCGGTGCTCTCTGGGTGCGGGGCTCGCCACCCTCGTCGTCGAACGACAAGAATGCGCTCCTTGCGGGAGGTTTGGACTGTGGACTATTGCGTAGAAGACCGGATACTGCCCCTCTGCAAGTTTCCCATCACCCGAATCGGGCAGGCAGGGCGCCGATCCGGCGCGGCGAACGCGGGCAGGTGAGAACCGATTCTCCACCCGGGTCGCGCTCTCGCCGGCGGGCGCCCGCCGGGGGGCCCGGACGGGAGCGGGTGCTCGATCGCTACGTCCTGCTCGAGCGCCTCGGGGCCGGCGCCTTCGGGACGGTCTGGCTGGCCCACGACGAGCGCCTCGACCGCGAGGTCGCGGTCAAGCGGATCGCCCGGGCGGCCCGCGAAGGACGCGACGAGCGCCGGCGGGCGGCGCGCGAGGCGCTCGCCGCGGCCCGCCTCAGCCACCCGGCGATCGTCGCCCTCTACGAGGCCGGGTCCGACGAGCACGCCTACTACCTGGTCTCCGAGCCGGTCCGCGGCGCGAGCCTCGACGAGCTCTTCGCCGCCGGGGACATCGGCGACCGCGAGCTCCTGCGGATCGGCGTCGTCCTCGCCGACGCGCTCGCCCACGCGCATACCCGCGGCGTCGTGCACCGGGACGTCAAGCCCCAGAACGTGATCGTCCCCGACGAGGCGACGGCCGGCGGGGCGCCGGCCAAGCTGACCGACTTCGGGGTCGCCCTGATCGCCGGCGACCAGCCCCTGACCCGGGCCGGAGAGGTGGTCGGGACCTTCGCCTACATGGCGCCCGAGCAGGCCCAGGGCCGGGTGGTCGACGCCCGCGCCGACCTCTACTCGCTCGCCCTGACCGTCTACGAGGGCCTGGTCGGCTTCAACCCGATGCGCGGCTCGACCCCGGCGCTGACCGCGATGCGCCAGGTCGACCCGGTCAGGCCGCTCGAGCGCGAGCGGACCGACCTCCCGCGCGGGCTGTGCAGCTCGATCGACCGCGCCCTCTCGCTCGACCCGGCCCGCCGGGGCACCCTCGCCGACCTGCGCCTCGCCTTCAGCCACGCCCTCTCCGGCGAGCTCCCCGGCCGCCGCCGGCGCGTCCGCTCCCCGGCGCCGGCCGTCCGCCTGACCGGCCCCCGGCGGCCGCGGGCGGTCGCCGGGCTGGCCGCCTCCCTGCTCGTCCTGGCCGCGCTGGCCACCCCGCTCGGCCCGGCCTCGCCGGTCTCCGCCCTCTGGGCCGCGGCCGCCGCCGGGGTCGCCGTGACCGTCCTGCCCCGCGGCGGCTGGCTCGGCCTCGGCCTCGCCGGGGTGAGCTGGCTCGTCGTCGGCGGCCAGCCGGGCGCCGCCCTCCTCCTCGCCCTCGCGCTCGCCCCGGTCCCCCTCCTCCTGCGCTCCTCGCCGTGGCTGTGGTCGGCCCCCGCCCTCGCCCCGGCGGCCGGGGCGCTCGGGCTCGCCTTCGCCTTCCCCGCCCTCGCCGGGCGCCTCGTCCCGGCGGCCTGGCCGCGAGCGGCGCTCGGCGCCCTCGGGTTCTGGTGGCTGGCCCTGGCCGAGCCGCTCTACGGTACGCGCCTGCTATTCGGCGCCGCCCCCGGGACCGGCTCCAGAGCAGCATGGGAAGGCTCGCCGCCTGACGCGATCGCCCACGCGGTCCTCCCTCTGGTGACCAGCCGGGGGCTCCTCCTCGCCGGGGTCTGGGCGGCCGCCGCGCTCGCCGTCCCCTGGGTCTCCCGCGGCCCGAGCGCCTTCGCCCGGGCGCTCGGCGCGATCGGCTGGGCCACCGTCCTCGTCGCCGCCACCGGGCTCCTCGGCGGGCGGGCCGGAGCACCGGGGACCGGGTCCCTGCTGGTGGGGGCCGCGGCGGCGGTCGGGCTGGTGATCGCGCGGCCTCCCGGCCGCGCCCCCGCCCACTCCGGCGTTGCGTAGCATGGCCGTGGGACGGCGGCCGTGCCGCGACGCGGCGCCCGCCCCGACCAAGCGCCGAGCACAACCCGATGAGCGTACTCAGGAGCCTCGAGACGAAGATCGCCGGCCTCGTCGAGGGCGCGTTCGGCCGCGCCTTCCGGTCGGAGATCAAGCCGGTCGAGCTGGCGCGGCGGCTGACTCGCGAGATGGACGACCACCGGACGGCGTCGCTCGCGCGGACCTACGTGCCCAACGAGTTCGTCGTCTGGCTCGGCCCGGAGGATCGGGCCAACTACGCCGGGCTCGAGCATGCGGTGATCGAGGAGCTCGGGGCCGCCCTGCTCGAGCACGCCCGGAGCGAGGGCCTGACCATGGTCGCCCGCCCGGCGATCGAGTTCCGCACCGACGAGCGGCTCGCCCTCGGCGACTGCGGCATCCAGGCCCGGCGGGTGCGGCTCGACGAGGAGGACGCGGCCGACGAGGAGGTTCCGGTCGCCCCGGCCCGCGACAGCGGCCGGACGATGGTCTTCAGCTCGGCCGAGCGCCTGCGCGAGCCGCTGCGGACGACGCGGCGGCGCAGCCGGGTGCTCGTCGTCGTCGAGGGCAAGCGCATGCCGGTCGGTCCGGAGGGTGCGGTGATCGGCCGCAGCCGGGAGTGCGACATCGTGATGACGAGCACCGACGTCTCCCGCCGCCACGCCGAGATCCGGCCGACCGAGGACGGCTGGGCGATCGACGACCTCGGCTCGACCAACGGGGTCCGGGTCAACGGCGAGCGGGTCCGCGGGAGCGAGGCGATCCACGTCGGCGACACGATCGAGCTCGGCGCCGCCCGCCTGACGATCGAGGTCGACTGACCGCGATGACCGCGCTCGAGCCGATCTCCGTCGCCCTGAAGTTCGGCTTCATCGCCGTCCTCTACCTATTCCTCCTCTGGGTCTCGCGGAGCGCCCTGCGCGACCTCCGCTCGGCCCGGGCCCCGGCGTCGCCGGTCTACGCCGAGGGCACCGGGCTCCACTCGGCCTCGACCGGGATCGCCGTCGCCCGCGAGACGGTCGCCCCCCGCCTGGTCGTCGAGCGGGCGCCCGGCCACGCGCCCGGCATGATCTACGACATCGACGACGGCGCCATACTCGGCCGCGGCGACGCGGCCGAGATCCGGTTGGGCGATCCGTTCGCCTCGTCCCGCCACGCCCGCGTCTCGCGCCAGGCCGGCGCGGTCGTGCTCGAGGACCTTGGCTCGACCAACGGCACCTACCTCAACGAGGAGCTGCTCCACGGTCCCGCGCCGCTGCACCACGGTGACCGGGTGCGGATCGGCGACAGCGAGTTCAGCTACGAGGAGGGGTGATGCTGCGCGTCGTCGAACACCACGCCGGGACGGACACCGGGCGCGAGCGCCGGGCCAACGAGGACTCCTACCTCGCCCGCACGCCGATCTTCCTCGTCGCCGACGGGATGGGCGGGGCCCAGGCCGGCGAGGTGGCCTCGCGGACGGCGGTCGAGCTGTTCGCCGCCGACCTCGACGACGACGTCGCGAGCGCCGAGCAGCGCCTGGCCCGCCGGGTCCGCGAGGCCAACGAGCGGATCTACGCGCTCTCCCGGGCCGACACCCAGCGGGCGGGGATGGGCACCACGCTGACCGCCGTCCATGTCGGAGCCGGCGAGATCGCCGTCGCCCACGTCGGCGACAGCCGGGCCTACCGTCTGCGCGGGGACCAGCTCGCCCTCCTGACCCAGGACCACTCGCTCGTCGCCGAGCTCGTCCGCCAGGGCAAGCTGACCGAGCGGGAGGCCGACGAGCACCCCCAGCGGTCGATCATCACCCGGGCGCTCGGACCCGAGCCCGACGTCGAGGTCGACACCCTGACCCACCGCGGCCAGGCCGGCGACGTCTACCTCCTGTGCAGCGACGGGCTGACCTCGATGCTCCCGGAGGCGCGCATCCGCGAGATCCTCTGCACGGCGAAGACGCTCGAGGAAGCCGGGCGGGCGCTGATCGCCGGGGCGAACGCGGCCGGCGGGCGCGACAACATCACGGTCGTCCTCTTCCGCCTCGGCGAGGTCGACGGGTTCCCGGCCACCGGCGAGCAGCCGACCACGGTCGGGGCGGCGGCCCCGACGGTGGCCGCGGTCCGCGAGGCGCTGACCGTCGCGCCGCCGCCGCCCCCGCCCCCGCCGCCCCCGCCCCGCGAAGAGCCCTTCGGCCTGGCCGCGGGCGGCGGCCGGTCGGCGCCCGGGGGCGGCGGGGCGCCGGCCCCCGCCGCCCGCAAGGTCCCCCGCCCGGCGCCCGCCCCGTCGGGCGCCCGGCGCCGGCGCCCGGCCCTCGGCCTGCTCCGCGTCCTCTTCGGGGTGGCCGTCGTCCTCGGGCTGGTCGGGGTGGCCGGCTGGGTGGCCAGCCAGTCGGTCTACTTCGTCGGGACCGACGCCGGCGGTCGGATCGCCGTCTTCCGGGGCGCCCCCTACGACCTCCCGGCCGGCCTGAAGCTGTACCGGCCGAACTTCGTCTCCGGGGTCACGGTCGCCGAGCTCACCGCGGCGGAGCGGCGCCGCCTGCTCAACCACAAGCTGCGTTCCCATGACGACGCGACCGACCTCGTGCGGAGGCTGGAGCTCGGCCAGCTGACCGCCCAATGAATGGTCCGATCGCGCGGCTGTTCGGCCTGGTGGCCGTGCTCTTCGCGCTGCTGATCGTCTACACCTCGCGGTGGACGGTCTTCGAGGCATCCTCCCTGCGCAACAACCCGAAGAACGCCCGCAGCCTGCTCGAGCAGGAGCGGATCCCCCGGGGGTCGATCCGGGCGGCCGACGGCACCCTCCTGGCCCGGTCGACCCGCCAGCCCGACGGGACCTACCTGCGCGCCTACCCGACCGGACCGCTCTTCGCCCAGGCGGTCGGCTACGCCTACACCACCCCGGGGCGGGCGGGGCTCGAGTCCTCGCGCAACGACGCGCTGACCGGCCAGATCAACACGACCCAGCTCAACTCGATCATCGACCAGCTGACCGGGCGCAAGCGGGTGGGCGACCAGGTCTACACGACGCTCGACCCGAAGGCCCAGCGCGTCGCCCTCCAGGCGCTCGGCGGCCACAAGGGGGCGGTGGTCGCCCTCGACCCGCGCAACGGGGCGGTCAAGGTCTTCGCCGCCCTACCCGGCTACGACCCCAACCAGGAGGCGACGGCCGCCGGGCGGCGGGCGCTCGCGGCCGACCCGAGCTCGTCGGTCTTCGACCGGGTCACCCAGGCCGGCTACCTCCCGGGCTCGACATTCAAGGTGGTGACGGCGATCGCGGCGATCGACAGCGGCCGCTACACCCCGCAGTCGACGGTCGACGGGACCTCGCCGAAGACGATCTCCGGGGTGCCGCTGATGAACGACCTCAACCAGAGCTTCGGCCCGGTCGACCTGACCACGGCCCTGACCCAGTCGATCAACACGGTCTGGGCCCAGGTCGCCGTCTCGGTCGGGAAGGCGACGATGGCCAAGTACATGGGCCGCCTCGGCTTCGGCAAGCGGCCGCCGATCGACCTGCCGGCCGACGAGCGTCAGCCGAGCGGCGAGTACCAGAACGCCGGCGGCCGCCACCAGCTCCTCGACCCCCGCTCGAGCCTGGTCGACGTCGGGCGGATGGGGATCGGCCAGGACAAGCTGGGCGTGACCCCGCTCCAGATGGCGATGGTCGCCGCGGCGGTGGCCAACCACGGAACGTTGATGACCCCCCACCTGACCGACCGGGTGGTCGACCGCGACGGACGGGTGGTCGAGCGGATCGGGGCGACGCCGTTCAGCCAGGTGATGAAGCCCCAGACGGCCGACGCGGTCGGCCAGATGATGGCCCACGTCGTGCAGGAGGGGACGGGCACGGCGGCGGCGCTCCAGGGGATCCAGGTGGCCGGGAAGACGGGGACGGCGGAGGTCGGCAACAGCACGCAGGTCAACCAGCTCTGGTTCATCGCCTTCGCGCCCCTGGTGAACCCGAGAATCGCCATCGCGGTGACGGTCGAGCGCTCGGCGGGCTTCGGCGGGACGGTGGCCGCGCCGATCGCCAAGCAGGTCCTCCAGACCCTCCTGGGCGGCGGCTGATGGGCGAGCTCACCGAGGCCACGCTGATCGACGAGCGCTACCGGGTGATCTCGCGGATCGGGTCGGGGGGGATGGCCGACGTCTACTGCTGCGACGACCTCCAGCTCGGCCGCCAGGTCGCGGTCAAGCTGCTCGACCGGCGCAACGCCTCCGACGCGGAGTTCGTCGAGCGGTTCCGGCGGGAGGCGTCGAGCGCGGCCTCCCTCTCGCACCCGAACATCGTCGCCGTGTTCGACCGGGGCGAGTGGGACGGGACCTACTACATCGCGATGGAGTACCTCGGCGGGCGCCAGCTGAAGGTGATGATCCGCGAGACCGGTCCGCTCGCCCCGCTCCCGGCGATCGACATCGCCAGCCAGGTGCTGGCCGCCGCGCGGTTCGCCCACCAGCGCGGGGTCGTCCACCGGGACCTCAAGCCGCAGAACGTGATGGTCGACGTCGAGGGGCGGGTCAAGGTCACCGACTTCGGGATCGCCCGGGCCGGGGCGTCGGAGATCACCGAGACCGGGTCGATCATCGGCACCGTCCAGTACCTGTCGCCCGAGCAGGCCCAGGGGCAGGCGGTCAGCCCGCGGAGCGACCTCTACTCGATCGGGGTGATGCTCTACGAGCTCCTGACCGGACGGCTGCCCTTCGACGGGGACTCGGCGGTGACGATCGCCCTCAAGCAGATCCGCGAGCTCCCGGCCGAGCCGAGCGCGCTCAATCCGGCCGTCTCCCCGGAGCTCGACGCGATCGTCCGCCGGGCGCTCGAGAAGGACCCGAACGACCGCTTCGCCGACGCCGAGGAGTTCCTCGCCGCGCTCGAGGGTGAGCGCGAGCGGCTGCGCTGGCCGGTGAGCGACCGGACGGCCGAGTTCGCGGCCGCCGCGGCCGCCGTCCCCCCGCCGGTGGCGCCGGTCTACGAGGAGCCGTACGTCTGGGAGCCCGAGCCCGCCGACCCGTTCGCCCCGCGGGGCGGGCCGCCGCGCTGGGTGTGGCTGGTGGCCGGAGGCCTCTTGATCGCCGCGGTGGCGCTGGCGGCCGTCCTCCTGCTCGGGCCGGGGGCCAAGCGCCGGGTGCCGGGGGTCGTCGGCCAGATGGAGGGCCCGGCGCTGACCGCACTCCAGAACGCCGGCTTCACGCCGGTCCCGACCCAGGTCACGACGACCTCGCCCCTCGGCGTGGTGATCAGCCAGGTGCCGAACCCGGGGACGAGCGCCAAGAAGGGCTCGATCGTCCGGATCGCCGTGTCCGGGGGCCCGGGCAACGCCGTCGTGCCGAAGGTCGTCGGCCGGAGCGAGGCGACGGCCAAGCGCCAGCTGGTCAAGCTCGGCTTCAACCCGCTGGAGAGCACGACGCCGTCGACCACCGTGCCGGCCGGCCGGGTGATCTCGGTCAGCCCGCAGCCGGGGACGACGCTCCCGCGGGGGAGCAACGTGTCGCTCGAGATCTCGAGCGGCCCCCAGCTGGCGCCGGTGCCGAACGTCGTCGGGCGCTCGCTGACCGACGCGACGACGCTCCTCCAGACGGCGGGCTTCCGGGTCAGCGCCACCGAAATGCAGTCGGACAAGCCGCCGGGCAGCGTGCTGGCCGAGGCCCCGGCCGGGAGCTCGCAGGCCCCGCTCGAGAGCACGGTCGTCCTCACCGTGGCCAAGGCCCCCGACCTGATCGGCGTGCCGTCGGTGGTCGGGATGAGCCCGAACTCGGCCGCCCAGGCGCTGACCGCGGCCGGCCTCAAGTCGACGACGACCGACCAGGCGGTCACCGACCAGACGCAGCAAGGGCAGGTGCTTGCGCAGACGCCGACGGCCGGGACCAAGGTCAAGGCCGGGACGTCGGTGATGCTCGCCGTCGGACAGTTCACCCCGCCGACGACGACGACGACCACCCCGACGACGACGACGACCACCCCGACGACGACCATCCCGGCGCCGACCACCGGGTGAGGGTCGCCGTCCTCGGGGGCGGGCGCTCGTCGGAGCACCCGGTATCGCTCGCCTCGGCGGCCTCGGTCCGCGCGGGCCTCGAGGCCGCCGGACACGAGGTGGTCGGCGTGACGATCGGCCGGGACGGGCGGTGGACCCACGCGGGGGCGGAGCTCGACCTGCGCGCCGGGGGCGGGCTCCTCGGGAGCGACGTGGTCTTTCCGGCGCTGCACGGTCCCTACGGCGAGGACGGGGTTGTTCAGGGGCTGCTCGAGTGCCTCGACACGGCCTACGTGGGAGCGGGGGTGCTCGCCTCGGCCGTGTGCATGGACAAGGTGCTCTTCAAGGACCTGATGGGGCATCTGGGCGTCCCCCAGGTCGCCTACCGGGCGGTCCGGGAGCCGGCCTGGCGGGCCGGGCCGGAGGCGGTGCTGACCGGGCTGGGCGAGCTCGGCCTGCCGGTGTTCGTCAAGCCGGCCCACCTCGGGTCGTCGGTCGGGATCGCCAAGGTCGCGGCGGCCGGCGACCTCGGGCCGGCCCTCGAGCGGGCCTTCGGGCACGATCCACTGGCCATCGTCGAGGCGATGGCCGCCGGGCTCGAGGTCGAGTGCTCGGTGCTCGGCGGCGAGCCGGCCCGGGCGTCGCTCCCCGGGGAGATCGTCCTGGCCTGCGAGTGGTACGACGAGACGGCGAAGTACGTGCCCGGGGGGATGGACCTCGTCGTCCCGGCCCGGATCTCGGCGGCGGCGACCGAGCGGGTCCGGGAGCTGGCGATCGCGGCGTTCGACCGGGTCGGGGCGAGCGGGCTGGCCCGGGCCGACTTCTTCGTCGCGGGGGAGACCGTGCTCCTCAACGAGCTGAACACGATGCCCGGGTTCACGGCGACGAGCGTCTACGCGAAGCTCTGGGAGGCGACCGGGATCCCCTACCCGGCGCTCGTCGACGAGCTCTGCCGGCTGGGCGTCGAGCGCCACCGGCGATCCCGGGCGTATCGCTTCTGACCGGGGATGGGAGTCCGGACCGCTAGAAGGTCGCGCTGGTCGTGAAGAAGAACGGCGCGCCGGTGCTGTTGTTGGCGCGCAGCACCAACTCCCCGCCGGTCTTCTCCCAGGTCGAGAAGATGCTGCCGGCGGCCCCGCTGGATCCCGTGAACGTCCACACGTTGGGCTGCCAGGTCTGCGCGAAGAGTTGAGCGACGGCCTGCGCGGTCGCGTTCTTCAAGGCCGCCGGCTGGTCCTGGTGCGACCAGGCCTGGAACACGAGCTGATTCGCGTCGTTCCCGCTCGTCGCGCCCAGAAAGCCGTCGATCAGCCGGTTCCACGTGTCCGGACCGACGATCCCGTCGACGGTCAAGCCGATCGGGCCCTGGAACCCCTGGACCGCGGCGGTGGTCGCCGGACCGAAGACGCCGTCGATCGCCAGCAGGAGCTGGTTGCGGGCATCGATCTGACTCTGGACCGCCTTGACCGCGTCCCCGGCGGAGCCCGACTGGACCTCGACGATCAACGCGGGCCAGGTCTGGTTCCCGAGGATCCCGTCGACGCCCAGCCCGTGAGCGCCCTGGAACGCCTCGACCGCGGCCTTCGTCGCCGCCCCGAAATCCCCGTCGATCGTGAGATGGGAGCCGTGACCGTTCAACAGATACTGGGCGCTCTTGACATCCTCGCCCTCCGAGCCGGTTTGCACGATCCGCCAGTCAGCCATCGCTCGTCCTCTCGATCGGTCGCCCTTCGCGGGCGCACCGGTAATGCCCGGCAGCGCCGTCGGGCGGACCACCATGTGTCAGCCCAGGTCGCCGGGACACGCCACCAATATAGCCATCGTGGGGGGCTGGTTGTGTGACATGCGTCACAGACCGCGCCGAAGCGAGACGGTGCCCGCCGCCGGCTCGTGAAGTCGCGCGGGTCGATGGACGCGGTTCGGGGTGCGCTCCGCGACACACACCTAGACAGCTGGCCGCGGCGTGTGCGAGACTGCGCCAGCACTACCCCTCAGCGACCCCGAGAGGAGAGAGAGTGTTGCCCGGCGAGGTGCACCACCAGCACGAACCGGGACAGGTGCCGCGCACCCTCGACAGCATGGAGAGGTTCGACGGGTACGTCCCGGGCTTCCGCCGCCAGCACTCCCGAGGCGTGGCCTTCCGCGGTCAGTTCACCGCTGCGCCCGAGGCCCCGGAGCTGACGATCGCGGAGCATCTCCAGGGACACCGCGTGCCGGTGGTCGTCCGGCTGTCCAACTCGAATCCGATTCCCTACGCCGCGGATCGCTTGTCGGCCCACCGCGGGCGGGTCCTCGGATTGGCGATCCGCTTCGAGTTGGCCGGGGGAGACACCGCCGAATGGGCCGCGATCAACATCGCCGATTTCCCGGCGCGCACTCCCGACGAGTTCGCCGGCATCCTGTCCGCGCAACGGCCCGAGCTCCCCGGGCGGCTGCCCAACCCGCTGCGCCTCGTCCCGTTTCTCGCCCTGCACCCCCAGTGCTTGGCCGGCCTGAAGGCGATCCTCACGGTCAAGACCGCGCCCAGCTTCGCCACCAACGCCTTCCATGGACTGCATGCCTACTACGCGGTCGACACACGGGGAACGCGTCGGGCGTTCCGGTACCGGTGGATGCCGCTCGCCGCTCCCGCGGGAATCTCGTCCGACGAGGACCGCACCCTCCCTCCGCAGTACCTGGTCAGCGAGCTCAAGCTCCGGGTCGCTCGCGAGCCGGTGGGCTGGGACCTCGTCTTCCAGATGGCCGAGCCCGGCGACCCCGTCGACGACGTAACCGAGCACTGGCCGCCGGAACGCTCACAAGTCACCATGGGGCGGCTCCTGCTCGACCGGGTTCACGAAAGCCAGGACCTGGTCGAGGCGTCGGTGTTCGATCCGACCAACGTGCCCCCCGGCGTCGAGCTGTCCGAGGACCCCCTCCTCCCCTTCCGGGCGGCTTGCTATCGGGAGTCCCACCACCGCCGACTGAGCGAGACCAAACCAGAGATCAAGCCCGAATAGCCGCCGCCCCGAGACGGCCGGCCGGCGCGCGTTCCGAGCGCCGCCGGACCCCTCGGCAACCCACCGCCCGCGTGGCGCCCCTACGCCTCCTTCTCGAGCGTCAGCTCGCCGAGATCGACGCTCGAGCTGCCCGGTGGGAGCCTGGTGATCCAGACCAGGTAGTAGCGGAACGGATGCCCGGCCGTGTCCAGGCGGATGTGCTTGCCGTCGGTGACCGTCTGGTCGCCCAGGTCGACCCGCGACCACCCGCGGTCGGTCAGCGTCTTGGTCAGGTCCTGGGCCCCGAAGTCCCGGATCGCGTCGGCGGCCCAGACCTGGGCGACGAAGCCGGGCGTCGGCGTCTGGATGACGACGTCGGCCGCGGCGACGCCCGGCTGGGCGTCGACGAAGAGACCGGTGCCCGGCTTGCTGGCGAGCGTCCCGCCGTTGTAGGTGTAAGTCGACCAGTAGGTCTGGGCATCGCCGTCGACGGCGAACTGGGCCTGCGCGTCGTGCTCGCAGGTCGCCTGCCCGGCCGGGCACGGCGAAGACGGGTCGGGCGTCCCGTAGGGGTTGTAGGCGTGGGCCGCGTTCTGGGCCAGCGGGTCGGCGATCAGCCCGGCCGGCGGGTGGACGTTCGGCGGGGGCCCGACCCCCCGGTGGACGTGGGTCAACGCGTAGACGCCGGCGACCAGGCCGACCACGAGCACGGCCGCCGCCAGGGCGCCCAACTGTCGGGGGTGGCGAAAGCGGAGCGGGAGCCGGCGCTGAGCCGAACCGGGCAGGGTGCGCAGGACGCTCGTCGCCTCGCCGGTCGAGTGACCCGACCGGAGGGTCTCGATGGCGAGCACGTGCTCGAGATCCCGGATCATCGCCGGGGCGTCGCGGTAGCGGTCGCGGACGTTCTTGGCCGTCGCGTGGTCGAGCACCGCCGCGAGCGCGGCCGAGACCTCCGGCCGGCGCTGCTGGACGTCGGGGAGCTCGTCCCGGACGTGCTTCATGGCCACCGCCACCTGGTTCTCCGCCTTGAAGGGGACGTCGCCGGTCAGCATCTCGAAGAGCACCACGCCGAGGGCGTAGAGGTCCGACTGGCCGCTGACCCCCTGGCCGAGGGCCTGCTCGGGCGAGACGTAGTCGGTGGTCCCGAGCACGCGCCCGTCGGCGGTGAGGCCCTCCTCGGTGAGGGTCCGGGCGATCCCGAAGTCGGTGATCAGGGCCCGCCCGTCCCGGTCGATCAGGACGTTCTGGGGCTTGACGTCGCGGTGGACGATCGCGGCGGCGTGGGCCGCCTCGAGGGCCCGGGCGATCTCGATCGCGTAGGCGACCGCCTCGGGGATCTCGAGCCGCCCGATCCGGCGGATGCGCTGCTTCAGCGTCTCGCCCTCGACGTACTCGAAGACGATGTACGGGGTCCCGTCGTCCTCGCCGGCGTCGATCACCGTAACGATGTGCGGGTGGCTGAGCCGGGCCACCGCCCGCGCCTCCCGCCGGAAGCGCTCGAGCGGGTCGGAGTCGGAGGCGACCTCCCGGTTGAGCACCTTGATCGCCACCTCTCGCTCGAGCAGCGTGTCGAAGGCCCGGTAGACCCGCGACATCCCGCCGACCGCGATCTGCTCATCGAGCCGGTAGCGACCGCTGAGAAGCGTGCCTGTCGGCGACCTCATGCTCATCCTGCTGCTCGTTCGCGTCGGCTCATGCGAGGGGGGTATCCATATTGTGCGCCCCGGGGACCCGATCGGCTAGCAACTACACAGATCCTTCATCTCCCGCGGCCCGCCGAATACCCTGGGCCGGGTGGCGATGTGGGGCATCCACAACGATCGGCCGCAGGTCGACTTCCTCGACGGCGGCCTCGTGGCCCTCGGCTGGAGCCGGCTCTCCGACCTCCGCGACCTCCCCGGCGACCGGGACGGGCTCAAGGCGGTCCTCCGTGCCGCCTATCCCGAGGCGAGGGCGGGCGCCATTCCCGTCTGGGCCGGCATGCTCCTGCGCTTCGTCCACGAGATGGCCCCCGGAGACGTGGTCGTCCACCCGTGCAAGCTCGACGCGACGGTCAACCTCGGCCGCGTCGCCGGGGCCTACTACTGGGACGCCGCGGCCCCCGAGCACCGCCACCGCCGCCGGGTCGCCTGGGAGCACACCGGCCTGCCCCGCGCGATGTTCTCCGCCGGCGCCCTGCGCGAGCTCGGATCGGCCGTCACCCTCTTCCGGATCCGCCGCCACGTGGAGGAGTTCGTCCTCTAGCGCCGGACCGTCGCCCCCCGGCCCGGCAGCGCGACCGCCCCGGCCTCGGCCGTGACCCGGCCGATCGCCCGGGCACCCGGGTGGTGGGCGGCGAGGAGCGCGGCGGCCGCCGCGCCCGCGGCGGCCGGGACGACGGCGGCGAAGCCGCACCCCATGTTGAAGACCCGGTAGGCCTCGGCCGCCCCGAGCCCGGCCAGCCCGCAGACCAGCCGGCAGATCGGCGGGACCGCGAGGGGGGCGTCGAGCTCGAACCCCAGCCCCTCGCCCAGGCGCAGCAGGTTGAGGACGCCGTCGCCCGTGATGTGGGCGAGGCCGTGCACGGGCACCCCGCTGCCCAGGAGGGCCAGCACCGCCCGGACGTAGATCACCGTCGGCTCGAGCAGGGCGTCGGTCACGCTCCGTCCCGCGAGCATCTCCGGACGGGCGTCCGGGTCGAGCTCCCCGAGGACCCGGCGGGCCAGGGTGTAGCCATTCGAGTGCAGGCCGCTCGACGGCAGCCCGATGACGACGTCGCCCGGGGCGCACCGCTCCCCGGTGACCAGCGCGTCGAGGGCCACCGTCCCGAAGCACGCCCCGCACAGGTCGAACCCGTGGGGGGACGGATGGCCCCGGATCAGCTCCGGGAGGACCGCCAGCTCGCCCCCCGGGATCTCGACCCCGGCCAGCTCGGCCCCCCGCTTGAGGCCGACGGCGATCTGCTCCAGCGCGGCCGGGTCGATCCGCTCGACCGCCAGGTAGTCGAGCATGGCGATCGGCTCGGCCCCGACGCAGATGATGTCGTTGACGTTCATCGCCACGCAGTCGATCCCCACCGTGTCGAGCCGCCCGGCCTGCTCGGCGACCACGAGCTTCGATCCCACCCCGTCGGTGCTCAGGGCCACGCCGAGCCCGGGCGCCACCTCGAGCACGGTCGCGTAGTGCCCGGCCCCGACCACGACCCGCGACGGGCGGCCCGGGTCGATCGTCCGCAGGACGCCGACCAGCGCCCCGACGCCCCGCTCGGCCTCGCTCGTGTCAACCCCGGCCGCGGCGTAGGCGTCGTCCATCCGCCTGATTCTTTCGCAGACGCCGGACCACCACCCCGGCGAGCGCCGTCCGGTAGGCGGCGTAGGGGAGCAGCGACCGGTCGCGCTCGACCCGGCCGATCAGCCAGCTCGACCCCAGCGTCGAGACGAACGCCGCCAGCGCCCCCGCCGCGATCCGTCCGGCCGCCTCGTCGCTCGGGTGCTCCCGGCCGGCGCGGCGGGACCCCGGCGGAGCGCCCGCTCCGATGGCGTCGCCCCCCTGATCCACATCGGCGCCGCCCGCCCGCCGTGCGGAGCCGAGGATGGGGCGCAGCCGCAGGGCAACCGCACCGAGGATGATCGGGAGCCCGCAGTCGCGCGAGAGGATGTTCGCGTCGGTCCGGCTGAACCCTCGCGCCCGGGCGGCGGCCAGCGTCGCCCCGTTGCGGGAGACTCCCGGCATCAGGGCGCACGCCTGGGCCAGGCCGAGGACGAGCCCGTCGAGCGCCCCGGCGTCCTCGCGCCGGCGCTCCCGCCCGCCGCGGAGGTCGCCCGCCGCCATCGCCGCCGACCCGGCGAGGAGCCCGGCGGCGATCGTCGCCGGCGTGCCCAGGCGCCGCTCGATCTGGCGCTCCAGGGTGAGGCCGGCCACCGCCGGCGGGAGGCACGCGAGGGCGATGACGGCCACCCGGCGTCCGTCGAGCTCGCGCGCCACCTCCCGGCGGTCGGTCAGGATCAGCAGGGCGGCCGCCGTGCCCGCGTGGAGGGCCACCTCGAAGCTCTTGCGCCGCCCCGGGTCGAGCTCCCCGTAGGACCAGCCGGCCAGCCAGGGGATCAGCGTGACGTGGCCCGAGGAGGAGACCGGCAGGAGCTCCGCCGGCCCGTGGGCGAGGCCGAGGAGCACCGCTTGGCGTAGGGGCAGGCCGCCGCTCTCAGGCGACTCCATCGACGGCCGCCGCCCGCCGCCGCCGCCATTGGACGACCGCGTAGGCCAGCGCGAGGAGCGCGGCCGCGACGATCAGGTAGTCGACGTAGGCGAGGTTGTTCTTCCAGTCGATCCACTGGCTGCGGACCGCCTTGCCGATCAGCGCGAGGGCGAGGACCCAGGGGATGCAGCCGACCACGGTCAGCGTCGTGAAGCGCCAGAACGGCATCCGCGCGACCCCGGCGGGCAGGGAGATGAACGTCCGGATCACCGGGAGCATCCGGCTGAAGAGGATCGACGCGTCGCCGTAGCGCTCGAACCAGGCGTCGGCCCGGCGCAGCTGGGCCGGTTTGACGTGGATCGCCCGGCCGTGCTTCTCGAGCAGCTCGATCCGGCCGAAGTAGCCGACCGCGTAGGCGATCCACGACCCGATCAGGTTGCCGAGCACCCCGGCGGCGACGATCCCGATCAGGGTCAGATGGTGGCCGCCGGTCGCCGCCGCGTCGGCGACCGCGAAGCCGGCGAAGAGCATCGTCGCCTCGGACGGGATCGGGATGCACGCGCTCTCGAGCGTCATCAGCACGAAGATCGCCGGCAGCCCGCCGCTCTTGACGAAATCGGTCGCGAAGGTGACGAGCGAGTCGGTGATCGAGGCCAGCATCGGCGTCGAAGGGTACCGTTCGACGGCGAATGCGGGTTTGGGTGGATCTGACCAACAGCCCGCACGTCCTCGTCCTCCGTCCGATCGTCGAGCGCCTCCGCGCCGGCGGCCACGACGTCGAGATCACCGCCCGCGACTTCGCCCAGACCCTCGACCTCTGCCGGCGCTTGCGTCTCGACCACACGCCGATCGGCCACCACCGCGGCGGCGGCCTCGCCGCGAAGGCCCGCGGCCTGGCCGGCCGCTCGCTCGCCCTCGTCCGCTGGGCCGCCGACCGCCGCTTCGACCTCGCCCTCGGGCACGGGTCGAACGACGTCACCGTCGCCGCCGCCCTCCTGCGAATCCCCTGCTCGACGATGTTCGACTACGAGTGGGCCACCGTCCAGCACAACGTCAACTGCCGGCTGGCGCGCGCCGTCGTCGTGCCCGACGCGATTCCCCCCGACCGGCTCGACCGCTACGGCGCCCGCGGGAAGCTCCAGCGCTACCCGGGGCTCAAGGAGGAGTACTACCTCGCCGACTTCGCCCCCGACCCGGCCGTCCTCGACGAGCTCGGCCTCGACGTCGGCGAGCCGATCGTCGTCGTGCGCACCCCGCCGGTCGTCTCCCTCTACCACCGCTTCGAGAACGACCTCTTCGCCGGGGTGCTCGACCGCCTGCGCGGGCGGCAGGCGGTCGTTTTGCCGCGGATCGCCGCCCAGCGGGGCGAGCTGATCGCCGCCGGCGGCCTGATCGTCCCCGAGCGGGCGATCGACGCCCAGTCGTTGATCGCCTACGCCGACCTCGTGATCAGCGCCGGCGGCACGATGAACCGCGAGGCGGTCGCCCTCGGCGCCCCGGTCTGGACGACCTTCGAGGGCCGGCTCGGCGCCGTCGACGCCGCGCTGATCGCCGACGGGCGCCTGCGCCGGCTCGAGCGGGTCGACCAGATCGAGCTGGTCAAGCGGCCGGCGGCCGGGGCGGCCGGTGGCGGGGGGCGGGTGCGGCGCGACCCGGCGGTGCTCGTCGAGATGCTCTGCGCGGCGGTCCGCTAGGCCGCCCGCCGCCGCCGCCCCTACAATGGCGCGGATGCGCCGACGCCTTCGTTCGGCGGCCCTCCCGCTGCACCGCCACTCGCTCCCCCAGCTCGCGGTGGACGGGGCGCTGGTCGCACTCGCGTACTACCTGGCCTTCCAGCTCCGCTTCGACGGCGGCCTGCCCCTCCGCTACGCCCACCTCTACGGGCGGACCTGGCCCTGGGTGGTGGCCGGGACGGTCGCCGTCCTCGCCCTCTCCCGCGTCTACCAGCGCCGCTGGCGCTACGCCAGCCAGCGCGACTACCAGTCGCTCGTCCGGGCGATCGTCGTCGCCACGATCATCTTGATCGGCGCCGTCACCATCGTCCGCCCGGTCCAGAACCCCCGCGGGGCGACGGTCGGCCTCCCCAACGGCGTGACCGTCGTCTACCTGCTCCTCGCCCTGGCCTTCCTCGGCGGCGCCCGCCTCCTCGCCCGGAGCGTCCACGACCGGCCGATCCGGGGCTTCCGGGCCCGCAAGGGCGCCCGCGAGGTGCTCATCGTCGGCGCCGGCGACGGCGGCCGCCTCGTCGTCCGGGAGATCCTCCGCAACCGCGAGCTCGGCCTGCGGCCGGTCGGCTTCGTCGACGACGACCCGGCCAAGCGGCGCCTGCGGATCGACGGGGTCCGCGTCCGGGGGACGACCGCCGAGCTCCCGCGCATCCTCGACGAGGCCGAGCCCGGCGAGGTGATCATCGCCATCCCGTCGGCCCCCGGCACCCTCCGCAAGACGGTGGTCCGCGCCTGCCGCGAGCGCGGCATCCCCGTCCGCACCCTCCCCACCGTCTTCGAGCTGCTCCAGGGCGGCTCGAACCCGGTGCGCCAGGTCCGCGAGGTCCAGGTCGAGGACGTCCTCGGCCGCGAGCCGGTCCGCATGGAGATCGACCGGGTCGGCGCCTACCTCGAGGGCCAGACCGTCCTGGTGACCGGCGCCGGCGGGTCGATCGGCTCCGAGCTCTGCCGCCAGATCGCCCGGGTCGGCCCCCGCCGCCTCGTCGCCCTCGACCACGCCGAGGACAACCTGTTCGGCATCCTCCGCGAGCTCGAGGACGAGCGCCACGTCCACCCGTCGGTCCTCGCCGGCGTCCTCGCCGACTGCAAGGAGGAGGAGCGGATGCGGGAGGTGTTCGCCGAGTACCGGCCGACCACCGTCTTCCACGCCGCCGCCTACAAGCACGTCGGGTTGATGGAGACCAACCCGGTCGAGGCGATCCGCAACAACGCGATCGCCACCCGGGTGATGGCGACGATCGCCGGCCAGTCCGAGGTCGGCGCCTTCGTCCTCGTCTCGACCGACAAGGCGGTCACCCCGGCCACGGTGATGGGCGCCTCGAAGGCGCTGGCCGAGTTCGCCATCGAGGCGGCCCAGCGGCGGTTCGTCCGGACTCGCTTCATGGCCGTCCGCTTCGGCAACGTGCTCGGCTCCTCGGGGAGCGTCGTCCCCATCTTCCGCCGCCAGATCGCCAAGGGCGGTCCGGTCACCGTGACCGACGAGCGGATGACCCGCTACTTCATGACCATCCCCGAGGCCGTCCAGCTCGTCATCCGCTCCGGGTCCCTCGGCCGCGGCGGCGAGGTCTTCGTCCTCGAGATGGGCGAGCCGGTCTCCATCCTCCAGCTCGCCCGGGACATGATCGAGCTCTCCGGGCTCGACCCCGACCGGGACATCGCGATCGAGCTGGTCGGCCGCCGGCCGGGGGAGAAGCTCCACGAGGAGCTGTTCAACCCCTACGAGCGCGCCGAGCCCACCCCGGCCGAGAAGATCGTCCTCGCCCGGCGCGACCCCCTCGACGCGAAGACCGTCGAGCTGATGTTCGACGAGATCGGGCTGCTCGTCCTCGAGGGCGACGCCGCCGGCCTCGCCGCCCGCGTATCCGAGCTCTCGGCCATGCGCCCGGCCCCCGATCCGGCGGCCGACCGGCCCGGGCAGGAACGTAGACTGGCCAGCCGATGACCCCCTTCGCGTTCTCGCTCTCGACCGAGATCAAGACGCTCGGCGCCTACGCCGGGTTCGCCGCCGTCATCGGCCTGGCCGTCCTCGCCCTGCTCTACTTCGCCCAGGCCCGCGAGCTCCGCCGCCTCAGCGAGTGGGCCGGCCGGGCGCCCGACCGCTCCGCCGCCCCCCCGGTTTCGCCGCGCGCGATGGGGGTCCCCGGCGCTCCCGCCACCGCCGCCCGCCCGGGTCCGCCCCGGCCGGGCGCCCCGGGGGCCCCGCCGGTCCCGGCGCCGCCGCCGGGCGCGGGGGCCGGGGTCGGCCCCCCGCCGATCCCCGTGCCGATGCCGATGCCGATGCCGGCGGGCGGCCCGGCCACCGCCGCCGGTCAGGCCGCGGGCGGGGGCGCCCCCGCCGCCCCGCCGCCGCCGTCCCCGGCCGCGCCGCCGGCGACCAGTGCCCCGGCGCCTCCGGGCGGCCCGCCGACGGCGGCGCTCCCCTTCCCGGCCCCCCGCCCGCCCGGCGCCCCGGGCGCCGGCGCCCCGCCGCCCGCCGCGCCGCCGCGTCCCCCGGCTCCGCCGCCCGGGGTCCCGCGCGCCCCGGTGCCGCCGCCGCGTCCCCCTGGGGCGGGGGCGACCCTCGCGGGCGCCGCGGCCGGCGCCGCGGCCGGCGCGGGGTCCGTGGCGCCCGCCGGGGTGGCCGACGCCGGCCGCCGGCCGGCGCAGCCCCTCGCCCGGCCGCCGGCTCCCGACCGCCGGGCCCCGGGCGCTCCGCCTGAGCGCCGGCCCCCGGCCGGGACCGCCCGCGCGGCGGGCGCCTCGACGCCGAGCCGCCCGGGCGCCGCCCGGGTCCGGCGCCAGCGGCTCGTCCTCGCCGTGGCCGGACTCGTCCTCGTCGTGGTCGTCGTCTTCGCCGCGACCAAGCTGTTCGGCGGCGGCTCCGCCCACCCGAAGGCCGCCTCGACGATCACGCCTCCGGCCGGCCAGCCGGCCGCCGCGGCCGGGGGGTCGACGTCCCGGGTGACGGTGACCGTGCTCAACGGGAGCGGCGTCGCCCGGCTGGCCTACAAGGTCTCGCTCAAGCTGACCAACGGCGGCTACCGCAAGGCGAACGTCACGGTCGGGAACGCCCCGACCACGCAGAACGCGACGACGACCGTCGCCTACGCGTCCGGCCAGCAGGCCGCCGCCCAGGCGGTGGCCACCAAGATCGGCGCCGATCCGACGGCGGTGACGCCGCTCGACGCCGCCACGGCGGCGGCCAACCCGAACGCCGCGGTCGTCGTGACGGTTGGCAGCGACCTCAAGCAGTGAGCTTCCTCGACCTGCCCGAGCGCTCGGCGAAGCCGCGCGAGCGCGGCATCACGCACGTGCTCGACCGCGGGCTGTCGGTCGCCGAGGTCGACGGGCTGGTGGAGGTCGCCGGGGGCAGCGTCGACCTGGTCAAGCTCGGTTGGGGCACGGCGGTCGCCTGCGGCAACCTCGCCCCCAAGCTCGCCCGCTACCGGGCCCACGGCCTGACCGTCGTCCTCGGCGGGACGCTGACCGAGGTCGCCCTGCGCCAGCGGCGGGTCGACGGCCTGATCGCCTGGCTGCGCGAGCTCGGCCTCGACCACATCGAGGTCTCCGACGGGACGTTCCCGATCAGCCCGGCCGACAAGCGGGCGCTGATCACGCGCCTGGCCAAGGACTTCACCGTCCTCTCGGAGGTCGGATCGAAGGACGCCGAGATGATCATGGCGCCCTACCGGTGGGTCGAGGAGATCGAGGCCGAGCTCCTCGCCGGGGCGTGGAAGGTGATCGCCGAGGCGCGCGAGACCGGCACGGCCGGGATCTACCGACCGGACGGCGAGGTGCGGATGGGGCTGATCGACGAGATCGCCCACGCGATCGACCCGGACCGGATGATCTTCGAGGCCCCGCGCAAGCAGCAGCAGGCGTTCTTCCTGCATCGCTTCGGCTCGAACTGCAACCTCGGCAACATCGCCCCGAACGACGTGCTCTCGCTCGAGACCCTCCGCCTCGGCCTGCGCTCGGATACGTTCGACCTCGGCCCGGCCGCCTAAGTGGCCCGTCCGGACCGCTAGCCCGCGGATGACCGACCCGGGCATGCAGCGCCTCGCGCGGGCGGTGTTCGCCCTCCTCGTCCTCGCCACGGTCGCCGCGTTCTTCGTCACCCAGCGCCTCAAGCACTCCCCGACCGTGGTCCAGGATCTCAAGGGCTATCTCCTCTTCTCCCCGGCCAGCCAGAACGGCCATGCCACGGTCAAGTTCTCCTTTCGGATCAAGCGGGCCGACGAGGTGACGGTGACGATCGCCTCCACCGGGGGCGACGACGTCGCCACCCTCGCGCGCGACCACCACCTCGCCGCGTACACCCAGTGGGCGCTCCGCTGGAACGGACGCACCGATGCCGGACCCCTGGCCCCGGACGGGCGCTACCAGATTCGCGTGCGCCTACGTGACCAGGGTCGCTCGGTGCTCCTCCCCCAGGCGATCACGCTCGACACGGTGGCCCCGCGGCCGCTGGTCACCCGCATCGGCGCGGCGGGGGCGCCGGTCGCCGCCTCCGGCCCGGCGATCCTCCCGCTCCCCCAGGGCGGCCCGCTGAGGATCGACTTCGTCACCGACGGGGGGATGAAGCCGGGGCTCGCCGTCTACCGGACCGACGTGGCCCGGCCCCGCCTGGTCACCGTCCTGCCCGTCGCCCCGGGCGCCACGAGCACGACGTGGGACGGGAGGGTCCGGGGGCGGAGCGTCGGCCCGGGGGTCTACCTGGTGGCCATCCGGACGATCGACCCGGCCGGCAACCTCGGCGCGACCCCGGCGGGCGCCGCCGACCCCGCTCGCCCGGAGGTGGCCCCGGCCACCCTGCCCCGACGGTCGGCGACCGGCGCGGTGATCCCCGGTCGTCCGGGGATCACCGTCCGCTACCTCGGGGTCGAGCCGCCGACCGTCGCGGCCGGCCAGGGCGCGCCGCTCGTCTTCGGGGTCGACGCCCGCCGGGTCGGCTACGCCTGGAGCGTCACCCGGGTCGGCGCCGGGCGCCCCCGCAAGCAGGCGACCGGCGCTCAGCCCCTCCTGCGGATGCGCCCGCCCGGGGGGATCTCCGGCGCCTACGTCCTCGCCGTCCGCACCCGCACCCGCCGCACCGCCGTCCCCTTCGCCGTCGCCGGACCCGGGCCCCAGCGGGTGCTCGTGGTCCTCCCGGCGATCACCTGGCTCGGCGAGGATCCGCTCGACGACGACGGCGACGGGCAGGCCAACCTCCTCGGCTACGGGGACGCCGTCCGCACCGACCGCATCTTCGCCGGGAACGGGCTCCCGGCTGGGTTCGCCGATCGAATCGCCCCGATCCTCGCCTTCGCCGACCGCGAGCATCTGCGCTACGACCTGACCACCGACCTCGCCCTCGCGCGCGGCCAGGGTCCGGCCCTCGCGGGCCACTCCGGGATCCTCCTGGTGGGAGACGAGCGCTGGCTTCCCGGCTCGGAGCTGGGGCGGCTGCGGGCCTACGTCCACGGCGGGGGCCACCTCGCCTCGCTGGGCGTCGACTCGCTGCGCCGGACGGTGAAGCTCGCCGGCGACGTGCTCCGCGATCCGTCGGGGCCGGCGAGCACCGACGCCTTCGGGGCGCGGTTGGCCGCCGTGGCGCCGGCGTCGGGCCCGATCACCGACTACCTCGACCGGGTCGGGCTGTTCACCGGCGGGACCGGCCAGTTCACCGGCTACCCGTCCTTCGAGGCGACCGAGTCGGTCGGCCCGGGGGCGGAGCTCGTGGCCAGCGCGGTGACCACCGACGGCCGGCCGGTGATCGTCGCCGTCCGGATCGGGCGCGGGCTCGT
This sequence comes from uncultured Solirubrobacterales bacterium, assembly GCA_963733245.1. Lineage (GTDB taxonomy): Bacteria > Actinomycetota > Thermoleophilia > Solirubrobacterales > Solirubrobacteraceae > Palsa-513. The sequence continues at coordinate 401,912 of CAVTCI010000001.1, forward strand.
CGTGCGCACCGGGCTGCCCGAGCTCGGGCCGCGGCTCGGTTCCGACCCGGGCGCGGCCGCCCTCCTGAGGCGGATATGGGCGCTGCTCTCCAGCTGATCGCCACCAGCGGGGCCGGGGCCGTCGCCGAGCAGGCCGCGATGGTCCTCGTCGCCCTGCTCGCCGCCTTCGCCCTGCTCGGGGCCGGGCGCCCGGAGCTCGAGCGCCCGCGGGCGCTCGCCATGCTCATCGCCCTCCTGGCCACCCCGGCCCTCCTCGCCGCGGCGATCTGGGACTCGCCGCAGGTGCGCCCCCTCCACGAGCATCCGCTGCGCGGCGCCGTCGTGCTGCTCGCCGGGATGGCCCTGGTCGGGGCTCTGGCCGTGCTCGTCGGACGCCGCCGCGAGGCCCTCCCGCTGCTGGTCGTGGCCGCCCTTCCCTTCCGCGTGCCGATCTCCTCCGGCGGCGAGACCTCGAACCTGCTCGTGCCCCTCTACGTGGTGGTGGCGGCCGCCGTGGTCGCCCACGTCGTGGCCGTCCTGCGCGACGGGGGCGGGCCGGGGGCCTCGGGGGGCCCGGGCGACCCGTCGGGCGAGCCCGACGCGTCGGGCTCGCCGCCCGCCCCGACCGGACCCCCCGCCCCCGAGGCGCCCCCGGCCGGGCGGTCCGCCGGCCCGGATGAGCCGCCGGCCGGGTGGCTCGAGTGGGGGCTGATGGGCCTGGTCGTCCTCTACGCGATCCAGGCCGGGTACTCGCACGACTTCACCAACGCGCTCAAGCAGGCCGTCTTCTTCTACTTCCCGTTCACCCTCCTGTTCATCGTCCTGCGGCGGGTGGGGTGGACCCGGCGCCTCCTCCTCGCCTGCCTCGGGCTGCTCGTCGCCCTGTCGGTCGTCTTCGTGGCCGTCGGCCTGGTCGAGTACTCGCGCCGGGAGCTCTTCCTCAACCCGAAGCTGATCAGCGCGAACATGGTCGAGTCGTACTTCCGGGTCAACTCGGTCTTCTTCGACCCGAACGTCTACGGCCGTTTCCTCGCCGTGGTGATGCTGGCGATCACCGCCGGGATGCTCTGGAGCACCGGCCGCCGGGAGGTGGCGGCCGCGGCGGCGGCGCTGCTCGTGCTCTGGGGCGGGCTGATGACGAGCATCTCCCAGTCGAGCATCGCCGCCCTCCTGCTCGGACTCGCCGTCCTCGCGGCGCTTCGGTTCAGCGTCCGGCGGACGCTCGCCGTCGGGGCCGCGCTGGTGGTGGCCGGGGCCGTCTTCGTGCTCGTCGACGGGAGCGCGATCCGGGTCGACCTGAGCAGCTCGAAGAAGGCCGACCAGGCGACGACCGGGCGCTACAACCTCGTCCGCGGGGGGATCGACCTGTTCGCCGACCGCCCGCTGACCGGGTTCGGGCCCGGGTCGTTCGCCCTCGAGTACCGCCGCCGCCAGCGCGCCTCGACCGAGAGCGCGGTCTCGGCGTCGCACACGATCCCGATCACCATCGCCGCCGAGCAGGGGGTGGCCGGCCTGCTCCTCTACCTCCTGATCCTGGGCGCCGGCGCCGGGCGCCTCTTCCGGTCGGGGGTGCGGGACTCGCCGGCCCGGATGGCCGTCGCGGCCGGATTCGTCGCGCTCGTCCTCCACACCCTCCTCTACGCCGACTTCCTCGAGGACCCGATCACCTGGACGCTCCTGGGGATCGGGACCGCGCTCGCCGCCGCCGACGCCCGCGGCGCCCGTCGCCGGCGACCGCCGGCCGCCCCCCGGCCCGGGTAGCCGGTGCTCGGCTACCTGAAGCGGCTGGTCAGCGCCGGCGCGGCCTACCAGGCCGGCGACCTGGTCGCGAAGGTGTTCGCCGTCTTCACCCTCCCCCTGTACACGCGCCACGTCTCGCAGGCGGCCTACGGGGTGGCCGAGACGCTCCTGACGTCGATCATCCTCGTGTCGATCCTCCTGCGGATGGGCGTCGGGGAGGCGTTCGTCCGCTTCCACTACGACGACGACGACCCCGGCCGGCGCGACCGGCTGGCGGCGGGGACGGTCGCCTTCGTCGGCCTGACCACGTCCGTCGCCGCGGTGGCCGGGCTGGCCTTCGCCGGCCCGGTCTCCCGGGCGCTCCTCACCTTCCGCGACCCGTGGCTCCTGGCCATCGGGGTGCTCGGCCTGTGGGCGTTCACCAACCTCGAGATCGCCTACTCGCTCCTGCGCGTAGAGGAGCGGGCGCGGACCTACCTGCGGGCGTCGATCGCCAACGTGGTGGTCTCGGTGGCGGCGACCTCGTTCCTCGTGGTCGTCGAGCATCAGGGCGCCCGCGGCCTCCTGGCCGGGTCCTTCGCCGGGACGACGGTCGCCCTCTTCGGGCTCTGGTGGATCGAGCGGGCGCGCCTGCTGGCGGCGGTGCGCGACCGGGCGGCGGGCGCCGGGGCGGGGGCGGGGGCCGGCCTCCCCCTGCGGCGGATGTTCGCCTTCGGCTTGCCGACGGTCCCGGTCGACGCGGCGGTCTACGCCCTCCAGGCGGTCGATCGGGCCTACCTCTTCCGGGCCGACAGCCCAGCCGCCGCCGGCCTCTACGCGCTCGGCGTGAAGTTCGCCACGATCGTCTTCGTCGCCGTGCGCGGCTTCCAGTACGCCTGGCCGCCGCTCGCCTACTCGGTCACCGACGACGCGGAGGCGGCCCGCCTCTACTCGCTGGTCACCACCTACTACGTCCTGGCCACGGGGACGGTCGTGGCCGGGGTGGCCCTGCTCGGGCGCTGGCTGGTCCGCCTGCTGGCGGCGCCTTCCTTCTACGGCGCCCACGTCGCCCTCCCCTGGCTGGCCCTGGGCTGGGCCCTCTACGGCCTCTATCTCGTCTTCGTGGTGATCGCCGGGCGAGCCCGGATGACCGTCCGCACGCTGCCGGCCGCGGTCCTCGGCCTGGCCGTCAACGTGGTCGGGCTGGTCGTGCTCGTCCCGGCCTGGGGCATCGCCGGGGCAGGAATCGCCCTGTGCCTGGCCTACGCGGCGATGATCGTCGCCACCTACCTGCTGACCCGGAACGTCTTCAGCGTCGGCTTCGAGTGGGGGCGCCTGGCCCGGCTCGTGCTCGTCCTGGGCGGGGTCGCCGTCGCCGGCGAGCTGTTGCTGCCCACCCGGGGGGTGGCCGGGTTCGCGAGCCGGGCCGCGGCGGTGTTGGTGCTGCCGGGCCTCCTCGCCGCGACCGGGTTCTTCCGCCGGGCCGAGGTCGACGGGGCCCGCGCCCTGGTCGGGCGCCTGCGCCGCCGCAACGCGGGTTGACCGGGATCGCTCTGGAATGGGCGCCCGGTTGTCGAGTGGGCGGGTCTCGCAGCAGCTGCCGCGTTCGCCCTCCGAGCCGAGCGGTTCGCCTCTGCGTCAGGTCAGTGGGGACCACGACGGTCGAGCTGGGACGTCCTGGCGAGGGCGGGTATCAGTCAGTCCGCGGGCGGCCAGTCGATCTGTGCGGAGAGTCGCGGGCCGTCGAGGTCGAGCAGGCCGCTGTGCTCGATCGGAACATATTGGCTGTGGCGTAGCGCCCGCCAGTCGACGCGGTGGGCGGAGGGGTCGACGATGATCAGTTCGTCGACCCCGTGCGCGGCGTAGAAGGGGAGCTTGTCCGCGGCGGAAAATCAAGCAGGCGGAGTCCGGCGTCAAACCGCAGCCGATCGCCAGCCTCCTGGACAGCCCGCTCTACGACTCCGCGCCCCCGAGGGTCTCGCAGGAGATCGCGAGATCCCGTTGGTCGTCCACACGCGGCGGCTCGGCTCCCGCCAAACGCCGCGCGATGGCCAGATCGAGCTCAAACCACCGCGCGGGGCTTCGATTCAGGCGACGGCCCGCAGGCTCCGTCCGGGCTGCCGGGCGGCGCGGCCGGCGACGGGGGCCGGGGCCCAGCGGGAGAGGAGGACCCCGCCGGTCAGGGCGAGGAGGGAGCCGCCGGTGAAGAGCATGGCGATCCCGAGGGTCTGGCTCCAGTTGCCGATGTCGTCGGTCGACTGCGGGAGGCCGGTGGTCCGGCTGAGCACGTAGCCGACGATCGTGCTGAGGACGAGCCCGCCGGCCGCGGCCCAGACCCGGCTGTCGCTGGTGCGCACCAGGGCGCCGGCGAGGCCGATGGCCGAGGCGATCAGGCCGATGTACATCCAGCCGATGTACGGCGTCCCGGCGATCGTGCCGGGAAGGTCGAGCATGTGGATGAGGGCGAAGCCGGCGAGGCCGACGACGGCCACGGCGCGGGCGATCCCGTCGCGCACGGCGGCGCGGACGGAGGGCAGGTAGGAGGACTCGGCGACGGGCATGCGGGGCTCCCTTTCAGAGTGGATTTCCGTGGACGCCGGGGCGGCGTCATGGAGCCAGTCTCGGGGTCGAGCCTCCGATCTTCCGGAGCGCCACCTGGGAGTTCCCTGGGCGCCCCCCTTCCCTAAGCGGCGAGCTCGGGATCCTCGGCGACCGCCCGGCGCAGGGCCTCCCGGAACGACATCGGGCGGACGTCGAAGAGGGCGGCGCCGGCGGGGTCGGTGACCACGGTGGGGGCGGCGAGGCCCTCGATCAGCGGCCGGGCGACCGCGGCGTCGACCGGCGTGACCAGCCCGATCCAGAGCGACGAGAGCCAGGGGGTGATGAAGGGGACCGGGAGCTTCGGGCGGATCGGGAGGTCGAGGGCCTCGGCCATGCGGTCGAGCATGTCGCCGTAGGTGATGACGTCGGGCCCGCCGATCTGGACCTCGCGGCCGGCGCTGGCGGCGACGCCGGGGGCGGCGATCAGGTAGGCGACGAGGTCGTCGACGGCGATCGGCTGGGTGGCGATGTTCAGCCAGGCGGGGGCGATCATGGCCGGGAGGCGCTGGACCAGGTAGCGGAGCGTCCGGTAGGACTCGCTGCCGGCGCCGACGACCATGCTCGCCCGGAAGTAGGTCAGCGGCGGCCCGTGCGCGGCGAGGAGCTCGGCGGTGTCGTGGCGGCTGCGCAGGTGGCGGGAGTGGGGCTCGCCGAGGCCGCCGACGTAGACCACCCGGCCGACGCCCTCCCGGGCGGCCATCGCGGCGAACGCCGAGGCGGCGCGCCGCTCGCGCTCGGCGAAGTGGGCGTCCCCGCCGCGGCCCATCGAGTGGATCAGGTAGTAGGCGACGTCGACGTCGCGTCCGGCGCCGGCCAGGGTCGGCGGGTCGAGGACGTCGCCCTGGTGGATCTGCAGGCCGGCCCGCTCGAGCCCGCCGGCCCGGGCGCGGCTGCGGGCCAGGCAGCGGACGTCGGCGCCGGCGGCGGCGAGAGCCAGGGCGAGGCGGCCGCCGATGAACCCGGTGGCGCCGGTGACCAGGGCGCGCACGCCTATCCCGTCCCGCGGGCGGCGGGGATCCGGGCGTTGCGCTCGTCGGCCGCCTCGCGCAGCCCGGGGTCGCGCGCCGGGTGGAGGGTCGCCGTCACGTGGCGGCGGTAGCGCCGGGGGTCGTGCCCGGGGAGGACGAGGGCGGCCAGGGCGCGGAGGGCGTAGCTCAACGCGGTCAGCCAGCGGAAGAGGCCGGCGGCCAGCCGGCCGTGGTGCTTGCGCATGTAGCGGTCGCGGTTGCGGGAGAACTCGACGATCCGCCGGTCGGGGACCCCCCCGGTCGAGAGCTGCTCGTGGTGGACGGCCCGGGCGTCGGGAACGTAGAGGGTGTGCCAGCCGCGGTCGCGCAGGCGGCGCTGGAAGTCGACCTCGTCGGAGTAGACGAAGAAGGCCGGGTCCATCCAGTCGACGAGGGCGGCGGCCTCGCGCCGGACGAGGAGGGCCGACGACTGGGCCCAGTCGACGCGCCGGACGGCGGCGCCGACGCTCTGCACGGTGTAGCGGCGGTGGAGGCAGAGGACGGCGGCGCCGGCGGTGGCGAGCGAGGGGAAGCGCCAGGCGGAGGGCTGGCCCGGCCCGTCGGGGCGCAGGAGGGCGGCGCCGGCGGCGGCGGCCCGGGGGTCGGCCTCGAGGGCGGCGTGGAGGGCGATGCTCGCCCCGGGGAGGAGCTCGGAGTCCTCGTTGAGCAGGAGGCAGTAGCGCCCCCGGGAGCGGCGCATCAGCTCGGTGTCGTTCTCGGCCTTGCCCCGGCGCCAGGGCAGGGCCACGAGCTCGACCTCCTCGCCCCGGGCGCGGACGGCGTCGGCCGAGCCGTCGTCGGATCCGTTGTCGAGGACGAGGACCTCGGTGGCGAAGGGCAGCCCGGCCCGGTCGCGGGCGATCGCGTCGAGGCAGCGGAGGAGGAGCTCGCCGCCGTCGGTGTTGACCACGCAGTAGGAGAGCTCGACGGGCATCTGCCTATTGTCCCGTGCCGATGGAGGTCCATGTCGTCGACCCCGCGGCCTACACGCCGCCGTACGACCACGCGCTGTGCACGGCCCTGGCGGCGGCCGGCGCCGGCACCGGCCTCTACACGAGCCGCTTCGCCTACGGCCCGGTCCCGGCACCGGCGGGCTACGCCCGCCACGAGACGTTCTATCGCCACGCGTTCGGGCCGGCGAACTCGGCCCGGCGCCGGGCGGCCAAGCTGGCCGAGCACGTCCCCGACATGCGCCGCTACGCCCGGACGGCCGGGTCGGCCGACGTCGTCCACTTCCAGTGGCTGGCCGTCCAGCACGTGGACGGCCACCTGCTGCCCCGGGGGCGCCCGCTCGTCCTCACCGCCCACGACGTCCTCCCGCGCGAGCCGCGGCCGGGCCAGCTCGCCGCCCAGCGGCGGCTCTACGGCCGCTTCGACGCGGTCGTCGTCCACTCCGAGCACGGGCGCCGCCGGCTCACCGACGAGCTCGGCCTCGACCCCGGCCGGGTGCACGTGATCCCCCACGGGGCGTTCACCCACCTCGCGGCGGCCGGCGGGCGACCCCTGCCCGAGGAGCTCGCCCGGGCACCCGACCGCCCGGTCGTCCTCTGCTTCGGCCTGATCCGCCCGTACAAGGGGGTCGACGTCCTGCTCGCCGCCTGGGACGGGGACTGGGAGGCGGAGCTGTGGATCGTCGGGCTGCCGCGGATGGACATCGCCGGCCTGCGGGCGGCGGCGCCGGCCAACGTCCGCTTCGTCTCCCGCTTCGTGGCCGACGACGAGCTCGGGGCCTACTTCCGCCGGGCCGACCTGGTCGTCCTGCCCTACCGGGAGGCCGACCAATCGGGGGTCCTGGCCACCGCCCTGGCCTTCGGCAACGCCGTGCTCCTCAGCGACGTCGGCGGCTTCGCCGAGCTCGGCGTCGGGCGCGTCGTCCGGCCGAACGACCCGCCGGCGCTCCGCGGCGCCCTGATCGAGCTGCTCGGCGACGCCGGGGCGCGCGAGCGGCTCGCCGCCGGCGCGCGGGCGGCCGCCGCCGGCCGGCTGGCCTGGAGCGCCGTGGCCGTCCGGACGCTCGGGCTCTACGCGTCGCTCGGCGCCTGAGAGCGGGCGCGGCGGGCGCCCCGGCCGCGGCCGCGTCCCGCCCCGGAGGGCCGCGTCCACTCCCCGGCGTTCAGGACCCCGAACGCGAGGCCGCCGGCCGCGTCCTCGACCCAGGTGAAGCCGATGTGGGCGAGCCAGTCCTCGAGCCGGGCGGCCACGCCGTGGGCTTGGAGGTCGAGCCGCTGGACGGTGGTCGGGACGTCGCCGGCGGGGAGGCGGCGGAGCTCGCCGATCACGGCGCGCCACTTCTCGCCGAGCAGCCGGTCGTAGACGTCGACGGCGACGGCGACGTCGCGCCGGCCGCTGGTCGCGTCGATCTCGGCGGCGACGTAGGCCGTCGAGGTGGCCAGGGCGAGGAAGGCGTTGGAGACGGCGGTCCCGATCACCGCGCGGTCGAGGTCGCGCTGGTAGGCCGTCGAGGCGGCGCGGATCGTCTCCTCGATCTGCCAGGCGATCGTCCCGAAGTGGGCGAGGTGGCTGTCGGCGCGGATGTCGCCCGAGGCGCGCCAGAGGACCCGCTCGACGCGGTACTCCTCGGCCGAGACGCTGGCCATGCTGGCGAAGATCTCCGCGGCGCCGCCGGTCGCCGGGCCGCGGTGGTGGCGGAGGTCGGCCATCGACTCGCCGCGCTCCTCGAGGGCGATGTGGAGTCCCTCGTGCTCGAAGGTCCGCTCGGCGTCGCCGGCCTGGGCCCAGCGGCTGAACAGCGTGGCGTCGACGATGACGTCGATGCTGCCGTCGGCCTGGGTGATCGTCTTGGCCAGGGCGACGCCGAAGTCGCGCTCCCGGGTGTAGCGCGCCGCGGCCGGATCATCGACGAGGGCCCGGCGGACGGAGTGATCGAAGCTCGAGGTGACGTTGAGGCGGATGCGGGTGGTCTGGGCGACGACGGCCGCCATCCGGGCGAGGGCCTGTCCGAGCGCGTGAGCGTCGAAGTCCTCGGGCGGTGCGGTTAGCTCGACGGTCAGGGGCATCGCGGTGTTCCCGATCTACGCGGGCCCTACCCGACCGGATCATCCCACCCGCGGGGGCTCCGGCCAAGAAAGCGGGAGAATCCGCCTGTGTCAGCCGCGGCGGTCGTCTTCTGGGTCAGCATCGGCCTGCTCGTCTACACCCAGGTCGGCTACCCGCTGGTCCTCGTGGCCTGGGCGCGGGTCCGCCCCCGCCGGGGGGCGGGTCCCCGCCGCTCGAGGGGCGGCCGCCGGTCTCGCTGATCGTGGCCGCCCACGACGAGGAGGCGGTGATCGGGGCGAAGGTGGCGAACGCCCTGGCCCTCGAGTGGCCGCGGTCGCGGCTCGAGGTCATCGTCTGCTGCGACGGGGCGACCGACGCGACGGCCGCCCGGGCGCGGGCGGCGGGCGCCGACCTGGTGCTCGAGCTCCCGCGGGGCGGGAAGATCCGCGCCCAGGACGCGGGGGTGGCGGCGGCGAGCGGCGAGCTGCTCGCCTTCTCGGACGCCAACTCGAGCTGGGAGCCGGACGCGCTCGCCCGGCTCTGCGCGGCGTTCACCGACAGCCGGGTCGGCTACGCGTGCGGTCAGGTGCGCTTCGTGCGGGCGGACGGCGGGGACAACCAGGAGGGGCTGTACTGGCGCTACGAGCTGGCCGTGCGCCGGCTCGAATCGGACCTGCGGTCGATCACGGCGGGGAACGGGGCGATCTACGCGACCCGCCGGGACTCCTACCTCGTCGTCGACCCGATCATGGGCCACGACCTCAGCTTCCCGTTCAAGATGGTCAAGGGCGGCTGGCGGGCGGTCTACGTGCCGGAGGCGCTGGCCCGCGAGAAGATGGTCCCGTCGATCGAGGGCGAGTTCGCCCGCAAGCGCCGGATGATGAGCCACGCGTGGCCGATCGTCGTCCGCGGGGGCATGCTCTCCCCGCGCGGGTACGGTGCCGGCTACGCCGTGATGATCCTCAGCCACCGCATTCTGCGCTACGCGTCTCCGGGGCTCCACGTGCTGGCCCTGGCCACCAATGTCCTTTTGCTGGGGCGGGGGTCGGTGTACGTGGCGTCGCTGGCGGCCCAGGGAGGGGTCCTGGTCGCGGCCGGGCTGGCCGGGGTGCTCCCGGCCCGGCCGTTCCTCGTCGCCCGCTACTACGTGCTGACCACGGCGTCGCTGGCCCTCGGGCTGTGGGACTGGCTGCGCCACGGGACGAGCGCCGCGTGGGAGGCGGCGGAGGGGACGCGGTGACCCGGCGGGCGGTCGACATCCTGGTCAGCGCGGTGGGCCTGGCGGTGGCGGCGCCGGTCCTGGCCGTGGCGGCGCTCGCGGTCCGGGTCGAGTCGCCCGGGGGGGCGCTCTACCGCCAGCGGCGGATCGGGAAGGACGGCCGGCCGTTCGAGGTCCTCAAGCTGCGGACGATGGTCGACGGGGCCGAGCGGACCGGGGCCGGCCTGTCGGTCGACGCGGGCGACCCGCGGATCACCCGGGTCGGGGCTGTCCTGCGCCGGACGTCGCTCGACGAGCTGCCGAACCTGCTGAACGTCCTCCGGGGCGAGATGTCGCTGATCGGACCGCGGCCGACCCTGCCCCACCAGGTCGAGGCCTACGACGAGCGCCAGCGGGGGCGGCTGGCCGTGCGGCCGGGGATCACCGGGTGGGCCCAGGTCAACGGGCGGGCGTCGCTGCCGTGGCCGGCGCGGATCGAGCTCGACCTCTACTACATCGAGCACCGGTCGCTGGCCCTCGACCTGGAGATCCTCCGGCGGTCGCTGCGGGTCCTCGTGGCCGGCGACGGCCTGTACCGGGGCGAGACGGGCGGGTGGGGTCGCTGACGGCGATCATGATCACCGGGGTCGGGCGACGCTTCGACATCGTCGCGTCGTTCGCGGCCCATGCGACGGTGGTGGCGACCGAGACGAGCCGGCTCGCCCCGGCCCAGTACGCGGCCCAGGTCCGGGCGCTGGTCCCGCCGCTCGACCACCCGGACTACGTGCCGGAGCTCCGGCGCCTGTGCGAGCTCCACGAGGTCGGGGCGGTGATCCCGCTGATCGACCCGGACATCGAGGTGCTGGCGGCGGCCCGGGGGCGGGGCGAGCTGCCGGCATTGGTCCCGGACCTGGCGATGGCCCGGGCGACGTTCGACAAGTACGAGACCCATCTCCTGCTCGAGCGGCTCGGCCTGCCGTCGCCGCCCACCCGCCTGCCCGACGGCGGCGAGCCCGACCACTACCCGGTGGTCGTCAAGCCGCGGTGGGGGTCGAACTCCCGGGGGATCCACTTCGCGCGGGACGGGCGGGAGGCGGCGTTCTTCGCCGGCTACACCGAGGAGCCGGTGATCGTCCAGCGGGCGATGGGCGGGCCGGAGTTCTCGATCGACTGCCTGTGCGACCTCGACGGGGTCTGCCTGAACGCGATCCCCCGGTCGATGATCGAGTCGCGGGGGGGCGAGTCGGTCAAGGGTACGGTGCTCGACGACCCGGACCTGATCGAGCTCGGCCGGGCGGTGGCGGAGGGGGTCGGGGCCCGGGGGGCGTGCATGGTCCAGGCGTTCCGGGACCCGGAGCTCGGGCTCCGGGTGACCGACGTCAACGTCCGCTTCGGCGGGGGCTATCCGTCGCACATGTACGGGGCCCTGCCCGGGCGGACCTACCCGGAGCTGGTCGTCCGGCTGGCGGGGGGGAGACGGTCGCCCCGCACGTCGGCGAGCTGCGGTCGGGGGTGACCTTCGCCCGGTACTACTGGCAGCTCGAGCTGGACGAGGACCTGGTGCCGACCGGCCGGGAGATCGTGGCGGGCGGGCCGCCGCCGCCGCGTCGCTGACCAATCCGCGACGCACCGGTCGGCCAGATGCAAGAATTGGCCCGATGGCCGTGCCGTCCCTGTTCAAGGAGCGAGTTCCCGCGCCTTCGGGCGAGCCGGGTCCGGCGTGCGCGAACTGCGCGGCCCCGCTGGCCGTCGGTCAGATCTGGTGCCTGGAGTGCGGGACGGCCGTGCCCGGAGGCCTGCGCGCGGCGCCGGGGCTGCGGTCGTCGCTCGGCGTGGTCGGAGTGACCCTGCTCCTGGTCGTCGGGGCGGTGGCCGCGGTGTACGCGGCGGCGTCGTCGGACTCGAAGCGGGTGACCGAGACGACGGCGAGCGTGCCGGCGCAGCTCCCGGTCGCGCCCGACGTGCCGGCGGCGGCGACCCCGACGCCGGGGACGGCGCTCCCGGCGCCGGGCCTGCCGGCGGCCACGCCGACGACCAAGCTGCCGACCGCGCCGAAGCTGCCGGCGGCGACGCCGACACCGGCGCCGACGGCGGTGGCGCCGGTCACGGTGGCGCCGACGACGAGCACCCCGAAGACGACGGGGACGACGCCGGTCAAGCCGAAGACGACGACGACCACGCCGGCGACGAGCGTCCCGTCGGCGACGTCGGCGAAGATCCTCCTCGACACGGACGCCGCGACGACCTACAACCCCTACAGCCTGCCGCCGGGCGGGTTCGGCGACCCGGCGAAGGCGATCGACGGGGACGGGCAGACGACGTGGACCTACCAGCTCGACCCGAGCACGGCGGGGAAGACCCTGGTCGGCCTGGCGGTCAACCTGAAGTCGAAGCAGACGGTCCGGTCGATCACGATCTCGACGCCGTCGGCGGGGATGACGGTGGAGTTCTACGGGGCGACGGGATCGGAGCTCCCGGTCTCGATCACCGACCCGGGCTGGGCGCACCTGGCGACCCGGACGGCGATCAGCGCGCAGACGACGGTGAAGCTCCGGTCGGCGGCCAAGGGCGTCCACTACCTGCTCGTCTGGATCACCCACGCCCCGTCGGGCGTGACCACGGGGACGCTCGGCGTATCCGAGCTCTCGGTCTCCTCGTAGCCCTCCGGGAGCAGACGAGGCAGCGCCCCACTCGACTCGATTAGGGCCCGTCGCGCAGGTTCGCCCAGACGAAGTCCTCCGCCGGGAGGTGGATCCAACCTTCGGATCGGGCTTCATCCGCGGCTTCGACGGGTGGCTCTACCGTCAGGCCGCGCTCGACCGCTCGAGCGACGAGCGCGCAGATCAGCGCGTCGAGGCAGTCGTCCGACTCGATGCACGCCTGGTGATGCTCCGGTGAAAGCTGCAGCCAAGGGGCACGGTCCGCGAGGAGACGCACGATGTCTTCACGAAGGGCATGTGCGTCACCCTTATAGCTGTCGCGGGCGCCGACATCGGGAGGCCAGAGACCAAGCCGGCGTATCGCCGGGTCGGGATAGGTCTCGCAGACCAGCCCGGCCACGCCCGATCGGTCGATCGCCTCGTCGAACGTAGCGGCGTAGTGTCCGAGCAGCCCGGCTGCGCGCATGGCGGCGTACGCAATCCGTTCAGTCGTGACGCTCAGCGGGAGTTTCTTGGCGTGTTCGTGAACCCAGCGGTCGGTCGCGCGACGTTGCAACCTCGTGCCGTCGCCGTCGAGACCCACCGGCCAGGGGGCTGCGCCACCGACGGCGCGCACGAAGTCGGCGGGCCAGCCGAGGGGAGCGTCTATCGCGACCTTGGTCGGAGCTGGAAGCTCACCCCAGCGCCCATGCATGGCCGAGATGATCAGGGCGTCGTCCAGCGTGTTTCCGTCCTGGTCCGCTCCCCTGCACAAGGCCACGACATGCGCGTGTTCACGCGCCCACCGAATCGCGCAGAGGCCGGTGTTCTTCGCGTGGGAGGCAAGGTCGATTCCGAGCGTAACCGTCGTCGCGGAAGTCGGTCTTGGACCGGACACCGCGCCTGCTTTGCCATGGGTGCCGGCTAGCCCTCGCGCCGGTGCTGAGGCGTCATCGGCTCCCGCGAGGATCACGCCGCTCGTCGGCTGGACCGCTGCGACTGGGCGCCGGTCAGGGAGCGGGGGAGACGCCGACATAGCGGATGCTCCTGTAGCGCTGCTTGACGAATGCTGGGGATCCCGGCGGTGGATGGAGCACGGGTACCCATCGCGTGCGCCAAGTGCCGGGCACGGCTACGTAGCCGGCGGGCACGCCGCTCGGCGAGCGCCCGATCGTGGCGCCGGTGGCCGTGACCGCGGGGAGAGGCACCTGGCCGATGCTGGCCAGCGGTAGCCGACCGCTCGCGATGACGCCAAGCGCGACGATCAAGGCGATGACTCCGATCGCTCGGGCGGGCTCCAAGTGGCTGAATAGCGAGGGCGGTCGCCGCGCGCCGTAGGAGCGTGCTCGCCGGGGCTTTCTGGCGGACGGAGCGGGGTGGAGGTCAAAGCGCTCGGTCGCGCCGACCGACCACGCTGGCCCAGGCCCAGCCAGGCGTCCCGCCGAGCTGCCGGCAGCATGCCTACGAGCAGCCGCCGCGTCCCGTTCCCACGGCTCCTCGCGATGTGTCGGCACAGGGGCCTATCGGTACGTCGTGCCGCCCGGGCGAGACTGGCCATTCGTCCAGACCGACACGGCTCGTGGGCTATTGCCCGCTCCGTGCGTGTCGTGCGGCCTAGGACGCTGTAGGTTGCGGAGAGCCGAGCCCATCGATTCCGCGGCGGCCAGGCCCGGCGAGACTCAGTCCCGCCGCCCGAGCAACCAGTAGAACATCGAGTTTCCGGGGTTGACCACGACGACCCACCGCCACATCCTCTTGCTCCCCCGCACCTCCCCGTCGGTCCGCCTCCCCAGATCCCGCCAGGCGAGCACGGCCAGGATCACCTCGATCGGCACGACGACCGCGACCAGCAGCCGCTTCCGGCTCGCGGTCATGGCTTGCTCATGGTCAGGTGCCGCGTTCCGGCCGACGCGAAGCTCATCGAGACCGAAGTCTAGTGGTCCGTCCAGCAAGTTCCTGCACCATTGGGCGGGCCCGGATGACCGCGTGGCGGCGTCCTCGAAGCTCGGAATACGTCCAGTATGCCGCCGCTTCTGCGTCCTGGCCACGCGGCCCCCGGACCTCGCCGAATGGCACACGAACTTACCGGACGAACCACTTGGCACCCGGACGAGCGCCCCGCGCCGCCCCCGGACCCCGACCCCGTCCCGACGGCAGTCCCGCCCCGCCGAGCGGAGCGAAAAGCCGAGCAAGCCCGCCCGGCCGGCGCCAGCCGGCAGCGCGGGCGCCGCTCGGCTTATCGCGGAGCTCTCCAGACGAACATGTCCCCGACCGCCTCCCCCGCCAGCCCGAGGTCGGCGTGGATCGCCTTCGCCACCCCCGGGAACTCCGGGTTCCCGTAGTCGTGAAAGGCGACGATCCCGCCCCGGCGGATCGCCCCGCGCCACGCCTCGAACTCCGCGGCCGTCGCCTCCCGCTCGTGCGACGCGTCGATGAACAGCAGGTCGACCGTCGCGCCCCCCCGAGGGCCGCCGGCTCCCGGCCCGGCGACCAGCTCGATCCGCCGGCGGGCGGCCCCGCCGAGCAGGCCGAGGTAATCGGCCCGGCCGGCGTAGTCGACCGGGTCGTAGCTCACCACCCGCCGATCCCCCCGGCCGAGGGCCAGCGCCCCGGTCGTCCAGCCCATCGCCGTCCCCAGCTCGGCGACCGCGCCGGCACCGGCGGCCAGGTCGAGCAGCCGGGCCAGGGAGGCCGCCGGCAGGGAGGACAAGCGCGCCCAGTCCTCCTCCCGGCGCTCGGCCAGGCGGCGGGCCCGGAGGATGTACCAGGCCACGTTCGCCGGCAGGACGCGCAGATCGCGGTGCCGGCGGGCCGCGCCGGCGGCGCCGGCGGCCCGGGCGGTCAGGGCGGTCAGGGTGGCCAAGCAGCGGATTATGAGGGGCCGGCGCCCTGGCTCCGATCGACCTCGTCGCGTAGGCTGGGCCGGACCGCCATGACTGAGGATGTCTCGACCCAGCCGCCCGCTCCGACCGCCCGAGACCTCGCGTACGCCGTCGGCCTGCTCCGGACCCTGACCCCGACCCAGGCGATCCGCGACCCGGCGCTCAACCAGGCCCTCGCCCCCTTTCGCGGCCATCCGCCGATCGGCCTGCTCTGCGGGAACGCCACCTGCCAGCGCCCGTTCCTCTGGTGCGCCCTCGATTCGCTGACCGCCCGCGTCCGCTTCGCCCGCACCGAGCCCGACCCGGCCGCCGCCCCCCGGCGAGCCCCGCCGCCCTTCGACCGGTGGACGCCCGACGACACCGCCGGCGAGTCGATCGCCCCGCCCGGCGAGCCGCTGCTCCGCTGGCGTTTCCTCTGTCCCCGGTGCCGCCGGGCCTGCGTGCTCAGCAACGCCCGGATGATCGTCCTCATCGCCCGGGCGCTCGCCTCGGGACGGGACTCGGTCAGGCCGGCCGCCGAGGACTAGGACCCGGCCCGAGGGCGACGGCGTCGGCGATGATCGTCGCGTGGTCGAAGGCGACCGGCGGCAGGTCGCCGACCGGGAACCAGCGGGCCTCGGCGGCGTCGTCGGCCCCGGCGACCGCGTCCTCGCCCGGAAGGTCCGCCCGGTAGGCGACCGACACGGTCCAGCCGCGCGGGTCGCGACCCGGCGTGTCGTAGACCCCGACCAGCCGCAGCGCCCCGGCCGACCCGAGGCCCGTCTCCTCGTCGAGCTCGCGGCGCGCCGCCTCGAGCGTCGGCTCCCGATCCTCGACGAACCCGCCCGGGAGGGCCCACTCGCCCTCGAACGGCGGGTTGCCTCGCCGGACCAGGAGCACCGACCCCGGGCTCCCGCCGGCCACGGCGACCACGTCCGCGGTCAGCATCGGGCCCGGGTGGCGCGCATCGCTCACCCGCCGGACGGTACCCGGCTCCGCCCCGCCGGCCCAGCCCGACCCGGCGCGGCGCATAGGATGGCGGGGGGCAGTCGTGATCGAGCGTGAGGAGGGAACATGCGGGAACGGGTGCGGGAGCGACTCGTCGCGGGCACGGTCTTCGTCGGCGAGCGCCTCCTCTGGAAGGTCGAGTCCCTGATCGGCCGGGCCTCCCTCGTCGGCGAGGCCACCTTCTTCGAAGCCGCCGAGTTCCCCTGGGCCCGCCGGCTCGAGGCCGGCTGGCCGTTGATCCGGGCCGAGCTCGACCGGGTCCTCGAGGACCGGGAGCATCTCCCGAACTTCCAGGACATCTCGGTCGACCAGGCGTCGATCACCAACGACGACAAGTGGAAGACCTACTTCCTCTACGGCTACGGCTTCAAGTCCGACGCCAACTGCGCCCGCTGCCCGGACACCGCCCGTCTCTGCGCCGAGATCCCCGGGATGAAGACCGCGTTCTTCTCGATCCTCTCGCCCCGCAAGCACATCGAGGAGCACCGCGGTCCCTACAAGGGGGTGCTCCGGTACCACCTCGGGCTGCGCATCCCCGAGCCCACCGACGGCTGCCGGATCCGCGTCGACCAGGACGTCCGCCACTGGTCCGAGGGCGGGTCGCTGATCTTCGACGACACCTACGAGCACGAGGCCTGGAACGACACCGACGGGGTGCGGGTGGTCCTGTTCGTCGACTTCGTCCGACCCCTCCGCTTCCCCGCCAGCCTGGTCAACTGGCTCGTCCTCCGGGCGATCGCCGTCTCGCCGTTCATCGGCGACGCCAAGCGCCGCCACAACGACTGGGAGAAGACCTTCGAGTCGCTGAAGGCCCGCCGCGAGCCGGCCGCCGTCGGCTGAGCCCGGTGGCTCCGGCTACCCGGTCGGCGCCTCCAGCCGCGCCCGGGCGACGGCGATCGCCTCCGGGTTCGAGTCGACGAGGACGAAGCGCCGGCCCATCGCCCGCGCCACCGCCCCGAGGGTGCCCGAGCCGGCGAAGAAGTCCAGGCACCACCCGCCCGGCCGCGACGAGGCCCCGACGATCCGCCGGACCACGCCCTCCGGCTTCTGGGTCGGGTAGCCGGTCTTCTCGCGGCCGTTCGTCGGGACGATCGTGTGCCACCAGACGTCGGTCGGCAGCTTCCCCCGCGCCGCCTTCTCCGGGCCGACGAGACCCGGCGCCATGTACGGCTCCCGGTCGGCCGCCTCGCTGTCGAACCAGTAGCGATCGCGGTCGCGGACGTAGACCAGGATCGTGTCGTGCTTGGCCGGCCACCGCCGCTTCGTCTTGCCCCCGTAGTCGTAGACCCAGATGATCTCGTTGAGGAAGCACTCCCGCCCGAAGATCCGGTCGAGCTCGACCTTCACGTAGTGGGCCTCGCGGCCATCGAGGTGGACATAGAGCGTCCCGTGCGCCGCCAGGAGGTCCCGGGCCCGCGCGAGGCGCGGGCCCAGGAAGCCCACGTAGTCCAGGTAGTCGTCGGGGTAGGCGCTCCGGCCGAGCTCGTGGCGCACGTAGCCGCGGCCGCCGAACCCCGCGGTGCCCGCCTCGTCGCGCACCACGGCCAGCCTCCGGCGCGTCTGGCGGGCCCCCGTGTTGAACGGCGGATCGACGTAGATCAGGTCGAACGCCCCGTCGGGCAGCGCCGCGAGCACGCCGGCGTTCTCGGCCCGGATCAGCAGGTCCTCGCCCAGGGTCAGGCGCTCGGGAACGTCGGCCTGGTCGAGGACGATCATCGCCGGCCGACCGTAGCCGGCGTCCCGGCCGGGACGCGTCCCCCCGCCGGCGACCCGGAACCGCTCCCCAGAATCAACGTGATCGAGCTGCGATCAGAACTCAATCACGCTGCGGATGCCGTCCTGCGCCTCGATCAGCTCGAAGCCCCGGTTGACCTCGTCGAGCCTCAGCCGGTGGGAGATGAACGCGTCCACGTCGATCTCCCCGGCCAGGTACCGGTCGACCAGGCCGGGCACGTCCTCCCGGCCCTTGAGACCGCCGAACGAGCTCCCGCACACCCGCCGGCCGGTGATCAGCAGGCGCGGGATGATGTCGAGGGTCTCGCCCCGCCCGGCCACCCCGGCCACCGTGCACAGCCCCCAGCCCATCCGCGCCGCCTCGACCGCCTGGCGCATGACGGCCACGTTGCCCGTCGCCTCGAAGGTGAAGTCCGCCCCGAAGCCGCCGGTCAGCTCCAGGATCGCGGCCACCGCGTCCGGGCCGCCGATCAGCGCGTCGGTCGCCCCCTGCCCCCGGGCCAGCTCGAGCCGCTCGGGCGAGAGATCGACGCAGACGATCCGCTCGGCCCCCTGGAGCCGGCACCCGGCCACCGCGCCCAGCCCGACCATCCCCGCCCCGAAGACCACGCACGTCGACCCCGGGGTAACCGCCGCCGTCCGCATCGCCGCCCCCAACCCGGTCGACAGGCCGCAGGCGAACAGGCACGCCCGGTCGAGCGGCGCCTCCCGGTCGATCCGGGCCAGCGCGATCTCCGGCATCACCGTGTACTCCGCGAAGGTCGACGTTCCCATGAAGTGGCGCACCCGCTCGTCCCCGCGGTGCAGGCGGGTGGTCCCGTCGGGGAGGTGCCCGCGGTTCTGCTCCTCGCGGATGGCCAGGCACAGGTTGGTCTGCGGGCTGCGGCAGTGGACGCACTCCCCGCACTGGGGCGAGAACAGCGTCACCACGTGGTCGCCCTCGCCCACCAGCCGCACGCCGTCGCCGACCCGCTCGACGACGCCCGCACCCTCGTGCCCGAGGACGGTCGGCGCGTAGCCCGACGGGTCGACTCCCGACGCCGTGTAGACGTCGGTGTGGCAGACGCCGCACGCCACCAGCCGGACCAGCACCTCGCCCGGTCCGGGCTCGTCGAGGTCGACCTCCTGGACGACCAGCGGCTCGGCGAACTCCTCGAGCACCGCCGCCCGGATCCTCATCGCCACCGACCCATGGCCCGAGCATAGCCACTACGCGCCACAGCCCGCCGGCGGCGCGCTGGGCACGCGCCGCCGGCATGGGGAGGGCTGCTGGCTCTGGGCGGAACACGTCGGACTCGACCCGCGGCGCGGGAGCCACGGACGCCGCGTCAACGACGCAGGGAGGTCACATCGGTCTGCCGATGTGCCGAATCAGCACGCCTGTCAGGTGCTGGTTGCGGATGGGTCGCCGGTCCGGGGACCGACCGGAAGGTTTCGTGCTCACGGTCGGAATGGTCGCCCACCGGCCGGTTGTCGGCTACGGCCGGCGGGCCAAGATTCGACCCGGCCGCCTGGACCGGCGGTACCGATCCTGGGCGGTAGTCTCACCGAGTGCCCTCCTTCGTCCACGACGGGCAGCGTCTCGCCTACACCGAGCTCGGCGATCCCGACTGCCCCCGCACGACGGTCCTCCTCCACGGGCTGCTCCTCTCCCAGAAGATGCACATGCCCCTGGCCCGGACCCTCGCCGACCGCGGCAACCGGGTGATCACCATCGATCTCCTCGGCCACGGCGAGTCCGACCGCCCGGTGGACATGCTCAGCTACTCGATGAGCCAGTGGGGCGAGCAGGTGATCGGGCTCCTCGATCACCTCGGCATCGACCAGGCCGTCGTCGTCGGGACCTCGCTCGGGGCCAACGTCGCCCTCGAGGCCGCGGCCCTCGCCCCGGCCCGGCTGCGCGGGATGGTGATCGAGATGCCCGTCCTCGACCATGCCCTCCTCGCCTGCACGATCGCCTTCGCCCCGGTCATGCTCGCCACCACCTTCGGGCTCCCGGTGACCCGGCCGATCACCCAGGCGCTGGCCGGCATCCCCCGCTGGGGCATCCCCTTCTGGGGCGAGGTGCTCCTCGACTGGGTCAGCCAGGACCCCGCTCCGTCCGGGGCCGTCCTGCGCGGGCTGGTCTTCGGCCGGGTGGCCCCCCCGCGGAGCGTCCGCCGCCGGATCCCCACTCAGGCGCTCGTGATCGGCCACCGCCGCGATCCGGTGCACGCCTTCTCCGACGCCGGCATGCTCGTCGACGAGCTCCCCCACGGACGCCTGGTCGAGGCGAGCTCGATCATCGAGCTGCGGCTCGCCCCCGAGCGCCTGACCCGCGAGATCGGCGGCTTCATCGACGAGTGCTGGCGGCTCCGGGCCGCCACCCCCGCCCGGCGCCCCGCCGCCTCCGGCTGAGAGCCCGACCGCTAGGCTTGGCTGGCCGATGTCCAGCCGCATAGAGGAGAAGGAGCGCCGCAAGGCCGAACGACTGGCCGCCCAGCGGCAGGCCGAGCAGGCCGCCGCCAAGAAGCGCCGCCTCCAGATGGTCGGCGGCGGCCTCGTCGCCGTGGCCATCGTGGTCGCCCTCGCCGTCGCCCTCGCCGGCGGCGGATCCTCGAGCGCCGGGCTCAGCGCCGACAGCTCGGTCTCCCAGGACATCAAGGGCATCAAGCTTCCGGCGCCCAAGATCACCGACCTCAAGCAGGCCGCCGCCGCCGCCGGCTGCGCCCTCCACACCTACCCCTCCGAGGGTCGCACCCACGTCACCGGCCTCGTCAACTACAAGACGAACCCCCCGACGTCGGGCAACCACGACCAGGTCCCGGCGGCCGACGGCGTCTACGCCAGCGCGAACACCCCGGCCAAGGAGCACTTCGTCCACACCCTCGAGCACGGGCGCATCGAGTACCAGTACCGGCCCGGGACGCCGATCGCCCAGATCAAGGAGCTCGAGGCCCTCTGGAACGAGACCTACATGGGGATGCCTGGCTACAAGCAGCTCCTCTTCCAGAACAACACCAACATGCCCTACGCGGTCGCCGCCACCGCCTGGACCCAGGTGATCGGCTGCCCGGCCTTCAACCCGATGGTCTTCGACGCCCTCCGCGACTTCCGCAACGCCTACGTCGACAAGGGCCCCGAGCAGATCGCGCCGACCTGAGCCGGCCCGGCCGCCCCGCCTGGCCCAGCCCCCGGCCCGGCCCGGCCCGGCCCGGCCCGGGCCCGTCTAGCGGCCGCCGCCGCGGAGCGGGGACGGGGACGGGGACGGGGTGAGCAGGGCGCCGGCGGTCATCATCCGCTCGATCGCCTGGGCGGCCCGCTCCGCCGCCTGGGCCAGCGCCTCGTCGAGGTGGGCGCCCATCAGGGCCACCGCCGTCTCCGGATCCTCGCCGAGGAGGGCGTAGACGATCGCCAGGTGCTGGGCCGTGGTGATGGCGATCCGGTCGCGGTGGACGAAGTTCTGCATGCGGACGACCCGGATCCGGTCGCCCACCACCTGGAGCTGCGCGACGATCGCCTGGTTGCCGGCCGCCTCGGCCAGGCGGAGGTGGAAGTTCTCGTCGATGACCACCAGGCCCGGGTCGGGCTCCGGCGGATTGGCCGCCAGGTCGGTCCAGTCGTCGTGGATCGCCCGGAGGGCGATCTCGTCGTGGCGCCCCCCGTGCTGGCGGGGGCGTAGGAGCGCGGCGAGCTCGAGGATCCGCCGCAGCTCGTAGAGGTCGCGGATCCCGGCGAGGTTCGGGCTCCGCGGATAGAAGCCCCCCTGCGGGCGCCGCACGACGAGGCCCTCGGCCTCCAGGCGCATGAGCGCCTCGCGGACCGGCGTCCGGGAGGCGCCGAGCCGCTCGGCCAGGCTGACCTCGGCCAGGCGCTCGTTGAGCGGGTGAAAGCCGCCCAGGAGGCCCCGGCGGAGCTCGTCGTAGACCTCGCTGCTCCGCGGGCGCCCCGCCCGGGTCGGCTGCCGCTCGGGCGCCTCGCCGGTCACCGGCCGGCCGGCTGGAGGAGGTCGAGCTGGGAGACGTGGGCGGTGACGATCCGCCACCCGTCCTCGGTCCGCACCCACGTCTGCGACTGGCGCCCCTCGCGCCCCGACCGGGTCCGGCGGAACTCGGCCGAGGTCACGGCGAGGTCGCGGCCGAAGGTGGTCACCACGGCGTGCACGATCTCCCGCTCCAGGTCGTCGGTCGGTCGCCGCTCGCGGAAGCGGGCGATCGCCGCGTGGCTGTAGAGGTTCTCCCCGGCTCCGTAGCGGACGACGAGCGGGTCGTCCCAGAAGAGCTCGTCGAGCACCTCGACGTCGTTGGTCACGAACGCGGTCTCGTAGCGCTCGAACTCGGCCCTCACCTCGGCCACGACGTCCGGGAGGTTCACCTCCACGGCACCGGCACCTCCCCGACCGCGGCCAGCCCCCGCCGCTCGAGCTCGGCCGCGAGGCGCAGGAGGGTCGCCTCCCGGTGGTGGCCGCCGATCAGCTGCACCCCGAGCGGCAGGCCCCCGCCGGTCCGCACCGGGACCGTGACCACCGGCAGCCCGGCGAAGGAGATCGGCTGGGTGTACACGCCGAGGTACGGCTGGGTGAGGACGGTCTCGCCGTCGACCACCGCCTCCCGCTGGCCGACGAGCGGCGCCGGGAAGGGCGTCGCCGGCGCCAGGACGATGTCGACCGTCCGGAAGACCTCGGCCATCCGCGCCCGGAACCACTCGCGGAACCGCTGGGCCGCCAGGTAGGCCCGGGCCGGAGCGAGGGCCCCGGCGAGGAAGCGGTCGCGGGTCATCGGGTCGAAGTCGCCCGGCCGGCGCCGCAGATCGTCGAGGTGGAGGTGGGCGCCCTCGGTCGCCGTGATGACCATCGCCGCCGCCCGGGCCTCGGCCGCGCCCGGGACGGTCACCCGGCGGGTCACGCCGAGCTCCGCCGCCAGGTCGGCGGCCGCCGCCAGCGCCTCGGGCGCCCCGCCGCGGGCGAAGTAGCCGCCGGCCAGGGCGAGTCGCGGGCCCCCGGCCGGGTCCTCCGGGGTCGAGCCGCCGCCGGCGCCTTCGTCGAGCAGGTCGAAGCTGACCGCGAGGTCGCGCACGCTCGCGGCCAGCGTGCCGACCGTGTCGAGCGTGTCGCAGAACGGGTACATCCCCGCGCAGGAGATCCGCCCGAAGGTCGGCTTGAGGCTGAACACCCCGCAGAGGGCGGCCGGGACGCGGACCGATCCGTTCGTGTCCGAGCCGAGGCTGAGGGGCACGAACCCGGCGGCCACCGCCGCGCCCGACCCGCCCGAGGAGCCGCCGGCCACCCGCTCGGTGTCGAACGGGTTGCGGCACGCCCCGTAGTGGGCGTTCTCGGTGGTGAAGCCGTAGGCGTACTCGTCCATGTTGAGCATTCCGACGAGGACCGCTCCGGCGCCGCACAGCCGGGCGACCGCCTCGGCGTCGGCCCCGGCCGGCGGGTCCTCGGCGCTGATCCGGGAACCGGCGACCGTGACCTGGCCGGCCACGTCGAACAGGTTCTTGACCGCGAACGGGGCGCCGGCCAGCGGCCCGGGGTCGATCCCGGCGGCGACGTCGGCGTCGACCCGGCGGGCCTCGGCCCGGGCCCGGTCGGCGAGGACGGCGGTGAAGCTGTTGACCGTCCCGTCCCCGGCTTCGATCGCCGCCAGCGCGCGCTCGGCCGCGGCGACGGCCGAGAGCCGGCCGGCCCGGACCTCGCCGGCGATGCCGACGGCGTCGGTCGGCAGCTCGCTCACCGCTCGCCGTCCCGCGCCGGCGCCGGCTCCGGGCGCGGGGGGGTGAGGTCGAAGGCGTCGACCACGGCCGCCCGGTCGAGGAGCACGGCGAGGTGGCGCACGACCCCCGGCCACCAGGCCGCCTCGACCTCCAGGTCGCTCAGGCGAGCCGCCGCGCGGGCGTAGGTTTCGAGCTCATCCACGGTGGGCCTCCGGAACGGCGGCGGTAGGGGTCTCGGTCGGTCGGGCGGACGGCTCGGTCCCGAGGGCCGACCGTCCTGTGGACACAACCGTATACAGCCGCGTCGCCCGGGTCGATGGCCCTCCGGTCCATGCCTCTTTGTGCCGCCGGTCCATGGCGCCGCTCCACTGCTCGCCGTACGTTGTCGGCTATTCGCGGCCTGTCGACGGAGGTGTATACAAGTCGTCGGGAAGGCCGGCCCCAGAGAAAGGGTCCAATGACTTCCATGCTTGGCCTCGAGCGGGAACCGGCGCAGGCCGCCGCGGTCCCGGCCGAGCCGTATCCGTTCCGGCTGGTCCCGGCGACGACCGCCCTGGTGATCATCGACATGCAGCGCGACTTCCTCGAGCCGGGCGGCTTCGGCGAGGGCCTGGGCAACGACGTGAGCCTGCTCCAGGCGGTCGTCGCCCCCCTCGGCGAGGTGCTCGCCGCGGCCCGGGCGAACCGGATGCTCGTCGTCCACACCCGCGAGGGCCACCGCAGCGACATGAGCGACTGCCCGCCGACCAAGCGCGCCCGCGGACGGCTCGAGTTCGGCATCGGCAGCCCGGGACCGAAGGGCCGGGTGCTGATCCGGGGCGAGCTCGGCCACGGGATCGTCGACGAGCTGGCCCCGGCCCCCGGCGAGGTGATCCTCGACAAGCCGGGCAAGGGCGCCTTCTACGCCACCGACCTCGAGCTCCTCCTCCGCAACCAGGGCATCACCAGCCTGATCGTCACCGGCGTGACCACCGAGGTCTGCGTGCATACAACGGTGCGCGAGGCCAACGACCGGGGCTTCGAGTGCCTCGTCCTGGCCGACTGCGTCGGCTCCTACTTCCCGGAGTTCCACGCCGTCGGCCTGCGGATGATCTCCGCCCAGGGGGGGATCTTCGGGTGGGTGGCCCCGTCGGGCGCCCTGCTCGACGTCCTCGCCGCCGCCGCTCCGGGCGAGCGCCCCGCCGCTCCCGCCGATCAACTCGCCAACGTCCAGGGGGAATAGGAACCATGTCGACCGCCGCTTCAGCTCTGCCGCGCCGCGCGTCCCTCAGCGGTCCGGGGGGTCCCCTGTGGACCCGGGGCGATCTGAACGCCTTCTTCGGACTCGGGATCAACATGCTGGTCAACGTCCTGGTGATCGCCAGCCTGACCACCGTCGTCGTCCACCTCAGCCACCACGACGCCTTCCGGGTGATCCTCCCGGCGCTCGGGACCGAGCTCCTGCTCGGCAACATCTTCTACTTCTTCCTGGCCCGCCGACTCGCCCGCAAGGAGGGACGCGACACGGTCACCGCGCTTCCCTACGGGCCGAGCGTGCCCCACATGTTCATCGTCTCGCTGGTGATCATGCTCCCGATCTACCTGCGTACCCACGACCCGGTCAAGGCGTGGGAGGGCGGCATCGCCTGGGCGTTCATCATCGGCGTGATCATCCTCATCGGGGCGTTCGTCGGGCCGACGATTCGCCGCTTCACGCCCCGGGCGGCGCTGCTCGGGACGCTGGCCGGGATCTCGATCACCTTCATCTCGATGCGCCCGGCCGCCCAGATGTGGGGCGCCCTGTGGATCGCCCTGCCGACGTTCTTCGTGATCTTCATCGGCTTCATCTCGGGCGTGCGCCTCCCCCGGAACTTCCCGGTCGGGCTGGCCGCCCTGCTGCTCGGGTCGGCGATCGCCTGGATCGGCGGGTACATGAACACGGCGGACGTGAGCAGCTCGGTCCACGAGATCGCCCTCGGCCTGCCGTCGCTGAACCTGACCCACCTCATCAACGGCCTCAACGGGATCTCGCCGCTGCTCGCCACCGCCATCCCCCTCGGCATCTACAACTTCACCGAGGCGATGAGCAACGTCGAGAGCGCGGCCGCGGCCGGGGACAGCTACAACCTCCGCCACGTCCTCCTGGCCGACGGGACCGGCGCCGTGGTCGGCTCGCTGCTCGGGAGCCCCTACCCGCCGGCCGTCTACATCGGTCACCCGGGCTGGAAGGCGGCCGGCGGACGGATCACCTACTCGCTGGCCACCGGCGTCGGTATCTTCCTGTTCTGCACGATCGGACTCTTCCCGCTCCTGGCCGCCGTCCTGCCGATCCCGGCGATCGTCCCGATCCTGCTCTACATCGGCCTGGTGATCGGGGCGCAGGCCTTCGCCTCGGTGCCGCGGGCCCACTTCGCGGCCATCGTCCTGGCGGTCGTCCCGAACGTCGCCCAGTGGGCCTCGGGCCTCGTCGACAGCACGCTCTCGGCGGCCGGCACGAGCGCCGCCAAGGTCGGCCTCACCAACCTCGAGAACGCCGGCGTCATCTACGGCGGGCTGGTGTCGCTCGGCCAGGGGGCGATCCTCGCCGGCATGGTGCTCGGCGCGGTCGGGGCGCTGATCATCGACCGACGCTTCGAGGCGGCCGCCGCGTACTGCTTCTTCGGCGCGGCGCTGTCCTTCGTCGGCCTGATCCACGGCCCGAAGGTCGGCTGGGACATCTCGCCGAAGATCGCGCTCGGGTATGCGATGGGCGGCGTCGTGCTCCTCGCCTTCTCCCAGCTCAAGGTCCCCCGCCGGGTGCCCGACCTCGCGGACCCGATCGACGCCGCGGACGCGGCGGCGGCGGCCGCCGCCGCCGCCCCGCCGGCGACCAGCGAGGACCAGCCGGAGCCCGTGGGGTTGCCGGGCGCGGCGCCGGTCCCCGCCTAGCCGCGGCCGGACATTGACCGAGGACCTCGGCATCCGGGGCCTGCTCGCCGACTACCAGACCGGCGCGCGGGCCCCGGGCGCCGTGATCCGGGCGGCGCACGCCCGGGCTGCGGCCCACGACCCGGCGGTCTGGACCAACCTGCTCGACTGGGACCTGGTGGCCGGGTACCTCGCCCGCCTCGGGCCGCCCTCGCCCGCCCGACCGCTCTACGGCGTCCCGTTCGCGATCAAGGACAACATCGACCTGGCCGGGGCCCCGACCACCGCGGCCTGCCCGGCCTTCGCCTACCTCCCCGCCCGGAGCGCCTTCGTCGTCGAGCGCCTGATCCGGGCCGGGGCGATCCCCCTGGGCAAGGCGAACATGGATCAGTTCGCCACCGGCCTCGTCGGCACCCGCACCCCGTACGGGGCGTGCCGCAGCGTCATCGACGCCCGCTACGTCGCGGGCGGCTCGAGCTCCGGGTCGGCGGTCGCGGTGGCGGCCGGGCTGGTCAGCTTCGCCCTCGGCACCGACACCGCCGGCTCCGGGCGCGTCCCGGCGGCGTTCAACGGGATCGTCGGCCTCAAGCCGTCGCTCGGCCTGCTCAGCACGACCGGCGTCGTCCCGGCCTGCCGCTCGCTCGACTGCGTCTCGATCTTCGCCGCCACCGCCGCCGACGCCGGCCTCGTCCTCGCCGCCGCCGCCGCCCCCGACCCGACCGACGCGTACTCGCGGCCCGGCCCCGGCCCCGGCCCCGGCCCCGGGCTCGCCTCCGCCTCCGGCCCGCCCCGGCCGCGGGTCGGGGTCCCCCGCCCCGGCCAGCTCGACTTCTTCGGCGACGAGCAGGCGGCCGCCGCCTGGGCCGGCGCGGTCGACCGGGCCCAGGCCCTCGGATTCGACCTCGCCGAGATCGACCTCGCGCCCTACCGGGCGGCCGGGCGCCTCCTCTACGAGGGCCCGTGGGTGGCCGAGCGGACGGCGGCGGTCGGCGAGTTCGTGGCCGCCCACCCGGGCGACGTCGACCCGGTCGTCGCCGCCATCGTCGCCGCCGGCGCCCGCCTGAGCGCGGTCGACGCCTTCCGCGGCGCCCACCGCCTGGCCGAGCTCCGCCGGGCGGCGGCGCCCGACTGGGAGCGGATCGACGCCCTCCTGCTCCCGACCACCCCGACGATCTTCACCCCGGCGGAGATCGCCGCCGCCCCGATCGACCGGAACACCGTCCTCGGCACCTACACGAACTTCGTCAACCTGATGGACCTCTGCGCCGTCGCCGTCCCGGCCGCCCCCCGGGCCGACGGGGCACCCTTCGGGGTCTCCCTGATCGCCCCCCGCGACGCCGACGAGCTCCTCCTGCGGCTCGCCGCCACCTGGCTCGGCGAGCCGGCGACCGCCCCGCCGACCGCCCCGCCGACCGCGCCGCCGACCGCGCCGGCACCGGCGCCGGGGCAGGGCGCCGCCACCGCCACCGCCGGCGCCGGCGTCGCGGCGCGGGTCGCTGTGGTCGGCGCCCACCTGAGCGGGCAGCCGCTCAACCCGCAGTTGACCGCCCTCGGGGCGCGGCTCGAGGCGGCGACGCGGACCGCCCCGGTCTACCGCCTCTACGAGCTCCCCGGGGCCCGGCCCCCCAAGCCCGGCCTCGTCCGGTCAGGCCCGGGGGAGGACGGCGGGGCGATCGAGGTCGAGGTCTGGCGGCTGCCCGAGGCCGGGCTCGGCCGCCTCGTCGCCGCGGTCGGCGCGCCCCTCTCGATCGGCCCGGTCGAGCTCGCCGACGGGACGAGCGTCGCCGGCTTCCTGTGCGACCCGCGGGTCGCCGAGACCGCGAAGGAGATCACCGGCTGGGGCGGGTGGCGCGCGTTCCTCGCCGCCGGCGCGCCGGCCCTCCTGCCCTGAGCCGTAAGCCGTGAGCCGTGAGCCGCCCCTAACGGGCGGTGGTGCGCTGCGCGGCCGGAGCCGGGACGGCCGGCTCGTGGCTGCCCGGGTCGCGCCCGGTGATGCGGGCGCGCTCGAGCTCGCCGACGCCCCAGACGAGGCTGCGCACGGCGGCGAAGCCCCGCGGCCGCTCGAGCTCGAACTCCGCGCGGATGGCGAGGCCGATCTCGCGCCTGCGCGCGCGAGCCTCCCGCCGTCGTCGCCACCAGTTCGCCATCGCCGACAGAGCGTACCTGGACCGCCGGTCCAGGTCCACCCGACCCTTTGTCCAGTCCACCTCCCCCGTCCCGAGGGCGCCGGCCGACCGACCCGGCCTGCCAGTCGAAAGCGCGCGCCGATGTTTGGCCCGCCGGTCGTAGCGCCGGGCGGGGGCCGCCCGGAAGACTGGTCGCCACCAGGGCGCGGCGTCGGGGTCAGGAAAGAGGCGGCGCGCCGGAGGTCTCCAAGGGAGGTTGCCCGATGTCGACGACGGTCACGCCGAGCGACGGGTCGCGCGTCAAGCGCCAGTTCGCGAAGCTCGTCGAGAACCCGGTGCTCGAGGACTACTCGCTCCGCTACGCGCCGAGCACCTTCCGCCGGTGGAGCGAGTACGTCGTGGCCACCGCCGCCCTCGGCGGCATCGCCTACCTCGCCGACTTCGCCATCGGCGCGTCGATCGCCATCACCTACGGCTTCACCAACGCCCTGGTCGCCGTCCTCCTCGCCGCCGTCGTCATCTTCCTCACCTCGGTCCCGATCGCCTACTACTCGGCCAAGTACTCGATCGACATGGACCTCCTGACCCGGGGGGCCGGCTTCGGCTACCTCGGGTCGACGATCACCTCGGTCATCTACGCGAGCTTCACCTTCATCTTCTTCGCCCTCGAGGGGTCGATCATGGCCCAGGCCATCCAGAGCGGCTTCGGGATCCCCCTCTGGCTCGGCTACCTCCTCGGCGCCCTCGTCATCATCCCCCTGGTCTGCTTCGGGATGACGCTGCTCTCGAAGCTCCAGGTCTGGACCCAGCCGATCTGGCTGATCCTGATGTTCGCGCCGTTCGTGGCGATCCTGATCAACGACCCCCACCAGTTCTCGGCCTGGACCAACTTCAAGGGCCACGCCAAGGACGCCAACTTCAACGGCATCTCGATGGGCCTCGGGGCCGGGATCGCCCTCTCGCTGATCGCCCAGATCGGCGAGCAGGTCGACTACCTGCGCTTCATGCCGACCAAGACCAAGGCGACGGCCCGGCGCTGGTGGATCGCCGTCCTCGCCGCCGGCCCGGGCTGGGTCATCCTCGGCGCGCTCAAGCAGCTGGGCGGCGCCTTCCTCGCCTTCTACGTCGCCACGAAGGTCGGGCTGACCAAGGCCGGCGAGCCGATCGAGCAGTACCTCGGCGGGTTCAACAGCTTCCTCCCGAGCGGGGTCGTCCTCGGCGTGGCCGTCTTCTTCGTGCTCCTCTCCCAGGTCAAGATCAACGTGACGAACGCCTACTCGGGCTCGCTCTCCTGGTCGAACTTCTTCTCCCGCGTCCTCCACTGGCACCCGGGGCGGGTGGTCTGGGTCTTCTTCAACGTGGGCATCGCCCTGACGCTGATGGAGGTCGGGGTGTTCAGCTTCCTCAACACGGTCCTCGGCTTCTACTCGAACGTGGCGATCGCCTGGATCGGCGCGGTCGTGGCCGACCTCGTGATCAACAAGCCGCTGAAGCTCAGCCCGTCCTACATCGAGTTCAAGCGCGCCCACCTCTACGCGATCAACCCGGTCGGCTTCGGGGCGATGCTCGTCGCCTCGGTGATCTCGATCCTCGCCTTCTACGACGCGTTCGGGGCCACCCTGGCCGCCTACTCGCCCTTCCTGGCCCTCGGCATCGCGATGGTGCTCTCGCCGCTCCTGGCCATCGCCACCAAGGGCAAGTACTACATCGCCCGGGCGGACACCCTCGGCGGCGGCGAGGCGCTCGAGGAGGGCGCGGCCGGCGAGACGGAGGCGGCGCTCGAGTGCGTCGTCTGCGGGCAGCGCTACGAGCTCCCGGACATGGCGGGCTGCCCGTACCACACCGGGGCGATCTGCTCGCTCTGCTGCACGCTCGAGAAGACCTGCCACGACATGTGCAAGGCGACCCCGTCGGACGGACTCCCGATGGCGACCCCGCCGGCCGCCGCGTCCGCCGTGTGAGGCGGACGCGGATCAAGCGTGTGGGGCGCCGGCCGGGCCGCCGGCGCCCCCCACACCCTGCCGCATAGAGAAAGGAGCCCAGCCCGGATGCCAGAGGTGATCTTCAGCATCGACCGCGACCTCAGCGTGCCGATGGCCGAGCAGGCGGTGCCCGGCCACAACCGCTGGCACCCGGACATCCCCGCGGTCTGCACGGTCGACCCGGGCGGGGCCTACCGGATCGAGTGCAAGGACTGGACGGACGAGCAGATCCACGACACCGACTCGGCGAGCGACGTCGCCGGGGTGAACCTCGACAAGACCCACATGCTGAGCGGCCCGTTCGACATCAAGGGCGCCGAGCCGGGTGACATCCTCGTGGTCGACATCCTCGACATGGGCCCGTTCCCCGAGCACGAGTGGGGCTACACGGGGATCTTCGCCCGGGGCAACGGCGGCGGCTTCCTGACCGACTACTACCCGGAGCCGGCCAAGGCGATCTGGGACATCGAGGGGATCTTCTGCTCGTCGCGCCACCTGCCGGGCGTCCGCTTCGCCGGCCTCTCCCACCCGGGGCTCCTCGGCTGCGCGCCGTCCCACGCCCTCCTGGCCGAATGGAACCGCCGGGAGGCCGACCTCGTCGCGCGCAACCCGTCGAGGGTGACCGGGGACCCGCTGGGCGACACCCGGCAGGACCCGCCGCTCGCCCTCCTCCCGCTCGAGAAGGACGCCCTCCTCGGGACGCTGAGGGGGGCCGAGTTCACGCGCGTGGCCCGGGAGGGCGCCCGGACCGTCCCGCCCCGCGACCACGGGGGCAACTGCGACATCAAGAACCTCTCCAAGGGCACGCGCATCTACTTCCCGGTCTACGTCGACGGGGCCCGCTTCTCGATCGGCGACCTCCACTTCTCCCAGGGCGACGGGGAGATCACCTTCTGCGGGGCGATCGAGATGCCCGGGTTCATCGACCTCGGGTTCGACCTGATCAAGGGCGGGGTGGCCAAGTACGGCCTGGCCGCGGCCAACCCGCACGGGAACCCGATCTTCAAGCCGGGCCCGGTCGAGCCCCACTACAGCGAGTTCCTGATGTTCGAGGGGATCTGCGTCGAGGACGGGCGCAACTACTACATGGACGCGACCGTGGCCTACCGGCGGGCCGCCCTGAACGCGATCGAGTACCTGAAGCTGGCGCTGGGCTACACCGGCGAGCAGGCCTACCTGCTGCTCGGCGCCGCCCCGGTCGAGGGGCGGATCGGCGGGATCGTCGACATCCCGAACTGCGCGGTGACCCTCGGCATACCGCTGGCCATCTTCGACCGCGACATCCTCCCCCGCTGATGGCCACCTACGGATACCGATGCGCCTGGTGCGGCCCGTTCGAGCGCCGGGCAAACCCCCGGACGGCGGGGGCCCCGGCGCTCTGCCCGACCTGCGGGGCCCTGTGCGCGCGGACCTACGACGCCCCCGGGGGGCGCAGCCCGCGCCGGGCGCGCCAGCTCGACGGCGTGGGCGGCCCGGGCCGCGAGCGGATCGAGCGGGCAGAGGCGGGCGTGGCCACGGCCGGGGCGATGCCGGGCGGGGCCCGCGTCCCCCGCGGCGGTGGCGCGCCGCCACCGACCCGGGCCACGCCCGGGCGGCCGTGGCAGGTCGGGCACTGAACCCCCCGGGCCGGACCCCGCGCCCGCCACGGGGTCACCGCATCTGTGTAGCCTGAGCGCGCCGTGAGGAACGTCACCGTGTCCGTGGCCGACGAGGTCTGCCACCTCGTCCTCTCGGAGGACCTGCCCGACCGCGCCGGCCACGGCGGCGGTCTCGTCGAGAACCCCTTCCGCGGGGCGTGAGCCGATGCGCCTGACCCCGTCCGACACCGAGAAGCTCCTCCTCGCCGTGGCCGGGATGGTCGCCCGCGACCGGCGCGACCGGGGGGTCGCGCTCAACTACCCCGAGGCGGTCGCCCTCCTCGCCTGCTGGGTGATCGAGCGGGCCCGGGACGGCGACGCGACGGTCTCCGACCTGATGCGCGACGGCCGGGCCGTCCTCTCCCGGGGCGAGCTGATGGAGGGCGTGCCGGAGATGCTCGAAGAGGTCCAGGTCGAGGCGACCTTCCCCGACGGGCGCAAGCTCGTCACGATCCACCAGCCGGTCCCGTGATCCCCGGCGAGCTCGCGGTCGCGCCCGGGACGATCGCGCTCGCCCCCGGCCGGGAGCGCCGGACGGTCGAGGTCCTGAACACCGGCGACCGGCCGATCCAGATCGGGTCGCACTTCCACTTCGCCGACGTCAACCCGGCGCTCGACTTCGACCGCCCGGCCGCCACCGGCTTCCGCCTCGACGTCCCGGCGGGCACCTCGATGCGCTTCGAGCCGGGCCTCGGCCGAACCGTGACCCTCGTCGCGCTCGCCGGCCGGCGCCTCGTACCGGGGTTGCAGCTCCGAAAATGAACGAACTAGATCGGGACCGCTACGCCCTGCTCTACGGTCCGACCGTCGGCGATCGCGTCCGGCTGGCCGACACGAACCTGTGGATCGAGGTCGAGGAGGACCGGTGCGCCGGAGGGGACGAGGCCGTCTTCGGCGGGGGCAAGACGATCCGGGAGTCGATGGCCCAGGGGACGACGACCCACGCCGAGGGCGCGCCCGAGCTGGTCATCACCAACGCGGTCGTGCTCGACCACTGGGGCGTGGTGAAGGCCGACGTCGGGGTCCGCGACGGGCGGATCGTCGGCCTGGGCAAGGCGGGCAACCCCGACATCATGGACGGCGTCCACCCGGCCCTGCGGATCGGGCCGTCGACCGACGTGATCGCCGGGGAGGGACGGATCCTGACCGCGGCCGGCGTCGACTGCCACGTCCACTTCATCACCCCGACGATCGTCACCGAGGCCCTGGCCAGCGGGATCACCACCCTGATCGGCGGGGGCACCGGGCCGACCGAGGGGACCCGGGCGACCACCTGCACGCCGAGCCCGTCGAGCCTGGCCATGATGCATCGGGCCCTCGACGGGCAGCCGGTCAACGTGCTCCTCCTCGGCAAGGGCAACACCGTCAGCGCGGCCGCCCTGGCCGAGCAGGCGCGGGCCGGGGCGGGGGGGTTCAAGCTCCACGAGGACTGGGGCTCGACCCCGGCGGCGATCGACGCCTGCCTGACCGCGGCCGACCGCTTCGGGCTGCAGGTGGCGATCCACACCGACACGCTCAACGAGGCCGGGTTCCTCGAGTCGACCGTGGCGGCGATCGCCGGGCGGAGCATCCACGCCTACCACACCGAGGGGGCCGGCGGCGGGCACGCCCCGGACATCATCGCCATCGCCGGTCAGCCCAACGTCCTGCCGTCGTCGACCAACCCGACCCGCCCGCACACGGTCAACACGGTGGCCGAGCACCAGGACATGCTGATCGTCTGCCACCACCTCAATCCGCGCGCGCCCGAGGACCTGGCCTTCGCCGAGAGCCGGATCCGGGCGACCACGATCGCCGCCGAGGACCTGCTGCACGACCTGGGGGCGATCTCGATCATCGGGTCGGACGCCCAGGCGATGGGGCGGGCGGGGGAGACGATCATCCGCACCTGGCAGACGGCGCACGCGGCCAAGGCGCGCTTCGGGGCGCTGGCCGGCGACGGGCCGGCCGACAACCACCGGGCGCGGCGCTACGTGGCCAAGTACACGATCTGCCCGGCGGTCGCCCACGGGATCGACGCGCACCTCGGGTCGGTCGAGGTGGGCAAGCTCGCCGACCTCGTGCTCTGGGACCCGGCCTTCTTCGCCGTTCGTCCGCGGATGGTGTTGAAGTCCGGGATGATCGTCTGGAGCCCGATCGGGGACGCCAATGCCTCGATCCCGACGCCGCAGCCGGTACTCGGCCGGGCGATGTTCGGCGCCGCGGCGGCCGCCGCCCCCCGGCTGTCGCTGTCCTTCGTCTCGGCGGCGGCGCTCGCGGACGGGCTGGCCGAGCGGCTCGGGCTCGGACGGCGGCTGGTCGCCGTGGCCGACACCCGGGGGGTCGGCAAGGCCGACCTGCCCGAGAACGGCGCCCTCCCCGAGATCCGGGTCGACCCCGAGACCTTCGTGGTCACCGTCGACGGCGAGGCGGTCGTCCCGGCTCCGGCCGCCGAGCTCCCGCTGGCCCAGCGGTACTCGCTGTTTTGAACGTGCTCGCCCTGCTCCTGGCCGACGGGCGGACCCCGACCGGCGGGTACGCCCACTCGGGCGGGCTCGAGGCGGCGCTCGCCGGCGGGGTCGCCGACGTCCCGGCGTTCATGCGCGCCCGCCTGCACACGGTCGGGCGCTGCCAGGCCGCCCTGGCGGCCGCCGCGGCCGCCGCGGGCGACCTCGGGACCCTCCTGGCCCTGGACCGGGAGGCGGCCGCCCGCACGCCGGTGCCGGGGGTGCGTGACGCCGAGCGCCGCCTCGGGGTCGGCCTCCTGCGCACGGCGGCCGAGCTCTGGCCGGGCGACGCCCTGATCGCCGCCTACCGGGCGGCGAGCGTGCTCAGCCCGCGGGCGGTCGCCCTCGGCGTCGCCGGCCGCGCGGCCGGGCTCGGCCGGCTCGCGGTGGCCCGGCTCAGCCTCTACGAGGACGCCGCCGGGGTGGCGGCGGCCGCGGTCAAGCTCACGGCGCTCGACGCGGCCCGGGCGAGCGCCTGGGTGGCCGGCCTGGCCGGGGAGATCGAGGAGCTGGCCGCCGGGGCCGCCGACGGCGGGCGGCTCCCGAGCACGGCGACGCCGCTCCTCGACCGCCGGGCGCTCGCCCACGCCGCCCGCGACGGGAGGCTCTTTGCCAGCTAGGGCCCTGCGGATCGGCGTCGGCGGCCCGGTCGGGACGGGCAAGAGCTCGCTGATCGCCGCGCTCTGCCGGGGCCTCGCCGGCGAGCTCGAGCTCGGCGTGGTGACCAACGACATCTACACGACCGAGGACGCCCGCTTCCTGCGTGAGCAGGGCGTCCTCCCCGAGGCGCGGATCGAGGCGGTCCAGACGGGGTGCTGTCCGCACACGGCGATCCGTGACGACATCTCGATGAACCTCCAGGCGGTCGAGGGTCTCGAGCGCTCACAGGGCCCGCTCGCCGCCGTGTTCGTCGAGAGCGGCGGCGACAACCTCACCGCCGCGTTCAGCCCGGCGCTCGCCGACACGCAGATCTTCGTGCTCGACTGCGCCGGCGGGGACGACGTGCCGCGCAAGGGCGGCCCGGGGATCGCCCGGGCCGACCTGCTGGTGATCAACAAGGTCGACCTGGCGCCCCATGTCGGGGCCGACGTCGAACTGATGCTCGCCGACGCCGGGGAGCGGCGGGGCGGGCGCCCGACGCTCGCCGTGAGCCTCCGCGACCCCGAGTCGGTCGACCGGCTGTGCGCCTGGGTCGAGGCTCAGCTCGCCG
This sequence comes from uncultured Solirubrobacterales bacterium, assembly GCA_963733245.1. GTDB lineage: Bacteria > Actinomycetota > Thermoleophilia > Solirubrobacterales > Solirubrobacteraceae > Palsa-513. The sequence goes on from CAVTCI010000001.1 coordinate 437,676, forward strand.
CCTGGCGCGCCGGTGTGCTGGTCGCCGCCGACCCGGGTCCGCCGGCGCCCCACCGCCACGGCGACGATGGCGTCCACCGCGACTGACGCCGCGACGATCACGATCCGGGCCGGGCGGGGCGGCGCGGGGACGGCGATCGCCGACCTGGCCGGGACCGAGCCGTGGCGCCCGCGGATCCTCGGAGCGGTCGGCGGGCTGGCGCGGGTGGCGCTCGTCCAGAGCCGGGCCTCGCTCCTGGCCGGCGACCGGGTGGGGGTCGCGGTCGACGTGGAAGCGGGGTGCGCCCTCGAGATCGTCGAGCTCGGGGCCACCGTCGCCCACCACGCCCGGGGCGGGGCCGGGGCCCGGATCGACGTGCTCGTCCGCCTCGGCCGGGACGCCCGGCTCGTCTGGCTCGGCGAGCCCCTGATCGCCGCCGGCGGCTGCGACGTCCGGTGCTCCACCCGGGTCGAGCTCGCGGCCGGAGCGGCGGCGCTCCTGGGGGAGGCGCTCGTCCTCGGCCGGGCCGGGGAGGAGCCGGGCCGGGCGCGGGTGCACTCGCGGATCGAGCTCGAGGGCCGCCCGGTGCTGGACGAGACCCTCGACACCGACCCGGCGTGGCGGTGGCGCTCGGATGTGGTCGCCGGCCGCGGCCGGTTGATCGCCGCGCTGACCCTGGCCGGACTGCGCGACGGCGACCCGCCGGCGGGCGTGTTCCAGGCCCACGAACCGGCCACCATGTGGCGGAGCGTCGGGCCGGCCCACGCGGGTCGGGGCGGTGAGGCGGCCGCGCTCGACCGGCGCTGGCGGCGGATCCTCCTGGGCGGCGTATGAGCTCCTCGCGCGGCCGGTCACCCGGGTGCGCGGTGCAACGCGTCGCCCACCCGGTTGCTTTGTGTGCCCGCGCGTGCGTACAATGCCTCTCGCTATAGCCGTCAAAGGACCGAACCGGTTACATGGCGGTTGGGCACCACTAGGGAGGCAGGGGGAATGGGACAGGAAGGTTCACCGATGAACGCAGGGGCGTCGCAGCGCCGGGTGAGGCGCCGTTCGCTACGCGTCGTCGTAGCCGTCCTGATCGGCCTCGCCCTGGTTCTGGTGACCGCGCAGGAGGCCTTCGCGGGCGTCGGCTTCGGCGTCACCCCGACCTTCCCGTCGACCGTCACCGTCGGCCAGACCGGGCTCCCCGCCTCGGTGCAGATCCTCAACGCCTCGACCCCGCCCGAGAGCGCCGGCAACGTCACCATCAACGCGATCAACCTGGTGCCCGCCTGCGGGACCACGACGTTCGTCGGCGCGGGTGACTGCCCCGCCGCCCAGGCCGATCCCGGCGTCTTCGCGCTGAGCCCGACCGGAACCGGCGAGGCCGGCACCGCCTGCGCCGGCCAGACCTTCACCATCGCCATCATCGACCCGGCCACCGGCCAGGTGTCGTTCACCCCCTCCGGGGGACCGGTCGTCCTCACCCCGCCGGCGACGCCCAACTCGGTCTGCCGGATCGACTTCACGTTCAGCGTGCTGAAGGCCCCGACCAAGCCGGCCGGCGTCTCGCCGCCGAACACGATCCAAACCGCGCAGATCGGCTTCGCGGCCGGCACCGCGGCAGTGAACGGCGCCACCGGGACCGGCAGCGGGTCGAGCTTCGTCACCGTGGCCAAGGCGGCTCCGTCGATCACCACCACGGCGACGACCACCGCCAAGGTCGGCACTCCGACCACCGACACCGCCCACCTTGCCCCCGCCACTCCGCCCGGGCCGGCCCCCACCGGGACGATCACCTTCACCCTCTTCGGCCCCCAGCCCGCGTCGCCCGCGACGTGCACCGGCGCCGCCGTCTTCACCTCGACGGTCACCGTGAGCTCCGGCACCGGCGACTACACCTCCGCGCCGTTCACGCCCACCGCCCCGGGGACCTACCGCTGGGTGGCCGCCTACAGCGGCGACGCCAACAACGCGCCCGCCACCACCGCGTGCGGTGACGCCGGCGAGACCACGACGGTGACCCAGGCCACTCCGACGCTCGTCACCACCGCCTCGGCGCCGGTCACGATCGGGACGCCGATCTCCGACTCGGCCGTGCTCGCCGGCGGCTTCAACCCGACCGGGACGATCGTCTTCACCGCGTTCGGCCCGAACAACTCCACCTGCACCGGCGTCCCCGCCTTCACCTCCGCCCCGGTCACCGTGGCCGGGAACGGCACGTATGCGTCGGGTCCGTTCACGCCGACGACCGCCGGTACCTACCGCTTCGTGGCGACCTACAGCGGCGACGCGAACAACGCCGCCCTCGCCACGGGCTGCAACGACGCCGGTGAGTCGGTCGTCGTAGCGCCGGCGTCGCCGACCATCGTCACCACGGCCTCGGCCCCCGTCCGCGTCGGCGGGACGATCTCCGACAGCGCGGTCCTCGCCGGTGGCGTCGCCCCGACGGGGTCCATCGTCTTCACCGTATTCGGACCCAACAACCTGAACTGCACGGGCGCGGCCGCCTTCACCTCGACGGCGACGGTCAACGGCAACGGCACCTACTCGTCGGGCTCGTTCACCACGACCGCCGCCGGGACCTACCGCTTCGTCGCCGCCTACAGCGGCGACGTGAACAACAACGCGGTGACCAGCCTGTGCAACGCCGCCAACGAGGCCGTCGTCGTCGCCCCGGCGACGCCGACGATCGCCACGACCGCCTCGGCCCCGGTCACCGTCGGCAGCCCGATCTCTGACACCGCCACGCTGGCGGGCGGCTTCAACCCGACGGGGACGATCACCTTCACGCTGTTCGGGCCCAACAACTCGACCTGCACGGGAGCGGCGATCTTCACCAGCGTCGTCCCGGTCAACGCCGGCAACGGCGCCTACCCGTCCGGCCCCTTCACCCCGACGGCCCCCGGCACCTACCGGTTCGTCGCCGCCTACAGCGGCGACGCCAACAACGCCGGCGCCACCAGTGCGTGCAACGACGCGGCGGAGGCCGTCGTCGTCTCCCCGGCCGCCCCGAGGATCGTCACCACCGCCTCGGCCCCGGTCACCGTCGGCAACCCGATCTCCGACACGGCCACGCTCTCCAACGGCGTCAACCCGACCGGGACGATCACCTTCACGCTCTTCGGGCCCAACAACTCGACCTGCACGGGAGCGGCGATCTTCACCAGCGTCGTCCCGGTCAACGCTGGCAACGGCACCTACCCCTCCGGCGCGTTCACGCCGGCCACCGCCGGGACCTACCGCTTCATCGCCACCTACAGCGGTGACGCCAACAACACGGGCACGGCGACGGCGTGCAACGACGCGGGCGAGAGCGTCGTCGTCTCGCCGGCCACCCCGACGATCGTGACCCACGCCACCCCCTCGGTCGCGGCCGGGAGCCCGATCACCGACACCGCCACCCTGGCCGGCGGGACCGCGCCGACCGGGACGATCACCTTCACCCTGTTCGGCCCGAACAACGCGACCTGCACGGGCGCGGCCATCTTCACCTCGACCGTCCCGGTGAACACCGGCAACGGCAACTACACCTCGGCGGCGTTCACCGCCAACGCGGCGGGGACCTACCGCTGGATCGCGGCCTACAGCGGCGACACGAACAACGTCGCGGTGACGACCGCCTGCAACGACGCCAACGAGGCCTCGGTCGTGATCAGGGTGACCCCGACGATCGTGACCACCGCGTCGCCGTCCGTCCCGATCGGCGGGGCGATCACCGACACGGCCACCCTCGCCGGCGGCACCAACCCGACCGGGACGATCACCTTCACCGCGTTCGGCCCGAACAACGCGACGTGCACCGGCCTCGCCGCCTTCACCTCGACGGTCCCGGTGGCCGGGAACGGGACCTATCCCGCCGGGCCGTTCGTCCCGACCGCCGCCGGGAGCTACCGGTGGATCGCCGCCTACAGCGGCGACGTGGCCAACGCGGCGGCGACCACCGCCTGCAACGACGCGAACGAGACCAACACTGTGACCCCGACCACGCCGGCGATCGTGACCAGCGCCACGCCGACGGCCACGCTCGGCGCGGGGGCGATCGCCGACACCGCGACCCTCTCGGGCGGCACGAACCCGACCGGGACGATCACCTTCACCCTCTTCGGCCCGAACAACGCGGCCTGCACGGGCGCGCCGATCGCCACCTCGACGAGGACCGTGATCGGCAACGGGACCTACCCGTCAGACCCGTTCACCCCGACCGCGGCCGGGACCTACCGGTGGATCGCGGCGTACAGCGGCGACACCAACAACAACGCGGTGACGACCGCCTGCAACGACGCCAACGAGGTCTCGGTGGTCGCCCCGGCGAAGCCGGCGATCGTCACGAACGCCTCCGCCTCCGTGCCCGTCGGCGGGGCGATCTCCGACACGGCGACCCTCTCGGGCGGGACGAACCCGACCGGGACGATCACCTTCACCCTGTTCGGACCCAACAACGCGGCCTGCACCGGCGCGCCGATCGCGACCTCGACCAGGACCGTGGCCGGCAACGGGAACTACACGTCCGACCCGTTCACGACGACCGCCGCCGGCACCTACCGCTGGATCGCCAGCTACGGCGGCGACGCGAACAACGCGGCGACGGCGACCGCCTGCAACGACGCGAACGAGAGCGTGGTCGTCACGCCGGCGCCCCCGACGATCGTCACCACCGCCTCGGGCCCGGTGCCCGTCGGCGGGTCGATCTCCGACAGCGCGACCCTCGCGGGCGGCGTGGCCCCCACCGGGACGATCGTCTTCACCGCGTTCGGCCCGGGCAACCCGACCTGCACCGGCGTGGCGGCGTTCACCTTCACCGTGCCGGTCAACCACGGCAACGGCGTCTACTCCTCCGGCCCGTCCGCGCCGGTGGCGAGCGCCGGCTCCTACAACTTCGTCGCCGTCTACAGCGGCGACGCGAACAACTCCCCGGCCACCAGCCCGTGCGGCGCGGCCGGCGAGACCGCGAACGTGAGCCCGACGCCGCTGACCATCACCACCGCGGCGAGCGTCGCCGCCAGCGGCAGGATCTCGGACACGGCGACCCTCCACGGCGCGCCGGTCGGCGCGGCCCCGCCCACCGGCACCGTGACGTTCAAGGTCTTCGGGCCGGCCGACGCCACCTGCGCCGGCCCCGTCGTCTTCACCTCGACCAACCCGGTCACCGGCGGCACCACCGCGGTGTCTGACGCGTTCCAGCCGTCGACGGCCAGCGGCGGACCGGGCACCTACCGGTTCATCGCCACCTACAACGGCGACGCCAACTACCCGGCCGTCTCCTCCCTGTGCAACGACGCGGGCGAGTCGGTGGCGATCCCGACCCCGGTGATCCACGTGACCAAGGCGGCGGCCCCGCCGAGCGAGGTCGAGCCGGGCGGGACCTTCACCTTCACCGTCCAGGTCAGCAACCCGAGCGCCGTCGATCCGATCACGATCACCACGCTGACCGACAACATCTACGGCAACCTGGCCACCCGGCCCGGGAGCACGTGCGGGACGCTGATCGGCGTCACCCTGGCCCCCGGGGCGACGAGCGCCCCGTGCTCGTTCACCGGTCCGTTCACCGGCAAGGCCGGCGACTCCCAGACCGACACGGTCACCGTCAACGGGGTCGACGTCAACGGCTTCACCGCGACCGACACCGCGCAGGCGACGGTCACCCTGACCCCGCAGCCGCCCCAGATCTCCGTGACCAAGGCGGCGGCCCCGCCGACCCAGCCCGAGCCGACCGGGACCTTCACCTTCACCGTCCAGGTCCACAACCCGAGCACGCTCGAGCCGGTGACCATCACCCAGCTCGTCGACAACGTCTACGGCAACCTGGCCACCCGGGCGGGGAGCACCTGCGGTGCCCTCATCGGCACGACGCTCCCGCCCGGCGGGACGAGCCCGACGTGCACCTTCACCGGTCCGTTCACCGGCAAGGCCGGCGACACCCAGACCGACACGGTCACGGTCACCGGCGTCAACAACGGGATCACCGTGACGGCGACCGCGATGGCCACCGTCGGACTGACCCCGGCCCCGCCGCAGATCGCCGTGACCAAGGCGGCTGCGCCACCGAGCCAGGTCGAGCCGGGCGGGACGTTCACCTTCACCGTCCAGGTCTCCAACCCGAGCACGCTCGAGCCGGTGACCATCACCCAGCTCGTCGACAACGTCTACGGCGACCTGGCCGCCCGGCCGGGCAGCACCTGCGCCACGCTGATCGGCGTCAAGCTGGCCCCGGGCGCGGTGAGCCCCACGTGCACGTTCACCGGTCCGTTCATCGGCAAGGCCGGCGACTCCCAGACCGACACGGTCACCGTGACCGGCGTCAACAACGGGACGACGGTCACCGCGACCGCCATGGCCACCGTCACCCTCACCCCGCAGCCGCCGCAGATCTCGGTGACCAAGGCGGCGGCTCCGCCGACCCAGGTCGAGCCGACCGGGACGTTCACCTTCACCGTCCAGGTCCACAACCCGAGCACGCTCCAGCCGGTCACCATCACCCAGCTCGTCGACAACGTCTACGGCAACCTGGCCACCCGGCCGGGCAGCACCTGCGGCGCCCTCATCAGCACGACGCTCCCGCCCGGCGGGACGAGCCCGACCTGCACGTTCACCGGCACGTTCACCGGCAAGGCCGGCGACACGCAGACCGACACGGTCACGGTCACCGGCGTCAACAACGGAATCACCGTGACGGCGACGGCGATGGCCACCGTCGGCCTGACCCCGCAGCCGCCGCAGATCGCCGTGACCAAGGCCGCGGCGCCGCCGACCGAGGTCGAGCCGGGCGGGACCTTCACGTTCACCGTGGTGGTCTCCAACCCGAGCACGCTCGAGCCGGTCAGGATCACCCAGCTCGTGGACAACATCTACGGCGACCTGTCCACCCGGGCCGGAAGCACCTGCGGCAACCTGATCGGCGTGGTCCTCGCCCCCGGCGCCAAGAGCAGCCCGTGCACCTTCAGCGGGCCGTTCACCGGCAAGGCCGGCGACTCCCAGACCGACACGGTCACGGTCACCGGCGTCAACAACGGGACGACGGTCACCGCCACCGCCCAGGCCACGGTGAGCCTCACGCCGGTCCCGTCGGTCTCGCCCCCGCAGATCGCCGTGACCAAGGCGGCGGCGCCCCCGAGCGCGGTCGAGCCGGGCGGGACGTTCACGTTCACCGTCCAGGTCCACAACCCGAGCACGACGACCCCGGTCCTCATCACCCAGCTCGTGGACAACATCTACGGCAACCTGGCCACCCGGCCCGGGAGCACCTGTGGGGCGCTCATCGGCGTGACGCTGGTACCGGGTGGGACGAGCGCGCCGTGCACGTTCACCGGCCCGTTCACCGGCAAGGCCGGCGACGCGCAGACCGACACGGTGACGGTCACCGGGACCAACAACGGCACGACGGTGACCGCGACCGCCCAGGCCAAGGTCACCCTCACCCCGGCCGGCCCGCAGATCGCCCTCAAGAAGGTCGCCAGCCCGACCAGCCTCCCGGCGCCGGGCGGGAACTTCACCTTCACCGCGACGGTGTCGAACCCGAGCACGCTCGAGCCGGTGACCATCACCAAGCTCGTCGACAACGTCTACGGCGACCTGGCCACCCGGCCCGGAAGCACCTGCGGCACGCTGATCGGGGTCACCCTGGCCCCGGGCGCGACCAGCGCTCCGTGCACGTTCACCGGGCCGTTCAGCGGGTCGAGCGGCGCGTCGCAGACCGACGTGATCACGGTGACGGGCACGAGCAACGGCACCACCGTCACCGCGACGGCGCAGGCGACGGTCACGCTGACGCCCGGCCCGTCGCGTCCGGCGGCGGTCTCGCCGGTCAACCTCCACGCGCCGGGCGCCTGCGTCACGACCTCGTTCAAGATCTACGTCACCGGGACGAACATCCGGGCCGTGGTCTACTACCTGGACGGCCGGCGGATCGGGTCGGTCAGCCGGCGCGACTCGCTCGGGCGCCTCTCGTTCACGGTCAACCCGGGCGCGCTGGCCAAGGGGAAGGTCCACCACCTGACGGCGATCACCCAGCCGGTACCGCACAGCGGCCAGCCGGTGCGCACGGCGCGGCGGACGTTCGCCGTGTGCGCGCCGACCAGCCTGCCCCGCTTCACCGGCTGACCGCGGCCGGCGCCCTTCCCGTGACAGATGCCGTGCGGCGGTGACGATCCGCCGATCCGCACGCTAGGCTCCTCGCAGGCGCCGAGCCGCTGGTAGCACCACCAAGACGATCAGAGGCACCCGATCACAAAGAGGACGGCACATATGAGCGCACGCGCAGGCATCTTCCGGAACCCCGGCCGGGCGCTCCGCGTCCCGCTCGGCACCGCGCTCGGCGCGCTGCTCTTCCTCGCGACGGCCGCGCCCGCCCTGGCCGGCGTCGGCTTCGGCGTCACCCCGACCTTCCCGACCACGGTCACCGTCGGCCAGACCGGGCTCCCCGCCTCGGTGCAGATCCTCAACGCCTCGACCCCGCCCGAGAGCGCGGGCAACGTCACCCTCGGCGCGATCAACATGGTCCCGGCCTGCGGCACCACCGCCTTCGTCGCCGCCGGCGACTGTCCGGCCGCCCAGGCCGACCCCGGCGTGTTCGCCATCAGCGCCACGGGCAGCGGGGAGACCGGGACCGCCTGCGTCGGTCAGACGTTCGCGATCGCCGTCGTCGACGCCGCGACCGGCCAGGTGTCGTTCACCCCGAGCGGCGGACCGGTCGTCCTCACCCCGCCGGCCACGGCGAACTCGGTGTGCCGGATCGACTTCAGCTTCAGCGTGCTGAAGGCCCCGACCAAGCCGGCCAGCGCGTCGGCCGCGGGCACGGTCAACACGGCCCAGATCGGCTTCGCCACCGGAACCGCGGCCGTCAACGGCGCCACCGGCACCGGGAGCGGCTCGAGCTTCACCACCGTGGCCCTCGCCCAGCCGGCGATCGTCACCGCGGCGACCGCGACGAGCACGGTGGGCGCGCCGATCACCGATACCGCGACCCTGTCCGGCGGGGTCGGGCCGACCGGCACGATCACCTTCAAGGTGTTCGGGCCGGCCGACGCCACCTGCGCCGCCACTGCGGTGGCCACCTCGACGGTGCCGGTGGGCGCCGGCAACGGCAACTACACCTCCCTGCCCTTCAGCCCGACGGTGGCCGGCACCTACCGCTGGACCGCCGCCTACAGCGGCGACGCGAACAACCTTCCCGCGCTCGGGGCGTGCAACGCGGCGGGGGAGACGACGACCACTAACTTGCCGGCGCCGATGATCGGCGTCACCAAGGCGGCGAGCCCGGCGAGCCGGCCGGCGCCGGGTGGGGACTTCACCTTCACGATGACCGTCTCGAACCCGAGCACGACGACGCCGGTGACCATCACCAAGCTGGTCGACAACGTCTACGGTGACCTGGCCACGCGGGCCGGGAGCACGTGCAACGCCCTCATCGGGATCACGCTCGCCCCCGGCCAGACGAGCAGCCCGTGCAGCTTCACCGGGCCGTTCAGCGGCGCCTCGGGCGCCTCCCAGACCGACACGGTGACGGTCACCGGCGTCAACGGCAACACCACGGTCACGGCCACGGCGATGGCCACCGTGACGCTCACCCCGCCTCCGCCCGGCCCGGCGATCGCCCTGAAGAAGACGGCGAGCCCGGCCAGCCTGGCCGCGCCCGGCGGGACCTTCACGTTCACGGCGACCGTGTCCAACCCGAGCAGCGCGACCCCGGTCACCATCACCAAGCTGGTCGACAACATCTACGGAGACCTGGCCACCCGACCGGGGAGCACCTGCGGGACGCTGATCGGCGTGACGCTCGCTCCCGGGGCCACGAGCACCCCGTGCACCTTCACCGGCGCGTTCACCGGCAGCTCGGGCGCCACCCAGACGGACACGATCACGGTGACGGGCACCGGGGGCGGGGCGACCGTCACCGCGACCGCTCAGGCCACGGTGACGCTGACCGCTGGTCCGCCGGCGAAGGCGGTGGTGTCCCCGGTCACCCTCCACGGCCCGGCCGCCTGCGTGACCCGCCCGTTCAAGATCTACGTCTCGGGCGGCTCGATCAAGAGCGTGAGCTACTCGCTCGACGGCCAGCGGATCGGGACGGTGACCAAGAAGGACTCGAGCGGGCACTTCTCGATCACGGTCAAGCCCGGGGCGCTGAGCAAGGGCAAGGTCCACCACCTCACGGCGGTGGTCGCGCCCGTCGCCCACAGCGGCCAGCCGGTCCGGACCGTCCGCCGGAGCTTCGCCGTCTGTGCCGCCCCGACGGTGCCGCGCTTCACCGGCTGAGCACTGGTCACGCCGCCTCGTGACTGCGCGCGAGCGAGGCGGCGATGACCAGGGCGATGCCCGCGAGCTCGAGGCCGCCGGGTAGCTGCCCGAGGATCACGGCGCCGACGATCGCCGCCGTGGCCGGCAGCAGCGAGAGCAGGAGGGCGAAGCGGGCGCGGGGCAGGCGGGCCAGCGCGAGCTGCTCGAGGGCGTAGGGGATCACGCTCGAGAGGAGGCCGACGAGGACGCAGGCGGCCAGGCGCCAGGCCGAGGTCACGGCCGGCCCGGCGCTCGAGGCGAGGAACGGGGCGAAGGCGAGGGCGCCGATCGCCATCCCGGCGGCCAGGCCGTCCCGCGGGCGGAGGTCCGGATCGGACGCGACCCGGTGCCCGAGGACGACGTACAGCGCCCAGCAGGCGCCCGCGGCCGCGGCCAGGGCGACGCCGGCCGGCGCGCCGGCGAGGTGGACGTCGGCGAGCAGGAGGACCCCGGCCAGGGCCAGGGCCAGGGCGCCGATGTCGCGGCGGGTGCGCGAGCCGAGGGTGGCCACGGCGATCGGGCCCCAGAACTCGATCGCCACCGCCGTCCCGAGCGGGAGGCGGTCGATCGCCAGGTAGAAGCACAGGTTCATCGCGCTCAGGGTGAGCCCGAAGGCGGCGGCGAGGGCGAGCGCCCGCCGGGTCCAGCGAGTCCGCCACGGGCGCCGCCACGCCCCCAGCGCGACCGCGGCGCTGACCACCCGCAGCCAGGCGACGCCCGAGGCGGGGACGACCGCGAACAGGAGGACGGCGAAGGAGGAGCCGACGTACTGGGCGAGCGCGCCCAGGACGAAGAGGCCCTGGGGCGGGATCCGGTCGAGCGCGGCGGCCGGCGGCGGCGCCGGCCGCGGCGCCGCCCGTCCGGCGGGCGGGGCGGCCATCCCGCGAGTGTAGGAGCTCAGCGCCCGGCGCCGGCCGGAGCCGGTCTCGCCGCCGAGGGCGGCGGCGGCGCTCCGTGAAGCCCATGACCGGGAGCCGAGGCCAGCGCCGAGCAGGCTCCGGCGAGGACGATCCCCGCCGGGGTGATCACCGGCCCGGTGCCCACCGGGGCCCGGACGGCCCCGGCCCGGGTGACCGCCAGGGCCCGGACGGCCCCGGCCCGGGTGACCGCCAGGCCCGGACGGCCCCGGCCCGGGGGACCGCCAGGGCCCGGACGGCCCCGGCCCGGGTGACCGCCAGGGCCCGGACGGCCCCGGCCCGGGTGCCGGCGCCGAGCGCCTCCTCGCGGACCCGGGCCATCAGGAAGATGTCGCGCCGGAGGCTACTGCGAGAGGGCGGGATGAGGCGCGCCGAGCGGGCGCTGGTGCCCGGTCGACGAGCCTGCGATGCTCCCCGGGACGGGCCGGCTCGGCCCCGACCAGGACGGAGGAGATCGGTGACGCTCGAGGACCACGCTGTCGATGACAACCTTGGCCGGTCGTGCGAGGTGTGCGGCGCGACCCTGACCGCCGCGGAGATCGAGACCTCGCGCGAGGCGGGCCATCCCTTCCTCTGCTCGGTCCATGCCGCCGAGCAGCTGCCGGTGGAGGACGAGGCGGCCGGCTGATCGACGCCCGGGGGGACCGCCGGATGCCGGGGCGACTCGGGCCCGAGCGCTTCCAGCTGCCGGTGGACGCGATTCGGGCCGGCTTCTACAGCGACGCCTACCTGCGCCTGGCCAAGCGCGTGCTCGAGCGGGAGGACCGCCCGGCCCGGGTGACGATGCAGGTCTTCCAGAAGCGGGAGGCCGTGCTCGGGGGCATCGACGAGGCCCTGGCCGTTCTTGCCGTGGGCGCCGGCCGGCAGGTCGGCCCGGACTGGGAGCCGGCCTGGCCGCGGCTCGCGGTGCGCGCCCTCCACGAGGGGGACGGGGTCGCCCCGTACGAGACGGTGATGACGATCGAGGGCGACTATGCCTCGTTCGCCCACCTCGAGACGGTCTTCCTCGGCTGCCTGGCCCGGCGGACGCTGGTCGCCGGGAACGTCCGGGCGGTGGTCGGCGCCGCCCGGGGGAAGCCGATCCTCTTCTTCGCGGCCCGCCACGATCACTGGCCGGTCCAGCCGGGCGACGGGTTCGCCGCCCGCCTCGGCGGGGCGGCCGGCGTCTCGACCGACGCGGGCGGCGCCTGGTGGGGCGGTCGCGGGGTCGGGACGCTCCCCCACGCGCTGATCGCCGCCTACGGCGGGGACACGGTGGCCGCGGCCACCGCCTTCGCCCGCCACTGCGCCGGGGAGATGCACGTCACCGTGCTCGTCGACTTCGAGAACGACTCGATCGGCACCGCCCTCGCCGTGGCCGACGCGCTCGGCGACGACCTCTGGGGGGTCCGGCTGGACACCGCCGAGGACATGGTCGACGCCGGCCTGGCCGACCTCGGCCCAGACGCCCCGGCCGGCGTCAGTCCCGAGCTCGTCCGGCGGGTCCGCGGCGCGCTCGACGCCCACGGGCATCCCCGGGTCAAGATCGTCGTCTCCGGCGGCTTCGACGCCGAGCGGATCGCCCGCTTCGAAGCGGCCGGGGCCCCGGTCGACGCCTACGGCGTGGGCTCGGCCCTGCTCGCCGGGCGCAATGACTTCACCGCCGACGTGGTCCGCCTCGACGGGCGCCCGTGCGCCAAGGCCGGCCGCCGCTACCGCCCGAACCCGCGCCTCGAGCCGGTCGACTGACGCCTCACATGGTCAGGACGAGCTTGCCGCGGACGTGGCCCGCGGCGAGGAGGATCTGCGCCTCGGCGGCCCGGGCGAGCGGGAAGGCCGCGGCGATCTCGACGCGCAGGCGGCCCTCGTCGACCCAGTCGGCGAGCTGGGCGAGCTGGACCGGATTCGGGGCGACGAACACGTAGCGGCCGCCGAGCGCGGCCACGCCGGCGGCGTCGACGATCGAGGCGACCCGGTGGGGCAGGCGCAGGAGCTCGAGGCTCTCGGTGAGCGTCGCCCCGCCGACGAGGTCGAGCACCGCGTCGACCCCGTCCGGGTGCCGGGCGTGGACCCGATCGCGCAGGCCGTCGCCGTAGGCCACCGGCTCGGCCCCGAGCGAGCGGAGATAGGCGTGGTTGTCCGGGCTCGCCGTGCCCGTCGCCCGGGCGCCGAGGATGCCGGCGATCTGGACGGCCATCGACCCGACCCCGCCGGCCGCCGCGTGGATCAGCACCGTCTCCTCGGCCGCGAGCTCGAGGCCCTCGGTGAGGGCCTGGTAGGCGGTCAGGCCGGCGAGCGGCAGGGCGGCGGCCTCCTCCCAGCCGACCGAGGCCGGCTTGCGGGCGAGGGTGCGCACCGGCGCGGCCACGAGCTCGGCGTAGGTGCCCCACTGGAGGTGGTCCTGGCGGTTGTAGGCGATCACCTCGTCGCCCCGGGCGTAGCCCCGCACGGCCGGGCCGACGCGCTCGACCACCCCGGCGACGTCCCATCCGGGGATGAGCGGGAAGTGGGCGGGGATCCGCTCGTCGAGCCGGCCCTCGCGGACCTTGTGGTCGACCGGGTTGACCCCGGCCGCCCGGGCGCGGATCAGCACGCTGTCCGGGCCGACCTTCGGCTCGGGCAGATCCAGCTCCTCCAGCACCTCGGGCCCGCCGTAGCCGTGGAGTGCGATCGCCCGCATCGGGCAAGCATCTCACCCCGGACGGGCGAAGCGGTCCTCGCACCCGACCCGGGCCGCCGAGCCCTAGTGGTTCGTCCGGTAAGTTCGTGTGCCATTCGGCGAGGTCCGGGGGCCGCGTGGCCAGGACGCAGAAGCGGCGGCATACTGGACGTATTCCGAGCTTCGAGGACGCCGCCACGCGGTCATCCGGGCCCGCCCAATGGTGCAGGAACTTGCTGGACGGACCACTAGACGCGGGCGGTGTCCCGCCGGTAGGCGAGGCGGGCGAGGACGGCGAGGAGGACCGTCCAGGCGAGGACGACGAGCCAGCCGGTCGTGCTCCAGGCCGGACCGCCGAGACCCACCCGGTTGGCGCGCACGAGCCAGAAGGAGGGGAGGAACTGGGCGAGGTCGTAGACGATCCCGCTCGAGATCGGAAACCAGGTCCCGCTGACCAGGGCGAGCAGCGAGGTCACGCCGCCGACCGCCGGGCCCATCGCGTCGACGGTCAGCAGGTGGCCGAGGAGGATCCCGAGCACGGCGAAGGGCAGCAGGCCGACGAGGATCAGCCCGGTCATCTCGAGCCAGTCCCGGGCCGGCATGCCCACGCCGAGCGAGACGCCGGCCGCGTAGAGCAGCGCGATCGTGACCACGGCCATCGCGTACCCGGTCACCACCTTCGCCCGGAAGTAGGCGCGCGTCGAGAGCGGGGTGATCCGCAGCTGCCGCGTCCAGCCGGTGGTCCGCTCGCCGGCGATCCGGGCGCCGGTCGAGATCATCGCCGCCATCGTCCCGAACGAGGCGAGGCCGACCATGTAGTAGAGCCGGAGCCCAACCCCGCCGAAGCTCTGCCGGCCGTTGGGGCCGGCGATCGCGTAGTAGAGGATCAGGGGGAACCCCAGCGAGAAGATGAGGAAGCGGGCGTTGCGGAAGGTGCGCAGGAGCTCCATGCGGGTGTAGGCCAGGCCGATCACCGGACGGCCGCCGGCTCGTCACCGGTCAGGGCGAGGAAGGCCTCCTCGAGCCCGGCGCCGGCGATCTCGATGTCCCGGGCCCGCGGGTGCTCGGCGAGGAGGGCGCGGATCGCCGCGTCGGAGTCGGTGCAGCTGAGGGTGACCGTGTCGCCCCGGCGCTCGACGCCGGCCACGCCCGGGAGGCGGCGCAGGAGGTCGGGATCGACGTCGGGGAGGGTCGCCCGGATCGTCCGGCGCCCGACCCGCGCCTTGATCTCCGCCGGCGTCCCGTCGGCCACGATCCGCCCGTGGGCCATGAGCACGATCCGGTCGGCGTTGTCGTCGGCCTCCTCGAGGTAGTGGGTGGCGAAGATGATCGTCCGGCCCCGGGCGGCGAACGTCCGCATCGTCGCCCAGAAGGCGTGCCGGCCCTCCACGTCCATGGCCGCGGTCGGCTCGTCGAGCACGAGGAGCTCCGGGTCGGCGACGAGGGCGACGGCGAAGCGCACCCGCTGGGTCTGCCCGCCGGAGAGCTTCTGGGTCCGCCGGTCGGCGATCTCGGTGAGACCGACCTCGGCGAGGACCTGGGCGACCGGCAGCGGGCGCGGGTAGAGTGCCGCCACCATGGCGATCAGCTCGCCGACCGTCAGGTCGCGGATCAGCTCCCCGGTCTGGAGCATCGCCCCGATCCGCCCGTCGGCCACCGCCTGGTGGGGCGATCGGCCGAGCACCGAGACCCGCCCGGCGTCGGGCTCGAGCAGGCCGAGGAGCATGTCGATCGTCGTCGACTTCCCGGCTCCGTTCGGGCCGAGAAGGGCCACGGTCTGGCCGGCGGGAATCGACAGGTCGACCGCCTGGACGGCGCGGACCACGCCGTGGGCGGTCTTGAACGACTTGGTCAGGCCGGCCGCCTCGACGCCTTCCGTACGAGCTAACTTGTCAGCGGGCAAGTTCTTCACCGTAGCAGGCGCGGCTCGGCGGCCTCACGCGGCCTCGAGCGCCCGCCGGATCCGCTTGGCCGAGACCGGGCCCCGCACGCCGAGGCCCTGGGCGAACTGGCTGACCCGGAGCTCCTGGAGCATCCACCCGGCCTCACCGAGCGCCGGCGGGAGGGGGCGGTCGCCCGGCCAGCCGGCGACGCGGCGCCGGTGCTCGTCCTCGAGCTCGCCGATCGTCCGCATCCGGTCGGCGTCCTGGGCCCGGCCCCCGGGCAGCCGCTCGAGCCGGCGGGCGGCGCCCTCCACGTAGCGGAGCACGTCGGGCAGGCGGGCGACCCCGGCGGCGGCGGCGAACCCCGGGTGGACGAGGCCGCCGAGCTGCGCCGCCACGTCGAGGCGGGCCGGCGCCAGCGCGGCGTCGGGGGCGAGGGCGGCGAGGCGACGGTGGACGGCGGCGCGGGCGT
This sequence comes from uncultured Solirubrobacterales bacterium, assembly GCA_963733245.1. GTDB lineage: Bacteria > Actinomycetota > Thermoleophilia > Solirubrobacterales > Solirubrobacteraceae > Palsa-513. Next base: position 453,819 of record CAVTCI010000001.1, read on the forward strand.
CGAGGATGGCGACGACCGCGGCCAGGACCTCGGCGGTGGCCGCCGGGAGGCCGGCGGCGACCCGGTCGCGGAGCGCGGCGAAGTCGGCCTCGTTCCAGGCCGCCCCGCCGGCCGCGTCGACCAGGCTGTCGATGGCCGCGGCGCTCGCGTCCTCGATCACCGCGGCCAGGCTCCCGTGGGGCGCGGCGGCCAGGGTCAGGGTCGCCGGCCCGCTCAGGCCGCGCTCGGCCGCCCGGGCCGGGGAGGGGACGGTGAGGCGCAGGAGCCGTCGCGTCCCGGCCCGCATCGCCGCGCGCTGGGCCTCCTCGGTGTCCAGGACGAGGACGCCGACGCTCGTGCCCTCGTCGGCCAGGGCCGGGAACGCGCGGACGGCGCCGCCCGTCCCGGGGAGCTCCACCGTCCGCGGCAGGGTGCCGAGGGTCCAGGCGACGAGCCCGTGGCGCTCGAGCCCGAGCGTCGCCTGGGCCAGGGCGGCGCGCAGGCGGGGCCGGAGTGCCTCGCGCAGGCGCTCGAGGTCGGTGTCCTCGCCGAGCGGCTCGCCCTGCTCGTCGACCGCCCGGAAGGTCATCTTCAGGTGGGGCGGCAGGCGCGAGGCATCGAAGGCGCCGGCCGGGATGCGCGCCCCGCGCAGACGCTCGAGCTCCCGGGCGAGGGCCGCGCCGAGCGGCCCCCGGCGGGGGCGCAGCCCGACCACCACCTCGGCGGCCAGCGCGGGCACGGGCACCAGCGGCCGGCGGAGGTCCTTGGGCAGCGTACGGATCAGCGCGGTGACGAGCTCCTCGCGCAGGCCGGGGACCAGCCAGTCGAAGCCGTCCGGGCGCAGGCGGGCGAGGGCGGCGAGGGGGACCTCGACGGCCACGCCGTCGTGCTCGGAGCCCGGGTCGAAGCGGTAGGTCAGGGGCAGGACGAGGTCGTCCTGGCGCCAGGCATCCGGGCGGGCGCCCGGGTCGAGCGCCCCGCGGGCGCCGGGATCGACCAGCAACTCGCGGGTGAAGTCGAGCTCGTGGCGGGCGCGGCCGCGGCGCCTCGACCACCAGCGCTCGAAGTGGGCGGCCGAGACGACCCCGGCCGGGATCCGCGCGTCGAAGAAGGCGAAGAGGGCCTCGTCGCCGACGAGGATGTCGCGCCGGCGGGCGCGGTGCTCGAGCGCCTCGACCTCGGCGACGAGCCGGCGGTTGTGGTCGCGGAACTCGTGCTCGGCGTCCCAGTCGCCGTCGATCAGCGCCCGGCGGATGAACTGCTCGCGGGCGAAGGCCGGATCGATGCGGTGGTAGGCGATCCGCCGCCCGGCGACCACCGGCAGGCCGTAGAGGGTGGCCCGCTCGGTCGCGACGACCGCCCCGCGCCGGCGGTCCCAGTGGGGATCGTCGTAGGAGCGCCGCAGGAGGTGGCCGGCCAGCGGCTCGATCCACTCGGGGCGGATGCGGGCGGCCGTCCGCCCCCAGAGGCGCCCGGTCTCGACGAGCTCGGCGACCATCAGCCAGGACGGCGGGCGGCGGGCGAGGGCGGAGCCCGGGAAGATGGCGAAGCGCGCGCCCCGGGGGCCGTCGTAGTCCCGGCGGGACGGGTTGCGCAGGCCGACCTGGGAGAGGAGACCGGCGAGCAGGGCGCGATGGACGGCGTCGGGCTCGGCCGGCTCGCGGTTGATCGAGACGTCGGCCGCCCGGGCGGCCTGGCGGAGCTGGGTGACGAGATCCTGCCACTCGCGCACGCGCAGGTAGTGGAGGAACTCGGTCCGGCAGCGCTTGCGGAACTGGTTGCCCGAGAGCGCCTCGCGCTGGTCGGTCAGGTGGCGCCAGAGGTTGAGCTGGCCGAGGAAGTCGGACTCGTCGTTGGCGAAGCGGGCGTGCTGCTCGTCGGCCGCCGCCCGCTGGTCGACCGGGCGCTCGCGGGGCTCCTGGATCGAGAGCCCGGCGGCGATCACGATCACCTCGGCGGCGCAGCCGAGGCGATCGGCCTCGAGCACCATCCGCCCGAGCCGCGGGTCGACCGGGAGCCGGGCCAGGCGGCGGCCGAGCGGGGTCAGGCGGTGAGCCGGATCGGGGGCGGCCGGGTCGAAGGCGCCGAGCTCCTCGAGCAGGACGATGCCGTCGCGGACCTGGCGGCGGTCGGGCGGGTCGATGAAGCCGAAGTCCTCGACCTCGCCGAGGCCGAGGGCGGCCATCTGGAGGAGCACGGCGGCGAGGCTCGTGCGGAGGATCTCGGGCTCGGTGAACTCCGGCCGGCCGGCGAAGTCCTCCTCCGAGTAGAGGCGGACGCAGATGCCGTCGGCCGTGCGCCCGCAGCGCCCCGTCCGCTGGTCGGCCGAGGCCTGGGAGATCGGCTCGATCGGCAGGCGCTGGACCTTGAGGCGCCCGCTGTAGCGGCTGATCCGGGCCGTCCCCGGGTCGACCACGCTGCCGATGCCGGGGACGGTCAGCGAGGTCTCGGCCACGTTGGTGGCCAGGACGACCCGCCGGCCGCCGTGGGGGGCGAAGACGCGGCGCTGCTCGGCGTGGGAGAGGCGGGCGTAGAGGGGGAGCACCTCGACCCGGGGTCCGAGCCGGCCGGTGAGCGCCTCGGCCGTGTCGCGGATCTCCCGCTCGCCGCTCTGGAAGACGAGGACGTCGCCCGGACCGTCGCGCAGGAGCTCCTCGACCGCGTCGCCGATCGCCTCGATCGGGTCGCTCGACCCGTGGTCGCCCGCGGCGGCGAGCGGGCGGTAGCGGACCTCGACCGGGTAGGTCCGCCCGGAGACCTCGACGACCGGGGCGTCGCCGAAGTGGCGGCTGAAGCGCTCGGCGTCGATCGTCGCCGAGGCGACGATCAGCTTGAGCTCCGGCCGGAGCGGGAGGAGCCGGCCGAGGTAGCCGAAGAGGAAGTCGATGTTCAGGCTCCGCTCGTGGGCCTCGTCGACGATGATCGTGTCGTAGCGGAGGAGCATCCGGTCGCGCTGGACCTCGGCGAGGAGGAGGCCGTCGGTGACGAAGCGGACGAGGGTGTCCTCGCTCGCGCGCTCGTGGAAGCGCATGGCGTAGCCGATCGCCCCGCCGACCTCGAGGCCGAGCTCGTCGGCCACCCGCTCGGCCCCGGCCCGGGCGGCCAGCCGGCGGGGTTGGGTGTGGGCGATCGCGCCGCGGACGCCGCGCCCGAGCTCGAGGCAGAGCTTGGGCAGCTGGGTCGTCTTCCCCGACCCGGTCTCCCCGGCCACGATCACCACCTGGTGGCCGCCGATCGCAGCGAGCAGATCCGCGCGCCGGCCGGTGACCGGGAGCTGCGCCGGGTAGGTGAGCTCGGGGACCGTAGCCCGGCGGCGGGCGATCCGGGCCCGGGCGGCGGCGAGCTCGGTGGCGTCCAGGCCGGCGCGCGGGTCGCGCCGCCGGCGCCGGCGGAGCATCTCCGCGTCGCGGAGGGTCAGCTCATCGAGGACGGTCGGCTCGCGGGCGCTCATCCGGCTCGAGGATAGGCCCGTGGACCGGCGCGCCGCCGTCCGGGCGACCGTAGCATCCGTGGCCGATGAGCTCGATCGGCATCCGACGCGGCGCGGGGGTTCTGGCGGTCGTCGCCGGCCTGGCCGCGGCGGCGACCGGCGCGCCGGCCGCGGGGGCGGCCCGGTCGTGCACGCCGCCGAAGTACCCGAGCGTCGGCTACTTCGTGCGCATCGCGGTGACCGGCGTCCCGTGCGCGACGGGGAGCAAGGTGGCCGTGGCCTACTACCGCTGCCGGACCCGGACCGGCAACCTCGCCGGCCGCTGCGCCGGCGGGGTGCTCGGCTACCGCTGCCACGAGGTGCGCAACGCGATCGCCACGGAGATCGACGCCCGCGTGACCTGCACCCGCGGCCGGGCCACGGTCGTGCACGTCTACCAGCAGTTCCTCACCCGGTAGCCCAGGCGGCGCTCCCCATCCAGCGCACGAGCTGGCGGAGGATGAACGGGCCGAGGGTGGCCGAGAACTCGGGCGTCAGATGGTCGATGTCGCGGTGGACGAGCACGCCGCCGACGACCGGGAAGCAGAACCGGCCGGAGCAGAAGAACTTCGTCAGGTCGATCACCCGGACCCGCGGCGAGCCGAGGCGGTTGGCGGCGGTCGCCTCGGGGTCGGGCGGGAGGGCGTGGCGGACGGGGACGGCGCAGGCGATCCCGGCCCGCAGGTGGTGGGCGATGGCGTGGTTGACGCAAGCGAACGACTTGCTCGTGTTCAGCGGGGTGTCGCGGATCACCACGATGTGCTTGACCGTCGCGGGCAGCGCCCGGTAGGCGGCCGCGTAGCCGGCGACGGCGGCGGCGCCGGGGTCCTGGCCGCGGCGGGCGACGAAGCCGGCGCCGGAGTGCTCGGAGACGAACACCAGGTCGACCTGCGGGTGCGAGGCGAACCAGCGCAGGACGCGGCGGTTCCAGGCGGCGCACTCGGCACCGAGCGGGGGCGCCAGGTTCGGGGCCGCCTGGGAGAACGGGCAGCCGGCGCGGGTGATCGAGATGCCGCGCCAGCCCTGGTTGAACGCCAGGTTGGCGAGTGCTCCGCGCCAGTGTCCGGCGTGGCTGTCGCCGATCAGGGCGAAGCTCCGGGTGCCGGCCACCGGCCCGAAGCCGCAGACCCACCAGTTGAGCGAGCGCTCCTTGGTGGCGCAGCGGTCGCCGATCTCGAGCTCGGCGGCGTCCGGGGTCGGAAAGACGGAGCGCTCGAGCGCCGGGTTCGAGCACGGCTGGTGCTCGGGGTCGCGCGCGGCGGCGCCGTAGCACGGCTGGCCGCACCCCGACCCGTCGGTGCACGGGCCCGGGGGCGGAGCGTTGGCCGCGCGGGCGAGCGCGCCCCCGGCGAGGAGGACGGCGACGGCGAGGACGGCGAGCGCGGCGCCGGCCCGGTCCGGGGCTAGCGGCCGCAGGTCGGGGTCATCCGGTTCGGGGCCAGCGGCCGCAGGTCGGGGTCATCGGGTTCGGGGCCAGCGGCCGCACGTCGGGGTCATCGGGTTCGGGCATCGACCATGTCGCGACCATCATGGCAAGGGTGACCGGCGGTTGGGACACTTCGGCGATGTCCGATCCGGGAACCCAGGCGCTCCGCGAGCTGCGCCGAGCCCGCCGCCGCCGGGCCTACGGGGCGATCGACTGGGTCGACGCCGTCTACCGGGTGTACGTGACCGCGATCCTCTCCGCCCTGGGCACGAGCTTCGTCTCCGGCTGGATCGGCGGCCGGCCGGTCACGAGGACCGAGCTCGCCTGGGTCCTGGCCCACGGGCCGGCGGCGGTCGGGCTGGTCGCGGCCACGGTGCTCGCCACCGGCCTGCGCTCGGGTGGACGGGGCGGCCCGCTCGTGCTGCTCCCGGCCGACGTCGTCCTCGTCCTCCTGTCCCCCGTCCCCCGCGGCGCCGCCCTGCGGGGCCTCGCCCTCCGCCAGCTGCGCTTCAGCGGCTTCGTCGGCGGGGTGGTCGGGATGGTGGCCGGGAACCTGGCCGCCCAGCGGCTGCCCGGCCCGTACGCCGGGTGGGTGGCGGCCGGCGGCCTGGCCGGGGCGATCGTCGGCCTCGGCTTCACGGGCGCGGCGCTCGCCGCGTCGGGCCTGCGCGCCGGGCGCCGGATGGCCGCCGCGGCCGCCGCGGCGCTCGCCGGCTGGTCGGTGGCGGACCTCCTGGCCGGGGCGGCGACCTCCCCGGCGACCTACCTCGGGCGGCTGGCCATGATGCCGCTCGCCGGGCTCCCGGCTCCGGCCGCCGGCGCCGTCCTCCTCGGGCTGCCGCTCGCCGGTCTCGCGCTGGTCGGCGGGACCTCGCTCGAGGCGGCGCGCCGCCGGGCCGGCCTCCTGGCCCAGCTCCGCTTCGCGGTGACCATGCAGGACGTGCGCACGGTGGTCCTCCTCCGCCGCCAGCTGGCCGCCGAGGGCCCGCGCCGCCGCCCGTGGGCGCGCCCGCCGGCCGGCGGCGACCCGATCTGGCGACGCGACTGGCAGGGGGTCCTGCGCTGGCCGGCCGTCCGGGTCGCGCGCCTGCTCCTCCTCGGCGCGGCGGCCGGCGCCGCGGCCGCCTGGGCCTGGCGGGGGACCCCGGCGCTGGTCGCGCTGTCCGGGGCGGCGCTGCTCGTGGCCGCCTTCGACGCGATCGAGGGGCTCGCCCAGGAGGCCGACCACCCGCCGCGCTCGCGGACGCTCCCGCTCGCCGCCGGCGCCCTGGTCCTCCGCCACCTCGCGGTGCCCGTGACCGTGATGCTCGCCGTGGCCGCGGTCGGCGTCGCCGCCGCCGCGGCCCTCGGCGCCGGCGGGGCGCCGGGGGTGGTCGCGGTCGGCGCGGTGGTGGCCATCCCGGCCGCGCTGGCCGCCGTCGCGGGCGCCGCGCTCAGCATCGAGATCGGCGCGGCGGTCAACCCCCTGGAGGTCGGGCCGCTGGCCAACGCCAAGGTCGCGGTCCGGTCGTTCGGCCCGCCGATCCTCGCCGTCGGCGGCGTCCTGCCGGTGCTCGGCGCCCGGGCCACGGTCGACGCCGGCGGCTCGGCGCTCGCCGGGGCGGGCCCGGCCGCGGCGGCCGTCGTCCTGGTGAGCGCCGCCGCCACGGCCTGGCTGTGCCGGAGCGGGTGATCGTGCTCGAGGCGCGGGAGCTCGTCGGGAGCTACGGCGACCAGGTCGCCCTCGACGGCCTGACCTGCACGGTCGAGGCGGGGAGCCGCGTGGCCCTGGTCGGGCCCAACGGAGCCGGGAAGAGCACCTTCCTGCGCCTGGCCTGCGGCCTGCTCGAGCCGGCCGGCGGGAGCGTGACCGTCGACGGGTTCCCGGCCGGGTCGCTCGAGGCGCGGGCGCTGACCGCCTACCTCCCGGACACGCCGGCCCTCTACGACGACCTCGGGCTCGGCGAGCACCTCGAGTACGTCGCCCGCCTCCACGGGGTGGTCGACTGGGAGGAGCGGGCCGCCGACCTCCTCGACCGGCTCGGCCTGACCGACCGGGCCGAGGACCCGCCGGGTGGATTCAGCCGGGGGATGCGCCAGAAGGCGTCGATCGCCCTGGCCTTCGTCCGACCGTTCGGCCTGCTCCTGGCCGACGAGCCGTTCGACGGCCTCGACCCGCCCAGCCGCGAGGCCCTCGACGGCCTGGTGGCCGAGGCGGCGGCCGCCGGGGCGGCGATCGTCCTGGCCACCCACCGCCTCGAGGTGGTCGAGCAGGCGACGCGCTGCCTGGCCATCCAGGACGGCCGGGCCGTCTTCGACGGCCCGGCCGGGGCCCCCGAGGCGGCCCGGCTCGTCTCGGGGTAGGAGCGCGTCAGAGCGTGGCCAGATCCCGCACCTGGGTGAGGCGGAGGTTGTTGCCCGACGGGTCGCGGAAGCCCGAGTCGATCCCGTAGGGGCGCTCCTCCGGGGCCTCGGTGAACTCGACCCCGCGCCCCTTGAGCTCCTCGTAGGAGGCCCGGCAGTCGTCGGTGGTGAGGAAGACGGTTCCGGCGAAGCCCTTGGCCACCAGGCCACGGACCTGCTCGGCCGTCTCCGGGTCCATCACCGGGGCGCCGGGGATCGCCATCAGGACGATCGCGATGTCGCTCTGGCCGGCCGGGCCGACGGTCAGCCAGCGGAAGTTGCCCATCTCGGGCAGGGTCACGTCGGACTTGACCTCCATGCCGAGCTTCTCGGTGTAGAAGGCGAGGGCCTCGTCCTGGTCGTGGACCCAGAGCTGGGCGGTGGAAATGCTGATCATGAGTTCTGCTCCTGGTTTCGGCGGCGGAAGGATCGCCAGCGATGCTAGGTCGGCGGGGCGCCGTTGTCTTCTCCAAACGTGCTGCGTTGGGGCCGGGCGTAGGCGCGCATCACGCACGTCGGGATCAGGGCGAGCCGGCTGGCCGGGGGGAACGTCAGGCGGTAGGCGGTCGGGGAGACGCCGTAGGTCCGGGTGAAGCTGGTGGTGAACGAGCCGACGCTCTGGAGCCCGACCGAGAAGCAGATGTCGGCGACCGAGTGGTCGGTGGTCCGCAGGAGGGCGGCGGCCCGCTCGAGCCGGCGGGTGAGCAGGTAGGCGTGGGGGGTCTCGCCGAAGGCGCGGCGGAACTCGCGACTGAAGTGCGCGCGGGAGAGGCCGGCCGCCCGGGCGAGGTCGTCGACGTCGAGCGGCTCGAAGTAGCGGGCGTCGGCGAGGTCCTTGGCCCGGAGCAGGTGGCGGGCGGTCGGGACGTGGACCATCGGACCAGTATGCCGGGGCCCGCCGGCGAAAAGAACCGCCCGGATATGGACCGACGGGCCAATCGCCGGAGTACCCTGTAGGAGCACACCCTTTGAGGAGAGGAGAGCCATGGCGGACGTCCGCGTATCGCTGGAGGTCAACGGCACCACGTACGAGCGAGAGGTGGAGCCGAGGCTGCTCCTGGTCCATCTCCTGCGCGATCAGCTCGGCCTGACGGGCACGCACGTCGGCTGCGACACCTCCAACTGCGGGGCGTGCACCGTCCACCTCGACGGGGCGGCGGTCAAGTCGTGCACCGTCCTGGCCGTCCAGGCCGACGGCGCCCGCGTGACGACGATCGAGGGGCTCGGCGACGTCGAGGATCTCCACCCGCTCCAGGAGGCCTTCTGGGAGCACCACGGGCTCCAGTGCGGCTACTGCACGCCGGGCATGATCATGGCCGCGGCCGACCTGCTGGAGCGCACGCCGGATCCCTCCGAGCAGGAGGTGCGGGAGGCGCTGGCCGGGAACCTGTGCCGGTGCACCGGCTATCACAACATCGTCAAGGCGGTCCTGGCCGCGGCCCGGGCGCCGCGGCACGGCGAGGCGGAGCCCGCGCCGGCCCCCGGCGACCCGACGACGCCGGTCACGGGGGTGGGAGCATGAGCGCGACCGAGACCAACGGGGCCGCGTACGTCGGCCGGCGGATGCGCCGCAAGGAGGATCCGCCGCTGATCACCGGCAAGGGCCTCTTCACCGACGACATGGTCGTCCCGGGGATGCTCTACGCGGCGTTCGTCCGCTCGACCGAGGCCCACGCCCGGATCACCCGGATCGACACCGACGCGGCCCGCGCCCGCGAGGGCATCCACGCCGTCCTGACGGCGGAGGACCTCGACCTGGCCGCCGGCATGCCGATGGCCTGGGTCCCGCCCGGGGTCGACGTGAACACGCCCGAGCACTGGCCGCTGGCCCGGGGCGAGGTCAAGCACGTCGGCCAGGCGGTGGCCGTCGCCTTCGGGGAGGACAAGTACGCCGTGGTCGACGCGGCGGCCGAGGTGGTCGTCGAGTACGAGCCGCTGCCCGTGGTCGTCGACCCCGAGGCCGCCCTCCAACCCGACTCCCCCCGCGTCCACGAGGAGTTCTCCAGCAACAAGACGCACGAGTGGGGCCTCGGCTCCGAGGACATGGAGGTCGCCTGGGAGGAGGCCGACGTGATCGTCGAACGGCGGATCGTCAACCACCGAACCGCGGGGGCGCCGATCGAGCCGCGCGCGTGCATCGCCGACTACCGGGCCGGATACCTGACGCTCTGGACGACGACCCAGATCCCCCACCTGACCCGGTCGTTCCTCGCCGGGTCGATGGAGATGAGCGAGGACCACATCCGGGTCGTCGCCCCCGACGTCGGGGGTGCCTTCGGGGTCAAGCTCAACCACTACCCGGAGGAGGCCGTCGCCTGCGCGGCGTCGCGCCGGCTCGGACGGCCGATCAAGTGGACGGAGACCCGCTCGGAGCACATGACGACCACCATCCACGGGCGCGACCAGATCGACTACGTGAAGATGGGCGTCAAGCGGGACGGGACGATCACCGGCATCCACATCAACGTGATCGCCGACCTCGGGGCCTACTACCTCCTCCTGACCCCGTTCATCCCGTCGTTCACCGCCTTCGTGGCCGGCGGCTGCTACAAGATCCCCCGGGTCCGGACCGACATCACCGGGGTGTTCACCAACAAGTTCCCGACCGACGCGACCCGCGGGGCCGGCCGCCCGGAGGCGACCCACCTGCTCGAGGTGATGGTCGACCAGGCGGGGGCCGAGCTCGGGATCTCGCCGATCGAGATGCGCCGGCGCAACTTCATCCCCAAGGAGGACTTCCCGGCCACGGTGGCCGTCGGGGTCGTCTACGACTCGGGCGACTACCACGGCTCGCTCGACAAGCTGCTCTCGAAGCTCGACATGGACGAGCTCGAGCGCGACAAGGCGCGCCTGCGGGAGCAGGGCATCTACCGGGGGATCGGCTTCTCCACCTACATGGAGATCTGCGGCCTGGCCCCGTCGCGGATCGTCGGGCCGGGGGGCGTGGGGATCCAGGCGGGGTTCTGGGAGTCGGCGCTCGTGCGCGTCCACCCGTCGGGTTCGGTCACCGTCTACACCGGGACCTCGCCCCACGGCCAGGGGCTCGACACGAGCATGGCCCAGATCGTGGCCGACCGGCTGGGGACGACGCCGGACGTGGTCGAGGTCATGCACGGCGACACGAACACCGGGCCCTACGGGATGGGCACCTACGGGTCGCGGTCGCTCTCGGTCGGCGGCGAGGCCGTCGCCCGGACGGCCGAGAAGGTGCAGGACAAGGCGAAGAAGATCGTCGCCCACCTGCTCGAGGCGGCGCCGGAGGACATCGAGGTTCATTCGGAGCGGTTCTCGGTGCGTGGATCGCCCGGACAGGGGATGACGCTGGCCGAGGTCTCGGCCGCGGCCTACATCCCGGAGAACCTGCCCGAGGGGATGGAGCCGGGACTCGAGGAGACGACGTTCTACGACCCGGAGAACTTCGTCTACCCGTTCGGGGCGCACGCCTGCGTGGTCGACGTCGACGTCGAGACGGGCAAGGTCTGTGTGGCGCGCTACGTCGCGGTCGACGACTGCGGGCCGGCGATCAACCCGCTCCTGATCGAGGGCCAGGTCCACGGAGGCATCGTCCACGCCCTGGGGCAGGCCCTCTACGAGCGGATCCACTACGACGAGAACGGCCAGCTGGTGACCGGCACGTTCGTCGAGTACGGGCTCCCGAGCGCGGCCGACGTGCCGAGCTTCGAGACCGACCGGACGGAGACCCGGTCGCCGACCAACTCGCTCGGGGTCAAGGGCGTCGGCGAGGCGGGGACGATCGCCGGGACCCCGGCGGTGGTCAACGCGGTCATCGACGCGCTGCGCCCGCTCGGGGTGACGTTCATCAACATGCCACTCGGCTCGATGCACGTGTGGGAGACCATCCAGGAGGCGCGCTCATGATGCCGGCCGAGTTCGACTACGTCGCCCCGGAGTCGCTGGACGACGCGATCCGGGCGCTGTCGGAGGGGGGCGAGGACGCCCGCGTCCTGGCCGGCGGCCATTCGCTGCTGCCGATGATGAAGCTCCGCTTCGCCTCCCCCAGCCTCCTCGTCGACCTCCGGCGGGTCCCCGGCCTGGCCGGGGTCGACGCCGGCGAGGACATGCGGATCGGCGCCATGACCACGCACACGGCGCTGGCCGAGGCCGGCCTCGGGCTGATCAGCGCGGCGGCGGCGACGATCGCCGACCCGCAGGTGCGCAACCGGGGGACGATCGGCGGGTCGCTCGCCCACCCGCTCCCGGCCGCCGACCTCCCGGCCGTCGTCCTGGCCGCCGAGGGCACCCTGGTCGTCCGGGGCCCGGGCGGCGAGCGGGAGATCCCGGCGGCGGACTTCTTCCGCGGCTATATGGAGACGGCGCTCGCCGACGACGAGGTGCTGACGGCGATCCGCCTGCCCGCGACCGACGGCTGGTCGTTCGGCTACCAGAAGTTCAACCGCCGCCAGGAGGACTGGGCGATGGTCGCGGCCTGCGCGCTCGTCCGCGTCGAGGACGGCATGTGCGCCGACGCGCGGGTCGGCCTCACCCACATGGGCGGGACGCCGCTGCGGGCGACGGCGGTCGAGGAGGCATTGCGGGGACAGCCGTTCGACGCCGCGACGATCCGCCGGGCGTCCGAGCAGGCGGCCGAGGGCACCTCCCCGCCGGCCGACCTCAACGCGTCGGCGGACTACCGCCGCCACCTGGCGCGGGTGCTCTGCCGGCGGGCGCTCGAGCAGGCGGCGGGGTGAGCCTCGGCAGCATCGAGGACGTCGAGGAGGCGCTCGCCGGGCAGGGCTACCTGCCCGATCGGAGCCTGGCCACGGCGGTGTTCCTCGCCGTGACCCTCGAGCAGCCGCTCCTGCTGGAGGGCGAGGCCGGAGTCGGCAAGACGGAGGTGGCGCGGGCGCTCGCCGGGGCGCTCGGGGCGCGGCTGATCCGGCTCCAGTGCCACGAGGGGATCGACGTCCACCACGCCCTCTACGACTGGGACTACGCGCGTCAGCTCCTCTCGGTGCGGGCCGGCCGGGAGGACGACCTCTACTCCCGGCGCTTCCTCCTGCGCCGGCCGCTGCTCGAGGCGCTCGAGGCGGCGGAGCCCGTCGTCCTCCTGATCGACGAGATCGACCGGGCCGACGACGAGTTCGAGGCCTTCCTGCTCGAGCTCCTCTCCGACTTCCAGGTCTCGATCCCCGAGCTCGGGACGATCGTCGCGGCGCGCCGGCCGGTGGTCGTCCTCACCTCGAACCGGACGCGGGAGCTCCACGACGCCCTGAAGCGGCGCTGCCTCTACCACTGGATCGACTATCCGACGATCGACCGGGAGATCGAGATCGTCCGGGCCCGGCTCCCGGGCGTGCCGGCCGCGGTCGCCGCGCGCGTGTGCGCGGCGGTGGCCCGCCTGCGCGAGGTCGACCTCTACAAGCTGCCGGGGGTCGGCGAGACGCTGACCTGGGCCCGGGCGCTCGAGGCGGTCGGCGACCTCGACGCGTCGCTCGGGGCGGCGCTCAAGGTGCGCGAGGACATCGACCGGGTCCGCTCCGAGGGGGTGCTGGCCGGTTCCTGAGCGGCTCGTCTCGCTCCTGGCCGCCCAGATGCGGGCCGCCGGGGCGAGCGTCGGGGTCGGCGAGGTCCTGGCCGGGCACCGGGCGCTCGGGGCGGTGCCGCCGCCGGCGGCGCGGGCGGCCCTGCGGGCCACCCTGTGCTCCTCGCGGCGCGACCTCGCCGCCTTCGACGCGGCCTGGGCCGCCCTGGCCGACCCGCCGGAGCCCGACCCGGTGCTCGACGACCTGATGCGCACGGCCCGGACCGCCCTGCCCCGGGCGGGGGCCCCGGGCGACGCGGCCCCGGCCGACCCCCGGGAGGCCACGCCGGTCCCGGCCGCGTGGAGCGCGGCGGAACTGCTCCGAAAGAAGGACTTCGCGAGCTACACGGCGGCCGAGCGGGAGGCGGCCCGGTCGCTGCTCGAGCGGCTGGCCCGGCGCGGGGCGCGGCGGCGCTCGCGGCGGACCCGCCGGGCGCGCGGGCGGGGCGAGGTGTACGACCTGCGGGCGACGATGCGGGCGTCGCTGCGCCACGGCGGCGAGCCGGTCGACCGGCGCTGGCGGGAGCCCGGGTGGCAGCCGCGGCCGCTGGTCCTCGTCGTCGACGTCTCGGGGTCGATGGCCCCGTACGCGCGGATGCTCCTCCAGTACGTCCAGGCGGCCGTCGCCGCCCGGCGCCGGGTCGAGGCGTTCGCCTTCGGGACGCGGGTCACCCGGATCACCCGGGAGCTCCACGGCCGGGATCCCGACCGGGCCCTCGGGCGGGCGACCGCGGCCGTGGTCGACATGGGCGGGGGGACACGGATCGGCGACGCCCTCGGCGTGCTCAACCGGGTCCACGGCCGGCGGATCGGGCGGGGGTCGATCGTCGTCGTGCTGAGCGACGGGTGGGATCGCGGCGACCCGGACGTGCTGGCCGCGGAGATGGCGCGGCTGCGCCGGACGGCGCACCGGCTGATCTGGCTCAACCCGCTGGCCGCCGACCCGGACTTCGCTCCGCTGACCCGGGGGATGCGGGCCGCCCTGCCCCACGCCGACCACCTCCTGGCCGGCAACTCGATCGCCTCGCTCGAGGCGCTGGCCGACCTCCTGGAGACCGTCGCGTGAGGGTGGCCGGGATCGTCCTGGCGGCGGGGGCCGGGCGGCGCTTCGGCGGTCCCAAGCAGCTGGCCCGGCTCGACGGCCGCCCCCTGCTCGCCCACGTGCTCGACGCGGCCTGGTCGGTGGCGGCGCTCGATCCGCTGGTCGTCGTCCTCGGCGCCCACGCCGAGGCGATCCGTGCCGCGGTCGACCTGTCCGGGGTCGAGGTCGTCGAGTGCGCCGGCTGGGACGAGGGCCAGGCCGCCTCGCTGCGGGCCGGCGTCGCCGCGGTCGGCCGGTCGGTCGGGGCGGCGGCCGTCCTCCTCGGGGACATGCCCTTCGTCACCGCGCAGGTGATGGCCGGTGCCGTCGACCAGCTGACCGGCGGCTGGGACGCCGTGCGCACCCTCTACGCGGGCCGGCCCGGGCACCCGGTCGTCCTCGGCCGGCGCGTCCTCGACGAGGTGCCGACCCTCCGGGGGGACGTCGGGGCCCGCGAGCTCCTGCGCGCCTTCCGGGTGCGCGCGTGGGAGGCCGGCCACCTGTGCGACCCGACCGACATCGACACGCCGGAGCAGCTCGCCGACCGGGCGGCGGACTCGTGACCAGGCGGTGAAGCGCCTTGCCGGGCGGCGGGCCGTGCGGGATAGTCGGCCGCGGCCGGGGTGACCGGCCACGCGGGGTTCACGGCGGTCTACGTCTAGGGGGATGCATGCGGCAGAGGAGGACTTCGCGGGCGCTCGTCGCCGGCTTGGTGGCGGGTGTCGCCGGGCTCACGGCGACCGGGGCGGCCGCCGCGGCCGACACGACCCCGCCGGTCATCACGGTTCCGGCCGACCTGACGGTCCCGGCCACCGGGCCGACCGGGGCGAGCGCCGCCTTCGCCGCGTCGGCGACCGATGGCGTCGACGGGACGGACCCGGTCACCTGCACCCCGCCGTCGGGCTCGACCTTCGTCCTCGGCGCGACGACCGTCACGTGCACGGCCACCGACCAGGCCGGGAACCCGGCGAGCAAGACGTTCAAGGTCACGGTGGTCGACACGACCGCCCCGGCGCTCACCGTCCCGGCCGACCTGACCGTCAGCCCGAAGAGCGCCGGCGGGGCGCCGGTGACGTTCGCGGCCACGGCGACCGACAACGTCGACGCCGCGGTCACCGTCAGCTGCCTGCCGGCGTCGGGGTCGACCTTCCCGATCGGGGCGACGACCGTGAAGTGCACCGCCGCCGACCGGGCGGCGAACGTGGCGAGCAAGTCGTTCAAGGTCACCGTCTCGACCCCGACGGCGCCGGCGATCACCGTCCCGGCCGACCGGAGCCTCGGGGCGGACGGCCCGACCGGCGACGTCGTCACCTACACGGTGACCGCGACCGACGCGCTCGACGGCACGATCCCGGCGACCTGCACCCCGGCCTCCGGGGCGACGTTCCCGATCGGCGTGACCACGGTGACCTGCACGGCGACCAACTCGGCCGGCAGGACCGCGACCAAGTCGTTCGGCGTGACCGTCCAGGCGCCGGTGTCCGACCAGCTCGAGGGGACGGCGGCGATCCGGTCGGTCCGGACGCGCTCGAACCTGGCCACCGTCCAGCTGACGTGCGCCGGACCGGACACGACCACCTGCACGGTCAAGCTCCAGCTCCTCGGCGGGGGCGCTGTCTTTCGGACGCGGACGGTGAGCCTGGCCAGCGGGGAGCGCAAGACGGTCCGCCTGCGGCTGAACCGGCTGGGCACCGCCCGGTGGCGCACGGCCCACCGCCTGGCCGGGGTCCTACGGCTGAGCGAGCAGGCCGACTCCGGCCGGACGAGCACCAGGTCCCGACCGGTCGTGTTCACCCACTGAAGCTCCGCCGGACGGTGGCCGTCGCGGCGAACGGGTGCTGGTAGCGGCCCTGGAAGGCCGGCGTCCGGGGCGGCGGGAAGAGCGCCGAGCGGGGCACGCCCCACAGCCCGTTCCATCCGTTCCACGAGGCGGGGAACAGCTTGACGCAGCGGCTCGCGCACACGGCCGGGTCGTTGGCGACCCAGGCCCGGCGGCCGTTGAAGCGACCCTCGGGGAGGATGCTCTCGGTCTGGTGGCAGGCGCTCAGGCAGGGCCGGGGGTAGGCGGCGTGGCTCCCCCGGGCCAGGTAGACGCGGACGTGGCGGGCGCCGTCGAGGGTCGACACGGAGGCGGGGTAGCGCCAGGAGCTCGCGTGGGCGGCGAAGTGGACGGCGTCGACCCGGCGCCCGGCGGGGTCGACGATCACCGTGACGCCCTCCCAGTCGCCCTCGTGGAGGTCGATGAGGAAGGCGTTGTAGCGGAGGAACCACCAGTAGTCGATCGCGATGCGGTGGCCCGCCCGAGTGACGTGGGCGTAGATCCGCGACCGGCCGCCCGCGTCGCAGTCGAGCAGGTTCGGGCTCGACTTGGCGCAGGTCGCGAGGTCGGGCGCGGTGGCGTCGCGGCCGTCGATCCGCGTCCCCCGGAGGTCGATGTACGCCGCGGCCGGGGTCAGCTGGCCGACCGAGGTCAGGGGGGCGCAGGCGAGGCCGGCGGCCGGGAACGGGCAGACCTGGTGGCCGGGCTCGGCGAGGAAGGCATCGACGTCGACCGGCCGCCAGAGCTCGGCCGAGTCGAAGAAGAGATGCGGCTGGAAGCGGAGGGCGAGGGTGAGGTCGGCCGGCGACGGCGTTCGGGCGGGCGCCGGCGGCGGGTGGGCCCCGAGCAGGCCGAGCGCGCCGAGGAGAACCGCGGCCGCCCGCGCCGAGCGTGCGAGCATCGTCTTCATCGGGTGGCCGCAAGCCTCGCAGGTCGTGGTCATGCGCGCCGGTAGGCCCGGACGGCGTCGGCGGCCGGCGCGACCGGGTTGACCTCGGCGAACTGGCGCGGCCCGTCGGTGCGCGACCCGGAGACCGCCCAGTCGGCCGGGTTCATCTGGGCTTCCCGCTCACCTTCGCCTCCTCCGCCTTCGTCCCGGCCGCCTCGATGCCCGACCGGCCGACGCAGGCGCTGATCCAGCTGAAGACGTAGGAGAACCCGAGCACGAGGGCGAAGGCGACGTCGTAGACCGGGCCTCGACGGCCAGGTCGAGGCCGTCGAGGGCGACGACGTCGCCGAACGCGTGGCGGACGTCCTCGACGGGGATCGCGGTGGTCATCGGGTTGCTCCTCAGGTCGCCGCGGGGGCGGGGTTCGGGGCGGCGCGGCGGATGGTGATCTCGCCGAACCCGCTCCGCCCGCGCACCTCGACGGCGTCCTCGCCGGGCTGGGGACGCTCGGCGTCGTCGAGCTCGCTGTGGACGGTGCCGCAGCCGGTGGTCAGGTCGAGCCAGGCCGGGACGCCGTCGCGGATGGCGATGTCGAGCTTGCCGAAGCCGGTCTCGGCGACCACGGCGCCGTGGGCGACCTCGCCGAGGCGGATGTCGCCGTTGGCGGTTTTCGCGGTGACCGTGGCGTGGGCCCGGTCGACCGAGATCCGGCCGTTGGCGGCGCTCACCCGGAGGTCGCCGGTGACCTCGCCGATCCGGGTGTCGCCGTTGGAGTTCTTGATCGCGGCGGTTCCGTCGACGCCGGCGATGCTCAGGGCGCCGGAGCCCGTGCTGAGCTCGGCGTGGTCGACGGCGCGCTCGACGGCGATGTCGCCGATCCCGGTCTTCAGCTGTATCGGGCCGGCCTGGTCCAATCGGATCTCGCCGAGGCCGGTCTTGAAGCGGCACTCGCCGAGGCGGCCGGTAGTCCGGAGTCCGGCCATCCCGGCCTCGCCGTGCACGTCCGAGCCGGCCGGGAGGTCGATCTCGACGTCGACCGACTCGCCGCCGCCCCGGAAGGTGTACTGCCGCCAGCCCTTCGGCGCCCTGATCAGGAGCCGGCCGCCGGCGTACTCGACGCGGGTCTGCTGGGCGGCGGTCACGTCCCCCTTCTTGGCCGGGTCGGTCGGGCGGATCTCGACGTTCGTGTCGGCGCGGTCGGTCGCGGCGATCCGGACCTGGCCGACGCCGAGCTCGAGGGTGACGGAGATGGGTTCGGGGGTGTCGAAGCTGGGCATCGCTTGTCCTTGTTCGTGGGGTTGGGGGAGCTCCGGCTGCCGGGCGCCGGGGATGTGGCGGGGCGGTCGGTCGTCGGGTGGGGTCGGCTAGCGGGCCCAGCCGGTGTAGCGCTGACCCCCGGGGCGGGCGGAGCGGCGCGGGGCCCGGGGGTCGGGGTCTCTTCGTTCGAGGGCGGCGCCGGCCGCCCGGACGATCCAGGCGTTGACCGAGAGGCCTTCGCCGGTGGCGGCCTGTTCGATCCGGGCCTTGAAGTGATCGGGCATGCGCAGGTTGATCCGCGCCATCGCCCCGTCGTCGCCGTCGCCCGGACCGGTGGCGGGCCGGGCGCCGGCGGGGGCGAGCGGGTCCGCCGGGGCCCGGTCGTCCTCGTCGGCCGGTTCTTCGCCGCCGGGCACCTTGACCGCGAAATCGGCGTCGCGGCCCCGGAGGCGCACCTCGACCGAGCCGGGCGCGAGGTCGCAGGTGATCTCCTCGGCGGCCGCGGCCAGGACGTCGAGCAGGGTGAGGCGGGCCGCGGCGTCGAGGGGCGCGATCAGCCGCTCGCCGAGGGCGCGGGCGTCGTCACCGCCGGCCTCGGCCGCGAGGAGGAGCTGGCGCTGAAGGCCTTCGATGTGGGGCGTGAGGTTCATGGTGCCACTATGGCACCTAATTGGCACGCTGTCAACGGGCGTTTGTGCCGGACAGGCGTCGGGGGCGCCCCCAGCCGGCGAGGGGCGCCGTGCGCGCCGACCGCCCGCCCGATAACGATGCTGCTAGAGCGTGACGCTTCCCACGGCGCTGAGCGCTGGCGCAGTCCCGCCGGCCGCGGTCGGTCAGACCGGAGACGAGGGTCGCGCCATCCCCTCGGCCAGATCGCCGAAGCCCGGAGCGATTATGGCCCCGGGCTGCCCGATGAGCTCCTCGGCCACCAGGGCCTCGGTGGTCAGCATCAGCGCGGCCACCGAGGCGGCGTGCTGGAGGCTCAGGCGGGTCACCCGGACCGGATCGATCACCCCCGACTCGATCAGGTCGCCGAACGCGCCGGTAAGGGCGTTGAGGCCGTGCCCGTCCGGCATCGCCCGCACCTGGTCGATGACGGCCCGGCCGTCGTAGCCGGCGTTCGAAGCGATCCAGAACAGAGGGTCGGACAGCACCGCGCGCACCACATCCCACCCGGCTCCCCGGTCGCCGTCCGGCGCGGGCCCGGCCAGCGCCCGGGCGGCACGCAGCAGCGCCGTCCCCCCACCTGGGACGATGCCCTCGGCCATCGCGGCGCGCGCGGCCGACAGCGACCCCTCGGTCCGGCGCAGGCGCTCCTTGGTCTCGACCGCCGTGGCTCCGCCGACCCGGAGCACGGCCAGGCGGCTCGACAGGCGGGCCCGCCGCTCGCGGAGCGAGTCGATGTCCGCGTCGTGGGTGGCCCGCTCGAGCCCGACGCTGATCTCGTTCAGCCGGGCGCGCACCGCCTCCTCGGTCCCGGCGCCCTCGACGAAGGTGGTGGAGTCCTGGCTGACGATCACCCGGCGGGCCCGGCCCAGCGACTCGAGGTCGACGTCGTCGAGGCTCAGGCCGGCTTCCGGGGTGATCACGCGTCCGCCGGTGAAGGCGGCGAGGTCCTCGAGATAGGCGATGCGCCGGTGGCCAAAGCCGGGTGCTCGGATCGCGGTGGCTTCCATGGTGCCGTGCTGGTTGTTCTGGACCAGCATGCCGAGCGCCGCGCCGTCGACCTTCTCGGCCAGGATGACCAGGGGTTCGGGTCGGCGCATGACGTGCCCGATCGCGCCCATGAGCTCCTGTACGGAGGAGATCGGCTGGGTCGTCATCAACACGTACGGGTGCTCGAGCACCGTCTCCATCCGCATCCGGTCGCGGATCAGGTATGGCGAGAGATGGCCGTTGTCGACGTGCATGCCCTCGACGAACTCGACCGAGATGCCGGGTAGCTCGCCCTCCTCGACGCTGACCACGCCTTCCTCTCCCACCCGATCCAGAGCCGCAGCGACCGCGCCGCCGATGCGCTCGTCGTCCTTGGCGGCGATCGTGGCGACCTGGGCGAGCAGCTCGATGTCGTCGACCGTCCGAGCTGTGCGTGCGAGGTCGGCCACCACCAGCTCGACCGCCTCCTCGATGCCGCGCCGCAGCTGCATCGGGTTGACCCCGTCGGCCAGCACCCGCATTCCCTCCCGGAATAACGACTGGACCAGGAGCGTGGCCGTGGTCGTGCCGTCGCCGGTCAGCTCGGAGGTCCGGTCGGCCACCTGGCGCACGAGCTGGGCGCCCATGTTGGCGAACTGATCCGAGAGCTCGATCTCGCGGGCGATCGACACCCCGTCGTTGGTGATGGTCGGTGCTCCGTTCAGCCGCTCGAGCACGACGTTTCGGCCCTTGGGCCCGAGCGTCACCTTGACCGTGTCCGCCAGCACGTCGACCCCGAGCTTCAGCCGGCGCCGAGCGTCGTCGTTGAAATGGATGATCTTGCCCATGGGTGGTTCCTCTCGTCTCAGGCGGCGTCCGCGACAAGGATGCCCCGGCCCTGCAGGCGGCCCTCGTCAAGGTCGGCCATCGCGTCGTTGACGGCCTCCAGCGGGTAGGCGCTGGTATGCAGGGTGACCCTGCCCTGCGCGGTGAGCGTCATCAGCTCGGCGAGGTCGTTGTAGGAGCCGACCAGGTTGCCGATGAAGTTGATCTCCCGCGAGATGATGTCGATGGTCGGCACGTTGATGTTCTCGCCGTAGCCGATCACGTAGTAGGAGCCGGCCTGACGGAGCATGGCGACGCCGTTCTCGATCGCGCCCCGCTCTCCGACGAAGTCGATGATCGCCTCGGCTCCCTTGCCGTCCGTCATCTCGAGGATGGTGTCCACCTGGGCGCCGTCGGCGGCCACGGTGATGTCGGCCCCGATCTCGCCGGCGAGCGCCCGGGCGCGCTCGGAGGGGTCGATGACGATGACCTCCGCCGGCGTGAGCGCCTTCAGGCACTGGATCCCGATGTGGCCGAGGCCGCCGGCACCGATGACGACGGCGCGCGAGCCGGGGTGAAGGATGCTCGCCGCCTTCTTGACGGCGTGGTAGGCGGTCAGCCCGGCGTCGGCGAGGGCTGCGATGTCCTTCGGGTGCAGGGTGGGCTCGAGCTTGACCACCGAGCGCGCGCTGGTCTTCAACAGCTCGGCGAAGCCGCCGTCCACGGAGATCCCGGGGAAGAGGTTGTTCTCGCAGTGGACGTCGTCGCCGGCCCGGCAGGCCCGGCAGAGCCCGCAGGTGATGAGCGGATGGACGATGACCGTGTCACCGGGGACGACGTTGCCGACCGCCGAGCCGACCTCGTGCACCCAGCCGGCGTTCTCGTGGCCGAGGACGTAGGGCAGCTCGACCCCGGACTTCTCGGCCCATTGGCCCTCCTGCACGTGCAGGTCGGTCCGGCAGAGGCCCGCCCCGCCGAGACGGACGATCACGTCGTGCGGCCCGGTGATCTGCGGCTCGGCGATCTGCTCGACTTTGAGCGCCTCGTGGTACTTGTGCAAGCGTGCGGCGATCATGCCGCCACCTCCTCGGTCGGGTCGGGAACGCCGTGTCGAACGCGCAGCAGCGAGCGGCACAGGCCGCCGTTGCTCTCCAGGCTGAGGCCGACCAGGCGGGCGCGGCGCAACCACGTGGTGAGGTCCGCCGCCGGGATCGGGGCGCCATCACCGGCGATGAGCGCCGGGGCATCGGGACCGCACGGCAGCCCGAGCTCGCGACGCAGCGCGATGGCCCGGATGGCCTGCGGGGAGTCCGGCAGGTCCCTGACCCGCAGGGCCACGACCGCCGCCGGGTCGGCGTCGCCGGCCAGCAGCGACGCGCACAGGCTCCCCTGGCGGGCGAGGAGCGCCTTGCGGCGAAACAGCGCCCGCAGCGCGTCGAGGTCGCCCGAGGTCTCGCCCGGGAAGGCGGCGGCGAAGCCGGCGCCCCGTCCGACGGCGGCGTTGATCTCCGCCCCGGTGTAGTGGTCGTCGAGGATGACGCGAACCACCCCGGCCCCGGGTACCCGTCTCACCGCCTCACGCGCGTCGGAGGCCATCAGGAAGGCGAAGTTCGGCGCGCACTGCGGGGTGGGCAGGCGCAGGTGCACCTCGACGTCGCCGTCGCCGGCCACGACGCACGAGCCGACGAAGCCGAGCGAGGTGATCGGCTCGTCGAGCTCGGGGTCGTAGACCGTGGCGAGCGCCGCGAGCACCCGCGCCTGCGAGATCATGCGGCGCCCTCCACGAGCTGCGCGGAGCTCGGGTCGGCCGGGGCGTCCCCGGCGTCGGGCAGCCGCAGCTCCGCGGGAACCTCGACACCGTACAGGCGCGCGGCGTTGAGGCCGAGCACCTTCTTCTTGGCCGCGGTCGTCCAACGCGGGAAATCGGAGAACGTGTCGTCCGGGTAGTCCCAGGCGACGAGACCCTCGACCTGCCACTTCGGCTCCCAGATGCCGTAGTCGCTGCCGAACAGCATCTTGTCCTCGCCGACCCAGAACAGCAGCTCGCCCATGACCTTGGCGAAGAACCGCGGGCGGGCGTGCATGAGGCCGCCGACGACGACCGACAGGCCGGCGTAGACGTTGGGCTCCTGCGTCGCCATGAAGCAGAAGTCCTCGATGCGCGGAAGCCCGACGTGCTCGACGATGAAGTTGAGCTCGGGGAAGCTCGTCGCCGCGTGATCGATGTCGGAGACGTCGAACCCGTCCTTGTCCAGCGGCCAGATCGTCGGACCTTTGTGGACGTGGATGTTCTTGATCCCAAGTTCCTGGCACTTCTCCAGGAACGGCACCGCCTGCGGATCCTTGAGCGTCCAGCCCCGTGAGCTGCCCTTCCACTCGGCGGTGTAGAGCTTCACGCCGCGCAGGCCGTAGCGCGTGTGGTCGGCCTCGAGCTGCTGGAGCCCCGCCTCGCCGTCGCGGGGGTCCCAACGCCCGTTGACGATCAGCTTGCCGGGGAAGCGCTCCTGCAACGCCGCGTTCTGCTCGGTCGTGTTGAAGCCCTTCGTGTACCAGTCGCGCAGGTAGGTCGACTGGAAGATGGCCATGTCGACGTGGCCGTCCTGGAAGACGTCCTTCTCGTAGTCGTCCTGCGAGTACTTCTGGAAGTGCTCGATCGACCAGTGGGTCTCGGGCGGCCCGAGACCCTGGTAGGCGTGGAAGCACTCGATCCAGCCCTTGGCGTACTGCTCCTGGCCCTTGATCCAGTTCGCCGGGCTGGCGTCCCAGAAGTGGGTGTGGCTGTCGAGCACGAAGTAGCTCTCACCGTCGCTGGTGTACATGACTAGCCCTCCCCGACCGGCTGGAGGTCGAAGCCGATGTACTCGGCCGCGTCCTCCGGATTGGCGAACATCAGGACGCGGTCGTCGAGCACGACCATGCGTCCGTAGTGCGTCGACATGATCTCCTCGAAGTCGTCCTGGCCGAAGTCCGCCCAGCCCAGGGCATCGGCAATCTCCTGGAAGTCGAAGTCGATCTTGTTGATCCCGTCGACGCGGATCATCGAGGGCAGCTCGCGCATCGTGACGTCCTTCTTGTCGGCCATGACCTGCGCGACCACGTAGCCGACCTGGTTGTTCATGAGCGTGACGCCCGTCTGATTCGATGACGAGCGGTCGGAGTTGAACTCGGGCATTTAGCTGATCTCCTTGGGGATCTCGAGGTGGATGTCCTCCAGCAGCTCGGCGAGACGGGCCTTGGAGGCCGCGAGCGAGTCGTCGAAGCGCACGACCTTCTCCGACAGCTCCGACCAGATCGGCTGCAGCTGCCGGCCGGCCGCGAGGCTGACGGGCACCCACTCGTCCAGCCACCCCTGCATGACCTTGCGGTTGGCCTCGCCGTGCTCCTCGTCCTCGGCCAGCATCCGGAACAGCGCGCGTGCGCCGCGCTGCTCACGGGCGCAGTCGGACTCACCGCAGCCCATGATCGTCGGCGTGACGAAGTCGCCCTGCAGCGCTGCCGCGTGCATCACGAAGCCACTGCGAAACAGCTCGCCGACGAGCGGTTCGAAGACGATCGCCGTCGCGAAGAACGCCTGCGCCCAGTCCCGGATGCCGGTCAGCTTCTCGACGTTCTCGCGCGTCGCCTGCCAGAGTTCGCTGTTCTGCCAGACGTCCTTGTGGGCGGCCCCGTCGAAGCCCTCGACCTGTTCGGAGACGTCGAGGTTGTAGAGGATGATGTCCTGCGCGAAGCGCAGCTTGTGCACGGCGCCGACGGCCAGCGCGTTGTTGATCATGTTCGTCGGGGCGTCGCGCTGGGCCGGCGTGTAGACGTGCATGCCGAGCCCGTGCTCGACGTGCGCCCAGGCCGAGACGTGCTTCGCGACCACGGTGGTCCACGAGCGGTTCCAGCCGGAGAACGCTTCGGCGGCCTTCGCGTTCGCCAGCACCCCGCTGATCTGGCGGACGGTGTTGGCGTTGTTGCGGTAGATCGTCTGCTCCCATTCCTCGTTGGGATCGAGAAACCGGTGCCAGTCGCTCGACTTGAGCGCGGTCCACTCCTGCGGGTATCCCGACGAGCCGTCGGCGAAGGCATAGACCCACCCCTGCGTCAGGTGACGCTCGGGATCGGGCTGGACGTCGATCGTGACGTCCTCGTAGACGGTCGCGCGGCGCTTCCTGGGCTCGAAGTAGTTGTAGGACCGACTGCGCGAGGACGGGAACTCCTTGGCCCCGGCCTCGGCGTCGGTGAACACCGGCTGGGGGACGCTGCGCGGCGCCTTGACGGTATCTGCGGACATGCTGCTCCTCTCGTGCGCCGCGGTCACGCCGCGGTCGTCGTGAACCTGTCGAAATAGATGTGCGCCTCGGGAACCCCGCGGCGCTCGAGCAGTGCGATCGCGGCGTCGACCATCGGCGGCGGGCCGCAGAGGTACGCGTCGACGTCCTCGAGGTCCTCCTCGAGGCGCTCGACGACGTCCGTGACGAGGCCGCACTCCCCGTCCCAGTCGCCGTCCTCCTCGGCCTCCGAGAGCGCCGGGACGAAGCGGAAGCCGGGCAGCTCGCCGCCCAGGCGCTCGATCTCCTCCAGCGCGAAGAGATCGTCGGCCGTGCGCGCGCCGTAGTAGAACGTCGCCGGGCGGTCGGTGCCCTTCTCGGCCATCGAGCGCAGCAGCGACAGGACCGGCGCCATCCCGGCGCCGCCGGCGATGAAGACGAGCCGCCGCGGCGAGCTGTCGCGCAGCGTGAACATGCCGAACGGGCCCGTGCAGGTCAGCGCGTCGCCGGCCGAGATGCCGTCGCCGCGGGCCAGCAGGCCGGAGAAGTGGCCGCCCTCGTAGAGCTTGATCATGAACTCCAGACGACCGGGCTCCCCCGGGGCGTTGGCCATCGAGAACGATCGATGCTCGCCGTCGGCGCCCGGGATGCCGATGTCGACGTACTGGCCGGCCTTGAACTGCAGGCCGTCGGGCTCGCCGACGCGCACGACAAGGCGACGGATGTCATGGGTGAGCTCGTCGACGGCCTCGACCTCGGTCTTCACCGTGACGATCGGCACGCCACTGCGCAGGGCCTCCTCGTCGTAGTGCAACAGCTCGATCTCGACATCGGTAAGCGCGTGGGCGCGGCACAACAGGGTGTAGCCCTCCTGCTCCTCGAAGTCGGGGAGGGCGAACGTCGAGTAGCGATCGAGGTCGACCTCGCCGTCGAGCAGGAACGACTTGCAGGACGAGCACTGCCCCTCCTTGCAGCCGTGCATGAGCATGATGCCCTGGCGAAAGGCCGCGTCGAGGATCGTCTCGTCCTCGTCGACCTCCATCTCGAGGCCGACCGGCTCGAATCGTGCGATGTGCTTCTCACCCATGGCTGTGCCTCCGCGAGACGGCGCCTCGCGGCGGGCGCGGCCGACCGGGGACCTCTCTTGGGTCCCCGGCGGCCTGTGCGCGGGCCGGAGGGCGGCGTCGTCAGGACGCCGCGCCCTCCTTGAAGGGACGGCCCGCCGGCCCGCCCTTCCGGTATTGGGCGATGTGCTTCTCGCGCTCGTCGGGGGACATCTCGTTGAGCGTCACGTTCGGGCTGTAGAGCGTGATGCCGCGGACCTCGTCGAGCGTCCACATCTTCTTCGGATCGAGGTCCAGGTGCGGTTGCGGGACGAGCGTGTGCCCGTCATCGCGCACGTAGCCGAGGTCCTGCATGATCTCGGCGACGTCCATGCCGTGGTAGAGCGTCTCCCACTCGCGCTTGCCCGAGAGCTTGCCCATCGACGGCGTGGCGCGGCCCTCGTACTCCGGGCGGAACGCGACGGCGTCGGTCCAGTGGCAGGTCTCCGAGCAGTACGTGCGGACCTGGCCGTCGACTTCGTCGACGACGATGTCCTCGCGGACGAGGCACGGCACCATGCACGTCCAGCAGCGGTGCGGGTACTCGTAGTCGGCGTCGGCCTCGAAGGCGATCGGCTTGTGACCGTTCTTCTTCGAGAAGTCGCCGTAGCGCTCCCACCACTTGCCGTACTTGTCGTACCAGCCCGGGTACTTGAACTCGAACCACTCGAAGTCCGTGTCGTCCATGCCGTCGATTCGCCAGTAGTTCGCGAACCAGCCGGTGGCGAAGAACTGGGCGACCTCGTGGACGTAGCCCTTGTTGTTGATCTGGTCCCACGCGAGCTCGATCAGGTCGTGGGGGATCGTCAGGCCGTACTTCTCCAGCGGCATGAGGTAGCTGCGGTAGTAGTCGTCGTAGATCCAGCGCCGCCAGGACTCGGCGTAGCTGTCGCGATCCTTGCGACGATCCTTCGTGCCGTACTCGATGAACGTCCCGATGGCGGCGTCGACGACGCGGTGGTTGTTCCACCAGGCGTAGCGCAGGTCACGCTCGAGCAGCAGCCGGTTGCGCTCGTCGGCGAGCGCCATGAGGATGATCGAGTAGCCGTTGGAGATGTGGCGCGACTCGTCGGATTGGACCGAGTGGAACACCGTCGGCAGCAGATAGTCGCCGTTGGCGGCGGCCTCGCCGGGCATCGCGACGAACAGGACATTCGTGAACGCCGTCTCGGCGACGATCGTGAGGTAGACGTTGGCGGCGGTGATTGCGTCACCGGTGATGAAGCCCTCGCCGAACTGGCGCCCGATCGTGCCGGCGTAGCAGTTGGAGAATGCCTTCTCGCTGATGTCGAACCCGGCGGGGTCGATGTAGTGGTTCATGTACAGTCGCTTGAGGTTCATCTGGATCGTTGAGTGGCGCACCTCGTCGATCATCTGGATCGCCAGGCCGTTGTGGACCTCGGGGTTGGGCACCGCGTTGATCGCCAGCGGCATGGCGCGCGCGGCGGAGATCTCCGGGAAGGGGATGATGCTCAAGAACAGCTTCTGCCATTCCATCCAGCGCTCCTGCACCTGGCGGAACATGTTGCCGCGAATGGCGCCGTCCATGGCACCGAACACGCGGTTGTCCTTCTCCTCCTCCATGGGGAAGTAGGAGCGCAGGACCTGCTTGAGCGGGTCCTTCTTGGGCGCCTTCTCGAACGTGTAGTCGGTCGGGTACTTGTCGACCGGCTCGATGAAGGTCGGCTCCCAGGACAACTCCTGGATCTTGTTGTGAGCCTTCGTGATGCTGGCTCTACTCATTGCGAGACTTCCTCTCCGACTTGGACGGGGTGAGCGAACGGGAACGCGCGCAACCGCGGCTGACCGCCACGGGCCGGCGCGAGGACGACGGGACGGCCGAGACGCCGTGAGGGCCGTCGGGGCCGTGGGGTCGAGGGCGACCGTCGGGTGGCGGGACGCGCCGCGACGCTGCGGACGGGCGGTGCGCGCCGGATGCACGCCGTGACCAGGGGTGGCCACGGCGACGATTGCGGTGCTCGGTGATGGCTGCTCCTCTCCAGGAACCACCGGACGGGAGGCCCGGGTCCGACTCGTCGGCTGCTTGATGCAGTCGTCAGGAGGAGTGCATCACGGCGGCGTTACATGTCCGCTACACCCGGAGCGCGCGCCGCAGGGCGGCCAGGCGGGCGACCGCCTGGGAGCGGCGGGCGTCGGTGTAGTCGAGCGCGGCGACCAGCCGCCGCCAAGCCAGCAGATCGCTCGCTCCGGAGGGGGAGCGGACCCACTGCCAGAGGGCGTCGGCGTCGCCGGAGGTGATGACCGCCTGTCGCAGCCAGGCGTCGAGCTCCTCGCGCGCGCGCTCGATCCCGGGAGCCTTCGAGTCCGGGAGCAACGGTCCGGGATAGGCGGCCGCCGCCTCGCCGACGGCGTTGCGACCGAGCAGCGCGCGAACGTGCTCGAGGTCGCTGTCCACCGGGCCGGCCAGCCGGTATCCGTCGTGCTCGACGGCGTTCGGCAGGAGCTTGCGCAGACGCGACATCTCGACCCGCACGCTGGCCGGATGGCCGTCGTCACCGTAGAGCTCGGCACAGAGCGCCTCGGCGGTGAGGCGGCCGCGGTGGAGGGCCAGCAGCGTGAGCAGCTCGACGTGTCTGGGGCGCAGATGGAGGGGTTCGCCATCGAGGCGGACTTCGACTCCCTCGGCGCCGAGGACGCGCAACTCGACGAGCGGGATTCGCGAGCGGGCGGTGGTGCGCCGGGGGCGCACCACGTACACGTCGTCGCCCTCGATCGGCTCGGCGACGGCCTCGAGGCCGGAGGGGAGGCAGAGCAGGCCGCCGCCGGCGGGGATGGAGGCGACCGCGCTTGGCGACCAGTGCCGGGCCGGGTCGAGCAGGATCCGCCCGGTCCCGGTGACCAGCGCCGCCCGAGCCGGGCCCGGCCCGAGCAGCTGGCCGTAGCGGGCGCGCAGGCGGTCGTCACGGTCGTGGAGCCTGCCGCGCAGCAACTCCTCGACCGCGCGAGCGGTGGCCACCACGACCGAGAGGCTGAGCGGGTTGACCCCGCTGGCGGCGCCGGTCAGGTCGATGACTCCGAGGAGTCGCCCGGTGTCGGGGTCGACGACCGGCGCCGCGGAGCAGGTCCAGCGCTGGACGGGTTCGGTGTAATGCTCGGCGGCGAAGACCTGCATCGCGTGCTCCGCGGCCAGGGCGGTGCCGACCGCGTTGGTGCCCGCCCCGGACTCGCTCCAGAGCGCGCCCTCGACGAAGTTCATCTCGTCGGCGGCCCGGTTGCGCAGGCGGGGGTCGCCGACGATGCGCAGCAGCAGTCCGTCGGCGTCGCTGACCACCAGGAGGCAGTCGGCCTCGACCGAGGCGTTGGCCATGCAATGGCCGATCAGCGGCAGGGCGCTCGCCAAGGGGTGGGAGCTCCAGAGGGCCCGCGCGGCCTCGATCTCGACCACGGACGGAGCCGCCTGGCGACCGGTCGGATCGACGCCGGCGTCGCGCGACCGGCGCCATGAGTCGACGATCGGCACCCGCACGTCGGGCCGCCCGGGATCGTCGATGTCGTCGCGCGGACGGTCATCGACGAAGTCCTCCCAGGCGTCGCGCAGTTCACGGGCCCGCGTCGCCGGAATCGTCGCCGCATCGACGGCCACCCAGGGGCTCAGCGACACCGGGTGGCGTCCCTTGGCACACGGTGCCGGCGGTGGGTGATCCGGTTCATCTCCTCGGCGGCTGCGCCAGGCTACCTGCGGCTCCGTCAGGCATCGACGGACCTACGGGAAGCGGTTGGCGACTACGGGCATCACGTTAGCATCGGAGAACGTTGCGAAGGGGACCTGCGCCCGGATCACGAACTGCGGGCCGAGCGGCCGCCGGCGATCTCGCAGGCGGTCCGCTCGGATGAGTCGTCATGGCCAGGGCGCCGCCCCCGGCGATGTGAATCAGCCAGGCGGTTGTTGCTGGCGACCTACGAGATTCAGGGGAGATCGCGGTGCCCCGCCACGATGGTGAGGAGCTCGTCGAGCAGGCCGAGGGGCGGGCTCGTGTTCGCGCTGCGAGCCGGGCGGCCCACGTCCCGCCAGAGCACGCTCGAGGAGGCGGTCGTGAGGGACTCGACCGGCTCGAGCTCGCGGCGAAGGACGACCGCGAGACCCCCGGCCCGGCGACGGCATCGCGGGCCTTGACCGCCTGCTCGGCAGGTCGCAGGACGGGCGGCTGTACGTGAGCGCCATCGTCATCCCGCCTCGCTCGCCGACATCGAGCAGTCAAGCGGACGGCCGCCCCTAAGACCTCCGCTACGGGATGGTCGGCACTGGCCAAACACGGCTCAAACAAAGACCCCGCGTGTGCGGGGTCTTTGTCGATCGATCGATCGATGGAGCTAGCCGGGCTCGAACCGGCGACCTCCTGGGTGCGATCCAGGCGCTCTCCCAGCTGAGCTATAGCCCCGCGGGCGGACCGGCCGAGCGGCCCACGACCTCAGTCTAGACCGGCCGGGCGCTCGGCGGACCGTCGAGCCCGTGGCCGTACGATTGCCCGGGGCGAGGGCGAGGCGCGCCTACGCGGCAGTAGTCTCCTCTGGAAGGCCAAAATGAGCTTTCGCAACCGCCTGACGCTCTTCTTTGTCGTCATCGTCATCGTGCCGATGCTCGCGGTCGCCGTGATCCTCTACCTGCTGATCGCGGACAGCGTCAACAACCGGACGAGCGCGAGCCTCGGCGCGTCACAGAGCGCGGCCATCGGGCTCTACCAGGCCGACGAGAACGGACCCCGGACGCGGGCCGCCGTCCAGCGGGTCGTGGGCGATCCGGTGCTGATCCCGGCCCTGGTCCAGGGCGATCGCCGCCTCGCCCAGCAGCGAGTCGAGTACCTCGTCATGCACGACCACATCGTCCGTCTCGCGGTGTTCAATAACGGATCGGCGCTGGTCGACGCCGGCGACGCGAACGCCGTGGCCCCGAACCGCCGGCCGATACAGACGCGCACCCATCGGTTCCTTGGCACACTCGAGCTGTCGCTGCGCACGGCCGGCAGCTATGCCCGGAACGCGAGCCGGGTGACCGGGGTCGATCTCGTCGTCACCAGCGGGCCGAAGATCCTCGCGGCGAGCGACAAGTCCGGTCAGCCGGCGCCCGGGGCCCGGCTGGCCCAGGCCCTGACCGGCCGGGCGGCCGAGCTCGTCCAGGGGCGGGACGTGACGATCGCCGGGAGCCCATACCGGGTCGCGGCGTTCGGCCCGCTCAGCTTCGATGACCGGCCGGTGCAGGTGGAGCTGCTCCTCCAGAGCGATGTCGGGGCAACTATCGCCCAGAGCCGGCTGCTCGTCGGAACTGTCCTCGGGGGCTTCCTCGCCCTGGCGCTCGCCTTCGCCCTGCTCGTGTCCCGGTCGCTTCAGCGCCGGCTAGTGAGCTTCCTCGAGGCGGCCCGGCGGTTCGGAGCTGGCGAGTTCGGGACGCGGGTCCCGGTCGTCGGGCGCGACGAGTTCGCGGCGCTCGGCGACGAGTTCAACAGCATGGCCGGCCAGCTCGAGAACCGCCTCGACGAGCTCCGCCAGCAGCGGACCCGGCTCGAGCAGTCGCTCCAGCGGTTGGGTGATTCGTTCGCCTCGAACCTCGACCGCGATGCCCTGCTCGAGATCGTGCTCCGCTCGGCCGTGGACGGCGCGGGGGCGCGCGCCGGCCGGGCGGTCGCCCGGACCGGAGCCGACGAGCCGCTCCGCGAGGCGGCCAAGGTCGGGCCGGTCGGGGAGTACGAGGGAGCCCTGCGTACAGCGGAGGAGGGCGCGCTCCGGTCGGGGAACTCCGGGACCGGGTCGGCGGGGGCGGCCAGCGCCCTGGCGCACGTGCTCCGGGGCTCCGACGGGACGAACGAGGTCCTCGGCGTGATCTCGGTCGCCCGAGGCGAGCGCCCGTTCGACCGGGGCGAGCGGGACCTCGTCGCCTACCTGGCCCGGCAGGGAGGGGTCTCGATCGAGAACGTCGGCCTGCACGAACAGGTGCAGCGGCAGGCCCTGACCGACGAGCTGACCGGGCTGTTCAACCACCGGCGGTTCGTCGAGACCCTGGCCGCCGAGTGCGATCGGGCCCGTCGGTTCGGCCAGCCGGTCGGCCTCGTAATGGTCGACCTCGACGACTTCAAGGCAGTCAACGACACCTACGGCCATCAGCAAGGCGACCAGGTGCTCCGTTCGGTGGCCGGTCTGATGCGCAAGTACTCGCGGGAAATCGACACCCCGGCCCGCTACGGCGGGGAGGAACTGGCCGTCGTGCTCCCGCAGACCGACATCGACGGCGCCTACCAGCTGGCCGAGCGACTCCGCACGGGGATCGCCGAGCTGGCCATCCCCCTCGTCGCCGGGGGCGGTCAGCTGCGCGTGACGGCGAGCCTCGGGGTGGCCGCCCTGCCCGAAAACGCCGAGGATCCGGACCCGCTGATCGCCGCGGCGGACGCGGCGCTCTACGGGGCCAAGCGCGCTGGGAAGAACAAGACCGTCCGCGCGCGTTAGGCTTTGTCGCGATGGGACTGCTCGATGATGCGATTCGCGAGCACTTGGAGCTCAAGCGGCGCGCCGGAGCCGACGCGATCGACGTGGCCCGCCAGGAGCGGGAGGCGCTCGGACCCGGCGGGACGGCCGATCCGCTGGCGAGCCGGCCGACCTCCGAGGAGCCGCGCTACGCCCCACCCGAACCGGCGCCGCCCTACGGCGAGCCGATGCCCTACGCCGATGAGGAGCGCCGGCCGGGCGCCTCGGGACCATACGACGACGCCGGGCCGTTCGACGACGAGGGCCCGTTCGAGGACGAGGAGTACGAGGAGCCCCACTACGCACCCCCGACGCCCGCTCCGCCTCCCCCGGCCGCCCCGCGTCCGCCCCCGCCGGTCCAGGCCGCCCCGCCGCCCCCTCCTCCGCCTCCGCCCCCCGCGTCGCCGGCCGGTCCGCCGACCGAGGAGTATCGGATGCCGCCGGCCGATCCCGAGCCGCCTGACGTCCTCGAGCAGACTCCCGACTTCCTCGAGGAGACGCCCGAGCACGATCGGCTCTGGTTCGAGCAGGCGCCGCCGCGCGAGTTCGACTTCGACAAGTAGGGCCCGGACTAGACTCGTCGGGCGCGGGGCCATAGCTCAGATGGGAGAGCGCCTGCTTTGCAAGCAGGAGGTCACCGGTTCGATCCCGGTTGGCTCCATCAGTAGAAGCGCTGCGTAATGCATGTTTTTGGTTTGGCCGGCACCGTCTTGGCGATCACGAGACGGGCCTCGTGGAAGCGTTCTGGAAGCGCGCGGCTTTGGGCGGCGGCCAAACGCAGACCGCGAACGGCACTCTCGTGGCCTCGCGACGCCGGCAGCGCTGGAGGCGTGAGGTGGATCCGGGGTGCAGGCAGATCGCCGGCTTGCGATGGAGACGCGCTTCGGGCGGGTGTACTTTGGTGGGTTGCTAGGTCTCGGTGTATTGACCTATATGACGACTTCTTTGGTGTATGCCCTGGCGTTTGTACGCTGCGGCGGTTCACCTGCCTACAGCCCTCCTCACTGGTGGTCGGGTTCGGTCTCGGCTAGCGGACCGATCGCGACCGGCCTGCTGGCGCGCGGCCGCCTGAGCCCCGCAGCCGTAGCGGCCTGCTTTCCGAGATCAGTGACACCCACCGGGTCGCGGGCTGGTTCAATTGCGTTAGGAATGCTGGCGGGCGTTACGGTGCAGAGTGCTTAGCTGGCGGCCTCGGAGAGGTTCTCACCCCGCAGGGCGCTGCGGAGGTCTGCGGGGTCTGATCGCGCCAGCCTCGTGTCTCCCTCGCCGACTGCGCGCACCCCTAGTCCTTGCGGGCGGAGTCCTGCTAATCGTCGTTGCGTGCGGTAACGCTGCGCGCACCGCTGGGCATGCCGCGCGATTGGACGCCTCCAAAGGCGAAACCATCGCCGGGGTCGTGTTCGTGCCACTTGCGGCAGCGGTCCGCAAAGAGTGTGAGAATACCGCCGATGCTGTCGGGTACGCGATTCCCTGTCCCACGCTCCTACCGGCTGGCCTGGCCCCAACGCCCCCCGTCGACGGCTGTGGTTGGGCGATCATCGCTCCGAGCGCCGAACCGCCGTGCGGTGTCCCCACGTGGCGGGGCTGGATGGTCGGCTCGAGCCAAATCGGCGATGGGGCCTCGGCCGACTTTCAGCATCTCATTCTGCAAGCCGCCCCCAGGATTGTCCGCGATCCTGCGCAAGCGATCGACGGACCGGGCATGCTCCCAGGGTCGCGCCGCTCCGCGCGGAAGGGTGACAATAGGCCGTCAGATCATGCGGTGGTACTTTGTGCCGCCCGCCCAGAACGACGGCAGCGCATTCGCGAACCACTTGACGCTCGTTTGGGCTGTGGCCGGCCATACGTACGCTTATGGCTTTCACGTAGTCTCGACGCTCGCTCAAGCCAAGGCGCTCGACCTCGAACTTGTGAGGCATCTGACTGTGGTGCGGCCGCACGCCGGTCGAAAACTGGGCCACCTGGCGGTGGGCCGGTCGGGTCCGGCCGGCCTTCGACCCTCGCTCGGTGGATCCAGTCGCAGCGGTTGCGGGAGATGGCGGGCGAGATCGGCTATGAGGGCGGGAAGTCGATCTTCGATGACTATGTTCGGGAGGTCCGCCCCCGGTTCCTGGTCGTGCGGACGTTCCAGCGGACGATCTATCGACCGGGCGAGCTGGTGCAGTGCGATCTGTGGGAGCCGGGGGAGCACGTCCCGGTTGGGCATGGGCAGCGGCGTCGTGGGTGGGTGGTGACGTGCGAGGTGTGTTGGTCGCGCGTGAATCGCAGGGAGGCTGGTGTTCGGCAAGGAGGCGCCGGACATTCTCTGGGGTCTGGGACGGAACCTGAGCCGGTTGGGGGCGTTGTCGGAGAAGCTGGTGTGGGATCGTGAGTCGGCGATCGCCGTGGGCGGCCGGCCGACGAGCGCGTTTGCCGCGTTCTGCGGGCAGCTCGAGCTTGGCTGGGTGGTTCTCGGGGCGCGTGATCCGCAGGCGAAGGGTGCGCTTGAGCGTTCGCACCGGTTCATGCGCTCGAACTTCGAGCGCGGCCGGGTGTTCGCGAACCACCTCGACTTCCAGGACCGGCTCGACGCGTGGACTGAGAAGGCCAACCGGCGTATGCATCGAACGATCCGGGCGGTCCCGGCCGAGCGGCTCGCCGACGAGCAGAGCAGGATGCGCCCGCTTCGGGCGCGGATGCCGGATGTCGATCGACGCCAGGTCGTGCGGGTGGCGGCGCAGCCGTTGGTGCGCGTCGATCGCAACGACTACTCGATCGACCCCCGGGTCGTGGGGCGACCCGTCGAGCTTCGCGTCTCGCAGACCGAAATGACCGCCGTCGTGCTGGACACCGGCGAGCTCGCCGCGCGGCATCGTCGCGTGTTCGCCGGCGGGCTGAAGAACAAGGCCACGACAGCCGCGACGTGCTTGGGTCGTTGCTCGACCGGCACATGCGATCCGGCGCAGTACGTGCCGACCGTGTCTGCGGCGGCGCGATGTCGAGCGCGGCTGCGGTCGAGGATCGCGGACAAGCGCGTCGTGGCGTTGATCAAGGCGGGGATCCTGACCGAGCTGGGTGGCCAAGAAGACACGGTCGCGGGCACCCCGCAGGGCGGGATTCTCTTGCCGCTGATCGCCAACGTCGCCCTGTCAGTGCTGGACGAGCATTCGCCCGCGCTTGGCAGACGAGGATGGCGACGCGGCCAGCGCGGGAGAGCCTCCGGCGCCGCGGCGGTGCGACCTACCGCCTGATCCGCTACGCCGACGACTTCGTCGTTTGTGTCGCCGGCAGGCAGGAGCACGCCCTGGCGCTCCGAAGCGAGGTCGAGCAGGTGCTCGCACCGCTCGGTCTCAGGCTCTCCCCGGAGAAGACCCGCGTTGTGTCGATCGATGACGGGTTTGACTTCCTCGGATTCGCGATCAAGCGCGTCCGCGGACGTCACGGCCGGATCGTGATCCACACCTACCCGTCGAAGCGGGCGTTGCAGTCCGTCAAGGCGAAGGTGCGCCAGATCACCAAGTGCACCGGCCCCGACCAGGCACCCGACCGGCTGATACAGCGCGTCAATCGCGTGCTGCGAGGCTGGCGCAGCTACTTCCGCCACGGTGTTTCCTCAGCGACGGTCGGCTACCTGCGCCACTTCGCCGACTGGCGAGTGGTCGCTGGCTGCGCCGCCGACACCGAAAGCGGAACTGGAGCTGGCTGCGCCGCACCTACCTCAAGGAACGGTGGCCCGCCCACGAAGGCGGGGAACTCTTCAACCCAGTGGGCCTCGGCATCAGCCGATACCGCTACCGCGGCGCGAAGATCCCGCTTCCCTGGACAGCCGGCTACATCGCCTTGCGCGATCACGCTACAGCCATGGACTACCTGGAAGGACTGATCGGCAGATGACCACCGGCATGCTCGTGGAGAGCCCGGTACGGGGGAACTCGCACGCCGGGTTCGGCGGGCGGCCCGCGGAAACGGAGCGGCCGAAACGGCCGCCACCGCGCCGCGGACCGACTCTACCTCGCGACCGACGCGCTCGACGAGGTCCGCCGCGACGTCTGGAATCAGGCGCGCCGCCAAAGCCACCAGCAGGCCGCGAAGGATCTCACGGGCGCCCGCTTCGCGCTCTGGAAAAACCCACAGAAGCTCACCCAGCGCCCAAGGGCTCAAGCTCGCCGAGATCCAGTACACCAACAAGCCGCTCTACCGCGCCTACCTCATCTCCCAGCAGCTGCGGGAGATCTACCGCGTCACCCACGCCGAGGCGATCCGCCTGCTCGACGCATGGCTCGCCTGGGGCCCGCCGGTCACGCCTGCCCCCATTCGTCAAGCTCGCCAAGACGATCACCAAACAGCGCGCCGGCATCGAAGCCGCGATCGAGCACAGACTGTCGAACGCCCGGGCCGGGCAAGTCAACACCCAGCTGCGCCTGATCACCCGCCGCGCCTACGGCTCCACACCCCCCAAGCCCTCATCGCCCTCGCCATGCTCAGCCTCGGCGGACTCTGCCCCTACTCCCCGAATGACCCCCGGAAACAGCAGAAGGTCCCCAAAAGGGACAGCCCGATCTATCCGCCCACTCGCCCACCCGTGGTGCTGAGCGACCGATGAGAAGCGCCCACTGACGGGAGACTGTCACGCCGGGATTCTGTGGGAGCCGGGGGCTGCGACGGCCCCGGGCCACCCGGCCGAGCTACTACGAGACTCATCAGGGCTAGCTCTTCGTGTGACGACCGACGGCATCGTGTCATGTCTCCTTGCGGGTGGGGCGCCCTCAAGCGCTCCCGAGGTGGTGGCTGCGCAGGGCCGGGTCCTGCCGCAGGCGCGCCAAACCGCGGGCCCGGACGGGTCCGATGCTCCCGACCGGCATGGCCAGGGTCGCGCTGATCTGGCGGTAGTCGGCGTCGGGCTGGGTAGCCAAGAGCGTCAGGAGGTGGCGCTGGCGCTCCGGCAGAGCGGACAGTGCGCGGCCAAGGACCCGGCGCTGCTCGGCCGCCAGCACCGCGGATTCGGGCCGGTCACCCTCGATGCTGTCGCCGAGCGTTGGATCCGCGGAGAGTTGTTCGCGGGTCGAGCGCTGGAGCGCTCGCATCGCCTCGCGTCGGGTGGTTGTGACGAGCCAGCTGCCGATCGCTCCGGGCTCACGCAGGCTGCCCAGATTCTGGTAGAGACGCCACCAGGCCGTCTGTACGACGTCATCGACGTCAGCCGACCCCAGACGGTAGGAGCGGGCGATGGTCCTCAACGTGCGATCGTAGCGGGCGATCAGTCGCGTCCAGGCCGCGTTGTCGCCGGCGCGGACATCGGCCATCAGGCCATCGAGCGGCTCGCGGCTGTTGGCGTACCTGTGTGCAGTCATCATGGGGGGAGGATCACCGGCGAGGCTTGCAAACCCCTTGCAATCCGGTGACACGGCTCGGCAGGGGTGGCCGCAAGAGGTACCGTCACGTCATGAGGTTCCTCATTCTCGGGCGGCTTGAGGTTCGGGACGAGAACGGCGCCGTGGCATTGGGGGGTCCCAAGCCCCGCGCCGCTCTGGTAGTGCTGCTACTGCACGCCAACGAGCCCGTCAGTGCCGAGCGCCTCGCTCTGGCCCTCTGGGGGGAGAATGCACCCGGCGGCGCCACCAAGACCGTCCAGGTTCACATCTCGCGCCTGCGGAAGGCGCTAGGTGACGCCGACGTGATCGAAACGACGCCGGCCGGCTACTGCCTACGCGTGCGTCCCGACCAGCTCGACGCGAACGAGTTTGAGCTGCTGGCCGAGGAGGGGCGTCGTGCCCTCGGGGCCGGCCAACCCGTGCGGGCGGCGAAGCTACTGGGCGAGGCGCTCGCCATGTGGCGCGGGCCGCCGCTGGCGGACCTCGAGTTCGAGCCGTTCGCGGGCGCCGAGGTTGCGCGTCTGGAGGAGCAGCGCTTCGCCGCGCTCGAGCTACGCGTCGAAGCGGATCTGGCCACCGGCCATCACGCGGAGATCGTCCCTGAGCTCCGCCAGCTGGTGGCAGCCAATCCGACACGCGAGGGTCTCTCGGCCCACCTTATGCTGGCGCTCTACCGGTGCGGCCGACAGGCCGAGGCTCTGTCGGTCTACCGCGACACTAGACGCGTGCTCGTAGCCGAGATAGGCGTCGAGCCGGGTCCACGTCTGCGCGAGCTGCATCAGGCGATCCTACGTCAGGACGTCGGGCTCGATCCGAGTCACGGGGCACCGGAGCTCCCGCCTGACCTCGATCCGGCCACGTCGCCGCCGCTCGTCGGTCGTGAGGCGGAGCTCTCCTGGCTACGTCGCCGCTGGGAGGGCTCTCGCGAGGGATCGGGCGGTGGCGCGGCTCTCGTCGGCGAGCGCGGGAGCGGCAAGACCCGCTTGGCCGCCGAGCTCGCCGCCGACGTGCACCGGCGGGGGGACCTCGTTCTCTACGCGAGCGGCCGGAGATCGGCCGACGCCTTGCGCACCGCCACGGAAGTGACCCGGGCGACCCTGCTCGTGGTCGATGACGCCGGCCCGGAGGCGTTTTGTCACCTTGAGGCGAGCAGCGTTTCCCTCTCGGACCTGCCGGTGCTCGTGCTGATGTGCGGTGAGAAGGTCGATCCCCCCGGCGCTGTGTCCGTTGACGACGTGCTCACGCTGGATCGCCTCGACGAGGACGCGGTGCGCGGGATCGCCTCCTCCTACGCCGCCGGCAGGGATCCTGAGGAGATCCCCGCCCGTTGGCTGCTCGAGGCCAGCGGCGGGCTCCCGCGGCTGGTGCACGAGGTGGCGAGCCAGTGGGCGCGCCGCGAGGCGGCGCGCCGCGTCACCGCCGTCGTCGGCCGGGCCGAGGCCGACCGGGCGCAGCTGCGGACGATCCAGGAACAGCTGGTCGGCGGCGTCGTCGAGCTCCAGGAGACGCGCGACCGGATCTTCCCCGCGCGCCGTCCGGACGCACCAGCCGGGGTTTGTCCTTTCAAAGGACTGGCGTCCTACGAGGTGGAGGACGTGGAGTACTTCTACGGCCGCGAGCGGCTGGTCGCCGAGCTCGTGGCCCGTCTCGTCGGCGTCCCCCTGCTCGCCGTGGTCGGGCCGTCCGGGAGCGGCAAGTCCTCGGTTGTCCGCGCCGGACTGCTTCCCGCGCTCGCCGGCGGCGTGCTCCCCGGCAGCCACGACTGGCATCTCCTCGTCATGAGGCCGGGGAGCCATCCAGCGCGCGCCCTGGCCGCCGCGCTCGACGACGACGACGAGGCGGCGGCCGCGTCGTGCTCGCGGTCGATCAGTTCGAAGAGGCGTTCACCGTTTGCCAGGACCCCGCCGAGCGCGGCGAGTTCATCGCCCGGCTGGTCGCGGCTGTGCAAGATCCGAGCGGACGGCATGTGGTGGTGCTGGTGCTCCGGGCCGACTTCTACGGGCAGTGCGCCGCCTATCCGGAGCTCGCGGGCCTGCTCGCTGCGAACAACGTCCTGGTTCGGTCGATGGCACCCGACGAGCTGCGCCGCGCGGTCGAAGGTCCGAGTCGCCGGGCCGGTCTGCGGATCGAGCCCGAGCTCGTCGAGGCGCTCGTCGGCGAGGTCGCGGGCGAGCCCGGCGGGCTGCCCCTGCTCTCGGCCGCCCTGCTCGAGCTCTGGCAGCGCCGCGACGGCCGGCGGCTGCGCCATGCGACCTACGCGCAGGGGGGCGGGGTCAGGGGGGCCGTGGCCCGGCTGGCCGAGGCCGCGTTCGCCCAGCTCGACGACGGGCAGCGGGCGGTCGCCCGGAGGGTCCTCATGCGGCTGGTGGGCGCCGGCGAAGGAGACTCGGTCGAGCGTCGCCGGGTAGCCCTGGCCGAGCTCGAGATCGAGGAGGACGAGAACATCGCCCGCGTCGTCGCGCTGCTCACCGATCGCCGGCTCCTGACCGTGGACGAGGGCACGGTCGAGGTCGCGCACGAGGCGCTCCTGCGTGAGTGGCCCCGGCTGCGCGACTGGATCGAGGAGGATCGCGACGGACTCCGGGTCCGGCGCGGGCTGAGCCTCGCGACCAAGGAGTGGGTACGGCTCGGACGCGACGATGGAGCGCTGTTGCGGGGCTCGCGGCTCACCGAGGCGGTCGAGTGGCGCGACGGCGGGCAGATCGCGCTGAGCGAGTTGGAACGCGAGTTCCTCGATGCGAGCGATCTGGCGCGGAGACGGGAGCGGGCGATGCGCCGTCGCCGACTGGCATTTGTGTTTGCTGCCTTGACGACCGGGCTTGTGGCGGCGATCGTGGCCGCTGTATACGCCAACCAACAGCGCACCATCGCCGAATCGCGCGATCTCGCCACGCAGTCTTCGGCTGTCATCGACACCGATCCGGGTCTTGCCCTGGTGCTCGCCGGCCAGGCCCTCGGGCGCCACGACACGGCGCAGGCCGAGAACGCCCTGCGCCAGGCGACGTTCGCCGACCGCAACACCGCCGTAGCCCGGGCGAGCGCGGCCGGGGCCGCGTGGGTCGCGATCCCGAGCCGCGACGGGCGGGGCGCCCTCACCACCGGAAACGACGGCACCGTCCGGCTCTGGCGCCTCGGCCCGGGGGTGCCGGTGGGGCGCGTGCTGACCAAGCACGGAACGCCGGTCTACGGCGCCGCCTTCACCCGGGACGAAACTCGGGTGGCGAGCGTGGCGATGGACGGCGAGATCGCCCTCACACCGGTCGGCGGCGGTCCCCGCCGGGCCCTGCCCCGGCTCCCCGACCAGGAGTACGGGGTCAGCGTCGACGCCGGGCCGGGCCGGCTCGTCGTCGGCGGATCCGCCGGTGGGGTGTGGCTCATCCCGACGGCCGGCGGCGGCCGGCCCGCGCTGCTCGGGCGCCACGCCATGGGCATGCCGGTCAGCGTGGTGAGCTTCGACCGGGCCGGCACGATGGTGGTCAGCGGCGGCGCGGACGGGGCCCACATCTGGGCGGCCGGCCATCGGCCGATCGCCCTGAAGCTCGGTGGTGCGGTGCAGGGCGCGAGCTTCAGCCCGAACGGGCGTCTCGTGGCCACCGCGGCCGCCGACGGTCTTGTTCACCTGTGGGACGCACGCACCGGGGCGGCGGTCGGAGGCCCGCCGGACAAGGCCGGCGGTCCGCTGTCCTCGGTGCGGTTCAGTGGCGACGGGCGGCGCCTGGCGAGTACCGCGTACGACGGCACCGTGCGCATCTACGACGTCGCCACCGGCGCGCTCCTCAGCACGATGGCCGGGGGCACCGCCGTGTACGCGGACTTCGTCCCCGGGAGCAACGCGATCATCAGCGCCGGCAGTGACGGGACGCTGCGAGTGTGGGTGCCCTCGGCGCCGGTCGTCGCGCTCGGGGCGTTCGGGACCGCGCCGTCGTTCGGCCCGGGCGGCCGGGTGGTCAGCGGCGACGCGGACGGCGCCGTCCGCCTGTGGGACCCGGCGCGGGGCGTGCGGCCGCTTCCGGGCCACAGCGACTGGAGCACGGCCGCCTTCTCGCCCGACGGTCGAGAGATCGTCAGCGTCTCCCACGACTCGAGCGTCCGCGTCTACGATCTGGGTCTCGGGCGGTCGAGCCGGCTGAGCTTCCCTGAGTTCATCAAGAACACCGTCGCCGTGAGCCGCACCGGACGGATCGCCGTTGCCGGCGAGAGCGCGAAGATCGTCGTCGAGGACGCCGATGGCGCCCACCGGGTCGTGCTGCCGAGCGATACCGACAGCGTGAACGCCGTGGCCTTCAGCCCGGACGGGACCCATCTGGCCAGCGCAGGCAACGGGGGAACGGTGACCGTCTGGGACCTCGGGAGCCGTCGCCAGCGGCGCTTCAGGGCCGACGCGTCGCAGGTGCTCGACCTCTCCTACGACGCTGACGGAACGCGTCTGGCCACCGCCGGGGCCGATGGGACGGTGCGGGTCTATCCCCTGGGCGGAGGCGACCCGGTGGTGCTCGTGGGCCACACGGGCCAGGTCAACTCGGCTCGGTTCGACGCGCGCGGCGACCGCATCCTCAGCGCCGGCCTGGACGGAACCGTGCGCCTGTGGGACCCGGCAGGAGGCGACGCGCTGGTCGTGCTGCGGCGGGACGCGGCGCCGGAGGACGGCGGATCGATCGCGGATCTCAGTCCCGACGGCAGCCGCCTCGTCAGCGTCGGGGTCGGCGGGGTCCTGATCACGCCGTGCGAGCCGGGCGTGTGCGGCTCGCTCGCGGCCGTCCGGCGCCTCGCGGCCACACGGGCCCCGCGACCGCTGACCGCGAGCGAGCGTCAGCGCCTCGCCAACCCGGGGCGCTGACGCTCGGCGGGCTAGTCGCCCCGGTCGTTGTCGATGTCGTCCATCGCGTACTCCCCTACCTCAGGGGTGTCGAAGTAGGACGACGCCGGCGCGGTCCACCTCAGCAGCGTGGTGTTCTTGACGAAGACCTGACTGCGCCCGCGGTCGTAGAGGCGCTGGGTGCCGGGGACGCAGTGAAGGACCTCGGTGGGGGGGATCTCGATCCAGTGGGTCTTGTCCGGGTCCGCGTAGACCTTCACCCCGTTCTCCAGGTTCATGTATCCCGAGATCGTCACGACCTCCGCCCGAGCGAGGTTGGTCACCTCCTTCGGGTAGTGCGGAAGCTTGTCCTGCCAGAGCGGCACGCCTCCCACCGTCGTGTAGCCGTCCTGGGACCCCGGAGTCCCGTTTTCGGACCGCGTGGCCGGGTATTCGTCGGTGCGCATAGGACCTCCTGATGGACGATAGATGGGGGGCACTCGTCAAAGAGGGCGCTGCCCGGTCGCCTGATACACCGGGTGTGGGAACTCGCCCCACATGGCGAGGAAGTACACGACGTCGCGCGGCTCCCAGAAGTCCAGGACGTCGCCCGCGGTAGGGCAATCGCCCGGCATATGCTCGGGTGAGGTCCCGCGCGTGGCGGGCGCGCGTTCCGCCGGCGTGCGGCACTCGTGCTCGGACTCCTCGGAGGTGGTCGTCAGGCCGCTGGCCATCTCGAATCGCTCCTGTACGGTTCCCGTGGATGGATCACCGAGTGCCATTGGGTGTCGAGCTACGGACCGCGGGAGCGCCTGCGGTGAACCAGGCAACG
>CAVTCI010000002.1:0-168536 GCA_963733245.1 uncultured Solirubrobacterales bacterium
TGCGCGCGGTCGGCGATCGGCTCGGCGCCGTCGCGTCTGACGGAGGTGATGCGCCAGCGCGACGCCGGCGGAGCGCCTCGCGCTCGCCGCGCTGCATGACGGGTAACCCGCAGCGGTGGCTCGAATGGGCGACGCGGCCGGGCGCGTCGACGTGCTTCACCGACGGACCGCGACGTGCTCGAGCAGGCGGTCGCCGAGTGGGCCGCCGGCGGTCAGCGCAGGTCGGGGTCGAGCAGGCGGTGATGATCGCGCGCGACAACGACACCCGCCAAGCGCCTCAACCAGGTCGCCCGCGAGCTGCGCCGCGACCAGCGGGCGGCTTGGCGAGGAGCGCGTCTACGGTCGCCGGTGACGCTGGCGGTCGGCGACCGCGTGATCTGCCGTCGCAACGAGCGCGACTCTCGACGTCGACAACGGGACGCGCGGCACCGTCCGCCACGTGGACGAGCATCGCGTCGTGATCGAAACCGACAGCGCGCCTCGATCCGCGAGCTGCCCGGCGCAGCTACGTCGCGGAGCACGTCGAGCACGCCTACGCGCTGACCGGCCACGGGATGCAGGGCGCGCACCGTCGAGCAGGCGATCGTCGTCGCGAGCGCCGCGCGAGCTC
Organism: uncultured Solirubrobacterales bacterium; assembly: GCA_963733245.1. Lineage (GTDB taxonomy): Bacteria > Actinomycetota > Thermoleophilia > Solirubrobacterales > Solirubrobacteraceae > Palsa-513. The sequence goes on from CAVTCI010000002.1 coordinate 611, forward strand.
ACGCGCGGGGTGGTCCTACACCGCGCTCTCGCGCGCCCGCGGCGAGACCACGGCTGCTCGTGCGCGACGACGACGCCGGCAGTCGGCGAGCGCGAGGACGTCGGCCCCAGCACGCGCCGGCGAGACCGGTCGAGCCCGAGCGAGGTGCTGGCGCGCGTCGCGACGGCGGATGCTCGAGCGCGACGACGAGGATCTCGCGATCGACCAGCTCGCCGCCGCGGGACGCGCCGATGACCCGCAGCTCGCGCAGCCGCGCCGGCCCGCCGCAGGAGGACGCCGCACGAGCGCGGCGAGCCGCGCGTGCTGCACCGAGAGCGGGCACCGCTCGCGCGAGCTGCAGCGAGCGGCTCGAGCGGCTGCGCGCGCAGCTCGCGGCGCTGCCGACGCACGGAGCTCGCCAGCGGCTCGAGGATCTCGATGCGCGGGCGATCGAGTTGACCGAGCGGCGCGACACTGGTCCGCAGCCGCGCTCGAGCGGCTGCCGGCGCCGCGGCAGCGTCGCCTCGGACGCGGCGGCGACCCGCACCTGGTCGCAGCGCACGCGACTCTCTTCGACGCTCGGCGGCCTCGAGGTCCAGCTCGAGCGGACGCTCACCGACCGCGCCGCGCTCACCCGCCAGCTCGGCGACGTCGAGGCGATCAAGGACGAACGCGACGGCCTCGTCCAGCGCGCTCGGGACAGCTCGGTGCGAGCACGGCCAGCTATTCGGAGGCACTCGTCGACCGCGAGCTCGCGGCCCCGCCGCCATGGCTGCGCGACGCGCTGGGCGACCGCCCCGACCGGGCCGTCGGACCGCCGGCGCTGGGACCGCGCGGCGCGCACCCTCGCGCGGTACCGAATCCAGTACGAGATCCCCGCGGGCGGTGACGACCCGCTCGGACCGCGACCAACCCGTGGCGAGCAGCGCCAACTACGAGCGCGCCCAAGGCGCTCGTGAAGCACTCGCGCGCAATCTCGGCCGCGAAGCGCCCGCCGACCAGCTGGGACTCGACTGAGCGTGGCTGCCCGTAACGGCGCCCGCGCCGTCAACTGAGATCCCCTGTCAGCTCCCGGCCATCCGGTCGTGCTCGAGAGCGTGCCCTTCGCGCGGAGTGGGACAGGCATGCATCTCCGGCTCGTGGCCCAGGCAGGCGAAGCGGGCAGCGGCCCACTCCAAGCAATTCGCGGGTTGTCGAGCAGGTTCGTCAAGACAGAAGCGACGGGCACGGCGACCTCGGCCCTGAGCGTCAGGTCCGGCCGTCGGCGCAAGACCGGTCATTGGTTAGGCCGAGAGCGCGCTCGTAAAGCTGAGCTCCTACTTCGCATGTTGTGGGCGGCGGCGGACGGTGTAGGTTGCCAGGAGCTGCGTCTGCTGCGCGATCGCTTGGATATCGAGCTTGTCACCCGCCGTCACCACAGCTTCGCCGACCCCAGTCGCCGACAGAGGGGTGGGCCCACGCGCGTCTCATCCCGACGGCGGGCATTCGTAACGAGCTTGAGCGCGAGCGTCGCGCCAGCTCGTGCCTGCTTGCCGTCATGCACGGGGTGCCCGAGTTCGGGCATGCGCTCCTGAAGGAGCTCGGCGCGCCGAAAGGTCCGGTGATCGAAACGTACGCGGAAGTGCGCTTCAAGGACGCGGCAGGCAAGACGGTGATCCCAGACGGCGCGATTGTCTGCAAGCGAGGTGCTAAGCGCTGGACGTGCTTGGTTGAGGTCAAGACAGGGACGCACGATCTCAAGGATGACCAGGTCGGAGCCTGTCAAGCCCGGTGAGACACTTGGTGTTCGAATTTAGTGAGCGGCGACCTCCTTGTGTGGGCTTGTTGATCCAGGCGGCGGTCGGTAGCTCGGGCGGGGCCGGCGGCTTGCGGACGAACCGCTCGGGGTGCGCGCGTAGGCGGCGTCGAGGACGGCGGCGCGGGCGGCGTGGAGCGCCGGCGCGTGCCGTGGTGGACGGCGGCCGGGGTCATCAGCCCGATCCCGGAGTGGCGGTGCTCGTGGTTGTACCAGTCGAAGAACGTGCGGCAGTGGCGCGGGCGTGCTCGATCGAGTCGAACCGGGCGGGGAACTCGGGCCGGTACTTCAGGGTCTTGAAGTTCGACTCCGAGTAGGGGTTGTCGCTCGAGGTGTACGGCCGGCTGTGCGTCTTCGTGACGCCGAGGTCGGCGAGCAGGAACGCCACGGGCTTGGCGCGCTGCGGCGCGCCGCGGTCGGCGTGCAGCGTCAGGAGCTTCGGGGTGATCTGCTGCTGCTCGGTGGCCTGCTCGATCAGCGCCTTGGCGAGCTGCCCGTTCTCGCGGTACTGGACCGTCCAGCCGACGGCGTAGCGGCTGAACACGTCGAGGATCACGTACAGGTAGTAGTAGGTCCACTTCGCCGGGCCCTTCAGCTTCGAGATGTCCCAGCTCCACAGCTCGTTCGGCCGCTCGGCGAGCAGCTCGGGCTTCGCGTACGGCGGGTGGGTGAGCTGATCGCGCCGCTCCCGGACCCCGCCATGCTGGGCGGCGAGGATCCGGTACATCGTCCGGGTCGAGCACAGGTAGGTGCCCTCGTCCAGCAGCGTCGCCTAGGTCTCCTCCGGCGAGACGTCGACGAACCGCTCGCAGTGCAGCACCTCGAGCACCCGCTCGCGCTCGGGCTCAGTCAGCGCCCGCGCGGGCGTCGGCCGCGGCTTGGGCGTCCTGGGCTCGGGCGGGCGGCGGCGGCGGTAGATCGTCGCCGGCGACGCGCCCAGCGCCCGGCACGCCGGCCGGGTGCCGATCAACGGGGTCAGCTCCTCGACGGTGGCGGCGATCATCGCTCGGTGCTCCTCTCCGCGCTGCCCTGACCGAGCATCTCTTCCAACAGCGCTGAGACGTTTCCCTGGATCTCCACCACCCGCCTCATCTTCGCCAGCTCCGCCTCGGCGCGCTCAGCCCGCCGCGTCAGCCCCGCGATCTGCGCGTCGCGCTTGTCGGCCGGCTTGCGCCCGCGCGGCTGCCCGAGCTCCTTCAGCGCCCCGTCCTTGCGCTGCTTGCGCCAGTACGTCAGATGCGACGTATACAGCCCCTCACGACGCAGCAGCTCACCGATCTCGCCCGGCCGGGTGCACGCGTCCGCCTCGGCCAGGATCCGCGCCTTGTACTCCGCCGTGAACGAGCGGCGCTTGGCCTGCTCGACCAGCTCCGGGTCCGGGACCCCCTCCGGCGCGGCGCGCCCGCCGGCCACGAATCCCAGCTCGGCTACGCCTCGCTGGTCTTCGCGGCCGGCGGCAGCAGCCTCAACCGCTGCTCCAGCTCCACTGTTCGTGCTCGTCTCCTGCATGTCCGGCGTTCTCCGTTCTCGCCCTCAAGGTCATTGATTCCTCGATGGTGAGCGTCTCGCCGGACGTTGACAGAGAGGGGGTCGGCACATATCTCGACGTCGCTCGCGAGAATGGGTTCGACGGAGTCTTGACGATCTCGAATCAGATCACGGCGACCTCGTCCGAATCACCGGTCGCGGTCGACGGGCGGAAGCTTCGGCGCACCTGCCTATGGCATTTCTCTTGGTGGCGAGTGCTTACCGAGGCGGTGGTCCAGAGTCGTTACCGCGGCGTGTCCGATCCCGACCAGGCGTGGATTCTGCGCGAGTTGATCCACTACCTGAGCAGCGATGCGTCGGGCGCGATCGGGTTTGAGGACATGGGCGAGCACTGGGTCGACGTTCGCCGGGCAGTGGCCGCCGGGACGCTGAGGCCCAACGATCCGCCGGCGAAGGCGGTGGCCGAGCGGTGGGAGCAGTTCACGCAGTACCTCTGCCTCAGCCTTTCCCAGGAGCTGGGTCGCACCGTCTCGTCGCCCCGGCCGCGGAAGCAGACCTCGACGGACCGCCACCTCGAGATCCTCAAGGTACTCGGCGCTTCCGGCGAGCTGGTCTCGACCCTCCGGGTCCCCGACGCCGTCGGGGACATGCAAATCCGCGCCGACCTGCGCGCGCGGCAGACATCAACCAGCGTTACCGTCGACGCGCCGCGAGAAGGCCGCGCCAAGGCGCGGCTCAACTGGTTACTGCGCCAACTCGACGACGCGCCGCCCGACCTCAAGATCGAGGTCGTCTACCCAAACGCACGCGAGACCACGCCGGCTACCCTCACCCAGGCGCGGGAGGATCCGGCACGCCTCGCCTACGCGGCGGATCCCAAGCGCGAGCCCAGATCCTTCGTCCTGACCCACACGCGGGCGATGGGTCAAAAGCGCGGCCGTGCGGAGGGCTGATTCATTTACAGGGAGACGAGTGCTCGGGCGTGCCGCGTTTCTCCGCAGACCTCCTGCAGAAACTCAAGCCTTAGGATGCCGGAGCGCCAAGCTCAACCGAGGCCAACGCAGACGTGGAAGCCGAGGAGGACGAGCCGACGATCGTGCCGGTCTGGTCGGACGGCGAGTCGGCGGAGGATTCCGCCCCGGCCAACGCGGCGGGCGAGATCAGCTTGGCCGCTCGCCCGATCGCCGTTGCGGACCTCGCAAGGATCCGCGTCCACCGGAGCCTCCGAGGAAGAGAAGCGGAAGCGCGGCCCGGCAGTGTTGGGCCGGCACGAGAGTCGCGCTTGTCGTCCGAAGCGGGCGCGAAGCGGGGATCGCGACGCAAGCACCTCCTTATCACCGGAACCGAGCGCCTCCGCGTCGTCGCCGCGGACGTCCGCTACTGGGCGACCGTCCCACGATGTCGCCCACCGGGCCGATCGGCACGCCGCAAAATCACGCTCCCGCGACTCCGCCTCAGCTTCGTGACGAATCGGGGTTAGAGTGCGCGCCAATGGAGATCAAGCGGATCACGGCCGCGTCGGTGATCGACGTGATCGAGGCCATCGCAACGTTCGCCTCGGACCAGCGCTCGGGCCAAGCGGATCTGGTACCGCGGCGCGCATTGCTCCATGCACCGCTTGCTACCGGGGATTGCTCGGGGCGTTGTTACCGACCCGGCGTCCTGCTTCGCCTTAGAAGCGCGCTTGATCACGATGTTCCGCCAGCGCAGCCTGCCCTTCTGGCCCGAAGGCTACCAGCAGACCGACTGGGAACACATGTTTTCAATGCAACACATGGCGTAAAGACGCGCCTCGTGATCTGGTCCGAGAACGCGTTCGTCGGACTCTGGTTTGCGCTCGACGGCGCATGTAACGCTAAGCCGGCACATGACGACTGCAATCCAGTGCTCTGGCTCTTGGATCCGCAGGAACTCAACCGCGTTTCTTTAGCTCACGTCCACGAGGACAGCAGCCTGGTGCCGATCCTGACCACGGCCGACGAAGACATCAAACCGTACGCTCCAGAGACCGTCTCGCCGTCGCCGCGTCGCATCAAGTCGGCGGTCGCGGTGTACGGCACCCATAATTCCGCTCGCATATCGGCACAGCGCGGAGTGTTCACAGTAGCCGGGAAGGACCTGGCCGCGATCGAGGACTCGGTTGAGGCCTGCACCCGGATATGGCAAGCGTATCCTTGCCGCCATCGACCTCAAGGGCGACGCCGATGCGTTCAGGGACGAACTCAGTCGCCTTGGGTTCACGACATCCATCATTACCCCGTCCCACCAGGACTCGCGCGAGACCTCGACGCGCACATGTCCCGCAAATGACGGCGTCGAAGGCATGACCAGCGATCCGCTCGAGCAACAACTGGCGAGCCGACGTGCGGAGATCTCGGCCGAGAGCTACTCGATCTCCGTCGGCGAACTCACGAACATGTTCCGCGAAGGCGAGTTGAACGTTCGACCCGAGTTCCAGCGGATCTATCGCTGGGACGTCGATCAGAAGAGCAAGCTGATCGAGAGCCTTATGCTCGGCATTCCGCTTCCATCAATCTTCGTTGCCCAGGATGCGGACGGGAAATGGGATCTCGTTGACGGCTTGCAGCGAGTGAGCACGCTTCTTGAACTCCAAGGCTTTCTTGTCGACGATCACGGTGCCCCGATCGCTCCGCTGCAACTCGAGGCTACGAAGTTCTTACCCGCGCTTGGTGGTCGGTATCGGGACCACGACGATCCGTCGCTGTCCCTTTCGCAGGCGCAGCGCCTCGACATCAAGAGGTCGAAGTTGGACGTGAAGATCATCAAGCGTGACTCGGCGGTGTACGCGAAGTACGAGCTGTTCCAGCGCCTTAACAGCTATGGGTCCCAGCTGACGCCGCAGGAGCTGAGGAGCTGTCTCATCGTCAGCATCGACGCGTCGGCGCTCGATTGGCTTGAGGAGCTCGTGTCTGACCAAGCGTTCCGGACCACCGTAGTCGTCCCAGACCGACTAGTGGACGAGCAGTATCCGCTCGAGCTTGTCCTGCGGTTTCTCGCTTTTCACTCTCTGCCCGCGGTGAATCAACAGGAGCTGCGGTCGCTGCATCAATACCTTGACGACATCGCAATCAACTTGGCGGAAAACACTGACACAGCGGAGCGCGAGCATCTGTCTCAGGTGTTCCGCGAGAGCTTTCGCCTTATAGCGGCGCAGGCGGTGACGCACTTTCTGAAGCGCTGGAACCCAGCAAAGCAGCAATTCCAAGGCCCGTTCCTATCAACGGCATACGAGGTTCTAGCGATGGGGGTCGGGTACTGTGTTGCCAGCGGGGTCGCCGTCCGACCCGACCTGACGTCGGCGGCGCAAGAACTGTGGACGGAGCATTTCGCGACTGGCCAGTCGTCAGGCAAGAGCGCAGAGCGCCGGATTGCCAGAAGCTCCCGCTCGGACGAAAGTTGGTCCGAGCGTGAAGTCACATGCGCCACGCTTACGCCCGTTACTCCGGGACGCGCTGATGACCGCCCCCGCCCGAGATGGGAGCCTCCTCCAACGCCGCGTCACGAGTCGTGATGCGATCACTCGGCCTGATCTTCGCCTGCGACTCGCCAAGCTACCTCGGCGATCTCTGCTGCCAACGAGCTGCATGTCGAGCGCGGCACTTCCAGAAAGGTCGTCAGGGTTCCAGCCGTACCGCGTATCGTCGATGTCCTGCAGACATTGAGCATCAGAACCCGGTCGTGCCGAACCGAGCCGGAGTTCGGTGGAGCGGTGCGAACATCCGCCGACTATTTCCGGTGTCCAAGCGGATCGGCAGGAACGCTGTCGCGGCATTCTCCGCCTGCGGTTCACTTTCCTCGCAGTCGGTCGGATTCGTCCTGTACCCAGCGATCCCACCCGATCGCGACCCCAGCGAGCACGTCCTCGATACCTTCGAGCGACTCGTCCAGCTTGTGGTAACGCGTGAAGAGTGCGCCAAGACTTCGAGCGGAAGACAGCCGATCGGCGAGTCGGACGTAGCGATCAAGTTCGGAGAGGTCAATCGAGGGAACGAACCCCTCCTGAAGGTGACGTATGCGTTCGGTGTACGCGGTCTCAGCCTCTTCAAAGGCTGGGCGATCTTGCCTGCCGGTATCGTCCGTGGCCACGCGCATCACGGCCAGACGTCGCTCGTCGAGCGCCGCGAGTTCGTCGTCGGCGCCGTGCTTCTCCCAGAATTCAGTCCAGAGGATTGCGAAGGCGAATCGATCCGGCGGCATCCGATCACGCAGCAGGCTCCCCACCATCGCACGGATCCACGCGACGCGCTCCTGCAGGTCGAGCTGTAGGTCTCGGCGAGCCTCGGCGAGGTCGACATCGAGTGCGGAAAGGAGGTGCGCGACGATGTCTGCGCAGCCTCTGCAGGAACGAAATACCCATCGAAGGCGCTGTCGGGCCGCGGCTTGTAACCGAACGTCGCCAGATCCGTCGCGGAGGGGGTAATGGTGCTCCCGACGTTCACCGGCTGGCTTCGGACGAACGCCCGACCCACCGCCCCGAGGTAGGCCCGGCGAGGACAGGAAGCAACGTCGGGTCATGGTGATCGGCGTGGTAGACGCGGTTACGGTAAGCGTGCGCGACCCGAACAATCGACTCGTCCAGCGAGTCGAGGATCGCTGGCAACGTGTACCAACCGAACTTCTGTTCGACGGTCGCGAGTGCGACCCGCGCCCCAAAGTTGGCCCGGAGCTTGTCGAGATCCTTGGCAGTAAAGCGCCGTGATTGGCCCCATCCGGCCTCTCCGCTGAGGTCAACGCAGCGTTGGCGGTGTCGATGGGAGGAGCACCTCGGCTAGGTTGTCCAGGGCCACGATAGATGTTCGCACCTTCGCCAGACCTCCAGCGCGGACGAGGTCGGCCGACGGCGAAGCTGCTCCACGAGCATGCAGAACTGGGCGTCCTCGTTGTGCTTGTAGCGGGCGCTGAGCTCGCCCCACGGATCCTCAACGGCCATCCCAGACACTCTAGAAGCAAGGGCGTGCGTGATCCCGCCCAGCAGAACCCACGAGTACGGCGCCCGGCACGTCTTTGCCGGGCTCGGACCGGTCGCTCGATCTCACGGCATTAGCTGGGTCATCCGACTATCCCGGTCCATAGAGCAGGGCGGGCCTCTCGACCGGGGGAGCCAAGACGCCTGCTTCGGGGACGACGAACAGAAGTCTGGGCCGAGACTGCTGCTTCAAGAGGAGGGCTTCCCGTTCAGCTTATGTCGTAAGCGCAGTCGGATCCGGCCGGCCTTGGTGCTCCGCCGGGTCGGGGCGCAAGCCAGCGGCGATGGCTACGAGAAAACCCGGAGTGGAGGCGGGGGAGACTCAGGGGCGCGGCGGCCGTGCCGACGCGGGGGAGGGGAGCGCCGCGATTCGCCACATACGCATAATTATGCAGCGAAAGGTTCGGGGACGCCGGCATGCCCGGTGAACCTGGGATGGCCGCGGCTGGTGGCCCCCGTCGATAGTCCGCTCGGGGTCCGGGATCCCTCAGCCGCGGTCGACCCTCGCCTCCTGAACGGCGGCTTGGAGTGGCCCCGCTGTGGGGCTTGACCAACCGGCGGCGTGGTCACGGCGCCCGGCAGCGTAAGATATGGAGAAGTACGTTCTCAACGACGCTAATTGGCACTATTCACCGCTATGGCTAACGACGAGATTCTCAGCGTGGCGCAGGTCGCCGCCGAGTTCGACGTGACCCCGCAGACGATCCGAGCGTGGATTCGCGACGGTAAGCTCTGCGCTTCGCGCGTCGGGAAGAGCCACAACATCCTTCGCGGCGACGTCTACGCCATGCTTGCGGCCGCTACGGTCGCGCAGCGCTCGCCAAGCACCCCCGACATGTGGTACAAGCCGGCCAACGAGCTGCCGTCGACTCGGCGCGCCCGCGATGTGGAACCGGCCACGATGTGGGCCGAGCCCGGCGAAGGTGCGGCTAGGCACTGGTCGCTCGTCAGCCACGCTGACGCCTGCCGCGCTTGTCTCCCTGGGCGCGCGGCGCCCGGTGATGTTTGCCGGTGACGGCTCACGCTACGGGTAGTCCAACCCCCCGGGGAGCGCCGCGCACCCGACGCCTCGGGCGTGCGTGGCCGTCAGGTTCAGGCGGTGCGTCGCTCGCGGCGCGACCGCGGGAGCAGCCCGCTCGCGCGATCTTGGCGCTCGACCGCGACCGCCAGCTCGCCCGCTACGTCGGCCAACTCCTCGTGTGCTCGCGCGACCTCGATCAGGTCGGTGCCGGCGCCGGCGCGGTTGAGTTCGTGGACTGCGGCGTCGAAGCGGCGCCAGAGCGCTTCGGGCCCGCGCCGCCCCGTGTCGGGCTGGAGCTCGTAGGGCTGGCGGCCCGTCGATTTGTGCGGCGGCCATTCGAAGCCCGCTACGTCCGCGCGGCGGCAGATCGCGGCCTCCGCGCGGGCGGCTTTGGCGAGGTCGGCCAGCCGGCCGCTGAAGCCCGCGTCGGGTGGGGCCATGCGGTGCGCATGGATCGCCTGGCGCCACCGCTCCTGCGTGGCGGCGAACTCTGCCTGGATGTCATCGCTTTCAGTGGCCATGGCTACCTGATTGTGCCAAGCGCCGCGGTCGCCCGCCGCCGCCCGGGGCCGCGCGATCAGCAATGCGCGACGGCCGCGCCCGGGGGCGGGTGCCCGGGGGCGAGCCGGAACGAGAAACGTACGCCTCGACAGCCGAATGCCCCGGACCGTCGGCGAGCCGTGTGCCGGAGAAAGCATTCATGGTTCGAGGTGGGCTGGGACCAACGAGGCCGAGTCGGGCAGTCCAGCGGCGCGGCCCGGCCCCGGCACTTGCCGCCCACTCGGCCATGCTCCGGCGCCGTCGTCGACCGGCTTGCGCAGTGGCGCGGAGCTTCGCCGCTACTGACCGGCGCGGCGCGCGGCGCCGGGCCTTCCTGTGCCGCCCTTCTTCTCGAGATTGAAAATCGTCTGGGGGAGCTTGGGCACAGAACCGGGCGGTGGCACGCTGCTCGGCTTCGCGGGCGTTGGGGGAGTATCTCGACGGGGAGGAGTTGCCATCGCCTAGGAGCTTAGCGCCGCTGCGATGGCCAATCCAACGGCTTCGACGACGAGGGCGGCGAGCGCCGACGCAAGGGATCGCGTGAGCCACCTGACCACCTTGGCGTTCTCGGTTCGCCGTTCCTCGAACGCCTCCGCGAGCGCGATGTCGACCATCGGCTGCTCAAGCAAGCCCTGATCCCACAGCGCCCGGTAGGTCGCCCCGGCCCTGACGCTGAACCCGAGCTCGTACGGACGGAGCAGGAGCACGACGAACACCAGCAAGGCGGCGGCGCCGAGCAGGCCCGTCGCGGTCGCGATCACCTCTGCTGCGCCGCGTGGATGTCCCGTGTGGAAGACAGACCCCGCCAGGAGCGACGCCACGACAGCGCCGCCGGCCAGCAGGCCGGGGGCGCGGCTGCGCAGTTCGCTGACTTGGCGCTCCTGTTCGGCAAGCGCGTCGGCAGCGAGTCCGAAGATGCGCTCGGCGAAGTCAGCCACGCCGACGAGCATGATCGCCAGGCCGGACGTCGTCGCGCCGGCAAGCCAGCCGGGCGGCTCTCCCCTCGCCTTGGTGCGCGAGGACTTTGTCCCAGTCGTAGGCCCGGCGCTCCAAAATGCTTCCATCGAGAGCTAAATGCCCAGGGCCGACGCCGGCAGCGGCATAGGCTAGGGTCCGAAAAAGCCGAACATTTACAGGCCTTTCCATGGCACTGAGAGGGCGGAGTTCCAACCCGCCATGGGGTCTAACCCCCATACTCGGGCTGCATGTGCAACACGCCCACGGCGTGGCAGAACATCGCCGCTGCCAGCACCTCGCCCTCGTCGGCACCGACCGGCTGCACGCAAGCCCCCGGCGACCGCGCTCAGCGCCGGCGCGACGCCCGCAACCCCAAGCCTAGCCTCGCGCGAGCCCGCGCCGTCGCCGCCCTGCTGGGCCGACAGCTGCGCCCGCCAGTCCGCGAGCAACCGGCTCGGCCAGGGCGACCCGCCCCCGGCCACGTCCGGCCAAGGTAGCAAGCTGAGCTCGCGGGTCGGCGACCACCACCCCGACGCGTCGGACGCGACGAACCGACCCACCGCCGGTGCGGCCAGCGCCCCGTGCGGCTCGCGGGTCGCCTCCTCAGAGAGAGCAGAACGAATCAAACGGTCGAGCAGGGTTCCGAACGGCTCACGCGCCCCACTCCCACGCCTGGTCCGATCGCCCGCGCGATGCGGCGGGCACTCATGGCCGGCCTTGGGCGCGCGCCGGGAAATGGAGCACGGTGGCGTGGCCGCCGAGGCGGAGCCCGGAATACGTCGAAGCGCTGCCGCTGCCGCTGCTGCTGCCGCTCCCGGCAGGCCGCGTCCGGGGCGGCGCCACATGCTCGGCCGATCGCCACCCCGCACTGCCGGGATTCCCCTGGTCGGCGCTCGGCGCACCCGATCCGGTGCTCCGGTCTGAGGGGTCCAAGAGCATCAGGACTGCGGGGCGCCGACGCGAGGGGTCTGGGTCGGACCGACGTAGGGGTGGTCGGGCCACCGGTGCTTCGGCTGTAGTCTCGGGTGCGAGGGCCGGCCGCGCGTGCCAGAGGCCATCGAGCCTCCTGGACGCGGCTCAGGGGAGCGCTGTCGACCGGGTGAAGCGCGGCGCTCCGTGAGAACATCGTGAGAACAAACGCCACGCCAGATGCGTCCGATGCGTCCGCGCGGGCGCACAAAATGGACGATTTTGCGGGCCCCGGACGGATCTGACGGCCCCACGACACGGTTGAGGGCCTTGTGAACCGATGGTTCGTGGAGGTTCGAGTCCTCTCGGGCGCACTGAACGGAGGTACGCCGCAGCGCAAACGCGGGGCTCAGGCGCACACGGCGCGAACCCGGGGCGGCCGTCGAGGCCAGGGACGTCGCCGGTCCGGACCCGCGCCTCCGGAGGCCGACCGGCGCGCCGACGCCGAGGCCGGATGTGCGTTGACCCCCCATTCGACTCCCGCAGCGTGTGTGAGTGCCTTCCCGCCGCGGCGAATCCAGCGGACCGAAACCGGGCGGTCAAGGCTGCCACGGTGAGCCGGGGCGCGACGGGTTGGTCAGGGGTCGCCGGCGATCACGACCGGCTGCTGGCGATGACCCGGACGGTCGTCGCCCCCGACGCCACCCTGACGTGGGTGCTCGGCCGGGCGGACGTCGCCCTCCTGAGGATCGGCCGCTCGCCCGGCGGCGGGCGCTCGAGGACGGCCGAGCGACCGTGTGCGAGGATCGCGGGCCCCGTCGCCGGCGGCCGGCCGGGGGCGAGCAGGCCGATCGAGAGGAGGGCACCCGCCGCGATGCCGCAGAGCGGTCACTCAGGGGGCGAGCATCCGGCGCAGGACGACGCCGCAGGCGACGGCGGCGACGACCGCGAGCAGGGGCGTCCCGTAGCCGATCACGCCGACCACGGCGAGCAGGAGGCCGACCAGGCCGACCACGCCGAGCCCTCCGGTGGCGAGGACGAGCGCGTAGGCGCGCTGCTGGCGCACCCGGCGCGGCAGGCGGCTGTTGGGGCGGCGGGCGAGATCACTCATTGCGGGCTCCGGGGTCGGAAGGCGGGTTGCCCGTTCACCTTACGCGGGGCCGGTCGCCCGCGTGGATCGAGGCCGGCATGAGCTGGCGGGCCTGCTTCCTCGACGGGCCGGCCGCCGGGCCCGAGCACGATCGGCGGTTCGCCGCCACCCGGGTCCACGAGCGCCTCTGGCTCGCCCAGGTCCCCGACGATGACGGACGGATCGCCCCCGGGGCCTGGTCGGTGGTCGGGGGCCTGCCGGGCGCCGGTCCGCCGGCCGAGCCCTGGCCGGGCCAGGTCGAGTACGCCCTCGACCCCGACCTCTCCATCCTCGACCCGCAGGAGGGCGACGGGTTCGCCGTCTTCCGGCTCGTCGACTGACCCCGGGCGGCCGGCCGCCTCAGGCCGCCGGGAGGATCTGGCGCGGCCGGGTCACCTCGACCGGGCGCCGGTGCCACTCGCGCGGGTAGCCGACCGAGACCTCGCGGAAGGGCACGCCGTCGCACCAGATCGTCCGGGGGATGTGGAGGTGCCCGTAGACGACGGCGGCGGCCCGGTAGCGCCGGTGCCAGTCGGCGGTCAACGAGGTCCCGCACCACTGGGCGAACTCGGGGTGGCGCAGGACGCGGGTCGGCTCCCGGACGAGGGGGAAGTGATTGACGAGGACGGTCGGCCGGGTCGGGTCGAGCGCGTCGAGGCGGGGCGCGGTCGCCGCCACCCGGGCCCGGCACCAGGCCTCGCGGGTCGGGTGGGGATCCGGGTGCAGGACGCGCTCGTCGCGGCAGACGACCCCGGCCCGGTAGGCCTGCCGGAGGGCCGCCGCCTGGGTCTCGGCTCCGGCCGGTCGGAAGGTGTAGTCGTAGAGGAGGAACAGGGGCACCACGGTGACCGGACCGCCGTCGCCCTCCCAGACCGGATAGGGGTCCTCGGGGGTGACGACGCCGAGGTCGCGGCAGAGCCCGACGAGGTGGGCGTAGCGCGCCTCGCCCCGGAGCGGGACGGGATCCTTGGGCGGCGTCCAGAGCTCGTGGTTGCCGGGGACCCAGATGACCCGGGCGAAGCGGTCGCGCAGGAGCCGGAGCACCCACTCGACCTCGGCCATGTGCGAGCCGACGTCGCCGGCGACGATCAGCCACGAGTCCTCGGACTCGGGCCGGAGCCCCGCGACGAGGGCGCGGTTCTCGGCGTGCCCGACGTGGAGATCGCTGATCGCGAGGAGCCGCCCGGCTGTGGTCGATGCGCTGGCCATTCGGGAACGGGTCGCTGAACCTACACCGCACCCCAGCGGCCTGGTTTCCCGACCGGCGGCGGGGGGCGGGTAGACGCCCAGCGAGCCCGTGAACGGAGGGATCGCGACGATCCGCGACCGGCGGCTGCGCCTTATGCGTCACCGACTCGGGCCACATCCGCTCCCGCCACCCGAGCCCCGACCGGAGGGGGAGCGCGGCGGATACGGCCTCTTGCTCGTCGAGCAGCTCGCCTGCCGGTGGGGCGTGGCCGACTCGACGGTCTGGTGCGAGCTCCCGGCCGCGGCGACGGCCTAGAGAACCGCCTAGTCCTCGTAGACGCCGTCGTAGAGGGCGAAGGTCGCGCCCTGCGGGTCGGCGACCACGCCGATGCGGGCGACGCCGATGTCGATCGGTCCGGCGTGGACGTGCCCGCCGAGCTTGGTCACGAGCTCGAGCGCGTCGTCGAGACCGGCGATCCCGAAGTAGACGAGCCAGTGCGGCGGCACGCCGGGCGCCGCCGGCGGGCGCATCCCCCCGTTCGAGCGATCGCCGTTCTTGACGATCAGGTACGGCTCGGGCGAGCCCTCCATCGGCGAGGTGGTCCAGCCGAAGAGGTCGCCGTAGAAGGCGGCGGCGGCGTCGAGGTCGGCACAGGAGAGCTCGTTCCACGACAACGCACCCGGGGCGTTGACCCGCCCCGAGCCGATGTTGTCCCGCGGCTCCCAGACCATGAAGAAGGCGCCCTGCGGGTCCTGGACGACGGCCATGCGCCCGGCGTCGAACACGTCGAAGGGGCCGGCGTGGACGGCCCCGCCGAGCTCCTTGGCCCGCTCGGCGGCCGCGTCGGCGCTCTCGACGGTGACGTAGGAGTTCCAGAGCGGCGGGACGCCGGCCTCGCGCTGGGCGCTCGGCTGGGAGGAGATCGCCGCGACGTCCCGGCCGTCCAATCGCATCATCGAGTAGACGGATCCGTCGCCGATCGGAATGTCGGCGGCCTCCCAGCCGAAGAGCTCGCCGTAGAACGCCTTGGCGGCGTCCTGGTCGGTCGTCGAGAGGTCGGTCCAGCTGAAGGTTCCCGGCGGGTGCGACTCACGTTCTCCCATGTCCGCGACAGTAGCGCACCCGCGGGCCGGAGGGTGTGAAGGATCGGCCCGAACCCGGCCGACCGGTAGCGTCCGCCGGGAAGCCCACCACGACGACCGGAGGCCCCGCCGATGCCCGGCTACACGATCAAGAACCTGATGGAGATCGACGACGCCATGAGCGAGCGCGGGCCCGACCTCGAGGTGCGGTTCGCCCGCAAGCACCTCGACTCCGACCACCTCGGGGTCAGCTACATGCGCTACGGCCCGCACACGCGCTTCCCGTTCGGCCACAGCCACCGGGAGCAGGAGGAGGCCTACGTCGTCATCGGGGGGTCGGGCCGGGTCAAGCTCGACGACGAGATCGTCGAGCTGCGCCGGTGGGACGTCGTCCGGGTCGCGCCGGCGGTCGTCCGGGCCTTCGAGGGCGGACCCGACGGGCTCGAGCTGATCGCCGTCGGCGCCGACCGCCCGGCCGACGGCGACGGGGTGATGGTCAAGGACTGGTGGACCGAGCCGACGACCGACGCCGGATAGACGGCTCCGCGGTGCCCGAAGGTTTGACCCCGGCGCTGCGGGCGGTCAGCGACGCCGTGCTCGCCGTGGCCGCCGAGCTGTCGGTCGAGGAGGTCCTCCAGCGGCTGGTCGACCGGGCCCGCGAGCTCGCCGGGGCCCGCTACGCCGCCCTCGGCATCCCGGACGGCGAGGGCGGCTTCGGGCGGTTCCTCGTCGCCGGGATGGACGACGAGCTGATCGCGGCGATGGGCCCGCTCCCCCGGACGCACGGCCTGCTCGGGGCGATACTGGAGACCGAGGCGCCGTTCCGGACCGACGACGTCCACGCGCATCCGCGCTTCAACGGCTGGTGGCCGGCCCGCCACCCGGACATGCGCTCCTTCCTCGGGGTCCCGATCGTCGCCCCGGAGGGGGTGATCGGCGCCTTCTACCTGACCGAGAAGGAGGGCCCGGCGCCGGCGAAGTTCGGCCCGGGCGACCAGGAGCTGATCGAGCTGCTGGCCGCCCACGCGGCGATCGCCATCACCAACGCCCGGCTGTACGAGCGCAGCCGGGAGCTGACGATCGTCGCCGAGCGCAACCGCCTGGCGCTCGAGCTCCACGACGTGGTCAGCCAGAAGCTGTTCGGGCTGGTCCTGGCGGCGGAGTCGGCGATGACCCTCCTCGAGCGCGACCGCGCCGGCGACCGGGGCGAGGCCCGAGCCCAGATCGAGCGGGCCCAGGCGCTCGGACGCGAGGCGCAGGACGAGCTCCGGTCGCTGATCCTCGAGCTGCGCCCGCCGGCGCTCGACCGGGACGGCCTGGAGGGTGTCCTGCGCAAGCACGTCGACCTGGTCGGCCGGCTCCACGGGATCGAGATCGAGCTGATCGTCGACACCGTGGCCGGCGGCGACGACCGCCGGGACCTCGAGGTCCTCCGGGTCGCCCAGGAGGCCCTGCAGAACGCTCTGCGCCACGCGGCCGCCCGGCGGATCGAGGTCCGGCTCGCCGCCGCGGCCCCCGGCCGGCTCGTGCTCGAGATCTCCGACGACGGGACCGGCTTCGACCCCGACGACCCGGCCCCCCGCGCCCGCCACCTCGGTCTGACCTCGATGCACGAGCGGGCGCGGCGCCTCGGCGGCGAGCTCGAGATCCGCTCGACGCCGGGGGCCGGGACCGTCGTCAGGCTGGTGATCCCGGCTGAGCGGTGAGGCGTCGATCCGGGTGCTGGTGGTCGACGACCACGCGGTGGTGCGCGAGGGCCTGCGCACCTTCCTCGCCCTCCAGGACGGGATCGCCGTGGTCGGCGAGGCGGCCGACGGGGTGGAGGCGATCGACGAGGCCGAGCGCCTGCGGCCGGACGTGATCCTCATGGACCTGACCATGCCCCGGCTGGACGGGGTGGAGGCGATGCGCGAGCTCCGCCGTCGCCGGCCGGCGACCCGGGTCGTGGTCCTGACGAGCAACGCCGACGACCACCGGCTGCTGGCGGCCATCCGGGCCGGGGCCGCCGGCTACCTGCTCAAGGACGTGCAGCCCCAGGAGCTCGCCCGGGCGGTGCGGAGCGCCCACGCCGGGGAGGCGCTGCTCGACCCGACGGTGGCCGCCCGCCTGGTCGAGGCGATGGCCGAGCCGCGGGAGCCGGCCGCGGCCGCGCGACTGACCGCCCGCGAGCGGGAGGTGCTCGCACTGATCGGCGAGGGCCGCTCGAACAAGCGGATCGCGTTCGAGCTCGGCATCTCCGAGAAGACGGTCAAGACCCACGTCGGCCACGTGCTGGCCAAGCTCGGGGCCACCGACCGCACCCAGGCGGCGATGCTCGCCGTCCGGGGCGGGCTCCTGAGGTCCTAGGTCCAATTGCCGATGGTCGAACGGGGCCCGGGCCCGTACGGTTGGGGGAATGCCCGTGGCGATCATCACCGGCGCCTCGCGCGGCCTCGGCGCCGCCCTCGCCCGCTCCCTGGCCGCGGACGGCTGGCGCCTGGTCATCGACGCGCGCGGCGCGGAGGCGCTGGAGCGGACGGCCGTCGCGCTCGAGGGCGACGTGCGGGCCCTGCCGGGCGACGTCGCCGACCCGGGGCACCGGGCCGCGCTCGTCGCCGCCGCCGGGGACCGGATCGACCTCCTGGTCAACAACGCCAGCCTGCTCGGGCCGAGCCCCCAGCCGGGCCTCGCCGACTACCCGCTGGACGTGCTCGAGCGGGTCTACGCGGTCAACGTCCTCGCCCCCCTCGCCCTGATCCAGCTCGTCCTCCCGCGCCTGCCGGCGGGTGGGGCGATCCTGAACGTGACCAGCGATGCCGCGATCGAGCCCTATCCCTTCTGGGGCGGTTACGGGTCCTCCAAGGCCGCCCTCGAGCAGCTGGGGGCCGGGTTCTCGGCCGAGCACCCCGCGGTGCGGGTCTACACGGTCGATCCCGGGGACATGCGCACCCAGATGCACCAGGAGGCGTTCCCGGGCGAGGACATCTCCGACCGCCCGCCGCCCGAGGAGAGCGTGCCCGGGCTGCGCGCGCTGATCGACGGGGACCTCCCGAGCGGGCGCTACCGGGCCGGGGAGCTCGCCGGAGGCGCGGGGTGAGCGCCCTCGCCTTCCGCCTCCCGGCCCGGCTGGAGGCGGGCGAGCCGCCCGAGGCCCGGGGAGTCGGCCGCGACGGGGTGCGCCTCCTGGTCGCGACCCGGGGCGGGGGCGGGCGGCTCGAGCACGCCCGCTTCGCCGACCTCCCCCGCTTCCTCGAGCCGGGCGACCTGCTGGTGGTCAACGCCTCGGCCACCCTCCCGGCGGCGATCGCGGCGCGCCGGGGGGCCGGCGAGCTACTCCTCCACTTCGCGACCCGGGCGCCCGGCCTGGCCGGCGACGAGTGGTGGGTCCTCGAGCTCCGCCGCCCCGACGGCGGCCGGCCCGCGCGGGGGAGCGCCGGGCCGCGGACCGGGGAGATCCTCGGCCTGGCCGGGGGCGGGAGCGTCGAGATCGTCGCCGCCTACGCCCGGGGCGGGCGGCTCTGGCTCGCCCGGGTGGAGACCGGCGGCGAGCCCGTGGCCGCCTATCTCGCCCGCCACGGTCGGCCGATCCGCTACGGCTACGTCGCCGGCGACTGGCCCCTCGACGCCTACCAGACGGTCTACGCGACGACGCCGGGCAGCGCGGAGATGCCGAGCGCGGGGCGCCCGTTCACCCGCGCGCTCCTCGGTCGCCTGCGCCGGGCGGGCGTGGCCACCGCCCCGCTCCTCCTCCACACCGGGGTCTCCTCGCCCGAGCGCGACGAGCCGCCGTACCCCGAGCAGTACCGGGTGGCGGCGGCGACGGCCGTCCGCGTCAACGCGACCCGCGCCCGGGGCGGGCGGATCGTCGCCGTCGGGACGACCGCGGTCCGGGCGCTCGAGACGGTCGCCGCCCCCGACGGGACGGTTCGCCCGGGGGAGGGCTGGACCGATCTGGTGATCACGCCCGAGCGCGGCCTCTGGGCCGTCGACGGGCTGATCAGCGGCTGGCACGAGCCCGAGGCCTCGCACCTGCGCCTGCTCGAGGCCGCCGCCGGTCCCGGCTTGCTCGAGCGCTCCTACCGGGCGGCGCTCGACCGGGGGTACCTCTGGCACGAGTTCGGCGACAGCCACCTGGTCATGCCGTGAGCTCCCGGCGGCGCTCCTCCAGGTAGCGCCGCTCGGCCGCCGTGGTGGCCAGACGCCCGGCCCGTTCGTAGGCCCGGGCGGCCTCCTCCTGCCGGCCGGCCCGGCGCAGGAGGTCGGCCCGGGCGGCGTGGAAGGGCTGGTAGCCGTCGAGCGTCTCGGCCAGCCCGGCTCGGTCGAGCTCGCGCAGGCCGGCCGTGGGCCCGTCGGCCATGGCCACGGCCACGCACCGGTTGAGCGCCACCACCGGGGTCGGGTGGCGGCGGGCGAGCTCGCCGTAGAGGTCGGCGATCTGCGGCCAGTCGGTCTCGGCGGCGCCGCCGGCCCGGGCGTGGAGGGCGGCGATCGCCGCCTGGAGCTGGTAGGGCCCGGGGAGGCGGTGGCGGACGGCGCGGTCGAGCAGGGCGCAGCCCTGGTCGATCTGGCCGGCGTCCCACCGGCTCCGGTCCTGGTCTGAGAGCACGACGAGCCGGCCGTCGCCGGCCAGCCGGGCGTGGCGGCGGGAGTCGTGGAGGAGCATCAGCGCGGTCAGCCCGAGGACCTCGGGTTCGTCGGGCATCAGCGCGCAGAGGAGGCGCCCGAGCCGGATCGCCTCGGCGCTCAGCTCACCGCGCATCAGGTCCTCGCCGCCGCTCGCCGAGTAGCCCTCGTTGAAGATCAGGTAGATCACGAGCAGGACGATGTCCAGGCGGTCCGGGAGGCGGGCGGCCGTGGGGACCTCGAAGGGGATGCCGGCGTCGCGGATCTTCGCCTTCGCCCGGGTGATGCGCTTGGCGATCGTCGCCTCCGGGGTGAGGAGGCCCCGGGCGATCTCGGGGACGCTCAGCCCCCCGAGCATCCGCAGGGTCAGGGCGAGCTGGGCCTCGCGGGCGAGGGCCGGGTGGGCACAGGCGAAGATCAGGCCCAGGCGCTCGTCGGGCACCTCGGCCGGAGCGGCCGGGTCGTCGTCCTCGTCGTGGGTCATCGCCGCGTGGTCCAGTTCCCGTCGCTTGCGCTCGAGCGTCCGCGCCCGGCGGAGGCGGTCGATCGCCCGCCGCCGGGCCGTGGTCAGGATCCAGGCCGCCGGGTGCTCCGGGACGCCGCTGCGCGGCCAGGCCTCGACGGCCACGGCGAACGCCTCCTGGACGGCGTCCTCGGCCAGGTCGAGGTCCCGCGACCAGGCGGCGAGCGCGGCCACCACGCGACCGTACTCGTCGCGAAAGGCCTGCTCCACGGCCCGGTGCCCGCTGGCGTCGACCTCGGTCAACCGCCGCCCCGCTCCCGGCTCACCCGGCGGTCATCCGAGCTCGCGGATCGGGCGCACCTCGACGGCGCCGTGGCCGGCCGCCGGGATCTGGGCCGCCCAGTCGAGCGCCTCGTCGAGGTCGGCGCACTCGAGGACGTAGAAGCCGGCGAGCTGCTCCTTGGTCTCGGCGAACGGGCCGTCGGTGCTGAGCGGAGCGCCGGACGGGCCGGTGCGGACGACCGTCGCCGTGGCCGAGCCCTGGAGGGCGTCGCCCGCGAGGAACGCCCCGGCCTCCCTGACCGCTCCGGTGAACGCCCCGTAGGCGGCCGGCTCGGCCTGGACGCTCGGGTCCTCCGGCGTCTCGTAGCGGGACTCGTCGTGGTAGAGCAGGAACATGTAGCGCATCGGACCGCCTCTCGGTTCGGGTTCCGGCCTCGGGAGCCGGCTTCATCCCGATGACGAACGGCCGGCCCGGAAAAGGACACCGGGCTACGACTCGGCTTCCTCGAGCTCGTCCCGCGGGGGGCCGACGTGGTCGTGGAGGCGGTCGACGGCGAGGCTGATCTCGCGGACCGCGTCGGCCAGGTCCTCGCGGTCGGCCTTACGCTCGATCGAGATCCGCAGGGCGGCGATCTCCCGGGCCAGGTACTCGGCCTCGGCCAGCTGCCGGGCGTTGGTCTCCCGGTCGCGCTCGATCTCCACCCGGTCGCGGTCGGCCTGGCGGTTCTGGGCGAGGAGGATCATCGGGGCGGCGTAGGCGGCCTGCGTCGAGAAGGCGAGGTTGAGGAGGATGAACGGGTAGGGGTCCCAGCGGAGCCTGGCCGCCACGATGTTCAGTCCGATCCAGACGACGACCAGCCCGGTCTGGATCGCCAGGTAGCGCCCGGTCCCGAGGTAGCGCGCCATCGCCTCGGCCCAGCGGCCGAACCGGTCCGGGTCGTACGACGGACCCCCGCCGGTCCCGCGCGGCTTGCTCAGGTCGTCGCGCCGTGACACGGCCTAGTTCCTCGCCGGGGTCACGCGCCAGCCGGTCGGGAGGACCCGGTCGAGCACGTCGTCGATCGTCACCGCCCCGAGCAGCCGCCCGGTCTCGTCGATCACCGGGAGGGCGACGACGTCGTAGGCGGCGAGGCGGGCGGCGACGAGCTGGTCGCTCGTGTCCGGGCTGACCGGCTCCGGCTCGGTGTCGATGCAGCGCCCGAGCGTCTTCGACGGCGCCTCGCGCAGGAGGCGCTGGAAGTGGGCGACGCCGAGGAAGCGACCGGTCGGCGTCTCGGTCGGCGCCAGGCAGACGAAGACCTGGGCGGCGAGCGGCGCCCGCAGGTCGGGGTCGCGGATCCGCGCGAGCGCCTGGGCCACGGTGGCGGTCGGCGGGAGCACGATCGGCTCGGGGGTCATCAGGCCGCCGGCCGTGTCGGGGCCGAAGTTGAGCAGGCGCCGGACCGGCGCCGCCTCACCCGGGTCCATCGCCGCGAGCAGCTCGCCCCGGCGCTCGGCGGAGAACTCGGCGAGCAGGTCGGCGGCGTCGTCGGCCTCCATCGCGTCGAGGACCCGGGCCGCCCGCTCCAGGTCGAGGCCCTCGACGATGCGGACCTGCTCCTCCTCGGAGAGCTCCTCGAGCAGGTCGGCCAGCCGCTCGTCCTCGAGCGCATCGGCCAGGATGCGCCGCCGGGAGAGCGGGAGCTTGCGGATCGCCTCGGCCATCTCGACCGGGTGGAGCTGGCCGATCGCCGCGGCCTCGCGGGCCCCGGCCCGCTCGTCGCGGAGGACCTCGCTCGCCTCGCTCCAGTCGATGATCTCCGGGGCCCGGCGCCGGCCGGCCAGGCCGGGCGGGGCGACGGCGATGGTGGCGAGCTCCCAGGAGTGGGGCTCGGGCGCCGGGGCGATCGCCGCGTCGACGATCCGCCGCCCCCGCAGCCGCCGCCCGAGCAGCTCGCCGACCACCAGCTGCTCGCCGCCGCGGAGCTCGAACTGGCGGAGGTTGATCGTCCCCCGGCGCAGGCGCACCCCCTCCGGCTCGATCTCGGCGATCCGCCCGGCCCCGACGAACACCCGGCGGCGCTGCACGCTGACCACGAAGCCGTTGACCCGGGGGGGCGAGCCCCCGCCGCCACCGGCGAGGACGACGTCGACGACCTGGCCGATCTGCGCCCCGTCGGCGCCGACCAGGGGCAGGCGAACGAGACGGGAGACGTAGATCAGACGGTCGGCCATGGCAGACCATTGTGCCCGCTCGGCTCCCCCCGCACCAGGGCCGGCTGCCGGCTGCCAGCTCGCTATTCTTGACCTCCGACCCGCGGCGCGCCCCGCCTCTCCGATGCGATCGATACTGCCGCCGTCCGCCGACAACCCGAAGGATGACCGGTGAGCTCGCCCGAGCTGGCCGCCCGCCGGGCCGGCCGCGCGGCCGCCCGGGCGGCCGAGCTGCGCCGCCGCCGGCGCCGGCTCGCCGCCCTCCTGGTCGGGTTCGCCGCCCTCGTCGTCCTCCTGGTCGCGCTCCTGACGGGCGGCGGGGGGGCCGCTGGTCACGGGGGCGCCGCCGCGTCGCCCGCGACCACCGCGGGCGGCCATCACGCCGCCCGGCCGCCGGCCGCCGCCCCGATCCACGCCCAGCCCGTCGGCTCGCTCGCGGCGCCCCTCCAGGACCCGGCGGTGGCCGCCCTCGGCGGCGACCGGGTCGCCCTCCTCGGCGGCCTCGACCGGGCCGACACCTCGACGGCGAACGTCCTCCTCCTCACCGGGGCGGCCCCCCGGGCGGCCGGGCAGCTCCCGGTGCGCCAGCACGACGCCCAGGCCGCCGCGCTCGGCGGCGCCGTCTACGTCTTCGGCGGGGGCGACCTCGCCTCCTACGACCACATCATCCGCTTCGACCCGGCGACCGGCGCGGGGACGACGGTCGGCCACCTGCCGTCGCCGGCCTCGGACGTCGCCGTGGCCGCGGTGGGCGACACGGCCTACGTCGTCGGCGGCTACGACGGGAGCCGCCCCCTCGACACGATCGTCGCCTGGCGTCCGGGTGGCCCGGCCACCGTCGTCGGTCACCTCCCGTACCCCGTCCGCTACGCCGCGGTGGCCGTCGCCGGTGGGCGGCTGATCATCGCCGGGGGGACGGTCGGCCTCGGGGCGACCGACGCGATCGAGAGCTTCGACCCGGCGGCCGGCACGACCAAGCGGATCGGCCGCCTCCCGGCCGTGCTGACCCACGCCGGGGCGGCGACCCTCGGAGCGGTCGTCTACGTGATCGGCGGCCGCCGGGCCACCCCCGACACGCCGGTCGCCCAGATCCTCTCGATCGACCCGGCGACCGGCCGGGTCCGCCGGGTCGGCGCGCTGCCCAAGCCCCTCTCCGACGCGGCGACCGTGCTCGACGGGAATCGCATCCTCGTGGCCGGCGGGCGCAGCGGCGGCGCCGCCCAGACCGGCATCTACGCGCTGGCGCCCTGATCGTTGGGTGACCGGAGCCTGACCGAGCCGGCCGCCGCCTCCCTGCGGGCGGAGCTCGCCGCGATCGTCGGCGCCGAGCACGTGCTCGGGCCGCCGGCCCCCGCCTACCTGATCGACTTCTCCGAGGGCCGCGGGGTCCGCGGGCGCCTCGACGCCGTCGCCCTCCCGGCTACCGCCGAGGAGGTCGCCCGGGTCGTCGCCCACTGCTACGAGCGGGGCGTGCCGATCATCCCCCGCGGCGGCGGGAGCGGCCTCTCGGCCGGGGCCGTACCCCTCGACGGCGGCGTGGTGCTTGGGCTCGAGCGGCTCCGCCGCCTGCGCGGGTTCGAGCCGTTGCTCTGGCGGATCGCGGTCGAGGCGGGCATGACGACGGCCGAGGTCCGCCGGCGCGCCCGGGAGGGCGGCCTGATGTTCCCCCCCGACCCGGGCGCGGCCGAGCAGTCGCAGATCGGCGGCAACATCGCCACGAACGCCGGCGGGCCGCACGCGTTCAAGTACGGGGCGACCGGGACGTGGGTGACCGGGCTCGAGGTCGTGCTCCCGCCGGGCGACCTCGTGACGATCGGCGGCCCGTTCCGCCGGGACGCCTCCGGCTACGACCTCAAGAGCCTGCTCGTCGGCTCGGAGGGCACCCTCGGCGTGATCACCGCCGCCTGGCTGCGGCTCGTCCCCGCGCCCGAGGCGGCCCTCCCGGTGATGGCCGTCTATCCGAGCGCGCGAGCCGGGTGCGCGGCGGTCGAGGCGGTCATCGGCAACGGGGTCCAGGCGGCGGCGATCGAGTTCCTCGACGGCGGGGCGATCGACCTGGCCGCCGCCGGCATCCCCCTGGCCGCGCCGCCGGGCGCCGCCTTCATGGTGATCGCCGAAGCCGACGGGACGGCCGCCGAGGCGGCCCGGCGGCGGGATGAGCTGCTCGAGATCCTGGGGGAGGGCGCGCTCGCGACCGCGGCGCCGGCGGCGCCCGAGGAGATCGCCGCCGTGTGGCGGTGGCGGGGCGGGGTGTCCCACGCCGTCCGCGCCCGGCGGGGCGCCAAGCTCAGCGAGGACATCATCGTCCCGGTCGAGCGCCTGGCCGAGGCCGTCGAGGAGACGGTGGCCATCGGCGCCCGGCAGGGGCTCGAGGCGTGCAGCTGGGGCCACGCCGGCGACGGGAACCTCCACTCGACGTTCCTGATCGACCCGGCCCGACCGTCGGAGCTCGCTCGGGCCGAGCTCGCGGTGGCCGAGGTGTTCGCCCTCGCCGCCCGCCTCGGCGGGTCGATCTCCGGCGAGCACGGGATCGGTTGGGTCAAGCGCGGCGCGCTCGCCGGGGTCTGGCCGCCGGCGGCGGTCGCCCTCCACGAGCGGGTCAAGCTGGCCTGCGATCCCCGGGGGCTGATGAACCCGGGCAAGAAGCTCGCCGCGCTGCGCTGAGGCCGACCGGGCTCAGGCGCAGACGAGAACCGTCCGGCGGAGCGTCAGCCCACCGTGCGGGCGCATCGCGACGCGGCCGACCACGTGGTAGCGGACCCCCCGGCGGAGCCGGGCCCGGGAGATGCGGATGGCGAAGCGTCCGCGGGCGTCGGGGCGGGCGACGTGCCCCATCCGGCGCCCGCTCAGGTAGTAGGTGACCGCGCGCACGCCGCTCCCGGTCACGTAGGCCCGGAAGGCGCCCTTCACGCAGCCGGCGGGCACGCGCAGGGCGAGCGGCGCGGGCGCGGTGGCTGGCGGCGTCGAGCTGCCGGCGGGCGTCGGGGTGGCCGGGGGGAGGGCGGCCGGCGATGACGTCGCGGGCGGCGTTCCCACGGGCGGCGAGGTGGACCCCGGCGGTGTCGTGGTGGGCGGCGGGGTCGACCCGACCGGCGCGGGGCCGGGCGGCGGCGGTGGCGCCGGGGGCGGGCCGGAGCCGATCTGAGCGGCGGAGATCGACACCGCGGCCGCCGGGTCGAGACAGGCGGTGGGCCCGACCCCGAGGTTGTTGGCGTCGCCGCTGTAGCGGACTCGGAAGACGTAGGTGCCGGGGGTGGGCGGGGCGAACGCCCCCGAGCTGTAGGCCCCGGCGCCGTTCACGGGCACGGTCTTGGTGAACGCCACCGCGCCGCCGCAGAACTGGTCGTTGGGCCCGGTCACCGTGAAGGTGATCGTGCCGGTCGGCGACCATCCGCCGCTGAGCGTGGCCGTCCCGTAGATCGAGTTGCCCGCCTGCTGGGCGCCCGTCGCCTCGCCCACTGTCGTCGGCCCGACGATGACCTGCTGCCCGGTGTCGGCGCAGGCGGTGCTCGCCGGGCTGTTGCTCGCATCGCCGCCGTAGCGGGCGACCCAGCGGTAGGTCCCGGCGGCGGTCGTCGAGTACCGGGACGAGTCGTCGGAGCCGGTGCCCGAGACGGGCACCGAGGCGGTGAAGATCGGACTCGCACAGGTCGTGTCGCCCGGCCCGTAGAGCGCGAAGCCGATCGTCCCGCGCGGCGAGCTGCCGCCGGTCAGGTTCGTGTGGTCGAAGATCTGGAGGCCGACGATCGTCGAGGTCGACGCGTTGGCCAGGAGGGTGGGACTGGCCGCCGCCGCGCCGGCCGGCGCGGCGAGGGCGGCGACGGCGAGGACCAAGGTCGCGGCGAGGACCCGGGGCGGAGGGAGTCGGCGGAAGCGCATCCGAGCCGTCCTCTAGGCGGCGCGGGCTCGGGCGAGCCGCGCCCCTTCGCGGGTGAGCGGGGTCTTGCCCCAGCGGGCCCGCTGGGCGTAGTCGATGATCGCCGGGAAGTACACCTCGAAGTCATCGGTGGCGATGCCGGCGGGCTTGAGCAAACTCCGCGCACGTCGGTCGTCGAAGCGGGTGGCGACGTCGAAGTAGGGGAGGTAGGCCGAGGCTTCCTCGATCATCGCGGCGTCGTTGTTGATGCGCGGCGCCTCGCGTCCGAGCGCCCGGCAGGCCAGCTCGATCAGCTGGGCGTTGGTCACCGCCTGGCGGCCGGCGACCAGGTTGATCGCCCCGGTGGCCGCCGTGTCGTGGAGGAGGTGGACGAGGGCGTCGGCGACGTAGTCGACCGGGACGACGTCGATCACCCCGTCGGGATTGGCCGGCACCTCGTCGAGCATACCCCGGGCGAAGGCCCGCAGCGGCCAGTAGATGACGTTGAAGGCCGGCGTCCAGCCGCTGTGGCGGTCGCCGACGACGATGCTCGGCCGGGCGATCACCAGCGGCAGGTCGCTGGCCATGACCTCGCGCTCGGCCTCGAACTTCGACTGCTCGTAGCTGTTGCGGAACTCCTGGCCGACGTCGAGGTCATCCTCGCCGAACGTCCCCCGGTGGCGCCCGCCGACGTACGCCGTCGAGACGTGGACCACCCGGCGCAGGTCGGCCAGCTCGCCAGCCAACGCGAGCAGGCGCCGGGTGCCGACGGTGTTGATCGCCCGGGCCTCCTCGAGCGGCAGGTCGAAGGAGATCGACGCCGCGCAGTGGACGATCGACGTCGTCCGCTCGACCAGCGCCCGCCGGTCCTCGGGGCGGAGGCCGAGGTCCGGTGAGCTGACGTCGCCCGGGAGGGCGAGGATCCGCCCGGCCAGGCCCCGGGCGGCCGGGCTCTCGTAGAGCTGGGCGAGGACGGTGTCGATGCGGCGGGCGGCCGCCGCGCGATCGGGCGCCCGCACGAGCGCGACGATCTCGGTGTCCGACTGGTCGAGCAGGCGGACGAGGACCTCCATTCCGAGGAACCCGGTGGCCCCGGTGAGCAGGACGCTCATCGAAGCGGGGCTCCCATCGCGTGGAAGCCGCCGTCGACGTGGATGATCTCGCCGGTGATGCCCCGTCCCAGGGGGGAGAGCAAGAAGCAGCAGGCGTCGGCCACCGGGCCGGCGTCCTTGACCTCCCAGCCGAGCGGCGCCTGGTTCTGCCAGAGCTCGGCCAGGCGCTCGAAGCCGGGGATGCCCCCGGCGGCCAGCGTCTCGATCGGCCCGGCCGAGATCAGGTTCGAGCGGACCCCGCGCGACCCGAGATCCCGGGCCAGGTAGCGGGAGACGCTCTCGAGCGCCGCCTTGGCCACGCCCATCCAGTCGTAGGCCGGCCAGGCGACGCCGGCGTCGAAGTCGAGCCCGACCACGCTCGCCCCGTCCGGGGCGCGCTCGAGCAGAGGGAGGACGGCGACGGTCAACGCCTTCAGCGAGAAGGCGCTCGTCTCGAACGCGGTGACCGCGCTCGCCGACGGCGTCGAGAGGAAGGCGCCGCCAAGGCCATCCTCGGGCGCGAAGGCGATTGCGTGGAGGACGCCGTCGAGGTGGTCCCAGCGCTCCTCGAGCGCCGCCCCGAGCGCCTCCAGGTCCTCCGGCCGGTTGACGTCGAGCTCGAGCACGTCGACCGGCGTGGGGAGGCCCTTGGCCGCCCGCTCGGTCATCCGCTTGGCCCGGCCGAACCCGGTCAGCACGACCTCGGCCCCGGCGAGCTGGGCCCGCCGTGCGACCTCGAAGGCGATCGACCCCCGGGTGATGACGCCGGTGATCAGGAGCCGCTTGTCGGCGAGGATCATCGGTCGGGCTCGCCCCGCCAGAGGACCTCGACCAGCGCGCGGGCGACCAACTGCCCCTCCTGGTTGATCACCGACCACCGCCACTGCACGAGCCCGGCCTCCTCACCGATCGGACGAAGGGCCTTGACCACGCCCTTGACGCGGATCGTATCCCCCAGCCTGACGGGCCGCTTGAAGACCACGTCGCCGAGCCCGCGCAGGGCCATGACCCGGTCCGGGTCGAAGGGAACGAGGCCGACGGCGTAGGAGACGATCAGCATTCCGTGGGCCACGCGTTCGCCGAACGGGCTCGACGCCGACCACTGGGCGTCGGTGTGCTGGGGATGGCCGTCGCCGGTCAACGCCGCGAAGGCCACGACGTCCGCCTCGGTCACGGTGCGTCCCCGGCTGGTGAACGAGGCCCCGATCTCGAGGGCCCCGAACGGATCTGACCACCTCACAGAGGGATGTTGCCGCCACGCTGGGGCCGCTGGCGGCGGCCGACGTTCTCCATGCTGTCGAAGACGCTGATGATCCGCCGCCGGGTCTCCGACGGCGGGATGACCTCGTCGATGAAGCCGTCGGCCGCCCCGGTGGCGGCCTGGAGGTGCTCGGCGGTGTAGGCCGCGGCCAGGGCGTCGCGCGCCCGCGCCGGGTCGTCAGCGCCGGCGATCTCGCGGCGGTGGACGATCTCGATCGCCTGCGTGGAGCCCATCACCCCGAGCGTGGCCGTCGGCCAGGCGAAGACGAAGTCGGCGCCGAGGTCCTTGGCGTTCATCGCGATGAACGCGCCGCCGAACGCCTTGCGCACGACGATCGTGACGCGGGGGACCGTGGCCTCGGCGAAGGCGTGGACGAGCTTCGCGCCGTGGCGAATCACGCCGCCCTGCTCCTGCTTGGTTCCGGGGAGGAAGCCCGGGGTGTCGACGAGGACGACCATCGGCAGGCCGAACAGGTTGCACGTGCGCACGAAGCGGGCGGCCTTCATCGCCGCGTGGCTGTCGAGGACGCCGCCGAGGTAGCGCGGCTGGTTGGCGATGATCCCGACCGAGCGGCCGTCGAGGCGGGCCAGGGCACAGGTGATGTTGCGGGCGTACTTGGGCGAGATCTCGAGCAGCCGACCGCCGTCGACGAGCGAGCGGGCGACCTCGCGCATGTCGTAGACGCGGCGCTCGTCGGTCGGCACGCACGCGTCGGGCGGGTAGGTCGGCGAGGGGACGGCCGGCCAGCGCATCGGCGGCTCGGCGCTCGACTGGGGCAGGTGGTCGAGGAGGTCGCGGGCGAGCAGGGCGGCGTCGACCTCGGTCGGCGCGACCATGTGGCAGACGCCGTTGCGCTCGTGGACGCGCGGGCCCCCGAGGGCGACGCCGTCGACGTCCTCGCCCATCACCCGCTTGACCACGGCGGGACCGGTGAGGAACATGCTCGCCTCTTGGGTCATGATCACGAAGTCGGTCAGCGCCGGGGCGTAGGACCCGCCGCCGGCCGATGGTCCGCAGATGACGGAGATCTGGGGGACGCGGCCGGAGAGGGCGACGTGCTCGCGGAAGATCCGCCCGTAGCCGCCGAGGGCGGAGAGGCCCTCCGTGATGCGGGCCCCACCGGACTCGATGAAGCCGATCACCGGCACCTGGGCCCGGCCGGCGAGCTGGAGCACCTGGACGACCGTGTCGGCGTGGGCCTGGCCGAGCGAGCCGCCGACGAAGGAGGCGTCCTGGGCGAAGCAGAACACCGGCCGGCCGTCGACCCGGCCGCTCCCGCCGAGCACGCCGTCGCCGGCGCGCGCCTTCTCTCCCATCCGCCGGGAGCGGACGTCGGTCCGCACCAGGCTGATCGAGCCCGGATCGCAGAGCACCTCGAGGCGCTCGAGCGCGGTCAGGCGTTCATCGGGACGTGGGGCCAGCTTCAGGCTCATGCTGCCTCCAGGCATAGGACGACGTTGTGCCCACCAAAACCGAATGAGTTCGAGATCGCGGTCGCGCCGCGACCGTCCGGGACCTCGAAGGGCCGGGCCGCGCCGGGCACGTAGTCGAGGTCGAGATCGGGATCGCGCTCCTCCCAGCCGAGCGTCGGCGGGGCGACGCGGTCGCGCAGGGCCAGCAGCGTGGCCACCGCCTCGACGGCGCCGGCGGCCCCGAGCAGGTGCCCGATCGCCGACTTGGTCGAGGAGATCGGCAGCCGGGCCGCGTGCTCGCCGAACGCGGCCTTGAGGGCGATCGTCTCGGCTCGGTCGTTGAGCGGCGTCGAGGTGCCGTGGGCGTTGACGTAGTCGATGTCGGCGGCGCCGAGGCCGGCGTCGCGCAGGGCGGCCGCGATCGCCATCTGGGCGCCCTCGCCGCGCTCGTGGGGCGCGGTGAGGTGGAAGGCGTCGGAGGTCGCGCCGTAGCCGCGCACGGTGCCGAGGATGCGGGCGCCCCGCGCGCGGGCGGCGTCGCCGTCCTCGAGCACGAGCACGCCGGCGCCCTCGCCCATGACGAAGCCGTCGCGCCGGAGGTCGAACGGCCGGGAGATGCCGCTGGTCGACGTCGCGTCGAGCGCGGCGAAGGCGGCCTTGGAGAGGGGGGTGAGCGCCGCCTCGGCGCCGCCGGTGACCACGGCGATGGCGTCGCCGGCCTGGATCGCCCGCACGGCGGAGCCGATCGCGTGGGCGCCGGCGGCGCAGGCGGAGACGATCCCGTAGACGTGCCCGCGGAGGTCGTGGCGCATGCTCAGGGCCGCGGCCGGGGCGTTGCTCATCATCAGCGGGACGGCGAGGGCCGAGACCGCCTTGGCGCCGTCGCGCTCGAGCAGCGTGTGGTTGTGCTCGAGGGTCCCGATCCCGCCGATGCCGGTGCCGATGATGCAGCCGATGCGGTGGGGGTCGTAGGGAAGCCCGCCGTCCCAGCCGGCGTCGTGCAGCGCCTCCTCGCAGGCGACGATGGCGAGCTGGGTGCAGCGGTCGGCCCGTCTGGCCTCCTTGCGGGAGAGGTGGTCGGTCGGCTCGAACTCGGCGCACGGAGCCTCTCCGTCGCGCACGCCGCAGACGCCCGCGGTCCAGCGCTCGTGGAGGGTCCGCGCGCCGAGGCCGAGCGGCGTCACGGCGCCCATGCCGGTGATGACGACATCGGTCATCGCGCTGCCCCCGGCCAGGGGTGGAGGAAGGTCACTATGCACGCTCGACGATCAGATCGACGGCGTCGCCGACGGTGACGATCGCCTTGACGTCGGCGCTCGTCAGGTTGACGCCGAACTGCTCCTCGACGATCTGCGAGAGCTCGGCCAGATCGAGCGAGTCGATGTCGAGCGCGGTCAGCTCGGCCTCGCGGGTGATCTCGTCGGGATCGGCGCCGAAGCTCTCCAGCGACGTCTTGACGACCTGCTCGACCTGCTCGGCGGTGACTGCTGCGGACATTTCGGCTCCGTTCTGTTGATGGCTCATGCGGCCAGGCCTCCGTCCACGTAGACGGTGCTGGCGGTTACGTAGCTGGCGTCCTCCGAGGCGAGGAAGCGCACGCAGGCGGCGACCTCCTCGGGGGTGCCGGCGCGCCGGGCGGGGACCGCCTCGAGCACGCCGTCGGGAAGGTCCGCGGTCATCTCGGTGTCGATGAAGCCCGGGGCGACCGTGTTGATGGTCACCCCGCGGCGAGCGACCTCGACGGCGACGGTGTTGCTCATGGCGATCAGCCCGGCCTTCGACGCGGCGTAGTTGGACTGGCCGGCGTTGGCCCGCGGTCCGACGATCGAGGCGATGCTGATCACCCGACCGAAGCGGGCGCGGATCATCGTGCGCACGGCGCCGCGGGTCATCCGGAACGCGGCGGTCAGGTTGGTCCGGATGACCCGGTCCCAGTCGTCGTCGGTGAGCGAGAGGGCGATGTTGTCGGCCCGGACGCCGGCGTTGTTGACGAGGGCGAGGACCGGGCCGAGCTCGCGCCGGGCCTCGGCGAGGACCTCCTCCGGCTGCTCGGCGACATCGCCGTGGAGGGCGACGGCCCGGCCGCCGGCCGACTCGATCGCGGCGACGGTCCGGGCGGCGCCGGCCTCGTCGCTGCGGTAGTTGACGACCACCGGCCAGCCGTCGCCGGCCAGGGCGAGGGAGATGGCGGCGCCGATGCCGCGCGACCCGCCGGTGACGAGCGCGCAGGCGTCGGACGGGCGCGCTGCGGCCATCAGGCCACCGCGCCGTTGGTCGAGGCCGCCGCGCCCCACTGGATGACCACGGCGCCCCAGGTGAAGCCGGCGCCGACCGCGGCGAGCAGGACGCGGTGCCCGGGCCGGAGCTGTCCGTTGGCCCGGGCGTAGCCGAGGGCGAGGGGGACGCTGGCGGCGGAGGTGTTGCCGAGCCCGGCGATGCAGTCGACGACCCGCGCCGGGTCGAGGCCGAGGCGCTCGCCGAGCGAGGAGGTGATCCGGCCGTTGGCCTGGTGGTAGACGAAGAGGTCGATGTCCTCGAGCGACACGCCGGCGATCCGGCACGCCTCGACCGAGGACTCGGCCAGCCGGGCGACGGCCTGCTTGAAGGTCTCGTGGCCGTCCATGATGATCGACCCGGTGCGCGGGTTGCTGGTGATCATCTCGCCGCAGGAGCCGTCCGCCCCGAGGACGATCGGGCCGATCGCCCCGGGTGCGCCCTCGGTGATGACGACGGCGCCGGCGCCGTCGCCGAACAGGGCGGCGGTCCGCTTGTCCGTCGGGTCGGTGTAGCGCGACATCAGCTCGGCGCCGATGACCAGGGCGGTGCGCGCCCGGCCGGCCTCGATCCACGCGGTCGCGCTGGCCAGGCCGGCGATGAACCCGGTGCACGCGCAGCCGAGGTCGAAGCCGCCGGCCCGGGTGGCGCCGAGCGCGTGGGCGATCAGCGGGGCGGCGTTCGGGGTCGAGAGCTCGTGGGAGAGCGTGGCCACGATGATCAGGTCGATGTCGGTGGCCGGGAGGCCGGAGTCCTCGATCGCGGCCCGGCCGGCCTCGGTTGCCAGCTCGACCAGGAGCATCTCCTTGGGGGCGTGACGGCGCTCGTGGATGCCGGTCCGGCGCACGATCCAGGCATCGTCGACCCCGAGGGTGGCGGCGATCCCGGCGTTGTCGACGACCCGGTCGGGCAGCGCCGTACCGAGCCCGACGATCCCGGCGGTTCGCAGCCGGGCCGTTTCGCTCGACACCGGCCGGACGGTCACCTCAGGCGTGGACGCCATGGAGCTCCTCGATCGTGATTGCGCTGGAATCGGGCAGGGTGGAGGCGACGAGCCCGGCGAGCAGCCCGCCGGGTCCGACGTCGACGAAGGTGCGGGCGCCGGCGGCGTGGAGGGTGGCCAGCGTCTGGCGCCAGCGGACCGGACGCGTCAGGGCGGCGGCGAGCTGGCCGCGGACGTCGTCGAACGGGCGCGCGGTGAGCCCGCTGATCACGGGGGCCCGCGCCGGGCGGACGGTGGCCTGGCCGAGGGCGCGGCGAAAGCGCGGGCAGGCCCCGGCCATGTCCGGGGAGTGGAAGGCGCCGGCCACGTCGAGGACGACCGCGCGCATGCCGAGGGCCCGGGCCTCGATCGCGACCTCCTGGAGCCGGCTGGCCCGGCCCGCGAGGACGCGCCGGCCGGGCGCATCGTCGTAGGCGATGCTGACCCCGTGGTCGGCCGCGAGGCGCTCCGCCTGGGCGGCGGTACCGTCGAGGAGGGCGAGCATCCCGCCGTCGCGGGCGCGCTCGGCCGCCTCGGCCATGAGCGCGCCGCGGAGGACGACGAGCTCGAGGGCGTCGTGCTCGTCGAGCGCCCCGGCGGCGGCCAGGGCCGCGAGCTCGCCGGCCGCGTGCCCGGCGAAGGCGAGTGGCCGCGGGGCGTCGAGCGAGCGCCA
This sequence comes from uncultured Solirubrobacterales bacterium, assembly GCA_963733245.1. GTDB lineage: Bacteria > Actinomycetota > Thermoleophilia > Solirubrobacterales > Solirubrobacteraceae > Palsa-513. The sequence continues at coordinate 34,776 of CAVTCI010000002.1, forward strand.
GCCGGCGAGGCTGGCCAGGAAGTCGGCGGGCTGGGCGAAGCGCGGGCTCTCGTCGGCCCGGTCGAGGAGGTCGTCGGCGACGGCCGCGCGCGCCTGGTCGGCGAGGTCGGCGCAGTGCGTGGCCACGAGCGTCGCGGCGCCGGCGAGCGAGCCGCCGGGACCGGGGAAGAGGAAGGCGCTGTCGTCGGTGAGCCGATTCATCTCACTTAGGCTTACGTCGGATCGGGGTTCCCGGTTAGCCCGCGCGCCGGAAAACCCCCCGATCGGAGGGGGCGCCGGCAAGTGCCCGGGCGGGCGGGATAATCGATGGCCACCACCAGAAGGGGCTCGAAACCGAATGTCCGGCGCGTATGAAAACCGTCCGCTCTCGCACCCCCAGGTCGCCGCGATCGAGCTGGTCGCCGAGGTCCTGGCCAAGGGCGAGCTAGACCCGAACGCCGACGACTTCTACGGCCGCCTGTGCGAGGTCACGTGCGAGGTGACCTCGCTGACCCGGGCGGTGATCTTCCGCTACGACGCCGCGCGCCGGCGCGTCCGCGCGGCCGGGAGCTTCGGGATCGACCTGTCGCTCTTCGGCAAGGGCTTCTTCACCGTCGAGTCGGCCCCGCTGGCCCGACGCGCGCTCGAACTCGACCGGGTGATCGAATGCACCGACGACCTCGAGCGCGAGCTCCCGGTGGAGTACGTGCGCATGCTCGGCACGACGACGGTGATCTGCTCGCCGATGTCGGCCCGGGGCTACTGGGTCGGGGTGATCCTCGCCGACCGGGGGGGCACGGCGCAGCCGATGGACGACGCCGAGCGCGAGCTCCTGTGGATTCTCGGCAAGGTGGCCGCGCTCGCCGCGATGGCCCGGGTGGCCACCCTCCAGCAGGAGAACGCCGTCCAGCTCGAGCAGCGGATCGACCTCGCCCGGGAGGTCCACGAGCGGGTTATCCAGCGCCTGTTCGGCGTCTCCCTGGCGCTCTCCGGCGACCACGAGCTCGACGACGTGGCGCGGGCGCGCTGCGCCGAGGAGGTCCAGGTCGCGCTGGCCGACCTGCGGACGGCGCTCCAGCGCCCGCTCGGGCGCAGCGCCGCCGAGACGCGCACGACACTGGCCGAGGAGATCGAGCGCCTGGCGCTGACCCACCCGGACGTGGGCATCGCCCTCGACGGGGAGATCGACGTGCCGGCGGCGCTCGAGCCGCTGGCCCAGTCGGTGCTCGCCGAGGCGGTGCGCAACGCCCACAAGCACGCGACCCCGACGCGGATCGGGGTGCGGACGGCGAGCGACGAGAATGCCTTCGTGCTCGAGGTGACCAACGACGGGGTCGGCGCCCAGACGTCGACTCCGTCGGGCATGGGTTTGCGGCTCGCCGGCTTCGAGGCGCTCTCCGCCGGGGGGATCATCGAGTTCGGCAAGCGCGCCGAGAACACCTGGCAGGTCCGGCTGGTCGTCCCGCGGGACGGTGCGCAGTGAGCTCGCTCGAGCCGGCGCCGGGCACCGCCGCCGAGCAGGTGGACGAGCGGATCGCGCTCGACGGGCGCAAGCTGCGCATCCTCGTGATCGACGACCACGACGTCGTCCACTGGGGCTTTCGCCTGATGCTCGGCAACCAGGCCTGGGTCGAGCGCTGCCTGAGCGCCCGCAACAGCGAGGAGGCCTACGCGCTGGCCGCCCGCTACGAGCCGCACGTCGCCCTGGTCGACCTGTTCATCGGGTCGGAGTCGGGACCGGAGATATGCGAGCAGCTGCGCGAGCGCTCGCCGATGACCCAGGTCCTCCTGATCTCGGGGGCCGGGCGGATCTCGCCGACCTCGGCGCGCACGGCCGGGGCGCTCGGCTTCATCCCCAAGGACTGGCCGGCCAGCGAGATCGCCCGAGCAGTCCAGATGGTCGGCCTCGGCATGGACGTGTTCCCGCCGGCCACCGACGGGAACGCGACGCCGCTGACCCCGCGCGAGCGGGAGGTGCTCGAGCTGATCGCCGGCGGCGGGACCAACCGCGAGATCGCCGGAGCCCTGCATCTCTCCCCGCACACGATCAAGGAGCACACGAGCGCGCTCTACCGCAAGCTCGGGGTTCGCAACCGGGCCGAGGCGGTGCAGCGGGCGCAGCGGATGGGTCTCCTCGGCTAGTTGGGCTGGCCGCTGCGCGGCCGGTCGCGGGCTGGTGGAAATCCGCAGTTTGCGGAAAGCAAGGCTATTTCCCTCAGCCGAGGCGGTAGCTGACCCCGCCCTGGTCGTCGGTCACGGTGACGGCGACCGGGCGGTGGGCGCCCTGCGGGTCGGTCGCGGTGCAGGTCAGCTTCGTGCCCCGGTGGGCGTCGACCAGGTCGGGGCAGCGGACCGTCACGGCGAACTTGAAGCGGCTGGTCAGGCGCTCGGCGATCAGCCGGGCCGCGGCCCCGGTGTGGAGGAGCGTCGGGGCGCTGATCTCGACGTTGCCCTTGTCGTCCTTCTGGGTGACGAGGGCGGTCGCGGTGGTCCCGTCGGCGCCGGTGATCGCGCAGGTGAAGGTGGCGCCCCGGCGCTCGGCGATGTTGCGCGGGCAGCTCACCGACTTCACGCTCGCCCCGGTCTGCTGGGCGATCAGGGTCCGGGTCGTGCGCTCGGCCTTGGCCGCGTCGATCATGCCCGCGCAGCCCGAGCCGGCGCAGGCGCTCACGTGACAGCCGGCCGTCAACGCGGCGGCCGCGACGGCGAGGAGGGGGGTCCAGCGGGCGCGCACGGGCGGCTCGGGGAAGTCAAGCCCGGGCGGCCGGACGGCGCCCGGCCAGGTGGGCGATCGCGGCCCGGGTCCGGTCGATCAGCTCGTCGCTCGTCTCGTCGGGCAGCGCATAGATCGGGCGCCCGAAGGTCACGGTGGCCCGGCCGCGCTGGGTCAGGCCCCGCCCCTTGGGCATGATCAGGGCGGTGCCGGCCACGTGAACCGGGAGGAGCGGGGCGCCGGTGGCCAGGCAGAGGCGGGCGACCCCGGCCCGGAAGCCCTCGACCTGGCCGGCCGAGCGGGTCGCCTGGGGGTAGAGGAGGACGTTGTGGCCGGCGCGGAGGAGCTCGGCGGCGTCGGCCAGCCCGCGGAGGTCGCCGCTCCGGTCGAAGGGAAAGGTGTTGATCCACAGGCCCGAGGCGAGGGCGTAGGCGCGCCGGCGGTAGAAGCGGTCGGCGGCGGCGCCGACCACGGTGCGCGAGCGCCAGGCCCGGGGGAGGGCGCCGAGGATCAGGGGCGTGTCGATGTCGCTCGCGTGGTTGGGGGCGATCACCGCCGGTTGGGGCACGTTCATCAGGTCCGCGGCGCCGACCACCCGGGGGCGGGCGATCGCGCGGGCGACGGGAAAGAGCAGCGCCTGCTGGAGGCCCTCGCGGGCCAGGGACGCGGCCGGCCGCCGCAGCCACTCCTGGTCGCCGACCTCGGCCCCGGACGGCCAGGCGTCGCCGCCGGCGCGCACGGTGCGCCAGCGGTGGGGCGCCGCCGGCGGACGCGTCGACGGGGCGGCGCCGGCCAGCCGCTCGAGCCGGCCGCCGCCGGTCGAGAACCTCATCCGACCTCGGCGTAGAAGAGGGGCGGGCAGTGGAAATGGGTGAGCGAGAAGTCGCTCCCGACCACCTGCTCGGCCATCTCCAGGGCGTCGCGCAGGGTGTCGGTCCGCCGGAAGCCCATCCGGTGGCAGGCGGCCGGGTCGCCGCCGACGAAGATCACCAGGCCGAGGTGGGAGAGGGCGTGGGCGCCCCAGTACCACATGTAGAAGGGGTGGACGCCGTGGTAGGCGTAGGACGTCCGGTAGAGGTGGCGGTACCACTCGTCCTCGGCGTAGGAACGCTCGAAGCGCCGCTCGATCTCGACCGGGTCGGTCGTCTCGGCGAGGACCTCCTCGTAGAAGTCGATGTAGGACGGGTGGTGGACCGGGTGGAACTCGCGGGCCACCGGGTGGGTGAAGATCATCACGCCGCCCTCGCGGGCGAGCGGCCGGCCCTTGTAGAGGTTGAAGAAGTAGCCGAGCCCGAGGCACATCGCGAGGATCGGGTTCATGATCGAGTTGACGTTGTACGGGCAGATGTCGGGCAGCCCGGCGGTGACGACGTCGGACTGGCCGGTGACCGCCACGGCCTGCTGGTCGGCGCAGCGGCCGAGGGTCACCGCGTGGACCTCGTCGACCGCCCCGGCGGTCACCCCGGTGAGCGCGTAGGGCGAGACGCTCCGGGTGTAGAGCGCCCGACGGGCCTTGGCCGGCATCCGGTCGAGCGCGCGCTTGGTCGCCGCGAAGGTCGCCTGCTCGCGCCCGGTCCACCGCTGCTCCGGGCGGCCGAGGAAGGAGAGGGGACCGGCGTACATGTCGTTGTTGAGCGTCGTCTCGATCCGGAAGATCGGGACCGCCGCCTCGACGATCTCGCCCTGGCGGGTCGCCGACTTGTGGAGGGCGCTCTGCTCCGGGTCCATGAACGACCGGGAGTGGCGCAGGGTGTGGACGTTGTGGTGGGCGCGCAGGGAGCGGTAGGTCCCGAGGCCGATGGCCACCGACTTGTGGCCGCCGTCCATCGTGACCATGTTGATGTTCACGTAGATCAGCAGGTCCGACTCGGCCGCCCGGCGGTTGAGCTCGACCGCCTCGCCGTGCTCGGTCTCCCCGAGGACGACGATGCCGAGGGGGTCCTCGGCGTCGTGGTTGTAGAGGCGGTCGGGGTGGAAGGCGTCGAACACGCTTGGGCCGACCGCCCGCCGCAGCTCGTCCGGGGTCATCCGCCGGTGGACGGCGAGGGCCGCGATCAGGTGGATGTCGTCGACCCCGGCTCGGTAGGCCCGCTCGAGGACCTGCTCGATCACGAGCTGGCGGACGTCGGGCGTGCGCATCGGCGGGAGCGGGAGCGAGATGTCGTCGAAGGCGATGGTCAGGCGCATCCCGGGTCGCAGGAGCGCGTCGAGCGGGTCCATCCCCCGGGGGTGGTCGAGGGCGGCGGAGATCGCCGCCTGCGGATCGGCCAGGCCCTTGAGCGGCGGCGGTGGGTAGATGACCCGGGAGCCGATCGGCAGGCGCTCGAGGCGGAACGACTCGCCGGCGTGGAAGAGGGTCGGCGGCGACTTCTCGTCGATGTAGGTGACGCAGGCCTCCCGCTCGGCCCCGGGGGCCAGGCTCGTCGTCCGCTGGCGCTCGACCATCGGCGCCGACTTGGGCAGGCGGCGGCCGACGACGCTCACTGGGCCACCTCGAAGACGGTCTTCACGTGCCCGGCCCGGGTCGCCCGGCGGGACTGCTCGAGCGCGTGGCGGTAGTCCTCGAGCGCCCACCCGTTGGCCACCAGACGCCCGAGGCGCAGGCGGCCGGCGAGCTCGAGGGCGGCGGGAAACTCGTCGCCGTAGCCGTAGGCCCCGCGGATGTCGACCTCCCGCTGCCAGGCCGCCGAGAGGTCGACGCCGATCTGTCCGGGCATGCCGACGAGCATGACGAGTCCGCGCGGGCGCACGGCGGTCACCGCCGACTCGAGTGTCGGCCCGGTGGCCACGCAGTCGAAGACGACGTCGAAGCCCCCGAGGAGGAGCTCTCGGCCCCCGTGCCCGACGAGCCGCCGGGCCCCGGTCAGGCGGGCGCCGCGGAGGTGGAGCTCGCCCGGGGCGTAGACGTCGTCGGCGCCCATCCGCCGTGCCTCGAGCTCCTGACCGCGATGCTTGGCCACCGCGACGATCGTGGCGTCGGGGTGGCTCTCCCGGAGCGCGGCCACGGTCAGGAGGCCGATCGCCCCGGCCCCGATCACCGCGACCGTGGCTCCGGAGTCGACCTCGGCGCGGGCTACGGCGTGGATCGCGCAGGCGAGCGGCTCGGTGAGGACGGCGTCCTCGTCGGTCAGCTCGTCGGGCACCGGATGCAGCTGCGAGCGATGGGCGACCAGCGCCTCGCTCCAGCCGCCGCCGGTCTGGCGGCAGAAGCCGATCTGGAGCCCGGCCGAGACGTCGCCGGCGGTGACCTCGCGGCAGAGGGCATGGCGGCCGGAGACGCACTCGATGCACGCCGGCGTCACCCCGCGCGCCTCGCACCCGAGGGCCGGCTCGACCACGACCCGCCGCCCGGCCGACTCGCCGCCCGCGGCGCGGCCGACCACCTCGTGGCCGGGGACGAACGGGGTCGAGGTCAGGGAGGAGAGGTAGAGCGAGGCGTGGCCCTCGAGCAGGGCGTGGTCGGAGCCGCAGATCCCGGCCAGCCGGGGGTGGACGACGACCCAGTCGGGGCCGACGAGCGGCGGCGGGCGCAGGTCGGCGAGGTGGAGGCTGTGGAGGCCGGCCCGGCGCGAGACCTTGGCGGCGGCGTAGCTCTGGGGGGTGGGGCGGTACTCGAGGGCGAGCATCAGGCCGGGGCCTCGAGGTGGTCGCGCGGACGGTTGCGGGCGCCTGGCTCGATCTCCCATTCGAGCACCGGCCAGCGCCGCCGGCGGGCCTCGCGGGCGAGGCGGAAGTCAGGGTTGATCGCGTGCGGATGGCCGACCAGCTCGAGCAAGGGGAGGTCGGAGATGCTGTCGCCGTACGCGTGGCAGGCGGACAGGTCGACCTCGTGCTCGGCGGCCAGGCGGGCGGCGAGCGAGGCGCGGCCGTCAGCGCTCAGCGGCGGCTCCTCCAGCTCACCGGTGAAGGCGCCGCGGCGCTCGGTCAGGCGGGCGGCGACCAGCTCGTCGGCCAGGTGGCGGAGGGGCTCGACGAGGAAGTCGAGCGCGCCGGTGACGAGGACGACCCGGTCGCCGCGGGCCCGGTGGGCCCGGATGCGCCGGACGGCGTCGTGGCGCAGCCGGGGGAGGATGAAGTCGCTGAGCGCGGCCCGGGCGTGGTCGCGGAGCTCGCCGGCCGGCAGCCCGCGGTACTGCTGGTAGAAGCTCCGGTTGAAGTCGGCCCGGGAGCGGCGGTCGGCCAGCTTGTAGCCGGGCACCCGGGTGGCGAGCCCGGCGAGCCAGACCGTCCGGTCGAGGGTCGGCATCCCGCGCCCGCGCAGCCAGGCGTAGAAGTGGGCGACCGTGGCGTCGAGGACGACGCCCTCGACGTCGAAGATGGCCAGGGCGGGGGGCCCGTCGGCGATCTCCCCGACCCGGCCGCGGGCGCCGGTGACCGGGCGCCGGGGCGGGGGAACGAGGGCGCGGAGCGCGGGGAGGTGGACGTCGCCGAGGTAGTAGGGCCAGTCGATCGCGGCCGTGTCGAAGTCGAAGCGGATCCGGTCGTCGGGGTGGAGGGCGTCGGCCAGCTCGCGGGCGTGGCGGTCGTCGAACATGCAGTCGAGCTCGACGTAGGGACCGTAGATGTCGGCGAGGAGGCGCAGGCGCTCGAGCCGGCGCTGCTCCTGGTGGAGGCGGCGCTCGACGTCGTCGACCCGGGGGACGGCGACGTGGTCGAGCAGGCGGCGGGCGGCCCGCACCCCGCGCTCGCCGCGGTCGATCGCCCGCAGTGCGCTCGCCGAGGAGGAGAAGCGCCAGTCGGAGACCTCGACCGGGAGGCCGTCCTCGTCCGGGAGCGGCCGCTCGCGGAAGTACTCGGTGACGAGGGCGGAGATCTCGCCGATGCTCAGGGGGTTGCGCGAGCCGCTGGCCAGGTTGACCACGCGCGGGCTCCGGTCGGGCGGGTGGGCGGCCGCGGCCAGGCAGGCGTTGGCCACCAGGTCGACGGGGACGATGTCCAGGCGGGCCGAGCGGTTGCCCGGGAAGCGGCTGATCATCCCGCTGGCGTAGGCGAGGATCACCGGGTCGGCGACCTTCAGCCCCTCGATCCACCCGGGGAAGGGGGTGCGCAGGGCCGACTCGATGATCGACGGGCGGATGATCGTCAGGCTGGCGAGGGGGAGGGCGACGAGCGCCCGCTCGCCGAGCGCCTTCGAGAGGCTGTAGGCGTCACTCCAGCCGAGGGCCCGGGAGCGCTCGCGCCCGCGCTCGACGAGCTGGGCGTAGACCCAGGCGCGGCGCGCCTGCTCGGCCCGAGCCCCGATCGCCGGGGCCCCGGCCGGGCCGATCTCCTGACGAGCGTCGCGGACGAAGCGGTGCTGGTGGTCGGGGAGCCGGGAGTCGGCCTCGAGATCGGACCGCCAAGCGCGGGCGGCGTCGAGCTCGGCCCGAGCGTCGAGGTCGGGCTCGGCCGGGCCCTCGCCGGAGGGCCGCTCGAGCACGAGGCCGGTGCGGGTGCCGGCGGCGTAGGCGGTCGAGACGTGGACGAGGCGGACGGTCGGGCTCGCCTCCCGGAGGGCGGCGGCGAGATCGGCGGTGCCGACCACGTTGAGCTCGAGCATCTCGTCGAGCGGCTGCTGGAAGCTGACCGAGGCGGCGCAGTGGATCGCCACGTCGACCCCGGCGAGGCTCCGGGGGTCGGCGAGGCCGAGGCCGGGGGCGATCAGGTCGCAGGCGTGGGCAGTCAGGCGCCCCTGCTCGATCGCGGCGGCGGCCAGCCCGGGATCTAACCCGGCGAAGGCGGCCGAGCTGAGGATCTGCTCACGCACCCGGGCGAGCGCGGCGGCGTCGTCGGCGGCCCGCAGGAGCAGGCGCAGCTCGCCGATCTCCGGGAGGGTGCCGAGGGCGAGGGCGAGGACGGACTTGGCCACGAATCCGGAGGCGCCGGTCAGCAGGAGCGTGGCGCCGGCCAGCCGTTCGCCGATCGTCTGGGGGAGCGCCTCGGTCACCACCGGAGCAGACGATACCGGTCTACTGACAAGTCAGTAGACCGCCGGGCGCGCTTATGATCGGGGGGTGAGCGCGACCGTTCCGGCGAGCGATTCATCCTCCCGTGGGCGAATCCTCGCCACCGCGCGGCGGGAGTTCGCCGAGCACGGGTTCGACGGGGCGCGACTGACCGACATCGCCGGGCAGGCCGGACTCAGCCATCCGACGCTGCTCTACCACTTCACCTCGAAGGCCGACCTCTACGGGGCGGTGATCGAATCGGCCGTGCTCGACTGGGTCCGGGAGACCGAGGCCGCGGTCACCGGGGCGCTCGACGGGTTCGGGCAGGTCGCGTCGATCATCGACGCCGGGTTCGCGTTCTTCGCCAGCCACCCGGACTTCGCGCGGATCCTCCGGCGGGAGGCGATGGACGGGGGCGAGCACCTCGACGAGACGATCGCCGGGGCGCTGCGCCCGTTCCTCGAGCGGGCGATCGTCTTCCTCGAGCGGGAGATGGCGGTGGGCCGGCTGCGCCGCCACGACCCGCTCGAGCTGATGCAGGTCTGCTACGGAGCCGTCTTCACCTACTTCTCCGACGCCGGCTTCCGCGGGCGCCTGCTCGGCGAGGATCCGCTCTCCGAGGCGGCCCTGACCCGGCATCGGCGCGCGCTGACCGAGCTGCTCGGGGCGGCGCTCCGCCCGTAGGGCGGCACAGCCGGCGGCCGGCGCGCGCTGACCGAGCTGCTCGGGGCGGCGCTCCGCCCGTAGGCCGGCTCAGCCGGCGGCGACCGGGCGCTCGTCGCGGGCCAGCCAGCGGGCGTGCTCGGCCCCGAGGGCGCCGACGGGCTCGCCGCCCTCGACGAGCTCGCGCAGCAGCGGACCCCACGGGGCCCGGGCCCGGATCGAGGTGGCCGCCTGGAAGAGGAGGCCCTCCATCCGGCGCAGGAGGAGCGCCTCGGCGGGGAAGGTCATCCGCCGCAGCTGGCCGAGGTGGTCGGCCCCGGCGTCGCCGCGGAGGGGGGCGGCGCTCCGCCAGAGGTCCTGCGGTCGGAGGCGCTCGCCGGTGCCCAGCCACCAGGAGACCTCGCGCATGTAGTCGAGCATGAGCTCGCCGTCCCAGTCGGTCGCCGGGCCCGGGAGGTAGCCGAGCCCGCCGAGGACCTCGATCATCCGGGCGGCGTCGCCGTCGCGGATCGCGGCCGCGACGGCGCCCTCCCGGCGGAGGTAGTCGGCCGGGAGGCGGCGGAGCATGCCGAAGTCGAAGAAGGCCACCCGCCCGTCCGGGCAAAGCAGGTAGTTGCCGGGATGGGGGTCGCCGAGGACGAGGCCGAGGCCGGCGATCGTCCCGTAGAAGAACCGGTAGAGGATCTCGACGTACCGGTCGCGCACCGGGTCGGGAAGGCCGGCGACCTCGTCGAACGGCATGCCGTCGACCCACTCGCTGACCAGGACGCGGCGAGTCGAGAGGTCGCGGTCGACGGGCGGGACGAGGACGAACGGGTGGTCGCGCCAGTAGCGGGCCAGGCGGCGGTGGTTGCTCGCCTCGAGCTCGTAGTCGCACTCCTCGGCGATCCGCTCGGCGAGCTCGGCCAGGAGGGCCTTGACCTCGACGCCGGGGATCAGCCGGCGGAGCATGGGCGAGAGCAGGCGAAGGTTGCGCATGTCCGACTCGACGGCCTCGGCGATGCCCGGGTACTGGACCTTGATCGCCACGCGGACGCCGTCGGACGTCGTCCCCCGGTAGACCTGGCCGATGCTGGCGGCGGCGGCCGGCTCGGTGTCGAGCTCGGCGAGGACCGCCTCCGGCGCCTCGCCCCACTCGGCCTCGAGCACCTTGCGCATCGGCCGCCAGCCGACCGGGGGGACGCTGTCGCGCAGCGAGGCCAGCCGGCCCTGGAGGTGGGCGGCCTGGTCGGCGTCGAGGCCGGGGAACTCGACGGTCGAGAGGACCTGGCCGGCCTTCATCGCCGCGCCCCGCATCGCGGCCAGCTGATCGACGAGGGCGTCGACCGTCGCGACCATGCGCTCGCCCCGGCGGCGGTCGCGCTCGGCCTGGCTGCCCCGGGCGTCGAGCCGATCCCCGGCCCAGCGCGCGGCCCCGCCGGCGGCCACCTTCCCGAGTCGGGCGGTCCGGGCGCTGCGTCCGCGGACCGGGCCGCGTCTCTCGTCGTCGGGGCTCACGTCTGCCTACAGTGTGGCAATCGCGCCGTCGAGCCCTCCACACGGCGCCGTGACCGGGCTCGGCGTCCCCGGCGGCCGCCCGTTCCGGCTGCGGATCTAGGGGGCCAGGCGAGCGCCCGGGGCGATCCAGGCGTCCAGGGGGAGCGCGCTCCCGGCCCGGGCGAGGTCGGCCGGGGCGAGCCGACCGACCCGGGCGAGGGTGGCCACCGGGACGGCGCCGAGGGCGACGATCGTCTCCCGGTTGGAGCGCTCGACCGGGGTCGGCGCCCCTGGCCAGGGGGTGAGCACGACGGCGCGGACGTCGAGGCCGGCGGCCCGGGCGGCCTCGAGGGTCAGCAGGGTGTGGTTGATCGTGCCGAGGCCGGGCCGGGCGGCGATCACCACCCCGAGGCCGAGCTCCCGGGCGAAGGCGCGGACGTCCCAGCCGGGGGCGAGCGGCACAAGCAGGCCGCCGACGCCCTCGACGACGAGCGCGTCCCCGCCCGCCGCCCGGGCCCCGGCCAGCAGCGCCGGGACGTCGACCGGCCGGCCGGCGAGCGCGGCGGCCAGGTGGGGGGAGGCGGCCGGCCCGTAGCGGTGCGGGGCGACGGCGGCCGGGCTCATCCCGGCGCAGGTGGCCAGGAGGTCGTGGTCGGCCGGGACGCCGTCCTGCGGCTCGTCGAGACCGGTGACCGCCGGCTTGAGGGCGACGACCCGCTCCCCGCGGGCGACCAGGGCGGCGACGATCGCCGCCGCCAGGACGGTCTTCCCGACGCCGGTGTCGGTCGCGGTGACGAAGCAGCCGCGCAAAGGCGGGAGGCCCGGCTAGGGGTCCGTGCGGCGCGTTGGCGTCATGCGGGGGCGCCCGGGGGGTCGGTGCGGTGCGTTGGCGTCATGCGGGGGCGCCCGGGGGGTCGGTGCGGTGCGTTGGCGTCATGCGGGGGCGCCCGGGGGGTCGGTGCGGTGCGTTGGCGTCATGCGGGGGCGCCCGGGGGGTCGGTGCGGTGCGTTGGCGTCATGTGGGCCGCCTAGCGGTGCCGGGGCTCGCCGAGACGGACCACTAGGCCGCGCGCCGGACGATCGGCTCGGATTCGATGTCGAACAGCGCCGGAGCCAGGCCGCTCCGAGGCGGATCCGCGCTCCACGGGGCCGGGTCGGGCTCCCGCGGCGCCGCCGGGCGGTCGCGGGCGACCGGGGCCGGCGGGCGCTGGAACTCGACGCCGGCCTGGCGGGCCGCCGCGGCGATCGCCTGGGCGGCGCGGGCGAGCTCGGCCGGCGTGTGCGAGGCCATCACCGCCAGGCGCAGCCGGGAGCTCCCGACCGCGACGGTCGGCGGACGGATCGCCTGGGCGAACACCCCCCGGGCGAGGGCGCCGTCGCAGACCCGCACGGCCAGCCCGGCGTCGCCGACCACCAGCGGGATGATCTGGGTCGTCGAGGTCGGCGCCGGCACCCCGGCCCGGGTCAGCTCCTCGCGCAGGTGCGCGGCCGCCGCCTGGAGGCGGTCGACCCGGTGCGGCTGCTCGACCAGCAGCTCGAGTGCGGCCAGGGCCCCGGCCACCGCCGGCGGCGACGGGGCGGTCGAGAAGATCAGGGGCCGGGACGTGTTGACCAGGAACTGGGCGGTCTCCGTGTCGCAGCACACGTAGGCCCCGTAGGAGCCGAGCGCCTTGCCGAGCGTCCCCACGATCACGTCGACCTCGCCCTCGAGCCCGGCCGCGGCCACCGCGCCCCGGCCCCCCGGCCCGAGCGTCCCGGTCGCGTGGGCCTCGTCGACCACCAGGCGGGCGTCAAAGCGGTGGGCCAGCTCGACGAGCTCGGCCAGGGGGGCGACGTCGCCGTCCATCGAGAACACCGAGTCGGTGACGATCAGCGCCCCCCGCCGATCGGCCTGGCGCAGGCCGAAGGCCAGGTGGTCCGTGTCGCAGTGGTCGTAGACGAACGTCTCCGCCCGGGCCAGCCGGCACCCGTCGATGATCGACGCGTGGTTGAGGGCGTCGGAGAAGACCACCTCGCCCCGCCCGGCCAGGGCCGAGATCACCCCGACGTTGGCCATGTAGCCCGAGCCGAAGAGCAGGCACGCCTCCGTCCCCTCGAAGGCGGCCAGCCGCTCCTCGAGGCGCCGGTGGATGGTCATCGTCCCGGACACCAGGCGCGACCCCCCGGCCCCGACCCCCCAGCGCATCGCGGCGTCCGCCGCCGCCTCGCGCACCCGCGGATGGTCGGCCAGGCCGAGGTAGTTGTTCGAGCAGAGCAGGAGCACCGGCCGCCCGTCGAGCAGCACGCGCGGGCCCTGCGGGCCGCTGACCATCCGCATCCGCCGGTAGAGGCCGAGCTCGCGCAGCTCCTCGAGGCGCTCCTGGATGTCGCTCATCCGGCTCGCCCTCCGCCGATCATTCCCGCGGGCTCCCGACCGCGCCCGGCCGCGGCGGCACCGACCGCTTGGCCTTGAAGCGGAGCTGGGTCGACGGGTCCCAGAGGCGGATGTCGAGATCGGGCGGCCCGGGCGGGGGGGCCGCGTCGGCCGGCGGCGTCGCGCCCTCCAGCCAGCCGCTGCGGTTGTCCGGGCGCGGGTTGGCGCCGTTGTCCGGCTGGCGGGCCACGTTCAGCCCGTGCTCCTCGAAGAGCGACCGGTCCTCCTCGGGCGTCGAGCCGAGGGTGGTCAGGAAGTTGCCCATCATCACGCCGTTGATCCCCGCCTTGACGGCCAGCGCCTGGAGCTCGCCGAGGTTCTCGACCCGGCCGCCGCACAGCCGGAAGAGCGCCTCGGGGAGGATCAGCCGGAAGATGGCGATCCACTTCACCGCCTCCCACGGGTCCATGTACTCCCGGTCGCCGAACTTCGTCCCCGGCCGCGGGTTCAGCATGTTGATCGGCACGCTCGTCGGGTTGATCCCCGCCAGCTCGAAGGCCATCTCCACGCGCTGCTCGCGCGTCTCCCCGAGGTTGAGGATCCCGCCGACGCACGTCTCCAGGCCCGCCTCGCGGACCGCGTCGATCGTCCGCAGCCGGCCCTCGTAGCGGACCGTCGTCGAGACCTCGTCGTAGTAGCTGGCCGCCGTCTCGACGTTGTGGTGGACCCGCTGGATCCCCGCCTCCTTGAGCGCCCGGGCCCGGTCGGGCGAGGTGTGCCCGATCGAGGCGCACCGCTTCAGGTTGGTGTGCTCGGCCACGAGCCGCGCCCCGGCGAGGACCTTCTCGAAGTCGCGCTTGCTCAGCCCCTGGCCCTGGGTGACCATGCAGAAGCGGTGGGCCCCGGCCGCCTCGGCGGCCCGCGCGTGCTCGAGGATCTGCTCGGGCTCCATCATCGCGTGCATCGGCGTGTCGGCCTCGGCGAAGCGCGACTGGGCGCAGAACCCGCAGTCCTCGGCGCAGCCGCCCGACTTGGCGTTGACCAGCGAGCACATGTCGGTCGCGTCGCCGAAGCGCTCGGTCCGCGCCCGCCAAGCCCGCTCGATCAGGGCCTCGATCGCCCCGTGGTCCTCGAGCTCCCCGAGGCTCAGCGCCTCTTCGCGTGTGATGAGCGGTGGCATGGGCTGGGCAACAGCTTAGGCCGTCCGCCGGACGTTAGGAACCCTATTCGTCGCTGAGCACGATCAGGACCTGGCCCTCGTCGACCGCCTGGCCCTCCTGGCAGAGGATCTCGGTCACCCGGCCGGCGAACTCCGACTCGACCGGCATCTCCATCTTCATCGACTCGAGCACGGCGACCGTCTGGTCCTCCTCGATCCGGTCTCCGACCGCGCACTCGATACTCCACACCGTGCCGGTGATATGGGCCTCCACTGCGGGCAACGCGCGCCTCCTCGGGGTTCTTACGGCGGACAATAGCCCGCCCCGCCGATGCCGACGATCGTGATCATCACCGCCCGCGACGAGGCCGACCGGCTCGGCGCGACGCTCGACGCCGTCGCCCGGGCCTTCCCAGGCGCCGCCGTCGTGGTCGGCGACGACGGCTCCCGGGACGCGACCCCCGCCGTGGCCCGGGCCCGGGCGGCCGAGGTCGTCGGCCCGGCCCGCCCGCTCGGCAAGGGCGCCACGGCGACGCTCGCCGCCCGCCGGGCCCTCGAGCTCGGCTCGCCCGACACCGTCTACGTCTTCTGCGACGGCGACCTCGCCGCCACCGCCCTCGAGCTCGCCGGCCTCGCCCGCCCGATCCGCGACGGCGGCGCCGACCTCGCGGTCGCCGCCTTCGCCCGGCGCGCCGGCGGCGGGTTCGGCCTCGCCCTCGGCTTCGCCGGCTGGGCCATCCGCCGCCGCGGCGGCCCCGCCCTCCGGGCCCCGATCTCCGGCCAGCGCGCCCTCTCCGACGCCGCCCTGCGCCGCGTCCTCCCCTTCGCCCCCCGCTTCGGGATGGAGGTCGGCATGACGATCGACGCCGCCCGGGCCGGGCTGCGGATCGTCGAGGTCGAGCTCCCGCTCGCCCACCGGGCGACCGGGCGCGACTGGCGGGGCTTCCTCCACCGGGCCCGCCAGCTCGCCGACTTCCTGGCCGTGTACCGGAGCCGCCGCTGACCGACGCGGCCGTCCGCCGACCCGGGGCCGCTCCAAAACCGCACCCGGCTCCCCCCGGGCCCGCCACATCCCGGCAACCCCCCCGAAACGCAACCGACACCTCCCGCTCATCGGGTGGACACCTCCCCCGCCTAGCTTCGGACCCCGGGTGGGACCACCAACGAGGGAGGACGCATGCGCCGGGGCCAGTGGATCGAGGAGTGGGACCCGGAGGACGAGGTGTTCTGGGCCGGGGGCGCCGATCGCGTGGCGCGCAAGAACCTCCGCTTCTCGATGTTCGCCGAGCACCTCGGGTTCAGCATCTGGGTCCTCTGGACGATCATCGTCATCAACCTGGCCAACATCGGGATCAAGATGTCGATCCCCGAGCAGTTCTGGCTGATCGCCGCCCCCAACCTCGTCGGGGCGGCCCTCCGGATCCCCTACACCTTCGCCGTCCCCCGCTTCGGCGGCCGCGCCTGGACCACGTTCAGCGCCGGCCTGCTCCTGATCCCGGCGGTCCTCGTCGCCGTCGTCGTCCCCAGCGGCTGGCTCCACAGCCAGGCCCACGGCACGCAGTTCTGGGTCCTCCTCGCCTGCGCGGCGACGGCCGGCGTCGGCGGCGGGAACTTCTCCTCGTCGATGTCCAACATCTCCTTCTTCTACCCCGAGCGCCGCAAGGGCTTCGCCCTCGGGCTGAACGCCGCCGGCGGCAACCTCGGCGTCGCCGTGGCCCAGCTCCTCGTCCCCCTCGTGGTCATCGTCGGCGTCCCGGCCGCGCTCGTCAAGCTCCCGGTCCACCCGATCCACATGGCCTACGCCGGTCTCCTCTGGATGCCGTTCGTCGTCGCCGCCGCCCTCGGCGCCTACCTCTACATGGACAGCCTGCGCCCGGCCCGCGCCGACAAGGAGTCCTACGTCCGGGCGATCGGCCACCGCCAGACGTGGATCATGTCGCTCCTCTACATCGGCACCTTCGGGTCGTTCATCGGCTACTCGTTCGCCCTCCCCCTGGTGATCAAGAACACGTTCCCCGAGTTCCTCGGCCACCACGTGTTCATCGCCACCTACCTGGCCGGCCTCGGCTTCGTCGGCGCCCTGATCGGATCGCTCGCCCGCCCCCTCGGCGGCTGGCTGGCCGACCGCTTCGGCGGGTCGCGCATCACCCTGCTCACCTTCCTCTCGATGGGTGTGTTCACCCTCGGGGCGATCGCCGGGATCAACCGTCACAGCTTCCCCCTGTGCTTCGCCTCCTTCATGGTCATCTTCCTCCTCTCGGGGATCGGCAACGGATCCACCTACCGGATGATCCCGTCGATCTTCGCCGCCCTCGGCCGCCGCGAGGCCGCCGAGAAGGGGCTCGATCCGGCGAAGAGCCGGCTCGAGTTCAAGCGCCAGGCGGCCGCGGTGATCGGCATCACCGGGGCGGTCGGCGCCTTCGGCGGGTTCCTCGTCCAGGTCGCCCTCCGCCAGGCCAGCCTCGGGGTCTCCGCCCTGATCAAGGCGGCCAAGACGCCGGGTGAGAAGCTGGCGGTCGCCCACGCCCACGCCACCTGGTCGGTCGGGGCGCTCTGGGTGTTCGTCGGCTGCTACGTCGCCTTCGCCGCGATCACCTGGTTCTTCTACCTGCGCCGGAGCTTCGCCACCGAGCGGGTCCCCAGCTTCGCCCAGGCCTCGGTCTAGGGCGCCGCCGTCACAGTCGGAGGTAGCGCCGCCGCTCGAACGGGGTGACCGTGCGGCGGTACTCCTCCCACTCGCGGCGCTTGTTGCGCACATACCAGTCGCACAGCCGGTCGCCCAGGGCGTCGCGGACGAGCTCCGAGGCGGCGAAGAGGTCGGTCGCCTCGTGGAGGCTCTCGGGCAGTCGGACCGCTCCGGGGGGCGGGTCGTCGACCATCTCGGGCGGGAGCTCGTAGCCCCGCTCGATTCCCCGCAGGCCGGCCGCGAGGATCAGGGCGAAGGCGAGGTACGGGTTGCAGGCCGGGTCGGGTGAACGCAGCTCGATCCGGGCGGCGGCCGCCCGGCGGGGCCGGCCGGCCGGGACCCGGACGAGGCCGGCCCGCCCGTGCCGGGTCCAGCCGACGTGGGACGGCGCCTCGTCGCCGCCGGCCAGGCGCTTGTACGAGTTGACCCACTGGTTGGTCGCCGCCGTCAGCTCGCACCCGTGGGCGAGGACCCCGGCGAGGAAGGCGCGGCCGGTGGGCGACAGGGTCTCCTCGGCCGAGGACGGGTGGAACACGTTCGTCCCGTCGCCGTCGAAGAGGGACAGATGGAGGTGCATGCCCGACCCGGGCTGGCCCTCGAGCGGCTGGGGCATGAAGCTCGCGTAGTGGCCGAGCTCCCGGGCCACCTCCTTGACCACGATCCGGAAGGTCGTCACCGCGTCGGCCATCGACAGGGCGTCGGTGTGCTCGAGGTCGAGCTCGTGCTGCGACGGCGCCGCCTCGTGGTGGGAGGCCTTGACCGGGATCCCCAGCTCCTCGAGGTACTCGATCGTCCGCCGGCGGAAGTCCGAGCCCAGATCCTGGGGGGTGAGGTCGAAGTAGGCGCCCTCGTCGAGCGGGACCGGCGCCTCCTCGCCCGGCGTGCCGGCGAACAGGAAGAACTCGATCTCGGCGCCGACCTGGAAGCTGAAGCCCTGCTCGGCGGCGGCCGAGAGGATCCGGCGCAGGGCCTCCCGCGAGTCGCCGGGGAACGGCCGGCCGTCGGGCAGGCGGATGTCGCAGAACATCCGGCCGACCAGCGACCCCGGCCGCCAGGGCAGGATCTGGAAGGTCGACGGGTCGGGGTGGGCGATCACGTCGCGCTCGGCCAGCCGGGCCGAGCCCTCGAGCGACGAGCCGTCGACCCCGACCCCGTCCTCCAGCGCCGCCTCGAGCTCGGAGACCGGGATCGCGATCGACTTGGCCAGGCCGAGGACGTCGGCGAACCACAGCCGCACGAAGCGCACCCCGCGCTCCTCGACCGTGCGCAGGACGAAGTCCGCGTCGGAGGTCATCGCCGGGAGTATCCCGCCCGGGCGGCGGTGCGTCGGCTCGTGCGCGACGGGCGTCGACCCCGGCGGCCGACCCGCGCGACGACTCCGGGTGGGACGCGTGGTCCCGATCGGCCGCCGCCGTCGGAGCAGTCCGACGACACCCGTAGCCTCCCGCTTCGTACCCGTGCCACTTCACAATGTCCTCCGCGTCGCGGTGGCGCGCCTTTGGAAGGGCGGCGGCCAGTCGCGCCGCGCCGGTACCCCGGACCGTCTCTCGACCGTTCCGGGAAGCGAGGCACTGGGCGCAGTCGCGGTCGAGCTCGCGTTTGATTGGACGTGGATCGACCGGCGGGAGCACTCCATCGAGTTTCTCGAGGACACAACGGTCCGCCGCACCACGAGGGTCCACTTCACTCTGCCGGAGACACTCGTGCGACCGATTCCGGCTGGGAGCCTGATTGCGGTTCCGTTGGACATCCTCCGAAAAGGCGAAGTACTCCTGCACTCCGAGGCGCGAGATGCCGCTGGGGCGATGCTTTCGCCGCTGAACAAGCCAAGCAACGGAACAATCACTGGTCTCGGACTCGTCGCGTTCTTCCGGAAGCGCATCGGCCCTTCGTTCCCCACCGCGGCTGAGGATCTGTTGGTCGAGCTCGCCCGCGAGGGTGGCCAAGCCGCTGAGGCGGCGCTCGGCAGGATCCGTGCCCTTCCCGCCTTCCAACAATATTTCGACGCGAGCGAGAAGCGCCCGGGACCGCCAGATCTGCGCGCCTTCGAGGCCGCCCTCCTGACGAACGACCTCAAACTCGGGTTCTTGTAGGCGGTGATGGTTGAGTACCGTCCTCGGGTCAGTCAGGTGATCGAATTCGCCTACGACGTGCGACAGCCGTGGGGAGAAGCCGACTCTCGACTCTTCGAACGCGCGGCAATCGCCGTCGGAGCCCTGCCGCGGCGACTGACGTTTCAGGGCACCGAAATCGGGAGGGCGCTGAGCTACCACGTCGAGGTCGTCGCGCCAGCCGACACAGACATCGCTGAGGCACGCATTGACGGCGAGCAGTACGACACCGTCGCAGGAGGCTTCACGCCTCTGGCTCAGGGAGCTGACGCGCTACTAGCTAGCGCCGGCGACGTCCAGTCGTCCGGCTGAGGATCGTCCCGTGCGGGTCGGGACGTCGGTGCTGCGAGCTCGGGGTGGCCATCGGGCGTGCGCACAGCACGTCGGGCCCGAAGTCGTCGTCTCCGGGCGAGTGAGAGCGACGGCTCCTCGGGGATACCCCGACATCCAGCGGTCCGCAAGGATCGATCGATCAAACCGGGTCCGCGGTCTGCCCCCGCCCTCACCCCGGCCCGGGCGCCCGCCCCCGTTCATCGAGCGTTCACACGGCTGACGCCCCGCGGTCACGGCGCCGGGCGACCATGGCGGCGCACGATGCGAACCCTCTGCCCCTACTGCGGCACCGGCTGCGGCCTGATCGTGCGCGCCGAGGGCGGACGCCTGAGCGCGGTCGAGGGCGACCCGATCCACCCGGTCAGCCACGGGCGGACGTGCCGCAAGCCGCTCGAGCTGGCCGCCGCCGTCCACGCCCCCGACCGGGCGACGGCACCCCTCTGGCGCGAGGACCGCGAGGGCCGGTTCGAGCCGATCGGCTGGGCGGAGACGATGACCCGGCTGGCCGACCGCCTCCGGGCCTACGACCCGGGCGAGATCGCCTTCTACATCTCGGGGCAGCTCCTGACCGAGGACTACTACGCGGTCAACAAGCTGGCCAAGGGCTTCATGGCCACCAACAACGTCGACTCGAACTCGCGCCTGTGCATGTCGAGCGCCGTGGCCGGCTACCAGGGCGCCTTCGGCTTCGACGGGCCGCCCCCGGCCTACGCCGACCTCGCCCTGGCCGACTGCCTGCTCCTGCTCGGGTCGAACGCCGCCGCCTGCCACCCGATCCTCTGGTCGCGGATCCGCGAGCGCCAGGCCGAGGGGGCGTTCGTGATCTGCGTCGACCCCCGCCCGACCCCGACGGCCGCCGGGTCGGACCTCCACCTCGCGGTCCGGCCGGGGACCGACCTCCCGCTCCTGAACGCGATGCTCCACACGATCGTCCGGGACGGGCTCCTCGACCAGGCGTTCATCGACCGGCACACGACCGGGTTCGCCGAGACGGCCGCGGTCGCCGCCGCCTGGCCACCGGACCGGGCGGCCGAGGTCTGCGGCGTCGCGGCCGCCGACATCGAGCTCGCCGCCCGCCGCTTCGCCGGGGCCGGCGGGGCGATGGCCCTCTGGTCGATGGGGGCCAACCAGTCGACGGTCGGGACGCGGAAGAACCGGGCGCTGATCAACCTCTGCCTGGCCACCGGGCAGATCGGGCGCCCGGGGGCCGGTCCGCTCTCGCTGACCGGCCAGCCGAACG
Source organism: uncultured Solirubrobacterales bacterium (assembly GCA_963733245.1). Classification (GTDB taxonomy): domain Bacteria; phylum Actinomycetota; class Thermoleophilia; order Solirubrobacterales; family Solirubrobacteraceae; genus Palsa-513. Next base: position 55,416 of record CAVTCI010000002.1, read on the forward strand.
CCATGGGCGGACGCGAGTCGGGCGGCCTGGCCCACCTCCTTCCCGGCTACCGGGAGGTGACGAACGCCGGCGACCGGGCGGCGATGGAGGCTCACTGGTCGACGCCCGGCCCGATCGGCGCCGTCCCCGGCCTGACCGCGACCGAGATCTTCGAGCCCGGGCGGGTGAAGGCGATCTGGATCGTGGCCACCAACCCGGCCGTCTCGATGCCCGACTCGGCTCGGGTGCGGGCGGCGCTCGACCAGGCCGAGCTCGTCGTCGTCCAGGACGCCCACCACCCGACCGAGACCTCGAGCCTGGCCCACGTGATGCTCCCGGCGGCCGCCTGGCCGGAGAAGGAGGGGGCGATGACCAACTCCGAGCGCCGGGTCGGGCTCGTGCGCAAGCTCCTCGACCCGCCGGGCGACGCGCTCGCCGACTGGCAGATCTTCGCCCGTCTCGGCCGGGCCCTCGGCCACGACGAGGCGTTCGCCTGGCCGAACGCGGCCGCTGTCTACGACGAGTTCGCCGCCTCGACCGCCGGGCGCCCGTGCGACGTCAGCGGCCTCAGCCACGCCCGGCTGCGCCAGGAGGGGAGCGTCCAGTGGCCGTGCCCGGCGGCCGAGCACGACGGGACGGCGCGACTCTACGCCGACCGCCGCTTCCCGACCCCGGACGGCCGGGCCCGCTTCGCGGCGACCGAGCACGCCCCGCCGGCCGAGGCCCCGACCGCCGACTTCCCCCTCGTCCTGACCACCGGGCGGATCGCCGAGCAGTGGCACACGATGACCCGGACCGGGAAGGCGGCGGCTCTCCGGACCGGCGACCCGTTCGTCGAGCTCCACCCGCTCGACGCCCCCGGGATCGCCGAGGGCGACGAGGTCCGGATCGTCTCGGCCCGGGGCGAGCTCGTCGTCCGGGCCCGGCTCGTCGACCGCCTCCCCCGGGGCGTCGCCTTCGCGCCGTTCCACTGGGGCCTCCTCCACTCCCCGGCCGGAGCCGGTCAGCTCAACCGGGCGACCCACGGGGCGGTCGACCCGATCTCCCGCCAGCCCGAGCTCAAGGCGGCGGCGGTCCGGGTCGAGCGGGTGGGCGCCCGGCGCCGGGCGCCGACGCGCCGGAAGCGGGTGGTCGTCGTCGGGACGGGCATGGCCGGCCTCGCTGTCGTCGAGGAGGCGATCCGCCGGCGGCCGTCGTTGCGGGTCACCATGCTCGGCGAGGAGTACGGCCCGGCCTACAACCGCGTCCTCCTCTCGAAGGTCCTGGCCGGGACGGCCGGCTACGCCGAGGCGCAGCTGCGCCCGGCCGACTGGTACGCCGCGCACGGCGTCGACCTCCGCGGGGGGTGCCCGGCCGAGCGGATCGACCTCGACGGCCGGGTGGTCGTCGACCGCAGCGGCGAGTCCCACCCCTACGACGCCCTCGTCCTGGCCACCGGCTCCCGGGCCTTCCGCCCGCCGATCCCCGGGGCCGACCTCCCGCACGTCCAGCTCTTCCGGACCGCCCACGACGTCGAGGCGCTCCGCAACGCCCCGGGCCGGGCGGCGATCGTGGTCGGCGGCGGCCTCCTCGGCCTCGAGGCGGCGGCCGGGCTGCGCGCCCAGGGCAAGACGGTCACCGTGATCGAGCTGGCCGACCGGCTGATGGCCCAGCAGCTCGACGACGGGGCGGCGGCGATCCTCCGCCGCCGGCTGCGCGACCTCGGCCTGTTCGCCCGGATCGGCCGGTCGGTCGAGCGGATCGAGGCGGACGCCGTCCACCTCGACAGCGGCGAGCGGATGCCGGCCGCCCTGGTCGTCCTCGCCGTCGGCGTCCGCGCCGAGACGACGCTCGCCCGGGCGGCCGGCCTCGAGTGCGCCCGGGGGATCGTCGTCGACGACCAGCTCCGGACGAGCGCGCCCCGGGTCTTCGCGGTCGGGGAGTGCGCCGAGCACCGGGGCACCGTCTACGGCCTGTGGGCGCCCCTCGGCGACCAGGCCCGGGCCGCCGGGGCCGTCCTGGCCGGGGATCCGGGCGCCTTCCACGGGACGGTGGCGGCGACCACCCTCAAGGTGGCCGGGGTGGAGGTCTTCGCCGGCGGGGTGGCCAGCGGCCGGGACGAGATCGTCCAGAGCAACAGCCGGCGCGGGGTCTACCGCAAGCTCGTCCTCGACGGCGACCGCCTGAGCGGGGCGCTCCTCGTCGGCGACAGCGGCGAGGCGCGGATCCTCTCGGGTCTCCTGCGCAGCGGCGACCCGGTCCCGGCCGGGCTGCTCGAGCCGGGCGCGGGGCCGGTGGCGCCGGCCGAGCCGCCCGGGCCGGAGTCGATCGTCTGCTCGTGCAACACGGTCAACCGGGGGCAGATCGAGCGGGCGATCGCCCAGGGCGGGCTGCGCACCCCGGCCCAGGTCGGGACCGTCACCCGGGCCGGAACCGGGTGCGGGGGCTGCACGGCGGAGATCGAGGAGCTGCTCGACCGTTCATCAGATGGAAACGATCCGGAGACGGTCGGGAAACCGGCCGCCGGGATCATCGGGGGATGAGCCATTCCGACCTGATCGTCGTGGTCGGCGGCGGCATCGCCGGGCAGGCGGTCTGTGAGGCGCTCCGCGAGCGGGACCGCGACGTCCCGATCGTCCTCGTCTGCGGCGAGGAGTCCCTCCCCTACGACCGGGTCCGCCTCTCGGAGCTGCTCGTCTCGGGCGAGTCGCCGGCGTCGCTCCAGCTCCGCCCGGACGGGTGGTACGCCGACCGGCGGGTCGAGGTCCGCCTCGGCGCGTGGGTGACCGAGCTCGACACCGAGGGCCGGGTCGCCGTCCTCGGCGACGGCGAGCGGCTCGAGTACGCGAGCCTCGTCCTGGCCACCGGCTCCCAGCCGCTGATGCCGCCGATCGAGGGCATCGACCTGCCCGGGGTCCACGCCTTCCGCGGGCCGCAGGACTGCGAGCGGATCCGGGCCGAGGCGGCCGGGGCGCGCCAGGCCGCGGTGATCGGCGGGGGCCTGCTCGGCCTCGAGGCGGCCCGCGGCGTGGTGGCCCAGGGCGCCCCGGTCACCGTCGTCCACCTGATGGGGCGCCTGATGGAGCGCCAGCTCGACCAGGGGGCGGCGGAGATGCTCGCCCCGGCGATGACCGACCTCGGGGTGGAGGTCCTCCTCGGCCGCCAGACGACGTCGCTGAACGGAAACGGCAGGGTCAGGGAGCTCCGCTTCGCCGACGGGGAGGCCCTGGCCGCCGACCTGGTCGTGGTGTCGATAGGCATCCGCCCGGAGATATCGCTTGCCCGGGGAGCGGCTATCGCCTGCAGCCGGGGGATCGTCGTCGACGATCGGATGCGGACCTCGGCCGGGGGCGTCCTCGCGGTGGGGGAATGCGCCGAGCACCGGGGCGTCGTCTACGGGCTGGTCGCGCCGATCCACGAGCAGGCGAAGGTGGCGGCCGACACCATCCTCCGGCGGATCGGCCTCGACTACGGCGGGTCGATCCCGTCGGCCAAGCTCAAGGTGATGGGGGTCGACCTCGTCTCGATCGGCGAGGCCGACGCCGACCAGTCGGCGATCGCCGAGTTCCGCGAGGACCGGATCTACCGCAAGCTCGTCCTCCGCGACGGGCGGATCAGCGGAGCGATCCTGCTCGGCGACATCCGCGGCCACGAGAACCTGCTCGAGGCGGTGCGGGCCGGCGAGCTCGTCTCCGACCCGCTCGCCCGCCTCGTCGCGGCGAGCAACGCGACGGCGGCCGAGCTGCCCGACGCGGCCCAGGTGTGCAACTGCAACGGCGTCTGCAAGGGCGAGATCGTCCAGGCGGTCAACGACGGGCTGCCGACGCCGCGCGAGGTCATGGCGGCCACCCGGGCGGGCACCGGCTGCGGGTCGTGCCGGGACCTGGTGATCGAGATCGTGACCATGGTCAGCGGGGAGGCGGCCAACGAGCCGGCCTACCTCTGCCCGTGCCGCAAGCAGACGCGCGAAGAGCTGGCGGGGACGATCCGCGCGGACGGCCTCGACGCGGTCAGCCAGGTCGGCGAGCTCTGCGGGACCGGACACGACTGCGGGGCGTGCAAGCCGGCCCTGGCCTACCTGATCTCGGAGATCAACGGGAACCGCCACCGGGAGGAGCGGGACGCCCGCTTCATCAACGACCGGGTCCACGCCAACATCCAGAACGACGGGACGTTCTCGGTCGTCCCGCGGATGTACGGCGGGGTGACGACGCCGTCGGAGCTCCGGCGGATCGCCGACGCGGCCGAGAAGTACGAGGTGCCGATGGTCAAGGTGACCGGCGGCCAGCGGATCGACCTGCTCGGCGTCCGCCGGGAGGACCTGCCGGCGATCTGGCGCGACCTCGGCATGCCGTCGGGCCACGCGTACGCCAAGGCGATCCGGACGGTCAAGACGTGCGTGGGCACGGACTTCTGCCGCTTCGGCGTGGGCAACTCGATCAAGCTCGGCGTCGAGATGGAGAAGGCGTGGGAGGGCCTGCACACGCCGGCCAAGGTCAAGAGCGGGGTGTCCGGGTGCCCGCGCAACTGCGCCGAGGCGACGGTCAAGGACATCGGCGTCGTCGCCGTCGAGGGCGGCTGGCAGGTGCGGATCGGCGGGGCGGCCGGGGCGTCCGTCCGGGAGGCCGACATCCTCTGCACGGTCGCGACGGCGGCCGAGGCGCTCCGGGTGACGACCGCCTTCCTCCAGTACTACCGGGAGAACGCCGACTACAAGGAGCGGATGTACGCCTTCGTCCCGCGGATCGGGTTGGAGCGGGTCCGGGAGATCGTCCTCGGCGAGGAGGAGGGGGCGGCCCTGCGCGAGCGGCTGGCCATCGCCAAGGCCGCGGTCCAGGACCCGTGGCTCGAGCGCGACGACCCGTACCACCCGAGCCAGTTCGTCGAGCTCGTCGGGCCGCCGGCATGACCCGGCGGGTGTGCCGGGCCGAGGACGTCCCGGTCGGCGAGGGCCGGTCGGTGGAGATCGACGGGCGGCGGGTCGCGGTCTTCCAGACCCGCCACGGGTGGTTCGCCCTCGACCAGCGCTGCCCCCACAAGGGAGGCCCGCTGGCCGACGGGATCGTCGCCGACGGCTGCGTGATCTGCCCGCTCCACGACCGGCGCTTCGACCTGGCCAGCGGCCGGTGCCACAGCGATCCGACGATGCGGGTCGACGCCTACCGGGTGACCGTCCGCGACGGCGACGTCTGGATCGACGCCGTGGCCGTCCCCGACTCCGGGGCCGCCGCCGTGCTCGTCGCCTAAGCCGTCCGCCGCGCGGCCGGCCGGCCGGGGGCCGGGGGGCCGGGGCGGGACCAGGCGGGTCGCCGGCGACGCCGGACCGCCCGCCCGCGACCGGCGCTCCGTAGCCTGCGGCCGCGTAGAGCGCCGGCCGGGGGCGGGACCACGAGGGTCGCCGGCGGGCCGCACCGCCCGCCCGCGACCGGCGCTCCGTAGCCTGCGGCCGCGTGGAGCGCCACGCCTACGGCCCGGATCCCTCCCAGCACGGGGAGCTGACGACCCCCGGTCGCCGGGGCCCGGTCGCCGTGCTCCTCCACGGCGGGTGCTGGCGCTCGGTCTACGGCACGGGGCTCATGGCCGCGCTGGCCGGCGATCTCGCCGGCCGCGGCTGGGCGACCTGGAACCTCGAGTACCGCCGGCTCGGCCGGGGCTCGGGCGGCGGCTATCCGATGACCCTGGAGGATGTCGCCGCCGGCATCGACCACCTCGGGAGCCTGTCCGGCCCGGCGGCCGCCCAGCTCGACCTCGGGCGGGTGGTCGCCGTCGGGCACTCGGCCGGCGGCCAGCTCGCCGCCTGGGCGGCGGCGCGGCCGGCGCCGGGCGTGGCGCTGCGGCGCCTGGTCGTCCAGGCGGGGGTCGTCGACCTGCGGGCCGCCCACCGGCTCGGCGTCTGCGACCGGGCGGTCGCCCAGCTCCTCGGCGGCGGGCCGGACGCCGTGCCCGAACGCTACGCCGCCGCCTCGCCGCGCGAGCGCCTGCCGCTAGGCGTCCCCACCCTGCTCACGCACGGCGGCCGCGACGAGGTCGTCCCGGTCGCACTCAGCCGGCGCTTCGTCCGGGCCGCCCGGCGGGCCGGTGACGAGGCGGCCCTCCACGTCGAGCCCGGCGAGGGCCACCTCGGCCATCTCGACCCGGGCAACCCCCTCTGGCGGGCCGCGCGATCCTGGCTCGAGGCCGGCGGGTTCGCGTAGGTCGTCGGGCTGACGACGAGGCGTTCGGCCGATCCTCCTCGCCCTCCCCGTCGAGCCCCTCCCGCGCGTCTGGCGCCGCCGGCGCGGATGGCCCGCGCCTGACCGGGTCCCACCCCCCGGCCGGCGGGCGGCGGTCAGGGCGTCGGCGGCCAGGGCTCGAGCGCCACGGCGGCGTCGAGCCAGGTCGCCTCGAGGCGCTCGCGCTCGGCGAGCAGGTCATCGAGCTCGGCCTGCAGGTCGCCGAGCCGCCCGTGGTCGGTGGCGCTCGCCGCCATCCGGCCCCGGACCGCCGACTCGCGCTCTGCGCTCAGCTCCAGGGCCCGTTCGAGGCGCCGGACCTCCTTGCGCGCGGCCCGGACCAGCGCGCCCGGCGCCGCGGCGGCCCGGGGGGACGCGGCGGCTGGCGGCGCGGGGGTGACGGCGCCACGCTCCCGGACGTACTCGTCGATTCCTCCGGGGAGATGGCGGATCGCGCCGTCGGCGGTGAGGGCGAAGACGTCGTCGCAGACCCGTTCGACGAAGTACCGGTCGTGGCTGACCACGACCAGCGTCCCGGGCCAGCCGTCGAGCAGATCCTCGAGGGCGGTCAACGTGTCGATGTCCAGATCGTTGGTCGGCTCGTCGAGGAGGAGCACGTTGGGCCCCTCCATGAGCAGGCGCATGAGCTGGAGCCGGCGCCGCTCGCCGCCCGAGAGATCCGCCACCAGCGTGCGCGACCGGTCGCCCCGGAAGCCGAAGCGGTCGCAGAGCATCCCGGCGGTGATCTCCTGGCCGTCGCTGAGCACCGCGTGCCGGCGGACGGCCTCGAGCGATTCGAGGACCCGCAGCCGGCCGGGGATCTCCGCCGTGTCCTGGGAGAGGTGGGCGAGCCGGACGGTGGCCCCCCGCTCCACCGTGCCGCTGCTCGGCGCCTGCTCGGCGCCGAGCAGCCGCAGGAGGCTGGTCTTGCCCGAGCCGTTGACCCCGACCAGCGCGACCCGGTCGCCGGGGCCCAGCCGCCAGGTCAAGCGCCGCAGGACGTCGTGGCCCCCGTAGGCGAGGGAGACCTCGACCGCCTCGAGGACCTTCTCGCCGAGGCGCGCGCCGGCGAAGCGCAGCAGCTCGGTGCGGTCGCGGACCGGCGGCTCGTCGGCGATCAGGGCGTTGGCGGCCTCGATCCTGAACTTCGGCTTGGCGGTCCGGGCGGGCGGACCACGGCGCAGCCAGGCGAGCTCCTTGCGCACGAGCTGACGCCGGCGATCCGACTGCGCGGCCTCCTGGCGGTCGCGCTCGGCCCGGGCCAGCACGTAGGCGGCGTAGCCGCCGTCGTACCGGTGTACGACGCCCTCCGAGACCTCCCAGGTCGCCGTGCAGACGGCGTCGAGGAACCACCGGTCGTGGGTCACCACCAGCATCGACCCCGGCCGCGCGGCCAGGTGGCCGGCCAGCCAGGCGATCGCCTCGACATCCAGGTGGTTGGTCGGCTCGTCCATGAGCAGGAGCTCCGGGCCGGCCAGGAGGAGCCGGGACAGCGCGATCCGCCGCCGCTCGCCCCCCGAGAGCCGGGCGATCGCCGTGTCGGGCCCGTCGCGAAAGCGGCTCATCTCCAGGCCGCCGAGGAGCCCTTCGAGGACGGCGCGCCGGACCCCGTCGGCCGCCCGCTCGTGCTCCGGCCGACCGTCGGCCAGGGCGTCGCGGACGGTCCCGCGTTCGCCGAGGTCGTCCGCCTGCCCGAGCAGGGCGACCTCCAGGGCGCGGTTGCGCGTGAGCACGCCCGCGTCCGGGGGCTCGAGGCCGGCGATCAGGCGCAGCAGGGTCGACTTGCCCTGGCCGTTGCCGCCGACCACACCGATCCGCTCGCCGGCCGAGACGCCGAGCGTGACCGCCGCCAGCACCGTCCGGCTGGCGTAGCCCTTGCCGACGGCGTTCAGGTTGACCAGGTTGCGCACGGCGCTCGTCATCGTCCGACATCCTCCCGGGATCGTGCCCGGCACGCCGCCCCCCGGGCCGGGCGTCGACGTCTATCCTCGCGCCCGTGATCCTCGCCATCGACCAGGGGACGAGCGGGACGACGTGCCTGGTCTTCGACCTCGAGGGCGAGCTCGTCGGGCGGGGCTACCGCGAGTTCACCCAGTCCTTTCCCCGCCCCGGGTGGGTCGAGCACGACGCCGCCGAGATCTGGGCGGTGACCCAGGCGGTGGCCGGGGAGGCGCTCGCCGGCGCCGGGGTCCGCCGGGGCGAGCTCGAGGCGGTCGGGATCACCAACCAGCGCGAGACGGTCGTCGTCTGGGATCCGGCCGCCGGCGAGCCGCTCCACCCGGCCCTGGTCTGGCAGGACCGCCGGACGGCCGACCGGTGCGAGGAGCTCCGGGCCGCCGGGTGGGAGGACCTCGTGCGGGCTCGGACCGGCCTCGTCCTCGACCCCTACTTCTCGGCGACCAAGGTCGAATGGCTCCTGGCCCACGTCGACGGTCTCCGCGACCGGGTGCGGGACGGGCGGGCCGTCTTCGGGACGATCGACGCGTGGGTCGTCTTCAAGCTGACCGGCGAGCTGGCCACCGACCCGTCGAACGCCTCCCGGACCCTCCTCTTCGACATCGGCCGCGGGGCGTGGGACGGGGAGCTGCTCGAGCTGTTCGGCGTGCCCGAGCGGGCCCTGCCCGAGGTCCGGCCGAGCGCCGGCTCGTTCGGCGCGACCCGACCCGAGGCGCTCCACGGCCACGTGGCGCCGGTCTGCGGCGTGGCCGGGGACCAGCAGGCGGCGCTCTTCGGGCAGGCGTGCCTCGAGCCCGGGATGGGCAAGAACACCTACGGGACCGGGTCGTTCGTCCTCATCAACGCCGGCAGCGTGCCGCCGCCGCCGGCCCGGGGTCTCCTGACCACCGTCGCCTGGGGGATCGGCGAGCGGCTGGTCTACGCGCTCGAGGCGGCGATCTTCGTCACCGGCGCCGGCGTCCAGTGGCTGCGCGACGGTCTCGGCTTGATCGGCGAGGCGGCGGAGACCGAGGGTCTCGCCGGGTCGCTCGCGAGCAACGACGGGGTCTACTTCGTACCGGCCCTGACCGGCCTCGGCTCGCCCCACTGGGATCCCCACGCCCGGGGGACGATCGTCGGGCTGACCCGGGGCACCGGTCGGGCCCACCTCGCCCGGGCGACCCTCGAGGCGATCGCCTACCAGACGGTCGACGCGATCCGGGCGATCGAGGCGACCGGCGGCCCGGTTCTCTCCGAGCTGCGGGCCGACGGCGGGGCGAGCGTCAACGGCTGGCTGATGCAGTTCCAGGCCGACGTGCTCGGCGTGCCCGTGGTCGTCCCCGAGCTCGCCGAGACGACCGCCCTCGGCGCCGCCTCGCTGGCCGGGGTCGGGGCGGGGCTGTGGACGCTCGACCGGGTGCGGACGGGCTGGCGCGAGCGCGCCCGCTACGAGCCGGCGATGGACCCCGACCGGCGGGCCGCGCTCCTGGCCGGCTGGTACGACGCGCTCGGGCGCACGCGCAGCCGGGGCGGGTAACTTCCGTCGGCGCGCGGCGTACGAATACCCGGATGAGCCCGCCGCTGGCGCAGATGAAGGAGCAGGTCTACCGCGACCCGCGACCGAAGGAGTTCTTCGACGAGTTCCACGCCCGGTCGCGCACGCGCGACCCGAACTGGGTGTACGAGCTCGTCCGGATCCTGACCTCGATCTACGCCTACACCCTCCTGCGGACCCGGTCGATCGCGACCGAGAAGGTCCCGGCCCGGGGCCACGCGATCCTCGCGCCGAACCACTTCTCGTTCATGGACCACTTCCTGCTCGGCTGCTACATCCGGCGAAAGGTCCGCTTCATGGCCAAGTCGCAGCTCTTCACGGGGCCGATGAAGTGGATCTACAGCCACGGCGGCGTCTTCCCCGTCCGCCGGGGCGCCCGCGACGAGGAGGCGTTCGTCACCGCCGAGACGATCCTCGCCCGGGGCGGCGTGGTGGCCATGTACTGCGAGGGGGGCCGCTCGCGGACCGGGGAGCTCCAGGACCGGGCCAAGCCGGGGATCGGGCGCCTCGCCCTCGAGTCGGGGGCCCCGGTCGTCCCCGTCGCGATCCACGGGTCGGCCAGGATCCGCAACTGGAGACGGCTGTCCTTTCCCCGGGTCAGCGTCCGCTACGGCGATCCGCTCCGCTTCGACCGCGAGGAGGGCGCCTCGCGGGCCCGCCAGCAGGAGGTGGCCGACGAGATCTTCGCGGCGATCCGCGGCCTCTACGAGGAGCTCGACGAGCACGGGCACGTGGCCATCGCCCGAAGCGCCGGCCGTCGCCGGCGGGCCTCGGCCAGCCTCAGCGAGCGCTGACCGGCGGCTCCCGCTTGCCGGCGGGCCTCGGCCAGCCTCAGCGCGCGCTGAGCCGACGGCTCCCGCTTGCCCGCTGGCCTCGGCCAGCCCCGGCGCGCGCTGACCCCACGGCTCCCGCTTGCCTATTGATTTCCGCGTAAGTAGAGTCTCGATCTCGTCAGGAGGCTCGCAGGGGGGCAACGTTTGAGGCGGGGTCAGAACCGGAGGCGGGACGGCGCAGGGGCGCCTGATCGGCGCCCGGGTGGTCTGCGGACGGCCCTGCTCGGGTGCTTGGTCATCTGGCTCGTCGCGCTCGGCGGCGTCGCCCGGGCGGACCCCCTCGCCGGCTACGAGATCCAGACCACCCGGGCGACCGTTGCGCCCGACGGCGTCGCCGCCACCGTCACCGCCTCCTGCACCGCGGGCAAGGTGGTCCTCGGCGGTGGCTTCCACATCGACGCCGATCTGAAGGTCTACTCGTCGGAGCCCGCCGACGGCCTCGGCGGCGCGAGCGATCACAGCTGGACCGTGCTCGTGCGCAACGACGGCTCGTTCGACGAGCGGATCACCGTGACGGCGGTCTGCGTAGCCGGGCCGCCCGGCGGCTACGCCCAGACGCGCAAGACCGTGAACGTCGGCGCGGACACCGGGATCCAGCTCGTCGTGGCCGCCTGCCCGAGCGGCCAGGAGGTGGTCGGGGGCGGCTTCCACGTCTCGTCGCCGGACCTGGTGAAGGTCTTCGGGTCCGAGCCGACCGCCGGAGCGAACATCAGCCCGGTGCAGTGGACGGCGCTCGTGCGCAACGACGACCCGTCGGCCGCCCAGCCGGTCACCGCGACGGCCGTCTGCCTGGACGCGGCGGCCCTGTCCGGCTACTCCGAGCCGGCGAACCGCGTCGTCGTCACCCACGCGACGTTCTCCGTGGTGGGCGCCGTTTGCGGACAGGGCGGCAAGGTGCTGGGCGGCGGCTTCGACGTCGAGACCCCCGACGACGTTTCCGTGTTCTCCTCGGAGCCGACCGACGCGAACGGCGCCCTCAGCGACCACGAGTGGAGCTCGCAGGTCAGCAACGTCTCCCCGACCAACGACCGCCAGACGACGGTGACCGCGATCTGCGCCGCCGCGCCGCCCGTGGCGCCGACGGTGACCGGCGTCAGCCCGTCGACGGGCACGGTCAACGGCGGCACGAGCGTGACGATCACCGGAGCCGACTTCACCGGGGCGACCACGGTCAACTTCGGCGACATGGTCGCGCCCTCGTTCACCGTCGACAGCTCGACCCAGATCACCGCCCGCTCGCCGCCGGGCTCGGGATCGGTCGACGTGGTGGTCACGACCCCGGCGGGGACGAGCCCGCCGAACCCGCCGGCCGACCAGTTCACCTACCTCCCGGAGCCGACGATCACGACGGCCATCGATCAGACCGGACCGCTCGCCCTGGGCGACACCTTCACCGACACCGCCTCGGTCACCTACGACGGACCGACGCCGACGGGAACCGTGACCTTCGACGTCTTCGGCCCGAACAGCGGCTCGGAATGCACGGGCCCGCCGATGTTCACCGACACCCAGACCCTGACCTCCGGGACGGCGACCTCATCCCCGTTCACCGGGACCGACGCCGGCAGCTACCAGGTCGTCGCCCACTACAGCGGCGACTCGACCTACGCCCCGACCACCTCGAACTGCTTCGACTCGGCGGAGACGATCTCCGTCGCCCAGGCGACCCCGCCGCTGACCACCCAGGTCTCGCAGGATCCGATCACGCTGGGCGACGCGTTCACCGATACCGCGACGCTCGCCCCCGTGCCGCCCGGCGCGACGCCGCCGACCGGGACGGTGACCTTCGACGTGTACGGGCCGAACGACAACACCGGCTGCGACACGACGCCGGCGCTCAGCTCGACCACCTCGGTCGACGCCTCGGGCACCGCGGTCTCCGACCCGCTGATCCCGTCGAGCCCGGGCGTCTACACGATCGTCGCCAGCTACTCCGGCGACGGGAACTACGCGCCCGCCTCGACCGGCTGCGGGGCCGAGACGGTCAACGTGCGGATGGCCGGGCCGACGATCACCACCCAGGTCTCGGCGGCCGCGATCGACCCCGGCGGGTCCTTCGACGACACGGCGACCGTGACGGCGCCCGGCAGCAACTTCTCGCCGACGGGCACGGTGACCTTCAGCGTCTACGGCCCCGACGACCCGACCTGCACGTCGGAGCCCGTCCTCGACCCGATGCGGAACCTCGACGGGTCGACCGTGGACTCGGGCTCCCTGGCCCCTCCGTCCCCGGGCATCTACCGGGTCATCGCCAGCTACAGCGGCGACGCCCGCTTCGCTCCGTCGACGACCGCGTGCGGCGACCCGACCGAGATGGTGACCGTCGGGATGTCGACGGCGGTGATCACCAGCGCGGTCTCGGCGAGCCCGATCGCCCTGGGCCAGGCGTTCCACGACACGGCGACCCTGGCGCCCCCGGCGGGCGCCCCGGCACCGACCGGCGCCGTGACGTTCACGGTCTTCTCGACGGCGGCATGCACCGGGACGCCGGCCTTCACCTCGACCGACCCGCTCGACGCGGCCGGCACCGCGGCCGTCTCGGGTGACTTCACCCCGCCGGCGGCCGGGACCTACCACGCGATCGCGACCTACCCGGGCGACGCCAACTACAACGGGGTCGCCACCGGGTGCGGCGACCCCGGGGAGAACGTAGTGGTGAACATGGCGGCGGCGCCGATCTCGACCCGGGTCTCGCCGGCGGCGACCGGCCTCGGCTCCTCGTTCCACGACACGGCGACCTTGACGCCGACAGCCGGCGCGCCCCCGCCGACCGGGAGCGTGACGTTCGCCGTCTTCGCCGACCCGGTGTGCGCCGGGGCGCCGGCCTTCACGTCGACCAACCCGCTGAACGCGGCGGGCACGACCGCGGTCTCGAGCGACTTCACGCCGGCCGCCGCCGGGACCTACCGGGTGATCGCGACCTACGCCGGCGACGCGAACTACGCCGGGTCGGCGTCGTCCTGCGGGGATCCGGCCGAGGCGGTCGTGGTCAACCGGGCCGCGTCGACGCTGACGACGCACGTCTCGGCCGCGACGATCGTCGTCGGCTCCTCGTTCTCACGACACGGCGACCCTGGCGCCCGCGGCGGGCGCCCCGGCACCGACCGGCGCCGTGACGTTCACGGTCTTCTCGACCGCGGCGTGCACCGGGACGCCGGCGTTCACCTCGACCGTCGGGCTCGACCCGAGCGGGACCACGGCGGCGTCCGACCCCTTCACCCCGTCCGCGCCCGGCACCTATCGGGTGATCGCCGCCTACTCGGGCGACGCGAACTACGTTCCCGGGTCGACGGCGTGCGGCGACCCCGGCGAAGCGGTGGTCGTCGGGCAGGCGACCGCGGCGATCACCTCCACGGCCGCCCCGGCGGCGGTGTCGGTCGGCGGCGCCTTCTCCGACACGGCGCGGCTCGCGCCGCCGGCCGGGTCGCCCCACCCGACGGGAACCGTGACCTTCACCGTCTACGCCCCGGGCGACGCGACCTGCGCCGGCCCGGCGGCCTTCACCTCGACCAACCCGCTCGATGCGTCGGGAACCACGGCGATCTCGGCCGCGTTCACGCCGACCACCAGCGGGACCTACCGCGTCGTCGCCCGCTACGCCGGCGACGCGAACTACGTGCCGGCGGCGACCGCCTGCGGGGATCCGAGCGAGGTGGTCCAGGTCAGCCGGGTGACCCCGGCGCTCACCACCGCGGTCTCGGCTTCCCCGATCACGCTGGGCGGGTCGTTCCACGACACGGCGACCCTCGGCGGGGTCCCGCCGGGAGCGCCGCCGCCGTCGGGTACGGTGAGGTTCGACGTCTACGGGCCGGCCAACCCGACGTGCGCGGGGGCGCCCGTCCTCTCCTCGACCGTCCCCGTCGACCCCACGGGCGCCCCGACGAACTCGGCCGGCTTCACCCCGTCGGTCGCCGGCACGTATCGGGTGATCGCGACCTACTCGGGCGATGCCAGCTACGCCGCGACCTCCACCGCCTGCGCGGACCCGGCGGAGGCGGTGGTCGTCGGCCGGGCGCCGCTGCCGATCGCCACCGCCGTCGCCCCGTCGTCGATCACCCTCGGCGCCTCCTTCCAGGACGCCGCGACCCTCGGCCCGGCCCCGGCCGGCGCGGTCGCCCCGACCGGCACGGTCAGGTTCGACGTCTACGGCCCGGGTGACCCGACGTGCGCGGCCGCGCCCGTGCTCACCTCGACGAGCCCGGTCAACGCCGCCGGGACCGCGGCGATCTCGGGCCCGTTCACCCCGACCAGCGCCGGGACCTACCGGGTCATCGCCGCCTACGGCGGGGACGCGAACTACGCCGGCTCCTCGTCGTCCTGCGCCGATCCGACGGAGGCGGTCGCCGTCACCCGGGCGACCCTGGCCATCTCCACCCAGGTCGCCCCGGCGACGATCACCCTGGGCGCGTCCTTCCACGACACGGCGGCCCTCGGCCCGGCTCCGGCCGGGGCGCCGGCGCCGACCGGGACCGTGACCTTCGACGTCTACGGGCCGGGCGACCCGAGCTGCTCGAGCGAGCCGGCGTTCACGGCGTCGACCGCGGCCGGGGCCACGGCGAGCTCGACGGACTTCACGCCGGCGAGCGCCGGGACCTACCGGGTCATCGCGACCTACGGCGGGGACGCGAGCTACAACGCCTCCGCGTCGAGCTGCGCCGATCCGGCGGAGGCCGTCGTGGTGAACCTCCCGCCGCCGACGGTGACCGGGCTCGCGCCCCGGTCGGGCCCGGAGGCCGGCGGCACCGCGGTGACGATCACGGGGAGCAACCTTTCCGGGGCGACGGCGGTCTCCTTCGGGTCGATCGCCGCCACCGGCTTGAGCGTCAACCCGGCGGGCACGCAGATCACGGCGACTTCGCCCCCCGGGACCGGGACGGTCGCCGTCACGGTCGTCACCCCGAGCGGGGCCGCCCCGGCCGGTCGCTACACCTACCTCTCCGCCTCGCCGCCGGTCGTCACCGGGGTGACCCCGGCGTCCGGGCCGGTGGGCGGCGGCAACGGCGTCGTGGTGTCCGGGAGCGGCCTGAGCGGGGCCACCTCGGTCAGCTTCGATGGGATGGCGGTCGGCGTGGCCGGCGTCAACGACGCCGGGACCCTGTTGACCACCGTGGCCCCGCCGGGGAGCGGCACGGTCGACGTGACGGTGACGACCCCGCTCGGCGGGACGAGCGCGCCGACCGCGGCCGACCGCTACGCCTACGTCGCCGCGCCGCCCGCGCCGGCGGTCGCCGGCCTGACGCCGGCCTCGGGTCCGGCGGCCGGGGGGACCACGGTGACGATCGCCGGGACCAGCCTCCTCGGGGCGACCGCGGTCTCGTTCGGGGGGACGCCGGCCGCCGCGTTCACGGTCGACGGGCCCACGCAGATCACCGCGACCGCGCCGGCCGGGTCGGGCACCGTCGACGTGACCGTGACCACGCCGGGCGGGACGAGCGCGACCGGCGCGGCCGACCAGTACGCCTACGCCGCCGCCCCGGGGTCCGGCGGGTCGGGATCGCCTTCGGGCGGGGGCACCACCGGCGGCGGCCCGTCGACCGGCCCGGCGCCGCCGAAGTCGGAGACCGGGGCGCCGAAGGTGATCAGCAGCTCGAGCGCCGAGTTCACGGCGACGATCAACCCGCAGGGGCTCCCCACCACCATGCACTTCGAGTACACGGCGGCCGGCGGGGGGGCGACGGTCGCGGCGGTCACCTACGACGCCCGGACGCCGGAGCAGGCGGTCGGGTCCGACTTCGCCGACCACACGGTCACGGCGACGGTGGCCAGCCTGCTCCCGAACAGCACCTACCACGTCCGGGCGGTGGCCACCAACCCGTCCGGGGTCACCCCGGGCACCGACACGACGTTCAAGACGGCGACCGACCCGCCGCCGCCCCCGCCGGTCCTCGGCAAGTCGGTGAACGCGACGCCGGTCAGCGGCACGGTCCTCGTCCTCCTCCCCGGTCAGGGCCACATCTCCTCGGCCGGGGCGCACGCGAGCGCGGTCAAGGGCGTCGGCTTCATCCCCCTGACCGAGGCGCGACAGCTCCCGGTCGGGACGATCTTCGACACCTCGGGCGGGGTCGCCCGGCTGACCAGCGCCACCGCCGTCAAGGGGACGATCCAGTCGGGCGACTTCTCGGCCGGGGTGTTCAAGCTCCTCCAGGACCGCCGCCAGAAGGGGCTGACCGAGCTCGATCTGGTCGAGGGGAAGAGCGCGGCCGCCCGGTGCGCCGCCCCGGTCGGCAAGGCCCAGACGGCGGCCCGGCGAGCTCTGCCCAAGACCGTGCTCAACCTCCTCCGCGCCACGGCGAAGGGGAAGTTCAAGACCCGGGGCAAGTACAGCTCGGCCACGGTGCGCGGCACCGTGTGGACGACGAGCGACCGCTGCGACGGGACGCTGACCGCGGTCAAGCGGGGCGTGGTCGTGGTGAGCGACCTGCGCCGCAAGCGCCAGATCGTGCTGCGGGCCGGGCGTGCCTACCTGGCCAAGGCCCCGTAAGCCGTCTGGCCCGTCCCGTAACGTGCGGAGCTTGGAGGCGGACGGGACTGCCCACCGCCGGCACCGAGGAGACAGCGCGATGGCCCCAGACCTCAGAAACCGGACCCGGGTGCCCCGGCGGGTCCGGCGCCTGCTCGTGGGCGCGTTCGCCCTCGCGCTCTGCGTCCCGGCGGCCCGGGCCCAGTCCGGCGGCGGCGGCGGCGAGTTCTCCCTCGGGGCCTTCACCACCCAGGTCACGCCCCCGTCGACCCGGGTGGGCTCGAGCTTCCACGACACGGCCACGCTCGCTCCGGCCGTCGACTACGACGGG
This sequence comes from uncultured Solirubrobacterales bacterium, assembly GCA_963733245.1. Lineage (GTDB taxonomy): Bacteria > Actinomycetota > Thermoleophilia > Solirubrobacterales > Solirubrobacteraceae > Palsa-513. The sequence goes on from CAVTCI010000002.1 coordinate 72,700, forward strand.
ACGCCGCCGGCGCCGACCGGGACGGTGACCTTCGCCGTCTACGGGCCGTCCGACCCGGCGTGCGACGCGAGTCCGGTGTTCACGTCGGCCGCTCGGGTGAGCCCGGACGGGACGACGGCCACCTCAGCCGCCTTCCGCCCGAAGGCGGCGGGAACCTACCGCGTCGTCGCCACCTACGGCGGCGACGGGTTCTACGCCCCGGATTCCACGTCCTGCTCCGATCCGGCCGAGGCCGTCGTGGTCAAGCCGCCGATCAGCGTGTCGGCCGGCGGGGGGAGCCCGCCGCCGCCGTCCCCGTCGCCGCCCGCGCCGCCGCCACCGTCCCCGCCGCCCACCCCGCCCCCCGGGCCACCGGCGGGCCCGCCGAGCGGGCCGCCCGGCCCCCTCGGTCCGAGCCCGCTGAGCGGGACGGCGAAGGTGCTGAGCAGCACGAGCGCCGACTTCAGCTCGACGATCGACCCGCACGGGCTCCCGACCACGATCCACTTCGACTACGGGTTCGCCGGCGCCGCAGGCACGGCATCAGCGGCCGCCGTCAGCTACGACGCGCGCACCGCCGAGCAGCCGGTCGGCTCCGACCAGGCCAACCACACGGTGACCATCCGGGTGACCGGCCTCGTCCCCAACAGCACCTTCCACCTCCGGCCGGTGGCCACCAACCGGGCCGGGGTCGCCGTCGGCGTCGATGCGATCTTCCGGACGCCGAGGGACCCGCCCCCGCCCCCACCGGTCCTCGGCAAGTCGTTCAACGCCGTGCCGATCGACGGCACCGTCCGCATCCTCATCCCCGGGCGGGGGCATGTCGCCCAGGCGGGGGCCAGCGCGGTCAAGGGCGTCGGGTTCATCCCCCTGACCGAGGCGCGCCAGCTCCCGGTCGGGACGATCTTCGACACCTCGGGCGGGGTCGCCCGACTCACGACGGCCGTCGCCGGCCGGGGCCGGGTCCAGTCGGGGAACTTCGGCGGCGGGTTGTTCCGGGTCCTCCAGAACCGCCGGGAGCGCGGCCTGACCACGCTCGCCCTGGTCACGCCGGCCAGCGCGACCAGGGCCTGCCCGCCGATCGGCAAGGCCCGGACGGCGGCCGGGCGGGCGTTGCCCAAGGCGGTCCTCACCCTGCTTCGCGCCCGGGCCCGGGGGCGCTTCGCCACCCGCGGACGGTTCAGCTCGGCGACCGTGCGCGGGACGATCTGGTCGACGGTCGACCGGTGTGACGGGACGTTGACCCTGGTCCAGCGGGGGGTGGTGGTCGTCACCGACCTCCGCCGGCGCCGGAACATCGTGCTCAGCGCGGGCCGGAGCTACCTGGCGAAGGCCCCCTGACCGTGAGCCTCCAGGCGGCGCTCGGCCTGCTCCTCGCCGGCCTGCTCGTGTCCGCCGCGGGGGCCAAGCTGCTGCGCCCGGGCCGGAGCGCCGCGGCCCTGGCCGGCTTCGGCCTCGGCTCGCCCCGGACGCGGACCGCCGGGCTCGCGGGGCTGATCGCCGCGGAGCTGGCCCTCGGGGTCGGGGTGGGGCTCGGCCGGCCGGTCGCCGCCTACGCCGCCGCCGCGACGATGGCGCTCTTCGCCGTGGCGGCCGCGGTGGCCCTCCGTCGCGGGCGCGGGGGAGCCCCGTGCCCGTGCTTCGGAGCGCGCACGACGATCACCCGCCGGCTCGTCGGCGGCGACGCCCTGCTCGCCGCCGTCTTCGCCGGACTCCCGTCGGTCCCGGACGGGCCCGTCCCCGGCTCGACGTGGCTCGCCGCCGGTCTCGGCCTCGCGCTGGCCGGTCTCCTCGCCCTGGGCGTGGTCCTGCTCGGGCTGGCCCGGGAGGTCGGCGAGCTGCGCCTGCGCCTCGGCCCGCAGCTCGCGCTCGAGCTGGCCGACGAGGGGCCGCCGCTCGGGCGCCCGGTCTCCCTGATCGAGCGCTTCGCCCTCGACGGGGACGCCCGGCTCGCCGTGGCCGTGTTCTCCTCCGCCGGCTGTCCCCTCTGCCGGGCGCTCGAGCCGGCCGTGGCCTGGCTGGCCGGCGACCCGTTCGTGGCCATGGCGAGCTTCGACGAGGCGCTCGACGCCGACGTCTGGCGGGCGCTCGAGATCCCGGGGAGCCCGTACGCCGTCGTCCTCGGTCCGGAAGGGACCGTCCTCGCCAAGGGGGCCTTCAACACCGGCGGCCAGCTCGAGGGCATGCTCGCGACGGCCGAGCGGCGGGCGGCCCTCACCCATGCCGCGGGCTGAGGCCGGCGGCCCGCGCGGGCCGGGGCTCGCGGTCGCCCGGGCGACCTCGCGGCGGGGGTTCGTCGCCCGGGTCGGCGCGGCGGTGCTCGCCGCCGCCGGCGGATCCCGGCTGACCCGACCCGACCCGGCCGAGGCGTTCCACTTCTGCGGGCACATCTACACGACGGCCTCGTGCCCGCACCCGACCGGACTGCCGCGGGTCGACGCCCGGGGGAGGCCGCTGCGGGCGATCGACGGCCATCCGGTCGACGACCTCGGCCGGCCGGTCGACGCCGCCGGGCACGCGGTCGACGCGGCCGGTCAGGTGCTGCTCGACGCCGAGGGGCGGCCCCTGCCGCCGGCTCCGCGCAACCGGATCTGCCTCGACGCGATCCCCGACCGCTTCGGCTTCCCGACCCACGTCGACGGGTCGTGGTACCGGTGCTGCGGCGGCCACGTCCGGCGCCTGCTCGACTGCTGCGCCTACTCGGCGCGGCGGATCAACGGCGACGCCGCCCTGACCGGCTACTGCTACGCCGGGCGCACGGTGTTCTGCACCTACTACTACGACACCGGGGTCAAGTGCTAGCCACCGTCCTGCTCGCCGCCACCGCGCTGGCCGCCGGCCTGACCGGGACCTGGTCGCCGTGCGGCTTCTCGATGCTCGGCACGCTCGGGCCGACCGGGCACACCGGCGGGCGCCGGACGACGGCCGCCGCCTGCGCCGCCTTCGCGGTCGGGGCCCTGGCCGGCGGGGCGGTCACCTTCACCGTCCTGTCCCTCCTCGGCCGGGCGCTCGGGGGCGGGGGGTCGCGCTCGGCGACGGCGGTGGCCGTGGCGATCGCCGCGGCCGCGGCCCTCGGCGAGGCCCGGGGCGTGCGCGTCGTGCCCCAGGTCCGCCGCCAGGTGCCCGAGCGCTGGCGGCGGGTCATGCCCCTGCCCGTCGCCGGCGGCCTCTACGGCGTGCTCCTCGGGCTCGGCTTCACGACCTTCGTCCTCACCCTGGCCGTCTGGGCCCTCGCCGGCCTGTGCGTCGCCCTCGGCGACCCGTCCGCCGGCCTGGCCGTCGGGCTCGCCTTCGGGGCCGGTCGGGCCCTCCCGATCGTCGCCCTGGCGCCGTGGATCGACGGCGCCCGGGGGGTCCGCTACGCCGAGCTGATGGCCGAGCGCCCGGCCGTCCTGCGCGGCCTGCGCCGGGTCGACGGGCTCCTGCTCCTGCTCTGCGCCGCCGCCCTCGGCGCCGGGGCCGGGGCGGGGAGCGCGCTGGCCGCCGCCACGCCGGTCCCGCTCGCCGGGGCGGGGAGCGCGCTGGCCGCCGCCACGCCGGTCCCGCTCGCCGGGGCGGCGACCGATCCGACGGTCAGCGGGGGAGACCTCGCCTGGGCCGCGCCCGGCGGCCCCGGGATGCTCGAGGGGGCCGGGGGCCCGCGGGCGCTCGACGGGGCCGACCCGGCCCTCGGCGGCCCGAACCTCGCCTTCCACACCGGGGCGGAGGTCAGCGTGAGCGCCGGGGGGACGCGGGTGGGGAGCGTCACCCTGCCCGGCGTCCAGCAGCTCGCCGTCTCGGCCGACTGGCTGGTCGCCCGGGCGAGCGACGCCACCGGCCGGGGGCTCCTCTTCGCCCTGCCGCTCCCGGCCCTCGGACCGGCGACCCTGGTCGCCGCCGAGCCGTCCGGGACCGACCTCGGCCGGCCGGCGATCGACGGCGACCGGGTCGTCGTGGCGGTCAACGACGCCCGCCGGAGCCGGATCCTCGAGATCGACCTCCCGTCCCGCGGCCAGCGGGTCCTCCGCTCGTCGCGCTCGAGCCAGCTGCTCAACCCGAGCCTCGCCGGCGACCGGCTGCTCTACGAGCGGGCCACCTACTGCGACCAGCGCCTCGTCCTCGGCGCGCCGGGGTCGGCGGCTCCCGGGCAGGTCCTCCTGCGCCTCGGCGGCGTCGCCTCCCGCGACCGGGGCTACGAGCCCGGCCACACGAGCCAGGGCAGCGAGCCCAGCCGCTGCCCGCGGCCCCAGGCGCCGCGCACCCACGTCAGCCTGTGGACGACGGCGCTCGGCCCGGCCGAGGCCTACGTCACCGAGCTGACGCCCCAGCCGACCGGGCCCCCGCTCGCCACCCTGCTCGGGATCCCCCTCGGTTAGGTCGTCATGCCGGTGAACTGGCCACCGGTGACGTTGAGCACCTGGCCGTGGACGTAGTTCGACCAGGGCGAGCAGAGGAAGAAGACGCCCCCGGCCGCCTCCTGCGGGGTCCCCGGGCGCCCGAGCGGGATCAGCATCGACACCATCCCGCGGAGCTGGTCGGGAATCCCCAGCTGGATCTGCTCGCCGCCCAGCTCCATCGTGTTCGACTCCTCCTTGGCCGCGGTCAGGCGCGTCTCGATGTAGCCGAAGGCGACCGCGTTGACGTTGATCTTGAACTGCCCCCACTCCTTGGCCAGGGTCTTGGTCATCCCGACCACCGCCGCCTTCCCGGCCGCGTAGTTGGCCTGCCCGGCGTTGCCCATCGTCCCCGAGACCGACGAGACGTTGACGATCTTGCGGAACACCTCACGCCCCTCGGCCCGCTCGGCCTTGGCCGGCTCGCGCAGGTGGGGCGCCGCGGCCCGGATCACCCGGAACGGGGCGACGACGTGGATGTCGAGCATCTTCTGGAACCAGTCGTCGGTCATCGTGTGGATCGGCTTGTCGAGGGTGTAGCCGGCGTTGTTGACGATGATGTCGATCCGCCCGAACGCGTCGATCGCCCGTCCCACGAGGTCGTCGGGCACGCCCGGCCGGGTCAGGTCGCCGGCGAAGACGGCGGTCTCCCCGCCGATCTCCCGGGCCGCCTCGGCGGCGACGTCGCCGTCGAGGTCGTTGATGAGGATCTTCGCCCCGTGCTCGGCCAGGAGCTCCGCCGTCGCCCGGCCGATCCCCCGGGCCGACCCCGTCACGATCGCCACCTTCTCGTCGAGAACTCCCATTCAGCCTCCTTGTCGTTCGTTGTCGCACCGGCGCGGTCTGCGCGGTGTGCCCCGCCGGCGCCCCGGCGCCGGTTGCGTCGCCCGCGAGATCCAGATCTGGTCGAGCTCTACGTCAAAGCCCGTAGCTGCGCCCGATCACCTCGAGCATGATCTCGTCGGTTCCCGCTCCGATCCGGTGCAGGCGCATGTCGCGCCAGACCCGCTCGATCCCGTACTCGCGCATGTAGCCGGCCCCTCCGTGGATCTGGATGCACACGTCGGCGACCTCGACCGCCGTCCGCGATGCGTGGAGCTTGGCCATCGAGATCTCCCGGACCGGGTAGTCGCCCCGGGCGAAGCGCCAGGCCGTCGCGTAGACGACCTGGCGGGCCGTCTCGATCTTCGTCGCCATCTCGGCGAACTTGTGCCGGGTCGCCTGGAGGTGGCCGATCTCCCGCCCGAAGGCCCGGCGCTCCTTGGCGTAGGCGAGCGTCCGCTCGAAGCACCGCTGGGCGGCCGCCACGCACCCGGCGGCGGCGATCAGCCGCTCGCCCTGGAGCTCCCACATGATCGCGTGGAAGCCCTTGCCCGGCTGGCCGAGGATCGCGCTCGCCGGGACCCGGACGTCCTGGAAGCTGAGCAGGGCCGTGTCGGATGCGTGCATCCCGAGCTTGACCAGCCGGCGCTCCCGGGTCACCCCCGGGGCGTCGAGGGGGACGAGGAAGAGGGTCATCCCGTCGTGGCCGCCGGCCGGGTCGGTCCGGGTCAGGAGGATGATCACGTCGGCTCGGTGACCGTTGGTGATGTAGGTCTTCGAGCCGTTGATGACGAAGTCGTCGCCGTCGCGGACGGCCCGGGTCTTGATCGCCGCGACGTCGGATCCGGCGTCCGGCTCGGTGATCCCCAGGCAGAGGATCTTCTCCCCCCGGATCGCCGGGGCCAGCCACTCCCGCTTCTGCTCCTCGGTCCCGAAGCGCTCGATCGGCGGCATCGCCATGTCGGTGTGGACGGCCACGCCCATCGCCGTCCCGGCCGAGTCGGCCCCGGCCATCTCCTCGGCGAGGACCAGGTTGCAGTAGTAGTCGCCCCCCTGGCCGCCGTACTCCTCGGGCATCGACAGTCCGAGGAAGCCGAGCTCGCCCATCCGGCGGAAGACCGAGTCGGGGAACGTCGTCTCCTCCCACTCCTCGGCGTGGGGGGCGAGCTCCCGGGCGACGAAGCGGCGGATCGACTCGCGCAGCTGGTCGTGCTCGTCGTTGAAGACGAAGTGCCGGGCCGGGGTCGCGTAGTCCGGCTTGAGGGAAAGCTCTGCGGTGGCCATCCTGCTCCTTCTCGGGCGCTCCGACGGACCGTAGCGCGGGTTGCCTGGGAAGTAAACAGTAGTACTTCTCACTTTTAGGTAGGATGATCCGGGTCATGGGCGACCCGAAGGTCCTCTACGAGGTGGCCGGGCCCGGCATCGCCACGCTCCGCCTGAACCGTCCGGCCAGGCGGAACGCCCTCTCGGTGGAGCTGCTCGACGCCCTGATCGGCGCCTTCCGGAGGGCCGGCGAGGACCCGGCCGTCCGCTGCGTGGTCCTCGCCTCGACCCACCCGACCGTCTTCTCGGCCGGGGCCGACCTCGGCGAGTTCGCCGACGGCCGCCCCCTCGTCGAGCGCCACGACGACGCGGCCGCCTTCGTCCGCCTCTTCGAGCTGATCGGGACGCTCGGCAAGCCGACCGTCTGCGCGGTCGACGGGGCCGTGCTCGGCGGGGCGGTCGGCCTCGTCCTGGCCTGCGACCTGGTGGTCGCGAGCACGGCCGCCACCTTCGCCACCCCGGAGATCGGCGTCGGCGCCTTCCCGTTCATGGTCATGGCGCTCCTCTACCGCAACGTCCCCCGCAAGCAGGCGAGCGAGCTGCTCCTCCTCGGCCGGGGCTGGTCGGCCGAGGAGGCCCGCGCCGCCGGGATCGTCAACCGGGTCGTCCCCCCGGAGGATCTGACCGCGGCGGTGGCCGACTGGGCCGGGCGCCTGGCCGGCGCCTCCCCGGCGATCATGCGCCTCGGCAAGGACGCGATCCACCGCCAGATGGACATGGCCCTGGCCGACGCGCTCGACTACCTCCGGGCGCAGCTGACCATCGCCCGGTCGACCGACGACCTGCGCGAGGGGATCAGTGCCTTCTTCGACCGGCGGGAGCCCGAGTGGAAGGGCAGCTGAGCCCCGGGCCGCTGGCCGGCGTGCGGGTCCTCGACCTGACCCGCCTCCTGCCCGGCGGCTTCTGCTCGCTGCTCCTGGCCGACTTCGGGGCCGAGGTGCTGAAGGTCGAGGACCCGCGCGGGGGCGACGGGCTCCGGGACTGGCCGCCCTTCTGTGACGGCGCCGGGTCGGCGGCCTTCCTCGCGCTCAACCGCAACAAGCGCTCGATCTGCATCGACCTGCGCACGGCGGCCGGGCGCGAGATCCTCGTGCGCCTGGCCGGCGAGCACGACGTCCTGCTCGAGTCCTTCCGCCCGGGCGTGCTCGACCGGCTCGGGGTCGGCTCCGACCGCCTGCGCGAGGCGAACCCGCGGCTCGTCTACTGCGCGATCACCGGCTACGGCCAGGACGGGCCGCTGCGCGATCGGGCCGGTCACGACCTCAACTACCTCGGCCGGGTCGGGCTGCTCGGCCTGAGCGGGCCGGCCGACGGGCCGCCGACGCCGGCGGCCGGGCAGATCGCCGACCTCGGCGGCGGAGCCCTGCTCGCGGCCTTCGCCGTCCTCGCCGCCCTGCGCGAGCGGGAGCGCTCCGGTGAGGGCCAGCTGGTCGACGTATCGATGGCTGACGGAGCCCTTTCCTGGCTGAGCATGGTGGCCGCCGACTACCTGGCGGACGGCTCTCGGCCACGGCGGGGAGGGCTCGCCCTGGCCGGCGGCTTGATCTGCTACCGACCGTACGCGTGCCGGGACGGGTGGGTCACCCTCGGGGCGCTCGAGCCGAAGTTCTGGGCCGCCTGGTGCCGGGGGGTCGAGCGGGCGGACCTGATCCCCCACCAGCTCGACGGGCCCGGGTCGGACGCCCACCGGGCGGTCGAGGAGATCTTCCGCGGCCGGACCCGGAGCGCGTGGGAGGAGTTCGGGGCCGAGCACGACTGCTGCGTCGAGCCGGTGCTCGAGCTCGACGAGGCGCTCGCCTCGGAGCTCGTCGCCCGGCGGGGGATGCTCGTCGAGATCGACCAGCCGGGCGCCGGGCGCCCGGTCCGCCAGCTCGGGATCCCGGTCAAGCTCTCGCGCACGCCGGGCGACCACCGCCGGCGTCCGGGGCCGGGGCTCGGCGAGCACACCGGGGCGGTCCTGCGGGAGGCCGGCTACGAGGAGGCGGAGATCGCCGCGCTGCGCCGGGCGGGGGCCGTGGCCGGATGAACGGGCTGCTGAAGATGTCCGAGCTCGTCGAGCGCTCGGGGGTCAGCGCGCCGACGATCAAGCACTACCTCCGCGAGGGCCTCCTGCCCGAGCCGGTCCGCACGAGCCGGAACATGGCCTACTACGCGCCGGAGTTCGTCGACCGCCTGACCCTGATCAAGCGGCTCCAGGAGCAGCGCTTCATGCCGCTGAAGCTGATCAAGCGGATGCTGGCCGAGGATCCCGAGCGACTGGCCGGCCTGCTCGAGTTGGAGGACCGGATCATCGAGAAGGCGCTCAGCCACTCGCAGGAGCAGCAGCGGGTCCCGGCGGCGGAGGTCGGCCGCCGCTACGACGTCCCCCAGGCGGCGCTCGACCGGCTGGCCGAGCTCGGGGTCCTCACTCCGTCGGCGGCCGGATACGACCCGGACGACGTCAAGGTGGTCGAGGCGATCGGGCGCTTCCGGGCCAGCGGCTACGACGAGACGCTCGGCTTCACCGTCTACGACACCCTCCGCTACCGGGAGGCGCTCGAGCCGCTCGTGGCCAAGGAGGTGCGGACGCTGCTCGGCCGGCTGACCGGCGAGGTCGACGCCGACCGGGCGGTCGAGATCATCAGCGCCGGGGCCGAGCCGCTGCGGGAGCTGATCGGGGCGATGCACTCGAAGCTGCTGCTCGCCGAGCTGCGCCGGCAGCGGCCGGCTTGAGTCTCCGGGGCCGACCCGATCTCCGGGCGGCGCTCGAGGCGCCCCCGAGCGGGGCAGGCGGCCCCGGGCTGGACCTCATGTGCCGATTGAGGCTAGGCTCGGCAGGCAAGGGCACTCGATGTCGGCGCCGGCGGTTCGCGGGCGGCGCCGGCGCCGGTGCGGTCGTTGTCCGGCGGATGAGGAGGGACCGATGAGGGCCATGTCGAAGACCGGTGCCACGGTGGCGACGCTCTGCGCGGCGGTGGCGCTCGCCGCCTGCGGGAGCAGCTCGAGCTCGAGCTCCACGTCCGGGTCCGGGGGTGCGGCCACCGGGGCGAGCTTGCCGGGGAGCGGCAAGCCAGCGGTGACGATCGGCGACAAGAACTTCACCGAGGAGTACATCCTCGGCCAGCTCTACGCCCAGGCGCTGAAGGCGAAGGGCTACAACGTCACGCTCAAGAGCGGCGTCGGAAGCTCCGAGATCATCGACAAGGCGCTCACCAGCGGGCAGATCCAGATGTATCCCGAGTACCTCGGGACGATCCTCTCGGCGGTCGCCGGGCGCAACAACCCGCCGCAGTCGGCGGCCGCCACCTATCAGGCGGCCAAGGCCTTCGAGGCGGGCCGGGGGTTCACGCTGCTGGACGCGACCCCGTTCTACGACACCAACGTCGTCGCCGTCCTCCCGGCCTACGCGCAGAAGCACAACCTGAAGTCGATCGGCGACCTGGCCAAGGTCGGCAGCTTCACCTACGCCGATACGCCGGAGAACCTCAACCGCCTCCAGGGCGTGGCCGGCCTGCGCAAGGTCTACGGCTTGACCAAGCTGAAGTTCGTCCCGCTGGCCATCGGGCTCCAGTATCGGGCGCTCGAGGGCGGCACCACGAACTCGGCCGACGTGTTCAGCACCGACGCCCAGCTGACCCAGACCAAGCTGACCCTCCTGACCGACGACAGGCACATCTTCGGCTTCCAGAACGCCGCGCCGGTGGTCAGTCGGAAGGTGCTCCAAGCCGAGGGGCCCGCCTTCGCCCAGACCCTCAACGCGGTCAGCTCGAAGCTGACCCTGCCCGCGATTCGGAGCATGAACGCGGCCGTCGACCTCGACAAGCGCGACCCGGCGACCGTGGCGGCGACCTTCCTGAAGGCCAACGGCCTGGCCTGACGCGGTCGCCCAGCCCGATCAGCTGCGCTGGCGCTCCCGGCCCGGTCGGCGCGCCTCGACGTAGACGGTCCCGCCGCGGCGCAGGCCGATCTCGAGCGCCGCGGCGAGTGCGGCGACGGGGGCGAGCCCGAGCCCGGCGGCCAGGATCGCCGTCCGCCGGCGGTCGCCCTGCTCCTGCCAGCGGGCGGCCGGGCGGCGGATCGCGTCGTAGAGGCTCGGGTGGCCGGGGGCCAGGTCGACGAGGCCGTGGAGCCAGCCGAAGACGACCTGGCCGCCCCGCCAGTGGCTGACCCGCTCGACTCGGAGACCGCGCTCGCGCAGGCGGGCGATCAGGGCGGGGGCCGGGGTGTGGGTGAGGTGGCGGGGGAGGTCGAGGGCGAGCCAGCGATCGCCGAACACCCGGGCCTGGAGGCTGGCCGCGTTGGGGACGGCGACGACGAGCACGCCCCCCGGGGCGAGCAGCTCGATCGCCCGGTCGAGGTCGGCCCCGGGAGCGGCCAGGTGCTCGAGCGAGTGCCAGAAGACGATTCCCGCCCAGGCGCCGTCGAGCTCGGCGAGCGGCGTGTCGCGGATCAGCTCGCCCCGCGCCTCCCGCTCCAGGCCGATCGCCTCGCGGCCCCGGTGGCGCAGGGCGGCGACGAGCCCGCCCGTCCCGGCGCCGACGTCGAGCACGCGACCGGGCGGGGCGATCCGGTCGAGGCGCCGGGCGATCCCGGCCCGGGTGAGCCCCAGCAGGCGGTCCCCCGGTCCGCTGAAGCGGCCCTCTGGGGGGCGGTAGGCGCCGCCGTAGGCCGCGGCGAGGGCCGCGTCGGTCGGCCACGGATCGGTGGTGGCCACCCCGCACGCCGGGCAGACCGCCCGGCCGGGGAGGCGGCGGGCCCGGTGGTCGAGGGGCGCGGCGCACCAGGCGCAGGCGGCGGTCGCGCCCCGGGCGGCCCATGGTATGTCCGCGGCCATCGCCGCTATTGTTGCCGAGGTACCTTGACTGACCAGTCAATCCAAGAAAACCGACTCCACGTCGCGGCGGTGCAGATGAACTCGACCGACGACCGGAGCGCCAACCTGGCGGCGGCGGATCGGCTGACCCGGGAGGCGGCGGACCGGGGGGCCGAGCTCGTCCTCCTCCCGGAGAAATGGAGCCTCCTCGGGACGGGCGCCACGCTCGAGGCCGGGGCCGAGCCGCTCGACGGTCCGGCCCTGACCTGGGCCCGGGAGACGGCCCGGGAGCTGCGGATCGACCTCGTCGCCGGGTCGATCGTCGAGCGCTTGGAGACGGTGGACGGCGCCGGCCGGAGCCTCGCGAACACGTCGGTCCATTTCGGGCCCGACGGGTCGACGCAGGCCGTCTACCGGAAGATCCACCTGTTCGACGTCGACGTCGACGGGGTCGCCTACCGGGAGTCGCGCCACCAGACGGCGGGGAGCGAGATCGTCACCTCGCGCGGCGGGAGCGGGGTCGAGCTCGGCCTGAGCGTCTGCTACGACGTGCGCTTCCCCGAGCTGTTTCGGATCCTCGCCCTGCGGGGCGCCCGCGTCCTCCTGATCCCGGCCGCGTTCACCCTGGCGACGACGCGCGATCACTGGGCGACGCTGGTCCGGGCCCGGGCGATCGAGAACCAGGCCTTCGTCGTCGCGGCCAACCAGATCGGCCGCCACCCGGGCGAGATGCGCTCGGGCGGGCGCTCGTTGATCGTCGACCCGTGGGGCGTCGTCCTCGCCCAGGCTCCGGACGCGGTCTGCCAGATCCAGGCGACGCTCGACCTCGACGGCCTGGAGCGGATCCGCACCGAGCTCCCGGCCCTGGCCAACCGGCGACCGGCGGCCTACGCCTGGCCGGAGACGCGGCCCTGATGGCGACCACCCGCAGCCAGGCGGCGGCCGACAAGCGGCGCCAGATCCTCGACGCCGCCGTCCTGACGTTCGCCAGCCGGGGCTTCCATGCCTGCCGGGTGGCCGACATCGCCGACCAGGCCGGGGTGGCCTACGGGCTCGTCTACCACTACTTCGCCTCGAAGGACGAGGTGCTCGACACGCTCTTCCTCGAGCGGTGGAACCTGATGCTCGAGCGGATCCGGGAGGTCGACGCCCTGGCGATCCCGGCCCGGGACAAGCTGTCGGCGATCGCCTCGTTCATCATCGAGTCCTACCGCCGGGATCCGAACCTGATGAAGGTGATCATCGTCGAGGTGACCCGGGCGGCCAACTCGTTCGGGGCCCGGCACATGTCGGAGATCCGCGAGGCCTACGTCCTGCTGGCCGAGATCGTGGCCAAGGCCCAGGCCGACGGGTCGTTCCGGCCGCAGGTGGCGCCCCAGTTCGCGGCGCTCGCCTTCTACGGGGCGATCGAGCAGGTCCTGACCGGGTGGATCTTCGGCGTCCTCGATCAGGGTGAGGCCGAGTTCGAGCACGCGAAGCACTACATCGTCGAGACGATCTGCGGCGGCCTCGACGCCTGAGGCGGGCAAGTTTTCACCACCTCCCGGGCCGGATCTGATTGACTGCGGCCCATGCGGTCACCGCTCGTCAAGCGTCTGATGTGGTCGGGGCTGATGGCCGGACTGGGCGCGGTCGCGTCGGTGGCTACGAACAAGGCGGCCGCGCTCATCTGGCGGCGGCTGTTCGACGAAGAGCCGCCGGAGTGAGTCGCCGATGATCGAGCCGGGTGCGGCCTCCAAGGTGATCGGTACGTTGACCGCGACCCTGGAGACCGCCGGGGTCCCGGTTGCCGACCTGAGGACCAAGGTCACCGCGCTGGTCAACGAGCGTCCGGAGGTGGCGGTCGTCGGCGCCTTCGCCGGCGGCCTGATCGCGGCGATGATCGTCAGGCGCCTTGGCCGCTGACGACCCGCAGCTGGCGCAGAACCTCGCGAAGACGATCACCGAGGTCTCCGAGCGAGCCTCGCTGCTCGTCCGGGAGGAGATCGAGCTGGCCAAGGCGGAGATCTTCGAGAAGCTGACCAAGCTCCTGCGCGGGGCCGTGGTCGGGCTCGTGGCCGGCATCTTCGCCCTCCTGGCGTTGCTCTACTTCCTCGGCGGGTTCGCCTGGCTGATCTCGATCGAGCTCTTCCCGCGCGGCAAGTACTACGCCGGCTTCTTCGTCGTCGGCGTCCTCCTGCTCGCCGTCGGGGCGGTCGGCGGGTTCCTGGCCGCTCGCTGGCTCAAGGCGGCGGCGCCGCCGACGCCGAGCATGGCCATCGACGAGGCACGTAAGATCCGCGCGTCGGTGACGGGCGACTGATGGGACGCAGCCCCGAGGAGATCCGCTCGTCGATCGAGACCAACCGCGAGGCCCTGGCCACGTCGGTGGTCAGGCTGAGGGGCGAGGTCGCCGAGATCACCGACTGGCGCCGCCAGATCCAGCGCAACGAGACGGTCGTGCTGGCCGCCTCGGCGATCAGCGGCTTCCTCGTCGGCGGGGGCCTCGTCGGGCTGAGCGGGATCCTCACCTTCCGGCGCCGCCGGCGCCGCAAGGGCGTGCTCGACTAGCTAGGGCTCGACGAAGCGCGTCGGCAGCCCGCCGACGCCGATCATCCCCGGACCGGTGTAGGTGCCGATCACCGGGCCGAGCTCGGAGACGAACCACGGCTCGGAGCCGAAGATCTCGCGTCCCCGCTCGACCAGGCGCTGGGCCTGGTCGGGGGCCTGGATGTGCTGGATCACCCAGCAGTCGGCGCCTTCCTCGTGCCGGCTGCGCATGTAGTCGACCATCCGCTCGAAGGCCCGACCCGAGGTGCGGACCCGCTCGACCGGGGTGATCTCGTGGCCGACCGAGAGGATCGGCTTGATCTTCAGCGCCCCGCCGAGCCAGGCCTGGGCGTGGCCGACCCGCCCGCCGCGGCGGAGGAACTCGAGCGTGTCGATGCTGAACCAGATCTTCAGCTCCCGGCGCGCCTCGGCGACCCGCGCGGCCACCGCGTCGATGTCCTCCCCGCCGGCTCCGGCCCCGGCGGCCGCGGCCATCACCAGGCAGGCGAGCCCGCCGCAGGCGGTCTCCGTGTCGATCACCTCGATCCGCCCCTCGCCGCCCCGTTCGTCGATGATCGCCTTGGCCTGGGCGGCCGCCCCGCAGGTCCCGGAGATGCCGCCGGAGAGATGGAGCGAGACGATGTCGTGTCCGGCGGCCAGGAGCGGCTCGTAGGTCTCGACGAAGTCGCCGACCGACGGCTGCGAGGTCGTCGGGAGCTCGGCCGAGGTGCGCAGGCGAGCGTAGAAGTCGTCGTAGCCGGGGAGGTCGCTCTCCCGCTCGAGGCCGTCGCCCCAGCTGACGTAGAGGCTGACCTGCCTCACCCCCAACCGCTCCCGCAGCTCGCTCGGGAGGTAATGCGTGGTGTCGCTGACGACGATGACCGAGCGCACCGCGCCACCCTACCCGACCCCCGCCCACCCGCCGCCCGGGTTTGGCGCTACGTTGCCCGGATGGCGACCGCCGCGCGAGTCCGCTGGTACGGGTCGGCCGGTCTCTTGGTCGTGGCCGGCATCGTCGTGATCCTGCTCTCGGACACCGTCACGGCCGAGGCGGTGTCGATCGCCCTCGTCTCCCTCGGGCTGATCATCATCGTCAGCCTGATGTTCTTCGAGGTCGGCCTGAGCGAGGATCGAGCCCGGGAGCTCGAGCGCGACCTCCGCCGGGCCGAGGCGCCGCCCCCGCCGGCCCCGGACCCCCGGCGCCTGGTCCCGAGCCGCCGCCGCCGGCGCCGGGGTTGAGCCGTGGCCGCTCGGGGCGCGGTTGAGCGCGGCGGCCCGGGGCGGGGTTGAGCCGCGGCGGTCCCGGGGCGGGGGGTTGAGCCGCGGTGGCCGGCGCGGGTTGAGCCGCGGCCGCTGCTCCTCCTAGGCCAGGCGGTTCTCGATCTGCATCGGCGCCTGCTCGAGCTCGACCGGATCGGGCTCGAACTGCTTCTCGGCGCCGAGCAGCTCGGCCAGCTCGCCGGAGTCGAACATCTCGGTGATGATGTCGCAGCCCCCGACCAGCTCGCCGCGGACGAAGAGCTGCGGCGTCGTCGGCCAGTTGGAGATGGCCACGAGCTCCTGGCGGATGCGCGGGTCGGGCAGGATGTCGACGCCGGCGAACGGCGTGCCGAGCGCCTGGAGGGCCGACACGGCGCGGGCGGAGAACCCGCAGGCCGGGGCCGTCGGGGTGCCCTTCATGAACAGGATGACTTCGTTCTCGGCGATCGCCGCGGCGATCGCCTCGCGGACGGGGTTCTCGGTCTGCTCGCTCATAGAGTCCCTCTTAGTCGCTCTGCGTCTTCAAGGACAGGGCATGGATCGGGCCGCCGATCTCCTCGCCGAAGACGCGATAGACGAGTTGGTGCTGCTCGATCCGGGAGAGTCCGGCGAAGGCGGACGCCCGCACGACGGCCCGGAAGTGGTCGCCGCCGCCGGTGTAGTCCTCGACGTCGGCCTGAGCGCCGGGAATCGCCGCCTCGATGCGCTGCTTCATTTCTTCTGAACTGGGCATTGGGTTCAAGCTTAGTAGAAGCGATCGCTACACTTGGCCAATGGTCACGATCACCGATAAGGGCGCAGACAAGGTCCGCGAGTTTCTCGCGTCGCAGAGCTCCGAGGTCGCGGCCGCCGGCCTTCGGGTCGGAGTCCGGGGCGGCGGGTGTTCCGGCTTCCAGTATCAGCTCGCCTTCGACGAGCGGCGCGACGACGACCAGGTGTTCGAGGTCAAGGGCCTCAAGCTCCTCGTGGACCGCGACGCCCTCTCCTACGTGGACGGGTCCGAGATCGACTACGTCGACGCCCTGATCGGCGCCGGCTTCAAGGTGAACAACCCCAACGTGGTCGCCGCCTGCGGCTGCGGATCCTCCTTCCGGGTCGCCGGAACGGAGTCCTGCTCACCCGTCTGACCGCGCGGCCGGCGCTCGCCGGCCTGCTCGTCGCCCTCCTCTCCGCCTGCGGGAGCGGGTCTCCGCCCCCCGGTCCGGCGCCGACCTCGGCCCGCCCGCCGCCCGCCGTCCGCGGTCTGGCCATCGGGCTGACCGAGCCCAACGCCAACCTGATCTGGAGCGCCGCCGCCCGGCCCGTCCTCCCGTCCGGCTTCGGCCCGTGGCGGGATCGCCTCGCCGCCCTGCGGCCCCGCTACCTCCGGGTGGTCGTCGACTGGGCGAAGCTCCAGCCGCGGGCCGGAGCACCGCCGAGCCTCGACGCCGCGGAGGCCGGCTGCGAGCGTGGCGTCCCGCCCTGCGCGCCCTACGCCGGGCTCCGCGACCTGTTCGCCGCCATCGCCTCGAACCCCGGCCTGACCCCGGCGCTCGTCGTCTACGGCGTCCCGGCCTGGGCGGCCCAGCCGATCGCCGGGTGCCGGCGTCCCGGGACGCCCCCGATCGCCGCCGCCCTCGCCCCGGCGGCCCTCCCCGCCTACCGGGCGCTGATCCGCTCGCTGATCCGGCTCGCCCGCGGCGTCGGCCTCGAGCTGCCGTGGTGGAGCCCGTGGAACGAGCCCAACCACCCGTCGTTCATCAGTCCCCAGCGCGTGCGCTGCCAGACCGGCGCCCCGGCCGTCTCGCCGGCGCTCTACGCCGAGCTCGCCCGGGCGATGCGCGCCGAGCTCGCCGCCGACCGGCGACCCCATCGCCTCGTCCTCGGCGACCTCGCCGGCTTCACCTCCTCCTCTCCGATCCGGCTGAGCGTCTCCGAGTTCGTCGCCGCCCTGCCCCCCGACGTCGTCTGCTCGGGCGCGGCCTGGGCCGTCCACTACGGCCTCGCCCGCCTGGCGAGCCGGGCCGAGGCGACGGTGGCCGCGCTCGAGGCCGCCCTGCGCCGCCGGGGGTGCCCGGCGTCGATCTGGATCACCGAGGCCGGCGCCCCGACCCCGCGGGCCGCCGTCGCCGGCGCCGGCGACCCGGCCGCCTCGTGCCGCGAGCTCGCCGCCGCCCTCGCCCACTGGGGCGCCGATCCCCGCGTCGCGGCCGTCTTCCAGTACACGTTCCGTGAGGATCCCCTGTTCCCGATCGGCCTCGCCGACCCCGGCCTCGACCACCTCTATCCGGCCTACGCCGTCTGGCGCGCCTGGGGGGCTCGCACGGCGGCCGGGCCGGCGCCCGATCCCCGCCGGGCGTGCGGGTGAGCTAGAGCGGGGCGTTCTCGAGCGAGCGCCAGAGGTAGCGGCAGGCGGTGGTCCGGTGCGGGCGCCACCCCTCGGCCAGCCGCTCGAGCTCGGCCGGCGTCGGCAGCGCCGGGAGGCCGTAGGCGAGCTGGACCGCCCGGCGGATGCCGAGGTCGCCGGTGGCCAGGACATCCGGCCGCTCGAGCTGGAACATCAGGAACATGTGGGCGCTCCACTCGCCGATCCCCCGGACGGCCGTCAGCTCGGCGATGACCTCCGCGTCGGAGAGCTCGTCGAGCCGGTCGAGCTCGAGCTCGCCGCTGAGGACGTGCTCGGCCAGCGAGCGCAGGTAGGACACCTTGGCCCGGGAGAACCCGGCCGCCGCCCGGAGCTCCTCCGGATCGGCGTCGAGCACCTCCTGCGGCGTCGGCGGCCGCCCGCCGAAGGCGGCGAGGAGCTTCGTCCAGATCGCCCGGGCGGCCAGCACCGAGAGCTGCTGGCCGGCGATCGTCCGCACCAGCGACGCGTAGTGCTCGCCCGGCGGCGGCCGATCGGGCCGGGGCGCCGGCGGGTCGAGGCCGACGGCGTCGATCAGCCCGGCCAGGATCGGGTCGGCCGCCCGCAGCGCTCCGATCGCCTCGCTCACCGCCGGACCGTCAGGCCTGGCCGGCGACCGCGCCGGGGACCCCGGTGTTGGTCGAGTACTTCGGCTGGAGCTTGACCTCCGGGCGGATCTGGTGGACCGCCTGGGCGACGGCGATGGCCGACTCGGCGAACCCGGTGGCGATCAGCTTGAGCTTCCCGTGGAAGGTCGTGATGTCCCCGCAGGCCCAGACGTTGTGGAGGTTGGTCTTCATCAGCTGGTCGACGACGATCGCCCCCTTCTCGATCTCGAGGCCCCAGTCCCGCAGCGGCCCGAGCGCCGTCTTGAAGCCGAGCTGGAGCAGGATGGCGTCGACCTCGAGCTCGATCTCGTGGTCCTCGTCGTCGGAGTGGAAGAGGATCACCCGCTCGATCTCGCCGTCCTCGCCACCGGCGACCTGGCGGATCTGGAACGGCACGTGGAGATCGACCTGCCCGCCGGCGTGGGCGTCCAGGACGTCCTTGATCGTCGCCTCGTGGGCCCGGAAGCCGTCCCGGCGATGCACGAGCGAGACCCGCTCGGCCGTGTCGAGGAGGTTGACCACCCAGTCGAAGGCCGAGTCCCCGCCGCCGACGATCAGGACCCGCTTGCCGGCGAACGCCGACTTCTCGCCCACCAGGTAGTGGGCCCCCCGGCCCTCCCACGGGGTCATGTCGAAACCGGGCAGCTTCTTCGGCTCGAACGCCCCGTGACCGCCGGCGATGATCACCGCCCGCGAGCGCATCTCCCCGGCGGTGGTCTGGAGGACGACGATCTGCTTGGAGTCGTCCTCCGGGTCGGGCTCCCAGCCGATCGACTCGGCCGTCGTCTCGAGGTGGACCGGAACGTCGAACTGCTCGAGCGCCTGCTGGCGGAGCTCCTCGACCAGGTCGCGGGCGAGGATGCGCCGGTGCCCGGGCACGTCGAAGATCCACTTCTCCGGGTAGAGGGTCGTCAGCTGCCCGCCGAGCTCGGGCAGCGAGTCGATGATCCGCGCGCTGGCCTCCCGCATCCCGGCCCAGAACGCCGTGGCCAGCCCGACCGGGCCGGCCCCGATCACCGTGAAGTCGCGGATCTCGTCGCTCATCCGAGCACCCCTTGGGCGACGATCGACTCCCCGTCGAGGGCGGCCAGGGCCCGGGGGACGGAGGCGGCGATGCAGGTGAACACCGGCGTGTCGCGGCGGGTGTAGAGCGACGACTCCGTCGTGCGCAGCCGCTGGACCAGGTCGAGGAAGTCGGCCGGCCGGTCGGTCTCGAAGGCGACGACGAACTCCTGGTCGTCGAGGCCGAACGAGTAGGAGGTGTTCAGCTCGATCTGCGGGTACTCGCGGCCGATGCGGATGTGCTCCTGCATGATCCGGTAGCGCTCCTGTGGGGCCAGCGTGTACCACTCGCGGGTCTTGACGAACGGGTAGACGAAGAGGTACTTGGCGTGGGCCGGGCGGACCGTCAGCCGCGACTCCTCCGAGTACTCGGAGACCTTGGTCATGGCCAGGTAGGAGTAGGGGATCTCCGCCCACTTCATCAGGCCGGTCTGACCGAGCACGACGTGGAACTCATGGAGGCGGTCGAGGCTGACCGACTGGGACAGGAGCATGAGCTCGCAGTCGCCGCGCGTCCCGACCGTCGAGAAGGCGCGGAGCAGGTGGTCGGCGGCGAAGTCCTCGCACGCGGCGACGAACTCGCGCTTGTCGGTCGCCCGGCGGTCGGCGTCCAGGCGTCGCCAGGCCGGATCGACCTTCACGAAGGTGTACTTGACGAAATGGCGCTCGGGCATGAGGAACCTAAGTCTAAAGGGCGTCCCGGCCGGGGTCGGAGCGCGGTCGAAAGCCTCCCGCCGGGCTTGTAGAGTGGGATCGGATGCGGATCGCTCTGGTCTCGCCCTACTCCTGGACCTATCCCGGCGGCGTGACCCGCCACATCGAGGCGCTCGCCGACCGCTTCCTCGCTCTCGGCCACGAGGTTCGCGTGCTCGCGCCCTACGACCCCGACGACGCCTCCAGCGCCCGCCTCCACCGCGGCGCCCGACCCCAGGCCCGCCCGCGGCCCGACTACCTGATCCCGCTCGGGCGGACGATCGGCTTCCCGGCCAACGGCGCCGTCTCGAACATCGCGATCACCCCCCACGCCGTCCAGACCGTCCGCCGAGAGCTCGTCCGGGGCCGGTACGACGTCGTCCACCTGCACGAGCCGGTCACCCCGGTCGTCGCCTGGGACCCGCTCTGCTCGACCGACCTGCCGCTCGTCGGCACCTTCCACTGCTACTCGACCAACCCGTTCAGCAACAACCTCGCCCGCGCGCTCGGCGCCCGCCGGCGCCTGAACCGCCTGAACGTGAGGATCGCCGTCTCCGAGGCGGCCGCCTGGACCGGAGCCCGCTACTGGGGCGGCCACTACCGGGTCATCCCCAACGGCGTCGAGGTCGGCGCGGCGCCGGCGCCCCGGCCCGTCTGGCCGGTAAGCGCCGAGCACCCGCTCCGCCTGGTCTTCATCGGGGCCGCGGTCGAGCGCAAGGGGCTCGGCGTCCTCCTGCGCGCCTTCGAGGCGCTCCGCGAGCACGTCCCCGTCGAGCTGACCGTCGTCGGCGCCACCGAGCAGGAGATCGCCCCCCTGCTGATCGAGCGCCAGGGGGTGATCGCCCTCGGCAAGGTCGACGACGCCCGCAAGGCGGCCTGCCTGGGCGCCGCCGACCTGCTCGTCGCCCCGTCGCTCGGCGGCGAGAGCTTCGGCATGGTCCTCACCGAGGCGTTCGCCGCCGGCATCCCAGTCGTCGCCTCGGACATCCCCGGCTACGCCGGCGTCGTCCAACACGGCATCGAGGGTCTCCTCGTACCCCCCGGGGACGCGGCCGCGCTGGCGAACGGGCTCCGGGACATCGCCCTCGACCCGCGACGGCGCCGGGAGATGGCGGAGGCGGCCGCTCGCCAGGCGCCCCGCTACGCCTGGGAGCGGGTCTCGACCGAGGTGCTCGGCGCCTACTCCGACGCCATCGCCATGCCGGCGCCGACCGGGCGCCTGGCCCGGGCCGCGGTCCGGGTCGGCGCGGTTCCGTCCGACGGGGCCCGCCGCCCGCCGCACCGGCTGGCCAGCCTCGAGCGCGCCCGGGCGCCTCGGGGCGAGCGCGCGCTCGCCGCCGCCCGCCGCGCCGGTCTCGTCCTCGCCGCCCTCGCCGGGCTGATCGGCGCTCTCCTCGCGCTGCGGCGCGTCGGCGTCGACCGCATCTTCGCCAGCCTCGTCACCTCCCGCCCCGACTGGGTGCTCGTCGGCCTCGGGCTGATGTGCACCTCGATGGTCCTGCGCGCCGTGGCCTGGCAGGCGATCCTCAAGGCCGCCCTCCCCGAGGCGCGGGTCCGCCTCCGCGACACGCTCCAGGGCACCTTCATCGGCGTGCTCATGAGCGCGACCCTCCCCGCCCGGCTCGGCGAGCCCTCGCGCTCGCTGATCGTGGCCAGACGCCTCGGGCGCGCCCGGGAGACCCTGCCCGCCGTGCTCGGGACGATCGTCGCCCAGACCCTCCTCAACCTCGTCGCCCTGCTCGTCCTCGGGGTGATCGTCTTCTCGAGCGTCGACATCTTCGCCGGCCGCCGCGGCGCCCTGCTCGTCGCCTCGATCGCTCCGCTGGCCGTGCTCCTGGTCGTCCTCGTGATCCCGACGCTCCTGCGCCGGGGGCCGCCGACCGGCTCGAGCCGCGCCCAAATCCTCGCCGCGCGGCTGCGCCGGACGCTGACCCGGATGCGCGGCGGCCTGCGCGTGTTCCGCCAGCCGCGCCTCGCCGCGGCCGCCGCCGCCGCCCAGCTCAGCGCCTGGCTGCTCCAGTGGCTGGCCTGCTACGCCCTCCTGCTCGCCCTCGGCCTCGACCACCACGGTGGGCTCGCCGCGGCGGCGGCCATCCTCTTCGCCGTCAACGTCACCGCCGTGCTCCCGGCCGCCCCGTCGAACCTCGGCGTCTTCCAGGCGGCGTGCGTCGCCGTCCTCACCGGCGCCTACCACGTCTCGCCGGCCGCGGCCCTGGCCTACGGGATCATCCTCCAGCTGGTCGAGATCGCCACCGCGCTCATGCTCGGCATGCCCGCCCTGGTCAAGGAGGGGCTCTCCTGGCGGGACGTGCGCCTCCGCGCCCTCCACGCCGGCCCGGTCCGGCTACCGCCGCGCGAGCCCACCGCCGAGGCGGCCGAGGCGGCCTAGCCTCCGGACCGGGCGATCAGCGCCAGCTTCTCGGCCCGGGTCAGGCGCTTGATCCGAGCCTCCTCGCGGCGGGCGGCTCCGGCGTCGGGCATCGGCATCGCGGCGGCCAGCTCGACCGGCAGCCGCGAGCGGGTGTAGCGGCTCCCGCCCCCGGCTTGATGGGCGGCGAGGCGGCGGTCGAGATCGACCGTCCAGCCGGTGTAGAGGGAGTCGTCGGCCAGGCAGCGCAGGACGTAGACCCAGGCCACCACGTGATCGTCCTGCGGCGGCATCCCGGGCACGCTCGCAGCTCCGGCGGACGTCAGGCCCGGGCCCGGACCGTCGCCCGGTACTCGGTCGGCGCGACGGTCAGCCCGCCCGGCGGGATCAGGGGCTCGGCGTGGACGGCGATCCCGGCCCGCAGGGCGTGGCCCTTCTTGCCGAGCGCTCGCCGGAGCGCGGCCACCCGCTTCGGGCTCAGCCGGAGGCGGATCGCGGTCCGCACCCCGGCGTGGAGCCGGCGGGCGGCCGCCCGGAGGCTCGCGTGGGCCGGGCCGTGGGCCGCCGCCAGGAGCACGCGGGCGGTCACCGTGCACGGGCGGTCGCAGCGCACCGACAGGACGACCGCGCCCGCGGCGAGCAGCCCCGACCGGCGTCCCAGGCTGACGCTCACCGACACCGGCGGCACGGTCGGGGCGGCGTTCGCGGGCGCGCAGGGGATGGCCGGGGCGACGTCGGAGAACGCCTCCACCCGGTTGCTCCCCCGGTCGGCGACGATCACCGCTCCGTGACAGTCGATGGTCAGCCCGGCCGGGGTGATCAGCTGCCCGTCGGCCGCGCCCCGCGTGCCCCAGGCGGTGAGGAAGTCCCCGGCCGCCGTGAACTTCTCGATCCGGTTGTTCTGGCGGTCGGAGACGTAGACGGCGCCGGCCGCGTCGACGGCGATCCCGTCGGGCTCGTGGAACTGCCCGTCGCCGGTTCCGGTCGTCCCCCACATCCGGATCGCCGCCCCCGACGGGCTCAGCTGCTCGACGCGGTCGTTCCCGCTGTCGGCCACGTAGAGGTCGCCGGTCGGGCCGGCCGCCAGCGCCGCCGGCCGGCTGAGCTGCCCGGGTCCGCTCCCCGAGGCGCCGGTCACCATCGAGAGCGACCCGTCCGGGGCGAAGCCGACGATCCGGTTGGTCGTCGAGTCGGCGACGAACACGTTGCCCTGCTGGTCGACGGTCACCGCGCTCGGCGCCGTCAGCGCCCCCGGCGACCCGGCCGGCAGGTTGCCGCCGAGGTCGCCCAGCCAGATCCCCCCGCGGGTCAGGCGCTGGACGCGATGGTTGTCGCGGTCGGCCACCAGGAGGTTGCCGGCCGAGTCGAACGCCACCCCGGCGGGGGTCTTGAACTGCCCCGGGTCGGCCCCGGCCTGGCCGAGCGCCGCCACGAACTCGTGCGCCGGGTCGAAGAGCTCGAGCCGCTGGTTGGCCGTGTCGGCCACGACCAGCTCGCCCGTCCCGTCGGCGGCCACGCCCCGCGGCCCGGCGAAGTTGCCGCCCCCCCGCCCCGAGGTGCCCCACGCGCGGAGGAGGATCCCCGTCGGGCCGTAGACCTGGATCCGGTTGTTGGCGGTGTCGGCCACGTAGGAGTCGCCGGACGCGTCGAGCGCGAGCGCCCGGGGGAAGCGGAGCTGGTTGGGGCCGGGGGCGTCGCCCCAGCTCGCGAGGAACCCGAGCGTCGGGCTGAGCTTGACCTCGCGCCCGTTGTTGTTGTCGAGCACGAGCACGTTGCCGCCCGGATCGACCCCCACCCCGTAGGGGTACTCGAACTGGCCCGGTCCGGTCCCGAACCCTCCCGCCTGGGCGACGAAGGTCCCGTCGGCGCTCAGCACCTGGACCCGGTGGTTGTCGTCGTCGGCCACCACCACCCCGGACGGCGTCGCCGCCACCCCCCGCGGATGCGAGAACTGCCCGGGCCCGCCGCCCAGGCTCCCGAAGGCGACCGCGCCGGTGCCGTCGAGCCCGAACCGCTCGATCCGGTTGTTGCGCGAGTCGGCGACGTAGACGTACTGGCCGCCGACGGCCACGGCCCCTCCGGCCGGCTCGTTGAGGTTCCCGGCGCCGAAGTTGAACTGCCCGACGCCCGACCCCACGGAGCCCCATTGGGTGATCGGGTTCCCCGTCGCGTCGAACTTCTCGATCCGCCCGCTCCCCGCGTCGACCACGTAGACGTCGCCCGTCGCGTCGGTGGCCAGGCCGCTGATCATCCCGAACTCGCCGAGCCCGGTCCCGGCCTGGCCCCACTCGCTCTCGAACTGCCCGGTCCCCGTGAACCGCTGGATCACGTGGGACTGGGCGTCGGCCACGTACACGTCGCCGGACGGGCCGACGGCCACCGCCTGCGGGAAGCGCAGGGTCCCCTCGGCCCGCTGGCCGATGACCTCCACCGCGCCGTACGGGCACGACGCGGCCCCGGCGCACGGTGCCGAGGCCCGCGCGGCCGCCCCGGCCCCGAGGAGGGCGAGGACGGTCACCATGGTTGATCCGATGAGCCGCGTCGAGCGCAGTGAGAGCAACTTCCGGCCTCCTCGCCGCGGCGGGTTGGGCGCCAGTTCTCCCCCAGGGTAGACGGCCCGGCCCGGGATGGCGCCGACACACTTCTTAGTCAAGCGTTAGTAGTCAAGAGCGTATGATTTACTAAAAGTCGAGCAGCCCTCAAGGAGGAGACACGGTGCCGGACGCAGGGATGATTCGCCAACAGGTCGAGGAGCGCATGGCGGAGCTCGAAGCGATGCTGGAACCGCTCCGCGCCGAGTACGAGCAGCTGAAGGGAATGGCCGCGACCTTCGATCGGGGCGGTCGCCCGGGGCCCCGCGCGGACCCGCCGCGTCGCCGGCGCGCCGGCCGCCCCCGGTCCGCCCCCGCGGCCGCGGCCGCCGGCGGCGGTGCGACCCGGGCCACGCAGGCGGTGGCGCTGATCGCCGCCCGCCCCGGCCTCACGGCGGCCGACCTCGCCGAAGCGATCGGCATCAGCCGCAACTACCTCTACCGGGTCCTGCCCAAGCTCGAGGAGCAGGGGATCGTCGTCAAGCGCGGGACCGGCTACCACCCCGCCGGGTAGCCGAGGCGGCTCAGCGGTTGGACGCCGCGGCGACGGCCTCCGCCTCGCGCTGGGTCCGGGGCTCGTCGGCGCCCGCCGCGTCCGGCAGGGCTCCGCGCGTCGGGTCGCGCGCCGATCCGGCGATGATGTCGTCGGGCGGGGGGCTCCCGGCCGGGAGGAAGCCCGACTTCATCGCGAAGTACACCGCCTGGGGGTGGTGGGCGACGATCGCCAGCGTCGACTGCTCCGGCTCGAGCGCGAAGCCGCCCGACAGGCGCAGGCCGATCTTCGGAGCGTCGAGGAGCCGGAACACCTTCTCGTGCTCGGCCTGGTCCGGGCAGGCCCCGTAGCCCCAGGAGTAGCGCCGGCCCTGGGTCGATCCGATGCCGAGCTCGGCGCGGACGCGGGCGTGCATCCACTCGGCCATGCCCTCGGCCGTCTGGACGCCGAGGCCGTGGGTGAAGAGCTGCTCGGCGAACTCGCCGTCGGCTTCGAGCTCGGCCATCAGCTCGGTCACCGCGTCGCCGACCGTGACCGCCTGGATGGCGACCACGTCGAGCTCGCCGCTCTCCCGCGGGCGGTAGAAGTCGGCCAGGCAGATCCGGTCGTGCTTGGGTTGGCGGGGGAACACGAGGCGCTCGAGCACGGTCTCCCGGTCGGCCGGGTCGAGCACGACGACCTCGTTGCCCTCCGAGTAGCAGGGGAAGTAGCCGAGCCGCGCCCGCGGATGCAGGTAGTCCTGCTCGCGCCACATCCGCTCGAGGCGCGGTTGGAAGTCGTCCTGGATCAACCGGCGCCACGCCTCGCCCTTGACCCCCCGCCCGCCCCAGTGGAGCTTGAAGAGGACGTGGGTGTCGAGGTGGGGGAAGACCTCCGAGAGCTCGACGTCCCGCTCGTGGACCCCCCAGTAGGGCGGGGTGGGGACGGGGTTGTCGGTCCGGGCGGCCGAGCGCACGCTGTCGTCGTCGGTCGGCAGCTCGGCCGGCGCCGGCCCCTTCTCGCGCAGCCGCCGGGCCGCCGCCCGCGTGCTCGCCACGAGCGCCCTGCGGGCCTCCGGGTCGATCAGCTGGTCCATCTTGGCCAGGCCCTCGAACGCGTCCTTGCAGTAGAAGACGCCCGGCTCGTAGACCTCCTCGGACTCCTTGCCGCGGGGGTAGAGGATGCGCAGCCCGAAGTCCCGGTTGATCGCCGCCCCGCCGATCAGCACCGGGAAGGGGAGCGACCGCTCGTGGAGCTCGGCCACCCCGAGGGGCATCTGCTTGGAGGTCGACACGAGCAGGGCCGAGAGGCCGATCGCGGTCGCCTCGTGCTCCTGGGCGGCCTCGAGGATGCGGCTGATCGGTACCTGCTTGCCGAGGTCGACCACCGTGTAGCCGTTGTTGGAGAGGATCGTGTTGACCAGCGACTTGCCGATGTCGTGGACGTCGCCGAAGACGGTGGCGATGACCACCGTGCCCTTGGTGTAGCCCTCGATCCGGTCGAGGTAGTTCTCGAGGCGGGCCACCGCCTTCTTCATCACCTCGGCCGACTGGAGCACGAACGGGAGGATCAGCTCGCCGGCGCCGAACTTGTCGCCGACCTCCTTCATCGCCGGGAGCAGCACCTCGTTGAGCGTCGGCACCGCGCCGATCTTCTCGACCGACCGGTCGATCCAGTCCTCGACGCCCTCCTTCTTGCGACGGAGGATGTGGTAGTGGAGCGCCTCCTCCGGCCCCATCCCCGCCGTCGGGTCGGCCGACTCCTCGGCCGCCGTCTCGCCCTTCTCCTCGAAGTGCTCGATGAAGCGCTGGGTGGCGTCCTCGCGGCGATTGAAGACCAGGTCGTCGGCGAGTTGGCGCTCGAGCTCGGGGATCTCCCCGTAGGGGGTTATGTCGGCCGGATGGACCATGGCCAGATCGAGCCCGGCCTGGACGCAGTGGTGCAGGAACGCCGAGTTGAGCACCTCGCGCGCGGCCTTGCCGAAGCCGAAGGAGACGTTCGAGACCCCGAGCGACGTCTTGACCCCCGGCAGCGCCGCCTTGATGTCCCGGATCCCGGCGATCGTCTCGACCGCCGAGTTGGCGAACTCCTCGGCCCCGGTGGCCAGGGTGAAGGTGAGGGCGTCGAAGATCAAGAGCTCCGGGTCCATCCCGTGCTCCTCGACGACGTACCGATGGATCCGCCGGGCGACCTCCACCTTGCGGGCGGACGTCTTGGCCATCGACTCCTCGTCGATGGTCAGGGCGATCAGCGCCGCGCCGTGGGCCAGGCAGAGCGGGACCACGCGATCGAGCTTGGCCCGGCCGGCTTCGAGGTTGACCGAGTTGACGACCGCCCGCCCGGGGATCTGCTCGAGCGCCCGCTGCATCACCTCGGGCTCGGTCGAGTCGACCTGGATCGGCGCCGGGGTGGCCAGGGAGACCCGCTTGGCCAGGACGCGCATCTGCTCGTCCTCGTCCTGGCGCTCGGTGAGGGCGACGCAGAGGTCGAGCACGTGGGCGCCGCCGTCGATCTGGTTCTCGGCGATGCGCAGGAGGCCGTCGTAGTCGTCGGCCAGGAGCATCTGCTTGGCCCGGCGGGAGCCCTGGGAGTTGACCCGCTCGCCGACGATCGTCGGCGCCGGCTGCTGGGCGAGCGGCGTGGCGCCGATCATCGAGGACAGGTGGGGCGGGCGGGGCGCCGGCCGGCGGCTGACGCCGGAGCCGGCGATCCGGGCGCGCAGCGCGGCGATGTGGGCGGGGGTCGTCCCGCAGCAGCCGCCGACGACGCTGACCCCGTAGCGGTCGACGAACTCGCCCAGCGCCGCCGCCAACGGCTCCGGCTGGGTGGGGAAGATGGTCTCCCCGTCGGGTCCCTGGAGCGGGAGGCCGGCGTTGGGTATGCAGGCCACCGGCACCGGGGAGTGCTCGCCGAGGAAGCGCACGGCGTCGCGCATGTCCTCGGGCCCGGTCGAGCAGTTGAGGCCGATGACGTCGACCCGGAGCGCCTCGAGGGTAGTCAGGACGGCGGAGATGTCGGTGCCCAGGAGCATCTTCCCGCCGTTGGGCAGGAGCGAGACCGACGCGTGGATGGGCAGCGTCCGCCCGCTGCGCTTGAACGCCTCCCGGGCGCCGAAGACCGCCGCCTTGACCTCGAGGATGTCCTGGGCCGTCTCGATGATCAGGAGGTCGACGCCGCCCTCGATCAGGCCGCTGGCCTGCTCGGTGAAGACTTCGACCAGGGCGGGGAACTCGATCGCCCCGAGGGTGGGGTCGTCGGAGGCCGGGAGATGGCCGGTCGGGCCGATCGAGCCGGCCACGAAGCGACTCTCCCCGGCGGCCCGGCGGGCGATCTGGGCCGCGCGGACGTTGACCTCGCGCGTGTGGTCGGCCAGGCCCCACTCCTCGAGCTTGATCCGGGACGCCTGGAAGCTGTCGGTCTCGAGGACATCGGCCCCGGCTTCGATCATCGAGGCGTGAAACGACTCGATCACGTCGGGCCGGTGGAGGACGAGCGCCTCGTGGCACTTGCCCTCGAGCCCGCCGTAGTCCTTCGGACCGAGCGCCAACTGCTCGAGCGACGCGCCGAGGCCGCCGTCGTAGAGGACGACGCGGGAGGCGAGGGCAGCTGCGAAGTCGCGCACCCGCCTGATGGTACCAGCGCTCCGCCCAACCTTGACACACACTTGGCAAGGTTGAACGGACCGCGGCGCCCGCCCTACTTGATGAAGAGCATCTCCGAGTACTTGGGCAGCGGCCAGAGATCGTCGGCCACGATCCGCTCGAGCCGGTCGGCGACCGCCCGGGCCGCCTCCATCGCCGGGAACACGGCGTCACGCATGTAGCAGGCGTGCTCGATCCCCTCGGCCTCCGGGTGCTCGGCGTTGACCCGCTCGAGCTCCTGGATCGCGTCGATGAACTCGTCGACCAGGCCGCCGGTCTCGGCGATCAGCGTCTCGTTGCCGGCCTTCCGCAGCTCGGCCAGATGGCGGGTGGCCGCCGGGAGGAGCAGCGTCCGGGCGATCGACGCCGCCGTCTCCGCCTCGATGTTGAGCTTGACCGAGTACTGCTCGGTGAACACGTCGTAGCGGGCCCGGAGCTCCCGCTCGTTGAGGACCTTGTACTTCTCGAACACCGCGATCGTCGATGGCTCGACCAGCCACGGCAGGGCGTCGGGGGTCGAGCGGAGGTTGTAGAGGCCGCGCTTCTCCGCCTCGGTGTGCCACTCGGGCGAGTAGTTGTCGCCGCCGAAGCAGACCTGCTTGTTGTCGTCGTAGGCCGCTCCGACGACGGCGAGCACGGCCTTGGTCGGGTCCTCGCCGGCGCCGGTCCGCTGCTCGAGGTCGTCGGCCAGCTCGTCGATCGCCTCGGCGATGATCGTGTTCAGGACGGTGTTCGGGAGCGCCGTCGACATGCTCGACCCGAGCGCCCGGAACTCGAACTTGTTGCCCGTGAAGGCGAACGGGCTCGTCCGGTTGCGGTCGGCTCCGTGCATCGGCAGCGGGGGGAGGACCGGCGTGCCCAGGGCGAGCATCAGCGCCTCGGTCCCGGCCTCGCCCTGGCCCGAGGCGATCGCCTCGAACGCCTTGTCGAGCTCGGAGCCGAGGAAGATCGAGATGATCGCCGGCGGCGCCTCGTTGGCGCCGAGCCGGTGGTCCTGGCCGGGGCTGGCGATCGAGGCCCGCAGCAGGGCCTGGTGCTTGTTGACCGCCTTGATCACCGCGGCGCAGAAGAACAGGAACGAGACGTTCTCGTGGGGGGTGGCCCCCGGCTCCAGCAGGTTGTTGCCGGTGTCGGTGCCCATCGACCAGTTGTTGTGCTTGCCCGACCCGTTGACCCCGGCGTAGGGCTTCTCGTGGAGCAGGCAGACCAGGCCGTACCGCCGGGCGACGTTCTGGAGCACCTGCATGGTCAGCTGCTGGTGGTCGGTCCCGACGTTCGAGTTCTCGTAGACCGGGGCGATCTCGTACTGGTTCGGGGCGACCTCGTTGTGGCGGGTCTTGACCGGGACCCCGAGCTTGGCCAGCTCGAGCTCGACCTCCATCATGTAGGCGAGGATCCGCTCGGGGATCGAGCCGAAGTAGTGGTCGTCGAGCTCGTGCCCCTTCGGCGGCTTGGCCCCGAACAGCGTGCGCCCGGTGATCAGGAGGTCGGGTCGCTCGAAGTAGTACTGCTCGTCGATCAGGAAGTACTCCTGCTCGGGTCCGACCGTGGTGAACACCCGGGCGGCGTCCTCGTCGCCCAGCAGGCGCAGGGCCCGGAGCGCGGCGTTCGAGAGGGTGTCCATCGAGCGCAGCAGGGGAATCTTATGGTCGAGCGCCTCACCGGTCCACGAGGCGAAGGCGGTCGGGATGCAGAGGAGGGCCCCGTTCGGGTTCTCGAGCAGGAAGGCCGGCGAGGTCGGGTCCCAGGCGGTGTAGCCGCGGGCCTCGAAGGTCGCCCGGATCCCGCCGGTCGGGAAGCTCGACGCGTCGGGCTCGCCCTGGATGAGCTCCTTGCCGGAGAACTCGGCGAGCGCGCTCCCGTCGGACGCCGGGCCGTAGAAGGAGTCGTGCTTCTCCGCCGTGATCCCGGTCAGCGGCTGGAACCAGTGGGTGAAGTGGGTCGCGCCCTTCTCGAGCGCCCAGTCCTTCATCGCCTGGGCCACCGAGTCGGCCAGCGTCGTGTCGAGGGCCTCGCCGCGGTCGAGCGTCCGCTGGAGCTGCTTGAAGACGTGCTTCGGGAGCCGTTGGCGCTGCTCGGCCAGGCCGAACACGTTTGCCCCGAAGACCTGGTTGGAGGGCCGCGTGAGGTCCGGGGCGCCGAGGCCGGCGCCGTTGGCGCTCCACTGCGCGGCCGTGACGTTGTGCTGGCGGGTCCGTGACATGGGCTGAGCGGTGCCTCCTCTAGCAAGATGGGTCGTACGGGGGCCGGCGGCGACCTCCACGGCGGGATCGTAGAACGAACCCGCGCCTCGCGTGACCCTACGTCCTCGTCCGCGCGGGCGCCTTGTACCGCTGGACAACATGGAGCCGCTCGACTTCGCCCGGCGGTCAGGCGCCCGGGGGGCGGCCCTGTCCGCCGCCCGGCGGGGCCGGCCGCGGCGAGCGGCCGGACCGCCCGAGCGCTGACCTCAGGCGACGAGCGCCGGGGCGCCGAAGCTGATCGGGACCCCGCGCGGGAGGACGAGCACCGGGAAGGTCGCCGTCTCGATCGCGTACTCGTTGGCCGCGCTGACCAGCACCCGACCGGCGGGCGCCTCGCGCCGGGATCCGACGACGAGCAGGCTGCCCGGGCCGGGCGTGGCCGTGACGGTCGCGCCGAGCTGGGCGGCGAGCGCGGCGGCCGTCTCGCGGGCGGCGGGATCGTCGTCGCCGTCGGCGATCGCGATCCGCGCGATCGCGCCCTTCGGCAGCGAACGGAAGCCCGCGGGGGCGAGGGCCACGGCGGTCCGACCGCCGTTCATCAGCCGGCTCGCGGTGTTGCCCGGCTGGACGAGGCCCGGGGCGGTCCGGTAGTCGGCGCCGAAGACGATGATGCTGGCCCGCTCACGCTCGGCCAGCTCGGCCAGGCCGGCGCCGGTCGAGCGGTTGAGCACGATGTGGCGCTCGGCGCCCGGGTCGCCGAGCCAGTCGGCGCCGTGGGCGAGGAGCGCGGCCGCGTGGTGGCGCTGGACCTCTTCGCTCTCGCGCCGGTCCTCGACCGAATGGCGAACGAAGGCCAGGGCGAGGCTGGCTCCGGCTTGCGCGAGAACCCGGCCGAGCGCGAGCGCGTCGATGTCGTAGATGGTGTCGTCGTACGAGACGATGATCTTCGTATCCATGGGTTCTCTCCGGCTCTCGCGGTGCTTGATGCGGCACTCAAGCGTCCCATGGATGCCGCATCAGCACCAGTGAAGTCAATGATGGTTCTGATAAGTTCGTCTAATGTTGAACGTCAACCGCCTCCGCGTCCTGCGCGAGGTCGCCGCCCGGGGGTCGTTCTCGGCCGCCGCCGACGCTCTCTCCTACACCCAGTCGGCCGTCTCCCAGCAGATCGCCGCCCTCGAGGCCGAGGCCGGGACCACGCTGATCGAGCGGCGCGGGCGCGGGCTGCGGATGACCGCGGCCGGCGAGGCGCTGGTCCGCCACGCCGACGGCATCCTCGCGAGCCTCGACGCGGCCGAGGCCGAGCTGTCGGCGATCGCCGGGGTCCGGGGCGGGCGGCTGCGCATGGCGTCCTTCCCGACGGCGGGCGCCACCCTCATGCCCCTGGCCATCGCCCGCTTCCGGGCCGCCCACCGGGCCGTCGAGCTGACCCTCGCCGAGGGGGAGCCGGAGGACACGGTGCCGCGCCTGCTGGCCGGGGAGTTCGACCTGGCGCTCGTGTTCGAGTTCACCGGCCTGGGCCCGCTGCCCCATCCGGGTCTCGACCGGCTCGACCTGCTCGAGGATCCGATGTACGTCGCCCTTCCGGTCAACCATCCCCTGGCCGGGCGGCCGGCGCTCGACCTCGAGCAGCTGGCCGGCGACGCCTGGGTGCAGACCGCCGCGCAGAGCCCGTGCGCCCGCCAGGTGTTGCGCGCGTGCCACGCGGCCGGCTTCGAGCCGAACGTCGCCTTCGAGAGCGACGACTACCTGACCGTCCAGGGGCTGGTGGCGGCCGGCGTCGGCGTCGCCCTGATCCCCGAGCTCGCGCTCTCCAACGTCCGCGACGACATCGTCATCCGGGCCCTGTCGCCGGAGAGCCCGGCCCGGCGGGTGATGGTGCTCACCCCGGGCGAGCCGCACCTCGCTCCGGCGGCCGGGGCGATGCTGAGCGTGCTCGGGGACGTCGCCCGGGGCTACGAGCGGCGCCGGCCCCGTCCGGTCCCGGCCGCGGGACGTAGACTCGCCGGGCGATGATCCTGGTCGGACAGGAGAAGGCGCTCGCCGAGCCGGTCCGGTCGACCCGGCGCGAGCGGCGGGCGATCAAGCTGTTCGCCGTCCTCCTCGTCGCCGTCTGCCTGGCCGCCGTGCTCGTGGCGGTCGACCGCAGCCGCCGCCAGGCCCGCGCCCACTGCGTCAGCGTGAGCGTCGCCAGCTACACCGGCGCCGTCACCGCCGAGGAGTGCGGCGCCCGGGCGGCGGCCTGGTGCCGGACCGCCTACGCGGCCGGACCGGGCGACACCCTGGCCCGGGCCCTGCGGACCGCGTGCCCCCGGGCCGGCTACCCGCCTCCGCCCGACGGTTGAGCTAGTGGTCCGTCCAGCAAGTCCTGCACCATTGGGCGGGCCCGGATGACCGCGTGGCGGCGTCCTCGAAGCTCGGAATACGTCCAGTATGCCGCCGCTTCTGCGTCCTGGCCACGCGGCCCCCGGACCTCGCCGAATGGCACACGAACTTACCGGACGAACCACTAGGCGACCGGCGTCGCCCCGCGGGCGGGGCGACGCCGGGGCGCTCATCAGGCGGCGCCGGCCGCCGGCTCGGGCAGCGTGGCGGACTTCGGCGGCGCGAGCGGCGGGTAGCCGAGGGAGGGGACGTCGGACGGGTAGACCTCGTTGCCGTGGATCGCGTGGTCGCCGACCTCGAGCTCGGTCTCGGAGAGGCGCAGCGGGACGAAGAGCCCGACGAGCTTGAGGATGAGGAAGGTCATCGTCCCGTCGAAGACGATGATGAACAGCGCGGCGAGCGCCTGCCACTTCAGCAGGGTGGCGTTCCCGTGCAGGAGGCCGGCCCCGGCGATGCTCGAGGTCGAGCCGGTCCCGATGTACTCGACGATCTTCGGGTTGGCCAGCACGCCGACCATCAATCCGCCGGTCACCCCGGCGATGCCGTGGGTGTACACGACCCCGAGCGTGTCGTCGACCTTGCGGAAGATCGGCGCCCGGCTGAGGTACCTGATCGCCATCCAGACGATCGTCGAGGCGACCACGCCCATGACGATCGCCGACCAGCCGTCGATGAAGCCGGCCGCCGGGGTGATCGCCACGAGTCCGGTGATCATGGCGTTGACCGAGCCGATCAGCGACGGCTTGCCCCCGCTGATGTAGTCCCAGCCGATCCAGACGAGGAGGGCGACCGCGGTGCAGAGGTTCGTGTTGAGGACGGCGACCGAGGCGTTGGCCCCGGCGTAGTAGGAGTCGCCGCCGTTGAAGCCGTTCCACCCCATCCAGAGCAGGCCGGCGCCGGCGGCGACCATCAGCAGGTTGTTCGGCGCGTCGATCTCGCGGTCGCGTTGGAGGCGCGGGCCGATCACCGCCGCGGCGACGAAGCCGGAGACCCCGGCCGCCAGGTGGATCACGTAGCCGCCCGAGTAGTCGAGGGCGCCCTTCTGGGCGAAGAAGCCGCCGCCCCAGATGAGGAAGGCGTTGACCGTGTAGACGAGCGAGCACCAGAGGAAGACGAACGGGATCCAGGCCTTGAAGTTGAAGCGCCCGAGGACCGAGCCGAGCATGAGGATCGGGGTGATCCCGGCGAAGACGAACTGGAAGTAGCCGAGCGTGGCCTGCGGGAAGTGGAAGGACGGGCCGGAGGTGATCAGCGGGATGCTCGCCTGTGCCTGCTCGGCCCCGGCGCTCAGGATGCTCGCGGGCTTACCGATGAAGTTCCCGAAGAACCCGGTCTTGCTCAGTCCCTGCCAGGGCGTGCCGAAGCCCATCTTGAACCCGTAGAGCACCCAGACGAGGAGCACGATGGCGAAGGCGACGAACGCCATCATCATGCTGTTCACCGACCACCGCTTCTGCATGACGCCGCCGTAGAGGATCACCAGGCCCGGGACGCTCATCAACCCGACGAGCGTCGCCGCGGTCATCTGCCACGCGTTGTCGCCTGGGTTCAGATATGGCAAGTACGGTGTCCACGTGCCCACGGCGTCCTCCAGTTGAGTTGGCCGACGAGGCCGCGCCGAGGCCGGACGGCAGAACGCGCTCGTCTAGGTTCGGCATCAAAACGAGGCCGACCGGCCCGCTGTATGGCCCGATGGACACAATCGTCGTCCGTGGTTTGGACGGACGGCCAACCCCCGGTCAGCGGTTCTTGAGCGCCCGCCGCCCGCGGTCGGTGGCCGCCAGGCAGACGCGGGCCGGGGCCCCGGGGAGCCAGGTCTCCCAGGCGCGCAGGACGCGGGCGACCTCGGCGGCCGCCACCGGCGTGGTGGCGGCGTCGACGGTCAGCCCGGCCAGCTCGTCGTGGAGCAGCTCGGCCACCGCGCGCTCGGCCAGCCCGAGGCAATCGCCGAGGGCGCGGTCGGGATAGCGTCGACCGGCCAGCCGCCAGAGGTCGGGCAGGGGTTGGGGGCCGGCCGCGACGAGGCCGAGCACCTCGTCCTTGAAGTCGGCGAACGGCGCCCCGGGCGCCGCCCGCCCGGGGTCGGCGACCCCGGGGCCGCCGATCAGCTCGCCGGTGACGTCGCGGGCGCTCCGGCGCGCCGCCGTCCAACCCCGGCCCATCCCGAGCTCGCCGGGATCGAGCGGCGGTCCGGCGAGGATCGTCAGCTTGCACTCGCCGGGGGTCCAGAAGCGCTCGCCGAGCTCGATCAAGCGGCCGGCCGCCCAGGGCAGGGCGATCGTCGCGCGGACCTCGGCCTCGCTCAGGTTGAACGCCCGAGCCGAGTGGGGGAAGCGCTGGAGCTGGGCGTGGAAGACCACGGCGCGGCGACTCTAACGGGCGCGCGCCCGCGCGCCCGCCCGGGATGCAGCCGCGGCCGGGCACCGGGCGGGGCGACCGGACCGCGTCTAAATCGCGACGGCGATCTTTCGACACGTGGCTAAAGACCGATCGCGGGCGATCGCGGATGCTGCCGGTGGATCTTCGAGCGCGCCGCCGCTCGGGGAAAACGATCAAGGAGGACGCATGCGCCGTTCGACGCTGGTTCGAGCCGTCGGGCTCGGGCTGCTCGCGATGTTGGTCCTGCCGGCGACCGGATTCGCCGACGCGACCGACCTGAACAACTCCATCGCAGGCAAGCCGCTCTACACCCCGACCGTCGGCATCGACACGGTGTGGGTGATCGTGGCCGCCTCGCTGGTGATGTTCATGCAGGCCGGCTTCGCCTTCCTCGAGATCGGGTTCTCCCGGGCGAAGAACGCCGGGACGATCGTCGCGAAGATCCTGACCAACTACTCGATCGCGGCGATCGGCTACTGGGCGATCGGCTTCGCCCTGGCCTTCGGCGGCCCGCTCGGGAGCTTCGTCGGCCACGACGGCGGCTTCTTCTTCACCCACCTCGGGGCGAACTTCGTCAAGGGCACGCCGAACATGTTCCACCCGAACTTCCCGGCCATGGCCCTCTCGGACGCGACGATCGAATCGAAGTGGTTCTTCCAGTTCGTGTTCTGCGCCGTCTCGCTGGCCATCGTCTGGGGGACGACGCTCGAGCGGATCAAGTTCGGCGTCTACATCATCTACGCGATCGTCTTCTCGACCGTGATCTACCCGATCGGGTCGCACTGGGTCTTCGGGGGCGGGTTCCTCCAGGTGGGCGACTGGCTGGGGACGGGGATCAGCGGCATGCAGGACTTCGCCGGGTCGACGGCGGTCCACCTGATCGGAGCGACCGGCGCCTTCGCCGCCCTGCTCCTGCTCGGGCCGCGGAAGGGCAAGTACGGCAAGGACGGCAAGCCGCGGGCGATCCCCGGCCACAACATGCCGCTCTTCGGGCTCGGGGTCCTCATCCTCTGGCTCGGGTGGTTCGGCTTCAACCCGGGCTCGGCCCTGCAGGCGTCCGACGGCCGCTTCGCCGAGATCCTCTTCATCACCAACCTGGCCGGCGCCGCCGGGGTGCTCGGGGCCCTGGCCACCTCGTGGCTCTCCCAGCGGACGATCGACATCGGCATGGCCGGCAACGGGGCGATCGCCGCCCTGGTGGCGATCACCGCCCCGTCCGGGTACATCGAGATCTGGGCGGCGCCGATCGTCGGCGTGATCGCCGGGATCATCGTCGTCCGGGGGGTCTACTTCGTCGACAAGCACATCGACGACCCGGTCGGAGCCCTCTCGGCCCACGGGATGGCCGGCATCTGGGGCACGATCTCCTGCGGCTTCTTCACGGCGCCGCGCCTGGCCCAGTACAACGGCTACGGCGACCCGAAGGGCGGCCTGTTCTACT
Source organism: uncultured Solirubrobacterales bacterium (assembly GCA_963733245.1). Classification (GTDB taxonomy): domain Bacteria; phylum Actinomycetota; class Thermoleophilia; order Solirubrobacterales; family Solirubrobacteraceae; genus Palsa-513. Next base: position 109,984 of record CAVTCI010000002.1, read on the forward strand.
CGGGCGAGCCCAGGCAGCTGATCGCCCAGGTCGTGGGCTTCGCGATCGCCTTCTCGTTCGTCTTCGTGATGAGCTTCGCGACCTTCTGGGCGATCAAGAAGACCTACGGCCTCCGGGTGACCGCGGAGGAGGAGGACGCCGGCCTCGACATCTCCGAGCACGGCATGTACGGCTATCCCGAGCAGTTCATCCCGCCGGCGGAGTTGATCGGCTACTCGCCGACGCCGGTCACCGCGATGAGCGCTCCCGCCGCGACCACGAAAGAGGCGTTCACGTCATGAAGATGGTCGTCGCCTATATCAGGCACGAGGCGTTCGAGCCGATCCGCAACGACCTGCTCGAGCTGGGCTTCCCGAGCCTCTCGATCAGCGAGGTGAAAGGCTCCGGCCGCCAGAAGGGGATCACCGAGAGCTACCGGGGGGCGACCCTGACGAACTACCTCCGCCCGAAGGTCAAGCTCGAGTGCGTCGTCGCCGACCCAGATGTCCAGACGATCATCGACACGATCCTCCGCCACGCCCGGACGGGCGCGGTCGGGGACGGGAAGGTGTTCGTGATCCCGGTCGAGCAGTCCTACCGGATCCGCACGGGCGAGGTCGGGGAGGACACCCTCCAGGTCCACCCCGACGCGGCCGCGACGCAGCACGGGTGACGGGGTGAGACGCCGTTGCTACTCCACTGGCCACCCGGGCGCTTCGTGGTCGCCACCGGCGATCGACCGTCGGGGAGGCGGTTGACGTGGCCGCCGCGGAGACCGGAGGAATGACCACGCCACCGAACCGTTTGCGGATGGTCCACCTCGAGATGGTCGACGCCGTGCTCGGCGGGGAGGGCCTGGCCCGGGTGGCGCGGATCGCCGCCGATGCGGTCGCCGCGCCGGTGGCGATCGTCGTCCCCCGGCTCGGGGTGGCGTGCGTGGCGCCGACGCTCGTCGACATCGGCGAGCTCGAACGCTACGCGGCCGATCGAGTGGCCGGACGGCCGACCCGGCCGCCGCGGACGGTGGTCGAGCACGCGCCGATCGGAGCGGGGGAGGAGCTGATCGGGATCGTCGCCATGCTCCGGGGCGAGGGCCCGCCGCCGCCCGACGCGGCCGAGTACCTCCACCTGGCGGCGGTCGCCTCGATGACCGAGGTGGCGGTCACCGAGGCGAAGGAGGAGGTCGCCCAGAACCTGCGCGGCTCCTTCATCGAGGAGCTCCGGACCCGGACGGAGCTCGACGCCCAGGAGGTCACCCGGCGGGCGGCCCGCCTCGGCTGCGACCTCGGTCGCGGCGCGGTGGTCCTCTGCGCCGAGCTGGCGACCGATCGCCCGGCCCATGTGGTCGCGACGATCTGCGGCGACTGGTCGGGGGCCCTGGCCCAGCACGACGGGTCGCCGGGCGGCGGCCGGGTCTATGCCCTGCTGCCGGCCTCGGGCGCCGACGACGCGCCGGAGGCGACGATCGCCGCGGCCCGGCGCCTGGCCGGACGCCTCCAGCGGCTGGGCACGGTCGGACTGTCGTCGTTCTACGCCGATCCGGCCGATCTCCACCGGGCGATCCAGGAGGCCGAGCTCGTGCTCGACGTCCTGCGCACGTCCGACGTGCCGATCGCCCAGGACATCGGCTCGGGCACCTACCGGCTGCTCTTCCGCGTGCTCGCCTCCCACCCCGAGGAGGTGCGGGCGTTCTACGAGGACACGGTCGCCCCGATCGTCCGCTACGACGAGCAGTACCGGACCGAGCTGCTCGGGACGCTGGAGGCCTACCTCCAGAACAACTGCAACATGAACGCGACCGCCGCGGCGATCTACGCCCACCGCCATACGGTGGCCTACCGGCTCGACCGGGTGCGCGAGCTGACCGACCTCGATCCGCTCGTCTCCGAGGACCGCGAGCGGCTCGGCCTGGGCATGAAGGCCTACCGCATCATCCTGCCGCGGCTGCCGCGGTAGGGGCGCCGGCCGGCCGGGCGCTACGGAGCGGCTACGGAGCGATGTGCGCCCGGGGGATGACCCGGCCGGTGGCGGGATCGACCCGCGAGTCGGCGGGCGCGCCGCTCACGATCACCCCGAACACCCCGCTGGCCGGACGTCCACCGGGTAGCTCGGCGACCGGGCTGCCGGCGAGGCCGGGGACCACCCGGTAGCCGACGGTGTAGCGCCCCGGCCGGACCGGGGTGACCCGCCAGCGGAAGGTGCGCGTCGCCCCCGGGGCGAGCGGTCCGAGCGCCCAGGTCTGGGGATCGCTGCCGGCACCGGCCGGCCCCCGGTCGACGATCCAGGCCGGTCGGGGCGGCCCGGCGGCGGCCGGGTCGGCGACCCCGAACGAGTCGATCGAGACGGCCACGTCCGGGAGGGCCCGGTCGCCGTCGTTGCGCACGAGGATCCGCAGGTCGACCGGGGTGGCGACCCGCTGGCGGGGCGGGAAGCTGACGGCCGGGAGCGACACGGTGAAGGTCCCCCCGGTCCCCCCGGCCCCCCCGGCCCCGCCGCAGCCGGTGAGGGCGAGGACCAGCGCGGCCCAACCGGCGCCGGCCACCGGCAAGCCCGGCCGCCGCCGCCGCGCAGCTCCGGCGGCGTCTGGGAACCCGGGCACCGGGCGAACATACCAGCGGCCGCGCGGCTACCAGCGATAGATGTCGCGCCGGTAGTCGGCGAACATGCGCGCGGCGCTGAACCGCGGCCCGAGGGCGGCCATCGAGGCGCGGACCCGGTCGAGCCAGCGCGCCGGGAGGCCGTGCTCGTCGCGCTCGGCGAACAGCGGCACGATCTCGTCGGCCAGCACGCGGTGGAGGTCGGCCCCGTGCCGGGCGTCCTGGGCGCGCTCGTCGGGGTCGACGTCGCCCGAGAGCGCCCAGCCGCCCGACTCCTCGGCGGTCTCGGCCCACCAGCCGTCCCGGACGCTCAGCTGGAGGCCGCCGTTGACCACCGACTTCATCCCGCTCGTCCCGCTCGCCTCGAGCGGTGGCCGGGGGAGGTTGACCCAGACGTCGCAGCCGCGGACGAGGCGGGCGGCCGTGTCGAGGTCGTAGTCTTCGAGGAAGACCACGCGACGAGCGACGGCCGGATGGTCCTTGAGGGCGAAGAGCGACTGGAGCAGGCGCTTGGCCTCGTCGTCGCGGGGGTGGGCCTTGCCGGCGATGATCACCTGGAGCGGCCGGTCGCCGTCGAGCAGGCGGAGGTTCTCGGGCTCCTCGATCAGGAGCCGGAGGCGCTTGTAGGTGGCCAGGCGCCGGGCGAAGCCGATGGTCAGGGCGTCGGGGTCGAAGCCGTCGGCGGCGGCCGCGGCGTAGGCGGCGAGGTCGCCGCGCCCGAGACGGTCGGTCGGGCTGCGCGCGCGGACGTAGTCGACGAGCTTGCCCCGCTGCTCGCGGCGCGCGGCCCAGAGCTCGGCGTCGGGGATCCCGGCGACGGGCGCCCAGGTCGCCGGGTCGGCGGCGCGGCTCATCCAGCCGGGCTCGAGATGGCGGTCGAGGAGGCCGCGGACCGACGCGCCGATCCAAGTCGGGACGTGGACGCCGTTGGTCACGTGGCGGACCGGGACGCGTTCGTCGGGAAGCTCGGGCCACAGGTGCTGCCACATGGAGCGGGCGACCGTCCCGTGGCGGCGACTGACGCCGTTGGCCGTGCGGCTGGTGCGCAGGGCGAACTGGGTCACCCCGAACGGCTCGGCCGGCTCGTGCGGGTGGGAGCGCCCCAGCCGGGCGACGAGCTCGTCGTCGAGCCCGAGCTCGGCGCACAGGCCGGCGAGCACCTGGCGGACCGACTCGACCGGGTAGGTGTCGTTGCCGGCGGGCACTGGGGTGTGCGTGGTGAACACCGTGCGCTCACGGGCGTCGGCCAGGGCCGACCCGAGGTCGCGCCCGCCGGCCAGGCTCGCCCCGATCAGCTCGAGGGCGGCGAAGGCGGCGTGCCCCTCGTTGAGGTGGAGGACCGACGGATGGAAGCCGAGCGCGCGAAGCATGCGAACTCCGCCGACGCCGAGCAGCACGTACTGGGCGAGGCGGATCTCCGGATCGGAGATGTACAGGCGCGAGGTGATCCAGCGCGCCTCGGGCGAGTTCTCCGGGCGCTCGGCGTCGAGCAGGAAGAGGGGGATCCGGCCGACGTCCACCCGCCAGACCTGGGCGACCACGACCTGCCCGGCGATCGGGACGCTGACCGTCACCGGGTCGCCGTCGGCGCCGCGGACGACCGCGGCCGGGAGCCGGTCGGGATCGGTCGACGTCCAGTACTCGTGCTGCCAGCCGGAGGCGTCGAGCCGCTGGCGGAAGTACCCCTGGCGGTAGAGGAGGCCGACGGCGACGAGCGGCATCGCGTCGTCGGAGGCCTGCTTGACCAGGTCGCCGGCCAGCGCCCCGAGGCCGCCGGAGTAGATCGGGAGCGAGGCGTGGACCCCGTACTCGGCGCAGAAGAACGCGGCCGGACACTCGGGCGGGGGGCTCCCCGCTGCGGTGGGGCGGGCCAGGTCGGCGGTGAGGGCTTCCTCGGCGGCGGTGGCCCGGGCGATCAGCGCCCGGTCGGCGGCGGCGCGTTCCAGGGACTCGGCCGGCGCCTCCTGGAGCAGGCGGACCGGGTTCTGGCCGCACAGCTCCCACCGGGCCGGGTCGACCGCCTCGAACAGGGCGGGGCCGTCGGGCAGCCACGACCAGCGGTAGTTGAGGGCGAGCCGGGCGAGGACGCCGAGCGGCGGGGGGAGGGGCTTGGCCAGCGCCCGGGCCGTCCGCTCCAGATCGGCGCGCCCGGCGGCCATCGGATCGGTGGGGGTCACGCCGCCGGAGGCTAGCGGGAGGAGCCGGCGAGGGCGCGACCGGAAGGCGGGTCGCCGGTCGGCGGTCGGCGTTTGCCATCCCGCCGGGGGGAGGCGTAGGCTAGGCCGGGCCGCCCGGCAGTGAGGCGCCGAGCGTTACCCAGGGAGGGCGTCGATGGTGCGCAGCGTTGCCGAGCGGGCTACTCAGCCGACGAAGAACCTGCTCTCAGAGGTGGGGGACATGATGATCCTCACCGGTCGAACGGTCGTCTCGGCGCTCCGGCCGCCGTACCCCTACGGGGGGGAGTTCGTCTCGCAGTTCCTCTTCGCCCTGCGGCTCTGCTGGTTCCCCCTGCTCATCTCGACGATCGCCTTCGGCTTCGGGGCCGGCCTCCAGGCGGCGAACTTCCTCGTCCTCTTCGGGTCGATCGACCGGCTCGGCGGCTTCTTCGTGCTCGCCTCGATCCGGGAGTTCGCGCCCTTCGTCGATGCCGTCGTCCTCGCCGGGGTGGCGGGGACGGCGATCACCGCCGACCTCGGGGCCCGCAAGATCCGCGAGGAGCTCGACGCCCTCCAGGTCCTCGGCATCGACCCGATCAAGAACCTCGTCGTCCCGCGCTTCCTGGCCCTGATGCTGGTGACCGGGCTGTTCGACGTCTACGCCCTCCTGTTCGGCCTCTTCGGGGGCATCCTCGCCACGCTGAAGAACGGCGCCCCGCTCGGTCCGTTCTTCGCCAACCTGTTCGACAACGCGTCGACCACCGACCTGTGGGGCTCGGTGGTCAAGACGACCCTGTTCGGGGCGATCATCGCGATCGTCTGCTGTTACAAGGGGATGACCGCCTCCGGGGGGGCCGAGGGGGTCGGCCGGGCGGTCAACCAGGCGGTGGTGATCGCCCTGCTCGGCGTCTTCGCCTTCAACTACGTCTTCACCCAGACGCTCCTGGCCACCCACCCGGCGCTGACCAACCTCCGATGAGCCAGGAGAACCCGAGCCTGGCGCGCGAGTGGATCGAGACCGGCGGGACGATCGGTAAGTTCGCCGGCCAGGTCATCGGCCAGATCTACGGGCTGCGGGTCTTCCGCTTCTTCGGCGAGTCGCTCCGCCAGGCCGGCGTGCTGATCCTCTCGTCGACCATCGTCATCTGGGGGCTCGTGTTCATCATCGGCCTCCAGTGCGGGATCGAGGGCGCCTACTTCAACCGCTCGCTCGGCGCCCCCGGCCTGGCCGGGGCGTTCGCGGCGCTGTGCGACCTGCGCGAGCTCGTCCCGTACGCGTTCGGCTACATGATGGCCGCGAAGGTGGGGACGGGGATCGTGGCCGAGCTCGGGTCGATGCGCATCTCGGACGAGATCGACGCGCTCGAGGTGATGGGGATCGACTCGATGACGTTCCTCTGCGCGACCCGCATGCTCGCCGCCTGGCTCGTCCTCCCGTTCGTCTACGTCGCGGCCATCGGCGCCGGCTTCGCCGCCAGCTACCTGGCCGTCGTCCAGCAGGTCCACGAGGTGTCGCCGGGGGGATACCTGTCGATCTTCTGGATGTTCCAGAACCCACCGGATCTACTCTTCAGCATCATCAAGGCGATGACCATGGCGACCGTGATCGTGCTCGTCGGCTGCTACTACGGCTACAACGCCCGGGGCGGCCCGGTCGGGGTGGGCACGGCGACGGCCAAGTCGATGGTGGTCAACCTGGTGCTCGTGCACCTGATCGGGATGCTCGGGACGGCCGTCTTCTGGGGCGCGAACCCGCGAGCTCCGATCGGCGGATGAGGATGGCCGCCCATCCGACCACCCGCGGCGAGCCGGACACGGGCGACGAGTACCGGTGGCACACGGGCCTCAAGCGACCGACCGGGGCGCCGGACGCGGTCGAGTTCCGCGACGTGCACAAGGCGTTCGGCCGGGCGAAGGTCCTCCGCGGCCTGAACCTCGGCCTGCCGGAGGGGAAGATCTCGATGATCCTCGGTCCGTCGGGGACGGGCAAGTCGGTCTGCATCAAGCACATGGTCGGGCTCCTGTTCCCCGACCAGGGCGACGTCGCCGTCCACGGCGAGTCGGTCCCGGGGATGACCGACGACCGGCTCTTCGAGATGCGCAAGAAGTTCGGCGTCCTCTTCCAGGACGGGGCCCTGTTCGGGTCGATGAACGTGTTCGACAACGTCGCCTTTCCGCTGCGCCACCACACCGAGAAGGGCGAGGACGAGATCCGGGAGATCGTCGCCCGGCGCCTCGCCGAGGTCGGGCTGACCAACGCCGGCGACCGGATGCCCAACGAGCTCTCGGGGGGGATGCGCAAGCGGGCGGGGTTCGCCCGGGCGCTGGTGCTCGACCCGGACATCGTGCTCTTCGACGAGCCCGACTCCGGCCTCGACCCGGTCCGGACCGCCCTCCTCGGGGAGCTGATCCAGGAGATCCACCACGACATGATGGAGGACTTCGCCCGGCGTCAGGAGCCGCACATGCCGGCGTTCTGCCTGATCACCCACGACATCATGACCGCCCGCCGGGTGGCCGAGCACATCTCGGTCCTCTGGAAGGGGCGGATCGTGGAGTCGGGCCCGGCGAACGAGCTGTTCGAATCGGAGAACCAGTTCGTTCGCCAGTTCCTCACCGGCGAGTCGCACGGCCCCCTGGGCATGGAGTAGGGACCCACTAGCCTCAGCCCGATGTCGCGCGCCGTCGCCCTGGCCGTCCGCCGGCCGCTGGTCGTCCTCGTCGCCGCCGGCCTCCTCGCCCTGATCGGGGCCGGGCTGGCCCTCGGGCTGCACCCGAGCGCCGCCGCCGACACGCTGGTCGATCGCTCGAGCGCGAGCTACCAGGCGACCCAGCGCTACCAGCGGCTCTTCGGCGACGACGCGGTCGTCGTCCTGGTCAGCGAGCGGCTCACCGATCTCGTCCTGACCGCCGACGTCGGCCGGCTGCTCGGGCTCGAGGGGTGCCTGTCGGGCAACGTCCCGGCCGGGGTCGTCCCGCGCGGCGGGCGCGACGGCCCGTGCGCGGAGATCGGGCGCGAGCACGCGACCCAGCTCGTCTTCGGGCCGGCGACGTTCATCAACGAGTCGGCCGCCGAGCTCGACGACCAGCTGGCGGCCGCCCAGGCGGCCGAGAAGGCGCGCGAGCGGCAGGCGGCGAGCGCCGCCTTCCAGGTGGCCCGGGCCCGGCACCGGTCGGCGGCGGAGGCGGCGACCTACGCGTCGCAGGCGGCTTCGCTCGTCCGCCTCGACTTCATCCGCACGCTCCTGCCGCTCGCCGAGCAGTACAACCTGACCACGCCGCCGAGCCTCAACGACCCCGACTTCGTCCGCACGCTGGTCTTCGATCCGACCCAGCCGCTCGGGACCCCGAAGGCCCGCTTCTCCTCGCTCTTCCCGGCCGGCGCCGCCGCGATCGTCCAGGTCCGCCTGCGGACCGGCCTCTCGGACGCCCGGCGGACCCGGGCGATCGCGCTGATCCGCCGGGCGGTGGCGATGCCGGACTGGCGCCTCGGGCACGGCGGCGGCTACTCGGTCACCGGGGTCCCGGTCATCGTCACCGACCTCGACCGGTCGGTCACCGGGTCGCTGCGGCTGCTCCTCGTGGCGTCGCTGCTCGTGATGGCGGCCACCCTGGCGCTGGTCTTCCGGAGCCGCCCGCGGCTCCTCCCGCTCGGCGTCGCCCTCCTCGCCGCCGGCCTCACCTTCGGGGTCCTCGCCGTGTCCGGCGCGCCCCTGACGATGGCCCTGGTCGGCGTGCTCCCGGTGCTGATCGGCCTGGCCGTCGACTACGGGATCCAGTTCCAGTCGCGCTACGACGAGGTCCGGCGGGTCGAGCGGCTCGCCCCGCCGGCGGCCCTCCGCCGGGCGGCGGCCCTCGGCGGCCCGACGATCGCGGCGGCGGCGGCGGCGAGCGCCGGGGGCTTCGCCGTCCTCGGGCTGCCGGTGATCGGGTCGCCCGTGCCGATGGTCCGGGGCTTTGGCCTGCTCCTCGTCGTCGGGGTCGGCCTCGCCTTCGCCTGCGCCCTGCTCGTCGGGTCGGCCGCCCTCGTCCGCGCCGGGCGGCGAGGGCCCGCCGGGCGTCCCGGGCTCCCCCCGCTCGACCGGCACATCCGGCTCGACCGGCTCGCGCCGGCCGTGCGGGGCGCGCGGGAGATCGTCGGCGAGAGCCGGCCGGCCCGCGCTGTGCGCCGGGTCGCCGCTCGTCGGCCGGGCCCGCCAGCCGCTGCCGGCCGGAGGGCACCCGGGGCCGCCGGCCCGGGGAGCCGGCGCACCGCTCGCGGCCTGTGGGCCCGCCGAGCCGCCGCGCCGGGGGCGTCCCGGCCGCCCGCGGCCGCGCCGGGGGCGTCCCGGCCGCCCGTGGCCGCGCGGGTCGCGGCCGGGGCGCTGGCCGCGGCGGTGGCCCGGCCAGGGCGGGTACTGGCGGCGGCGACGGCGGTGGCCATCCTCGGCTGGGGGCTCGGCACTCAGACCCGGGTCGAATCCGACATCCAGAAGCTCGTCCCGCAGAGCCTCCCGGCCCTGCGCGACCTCGGCGTGCTCCAGCGGGCGACCCACGTGGGCGGGGAGATCGACGTCCTTGTCTCGGCCCCGGACCTGACGGCGCCGTCGGTCGTCGCCTGGATGACCGACTACCAGCAGCGGATGGAGAAGCGCTTCGGCTACACCGGGACGAGCGGGTGCGGCCGGGCCCGCCTGTGCCCGGCCTTCTCCCTCCCCGACCTGTTCGCGACGGTCGGGCGGCGGCCGACCGCCGCCGACATCCGCGGCCTCCTGGCCGCCGTGCCCGGCTACTTCTCGCGCGAGGTGATCACCCCCGACCACCGCTCGGCGACCCTCGCCTTCGGCATTCGCCTGATGGCCCTCTCCGAGCAGAAGCGGGTCATCGACGCGATGCGCGCCGGGCCTGCACCCGCCGGCCGGCGTCACGGCCGAGCTCGTCGGCCTGCCGGTCCTCGCGGCCGACGCCGACGCCCGGATCGCCTCGCCGTGGGCGCGGGTCGGGACCCTGGTGGCCGGCCTGGTGGCCGTCGGGCTCGTACTCCTCGTCGCGTTCCGGAGCGCGCGCCGGGCGCTCGTCCCGCTCGTGCCCATCGTCCTGGCCACCGGCTGGTCGGCGCTCGTGCTCTTCGCCACCCGGGTTCCCCTCAACCCGATGTCGGTCACCCTGGCCGCCCTGGTCGTGGCCATCGCCACCGAGTTCAGCGTCCTGCTCGCCGAGCGCTACCGCCAGGAGCGGGAGGACGGCCACGCGGCGAGCGACGCCCTCGAGCGGACCTACCGGTCGACCGGGGCCGCCGTCGTCGCCTCCGGGGTCACGGCGACCGCCGGGTTCGGCGTTCTCGCCGTGTCGGACATCCGCATGCTCCGCGACTTCGGCCTGGTCACCGTCGTCGACCTCGCCGTCGCCCTCGTCGGGGTCCTGGTCGTCCTCCCGTCGGTGCTCGTCCTGGCCGAACGCCGACGCGTCCCGCGCCCGCGCGCCGGCGTCGCGCCCATCCGGGGCCGCTCCCAAGGACCCCGACCGGCCAGCGGGGACGCTTGACCGGGGTGGCGGATCCGGTCAGACTCGCGGCCATGGGCCGGCGCACCCGCAAGCGCAGCGCGGCGACCATCAGGCCGAGGGCCGCGCCCCCCACCCGCGCCGTGGCGGCCCAGAACGCGGCGAAGGCGCCGCCGGTCCCCCCGTGGGCGCCCTTTCCGCTGATCGAGCTGGCCATCCTCATCGGGCTCGTCCTGATCGTCGTCGGGTTCCTCAGCCACGGCTCCCGTGGGCCGGTGCTCCTCGGCTGCGGGCTCGGGCTGGCCAGCCTGGCGTCCCTCGAGCTGACGATTCGCGAGCACTTCGCCGGCTACCGCTCGCACACCTCGCTGCTTGCCGGGGCCGGGGCCGTCGGGTTGGCGGCGCTCCTCTACGCCTTCACCCGCCTGCCCCAGCCCCTGCCCCTCGTGATCGCGGCCGTCGCGTTTGGCACGCTCTGGAGTCTGCTCCGGGCGGCCTACCGAAAGGCCGTGCCGGCGGATCCGCCGGGGGCTCCGTAGCGCGGGCGACGCGCCAAGACGACACGTAGCGCAGCGCCCGGGCGCTATGCTACTTACGTCGTCAGCGTCAGCGTCAGTGGTGACTGGTACGCGTGAGCGGGTCGACTCGATCGAGTTATAGTCACCGCTACGTGTTCCTGATCGCCGAGGCTGACCCCGAGCAGCTGCTTCAGTCGCTCGGGATCCGCTCCCACACCCTCCGGCAGCTGGTCATCGCCGTCGTACTCCTCGGCCTGCTGTCGGCTGGGCTGAAGCTGATGTGGTCCGTGGGCAACTGGTCGCTGACTGTGATACGCAGGCGTCGCGCCGACCCGGAAGATCTCCAGCGGCTCAGGTACCGGCAGCTGTTCGCCCGGCACATCGCGAATCGTATCGGCGACCTCGACAACAAGGAGGAGTGGGCCGACCACCGCTTCGCTGAGCTCGAGGCCGAGATAGAGACGCTCGGCGACCACCGCAGCGCGGACGGAATGGCTCGCTACCTGCGTCGTCGCGGGGGGCTCCGCCGCGAAAAGTCGCTCTCTCGAGCGCTGCGGCGCAGCCGCGAGCCGCTGGTTCTCCTGCAAGGCGATCCCGGCTCTGGAAAGAGTGTCGCGCTGCGGTTTGTGACACGCCGCATGGCGGAGGCGGCGATGCAGGCGGATTCGCTCGACGCGGTCATCCCACTCTATGTCAACCTCAAGGCGTTGCAGCCAGGTCCTGTCGACGCGCAGCGCATCCACGATTTCGTGACCGAGCGCCTGACCGAGGGGACGGACCGCGACGTGCAGGAATACCTGGAGGACAACTTCGTCGATGGCCTGCGCCGCGGAACGTGGCTGTTCCTGTTCGACTCGTTCGATGAGATACCCGACATCCTGAGCGCCACCGAGCCGGACGAGACCGTGCACACCTACTCGGAGGCGATCATCGCGTTCATGCACGGGCTGAACCGGTGCCGCGGCGTGATCGCGTCGCGCGCGTTCCGGGCGCCCGCCCGTAGGGACCTGCCCCGCTACCGCATCGTCCCCCTTAGCGAATCCCGGCGCCGGGAACTCATCAAGAAGGCGAACCTTGCCCCGGTCGAGCGCGATGTCCTGCTCGAACTGCCGTCCGCCACGCCCGATCTCATTGCCCTGACCGAGAACGCGATGTTCCTGGGACTGCTATGTGAGTACATCCGGGGTCGCATCGATCTCCCAGCCGGCTGGCACGAGGTCTTCGAGGCCTACGTAAGCCACCGCTTGGACACCGACGCCGGGAAGCTGGAGCGCTTGTTCGGCACGGGCCCGGACGCCGTGCGCGAGCGCTCGGAACAGGTGGCATTCACGATGACAGCTTCGGGTCGGCTCGGCCTCAGCCCCACCCGCGAGGATCTGATCGCTGAGTACGAAGCCGCTGGGTTTCCGGCCGCTGACGGCCTCGGCCGCGTCATGGACGCTCTCGAGTGGAGCAAGCTCGCGCGTTCGGAGACCTCCGCGATCGCCGGATCGAGTCCGACATTCACCTTCGCGCATCGCCGGTTTCAGGAGTATTTCGCCACCTGCGTGGTCCTACGCGAGCCCGAGCTCGTGACCGTTCACCGGCTGCTCACCGACGGCGCTTGGCGCGAGACCGCCGTCACGATGTTCCAGACCCAGGAAGACCAGGCCACGGCGCTCATCATGGAGGTGGAGCGCCTCGTTGACACGTACGCGGCGCAACTCGAGGCCACGCCCGAGCGTCGCTTCACCTGGCCCCCGGGGCTCCTCCACATTCTCAACCTGCTCCAAAATGGATTCGCCGGGCATATCGAGCGGCTGCCGGGGAGTCTGTCGCGGCGAGTCGGCGATGTCCTGAGGCTGGCCTTCGAGCGCGGCACGATCACCGATCGCAAGTGGGCGCTCGAGGTCGCGGGCACCGCGCCGCCCGAAGACCTCGCGAAGCAGCTGCGAGCGGGCTTCCGCGGTCGCAGTCGATGGCTGCGCGACGTCGCGTCGCGGCAGGCCGCGCGGCTCAGCGAGATCCCGGACGACCTCGCCGGCGACATTCGGGCCGAGCTCGTGCTGATGCTCTCGGACGGTCGTTTGCAGCGCGACTGGCTCGAAACTCGCGCGCAGCTCCAACGGCTTCATCCGGCCGGGCCGTTCGTGCGGGCCGCCCAGCTGCTGCGGATCGTGCCCCTGCTGGACGCCGTGGCGCTGACGGTCGTGGCAGCGCTTGCAGCGTCGACGGGGCGGAACGACGGACCGGCTTTGACCCTCCTGGCCGCGGTGTTCGCGGTCGGTGCGTGGGCCGGACTCAGGCCGCTGATCGCGGCCGGCCCTCCCTTTCGCTTGATGGTCGCCCAGATGCGCCCGTCGTTGCGGCAACTGCGCGCGAGCTTGCGGCGGCCGAGCACGGCGGTCCGGCAGCGGCTCGCGCGCGGCCGAATGGGGGCGGATCGGACACGCGGCGCGTCGTTCCGTCGGCTCCTGGGCGGGACCGGCGACGCCAAAGCCCTGGCCTCGGCCGCGGTGTGGTACGCCGGTGGGGTCTGCCGCTCGGGACTGGTTGTGCTTGCGTGTGAGACACAGGCCGGCGATGTGGACTGGCGGCGCGCGGCGCTGAGCGCGTACCTGGTCTCCTGGGGCCTCGCGTTGGTCGTCGCCGTGTGGAGTGGCGTGGTCAGCCGGTGGGCGTCTGTGTTGCCGATGCCGCTGCTCTTGGTCCGGCTCTTGCGGCGCATCCGACCCCGGCATGCGGTCTTCCTCCCGATCATCGCCGCGATCGCCGCCGCCTACGGAGCCATGCTCTACGGCATCTCGTGGCTGGTCGACCACAGCGCGGTTGGGAAGGCGGTGCTCCTCGCCGGGGCGTTGGTCGGGACCGCGTTCACCGGGGCGTGGCTCGCCGGCACGGTGCTCGACGACGCGCGCGATCGCGTCTGGCATCGCCGGTGGGAACGCGAGGAGCACGGTCCGCTCACCGGAGAGCGCTTGGTGGAGCTGCTCACCAAGAGGCTGACATCGGCCGGTGCGGAACGGCTCGTCCGCGACGTCCGAAGGCGGCGGCTGATCGCCGAGGCTCCCGACGGTGAGGCCGTGGTGCGGGATCTGCTCGCGAGCATCGAGCGGCCGGACGCAGACCACGGCGCCGCATGGAGCTCGCCGGCGATGACGGGTGGTGGGTCGGGACCGACGATCTCCGGCGCGCGGCGTTGAGACGTCATCGGGGGACGCCGGCTCAGGATGAGCTCGGCCAGCTGCTCGAGGATCTCCAGCGCAGCTCCGAGCTCCCAACCGCCTGAGCGTGTCGCCCGACGCCGGGCCTGCCGGCCGCGCGCCCTCGTCGACGGGCGCAGCGGCGCGGCGCCGGCGACCTACCCGCAGACGGCGGTGAGCTCGCGCTCCTCCTCGAGCGGCTCGCACGCCGGGACGCCCGCCCCCTCGGGCGCCGGCTGCACGACCGGCAGCTCGTCGAGCTGCTCGCAGACGCGCAGCCGCTGACGCTCGGTCATCGAGCCGATCGTCTTGGTCTCCGACATCGGGATCCCGGCGAGGAACCGGCGCGCCCGCGTCCGCCCCCAGCGCCGCTGGCTCATCAGCAGGTCGGCCACGGCCATGCTCCGGGCCTCCCACGGGGAGGTGAGGACGACGTCGGCGACCCGCGCGTCCCCGTCCGCGACCCGTCGCTTGAGCTCCGCCCTCGCCAGGCGAACCTCGTTCGCGCGCTCGAGCGCACGCATGTACTGCGGGCCGCGGACCACCGTCGCCATTGCATCCATTCGGATCCTCCAAGGCCGTCCGCCGCCGCCGGTGGACGTTCGTTCCCGTAGTGAGTTGGCACCGCGCTCGCGGACACGGGCACGGACAGACATACGCCGCGGACTGACCCGACCGCGCGCGCTGGTGATGCTCGGGCCCACGAAGCCCCCCTCTTGGAGTCGTGCCCGGAGCGCAGGATGAAGCTACGACGGGCGGCGGCGCCGGTCAACTCGGCCGACCGCTCAGAGCGGGGTTTTTCTGGTCACCCCGACCTTGTGCCGAATTGCACTAGGTCAGGAGGGCGTCAGCAGGCCCGGGAAGGGGCCCGTGCTCGGCCTCGAAGCCGCGCTTGACCCGCTCGAACGAGGCGAGCGCCCGGTCGAGGACGGCGACGTCGTGGGTGGCCATCACGCTCGTCCGCAGGAGCGCCCCGCCCGGCGGGACGGCCGGATGGACGGCCACGTTGGTGAACACGCCCTCGTCGTAGAGGGCCCGCCAGAGCACCGCCGCCTTCCAGTCGTCGCCGACCCGGACCGGGACGATCGGCGTGATGATCGCCTCCCGCCCGCGCGGGGTCATCACCGGCGACGGCTCGACCACGGAGAAGCCGAGGGCGTGGAGGCCGCGGTTGAGGTGGCGGGCGTTGGCGAGCACCGCGGCCAGGAGCTCCCGACCCTCGTCCGAGCGGATCACCCGCACCGCGGCCAGGGCGGCGCCGACCGCGGCCGGGACCCCGGACGCGGTGAAGAGGAAGGACCGGCTCTGGATGCGCAGGAACTCGATCACGTCGGCCGGTCCGGCGAGGAAGCCGCCGCACGAGGCGAGCGACTTGGAGAAGGTGCCCATCCGCAGGTCGACCTGGTCCTCGACGCCGAGCAGCTCGGCCGTCCCGGCCCCCCGGGCTCCGAGCACGCCGATCCCGTGGGCCTCGTCGACCATCAGCCGGGCTCCGAAGCGCCGGCTGAGCTCGACGATCTCGCGCAGGGGGGCGATGTCCCCCTCCATCGAGAAGACACCGTCGACCACGACCATCACGCCGCCCCCGTCCCCGACCGCCCGCTCGAGCGTCCGCTCGAGCTTGTCCATCCGGTTGTGGCGGAAGGCTCGGAGCTTGGCCCGGGAGAGGATCGCCCCGTCGAGCAGCGACGCGTGGTCCCCCGAGTCGACCACCACCGTGTCGCCCGGCCCGAGGAGGGTGCCGAGGGTGCCGAGGTTGACCTGCTGGCCGGTGGTGAAGACGATCGCGTCGTCGGTTCCCATCCACTCGGCCAGCTCCCGCTCGAGGTCGAGGTGGAGGGCGGTCGTCCCGTTGAGCAGGCGCGACCCGGTCAGGCCGGTCCCGTAGCGGTGGAGCGCGTCCTCGGCGCCCTTCATCACCCGCTCGTCCCCGGTCAGGCCGAGGTAGTTGTTCGAGCCGAGCATGATCCGCGGCCGGCCCTCCATCTCGACGATCGGCATCGCCGGGGATCCGACCTCGCGGAAGTAGGGGAGCAGGCCGGCGTCGCGGGTCGCCCGCATCAGCGCGACGCGCTCGTGGTCGCGCACCTTGGCGAAGACATCGGTCGTGGTGTCGTCCATATAGGGTGCGCTCGGTGAGCCTCGAGGTCCGTCCCGTCGCGGACAAGCGCGCGCTGCGGCGGTTCGTCGGGCTCCCGTTCGAGCTCTATCGTAACGAGCCCCGGTGGGTCCCACCGCTGATCGCCGACGTGCGCAAGCGGCTCGATCCGGCGAAGAACCCGTTCTTCGAGCACGCCGAGGCCCAGTACTTCCTCGCCTGGCGCGACGGCCGCCCGGTCGGTCGGATCAGCGCGCACGTCGACCACCGCTTCAACGACTTCCAGCAGAACGACTGGGGGCTCTGGGGCTTCTTCGAGTCGGAGGACGACCCGGAGACGGCCGCCGCCCTGCTCGAGGCCACCGAGGCCTGGCTGCGCGACCGCGGGCGCGACCGGATGGTCGGGCCGATGGACTTCACGACCAACGACGAGGCCGGCCTCCTGATCGAGGGGCACGACCGGCCGGCGATCATCCTCGCCCCCTGGCACCACCCCTACTACCAGCCCCTGCTCGAGGGGGCCGGGCTCGCGAAGGCGATGGACCTGCTCATGTGGAGCCTCCACATCTCGGACGGCGACCGCGTCCACCCGGCGATCTGGGAGGCGGCCGGGAAGGTCGAGTCCGAGCACGGGATCGTCTGCCGGCCGATGCGCAAGCGCGACCTCGAGGCCGAGGTCGTCCGCTTCCTCGAGGTCTACAACGCCGCCTGGGAGGACAACTGGGGGGCGGTGCCGCTGACCGCCGAGGAGGCGCTCCACTACGCCAAGGACCTCAAGCCGGTGCTCGACGAGCACTGGGCGATGATCGCCGAGCGGGCCGACACCGGCGAGGTGGTCGGGGCCGCCCTGACCCTGCCCGACTTCAACCAGGTCCTCGCCCACCTGAACGGGCGCCTCCTGCCCTTCGGCTGGGCCAAGGCCCTCTACTGGAAGCCGAAGATCGACGCCGTCCGGGTCTTCGCCCTCGGCGTCAAGCCCGAGTACCAGCACACCGGCGTGGCCGCCCGCTTCTACCAGATGCATTTCGAGTCGGCCGCCGTGACCCCCCAGAAGCACGGGGAGATGGGGTGGATCCTCGAGGTCAACCAGCCGATGAACCGGGCGATGGAGGGGATGGGTGGCAAGGTCGTCCGTCGCTTCCGGGTCTACGAACGGGTTTTCTAGGGGCTGTCCTCGCCAGGTCGGCCGGCCACCCGACTAGACTTTTGGGCGATGCTCGCGCCGTTCCCGATCCGCCGCCGCGCCCGCTCGTGACCGAGCCCGCACCGCCGCCGGGGGAGGAGTCCTGGACGGGGGAGGAGGAGCTCGTCCACGGCGAGGTGCTCGACGTCCTCCCGGTCCGGGTCGACGTCCGCCCGCTCGAGCCGGCCCGGCCCCCGGCCGGCGTCGCCCTCGTCCAGACCGCGGCGGTCGCCGCCACCGGGTTCTTCGCCGGGGTGGCCACGGCGGCGGTGCTCGGCCGCCGGCGCCAGCGCCGGCTCGGCCGCCCGGCACCGGCACCGGCGCCGGCGCCCGCGCGGCCGGCCGGGAGGCTCGAGGTCGTCTCGAGCCGCACGTACCTGGTCGACGTGCACGTGCTCGAGCGCCGCGGCTGACCGTGGGCCCGGCGGAGGCCGGTGGGCCCGGCGGGCTTGGCGCCGCGGAGGCGGCCTGCGTGGCGCGGCTCGACGTGCGACCCCGGTCCCCGCTGCGCCTCCCGGGCGCCGGGTCCGACGGCGTCGCCCGCCGCCGGGGCGGCGTGCTCGAGCGCCTCGTCCATGTCGCCGGGGCCCCGGTCGTCGTCCGGGCCGCCCAGCCGGCTCCCGAGCGCCTGGTCCTCGTCGCCCGGGGCCCGACCCCCGAGGCGTGCGCGGCCGGGCTCGAGCGGATGCGCTTCGCCCTCGGCGTCGACGACGACCTCGGCCCGTTCCACCGCCGCTTCGGCGACGACCCGGTGCTCGGCCGCGTCGTCCGGGCGGCGCCCTGGCTGCGGCCGCTCCGCCGGCCCGAGCCGTTCGAGGCCCTGGCCTGGGCGGTGTGCGAGCAGCTGATCGAGTACACCCGGGCCGCGGCGATCCAGCGGCGGATCGTCCGGCGCCTCGGCCGCCGCTGCCCGGTCACCGGCCTGCGCGACGTGCCCTCGGCGGCGGCCCTGGCCGCCGTGCCCCCGGCCCTGCTCGAGTCCTTCGACCTGTCGGCCGGCCGGGCCCGCGCCCTGGTGGCCGTGGCCCGCGAGGTGGCGAGCGGGCGGGTCGACCTCCACGACGCCCGGCACGAGCGCGGCTGGCGGCGCCTTCGGGCCACCCCGGGCATCGGCGCCTGGACGGTCGAGATCCTCGGGCTCCACGGACAGGGGCGCCTCGACCAGCTCCCGGCCGGCGATCTCGGGCTGCGCAAGGTGGTCGGCCGCCTCGTCACCGGCGACCCCCAGGCCCGGGCCGAGCCGGACGCCGTCCGCGAGTTCTTCGCGCCCTACGCGCCCTACGCCGGGCTCGCCGCCGCCTACGCTCTCCGCTACGGCGCCGGGTTCGTGCCTACTCGCCCTGGCCGGGGAGGAACTCGTCGGTCACCGCGAGCGCCGCGTCGTCCGTCCGGGTGAGAAGCCCCTGGGCGAGCATCCACTTCCCGAAGGTCGACCAGACGCGCGGGTCGGCGAAGCCGTAGGGGCTGCCCGCCCGGGTCGGGGTGAGGGCGGGGAGGATCGCGGCGAGGGCGGCCGGGGCGAGCCGGCGGCTGAGGCCCGGGTTGGCCGCGGCGAGCTGGGCGGCGGCGGCCGCGGGGGCGGCGAGCGTGGCCCGGGCGCCGGCGCTCAGCGCCTGGAGGAACGTCCGCAGGATCGGGCCCCGATGATGGGCCTCGTCGTCGCGCACGACGAGGACGAGGCCGTTGTACCCGGGGACGCCGGCGTCCTCGACCTTGACCACGCTCGGCGTCCGATGGGCGAGGCGCAGCCGGGCGGGGTCGATGCTCCGGTCCCCGAGGATCGCGCCGGCCCGCTTGCCGACGAGGAGGGCGGCCGGATCGGCGCCCGCGTCGCGGCGGTGGACGCCCGCCGGGGCGACGCCGGCGGTCCGGAGGATCGTGTCGAGCTCGGGGGCGGCGATCGGCGTGCTCGGGAGGGCGACGGTGGTCCCGTCGAGCTGGGCGGCCCGGGTGATCGCGCGGGGGGCGATCGAGACGATCGCGTCGAGTGGGGTCTGGACGAGGGCGCCGACGGCGACGAGCTGGGCCCCCCGGTCGCGGGCGCGCAGGAGCGCCGGCTCGGACGCGACGGCCAGGTCGGCGGTCCCGGCGGCCAGGCCGGCGAGGGCGGCCCCCGGCTGGGCGACCACCGAGACGGCGAGGCCGCCCCGGGTGAAGTCACCCGCGCCGATCGCCGCGTAGATCGGGGCCAGGGCGGCGTCGGGCGGACCGTCGAGGGAGACGACGACGTGCGTCGGGGCGGCCGGGAGGGCGAGCGTCTCATGCTTGGTGCCGCACCCCCAGACCGCGCCGGCCAGGCCGGCGCAGGCGAGGGCCCGGGCGGCGGCCGCGGTGGCGCTCACGTCCGCGCCGCCCAGGGGACCAGCCGCCGCTCGACCAGGGTCAGGCCGGCGAACAGGGCTACGGCGAAGGCGCCGAGGAGGGTCACGGCGGCGGCGGCCCGCGCCGTCTCGAGTTGGGGGATGGCCTGCTCGGCGAGGACGCCGAGCCCGGCGCTGGCCCCCGACCACTCGGCGAAGAAGGCGCCGATCAGGGAGAAGACGACGCCGACCCGGGCCCCGCTGAACAGGCCGGGGAGGGCGCTCGGCGCCTCGACGCGGACGAACGTCTGCCAGCGCGAGGCGCCGAGGGTTCGCATCAGCTTGATCAGGTCCGGCTCGACCGCCGCGAGCCCGTCGAGCGTGGCCACGAGGATCGGGAAGAACGCGACGAGGGCGATGATCGCGAGCTTCGGCAGCAGGCCGAAGCCGAGCCAGGCGACGAGGAGCGGGGTGAGCAGGACGAGGGGGATGGCCTGCGAGGCGACGAGCAGGGGATAGACGGCCCGGCGCAGGAGCGGGGAGAAGTGGATCGCCCCGGCGAGGACGACGGCCAGGAGGGTGGCCAGCGCGATCCCGGGGAGGACCTCGCCGGCGGTCACGCGGAAGTTCGCCCAGAGGAGGCCGCGGTCGGCGACCAGGGAGCCGGCGATCGCGCTCGGGGCCGGGAGGATCAGCGGGTCGATCGGTCCGAGGCGGACGTAGAGCTCCCAGGCGGCGAGGAGGAGCCCGGTCAGCACCAGGGCCGGACCCGCCCCGGCGGCGCCGCGTCCCGCGGCCCCGCGGAGGCTCATCGGAGCGCCTCGAATCGCGGTGGGCCCGTGCGGGCCGCGGAAGCTCATCGGAGCGCCTCGAATCGCGGTGGGTCCGCCCCGGTCATCGCAGCGCCTCGAGCGCCTGCTCGCGCAGGCCGACCACCAGCGGGTCGGTGCGCGACCGGGGCCGCTCGGCGGCGACCGGGAGCTCGGCGACGATCCGGCCGGGGCGGCGGCCGAGGACGAGCACCCGGTCGGCGAGGACGATCGCCTCCTCGACGTCGTGGGTGACCAGGAGGACCGTCTTCGGGGCGGCGCACAGGACGCCCTCGAGCCAGGCCTGCATCTCGGCGCGGGTGATCGCGTCGAGCGCGCCGAACGGCTCGTCGAGGCAGAGGACCGGTCGGCCGGAGAGGATGGTGCGGGCGAAGGCGACGCGCTGGCGCATCCCCCCGGAGAGCTCGTGCGGGCGCCGGCCGGCGAAGCCGGCGAGGCCGAGGGCGGCGAGCGTGGGCGCCGCCCGGCGGCGGGCCTCGGCCCGGGAGCTGCCGTCGAGGCGCAGGGCGATCGCGGCGTTCTCGAGCGCGTCGAGCCACGGGAGGAGGAGGTCGCGCTGGGGCATGAGCACCGCCGGGTCGGACCGGACCGCGCCGGCGTCGGGGGCCTGGAGCCCGCAGACCAGCTCGAGCAGCGTCGTCTTCCCGGCGCCGCTCGCCCCGACCACGGCGACGATCTCGCCGGCCGCGACCGTCAGGGTCAGCCGCTCCAGGGCGACGAGCGGCGGGGCGCCCGGGCGGGTGAAGCGCCGCGTCACCTCGCGCAGGCGCACTGCCGATCGGCTGGCCGGCGCCGGGCGCGCGCCGAGCGCGCCGCCCTCGCGCGGCTCGAGTCGCGTCTGCATCAGGCGGCTATCGTAGTCGGACCCCCGGAGGCCGGGCGACCGCGGACCCCGGTCAGGACCGCTGGGGGGCGGTCAGCGCCTTGACGAAGTCCTCGAGCTGGCGCGTCGTCCAGCACTCGAAGGCCGTGCAGTGGCGGGCGTAGGTCGCGATCACCGAGTCGCCGTAGTTCCAGTAGAGACGCGGCTCCGGGTTCAGCCAGTAGGTGCGCCCGGCCCGGGCGGCGACCCGGGCGAAGATCTCCTCGCACGGGTCGCGGCCGTTGGTCCGGGCGTCGCCGAGGACGATGACCGTCGCCCGGGGGTCGAGCTCGTCGTCGACCAGGGCGTGGAACTCGGCCCAGACCCGGCCGTAGTCGGTGAAGCCGGAGACGTCGGCCACCCCGGCGTCCCGGGCGATCGCCTCGCTCACCGCCGGGAAGCTCCGCTCCCGGGCGAACACGTCGGTGACCTCGGAGATCCGCTCGATGAACACGAACGAGCGCATCTTGCGAAACGAGTCGTGGAGGGCGTGGAGGACGGAGAGGAAGAAGACCGAGGCCGAGCTGACGCTCGTCGACACGTCGCAGAGGACGTAGATCTCAGGCCGCCGGGGCCTCTGCGGCCGGTACTTGATCACCACCGGGACCCCCCCGGTCTCGAGCGACGCGCGCATCGTCCGGCGGACGTCGACGTGCTGGCCGCGGCGCTGCCCGCGCGCCTGGGAGCCGCGGGTGGCCAGGCGGCGCTTGAGCTGGGCGACGACGCGATGGACGGCGGCCAGGTCCTGGAGCGGTCCGCTCGGGAGGGCCCGGTCGAGCTCGTGGAGCGGGCGCGACGGCGGCAGGACGGCGGTTCGGGCGATCTGGGTCCGCTCGAGCTCGCGCCGGAGGATCGCCTCGAAGCGGCGGAGCGCCTCGCGCGGGAGTCCGCCGCTCCGGGGGTCGTCCGGGGGGAGGTCGGGCTGGGGCTCGGTCCGCAGGCCGAGCGCCCGCCGGATCCGCTGGACGTCGACGCCGACGACGCCCGAACCGTCCTGGGCGCGGGCGAAGGCGGCGATCGCCAGGCGGGCGAGGTCGCGCAGCCGACCCTCCTCGCCCCGGCGCAGGGCGTCGGCGATCTCGGCCCGGAGGGCGTCGAGGTCGAGCTCGGCCGGCGCTCCGTCGGCTCCGGCGGGCCCGGGCTCGGTCACCCCCTCGGCCAGGGCGGCGGCCTCGGCGGCCCGGAAGAAGAACCGCTCGAAGGCGAGCTCGAAGATGTGGCGGTCCTCCTGGGACTTGGCCAGCGTCGCGGCCAGGCCGTCCCGGAACTCGCGCTGGTCGTGCCAGTCGATCTCCCGCAGGACGGTGAACGCGTCGAGCAGCTCCGAGGTGCCGAGGGCCACGCCCTCCCGGCGCAGCTCCTCGCCGAACTCGAGCAGCCGCCCCGCGATGCCCGGCTCGACCGCTCGGCTAGGAGACGGCGGCGACATCGCCCCCGGGGGCGCCGGCCAGCCGCAGCCCGACCCGCTCGGCGACCACGTCGAGGTCGGTGCGGTGCTTGACGATCACCGACATCGTGTCCCGGAACGTCTGGGCGTCGATGTCCCGGGCCCCGAGGAGGAGCAGGGCGCGGGCCCAGTCGATCGACTCGGCGATCGACGGTGGCTTCTTGAGGTCGAGCTCGCGGACGACGCCGACCAGCTCGACGAGCTTCCGGGCGACCGTCTCGGACAGGTCGGGGGAGTGGAGGCGGACGATCGCCAGCTCGTGCTCGAGGGCCGGGTAGTCGAGCCAGAGGTAGAGGCACCGGCGCTTCAGCGCCTCGGTCAGCTCGCGCGAGTTGTTCGAGGTCAGGACGACGACCGGGTGGGTGGTGGCCTCGATCCGGCCGAGCTCGGGGATGGTGATCTGGAAGTCGGAGAGGAGCTCGAGCAGCATCGCCTCGAACTCCTGGTCGGTCTTGTCGATCTCGTCGATCAGGAGGACGACCGGCTCGGGCGAGGAGATCGCGCGCAGCAGCGGGCGGGCGAGGAGGAAGTCCGCCCCGAAGATGTCCTCCTGGACCTCGCTCCAGCCGGCCCCGTCGGCCTGGATGCGCAGGAGCTGCTTGCGGTAGTTCCACTCGTAGAGGGCCTTCGCCTCGTCGAGGCCCTCGTAGCACTGGAGACGCACGAGGTCCCGCCCGAGGTAGCGGGCCATCGACTTGGCCAGCTCGGTCTTGCCGACCCCGGCCGGCCCCTCGACGAGGACCGGCTTGCCGAGGCGGACGGCGAGGTAGGCGACGAGGGCCGTCGACTCGGCCGGCAGGTAGCCGGCCGCCCGCAGGCCGCCGGCCACGTCCGCGACCGAGCGCGGCATCCCGTTGGTCATCCGCTGGATGATAGGAAGTGCCCGCGGCCGGCCGCACGCGGGGGCATACGATTGGTCGCAGCCCAGAAAAAACGAGGGAAGGACGGACGAGCATGGCCGATGACGTCGAAGAACCGACCGCCGCCGCCGCCGACGAGGCCCCGGACGCCCCGGAGGGCGCCCAGCCGCACGACGCAGACGCGCCGGAGGGCGCCGCGCCGCCGGACGCGGACGCGCCGGAGGGCGCCGCGCCGCCGGACACGGACGTGAGCGATCTGCCGCTCGACGAGAGTCCCGAGGCGCACATCCGCCGGGCGATCGCCGGGGACGTCGGCGACGACGCCGAGGCCGCCGACGAGGCTCCCGAGGCGGGCACGGCCGGCGAGGCTCCCGCGGGTGGCGCGGCCGAGCCGGCCGGCGAGTAGCCGGCCGGACGTGCCTCAGCGCTCGCCGAACGGGTCGAACTCGGGGATGCCGTCCGGCCCGCGGCGGTGCAGCCGCCGCCGGGTCGGCTCCCCGGCCGGGTGGTCGTCGAGCGAGAGCTGCTCGGTCTCCTCGGTGCCCGCCGCCTCCGCCTCCGCCTCCGCCGGCCGGCTCGGCGCGGGCCGGGGCGGGCGCGGGCCCGACCGGGACGCCGGCGCGGCGGCGCGGGCCGGCGCCGGGGCCGGGGCCGGGGCGCGGGCGGCCGGCCGGCGCGTGCGCAGCGTCGGGTCCTCGACCCGCGCCGGCTCGGGGCGCCGGGCGGCGCGCAGCCGGGTCCCGGCGTAGGCCAGGCCGATCGCCGCGCCGAGCGCGACGAAGATGCCCCACTGGAGGCCGATCGTCGTGCTCAGCTGGGCGTTGCCCATCGTGCCCGGCTTGTCGAGCATCCGGTAGAAGACGAGCACCCCGGTCCAGGCGCCGGCCAGCAGGATCACCGAGCCGTCGCCCCCCGGCAGGTGGAACGCCCGGCGCTCGGCCCGGGCGAAGAGCAGCGCGAGCACGGCGCTGGCCACGAGCAGGACGGCCGCCTCGACGAAGGAGAAGGCGCCGAACGCGCTCAGGGTGTAGCTCGCCGCCCGGAGCGAGCCCTTGATCGGCTCGGTCACGCTCTTGCCGTACCAGGGCAGGAACATCGAGGCCCAGAGGACGAGGGCGGCGCCGGCCGCCAGGCGCTGCTCGGCGGCCAGGGCGGCCCAGGCCCCGGCGAGGCGCCGGGCCGGTCCGGGGGCTGCGCGGTTGTGCCGCTCGGCCGCCACCGACGCCCCGGGGCTCAGGCCCGCACGACGCTGGGGCCGCGCATGCGCTCGACGAGGAGGGCGGCGTCGGCCGGCGACACGGTGCGCAGCTGCCCCTGGAAGGCGAGCTTCCAGTGCTCGCGCGGCCACTTGCCGATGTGCTCGAGCTGGTCGACGAGCGTCGCGGCCGGGATCCAGTCGGCCTCCTCGAGCACCAGCTCGGGCTCGGTCGGCAGCCGCCACGGGTACGGGTCGGCCGCCCCGGGCTTGCCCGGCCAGACCGGCGTGCGGTCCTCGAAGAGCTCGCCGGTCACCCGGGCGCTCGCGGCGAAGGCCATGACCCGGGTCAGGTAGAAGACGATCCGGTCGCCCGGCTCCATCTCGAGCGCCTGGCGGCGCCGGCGCTCCTTGGCCCCGATGACCCGGAAGCCGAGCTCACGCGTGACGGCGAAGTTCTCCGGCGAGCCCGTCAGGATCCACGTCTTGCTGGCCACCGCCGTCGATTGTACGCCGCGGTCGGGCGTCCCCGCCCCCTCACACCGCCGCCCGGGCCGCGATCAGGCGATCGGGATGTCCACGACCTCGACCTCCCGGCCGCGGCCCTCCTGTTCGAGCCGGGTCACCGCCCAGTCGATCAGCGCCCGGAGGAGGGTCAGGAGCTGGCGCAGGAGGTCGGTGACCTGCTGCTGGAGCTCGTCCGGGAGGATCTCCCGCAGCACGCCGAGCAGGCGCGCGAGGGCGATCAGCTCGGCCGGGGCGCCCTGCGCCCCGTCCGCCTCCCACCCGGCCGGCGGCGTCGGCGGCTCGGGCGCCGGGCGGGCGCGGGGGCGGTCCGGGCGTCCCTCGCCGACGCCGGCGGCTCGCGCCTCGCGGACGAGCCGCTCGGCGGCCTCGGTCGCCGAACGGATCTGGTCGCGCAGGCCGGCGAGCGGGTCGGGCTCGGTCACCCCGGCCCCTCGCGGAAGCTGACCTCCAGCGCGCCGCCGGCGAAGGCGGCCCCGATCGGGCGGAAGCCGCCGAGTCCGGGGGGCAGCAGGATCGTCCGCTTGTGCCCGTCGACCCTGACGATCAGCTCGAGGCCGACCTTCTTCAGCGAGATCGAGCCCTTCTCGGCGAACGGCAGGTCGAGGCGCAGGGTGGCCGCGTGCTCGCCGACGTCGAGCTCGTGGGCCAGGCGCCGGTGGAGCAGGGCCGCGGGGTCGTGCCCGGCGAAGAGCGCCTCGCCGAGCCGGTCGAGCATCTCCGGGCCCTGGACCTCGGCTTCGAAGTACGGCGCCTGGAGGACCGGGACCGGGTCGAAGGCGGCGAGGACGTCGGCCAGCTGCTCCTGCTGGCGCTCCCGCCAGGCGGCGAAGTAGGGCCCGACGGTCGGCGGGAACACCCGGTTGACGATCACCGCGTCGGTGAGGAACCCGTAGAGGTTGAGGTAGGTGAAGGTCCGCCTCGACTCGTCGATGACCATCCGATCCGGGTTGGTGACCAGGCGGATGGAGACCCGATCGTGGTCGCGGAGGATCTGGTTCATGGCGATCAGGTTGGCCACCAGGCGGTTGACGTCGTCGAGGACCGCCTCGCCCGGGAGGGAGATGTCGAGCATCGCCCGGGCGAACGGCCGCGCCGCGGCGAGGAGCTGGTTCTGGGCCGGGAAGATCTTCTCGAGCCACCAGCGGGCGACGTCCGGGAAGGAGAGCAGGCGGAGGGTCTCGCCGGTCGGGGCGCAGTCGACCACGATCGCGTCGTACTCGTCCGACTCGTGGTGGCGGCGGAGGGCGAGCAGGCTGAAGAGCTCGTCGAGCCCGGGCGGAACGGTCAGCTCCTCGGCCGAGATCCGGTCGACCCCGCGTTCGAGGAGGATCTCGCCGAGCCACTCCTGGACCGCCGACCAGTTGCGCTCGAGCTCCTCCTGGGCGCTGACCTCCTGGCCCCAGAGGCAGGTCCCGATCTGGTGCGGCTCGGGCCCGAGGCGGACGCCGAGCGAGTCGGAGAGGCTGTGGGCCGGGTCGGTGGAGAGGACGATCGTGCGGAGCCCGCCGGCGGCGCAGCGGCGGGCCGTGGCCGCGGCCACCGACGTCTTGCCGACCCCGCCCTTGCCCGTGTAGACGATCGTGCGCGGAGCCATCGGCCCGGGCGAGTCTAGTAGTCGTCCTCAGCCGCCGGTCAGCGGTGCCGGGGCGCCGGTCCGACCGCGACGACCGCGGCGCCGGTCCCGGCGTTGCCGGCGAGGTCGGTCGCCGCCACCCGCAGCTGGTAGCTCCCCGGGAGGCGCGGCGTCCAGGCGAGGGTCCGCGTCCCGTGGGCGATCTCCTCGGCCAGGCGGAACACGGTCCGGCCGGCGTGGGTCGCGGTCACGGTGACCTGCGAGATCTTCGAGAGCGTCAGGCGCATCCGCGCCGGGCGGCCGGCCCGCGCGACTCCGACCGCCGCCACGGCGACGACCGGAGCCTGGTGCACGTAGGTGGTGAAGTGGGCCGCCGTCACGCAGTAGACGGCCGCGCTGGGGGCCGGCACCTGGTAGGGCACCGGCGCGGCGGCGCTCGGCGTCGGGGCCGTGCCCCCCGTCGGCCCGGGCGCCGAGCCGGCCGGGGTCGGGGCGGCGGTGGCCGGCGCCTGGAGGCGGTCGCACAGGTGGGCGAGGAAGTCGCGCAGCAGGGTGTGGTAGCTCAGGTCCGACTCGCTGGCCAGGTCGTACATCGACCAGGCCCCGGTGTCGTAGCGCGGAACCTCGAGCTGCGCCTCGGCCTGTCCGGCGGCGAACAGGGCGCGCCCGACGTCGCTGTTGGCCAGCCCGGAGTAGTCGTAGAGGGCGACGAGCGACTGGATGAAGCTGTTGAGCACCCGCTCGCCCGGCGCGAAGCTGTAGATCAGGTAGTGGGCCCCGGCCGGCGTCGCGACCCGGACCCCCTCGGGCGGCGGAGTCCCGAAGACCCCGAGCGCGGCGTGGGCGGCGTTGAAGTAGTCGGCCCGGCCGAAGCGGACCGCCGCCCGGGCGATCGACTGGACGGCGGTGCCCTGGGCGATGGCGCTGACCCAGGGCGGGGCGCCCCCGTCGAAGCGGAAGTCGTACTCCCAGGCGATCCCCCCGGCCCGCTGCGTGGCGAGCCCGATCGCCTCGTCGAGCAGCGCGGTCAGCCTCGCGTCGTCGGCCCGGCCCGAGAGGAAGTAGCCGTTGGCCTTGCCGAACGTCCCGAGCCACTGGATCTCGATCCCCTGGCCGGCGTAGTACTGCCAGACGAGCTGGCTCCCGGCGAAGCCGACCCGCTGCCCGTCGCCCAGGAGCGGGCCGGTCGTCCACCACTGACGGTTGCGCTCGAGCGTGAGGAGGAGCCCGGGCAGGCGCGACGCCGAGAGCAGGCCGGCGGCGGCGGTCGCGTCGAGGTTGGCCAGGACGGCGCCGAGCTCGTCCCGCCGCGTCCCGCCCAGGCGCCCGAGCGAGCGCCGGGCGTCGAGCAGGGCCGCGCGGTCGCGGTCCCGCGTCGGCTGGTCGATGAGCTTGGCGGCGAGCAGCCGGTCGAGGGCGGTGGCGAAGGTCGCCGGAGCCCGGCGCGCCGGGAGCTTGGCCGCCCGGCCGACCACGCCCACCGCCGGGCGCCCGAGGTCGGGGAGCGCGTACTCGGGTCCGAGGCGGTCGACGTGGCGGGCGACCGCGCCGCGGTCGAGCACGAGCACGACCTGGTCGGCCGTCCTCGGGAGCACGGGTCGGGCGTCGGCTGCGAACGCGGCGGCGGGGAGGCCGGCCAGCGCCACGGCCGCGAGCCCGGTGGCGGTCCAGCGCACGCGGCCGATGGTAGGGACCGGCCCCCGGCGACCATGCAGGTCCCGTTGCACCTGGCCGCGGATGTTCCCCGCCGCTCGGCCCGTCCCGACCGCGGGGGGCGACCACCGCTCCGCCCCCCCCGCCCGGGAGCTCGGGTACGCTCCGAGCGAGCCGATTTGGACCGTCTTGAGGTCGTCGTCCGGCCCCCGGCCCGCCGAACCGCCTCGCCGGGCGGCTCCGGGGTCCGGCCGGCGGGACGCCAAATAAAGACCCAGTAACGGCGGGCTGAATCCCGTGAATCACCCCAAACCGGATCAGGTATTGCGGGGTTGCGCACACCGGGGGTTGGTGGTAGACCACGCAGGCAACAGCGCTGAGGAGAGACCAGCACCGCATGGACATTTTTTCAAGACTTCCCAACCAGTCGGGCGTGCCCGTCGCGAACGGCAGAGGTGACCAACAATGTGCCTAGCAATCCCCGGGCTGATCGTGGAGGTCGTCGACGAGCCGAATCGCCTCGCGATGGTCGATGTCGCCGGCGTCCAGCGCCGCGTCAACATAGGACTCCTCGATGCCGACGGCAAGGGCGTCGGACCCGGCGACTGGGTGCTCATCCACGTCGGCTTCGCCCTCTCCCACATCGACGAGGAGGAGGCGCAGTCCACCCTGCGCCAGCTCATGGCCATGGGCGAGAGCTACGAGGACGAGCTCGAGGCGCTCAAGGCGAGCGTGATCGACTGATGGAGACCGACGCCGCGCCGGAGCGGTGCATCACCTGTAGCGACGAGGGGCTGCCGATGCGCGTCCTCGCGCGCGCAGACGGATCCGGACAGGCGACCTGCCTCGACGAGGACGGCGCCGAGCAGTCGGTGGCCATCGATCTAGTTGAACCGGTCGCGGTCGGCGACGACATCCTGGTGCACGCGGGGGTCGCCATCGCGCATATGGGAAGGTGCCGCGTATGAAATTCGTTGACGAGTACCGGGACGCCGAGCTGGGCCGCGCCGTCGCCGGGGAGATCCTGGCCACCGTCGAGCCCGGACGCCACTACAAGCTGATGGAGGTCTGCGGCGGGCACACCCACTCGATCTACCGCTACGGCGTCGACGATCTCCTGCCCGAGAACGTCGAGCTCGTCCACGGTCCCGGCTGTCCGGTCTGCGTGATCCCGATGGGCCGGCTCGACGACGCGATCTCGCTCGCCCACCAGCCGAACGTCATCTTCACCTGCTTCGGCGACATGCTCCGCGTCCCCGGCTCCCACGGGACCCTGCTCGACGCCAAGGCCGAGGGCGCCGACGTCCGCATGGTCTACTCGCCGCTCGACGCCCTGCGCATGGCCCGGGAGAACCCCGACCGCGACGTGATCTTCTTCGCGATCGGCTTCGAGACCACGGCCCCGTCCACCGCCCTGACCCTCAAGCGGGCCAAGGCCGAGGGCATCGCGAACTTCTTCTGCATGTGCAACCACGTGATGATCCTCCCGCCGCTCCGGGCCCTGCTCGAGTCGCCCGACCTGCGCCTCGACGGGTTCATCGGGCCGGGCCACGTCTGCACCGTGGTCGGCGCCCGGCCGTTCGAGTTCATCCCGGTCGACTACAACAAGCCGATCGTCATCGCCGGCTTCGAGCCGCTCGACCTGCTCCAGGCGATCCAGATGATCCTCCAGCAGCTCAAGGACGGCCGCTGCGAGGTCGAGAACCAGTACGCCCGGGTCGTCCCCAACGACGGCAACCTCCGGGCGCTCGAAGTCATGTCCGAGGTCTTCGCGCTGCGGCCGCACTTCGAGTGGCGCGGGCTCGGCTTCATCTCCCAGAGCGCGCTGAAGCTGTCCGACGACTACGCCGACTTCGACGCCGAGCTCCGCTACAGCGTCCCCGGCGTCCGCGTCGCCGACCCGAAGGCCTGCCAGTGCGGCGAGGTGCTCAAGGGCGTCATCAAGCCCTGGGAGTGCAAGGTGTTCGGCAGCGCCTGCACGCCGGAGCACGCGATCGGGACCTGCATGGTCTCGCCGGAGGGCGCCTGCGCCGCCTACTACAACTTCGGGCGCTTCGCCCGAGAGCGTGAGGTGGTCTGACCTTGTCAGGGGCGATCTCCGAGCGCGAGGCCAAGGTCCTCAACATCATCGAGACCGCGCGGGCCAAGAAGGCCCGCTTCCGCGACAAGCAGATCACGATGGCGCACGGGGCCGGCGGCAAGGCCACCCAGACCCTGATCGAGGGGCTCTTCGTCCCGGCCATGGGCACGGGCACGCTCGAGCAGATGGCCGACGCCGGCCTCTGCGAGATCGGCGGGGTCAAGCTCGCGATGACCACCGACAGCTTCGTGATCAAGCCGCTCCGCTTCCCCGGTGGCTCGATCGGCGAGCTCGCCGTCAACGGGACGGTCAACGACCTGGCCATGGCCGGCGCCAAGCCGGTCGGCCTCACCCTCTCGCTGATCCTCGAGGAGGGCCTCGACTCCGAGGTTCTGCGCGAGGAGGTCGAGGCGATCGCCGCGGCCGCCCGCACCGCCGGGGTCGAGATCCTCGGCGGCGACACCAAGGTCGTCGAGCGGGGACACGCCGACGGCATGTTCATCTGCACGACCGGGATCGGCCACGTCGACTCCCGGGCCACCCTCTCGCCGGCCGGGTTGCGGCCCGGTGATCGGATCCTCGTCTCGGGGACGATCGCCGACCACGGCACGGCCATCATGCTCTCCCGCGGTGAGTTCGAGCTCGATGCAGAGATCGAGTCCGATACCTGCTCACTGTGGCCAGCCGCCGAGAGCTTGCTCGCGGCGGCGGGTCCGGAACTGCGCTGCATGCGGGACGCAACCCGCGGCGGCGTGGCCTCCGTGCTCAACGAACTGGCCCGCGCCTCCGGCGTGGCCATCGTCGTGCGGGAGCGCGACGTGCCGATCAATCCAACAGTCGCGGCAGCCGCAGAGCTGCTGGGAATCGATCCGATGTACGTAGCAAACGAGGGCAAGTTCGTCGCGTTCGTCGCTCCCGAAGGGGTCGACGCCGCACTGGCGGCTCTGCGCTCGGTCCCAGGCTGCGAAGCGGCAGCTGAGATTGGTGAGGTCCGGCGCGAGCCGCCGGGGATGGTGCTGGTTGAGACTAGTTTCGGCGGCAGACGGGTGATGGACCAGCTCGTAGGGGATCCGCTGCCGCGGATCTGTTGACCTGGAGAAGAGGAGTGTTTGATGGCAGTTGAATTTGCACCCGGACAGCACGCCACAGAGGCCATCACGGCCCACATTCTGTGGATGACGGTCGGGCTCTCCTGCGAGGGCGATACCGTCGCGATGACGTCCGCGACGAACCCGAGCCTGGAGGATCTGATCCAGGGCATCATCCCCGGCATGCCGCAGCTGGTTATCCACAACCAGGTCGTGGCGTTCGAGGTCGGCGACGAGTACATCCAGGCGTGGTACGACGCCGAGGCCGGCAAGCTCGACCCGTTCGTCCTCATCATCGAGGGCTCGCTCGGCAACGAGCAGATCAACGGTGACGGGTTCTGGACCGGGTTCGGCATCAACGCGTCGACCGGTCAACCGATCACCACCAACGAGTGGGTCGATCGCCTCGCGCCCAAGGCGGCGGCCGTCGTCGCCATCGGCACCTGCGCGACCTACGGCGGGATCCCCGCCATGAAGAACAACCCGACCGGTGCGATGGGTGTGCCGGACTACCTCGGTTGGAACTGGAAGTCGAAGGCCGGCCTGCCGGTCGTCTGCATCCCGGGTTGCCCGGCTCAGCCGGACAACATGACCGAGGCGCTGCTCTACCTCGCTCTGCACCTCGCCGGAATGGCGCCGGTGCCCGAGCTCGACGAGCAGCTCCGGCCCAAGTGGCTCTTCGGCCGGACCGTGCACGAGGGCTGCAACCGGGCCGCCTTCTACGAGCACGGCGACTTCGCCACCGAGTACGGCTCCGACCACCGCTGCATGGTCAAGCTCGGCTGCAAGGGACCGGTCGTGAAGTGCAACGTCCCGATCCGCGGCTGGCAGAGCGGCATCGGCGGCTGCCCGAACGTCGGCGGCATCTGCATGGCCTGCACGATGCCGGGATTCCCCGACAAGTTCATGCCGTTCATGGACGAGGACAAGAACGCGAAGGCGTCCACGATGCTGGCCAAGTTCACCTATGGCCCGCTGCTTCGCATGGGACGCAACAACTCGATCAAGACCAAGGGCGACAAAGAGCCGGCCTGGCGCAAGCCGGGACCGTCCCTCGAGACGGGCTACCAGAAGCGCTGGTAGAGCCCACTCGCGTCGTTACGATCGAGCGCAATCGAAAGAGATTGAGGAGAAACTAGATGGCAACCGTACAAAGTCCAGTCGGAGCGGGCGTAGTCGTCAAGGAGATGTCGTGGGATCCGATCACCCGGATCGTCGGCAGCCTGGGCATCCACACCGAGATCGACTTCACGAACCGTCAGGTGCTGAAGTGCTACAGCACCTCGATGATCTTCCGTGGATTCGACATCTTCATGAAGGGCATCGATCCCCGGGACACGCACTTCATCACCAGCCGCATCTGCGGCATCTGCGGTGACAACCACTGCACGGTGTCGTGTCTGAACCAGAACATGGCGTACGGCGTGAAGCCGCCGAAGCTCGGCGACTACGCGTTCAACCTGGCCGAGTCCGCGGACTACATGTTCGACCACGCGATCTTCAACGACTGCATGGCGAACGTCGACTTCTGCGAGCAGATGGTCAAGGACACCAACCCGAGCGTTCTCGCGCAGGCGGAGAACACCCCGTCGCCCCACAGCGACATCCACGGGTACAAGACGATCGCCGACATCATGCGCGCGCTGAACCCGTTCACGGGGAGCTTCTACCTGGAGACGCTTCAGGTGGCTCGTTACACGCGTGAGATGTACTGCCTGTTCGGCGGTCGCCACACGCACCCGTCGACGATCATGCCGGGTGGTTGCAGCGCCGACATCACGCACCAGACGCTCACGGATTACTACGTGCGCCTGATGCGCTACATGGAGTACGTCAAGCGGACCGTCCCGATGCACGACGATCTGTACGACTTCTTCTACCAGGCGATGCCCGGGTACGAGCAGGTCGGCTTCCGCCGGACGGACCTCATCTGCTGGGGTGCCTTCGACGATCCGGAGTACGTCGACTACAACTACAAGACGATGACCGACTGGGGTCGTCGCCGGTTCATCACGCCGGGCCTCGTGTTCGACGGCGAGCTGGTCACGACGGATCTCGTCGAGATCAACCTCGCGATGCGGATCCTGCTCGGCAGCTCGTACTTCGATGACTGGCAGAACGAGCCGACGTTCGTCCACAACGACCCGCTGGGCAACCCGGTGGACAAGCGTCACCCGTGGAACAAGCAGACCCTGCCGAAGCCGCAGAAGCGCAACTTCAACGACAAGTACTCGTGGGTTGCCTCGCCGCGCATGTACGACAAGCGCAACGATACGTACGTCGCGACGGACACCGGCGGCGGACCGTTCGCCCGCCAGTGGTGCACGGCGAAGGCCGGGCTGGTCGACATCGGTTACATGAAGGCGACCGGGTCGAGCATCCTCATCACCCTGCCGCGCACGGCGAACATGCCCGAGATGGATCTCGAGTGGAAGATCCCGCCGTGGTCCAACGCGGTCGAGCGCGACCGCGCCCGGACCTACCACCAGGCGACGTCGGCCTGCATCGGCCTGTACTGCCTCGAGAAGGCCCTCATCGAGGTGCGGGCCGGACGGACCAAGAGCTGGAACAGCTTCAAGGTTCCGGAAGAGGCCGTCAGCTGCGGGTTCCACGAGGCCGCCCGTGGCGTCATCTCCCACCACATGGTGATCCGGGATGGCAAGGTCGCCAACTACCAGCCCTACCCGCCGACGCCGTGGAACGGCAACCCGCGGGATGTCCACGGAACTCCTGGCCCCTACGAGGACGCGGTGCAGAACACGCCGATCTTCGAGGAGAACGGCCCGGAGAACTTCAAGGGCATCGACATCATGCGGGCGGTGCGGAGCTTCGATCCGTGCCTCCCCTGCGGTACCCACATGTACCTCGGCAACGGCAAGGTCAAGAAGGTCCAGCACACCCCGACGGGCCTGTGCTAAGCAGGAATCAAGAGCCCACGGCCGGCGAGGAACTCGCCGGCCGTGTGCAGCTCCTGAACGAGCAGATCGAGGGACTCTCAGACGTTCATGCTCGTGAGCTCGCTCAGGAGATGGTCTCCGCGGTCATGGAGCTCTACGGAGACGGACTCGAGCGGATCGTGGCGGCGCTGGAGCAGGCTGGACCTGCCGGCGTCGCCATCCGCGACGAGCTCGCCGCCGACGGAGCGGTCGGCAGCCTGCTGCTGATCCACGACCTCTACCCGGTCAGCCTCGAGGACCGGGTCACCGAGGCGCTCGACAGCGTGCGGCCGTACATGGAGTCGCACGGCGGCAACGTCGAGCTCCTCTCGCTGGTCGACGGGGTGGCCCACCTCCGGCTCCAGGGGAGCTGTAGCGGCTGCTCGGCGTCCCAGGCGACGCTCGAGCTGGCCATCAAGCAGGCCCTGGACGAGCACGCCCCGGATCTCGAGGGACTCGAGGTCGAAGGCGTGATCGAGCAGGCCCCGATCGCCCACGGCCCCGAGCCCACCGGCTTCGAGCTGCCCATCGCCGCGGCCGAGGCGGCCCCGCCGAGCTGGGTTCCGCTCGAGGGCGTGGCCCGGATCGGCCCCGGCGAGATCGTCGCGTTCGACGCGGGTGGCACGGCGCTGCTCGTGGCCAACGTCGCCGGTTCGCTGCTCGCCTACCGGGACGCGTGCGCCGCCTGCGGCACCGCGCTCCACGCCGGCGAGCTCGACGGGCGCATGCTCCGGTGCGGCGAGTGCGGCGTCGAGTTCGACCTGCCCCGAGCCGGGCGGGCGGCCGGAAACGAGCCCCTCCAGCTCGAACCGGTGCCGTTGCTCGACGGGAAAGTCGCCGTATGAGCAAGCTCGACGCGATGATCGCCGCCCGCAAGCGGGCGGAGCTGATCGCACGCATGCGCGGGCTGGCCAAGCCGCCCCCGCCACCCGACGTCGAGCGGTGCGAGCTCTGCGAGACGACGGTCCCCAGCGACCACCGTCACCTCCTGCACCTCGTCGAGCGGCGGATCGTCTGCTCGTGCGAGGTCTGCTGGGCCAAGCACTCGGGCGACCCGGAGTACCGGCCGGCCGGGATGCGGACGGTCTGGCTCGGGGACTTCGAGTGCAGCGACGAGATGTGGGCGAACTTCCAGATCCCGATCGGCCTGGCCTTCTTCATGCGCAGCGGGCTGGAGGACCGCGTGGTCGGGATGTACCCGAGCCCGGCCGGGGCCACCGAGTGCGAGCTCGACCTCGAGGCCTGGGACCGGCTGGTCGAGGCCAATCCGCCGCTCGCCGACCTCGACATCGACGGTGAGGCCCTGATCGTCAACCGGACCGGCGACGAGCACCAGTACGCGATCGCCCCGATCGACGACTGTTACCGTCTGGTCGGACTCATCAAATCGAGCTGGGAGGGCATCGCGGGCGGCACCGCCATCGAGCAGACCGTCCCGGCGTTCTTCGAGGAACTGCGCGCCAAGAACGGCGCCTACCAGGGAGGCTAGGAGCCGATGGCCGGAGTTCACCACCCCGGCGTGGCAGTCGTCACGCCGCTACCCGAGTTTTCCGTGATCAGCGTGGCCCCGCTGCCCTACGCGGCGGTCCCGACGATGGTCTTCACGATCAACGCCGTCGAGCCGCGCGGGCACGACGTGTTCGCGATCGCCCTGAGCACCCAGATCCACATCGACCCGGCCCGGCGGACCTACGACCCGGAGACCCGGGAGCGGCTTGGCGAGCTGTTCGGCGAGCCGGAGCGCTGGGGCGCGACCACCCACAGCTTCGAGTGGGCCCGGATCGACAAAATGGTCCAGTCGTTCACCGGGGCGCGGGCCTTCGAGCTCCACGTCCCGTGCACCTACGACCTCGAGGTCTCCTCGGCCAAGTACTTCTACGGCCTCTCCGACGGCAGCGTCCCCCTGAGCTTCCACTTCAGCGGGAGCGTCTTCTACAAGAACGACGACGGCGGCCTCCAGATCACCCAGATCGACTGGAGCACCCGGGCCCAGTTCCACATGCCGATCGCCGGCTGGAAGAAGATGATCGACGAGTTCTACCCCAACGGCGGCTGGGTCCGCCTCCACCAGGACACGCTCGGTCGCCTCCACGCCCTGCGCGGGTCCCGCGGGCTGCCGACGTTCGACGCCTGCGTGACGGAGCTCCTCGACAATGCTGGATGAGCTGGTCAACTCTCTCCTCTACGAAGGCTACGCCCTCTACCCCTACACTCCCGGCGCCACCAAGAACGCCACCCCGACTCCGTTCGGGATCGTCTACCCGCCCAGGTACGCCGCCGCCAGCAGCGCCACCTTCGACCTCGCCCAGATCGAGTGCCAGCTCACGGCCGAGCCGGCGGCGACGATCAACGCCACCGTCTGGTTCCTGACCCCGAGCGGCGAGCGACACGAGGCGGCCGAGCGGAGCGTCCCGATCGGGCCCCTGGCCCTCGGCGCGGCGGGGCGCGCGGAGTTCCCCGAGGGTCACGTGACCCTCCGCTCCGAGGCGTGCGACGGGGACCGCTGGCGGGTGTCCTGCGCGATCCACAACGCCGTCGAGGTCCCGGACGGGCTCGACCGGGGCGGGGCGCTCATGCATTCCCTGATCTCGACCCACATCGTCGTCCAGGTCGCCGGCGGGCGCTTCCTCTCCCCGCTCGACAGCGACGGCTGCGAGAGCATCAACAGCTTCCCGGTGCTCGCCACCCCCGAGGACGACGCGATCCTCGGCGCGGCGATCGTCCTTCCCGAGCATCCGCGGATCGCCGAGGAGAGCCGGGTCAACCTGTTCGACAACGCCGAGATCGAGGAGGCCCTCCTCCTCCACGTCCACGCCCTCTCCGACGACGAGCGGTCGGCCATCGCCGACCAGGATCCCGCCGTCCGGGAGATGATCGCCCGGGCCCTGGCCACCACCCCCGAGGACATGATCCGCCTCCACGGTGGGCTCAAGCCGACCAGCGAGGTCCTCCGTGGGAGCTAGCGGCGGCGGCGGGGCCAAGAGCGCCGGCGGCTTCCGCCCGCCGCCGGGTGGCGGCCCGGTCGTGATCCCCGGCGAGCACACGGTCGAGATCGGCGGACGGACCGTCGCCCTCGGCGACAAGTTGATCCTCCGTCCGGGCGTCGACCGCGACCCCTACGACAAGATGCTCCACGGTCGGGTGGCCACGCTCGAGCGGGTCTACGTCGACACGAACGGGAAGGTCTACCTCGGGGTCACCGTCGACGACGACGCCGCCCAGGAGATCCTCCGCGAGTCCGGGCGCTACCTGTTCTTCTTCCTCCCGGAGGTCGAGGTCCCGTGAGCACGAACGCCAAGAACATCGCCGCCCTCGGCGAGGCGGTCGCCCCCGAGCGCCAGATCGTGATCGCCGCCATCGGCGTCGACTGGTCCACCGCCGGCGACCCGGTCGCCCGCCTGCTCGGCGAGCGCGAGCTCCCGAGCGGCGTCTCCGTCCACGAGCTCGGCACCGGAGCCCTCGACATCGCCTACGACGTGATGCGCGGCTACGACGCCGCCGTCCTCATCGACGTCGGCCCGCCCGCCGGCCCGGCCGAGGTCACCGAGGCCGACGAGACGGCGATCGACGCGGCGATCGAGGACGGCCAGGAGCTCAACCCCCACGCGCTGGACGCGCCGACCGTGCTCCACTTCATCAAGCACACCGGCGGCTGGCCGGGCAAGGTCATGCTCGTGCCGTGCGACCCGGCCGGCGGCGCCGACGCCGCCGCCGCCGCGGTCGACCGGGCGTTTGCCACCATCGAGGAGCTCCGCCGTGCATGAGATGTCCCTGGCCGGGGCGATCGTCGACACCGTGCTCAGGCACGCCGACGACCGCAAGGTCAAGCTGATCACCCTGACCGTCGGCGGCATGCGCCAGGTCGTCCTCGACTCGCTCGAGTTCTACTTCGACTTCGCCGCCCGGGACACGTGCTGCGAGGGGGCGAAGCTCGAGCTGGTCAGCGTGGCCACGCGCCTGCGGTGCCGGGCCTGCGCCGAGGAGTGGGAGCCGGAGATCCCGTTCTTCCGCTGCCCGAAATGCGAAAGCTCCGACGTTGCCATAATCGCCGGTGAGGAGTTCGAGGTCGATTCGATCGAGATCGAGGTCGACGTCGACGTCGACGAGAAGGAGGCAGCATCATGCACCGCACCAAAGTGAGGATCGTCGAGGACGCGCTCGACGCGAACAACACGATCGCCCGGGCCAACCGCGACGACTTCGACCGGTCGGGCGTCGCCGTGATCAACTTGATGAGCGCCCCCGGGGCCGGGAAGACCACGCTGCTCGAGGCCACGCTCCCCCGCATGGGGGACGTCCGGGTCGGCGTGCTCGAGGGCGACGTCCAGGGCAGCGCCGACGCCGACCGGATCGCCGCCCTCCACGTCCCGGTCGTCCAGCTGAACACCGACGGGAGCTTCGGCGGTGAGTGCCACCTCGACGCGAACATGGTCCGGTCGGCGATCCCGGCCCTCCCGCTCGAGGACATCGACCTGCTGATCATCGAGAACGTCGGCAACCTCGTCTGCCCGGCCGAGTTCAAGGTCGGCGAGAACACCCGGGCGATGGTCTGCTCGATCACCGAGGGCGAGGAGAAGCCGCTCAAGTACCCGCTGATGTTCCGGGCCTGCGAGCTGGTCGTGATCAACAAGATCGACCTCCTCCAGCACCTCGACTACGACCTCGATCGGCTCCTCTACAACATCGACGCCGTGCATCCCGACGTGCCCCGCATCCTGGTCAGCGCCAAGACCGGCGAGGGCGTCGATCAGCTGCGCGACTGGTTGACGCAGGTCGCCGCGGGGGCCCCGGCCCCGGCATGAAGCCGGCGCCGGCGGTCGCGGCCGGGGAGCGCTTCTTCACCGCCGAGGCGCAGCGGATCGCCCGGCTCTGCCACGCCATGTCCGAGCGCTTCGCCCGGGGCGGGCGCCTGATCGCCGTCGGCTGCACCCCGCAGGCCCGGTCGGATGCCCGCCACGTGGCCGTCGAGTTCGTCCACCCGGTGATCGTCGGCAAGCGGGCCCTCCCGGCCCTGGCCATCACCCACGAGCCCGAGCAGCTCGCCTGGCTGGCCGAGCCCGACGACATGGTGATGGCCTTCGACGAGTCCTGCGGCTGGGCGACCGACGACCTGCGCCCGGCCTACCTGACGATCGGCTACGGAACCGGCGGCGCCGAGTGGGAGTTCGACCCGGGTTGCCAGGACCCGTTCGTCGCCCAGGAGCTCGTCGAGACCCACTACCACCTGCTGTGGGAGCTCGTCCACGTCTTCTTCGAGCACCGCGGCCGCCAGGGCGGCGCCGCCCAGGACGGCGGGGCCGCCGCCTGGCTCTATCCGATGCTCGGCGAGCGCGCGCGCGACCCGGAGACCGTGGTCGGCGACGTGGCCGCCTCGGTCCGCATGAAGGCCGACGAGATCGCCGCCCTCCGGGCCCAGACCCTGACCGACAACGAGGACGCCCTCGTGGCCGCGGCGGCGGCCGTCCGGGAGAGCTTCGACGCCGGCGGTCGCCTGCTGACCTTCGGCAACGGCGGGTCGTGCACCGACGCGATGGACGCCTACGCCGACACGTCCTTCCCGCCCGCGGTCAAGGGGCTCGCCTCCCACCCGGCGCTCGACCTCTCCGACGACGCGCCGATCCTCACGGCGATCGCCAACGACATCGGCGTCGGGAACATCTTCTCCCGCCAGGTCATCGCCCACGGTCGGGCCCAGGACATCGTCGTCAGCTTCTCGACGAGCGGCAACTCCGAGAACATCCTCGAGGCGCTGACCGAGGCCCGCCGGCGGGGGATCGTCACCGTCGCCCTGGTCGGGTACGACGGCGGCAAGATCGCCGAGCAGGGCCTCGCCGATCATGTCATCGTCACCCGGTCCCAGCACATCCCGCGCATCCAGGAGGCGCAGGCGAGCGCCTGGCACGCGCTGCGTGAACTGGTCGGATGAGCCGCATCCAGGTGCGGGTGGCCGGCACCGTTCAGGGTGTCGGCTTCCGGCCCCACGTCTACCGGCTGGCCCGGGCCCTCGAGCTCGACGGCTACGTCCTCAACGACACCCGGGGTGTCCTGCTCGAGGTCGAGGGACCGGGACCGGCGATCGACGAGTTCCTCGAGCGCCTGCGCACGCAGGCCCCGCCGCTCGCCCGGATCGAGCACCTCGAGGCGGCCCCGCTGGCCCCCACCGGGGTACGGGGCTTCGAGATCGTCGAGAGCCGGTCGGGCGGAGAGCAGGACGCCCCGGTCTCGCCGGACACGGCGACCTGCGCCGACTGCCTGGCTGAGCTCGACGACCCGGCCGACCGCCGCTTCCGCTATCCGTTCATCAACTGCACCAACTGCGGTCCGCGCTTCACGATCGTCCGCGGCGTCCCCTACGACCGGCCGGCGACGACGATGGCCGGCTTCCGGATGTGCGCGCTCTGCCAGGCCGAGTACGACGACCCGCTCGACCGGCGCTTCCACGCCCAGCCGAACGCCTGCCCCGACTGCGGGCCGACGCTCAGCTTCGGCGCCGAGCGGGGCGAGGCCGCCCTCGCCGGGGCGCTCGCCGCCCTCGAGGGCGGGCAGATCGTCGCGGTCAAGGGCATCGGCGGCTTCCACCTGGCCTGCCGGGCCGACGACGACGCGGCGGTCGACCGCCTTCGGGGGCGCAAGCACCGCGAGGACAAGCCGTTCGCGATCATGGTCTCCGACCTCGCGGCGGCCCGCCGGGTCGTCCGGCTCGACGCCGCCGAGGAGGAGATGCTCGCCTCCCGGGCCCGGCCGATCGTCGTCGCCGGCCGCCGGCCCGAGGCCCCGGTGGCCGCCGGGGTGGCGCCCCGGTCGGGCGAGCTCGGCCTGATGCTCGCCTACTCGCCCCTCCACCACCTCCTCGTCGCCGGCCGGCCGCTGGTCATGACGAGCGGGAACGTCTCCGACGAGCCGATCGCCTACGCCGACGCCGACGCGGCCACCCGGCTCGATTCGATCGCCGACGCCTTCCTCCTCCACGACCGGCCGATCCACACCCGGACCGACGACTCGGTGGTCCGGGCCGGGGTCATGCTCCGCCGCTCGCGCGGCTACGTACCCGACGCGCTCGAGCTCCCGGTCGCCGCCCCCCGGCCGCTCCTGGCCTGCGGGGCCGAGCTCAAGAGCACCTTCTGCCTGGCCAAGGGGACCCGGGCCTGGGTCTCCCACCACATCGGCGACCTCAAGAACTACGAGACCCTCCTCTCCTTCCGCGAGGGGGTCGCCCACTTCGAGCGCCTGTTCGCGGTCACGCCGGAGCTCGTCGTCCACGACCTGCACCCCGACTACCTCTCGACCCGGGAGGCCCAGCGCCTCGGCGACGACGAAGCGACGTTCGCCGTCCAGCACCACCATGCCCACCTCGCGGCCTGCCTGGCCGAGTACGGGGAGACCGGACCGGCGGTCGGGGCGATCTACGACGGCGCCGGCTACGGGACCGACGGGACGGTCTGGGGGGGCGAGATCCTGGTCGGCGACCTGGCCGCCTTCGAGCGGGTCGGCCACCTGCGCCCGGTGGCGCTCCCCGGCGGGGACCGGGCGGTGGCCGAACCTTGGCGGCTGGCCTGCGCCTGGCTGGCCGAGGCGACCGGCGGCGACCCTGAGCTGCCGGCGAGCCTCCGCGGCGCCGTCGCGCCCGACCGCTGGCGGGCGGTGTCCCGGCTGGCCCGCACCGCGCCGCGGACGAGCAGCATGGGGCGACTGTTCGACGGGGTCGCCGCCCTGTGCGGCGTCCGGGCCCGGGTCAACTTCGAGGGGCAGGCGGCGATCGAGCTCGAGGCGCTGGCCGATCCGGCGGAGCGGAGGGCCTATCCGCTCGACGGGCGGCTCGACCCCCGCGAGCTGATCCTCGCCGTGGCGGCCGACGTCGCCGCCGGCGTCCCGGTCGGGGCCGTCTCGGCGCGCTTCCACAACGCGGTCGCCCGGGGCACGGCGGCCGCCGTCCGGTCCACCGGCCTCGAGACCGTCGTCCTCTCGGGCGGGGTCTTCCAGAACCGCCTGCTCGCGGCGCGGACGGTCGCCGAGCTCGGCGACCTGCGCTGTCTCGTCCCCCGGCTGCTCCCGGCCGGCGACGGCGGGATCTCGTTCGGGCAGGCGGCGGTCGCCGCGGTGCGCGGCTTCGCCTGACCTCGGCATACCGCTCGACTGTCCGCGAGGTCGGCCGCCGGGGCGCGGCGAATCTCTATTCGTGCGGCCACCGGTGGGTTGTATCGTCTGTCACGACGGGCTTTGTATCGTTTGGCACAAACGTCGGCAGAGCATCCCGGCGACCAACAGCGGAGGTAGACATCTTGGAAGCTCGACCCCGGATCCTGATCGTGGCCAACCGAACCGCGGCGACCGAGCCGCTGCTCGACGCGGTCCGCGACCGAGCCGCCGCCGGTCAAGCGGACTTCCACCTGATGATGCCGGCCTCGCCCCAAGGGCTCCACCGGGTAGTAGACCCGGAGGACAACGGCCGCGAGGAGGCGACGGCCCGGTTGGGGATCGCCCTCCCGCTGCTCAGCGAGGCGGCCGGGAGCGGCGTGACCGGCGAGGTGGGCAGCCATGACCCGCTGGCCGCCGTTCAGGACGCCCTCCAGAGCTCCCACTACGACGAGATCATCATCTCCACCCTGCCCAAGCGGGTCTCCCGCTGGCTGAAGCTCGATCTCCCGAGCAAGCTCGCCGGGCTCGGCGTGCCGGTCACCCTGGTCAATCCCGACCGGGCCCCGGCCGCCGGCGCCAGGCAGGAATACGCGAGCGCCTCGCGCTGACCGTCTCAGCCCCGGGGGGCGGGAGCCACCCGCCCCCCGGGGAGCAGGGCCCGCCGCCGGCGCCGGCCCTACCAGGTCTGGCGGTGACGGCGGAGGATCTCCTGGACCTCGCCGCCGGCCACGAAGGCCATGAAGGAGTCGACGTGGTCCCGGCGGGGCCCGATCGCCGAGCAGAGGACGTACCAGTCGCGGCTGGGGAGGGGGGCGGTCGGGCGGATGGTCCGCAGGACCCCGGCCTCGAGCTCGAGCTCGATGGCCAGGCGGGACTGGAGGGCGATGCCGAGGCCGGCGCGGGCGGCGTGCTTGATCGCTCCGTTGGAGCCCATGGTCAGGACTCGGGGGCGCAGGCCGGAGGCCTCGAGGTAGTGCTCGGTCATCGCCCGGGTGCCCGAGCCCTCCTCGCGCAGGAGCCAGGTGCAGGCGCCGAGCTCGTCGAGGTCGGCCTCCCGGCCGTCGGCCAGGGGGTGGTCGGGGCGGGCGATGAGGGCGATCTCGTTCGGCATGAAGGCGGCGCCGGTCACCCGGTCCCCGCTCGGTGGGCGCCCGCCGATCGCGATGTCGGCCTCGTGCTCGAGCAGGCCGCGCAGGACGCGGTCGCGGTTGCCGACGTCGAGTGCGAGGACGATGTCGGGATGGCGGGTCCCGAAGGCCTGCATCAGCGTGGGGACGAGGTACTCGGCGGCGGTGGTGACGGCGGCGATCCGCAGCTCGCGGCCGGCCTGTCCGGCGGCCTCGACCGCGGCCCGGCGACCCTGGTCGAGGAGCCCGATCACGTCGGCGGCGTAGGGGGTGAACGCGGTCCCGGCCGGGCTCGGGCGCACGCCGCGGCCGACGCGCTCGGTCAGCTTGACGCCGAGCTCCTGCGAGAGGGCCGAGACGGCCGCCGAGATCGAGGGCTGGGTGACGAATAGTCGCTCGGCGGCGGCGGCGGTCGACCCCTCCTGCACAACCGCGAGAAAGCTCCGCAGTTGCGTGAGAGTTATAGCCATTCCGCTAACTATATGCTGGTTTTCTGTCGGCGAGG
This sequence comes from uncultured Solirubrobacterales bacterium, assembly GCA_963733245.1. GTDB lineage: Bacteria > Actinomycetota > Thermoleophilia > Solirubrobacterales > Solirubrobacteraceae > Palsa-513. The sequence goes on from CAVTCI010000002.1 coordinate 154,298, forward strand.
TGCACGTAGCGCCGAGCCGTGGGCCGCTCCGGCTCACGCCCACGGTGTGGGCGGGGGCCGTGGGGCCTTCTCGGAGGCCGGACCGCGCGCGGCACGATTCCGCCGCCCCCGGGCATCCACCGGCCAATCCCGGGCCTCCCACGGTGGGGCTGATCGTCAGACAGACCGCTTCGGCCGCTCGGCCGGGTCCGGGGCCCTCTCCCGATACCCGGCCGGACGGAGACCGGGCTTCGTGTTGCGGCACGGCGGCTGGGCCACGACTCTCGCGGACCCCGAGCCGGTCGGGTGGCCCTGGACGAGCGCCCCCGGACCGGCGGTGGTCAGGACATCAGGCGACGGCGTGGTCCTCGGCGTACTCGCCGACGCTCGCCGAGGCGTTGGCCCGGGCCCGCTCGAGCAGCGCCTCGTGCGCCGCGTCGCGGTTGGCTTCCTCGCCGGCCCAGGCGGCGAGCGCCGGATCGAGGAGGGCGCGCCCGAAGGAGAAGCTCAGCCGCCAGGGGAGCGGCCCGAGCTTGTTGATCGCGTTGAGGTTGGCGGTCGCCTCCTCGGGGCTCTGGCCGCCGGAGAGGAAGACGATGCCCGGTACGGCGGCGGGGACGACCTGCTGGAAGGTGCTGACCGTCGCCGCGGCGACCTCCTCCGGCGTGGCCCGCTGCCCGGACTTCTTGCCGGGGAGGATCATGTTCGGCTTGAGCAGCATGTGCTCGTAGGCGACGCGCTGGATCGCGAGGTCGGCGAACACCCGGCGGAGGGTCTCGGCCGTGACGGCGGCGCACCGCTCGATCGTGTGCTCGCCGTCCATGAGGACCTCGGGCTCGACGATCGGGACGATCCCCGCCTCCTGGCAGAGGGCGGCGTAGCGGGCGAGGGCGTGGCTGTTGACGTTGAGGGCGCACTCGCTCGGCAGGCCGTCGCCGATCTTGACCACGGCGCGCCACTTGGCGAAGCGGGCACCCATCTTCTTGTACTCGGCGAGCCGGTCGCGGAGGCCGTCGAGGCCCTCGGTCACCGTCTCGCCGGGGGCGAAGGCCAGGGGCTTGGCCCCGGTGTCGACCTTGATCCCGGGGATGATCCCCTCGCGGGCGAGCCCCTCGGCGAACGGGGTCCCGTCGGCGAAGCTCTGGCGGATCGTCTCGTCGAAGAGGATCATCCCGCTGACGTAGCCGCCGAGGCCGGGGGCGGTCCCGATGACCTCCCGGTAGGCGGCGCGGTTCTCCGTGGTCGGATCGACGCCGATCTTCTCGAGGCGGCTCGACATGGTGGCCATGCTCTCGTCAGCGGCGAGGATGCCCCGGGGGGCGGCCAGCAGGTCCTGGACGGTCTGCTCGAGTTCGGAACTGGTCGTGCTCATGCGGTCGCTGCCTCCGGCTCGGGTCGGACGATTGCCGGCGACGACTCGACGCGGCTTCGGCCGCCGTCGCCACCGAGCGCGATGGCTGCCTTAGCCGTCGCGACGTGATAGAGGATGAGAAGCTGAACGAGGGCCAGCGACTCGGAGCGGTGCAGGTCGGTGCCGATGGTGAACTCGCCGAGCCGCTGGGTGCGGAGGTGGCTGGCGAAGTGCATGCGATCCCAGACGGCCTCCTCGATCTCGGCGGCCTGCTCGGCGTCGAGGTCGCCGGGGATGCACAGGTAGCGCTCGCCGTTGCCCTCGGCGAGGGTGATCGGGCTGTCGCTGCGGATCACCGGCGAGAGGTCGGGGTGGACGAGGCCGTCACGGAGGGTGAGCTCGGCGTCGAGCCGGTCGGGGTCGCCGTCGGCGCGCGGCACGAAGGAGACGACGATGTCGGCGTGGCGCTGCTGGGGGCGGATGAACGCGGCCGAGTCGCCCTCCCGCCGGTCGAGCTCGGCGAGGACCTCGTCGGTCGTGTAGCCCCGGCGCGAGCAGTCGCGCTGGACCTTCCAGTGACGGCGGAGCGCCTCGGGCGGGGCGAGGTAGACGCGGACGTCGCAGGCCTCGCGGAGCTGCTTGGTGTGGTAGCCGAGGAGGCCCTCGATCACGGCGAAGCGGTTGGGGAGGACGTACTTCGGGGGTCCGAAGGTCCCGTCGGCGTGGAGGTAGGTCGGCTTGAGGATCGCCTCGCCCCGGCGCATGTGGGTGAGGTCCTGGGCGATGATGTCGAGGTAGTTGCAGTCGGGGTGCAGCGGCGTGATGCCGAGCTCGGCCCGGCGCTTGCGGTCGTACTTGTGGTAGTCGTCGGTGCAGACGTGGGTCACCGCTTCCTCGCCGAGGACCCGGACCAGACCGCGGGTGATGGTCGTCTTTCCCGTCGCGGAGTCGCCGACGACTCCGAGGATGACCGGCCGTGGCATGGCGTCAGCTCCCTGCTGCGGCCGCGACCGGGGTCGCGTCGCGGTCGTCGGTTCCGTTCTCGACGTCGGCCTCGCCCTCTCCGTCGTCGCCGAACACCCGGCTGGCGAGGATGTCCTCGGCCTCGATCGTCATGAGGTCGTCGCGGGTCGGCTGACCCCCGGCGTCGAAGAGCCGCTTGGCCTGGCGCAGGCGGCCGCGCTCGAGGGCGTTGCGGATGCTCCGGGCGTTGGAGAAGCGGGGCCGGCGCATCCGGCGGGCGATGTACTCGTCGAAGGCCGCTTCGGCCTCGGGCGTCATCTTGTAGGAGGTGTTCTTCAGCATCAGCCGGGCGATGTCCATCAGCTCATCGCGAGTGTAGTTGGGAAAGTCGATGTGGTGGGCGACCCGCGAGCCCATCCCGGGGTTGCTGCGGAAGAACTGCTCCATCCGGTCGTGGTAGCCGGCGAGGATCACGACCAGGGTGTCGCGCTCGTTCTCCATCGCCGTCAGGAGGACCTCGATCGCCTCGGCCCCGTAGTCGCGCTCGTTCTCCGGGCGGAAGAGGAAGTAGGCCTCGTCGATGAAGAGGACGCCTCCCCGGGCCCGCTTGATCACGGCGGTCGTCTTCGGGGCGGTGTGGCCGACGTACTGGCCGACGAGGTCGTCGCGGGTGACCGCGACGACCTCGTTCTTCTCGATGTAGCCGAGACCGTGGAGGATCTTGGCCATCTGCAGGGCGACCGTCGTCTTGCCGGTCCCCGGCTCGCCGGTGAACGACATGTGCAGCGACGGCCGCTGCGACGGCAGGCCGGCGTCCGCCCGGAGGCGGTCGATCACGAGCAGGGCCGCCACCTCGGCGATCCGCTCCTTGACCGGGGCCAGCGCGACCAGCGTGCGGTCGAGTTCGGCCAGCGTGTCGCCGACCTTGCTGTCCCGCAGAACCGACTCGATGTCGAGCGGCTTCTCCTCCGTGCCTGCCTCCGCGCTGCTCACTCGCTGGTCTCTCCGTTCGAGGACATCCGCTCCTCCTTGACCGCACCCTTGGCTCCGTAGCGGTAGCCGGGCGGGTCCTCGGTCGCGTAGGAGTGGAGCGTGTACTTGATCGCCCGGTCGGCGAACTCCTGGCGCTCGAGCCGGAAGCCCGGCTCGTGCTCGGGTCGGTTGACGATGATGCTGAGCATCGTCGTCTGGCGGCCCCGGGAGCTGTCGTAGGCGACCAGCTTGATGTAGCGCGCCGGGTAGGCCTCGCGCGCCGCGTTGACCTCGTCGAGGATCAACGCGGCATCCTCGGGGTCGACGTCGAACTTCGGCTGCTCCCACATCTCCCAGAGGGAGTTGCGGGGGTGGGGGTCGTCGGTGTGCTCGACCATCATCGCCCAGCCGTTGTTGATCGAGTAGCGGATCTGCAGCTCGAGCTGCTCGTCGGTCATCTCCGGGAGGAAGCTGAACGTACCTTGTGTGATCTTCATCTCAATGGCTCCGATCAGCCCGCGGGGGTCGCGGTGGGGACGTAGTCGGGCGTGTCCGTCGACTCGTAGTTGAACGTGATGTCCTTCCAGACATCGAGGGCGGCATCCAGCTCGGGGCAGCCCTTGGCGGCCTGGATCAGGATGTCCGGGCCCTCGTTGAAGTAGTCCTTGCCTTCGTTGCGGGCCTGGATGATCGCCTCGACGGCGACCCGGTTCGCGGTCGCGCCGGCGGCGATGCCCATCGGGTGACCGATCGTGCCTCCGCCGAACTGCAGGACGACGTCCTCGCCGAGGTACTCGAGCAGCTGGTGCATCTGCCCGGCGTGGATGCCGCCCGAGGCGACCGGCATGACCGCGGCCAGCGAGGCCCAGTCCTGGTCGAAGTAGAGCCCGGTCTCGGGGTTGGCGTGGTTGTAGCGCTGACGCAGGACGTCGTAGTAGCCCTTGATCATGTTCGGGTCGCCCTCGAGCTTGCCGACGACCGTGCCGGCATGGATGTGGTCGACGCCGAGCATGCGGCACCACTTGGCGATCACGCGGAAGCTGACGCCGTGCGTCTTCTGGCGCGTGTAGGTCCCGTGGCCGGCCCGGTGGAGGTGGAGGATCATCCCGTTGGCGCGAGCCCAGTGGGACATCGAGCTCATCGCCGTGTAGCCGACGGTGAGGTCCATCATGATGATGATCGAGCCGAGCGACTTGGCGAACTCGGCGCGCTCGTACATGTCCTCCATCGTCGCGGCGGTCACGTTCATGTAGTGACCCTTGACCTCGCCGGTCGCGGCCTGGGCGCGCTGGACGGCCTCGATCGCGAAGCAGTAGCGATCGCGCCAGCGCATGAACGGCTGGGAGTTGATGTTCTCGTCGTCCTTGGTGAAGTCGAGGCCGCCGCGCAGCGCCTCGTAGACGACGCGGGAGTAGTTCTTGGCCGACAGGCCGAGCTTTGGCTTGACGGTGGCGCCGAGCAGCGGGCGTCCGAACTTGTCGAGGTACTCGCGCTCCATGACGATTCCGTGGGGCGGGCCGGGGAACGACTTCAGGTAGGCGACCGGGATCCGCATGTCCTCGAGCCGGAGTGCCTTGAGCGCCTTGAAGCCGAAGACGTTGCCGATGATCGACGACGTCAGGTTGGCAATCGAGCCCTCCTCGAAGAGGTCGAGGTCGTAGGCGATCTTGGCGATGTACTGGCCCTCGGTGCCGGGGACCTCGTCGACGGCGTAAGCCTTGGCCTGGTAGTGCTGGTATGGGGTCAGGCGGTCGGTCCAGACCACGGTCCACGTGGCGGTGGAGGACTCACCGGCGACCGCGGCGGCTGCCTCGATGGCGTCGACCCCGGGCTGCGGGGTGATCCGGAAGGCGCACAGCACGTCGGTGGCCTTGGGCTCGTAGTCGGCGTCCCAGTAGCCCATCTCCGCGTAAGGCGTCACCCCTGATGTCCAGCGGTCCTTCTTGGGGGCCGAACCGCTGCCTTCGGGTGTGCTCATCAGTACAAACTCACTTTCCTTTGGGCGTTATCTCCTCCCATTATGCTCCCACGAAGCAGAAAGAATACTGAAGAGTTTGGGGATAAGGATAGAGTTTCGGCTATATAAGCTGGCCAGAGAGGCCGGTCCGGCCGGTCATGAGTCGGCCCGGCGGGCCAGCGAGCGGGGGCCGGCCGCGGGCGGTAACGCCAGGCTCGCGAGCCCGGCCCGGGCTTCATCCGGGGGCGATCGTGGCCACCTTCCCGTCGGCGGCGGCGACGCGGGGGACGAGGTCGAGGAAGCTCTCCCGGGTGCACCAGTCGATGTCGGCCTCGAGCCCGACCTCGACGAGGAGCCGGCCGTTCGTGCTCGCCCGGAAGAGCTCGCCGGCCGGGGGGGCGGCGGCCGCGAGGAGGACGGCCATCTCGGCGGCGTCGGTCCGCTCGTGGTCGAGGCGGGCGGCGATCCGCCCGGCGACGTAGACGTCCTCGATCGCCAGGCGGCCGTTGGTGCCCGCGCAGACGAGGAGGACGTCCTCGACGCCGCGCAGGGCGGCGACCACGGCGTCGAGGTTGGCCAGGGAGCCGAGGAGCGTCCGCTCGGACAGTCCGGCGGCGGCGACGATCGCCGGCGTGCCGTTCGAGGTGGCGAGGACGAGCTCGGTCCCGGAGGCGGTCTCGACCCCGGCGGGAGAGTTGCCGAGGTCGAACCCGGGCGGCGGGACGCAGCGCTCCTCGCCGGCGAGGATCCGCCCGGGCCCGGCCATGGCGAGGGCCCGGTCCCGGTCGGCGACGCAGAGGACGCGCTCGAACCCGCCGGCCAGGGCCTGGGTGATCGTGGTGGTCGCCCGGAGGACGTCGATCACGACGGTGACGGCGGCTGGGCGGACGCCGTCGGCGGTGAGCGAGACGTCGATCATCGGCCGTCCGAAGGACGGCGCGGCCGGAGCGCCGGGCATCAGACGGCCGGGAGTTCCCGGGGCTGGAGCAGGCCGAACCCGGAGCGGTAGAGCTCGTCGAAGGCGGCGAGCTCGTCGTCATCGAGGGGGGGCACCGCGGTCGCCCGGCTCCACTCCTCGAGCTGGGCGCAGGTGTTCACCGTGTGGACCACGGTGGCGATGGCCGGCTGGGCGAGGATGAAGCAGTAGGCGGCCTGGGCGAGGGTCCGCTCGCCGCCGCGCAGGAGGAAGTCGAGCTGGTCGACCTTCTTGAGCCCGTCGATCAGCCAGGAGCGCGGGCGGTGGCGGCGATGGTCGTTGCCGTCGAAGGTGTGCTCGGGGGTCAGCTGGCCCTCGAGCAGGCCGCTCGAGGTGGGCACGCGGGCGATGATGCCGGCGCCGCGGGCCGCGGCGAGCCGGAGGAACTCGGCTCCGGGCTCCTGCTCGAGCATGTTGTAGACGGTCTGGAGCGAGGTGATCGGACGCTCGTCGAGCGCGCGGACGCCCTCGTCGCGCCAGCCGATCTTCGGCCCGAGGGCGACGCCGTAGTGGCGGATCAGGCCCTCGGCCCGGAGGGCCTCGAGCTCGGCGAAGAGCTCGTCGTGGTCGAGCGCGTCCATGCGGGGGTTGTGGAGCTGGTAGAGGTCGACGTAGTCGGTGCGCAGCCGGCGGAGGCTCGCCTCGAGGGCCCGCCGGGTGTGGGCGGCCGACCAGTCGTGGGGGCGCTCGGATTCGCCGTGGTCGGTCCGCTCGCTGTCGAGGAGATAGCCGAACTTGGTCGAGATCTGGATCTCGTCGCGCCGGACGCCGGCGCGCTCGAGTGCCGCGCCGACCAGCTCCTCGTTGAGGCCCTGCCCGTAGGTGTCCCCGGTGTCGAAGAAGGTTATCCCGAGCTCGAGGGCGCGGGCGACGAGGACGTCGGGATCCTCGTGATCGCCCCACCAGTCGGAGCCGAGCGCCCAGGTGCCGAAGCCGACGGCCGAGGTCAGGAGGTCCGTCTCGCCGAAGCGGCGGGTCTGCATGGCGGGCATTCTGACAGGTCACCACTCCCGCAACCGGCGGGCGACCTCCGCCTCGACGTCGAGCGGCTCGAGGCCGCGGCGGCGGCGGCGGGCGTTGCCGGCCACCACGAGCTGACGGACCTCCTCGACCACGGAGAGGGATGGGCCGGTGGTCGGCGGGGGCTGTCTGGAGCGGTGGCCGCCAGCGCGGCCGCGGTCTCCTCGGGTCGCGGCGCGCGGGGTCCGTCGGCCGGGGCGCCCGCGGCTCGGCGGGCGCGGAGGGCGCCCCGGGCGCCGAGCATCTGGCGGACCTCCTCCTCGCGCTCGGCGGCCGAGCCGGCGTCGTCCGCCGGCGGGGGGCCGCCGGAGAAGAGGCCGCCGCGGCCGATGCGGTCGTAGAGGTCGCGGCTGGTCCCGGCGCAGAGCAGGGCGACGATCAGGCCGGCGGCGACGACCCCGGCCACGACGAGGGGAAAGGCGGCCCCGGCGGTGGCCGGGACGGTCGCGCAGAGGAGATGTTGCCAGTCCGCTCGCACTAGCTTATCCTTACAGGCCATACGTTGACTGACCAGTCAATCTACCAATGCGGGGTCGCTGCCTCTGACGCAGCTCCGCGCCCGTCTTTAGGAGACACCGTGGTCGATTTCACGCTGACCGATGAGCAGAAGAGCCTGCGCGAGCTGGCGCACGACTTCGCCGAGAAGGAGATCCGCCCGGTCGCCTGGGAGTACGACAAGGACGGCACCTGGCCGCAGGAGATCATCGAGAAGGCCTGGGAGCTCGGGCTGATGAACAACCACATCCCCGAGGAGTACGGCGGACCGGGCGTCGGCTACCTCGACGGCTGCGTGATCGAGGAGGAGCTCTCGTGGGGCTGCTCGGGCATCCAGACCTCGGTCGGCTGCAACGGCCTGGCCACGGCGCCGCTGATCCTCGCCGGGTCCGACGAGCTCAAGAAGGAGTACCTCGGCCGCCTGACCGAGGCGCCGCTGCTGGCCTCGTTCTGCCTGACCGAGCCCGACGCCGGCTCGGACGTCTCGGGGATGAGGACCCGCGCCGTGCGCCAGGCACGACAAGTACGTGATCAACGGCTCGAAGTGCTTCATCACCAACGGCGAGCCACGCGAACTTCTACACCGTCTACGCCAAGACCGACCCGGACGCCGGCCACCGCGGCATCTCGGCCTTCATCGTCCCGCGCGACGCCGGGCGTGATCGTCGACAAGAAGGAGGACAAGATGGGCCAGCGCGCGTCGAACACGGCGACGATCACCTTCCCCGACGTCGAGATCCCCGCCGACCACCTGATCGGCGAGGAGAACAAGGGCTTCAAGATCGCGATGATGACGCTCGACCGGACGCGCCCGGGCGTGGCGGCGATGGCGACCGGGATCGCCCGCGCGGCCTTCGAGTTCGCGTGCGACTACTCGAAGGAGCGCGTCCAGTTCGGCGTGCCGATCGCCATGCACCAGGCGATCCAGTTCATGATCGCCGACATGGCGACCGAGATCGAGGCGTCGCGCCTGCTGACCTGGAAGTCGGCGGTCCTGCTCGACCAGGGCCAGCGCAACACGCTGCTGTCCTCGCACGCCAAGCGCTTCGCCGCCGACACGGCGATGAAGGTCGACGACCGACGCCGTGCAGGTCTACGGCGGCTACGGGTTCATCAAGGACTACCCGGTCGAGAAGCTGATGCGCGACGCGAAGATCATGCAGCTCTACGAGGGCACGGCGCAGATCCAGCGCCTGGTGATCGCCCGCGAGACGCTGCTTCCGCGGCGCGTCGAGCAGCCGGCGGGCGTCGGGGCCTAGAGCGAGCGGCGGCCCCGGGGGGCCGCCTCGCGGCGCCTCGGGGTCGGGCAATGCCGCCGGCGGCCTGCGCTCGTCCAGCGGCCTGACCGGTGGCGTCGGACCGCTCGGCGTGGACGATCGCCGGCGTGATCAGCCGCTGGCGAACCATGACCTGCTGGCTCACGTTGGCGATGTGGCCGCCCTCGACCGAGCTCGCGCTCACGCGGTAGAAGCCGCTGAGGCGGATCTGGAGCGGCTGGTCGTAGCTCGAGACCCCGGCCGTCGCCAGGTGGGCCCGGGTGGCGGCGACCAGCCACCACTTGCCGGCGATCAGGCGCTGGACGGACACCCGAGCGCCGACTCGGCCGGGGCGATCAGGCCCGGAAGTCCGTCGCGTCGGCTTGCCCGGATTTGGCCCGCCGGCGCACGACGGTCATGGTCACCGAGAGGTCGACGAACGCGGTCAGGCCGTGCTCACGACCGGCGGCCGGGCCGACGCTGACGACGCGGTACTGCGTGGTCACCGCCTGCGTCGAGGCCCTCGAACTGAAGCCGCCGTCGGGCCCGACCACGTCGGGTGCGCCGAGTATCCGAAAGCCCGCGGTGAACGGGAACGGGTTCGGCTGGAGCACGACGGCGCTCCCGGCCGCCCCGCTGCCGGTCAGCGTGCCGACGACGCTCGAGCGGGTGCCGAGCGTCACCGGGTTGGGGGAGGGCGCTGATCGCGAGGCAGGGGGATCGCCGTCGGTGGTGAACGTCGCGTCGGCGCCGAAGGTGGCGCCGAGGGCGTTGATCGCCACGAGCCGGTAGTGATAGGTGGTCTCCGGGAGGAGACCGGCGGCGGCGCCGGTGGCGGCGATCGTGCGGTTATCGGTGGTGCAGACCAGCGGGGTCTGGCTTCCATACTTGGTCGTCGTCCCGAACTGGAAGAAATAGGTCGTCGCCTGCCCCCCGGGATCGATCGCTCCGGTGAGGTTCGCCGCCTGAGCGGTGACCGCGCTCGCGGCGGAGGTTTTCACCACGGGCGCGTCGGCGCCGCCGGCGTCGCGGCGGCGGACGCCGACCAGCAGGACGAGCACGAGCGTCGCAGGCCCAGACGGAGCAGTTAATGGACGCGGCAAACCCCCCGCTCGTCGTCGCGCAACCGTGACGGTCATGTCGGTACAAAACCTATCCGAGGGGTCGGTCGCGCAAGGCCGCGCATTTCTTCCCAATTAGCGCACTCGCCGGGCGCGGACGCGGTCCGTGAAGGGCGGCGCTCGGGATCGGCGGCGAGCGCTCGGCCGCGTCGATCGCCGAGCTGCCGTCTAGGTTGCGCCCGGCGATCCGCCGGCGCGGCGGCCGGCTAGCCCACGTGGATGAGGGCCGGCGGGCTGAAGTCGGCCACGTGGGCGCCCTCGACCGGCGTGACGGACGCGGAAGAAGCCGCCGTGCTCCGCCGGACGGCGCGTAGTCGAGCGCGCCGCGGGCACGTTCGTCGAGCACGAACCGCCATGGCTCCCGACCAGTCGCTGGAGCGAGACCGGGCGCCGTCCTCGGCCGGGCTGATCGCGCCCGAGAAGCGCACGAGTACGAGCCGCGACCGCTGGCCTGCGCGCGTGCATGGTCACGGCAGGGCCACCTCCTCGGTCACGGTCGGGCTGACCACGATCGGCCTGCGCCGTCCCGCTCACGACGCGGAACTGGGTCGTGACCGGCAGCGAGAGCAGGGTGAACTCGAACGGCCGTGGCAGGGTGACCTCGGGTTGCCGACGTCTGGAAGCCGGCGGTGAACGGGAAGGGGTTCGCCTGGAGGATCGACCGGGCGACCGGCCGCCCCGGTTCCGGTCAGGGCGCCGAGGATGTCAGGGGCGCACCGAAGATCACGGGACTGGGGAGCGGCACCGATGCCCAGGGCGAGGGGGATCGACAGGGTCGTCAGGGTCGCGTCGGCGCCGAGGGCCGTGCCGGCCGCGCTGACCGCGACGAGGCGGTAGTGGTACTTCGTTCAGCGGCTGGAGCCCGGCGACGAGCTCCGCACGGCTACGGCCCGGGTGCCGGCGGCGAGGGTGACCGGGGCGCCCTGGCTGCCGTAGCGCGTGGTCGAGCCGTACTGGAAGAAGTAGGTGGTCGGCTGCGGCCTCCGGGTTGACCGTCCCGGTCAGCGCGGCCGCCTGGTAGGTGAGCGCGGTGGCCGCGCCGGTCCGGGCGACGGGCGGATCGGGGCAGCGGCGGCGGGCGGCACGGGGGCGAGCGCGCGCGTCGCGCCGAGGCCGGCGAGCAGCGAGCTCCGAGCGGCGGCGGACTGGGTGGGGCGCGAGTGAGTTCATATGGACGGAAAACCTACAGGCATCGCGCGAGTTTCGATGGTCGGCCGCCGCCGGTCGCCGACGGGCGGAGCCGGACGGTAGATTCGGGCGTCAACGACCCAGGAGGGCTGCATGTTCGTCTTCAAGGCCGCCGTCGTCGGCGCCGGCACGATGGGCGGGGAGATCGCCCAGACGATCGCCTCGGCCGGGATCCCCGTGATGCTCAAGGACATCGAGCGAGCGACTCGTCGACGTCGGGCTGGCAAGGCGCGGGAGGTGACGCGGGCTCAGGTCGACCGCCTGGTCGAGCGGGGAAGCTCACGCGCGAGCAGGCCGACGCGCAGGCGGCCGAGGTCGCTCGCGCGGATCATCCCGGCCACCGTCGTACGAGGGGTTCGGCGACGTGGACTTCGTCATCGAGGCGGTACCCGAGCGGATGGCGATCAAGCAGGCCGTCTTCGCCGAGCTCGACGCGGCCACGCCGGGTCACGCGATCCTCGCCTCGAACACCTCGTCGCTGTCGATCACCGAGCTCGGCCTGGCCACGACGCGGCCCGAGCAGGTGCTCGGCTTCCACTACTTCTACCCGGCGTCGGTCATGCGGCTGATCGAGGTCATCGAGGGCGAGCGACACGTCCGCGAGGCGATGGGCGCGGCGGCGAACTTCGCCCAGACGCTGCGCAAGATCCCGATCCGCTGCGCCGAGGTGCCCGGCTTCGTCGTCAACCGGGTCCTCAACTCCGCGGTCGGCGAGGTCTGGCGCGTCCAGGAGGAGGGCGGACTGGCGATCCAGGCCGTCGATCAGGCGATCGCCGCGGCGGGCGTCGCGCCGATGGGGCCGTTCTTCCTCGACCGACCTGCTCGGGCTCGACACCGTGCTCCACGTCGCCGAGCACCTGCGCGACTCCTACGGCGATCGCTTCCACGTCCACGGGGGATGAGCGAGCTGGTGGCCGCCGGGCGAGCTCGGGCGCCAAGACGGGCCGCGGCTTCTACGAGAACGGCGAGCCGCGGTCGACGGCGGTCGGGCGAGTTCGACGCGCGGAGCTGGCCGAGCGCTTCGTGCTCAAGGCGCTGGTCGAGTGCTGCCTGCTGCTCGAGGAGGGCGTGGCCGGCATCCGCGACATCGACCTCGGGATGCTGGCCGGGCGCCGGGCTGAACCCGCCGCCGTTCGCGCGCGCCGACGCCGCCGGCCTCGACGAGGTCGCTCGCGTCGCTCGAGCGCGCCGCGGCCGAGTGGGGCGAGCGCTTCGCGCCGCCGACGATCCTCCGCCGCCTGGTCGCCCAGGGGCGCCTGGGCGTCGCCGACCGGCCAGGGCTTCTTCCCCTACCGCGCGCCCGACGCCGGTCAGGACGGCCGGGTCAAGCTCGAGACGCGCGCCGAGCGGGGATCGCGATCGCCTGGCTCGACAACCCGCCGGCCAACTCGCTCGTCGCCGGCCGTCGTCGCGGCGCTGCGCGGGCGTGGGAGGCGGTCGAGGCCGACGCGCGGTCCGTGCCCTGGTCGATCGCCTCGGCCAACCGGACGCTGTTCTGCGCCGGGCGCCGACATCAAGGCGTTCGCGGCGATGGACGCCGACCGGCCGGTCGTGCGCTCCTCGACGACATCCACGCGCTGGTGCGCGCCTGGAGCGGTCGTCGATCGTGACGATCGCCGCGGTCAACGGGCTCGCGCTCGGCGGGGGCTGCGAGCTGGCGATGGGCTGCGACCTGCGCATCGCCGGCGAGTCGGCGAGCTTCGGTCAGCCGGAGATCAGCCTGGGCATCATCCCCGGGTTCGGGGGCACCCAGCGCCTGCCGCGCCTCGTCGGCCCGGGCAAGGCGCTCGAGATGAACCTGACCGGCAAGCCGATCGGGGCCGACGAGGCCTATGACTTCGGCCTGGTCAACCGCGTCGTGGCCGACCACGAGCTGCTCGACACGGCGCTCGCCTGGGCGCGGAAGCTGGCCGGGCAGGCGCCGCTCGCGATCCAGGAGATCAAGCGCGTCTCGGGCCGGGCGGATCTCGACGAGGGGATCGAAGCGGAGAAGGCGCGTTCGCCCGGGTGTTCGCGTCGGCCGACGCCCGCGAGGGGATCGGCGCGTTCCTGTCGCGCCGCCGGCCGCGGTTCGGCGGCCGCTGAAGCGCGCGACCCGCCGGGCGTCAGGGGCGCGTGCGGGCGGCGGTGCGGGCGCGCAGGGTGGCCTCGATCCGCGCGAGCGCGTGGACGACGGTCCGTCGATGGGCGCCGGCGGCGGGGCCGACGAGTGCGGCGTTCGCCGCGGCGACGACGTCGTCGCGCAGGTCGCGCAGCTCGGCGAGGCGCTCGTCGAGGCCGCTCGCGCGCGCGTCGCCGCCGAGCTCGACGAGCGCGGCCTCGAGCGCCAGGCGCGTGCCGAGCGCCGCGGCCACCAGACGGTCGAAGTCGAGGTCGTGGCGGGCCCGGAGGGCGAGCTCCTCGCAGGCGAGCGGCCGGTCGCGCCCGGCCAGGAGCGCGGCGAGGCGCTCCTCCGGGCGCAGGGCGGCGCCGGGCGGGCGGCGCCGCGCGGAGGCGGGCGGAGCTCGACGGCCCGGCGCCAGCCGCCGGCGTAGATCTCGTTCCCGTCGCCGAAGCCGGCCCGGACGGCGATCGCCGCCTCGGCGGGGAGTTGGTGGGCGAACGAGTCGGCCGCGGCGATCCGGTGGGCGGCGACGAGACGGTTGAGGACGGTCAGGGCGCCGGCCGCCGCGTCGGCCGGGGCGAGCGCCTTGAGCCAGGTCGCCGCCTCGGCGTCGTCGGCCAGGGGCCGGGCGTCGATCACGGTGGCCCGGGAGACGCTCACCGGCGCGGGTGGGCCGGGGTCGACCGGCCGGGTCCGGCGGGCGCGCAGGCGCCCCCGAAAATCGCCCGCGGGCCGCTCGCCCCGGCCGTCGGCGGGCGGGGGCGGGGGGACCGGCTCGCCGGCCAGGGTCAGCGTGGCGAGCGCGACGACCCAGGCCGGGGCCAGGTCGTCACGCTCGCGCAGGGAGTGGCACCCGT
>CAVTCI010000003.1:0-84255 GCA_963733245.1 uncultured Solirubrobacterales bacterium
GGCGACGAAGAGGGCGTGGGCGCCGAACGACCGCTCGGCAGCTACGCCTTGCACGTTCGTCCGGAATCGAGCGCCGGCCGCGACATCCGCGCGTTGGACGTGATCGTGGCACCCGCAGGCCCTATGCGAGGGCACGGGGCGCATCGACCGCATCCGCATAGCGCAGCCGGGCGTATGATCTGCGGGCGCACAGGGCGCATCCGGTCCGCGGACAGGGCGAAGCCCACCTGACCCCGCAGGTGTACGGTCGGTGTCTCTTTCCGGCCCGAGATGGCGGACTCCGGGCGCGAATGGAAGGAGGCCCCAGTGCCACCCCGCGGTCTTCCCGGCAACGCCAACCTCGAGCACCTGAAGAAGGGCGCCAAGTCGCTTCGGCGGGCGGTCCGGGCGGGCGATGCCGGTGCTGCCGACGTCGTCAACGAGTTCCATCCCCGCCTCGCCGCCGCCCGTCCCGGCTCCCCGGAGCTTGCCGGTTTGAAGCTCGCCGACGCTCAGCTCGTCGTCGCCCGGCAGTTCGACTTCCCGAGCTGGCCGAAGCTCAAGGCCCACCTCGAGCTCGTCGCCCGGTACTCGCGCTCACCGCACGACCAGGCGACCCCCCCTCGGGCGGTCGCGACGGCCCGTCGCTACCCGACGAGTTCCTCCGCCTCGCCTGCCTGAACTACGGCACCGACAATCCGGCGCGCTGGCAGCGTGCCGCCGAGCTGCTCGCGGCGAATCCCCAACTCGCGCCCGCGAGCATCTACACCGCCGCCGCGGTCGGCGACGTCGCCGCCGCCCAGGAGCTCCTGGCGGCTGACCGCGCGTGCGCGCGGCGGCCGGGCGGGCCATTTGCCTGGGAGCCGCTGCTCTACCTCACCTACGCGCGGGTGGTACCCGCTCCGGCCGCCGGCCGCTCCCCCGTCGAGGTCGCCCGGCTGCTGCTCGATCACGGCGCCGACCCGAACGTCGGCTATCTCTGGGAGGGGCTCGTACCCCCGTTCACGGCGCTGACCGGCGTGTTCGGCCACGGCGAGAAGGGAGCTCCGCCGCATCCCGACGAGACGGCCCTCGCCCGGTTGCTGCTCGAGCGCGGCGCCGACCCGAACGACGACCAGACGCTCTACAACCGGCGGTGGAGTCCCGACGACCGGTGGCTCGAGCTGCGGTTCGAGTTCGGGCTCGGAACCGGCGACGGCGGGCCCTGGGCCCGGCTGCTCGGCGACCGGCTCGCCTCGCCTCGGCAGATGCTCGAGAACGCGCTCGTCGCCGCCGCCCACCACGGCTTCGCCGATCGGGTGCGCCTGCTCCTCGCCCACGGCGTCGACCCCGCCGGCACGGGAACCCAGCACCCGGCCCGCGGGGGCCGGACGCCGATCGACGAGGCCGCGCTCCTCGGGCACCTCGAGATCGTCGACCTCCTCGCCGCCGCCGGCACCGAGCTGGGCGGCGACGAGGTCGACCGCTTCGTCTCGATCTCCATGGCCGGGGACCGGGCGCGCGCCGTGGAGCTTCGGTCCGCCGACCCGACGCTCGTCGAGCGCGCCATCGAGCGCCGGCCGGATCAGCTGATCCGCGCGGCCGAGCAGAACCGCCTCGGCGCCGTCGCGCTCCCGATCGAGCTCGGGTTCGACGTCAACGCCCGCTCGCGCACAGCGCCGCTCCGCGAGGCAGCGATGCACGGCAACGTCGAGATGATCCGACTGCTCCTCGGCCGCGGTGCCGACCCCAACATGCGCGACCGCGAGTTCGATGCCCGGCCCGCCGGCTGGGCCGAGCACCACGGAATGACCGCGGCGCAGGCGCTACTCGCGCCGCTCACCGACGACCGGTGACCCGAATCAGCCGAGCGACGCGATCCGCCAGCTCCCGTCGGCCACCTTGAGCAGGTTCAGGGTGTCGGTCTTGTCCTTGCCGTTGCTCGTGCTCGTGACCTGGGCCGCGGCCGCGCTCCCGGTGACCTTCACCGTCTTCACGGTGACGTTGAACGTGTCGACCGTGTCGAGCTGCTTGCCGATCACGCTCGGGCAGCTCCCCCCGGCCGCCTTGAGCTTGTCGCTCACCGTCGGCGCGAGGATCTTCGTGCAGATCTTGCTCGTGTCGTGCCCGCTCGCCGCGCTCGACAGCTGGTCGATCGTCGCCGCCACCTTCGCCGCCTCGCCCGAGAACCGCCCGGACGACGTCGGGGTCGCCCCGCAGCCGGCGAGGCCGCCTGCTATCAGGAGGGCGATGGAGGCGATCCCGCGGCCGGACATGACCGAGAGCCTACGCCAGACCGGACTCGCCCGGCTCGAGGCGGACGTCGTCGAATGCCGCCGCTGCCCCCGCCTCGTCGCCTGGCGCGAGCAGGTCGCCCGCGACCGCCGGGCCGCCTTCGCGACCGAGGACTACTGGGGCCGGCCGATCCCCGGTTTCGGGGATCCGGCGGCCCGCGTGCTGATCCTCGGGCTCGCCCCCGCCGCCCACGGGGCCAACCGGACCGGGCGGATCTTCACCGGCGACCGGTCCGGCGACTGGCTGTTCGCCGCCCTCCACCGCACCGGCTTCGCCAACCAGCCGACCTCGACGTCCCGCGACGACGGTCTGAGGTTGCGCGGCTGCTGGATCACCGCCGCCGTCCGCTGCGCCCCGCCGGCGAACCGCCCGACCCCGGGCGAGCGGGACGCCTGCCTGCCCTGGAGCCTCGCCGAGCTCGACCTGCTCGGCGACGTGCGGGTGATCGTCTGCCTCGGCGGCTTCGCCTGGGACGCCGCGCTCCGGCTGCTCGCCCTCCGCGGCGCGGCGCCGGCCCGCCCGCGCCCGCGGTTCGGCCACGGCGCGGTGCACGGCCCCCTCCTCGGCTGCTACCACCCGAGCCAGCAGAACACGTTCACCGGTCGCCTGACCGCCGAGATGACCGACGCCGTCCTGCGGCGAGCCCGGGAGCTCGCCGGGCTCGACTAGCGGGCGGCGCCCAGGAGGCTCATGAGCGACTCCTGGTTGCGCTCGTAGGCGGCGTCCCCGTCCCCGTCGATGGCGACGATCCGCACGACCGGCGGATGCCCCAGCGCCGGGGCGGCGAGGTCGCGGAGCGCGTCGCGGTAGGCCCGCTCGCGCTGGATCCCGCCGATCCCGAAGCCCTTGGCCGCCTGGGCGCGGCTGTACCCATCCATCTTCGGGGCCCATTCCCGGCAGAGCTCACGGTAGACGTCCGGATCGAAGCCGAGCTGCGCGTCCGCCGGATAGCGGTCGAGGGTGGTGAGGCGGTGCGAGGTGAAGTGCAGGGACTCGTCGATCTCGATCAGGGTCCCGGTCGGCTCGTGGAGGAGGTCGAACGGGAGCAGCAGGTTGGTCCGGCAGGCGACGAGGACGTCGATGTCGCCGCGCAGGTCGGCCACCCAGATCTCGTCGAGCGCCTCGGCCGCCGCCCGGACCGCCTCGACGTTGGCCGTCGACGGCGGCTCCTCGAGGATGTCCTCGAGCAGGATGTGGCCGGACTCGGCGAGCCAGCCGAAGGTCGCGTCCGTGGTGAGGACGATGTCGTCTCGGGCCGCCGCCTCGGCGAACGCGAGGTGGGTGTCACCAGCCAGCATCTACAACGTTCCTCTCGTCGCTCGGATCCACAATAAGCAGGGTATAACCCCGATCGGTAAACGGCACGACCCGGCCGACGGATCACTCGCCCCGGCCGCCGGGCTTATGTCGCGCTCCGCCTCGGGCTCCGCTACGCTGTGCCCGACCGAACAGCCGAATCCCCTTCGCGGGGGATCGGGGGAACCACTTGGGGTCGTCGCCTGGCGCGGCGTCCTCGGGGGCGAATCGCCGCGCAAGCGGCGTAGCGCTGCTCTTTCCGCGCGAGCCCGTCAGCTAACCCCGTAGGCGACCGAGAGAGAAGGGGTTAGTCCGTGAGAGTCCGCCTGCGTCTGCTGCCTGCCCTGGCGGTGTTCCTCCTCGTGCCGGCTCCGGCCGGCGCCCTCGCCGCCGCCCGGGGCCCGAACTGGAGCCTCGGGGCCCGGCTCCCGCTCAAGGTCGGCGCCCGGGGGCACGACGTCAAGATCCTCCAGGACTTCCTCAACCGCGCCGGCCAGGCGACCTCGATCGACGGGGTCTTCGGCAACGCGACCAAGCGCGCCGTCGCCGCCTTCGAGCGCGTCCAGCGCCTCACCGCCGACGGGACGGTCACCGCCCAGGACGTGTCCGTCCTGCGCAACGTCATCACCCAGGGCTCGGCCGTCGCGTCGATCTCGAGCATCACGGGCGGCGCCGAGATGCCCACCGTCGAGCAGATCCAGGCGGTCGCCCCCGGGGTCAAGGCGTCCGTCGGCCCCGGCGGCCTGGCGATCGCCCCGGCCGGGGCGCCGCCGGTCGTCCAGGCGATCATCGCCGCCGGCAACCGCATCGCCACCCTCCCGTACATCTACGGCGGCGGCCACGGGACCTGGAACGACACCGGCTACGACTGCTCCGGCTCGGTCTCCTACGCCCTCCACGGCGGCGGCCTCCTCTCCTCGCCCCTGGCTTCCGGGGACTTCGAGACCTGGGGCGCGGCCGGCCCCGGGACCTGGGTGACGCTCTACGCCAACGGCGGCCACATGTACATGGTCATCGCCGGCCTGCGCTTCGACACGAGCGGGCAGAGCGGCGCCGGCACCCGCTGGCAGCCCGACATGCGCTCCGGCGCCGGGTTCGTGGTCCGCCACCCGCCCGGGTTGTAGCGGCTCGTCCGACCCGCGGCGGTTCAGCGGGGCGAGGAGACGAGGCGCAGGCCGGGCACGCGCTCGAAATCGGCTCGATTGCTGGTGGCGAGCCCCATGCCGTGGGTGATCGCCGTCGCCGCGATCCAGAGATCGTGGGCGCCGATCGACTCGCCGCGGCCGGCGAGCTCCGACCAGACGTCGGCGTGGATCCGGGCGACCGGCGCGGAGATCGGGATCGCCTGGTGGCCGGCGAGGAGATGCTCGACGAAGGCCCGCCGGCGCGCGCGCGGATCCCGGCGCTTGCCCGCCGGACTCCGTGGAGTAGCTCGCTGACCGTGATGACACCTGATCGCGCAGTCCTCGTCGCCGAGAACGTCGTCGGTCGCCGCCCTGCCCTGCTCGAGCTCGACGAGCAGATCGGTATCTATCAGGAGGGCCACGGGTGTCAGGGGTGGTTCGATGCCGTCGCGAAGGCAGCGCAGCTCCCCCGTCAGGACGGGGCGCCGTGGCCAGGAGCTCGCGCAGGCGCGCCGCCGAGACCAGGCGGACGCGCGGCGGGCCGATCACGGCGACCGGAGCCCCGCTGCGGGTAACCTCGACCTCTTCGCCCGCCGCTACCCGGTTCAAGACGTCGGAGAGGGTCCGGGCCGTCTCGGTGGCGGTCATGCGAGCCATCCGGCGCGGCCTATCAGAGAAATCAGAGGACCCGGTGGTCTCGTGCCCGATGACCTGAAGCTCGCCGGGGTGCTGGACGAGATCGCGGCGAGAGCGGTGCCCGCCTCGGAGGTCCAGAACGTCGGCGGGTGGGTCGCGCGCCATTCGCCCGGGTTGGCCGCCAAGCGCGTCAACTCCGTCTGGCCCCGCGCGGACGAGCCCAGCTCGACAATCGAGGAAAAGCTGGTCTGGGTCGAGCGCTTCTACGCGGCCCGCGACCTCCCGGCTCGATTTCAGGTCAGCCCCGCCGCGCAGCCCGCCGGACTCGACCGCGTGCTCGAGCGGCGGGGATACGAACGCGCCGCCCCGACCCTCGTCGAGCGCTGCCGTCTCGCCGAGCTCCTCGGGCCCTCGCCGGCGGCCGCAGACGACGTCGTCATCGACCTCATGCTGACGCCCCGCTGGTCGACCACGTGGCAGGCCGCCCTCGGGCTCAGCGACGCGCGCCGGGCCGCGACGGAGCGGCTCCTCGGCCGGGTGGCCAGCCCGGTTGCCTTCGTCACCGTGAGCCTCGACCGATCGCCGGCGGGCGTCGGCATGGGCGTGCTCGACGGCCGGTGGCTCGGGATCTTCAACATGGCCACCGTCCCGGCGCTCCGGCGGCGCGGCGTGGCCCGGCTGGCGCTCGGCGCACTCGCTCACTGGGGCCGGTGCAGCGGCGCCGACCGCGCCTACCTCCAGGTCGATTGCGCCAACCCGGCCGCTCGGGCCCTCTATCGGGCCGTGGGGTTCGAGACCGCTTACCAGTACGCCTACCGAACCCTCGCCGGCCACCCCGGCGCCCCGCTGTCGCCGGGCATGGCGTCGTCAGTCCGCCTCGAGCGCCAGACCGGCCCGGCGAGCCCGGGGGCGGGGGGTCGCGTCGGGGTCCTCCAGCCGGCCGGACAGGCCGAGGGCGATCAGCGCGAGGCCGATCAGCGCCGCCCCGTAGACGGTGGCCGTCTCGCGCAGGCCGAGGGTGGTGACCGCCGCCCCGGCGGCGACCGCCGGGAGGCTGAAGGCCAGGTAGGAGACGGCCAGGATCGACGAGACCAGGCCGCCCCGCTCGGCCGCCGGAGCTCGCGAGCTGAGGGCCCGGAAGGCCCCGGCGAACGCCGGACCGAAGCCGAGGCCGGCGATCGCCGTCGCCGCGAGGAAGAGTACGGTCGAGCCGGCCGACAGGGCGGCCAGGGCCAGGCCGACCCCGACGATCATCGCCCCCAACCCGGCCCGCGCCGTCGACCGGGCGTGGGCCTCGCGCAGGCGCACCGAGGCCACGGCGCTGACCCCGGCCATGATGAAGATCGGCAGCCCGCCGGCGACGTGGCTCGGATCGCCGAGCACCCCAGCGGTGAGCGACGGCCCGAGCGAGAGGATCAGGCCGCCGAGGGCCCAGGTCGCCACCAGGCACGGGATCGCCCCGACGAACGCCGGGCGCAGCCCAGCCGGGACGGCCAGGCGCGGGCGCAGCGAGTGGCGCCACCGGCCCCCGCGCGACACCGTCTCGGGGATCCCCGCGGCCAGGACGGTCGCCGCCACGAACGCCGCGAGGAGGAGCCAGAAGACGAGGCGGGTCGGGTCGGGCCCGTACTGGACGAGGACACCCGCCCCGAGCGCCCCGGCGGCCAGCCCGCCGAGCGGCGCCGCCACCCCGAGCGTCGAGCCGAGCCGCTGCTGCGGCTCGAGGTCGATCAGGGCCGCGCTGATCGCGCCCATGGCGATCCCCGTGGCCACGCCCTGGAGGATCCGGGCCGCGAACAGCCAACCGACGCTCCGCGCCTCGGCGAACAGGAGCATCCCCACTACCTCGAGCCCGAGCCCGACCAGCAGGGTCGGGCGCCGGCCGACGTGGTCGGACACCGACCCGGCGACGACCAGGGCGGCGAGCAGCCCGAGCGCGTAGACGGCGAAGACGCTGGTCAGCGTGATGGTCGAGAAGCCCCACTCGGCCTGGTAGACGACGTAGAGCGGGGACGGCGCGCTCGAGGCGAAGAGGAGGAGCCCGAGCGTCACCGCGAGCAGCCAGAACGCGGCCCGGCGACCGAGCTTGACGGTGGTGATCCGGCGGGGGCGGGCGGCGGCGGTCTCGGGCATCGCGTTAACCTTGTCGGGACGAGGGGATCGGACGTGAGGTTCAGTCGTACGACGACCATCGTACCAAATAGTCCGACGATCGTCGTATGATGAGAGCGTGAGCCTCCATCATCCGACCGTCGACGAGCTCGAGCTCCCGGCCGTACTCCACGCCCTCAGCGATCCTCAGCGCCTGGCGATCGTCCGCGCCCTGGCCGACAGCCCGGCCCCCCGCCGGTGCGGGAGCTTCGGGCTGGCCCTGGCCAAGTCGACGATGACCCACCACTTCCGGGTCCTCCGCGAGGCCGGGGTGGTCAGCCAGCACGAGGAGGGCACGGCCCGGCTCAACCGCCTGCGCCGCGAGGACCTCGACCGTCGCTTCCCCGGCCTGCTCGACGCCGTGCTCGGCGCCGTCCCCGTCGCCTGAGCGCGACCGCTCCCGGGCCGTGGCCCGCGGCCGAACCCGCCGGCCGGTCAGCTAACGTCGATACCCGCGCCCGCTCCCGGGCGATGGCCCGGGCCGGACCCGCCTGCCGGTCGGCTAACGTCGATACCCGCGCCCGCTCCCGGGCCGATGCCGCTCGGCTGGTCAGCTAACGTCGATGCCCGTGCCCCGCTCTGCGTTCACCCCGCTCGTCCGCGACTGGTTCGACGGAGCCTTCGAGGCCCCGACCCCGGCCCAGGCCCAGGCCTGGCCGGCGATCGCCACCGGCGAGAACGTCCTGATCTGCGCCCCGACCGGGTCGGGCAAGACGCTCGCCGCCTTCCTCTGGGCCCTCGACCGGCTGATCGCCGATCGGGCGGCCGCCGGGCCCGACGCCGCGCACCGCACCCGGCTCGTCTACGTCTCCCCGATGAAGGCGCTCTCCTACGACGTCGAGCGCAACCTCCGCGTCCCCCTCCGGGGCATGGGAGCCGACATCCGCGTCGCCATCCGCACCGGCGACACCCCGGCCCGCGAACGCGCGGCGATGCTCCGGAAGCCGCCGGACATCCTCATCACCACCCCGGAGTCCCTCTACCTGATGCTCACCTCCCAGGCCCGGGAGATCCTCCGCACCACCGAGGCGGTGATCCTCGACGAGATCCACGCCGTCGCCGCGACCAAGCGCGGCGCCCACCTCGCCCTCACCCTCGAGCGCCTCCAGGAGCTCTGTCCGCGCGAGCTCCAGCGGATCGGGCTCTCGGCCACCCAGAACCCGCTCGAGGAGGTCGCCCGGTTCATGGTCGGCCCCGGTCGCCGGGCCCGGATCATCGACATCGGCTCGAGCCGCCCGCTCGACCTGCGCATCCACGTCCCCGTCGAGTCGATGGTCGAGCCCGACGCCCTGCCCCACGGCTCCGACTCGCTCGACGGCCTCGGCGGGGCCGAGGCGACCCGCCGGTCGATCTGGCCGGCCATGTACCCCGAGCTCCTGCGCCTCGTCCGCGAGCACCGCTCGACGATCGTCTTCGTCAACAGTCGACGCGCGGCCGAGCGCCTGGCCCTTCGGCTCAACGAGCTCGCCGCGGCCGGCGAGGACCGCTCCGAAAACCCCCCCGACCGATCCCCGGGAACGCAGCTCGCCCGCGCTCACCATGGCTCCCTCTCCCGGGAGGAGCGCACCACGATCGAGGAGCTCCTGAAGGCCGGCGAGCTTCCCTGCCTGGTCGCGACCTCCTCGCTCGAGCTCGGGATCGACATGGGGGCGGTCGACCTCGTGATCCAGGTCGAGTCGCCCAAGTCGGTCGCCCGCGGCCTCCAGCGGATCGGCCGGTCCGGGCACGGGGTCGGGGCCACGAGCAAGGGACGCATCTACCCGAAGTTCCGGGCCGACCTGCTCGAGTGCGCCGTGCTCACCCGGATGATGCGCGAGGGGCGGATCGAGCCGACCGTGGTCCCGCGCAACGCCCTCGACGTCCTCGCCCAGCAGATCGTCGCGATCGCGGCCAGCGCCGATCGGGTCTCGGTCGACGATCTCCACGCGATGGTCACGCGGACCCACTCCTACGCCGAGCTCAGCCGCGAACTGCTCGAGAACGTCCTCGACATGCTCGACGGCCGCTACCCGTCGGCCGAGTTCGGCGAGCTCCGGGCCCGGATCAACTGGGATCGCCTCGGCGGGACGATCACCGCCCGCCGGGGCGCCCGCCAGCTCGCGGTGACCAACGCCGGGACGATCCCCGACCGCGGCCTCTTCGCCGTCACCCTGCCCGACGGGCGCCGGGTCGGCGAGCTCGACGAGGAGATGGTCTACGAGGCGCGGCCCGGGCAGACCTTCCTCCTCGGGGCGAGCGCCTGGCGGATCGAGGAGATCGGCCGCGACCGGGTGATCGTCACCCCGGCGCCCGGCGCCCCCGGCGCGGTCCCGTTCTGGAAGGGCGACTCGATCGGCCGGCCGAAGGAGCTCGGCGAGGCGATCGGGGCCTTCGCCCGCTGGGCCGTCGACCAGGACTCGGCCGTCCTCCAGCGCGACTACGACCTCGACGGGCTCGCCGCCGGGAACCTGCTCGAGTTCCTCTCCGAGCAGCAGACGGCGACCGGCGTCCTCCCGAGCGACCGGACGATCGTCATCGAGCGCTTCCGCGACGAGATCGGCGACTGGCGGATGTGCGTCCTCTCCCCCTACGGCGGGCGCATCCACGCCGCCTGGGGCCTGGCCCTCTCGGCTCGGATCCGCGAGCGATACGGGCTCGAGTCGGACGCCATCTGGTCGGACGACGGGATCATCGTCCACCTGCCCGACGCCGACGAGCCGCCCGACGCCGAGCTCGTCCTCCCCGAGCCCGAGGACGTCGAGGAGGCGATCGTCGCCGAGCTCGGCGGCTCGGCCCTGTTCGGAGCCCGCTTCCGGGAGAACGCCTCCCGCGCCCTGCTGATCCCCCGGGCCTACCCCGGCCGGCGGACCCCGCTCTGGCAGCAGCGCCTGAAGGCCCAGACCCTGCTCGAGGTCGCCCGCCGCTACCCGGACTTCCCGATCATCCTCGAGACCTACCGCGAGTGCCTGCGCGACGTCCTCGACGTCCCCGGGCTCGTCGGGCTGCTCCGCGCCGTCCGCCGCCGGGAGATCTCCCTCGTCGAGGTCGAGACCCCGACCGCCTCGCCGTTCGCCTCGTCGCTCCTCTTCGACTACGTCGCCAACTACATGTACGAGGGGGACACCCCGAACGCCGAGCGCCGGGCCGCGGCCCTGGCCCTCGACCGCGACCTCCTGCGCGAGCTGCTCGGCCAGGAGGAGCTCCGCGACCTGATCGACCCGGGGGCCCTCGCCGCGCTCGAGGACGAACTCCAGCGGCGGTCGCCCCGCAGGCAGGCGACCGGGCGCGACGAGCTCCTCGACGTCCTGCGCGCGCTCGGCGACCTCCGCGAGGACGAGGTCGCCGACCGGGTGATCGCCGGGCTCGACGCCACCGGGATGCTCGCCGAGCTCGCCCGCGAGCGGCGGGCCGTCCGCCTCCGGGTGGCCCGGGAGCCGCGCTGGATCGCCGCCGAGCACGCCGGCCTCTACC
This sequence comes from uncultured Solirubrobacterales bacterium, assembly GCA_963733245.1. Taxonomy (GTDB): domain Bacteria; phylum Actinomycetota; class Thermoleophilia; order Solirubrobacterales; family Solirubrobacteraceae; genus Palsa-513. Next base: position 10,911 of record CAVTCI010000003.1, read on the forward strand.
GCGACGCCGTCGGCGCCGCCCCGCCCTCCGGGCTGCCCGACGCCTTCCTGGTCGACGTCGACGACGCCCTCCGCGAGCTCTGCCTCCGCTACGCCCGCTGCCACGGGCCGTTCACCACCGCCGAGCTCGCCGGCCGCTACGGGGTCGACCCGAGCGGCGCCCTGCGCGAGCTCGAGGCTCGCGGTGCGCTCGTGCGGGGCGAGCTGCGGCCCGGGGGCAGCGAGCGCGAGTGGTGCTCGCCCGAGGTGCTCCGGCGCCTGCGGCGGGCCTCGCTGGCCGCCCTGCGCCGGGAGATCGAGCCGGCCGACCAGCGGGCGCTGGCCGCCTTCCTCCCCTCCTGGCAGGGGGTCGACCGCCACCCGCCGGCCGGGGCCGGGATCGAGCGGCTCCGGGAGACGCTCGTCTCACTCCAGGGCCTGGCCCTGACCGCCGAGGTCTGGGAGCGCGACGTCCTCCCCCGCCGGCTCGGCGCCTACTCGCCGAGCTGGATCGACCAGCTCTGCGCCTCGGGCGAGCTCGTCTGGGTCGGGGCCGGGGCGCTCGGACGCCGGTCGGGTCGGGTGGCCCTGTACTTCCGCGACGACGCCGCGGCGATCGGGCCGCCGCCCGGCGCCGAGCGGCTGGTCGCTCCGGGGGCGGCCGAGCACGAGCTCGTCGCCGCCCGCCTCGCCGCCGGACCGTGCTTCTTCTCCGATCTCGTCGCCGCGGTCGACCTCCTCCCCGCCGCGCTGGCCGAGGCCCTCTGGGACCTCGTCTGGGCCGGCCTGGCGACCAACGACGCCTGGGCGCCGCTCCGGGCTCCCCGCCTGACCGTGGCCCGCCCGCCTCGGGGCGGGGGCTCCGGACTGCGGTCGGGGCGGCGGTTCGCCCCGGCCCGCCGGGCCGGGGCCGGGGCGCAGGTCGCCGGCCGGTGGTCGCTGACCGCCCCGCTCTTCGCCCCGGCCGCCGACCCGGTGGCCCGCCGGCGCGCCCTGGCCGAGCTCCTGCTCGAGCGCTACGGGATCCTCACCCGCGAGCTCGTCCTCGCCGAGGGGGTGACCGGCGGCTTCGCCGGGCTCTACGACTCGCTGGTCGCCCTCGAGACGTTGGGCGTCTGCCGGCGGGGCTACTTCATCGAAGGGCTGGGCGGGGCCCAGTTCGCCCTCCCCGGGGCGGTCGAGCGGCTCCGGGCCGAGCGCCAGCTCGACGCGGTCGCCCCGCTCGTCCTCGCCGCGACCGACCCGGCCCAGCCCTACGGGGCCGCCCTGCCCTGGCCGCGCCGGGACGAGGCGGGAGGCCGCGGCCGGTCGGGGTCGGGGTCGGGGTCGGGGCTGGGTCCGGAGCCGGGGAGGGGGTCGGGGACGGGGGCGCCGCGGCGGGCGGCCCGGGTGCCCGGGGCGCACGTCGTGCTCGTCGGGGCCGAGCTCGCCCTCTACGTCGAGGCCGGGGGTCGGGGGCTCCAGACCTACGCCGCCGACGTCAGGCCGGCGCTGGCCGCGCTCGCCGGGGCGGTGCAGGCCGGGCGGATTCGCAAGCTCGACCTCGAGCGAGTGGACGGGGCGCCGGTGATCGGGTCCCCGCTCGAGGCGGTGCTCATCGAGCTGGGGTTCCGGGCCGGGCCGCGGAGGTTGACGCTCAGCGCCTGAGGCGACAGAGCCGGCGAGCCCTTCGCGGCCCCCCGGCCTGGTGAGGGGGGGAGCCGCGGGGCGTCGGTGCGTGTTTCGGTGCGGTGGGTCAGCCGCCGAGGATGACGACGTTGGCCGAGGTCTGGTCGAGGAGCTCGAGCGAGTCGTCGCCGATGAACAGGAAGCCGCTCGCGCCCGACCCGTTGATGCCGCTCTGGCTCGAGTTGACGCCCTGCGCGTTGGCCTGAGCCGCACGCCGATGAGAACCGTGTCGCCGGCGCCGCCGCCGATGAACTCGGTGTTGGAGAGCACGTTGCTCGACGATTGGGTCAGGGTCGGCGCGGAGGTCCCGAGGATGGCCGTCGTCCCGCCGTCGCCGTCGCCGTCGCCGTCGCCGTTGACGGCAACCTGCTGGCTGTTCGCCCCCTGCTGGCTCGACTGGCAGAAGCACTGGGTCGGCGACGGCGCGATCAGCGTCGTCTCCCCGGCCCCGCCGCCGATCTCCTGATCGTAGGTCAAGACGTTCGAGGAGGTCTGCGTCGTCGTCGGTGCCGAGTCGCCGAGGATGAACGTGCTGGCGCCGCCACTGCCGTTCTCGGCCGACGGGCTGCTGTTCGCTCCGTCGTGGGGATGCGCGCGGTCAACGCAGCGGCGGGATGGCCAGCCGCGCGACCAGGCCGCCGCCGGGCGGCGCGTCGAGGATCAGGCGGCCGTCGTGGGCCTCGGCGATCGCCTGGACGATCGACAGACCGAGGCCGTTCCCCGGCGCCGATCCGCGGCGCAGGCGCTCGAAGGGCTGGGTCAGCCGCCCGAGATCCTCCGGGGTGATGACCGGGCCGGCGTTGCTCACCGTCAGCTCGCCGTCGCGTACGCGGACGGTCACCACGCCCCCCGGCCGTCCGTGGCGCAGCGCGTTGTCGATCAGGTTGGCCGCCGCCCGGGCGAGGAGGACGGCGTCGCCCCGCACCATCGCCGGCTCGAGCGCGACGTCGAGCCGCGGGCTCGCCGGCAGCGCCTCGCCCACCACGGTGCCCAGCTCGACCGGTTCGTCCTCGCGCGTGCCGTCGGTGGCCGCGGCCAGCGTGAGCAGCGCCGTCATCAGGCGGTCGATCCCCTCGGAGGTGGCGATCGTCTCGCGCAGAACCGCTCGGAGCTCCTCGACCGTCAGCGACCGATCCTCGAGCGCGACCTCGGCGGCCACGCGGATCGCCGTCATCGGGGTTCGCAGCTCGTGGGAAGCGTTGGCCACGAACCGGCGCTGGGTCGCCACCGCCCGGGCCAGCGGCCCGAGCACCTTGCCCGAGACGAGCCAGCCGCCGCCGGCGGCGAGGAGGACGACGGCGACCACGGCGAGCCCGTACTGGGCGGCCAGGCCCGAGGCCGCCTGACCGGCCAGCGACCCGTCGAGCGTCCGGTCGAGGTGGTCGCGGACGAGGAGGTAGGAGGCACCGAGCAGGAGGCTGCTCGCCGCGGCCAGCAACGCCGCATAGAACAGCGTGAGCCGGAGCCGGACGTTGCTCACATCCGGTAGCCGACGCCCGGCACGGTCACAATCGCCTCGGGCTCGCCGAGCTTGCGGCGGAGCTTCATCACCGTCATGCGGACGATGTTCGAGAACGGGTCGACGTTGGCGTCCCAGACGGACGCGAGCACGTCCTCCGCGGTGACGACGTCACCGTCCGCGGCCAGGAGCGTGTGGAGGACGCCGAACTCCTTGCGCGCGAGGTCGATCTCCCGCTCCCCGCGAGTGACCCGGCGGCGGGCCGCGTCCATTCGGATGTCGCCGCGGGCGAGCACCGCCGGTCGCGCCGGCCCGGCCCGGCGGGCCAGGGCGTGGACGCGGGCGACGAGCTCGGCGAAGCGAAACGGCTTGAGCAGGTAGTCGTCGGCCCCGAGCGACAGGCCCTCGACGACGTCCTCGGTCGTCCGGGCGGCGGTGAGCATGAGGATCTTCGTGCCCGGCTGCTCGGCGTTCAGGGCGCGGCAGACGTCGTCGCCGTGGACCTCCGGGAGATCGCGGTCGAGGACGACGACGTCGTAGGCGTGGACCCGGGCGAGGAACAGCGCCTGCCCGCCGTCGGGGGCGACGTCGACCGCCGCGCAGCTCTGGCGGAGTCCCTTGGCGATGCTCCGCGCCACGCCCGGGTGGTCCTCGGCCAGGAGGATCCGCACGTCAGAGCCCGCCGTGGCCGTGGTGCCCGTCGGCCCGATCCTGGTGGTGGACGTCGCTCGCCGCGAGGGAGGTCGACGCCCCGACGACGCCGACCGACGTGACGCCGGCCGACGTGAGGCCGAGCAGCGTCGACCCGGCGAGGACGGCCGCGAGCGCGAGACGGTTGGAGCGCATGACGCCAGGACATCGCACCCGCCTGGGGCCGGCCTTCGAGGATCCTGAGAGGCTGCCGGGAGCGCTCCTATTCGAAGCCCTCGGCCTGGAGGGCGCTTGGGGGCATCCCCAACCGGACGAGGGCGCGCGTCGCGTCCGCGACCATCGCCGGCGGACCGCAGATCAGCGCGCTCCACCCGCCCACGTCGTGCGGGGCGTGACGGCGGAGGAGGGCCTCGTCGATCCGCCCGCGCTCGCCCGGCCAGGCGGCCTCCGGGCGCGAGAGCACATGCACCACGCGCAGGTTCGCGAGGCGCCGCTCGAGGTCGGCCAGCTCCTCCCGGAAGGTCACGTCCGCCCACCGGCGGCTCCCGTAGAGGAGGAGGAGCGGACGACGTTCGCCGCGGGCGGCGGCGGTGCGGAGCACACTGATGGCCGGGGTGATCCCGATGCCGGCGGCGAGCAGCAGGCGCCCGCGCCCGGCGCGGGGGGTGTCGACCGCCTCGCCGTGCGGGCCGTCGACGAGCACCTCGGTCCCGACCGCGAGGTCGGCGACCGACCTGCTGAAGTCCCCCAGGGCCTTGACCGTGAACGCCGGGCGGCCCGGGCGGTCGGCGCTCGAGCTCAGGGTGAACGGATGGTCATCGAGGCTGTAGGGGCGGTCCGCCGACCGTAGCCGCGCGAACTGTCCCGGCTCGAAGCGCATCCCCCGATGGCCGTCGGCGGCGAGCTCGACGGTCACGGCATCGCCGTGCTCCCGCCTGACGCCGACGACCCGGTACGGGCGCAGGGCGGTCGCGTACGGCCGCGCCACCCGCGCCCAGAACAGGCCGGCCGCCGCCGCGAGGACGAGGGCCAGGACGCTCCAGCGCACCACCGGCAGGGAGGTGTACGCGTCGACCCAGAGGACGTGGACGAAGGCCGCGGCGATCACGAGCCCGGTGAGCCCGATGTGGATCGCGCGCCAGCCCTGATAGCTCAGACGCAGGCGCCGGCGCCATACCGAGGTGCCCGCGAGGGCCACGAGGCCGAGGGCGGAGACGAGGCCGGCGCGCGCGCGACCCGGGGCGGTGCCGACGTCGAGCAGGCGCAGCCGGCCCGGGTCGTCGATCAGGAGGATGACGACGTGGGCGGCCACGATGACGAGCACCGCCATCCCGGCCTGCCGGTGCCATGCGAGCACCCGTCGCAGTCCGAGGTGGCGGGTCGTCCCGGACCAGCGACCCGACGCGACGACCTGGAGGGCGAGCAGGGACACGCCGGCGAAGCCGAGGGCGTCGGCGAAGACCACGAGCCGACCCTGCGCCCCGGGCTTGACGGCGCCGGCGATGAGCACGAGCGGCCCGAGGAGCACCGCGGCGTATCCGCCGGCGAGGACGAGCCGCCGGACCGCGCGCCCGAGGACCTGGCCGGCCGCCCGCGGCCCGCCGGGCGTGGCGTCAGCGGCCGGCACCTGCCTCTGACCTCGGGTGCCCGGCGCCGCCGTCCGGGCGGGCGCCGACGACCCGCCCCCCTCCTCGGGGGCCGTCGCCGACCGGCGCCGCCGCGGTCGCGACGATGGGGGCCGGCGGCGGGCTGCTCGTGATGGCGGTCCGGTTCTCGGCGGTCATCGCCACCGCGGCGGCGGCGGCGGCGATCAGGGCGAGGAGGCCGGCCAGCAGGCCGTGCTCGGTCTGTGCGCGGCTGGTCGACATGCCCGCAGGGTCCTCCCCCCGGCGTCACCTCCGCGTCACCTTCCGCTGGTCGGCGGCCGTCCGACGCCCCGCCCACGCGGCTCAGCTCGGCAGCGGGAGGCGGAGCGCCCCGCATCCGGAGTCGCTGCGGCCGGGGCGCACCCGCTCCGCGACGAAGCATCCGTTGCCGAGGACCTCGAGGTCGTAGGCCTCGGCGGGTCGTCCGCCCCAGGTGATGGTGCAGCGGAGGATCGGTCGCCGCGTCGCGGTCCCGAACGGTGCGCGCCGGCGCTGCTGCGCGGTGGCCGCCGCGCACCGCGCGGAGGACGCCGCCTGGTGGGGGTTGCGGTGCAGCGCCCGCTCGACCGAGGCGACAAGCCCCGGGCTGGCAGACAGCGGCTTCGGCCCGGACGCCTTCGCGGCGGTTCCCGGAGACGACGCCGGCCGGGAGAGAGGAGCCGTGCTGCCGCGCGAATGGTCCGTGCCGCAGCCGGACGCGGCGACGGCGACCAGCGCCAGGGCGACGGCGAGGGCGACGGCGAGGGCGAGGGCGCGACGGTGAGCGGCCGCACCCGTGGGCGAGCTCTCGCCTCGGTCAGCCGACGGGGAGGTCATTACCGAGCTCGGGAGACGACGTACGGTCATCGCCGCGACCACGACCCGGGCAAGAACGGGATGGCCGGGCCGGCGAGCCTCCTCGCTGCACCCTCATCGGGGAGGAGCCTACCGCGCCTCGGCGGCGACGACACCGACACACAGGGTCGGTCGCGCCCCCCGGCCGCCGAGGTGGCAGGACCTGTACGAGGCGACGTCCGGGAGCCTTGGGTAAGCGGGTGAGCCGGCAGCCTCGCGTCCCCGGGCCCGGCCGTGACCGCCCCCGCTCCGCGTACCCTGTAGCCACCACCCCTACGGCGACCGCCCCGCGCGGACCGCCCCGTGACCCCGAGATGCCCGAAGGCGACACCATCCACTACGCGGCGAACCGGATCCGCCCGATCCTCGAGAGCCGCGTCCCCGACCGGATCGAGACCCCGTCCCCGCGCAGCCCCGGGGCCACCTGGCCGACGCGCCTGGCCGGCCGCCGGATCCGGTCGGTCGACGTCCACGGGAAGCACCTCTTCCTCCGCTTCGACGGCGCCCCCGACGCCGACGAGCCGCCCCTGACCATCCACTCCCACCTGCGGATGACCGGGGCCTGGGCGGTCTACGAGGCCGGGCGGCCGTGGCGCAAGAGCCGGCGCCGGGCCTGGCTGCTGATCGAGGCCGGCGGCCACCAGGTGGTCCAGTTCGACGGACCCGTGCTCGAGCTGGTCACCGACTCCCGGACCCGCTTCGACGACCGGCTGGCCGGGCTCGGCCCGGACGTGCTCGGGCCCGACTTCGACGAGCGCCGGTTCCTCGGGCGCCTGCGCGAGGACGACCCGACCCGACCGATCGGCGACGCCCTCCTCGATCAGCGGACGGTCGCCGGGATCGGCAACGTCTGGAAGGCGGAGTCGTGCTTCGCCGCGGCGATCGACCCGTGGCGGCCGGTCGGGCGGACGACCGACGACGAGGCCCGCGCGATCGTCGCCGTCGCCCGCGAGCGGATGGCCCGCTCCGCCCGGGACGGGCACATGGCCCGCCCCCGGGCGGTCTACGGCCGCCGCGGCGAAGCGTGCCAGCGCTGCGGGACCACGATCAGGGCGGCCGGCCAGGGCGAGGAGAACCGCATCACCTACTGGTGCCCCGGGTGCCAGGCGTGACCCCGCTCCTGCGCGTCGGGCACAAGGGGGCCGACGGGATCGTCACCGGCAACACGGCGGCGAGCTTCGACGCGGCCCTCGCCGCCGGGGTCGAGATGATCGAGTTCGACGTGCTGAGCGCCCGCATGGACGGGAGCGGCGAGCTCCTGGTCGCCCACGACTACGAGCGGCTCGGCGCGGTCGGGGTGCCGACCCTGGCCGAGGCGCTCGGCCACCTGAAGAGCGCGCCGTTCGCCGACGTCCTCCTCGACGTCGACCTCAAGCTGCCGGGCTACGAGCTCCGCACGGTGGCGGCGCTGCGGGAGGCCGGACTGCTCGACCGGGCGCTGATCAGCTCGATGTACACGAGCAGCCTCCGGCTGATCCGGGCCGCCGAGCCGGGGGTCCGGCTCGGGTGGTCGGTGCCCCGGGTCCGGCGCGACTACACGGCCGACCCGCGGACCCGCCACCTCGCCATCGCCATCGGCTTGGCCTTCCGGGCCGCCCTGCCCCGCCTGGCCGCGCGGGCGATCGCCGACGGCCGCTGCGACGCGCTCATGGCCCACTGGCGGCTCGTGACCCCGGCCCTGGTCAAGGCGATCGCCCGGGCAGGCGGCGAGCTCTACGTCTGGACGGTCGACGACCTCCCCCAGATCAGCCACCTCCGGTGCCTGGGCGTGACCGGCGTGATCACCAACGATCCGCGCCTCTTCGCCCTCGCCTAGTGGTTCGTCCGGTAAGTTCGTGTGCCATTCGGCGAGGTCCGGGGGCCGCGTGGCCAGGACGCAGAAGCGGCGGCATACTGGACGTATTCCGAGCTTCGAGGACGCCGCCACGCGGTCATCCGGGCCCGCCCAATGGTGCAGGAACTTGCTGGACGGACCGCTAGCCGACGCGGGCGCCGGATCCGGGGGTCCAAAGGGCAGTCCGATCGGCCTTTCCAGGCCGTTGCGCCACTCGGCCGGCGGACCTATGCTCGCCCGCGATGCATCGTGTCCGCGACCCGCGCTGAGAAGCAGACACTCCGGTTCGCCGAGATCGGGGCGCGCGTCTGCGCCGCCGTCGAGCGGGTGGCGGCGACCGACCCGAGTCCGAGCGATCCGTTCCGGGGTCTGTACGTCTCGGACGAGATGGCCCTCGACCTCGCGCTCGCTGACGATCCGTCGAGCGGTGAATTCGACGCGCGCCTGGCCGCCGCGTCCGACCTGCTCGGGCTGGACGAGCTCGACGGTCTCGCGCTCGCGCTCTGCATCGCCCCGGAGCTCGACCCGCGCTTCGGGCGTCTGATCGGCTACCTCCACGACGACCTGACCCGCCGCTGTCTCACTCCCCGTCTCGCCGTGCGCCTGCTCGCCGACGACCGGCACGGCCGTGCCGAGATCCTCGGTCGCTTCTCGCGGGACCGTCCGCTGCGGCTCTCCGGCGCCCTGCGGCTGGTCGATACCGAGCATGACCTACCGCTCGCGGATCGGCCGGTCAAGGTCGCCGAGCGGCTCGCGGCCGAGGTGCTGGGCGCGGCTCTTGACGGCGGCCCGGGTGCGCACCGCGGCCGCCACGTCGACCTGCCCACGGTCGACCCGGGACGCGGCGGCTCGGTCGCCGAGCTGCGGGCTCTCCTGGCCAACGACAGCCGCCTGCCCGTGCTCGTCGCCGGACCCGACGCCCCCGAGCTCCTGGCGATCGCGCTCGGCCGGCCGGTGCTGATCGCCGACGGCGCGATCTGCACCGCGGCCGCCGCCCTTGACGACCTGATCCTCGAGGCCGCTCTCACCGGCGCTCGCTTGTGCTTCGAGCTGCCCGACCTGCCTCCCGGCGCCGAGCGGAACGAGATCGTCGCGACGCTCACCCGGCGCCCCGAGCGGATCCTGATGTGCGCGGCGTCGCCACGCAGCCTGGTCGCCTTCCACGGGCTGGAGGCCGTGCTCGTCGAGGTGCCCGCCCCGTCGTTCGACGAGCGGCTGACCCTCTGGGCGCGGCGGACGGCCAGCGACGAGGTCCGCGAGGTCGCCGCCAAGTTCCGGCTCAGCGCGGCGCAGATCGCCCACGCGGTCGAGGTCGCCGAGCTCGTCGCCTCCGTCGCCGGACGACCCCGACCGGCTGCCTCCGACCTGCACTACGGGGCGCGCCAGGCGTCCAGTCGCCGGCTGGATGGGTTGGCCACGCGCGTGGAGCTGGGCAGCGGGTGGGCCGACCTCGTGCTCCCGCCGCGGCAGATGGAGTCGCTCAGATCCGTCTCGGCTCACCTCCGCCACCGAGACCTCGTCCTCTCCGCCTGGGGGTATGAGCGGACCGTCGGTCAGGGCCAGGGTCTGAAGATCCTCTTCTTCGGCGATTCCGGCACCGGCAAGACCATGGCCGGTCGGGTGCTCGCCCGCGAGCTGGGTCTCGACCTCTACCGGATCGACCTCGCCGCGGTCGTCTCGAAGTACATCGGCGAGACCGAGAAGAACCTCGACGTGATCTTCGAGGCCGCGACCGGCTCGAACGCGATCCTCTTCTTCGACGAGGCGGACGCCCTCTTCGGCCGCCGGTCCGACGTCGGTGACGCCCACGACCGGTACGCCAACATCGAGGTCGCCTACCTCCTTCAGCGCATGGAGACGTACGCCGGCGCGGTGATCCTCGCCACCAACTTCCGCAGCAACATCGACGACGCCTTCCTCCGGCGGCTCGACTTCGCCGTGGAGTTCCCGTTCCCCGAGCCGGAGTACCGCGGCGCGATCTGGCGCGCGGTCCTCCCGGCCGCCGCCCCGGTAGCCCCGGATATCGATGTCGCCGCCCTCGCCCGTCGCTACAAGCTCTCCGGCGGATCGATTCGCAACTCCTCCCTGGCCGCGGCCTTTCTCGCCGCCGACGACGGTGGCCGCATCGAGATGCGCCACCTGCTCCTCGGCGTCGCCGCCGAGTACGTCAAACTCGGCCGGCTGACCGTGGCCACCGACTTCGAGCCGGCTCGACCCGAGCCCGACGGCCGCGGCGAGCCGTAGCGCCCTGCCCCTTCGGGCACCCAAGCCTTCCCCGTCGAATCGACATCCTTCCCTCCGGCCTCCCCGGCCGCGCCCGCGGTCGCCGTCGCCGGCGCTAACGTCGTGCAGGCCGTGACCCTGACGACCTCGGTCCCGCTCAACACGATGCTCGCCGACCTCGACGACTCGTTGCGCGGCCTCCTCCGGCGCGAGCTCGCCCGACACGGTTTCGACGGGGTGACGATCGCGTTCGACGCGCCGACGTCGGACTGGTCGGCCGCGCTGACGATGCCCACCGTGGACGTCTTCCTCTACGACCTTCGCGAGGCCGCCGAGCTTCGGCAGCGCGAGTGGCGCGAGGAACGCGCCGACGGCCGGGCGCGGCGGCAGCGACCGCCCCTTCGGCTCGACTGCTCCTACGCGATCACCGCCTGGACCCGCGCCGTCGAGGACGAGCACCGTCTGCTCTCGCAGGTCCTCGCGGTTCTCTTCGCGTTCGACCACCTGCCGGCGGACGTCCTCGGCGGCACGCTCGCCGATCCGACGCTCCAGCGGTTCCCCGTCACGACGCGCGTCGGCCGGGCGAAGGGGCAGGACAGGGCAGACTTCTGGAGCGCGATCGGCGGGCAGTACCGCGTCGCTGTGGACTACGTCGTCACCCTCGCCTGCGAGCCGGGCGTCGTCCTGGAGCGGGGCCCGGAGACCCGGACCTCGACGCTGCGCCTGGGCGACCGCGACGGCGCGCCGCGAGGCCGGGTCGAGGAATACCACCAGGTCGGCGGCGTCGTCGTGGACCAGGCGGGCGAACCGGCGGCCCACGCGTGGGTGGCCCTCCCGCATACGGGCGCCTGGGTCGAAGCCGACGCGTCGGGTCGCTTCCACTTTGCGCGCGTCGCCGCCGGGCGCCACCGCTGCCTGGCGCGGGGCGCCGACGGTTCCACCGGCGAGGCGGAGCTCGTGGTGCCCGGCGCCGGCGCCTCGCTGGAGCTCGGCGCTCCGACGCCGGTCGGCTGACCCGTCGGGCAGCGTTCGCTGCGCCGAACGTTGCCCCCTCGGTCCTGGTGCCCGGCCCGTCGCCGCGCGACAGTGCGGCGGTGGCCGATTCTGCAACGCGCCGGACCCGCGTCCTCCTCGCCAACCTCGATCCGATCGTGCGGCTCGGACTCTCGCGCGTCCTCGCCGAGGACCAGATCGATGTGCTCGGCGACGAGTGCGACCCGGCCGGAATCGTGCTGACCGCCCGTCAGGTCCGGCCCGACGCGATCGTCGTCGGCGGGGCCGACGCCGCGCTGCTGGAGAGCCTGCGCGCGGCCGCTCCCGAGGCCAAGCTCATCTTCTTCGAGCACGACGAGAGCCAGCCGGGCGACGAGGACGGCCGGCTCGTCGTCGGTCCTTCCGCCATGTCGCGGCCGCGGTCGCGCGCGCCGATCTCCCAGCTGGTGCTCGCCGAGCTCGCAACCAGGCGCACGCCCGCCGACTCCGGGCGACCACACCCAGACCGCAGTCGACCCCATTCAGAGGAGTGACATGCCGACCTATCTGACGCCGGGCGTCTACGTCGAAGAGATTCCCTCGCAGTCGAAGCCGATCGAGGGCGTCGGAACGTCGATTGCCGCGTTCATCGGCCTCGCACCCGGAGGCCCGCTCAACACCCCGGTGCGGCTGTCGAACTGGACCCAGTTCGCCCGGACGTTCAGTGATCCGGCCGACCCCGAGGCGGGCCCGTTCATGGACGGCGCCTACCTGGCCCACGCCCTGTACGGCTTCTTCCACAACGGCGGCAGCCTCTGCTGGGTCGTGCGGATCGGGGCCGACAGCGAGGCCAAGCGCCCGGCGGCACTGCTGCCCGCCCGAGCCGAGGACGGAGTCGAGGCGTTCCGGGCGGTCGCCCTCGAGGGGATCCCCGAGCCGGTCACGGTGGAGCTGGTCGAGGAGACGGACGCCACCGGCGGGACCGGCTCCCAGGAAGGCTCGACCTACCGGCTGGTGGTCACGGCCGGACCCGAGCACGAGGAGCACGTGGGCCTGGTTCTCCGGAAGGGTCGCGCGTACCTCGCGAGCAAGGTCAATGCCGCGTCGAAGCTGATCCGCATCGAGGAGGTCGGCACCGCCGCGCCCGAGCAGAAGGCGCCGCGACCCGGCACCTACGAGTTGAGCGTGCCCTCGGCGGCCGGCGAGACGCTCAGCGCCGCGGACGTCGAGGGCGACGTCGCCCGCCGCACCGGCATGGGGGGCATCGCCGCGGTCGACGAAGTCACGATGCTCTGCGTGCCCGACCTGACCAACATCTCCGAGGACGGGGACGACACGCTCCTGCGCGACCTCCAGGGGAAGATGATCGCCGCCTGCGAGAACGCCGGCGACCGCATGACGATCCTCGACTCCCCGCCCGGGCTGATGCCCCAGGAGGTGCTCGACTGGCGCATGAACGTCGCCGGATACGACTCGAAGTTCGCCGCGTTCTACTACCCGTGGCTCGAGGTCATGGACCCGATCCGGCGGCGCCCGCTCCTGGTGCCGCCCTGCGGTCATCTGGCCGGCATCTGGTCGCGCACCGACTCGGTCCGCGGGGTGCACAAGGCCCCGGCCAACGAGGTCGTCCTCGGCGCCAACGGACTCGGCTTCCAAGTCACGGCTCCCGAGCAGGGCGAGCTCAACCGAGTCGGGATCAACTGCATCCGCGCCTTTCCCGGGCGGGGCATCCGCGTGTGGGGCGCGCGGACGCTCTCGAGCGACCCGGAATGGCGCTACATCAACGTTCGGCGCCTGTTCAACTACGTCTCCGAGTCGATCATGCAGGGAACGCAGTGGGCGGTCTTCGAGCCCAACGACCAGACGCTGTGGATGGCGCTGCGGATCTCGGCCACGAACTTCCTGACCCGCGTCTGGCGGGGCGGGGCTCTGTTCGGCGCGACGCCCGACGAGGCCTTCTACGTCAAGTGCGACGCGGAGACGAACCCGCCCGACCTGGTCGAGGCCGGGCAGGTCACCTGCGAGATCGGGATCGCGCCGGTCAAGCCCGCGGAGTTCGTCGTCTTCCGCATCACCCAGTTGCAGGTGGAGGCCGCCGGCGGTGGAGAGAGTTGACACCCGCCCGAGCCCCCGCGATCGGACCCACGACTCGACCGATAGGAGACAACCAAAATGCCTGAACCCGGAGCCGACCAGGCCCTCACCGGCAACTTCATGTTCCAGCTCAGCCTGGGCGGAGCCGAGGCCGCGGGCTACTTCAAGGAGTTCGAGGGCCTCGGCACCGAGCACGAGGTGATCGAGCATCGGTCGACCGACCGGCAGGGCAGAACCGTCATCCAGAAGCTGCCGGGCCAGCTCAAGTGGGGCAACCTGACGCTGAAGCGGGGCGTCGATACGAACAAGACGCTCTGGACATGGCGCGAGCAGATCATCAAGGGGGCGATCGAGACGGCGCGCAAGGACGGCACGATCACGCTCACCGACTCGATGGGCAAGCCGGTCGCGACCTACAAGTTCATCCGCGGCTGGCCCTGCCGGTACACCTCGCCCGGCCTCAGTGCCGAAGCGAACGAGATCCTGCTCGAGGAGCTCGAGATCGCCCACGAGGGCTTCGAACGCGTCACCTAGGAGCGATGTTCGCGCCATGAAGACCGAGTACGAGTTCACGCTGCCCCGCGGCGTCCTCGACGACGAGGGGACCGTCCACCGCGTGGGCCGGATGCGCCTGGCCACCGCTCGCGACGAGATCGAGCCGCTGCGCGACCCGGGCGTCCGGCAGAACGGCGCCTATCTGACCGTGCTCCTCCTCGCTCGAGTCGTCACCCAGATCGGGAGCATCACCGAGATCACCCCGGGTCTGGTCGAGCGACTGTACGCCGCCGACTTCGATCACCTCCAGCAACTCTACGAGCGACTGAACACGGCGACGGATGCGGTCGGCGTCGTCAGTTGCCCCGAATGCCAGAGCGAGTTCGAGGTCGATCTCGGCGAGATCAGAGACGGCCCCGCGGTAAAAGCATGAGGCCGTCTTCGCCGGCGCTGTTCGCGGAGATGGCCCGCCTCGCCCACGCGTTCCACTGGCCGCTGGACATGCTTCTCGATCTCGAGCACGCCGATCGCCGGCGGTTCATCGACGAGGCGGAGCGCCTCGACCCGGTCGGCTAGGTTGCCTCCCGTCGGCCGCATCGCGCGCATGACGGCGACCGCCGATCGCCTCGCGGCGCGCGAACGCTGGTTGGCCGGACGCGGCGGCAGCCGGCAGGCGGACGCGGTCATGGAGCGGCGGCGCCCGAAGCGCGCCGCCGCCGCCGCGCGGCTCGCCGTCGGGCCGGCGGCGCCGGGTGCGGCCGCCACGTCGGCGACGGCGGTCGCGGCGCCGCTCCCCCGCCCCCCCGGTCTCAGCGACGCCGCCGCGAACTGGCTGCTCCACGGCGAGCTCGCCGCCGACACGCTTCCGTTCCTCGGAGCATCCGTCGCGGCTCCCCTCCCGCCCGGACCGCGAGCCGGCACCCCGGCGCCGCCCGCCGGCGCAGGACGGTCGGCGCGCCGATCGCGGGTGGTGCGCGGCAGGATCACCGAGGCCCCCGGCGCCGGCGCCCGGCCGGTCTCTCGGAGCGCCGAGCCGCCCGGGTCCCGCTCGGAGCTAGCTCAGACTGGGCCCGGGGCGGTTCAACCGATGGCCGCGGCCCCGGCGCGATCTCGACGGCCGGTGGCCGCGCGCGACCGCGATCAACCGGTCGCGCAGCGCCAGTCGACGGGCGGCCCGCTGCCCACCGACCGGGGTGACGCCTCCCCGGCCGCGCCGACCCGAGCCCCCGGACCAGGGTCGACGGAGAGCGCCCCCGAGGCCTCCGCCGAGGCACCGGGGACGTCGAGTCCGACCGGTGCGTCGCCGGGTCCCCCGATCGACCCGCAGCCCGCCGACCGCCAGGCCGGGCCGAGCGACCCCGCGCCGGCGTCGACTCCTCGCGCGGGCGCCGCTACGCCGGCGCGGCCGGGCGAACCGCCCGCCGGGCACCCCACCGTCCCCGTGGCCCGAGCGAGGCCGCCGCGGGACCCAGGCGCCGCGCGCCGGTCTACGGAAGCTCGCGCTCCCCAACCCGTTCAGCCTCGCCCGCCGACCCCTCGTCCTCCCCGCAGCGCGTCGACGGTCTCCTCCGACGCGCACGCGCCCGGACCGGGCGATGTGCCGTCCACCAAGACCCCCGCTCGAGCGGAGGTGAGCCCCCTGCCGGCGCCGACCTCGGCACCAGACCCGGCCGTGTCCGCTCCCCGGCCCGCCGTACGGTCCGGGCTCCCACCGGTTCAGCGGCTGCCGCAACCGCCGGGCTCCCCGCTGCCGCCGCCGGCGAGCGACCGGCCGCGCCGCCCGAGCACCGAGCCAGGCTCGCGACCGGCCGCCCCCGGGAAGCGGGGCGCCCCGGCTGCCGTGCCGGCGAGGACCGGCGCTACGCCCGGACGAGCCGTCGACGTAGCCGCCGGCCCCGATCGGCCGGAGCCATCTCCGGTCAGGCTTCAGCGCGTGGCGCTCACCGCCGGCGGCGAGCCGGCGCCCGCCGCCCAGCCGCGGGCCGCCGGGGAATCGCTCGCGCCGGACCCTTCGGCCCACCGGGGTCCGGTCGATCGCGGCGCGTCACCCGTGCCTCCTCGGCCGCCCTCGCCGCCCAGGGCGCAATCACCCGCGCCGGGGGTCCCGGCCCAGAGGGCGCCGGGCGAGGGCTCGCCGGGGCCAGAGCCGTCCCCCGCCGTCGCTCAGCACGTCGCCCCGACCTCTCCCGGCGAGCCCCAGGGCGCCGGCCAGCCGCGGGCCGAGCGAGAATCGCCGGCGCCAAGCGTCTCGGTCCAACGGGCTCCCGCCGATCGGCGCACCCCGTCCACGCCTCCCCGGACGCCCACCGGCGCTCCGGGCGGGGCTCCGAGTCCGCTGTCGCCGCCGGCGGCCGGCGCCGCGCCCGGAGGGCCCGCCGGCTCCGCGCTCGGGGGGCCCGCCGGCGCCGCGCCCGGAGGGCCCGCCGGCTCCGCGCTCGATCGTCCTCGGGAGCGGCCCCGGCGGCTCGCGCTCCGCCCGGGGGGGTCCACTGGTCGAGGTCGCCCGCCCGGACCGGCGCCGACCGCGGGCCTGACCGTCGACCCGGCCCAGAGGGCTCCTGCCGAGGGCTCGCCGGGGCCAGAGCCGTCCCCAGCCGTGGCTCAGCGCGTGACCCCCACCCCTCCCGGCGAGCCGCAGGGCGCCGGCCAGCCGCGGGCCGATGGAGAATCGCCGGCGCCGAGCATCCGCGTGCAACGGGCTCCCGCCGATCGGGCCGCCCCGTCCACGCCTCCCCGGACGCCCACCGGCGCTCCGGGCGGGGCTCCGAGTCCGCTGTCGCCGCCGGCGGCCGGCGCTGCGCCCGGAGGGCCCGCCGGCGCTCCGGATGGGGCTGCGAGTCCGGTGTCGCCGCCGGCCGCCGGCGCCGCGCCCGGAGGAGCCGCCGGCGCCGCGCTCGATCGTCAGCGGCTCGCGCTCCGACCGGCGGGGTCCACCGGTCGCGGTCGCCCGCCGGGACCGCCGCCGACCGCGGGCGCGACCGTCGACCCGGCGGGGTCTCCGGGCGAGGGCCCGCCGCGGCCGGAGCCGTCCCCGACCGTGCCTGAGCGCGTGACCCTCACCGCTCGCGGCGATCGGCAACGCGCCGGCCCGCCGCGGGCCGAGCGAGAATCGCCGGCGCCGAGCGTCTCCGCCCAACGGGCTGCCGCCGATCGACGCACCCCGTCCACGCCTCCCCGGACGCCCACCGGCGCTCCGGGCGGCGCTCCGAGTGCGCTGTCGCCGCCGCCGGCCGGCGCCGCGCCCCGAGGACCCACCGGCGCTCCGGGCGGCGCTCCGAGTCCGCTGTCGCCGGCGCCGGCCGGCGCCGCGCCCCGAGGACCCGCCGGCGCCGCGCTCGATCGTCAGCGGCTCGCGCTCCGTCCGGGGTGGTCGACCGGTCGGGGTCGCCCGTCGGGACCGCCGGCGACCGCGGGCGCGACCGTCGACCCGGCCCAGAGGGCTCCGGGCGAGCCCTCGCCGCCGCCAGAGCCGTCCCCCGCCGTGGCTCAGCGCGTGACCCCCACCCCTCCCGGCGAGCCCCACGGCGCCGGCCAGCCGAGCGCCGAGCGAGAATCGCCGGCACCGAGCGTCCCGGTCCAACGGGCTCCCGCCGATCGGCGCACACAGTCCACGTCTCCCCCGCCGCCCGCCGGCGCTCCGCATGGGGCTCCGAGGGCCGTGTCTCCGCCGGCGGCCGGTGCCGCGCCCGGAGGACCCGCCGGCGCCGCGCTCGATCGTCAGCGGCAACGGCCCCGGCGGCTCGCGCTCCGCCCGGGCGGGTCGACCGGTCGCGGTCGCCCGTCGGGACCGCCGCCGACCGCGGGCGCGACCACCGACCCGGCCGGATCTCCGGGCGATCGCTCGCCCCGGCCGGAGCGAGCCCCGGCCGTGGTTCAGCCCGTCGCACTCACCATCCCCGGCGAGCCGGCGGGCGCCGGCCAGCCGCGGGCCGACCGGACATCCCTCGCGCCGAGCGTCCCGGTCCAACGGGCCTCCGCCGATCGTGGCGGGCCACCCCCGCCTCCCCAGACCCCGGAGCGCCCGCCGCTCGCCCCCGGTTCGCTGCCCGAGTCCCCGTCCCCTCCCGACCCCGCCCGCCCGCGACACCCGCGGCAGCCGGTCCAGATCCTCCCCCTCCATCGATCGATGCCCGCTCTTGCCCGTGGCGGCGCCGGGCGCCCGGCTCCGACCGGCGCGACGGCTCGGCCGGGCGGACCGATCCCCCTGGCCATCTCCCCGAGACCCGGCCGATCGGCCTTCGCCCGCCCGGAGGCCGCCGCCTCGCCGAAGGCGCCGCACCAGGCTCCCAAAGCGGTGCAGCGCCGTCCGGATGGTCTGCGACCGACCACCGCGTTGGCACTCGCCGCCGCGACCGGAAGCCCGCGCCGGCTCGAGGCCGACGGCCGGGCGAGCGTCGTCTTCGGGCCGTCGAGATCGCCGGGTGCCACCCGCCCCGCGCCGACCCCGCGGGTCCAGCGGGTCGACGCCGCGCAGGCGACGCCGGCGGTCGCCCCCGCCGCTCCGGCTCGCTCGCCCGCCGGGGTCGCCGACGCCGACATCGACACCGTCTACGAGGTGCTCCTCGAGCGCCTGCGGCGCGAGCTCGTGATCGAGCGCGAGCGGCTCGGCGACATGTACTCCAGGCTGCGCTGAGGGGCCGAGCACCGGATGCCGCCCAAGACCGTCGCCGCGACCTCACCGACCACCAACGGAGCGGTCCCGTATCCGCTCGGTCAGCCGCGCTTCCGGGTCGAGATCCCCGGCGTCGAGATCGGGATGTTCGCCGAGTGCACCGGCCTCGCCGTCGAATACGACGTGCTCGAATACGAGGAGGGCGGCAACAACGCGTTCGTCCACCGCCTCCGCGGTCGCGCCCGGTACCCGGCGGTCTCCCTGACCCGCGGGGTGACCCACGAGGACGCGCTCGTCCGCTGGTTCTTCAACTACCAGCGCGTGGCCCAGCGGCCGACGCTGACCGTCACCCTGCTCGACGGGCTCGGCCGCGTCGTGCGGAGCTTCGCGTTCGCCTCCGCCTTCCCGATCAAGTGGACCGGGCCCGACTCGTCGGCCGGCGGTGACCGGGTCGCGAGCGAGTCGCTCGAGATCGGCCACCAGGGGATGGTCTAGCCGTGGCCCTGCCGACCGGCTTCAAGCGGGCGAAGCTCGAGATCGAGGGCGGGTCGCCGCTCGAGTGCTGGTTCAACCCAAGCGAGTACGCGATCACCAAGTCCAACGAATGGACGCTCAAGCCGATCGTCGGCGCGAGCCTGCCGGCGCCGCAGTTCGCCGGCGGCCACGCCCGGCGCCTGTCGCTCGACCTCCTCTTCCACGCCGATCCCACCGGCGACGTGACACCGGCCACCGACGCGCTCTTCGGCATGATGGAGGTGGACACCCGGCTCGCCGGCGCCAGTCGCAACCAGGGGCGGCCACCGACCGTGACCTTCGGCTGGGGCACCTACCGCAGCTTCAAGGCGGTCTGCGCCGAGCTCAGCGTCCAGTTCACCCTCTTCCGCCCGGACGGCACCCCGACGCGCGCCCTGGCCCAGGTCTCGCTGATCCAGATCGAGAAGGATCCCCGTACCCCGCACGCCGCGCCCGCCCCGCCGCAGAACCCGACCACCCGAGCGACCGACCACCTCGCCGCCCACGTGGTCCGTGACGGCGACAGCCTCGCGTCGATCGCCTTCGAGCACTACGGCGACCCCGGTCACTGGCGGCTGATCGCCGCGGCGAACCGGATCGACGATCCGCTGCGGCTCGCCCGGGGCGAAACGCTGTCGATCCCCCTGGCCGACCTGTGAGCCCCGGCGTCGCAGCGCTCGTCGGCGAGGTCGAGGTCCGCATCGCCGGCGCCCCGCTCGACCCGATCCTCGCCTCCCACCTGCTCGAGGTTCGCGCCGAGACCCACGCGACGCTCCCGGACATGTTCGTGATCCGGATCGCCGACCCCGAGGTCAAGCACGTCGACGATCGGCGTCTGCGCATCGGGGCCCTCGTCGAGATCCGCTTCGGCCCACCCGACAAGCGGACGCTGACCCTCGTCCTCCAGGGCCAGATCACGGCGCTCGAACCCGAGTTCTCCGAACGCGAGGTCGTCCTCACGGTCCGCGGCTACGACCGCTCGCATGTTCTCAACCGCACCCGGCGGACCCAGACCTACCAGTCGATGTCGATCAGCGAGATCGTGCGCAAGGTCGCCGTCACCGCCGGCCTCACGCCCGGAACGGTCGACGCCACCGGCGGGCCGCTCGCCTTCGTCCAGCAGACCAACGAGACCGACCTGGCCTTCGTCTGGCGGCTCGCCCGCTCGGTCGGCTTCGAGGTCGCCGTCGCCGGACGCCAGTTGAGCTTCCGGCGTCCCGGCGCCGCGCCCGCACCGCCGGTGGCCATCCGCTGGGGCGCCGAGCTCCAGTCGTTCCGTCCCCGCGTGACCGGACTCCAGCAGATCGCCGAGGTCGTGGTCCGCGGTTGGGACCCGCTCCAGAAGCAGGCGATCGCCGCGACGACCCGGGTCCCGGCGCCCGCCAGCAGCATCGGGCTGTCGCGGCCCGTGGTCGTCGGCGCCCTCGGCGGTGGACGCCTGACCATCGCCGATCGGCCGGTGGCGAGCATGGCCGAGGCGACGGCGCTCGCGCGGGCGGTGGCCGCCGAGCTGGCCAGCGGGTTCGTCGAGGCCGACGGCGTCTGCCGCGGCGATCCGCGCCTGCAGGCCGGGACCAAGCTGAGGGTCACCGGGGTCGGAACGCACTTCGGCGGCACGTACACGCTCACCCAGGCCACCCACGTCTTTCGCACCGCCGGCGGTTACCACACCCACTTCCGGGTGGCGGCCGGCCACCGGGGCCCGCTCACCGGGCTCGCCGCCCCGGAGCCGTCGAGCTGGCGCCACGGGGTGGTCGTCGGGCTGGTCACCAACAACCGCGATCCGATGGGTCTCGGGCGCGTCCGCGTCAAGTACCCGGCCCTCGATCCGCAGCACGAGGGCTGGTGGGCCCGGATCACCGCGCCGTCCGCCGGAGCCGATCGCGGACTGCTGATGATGCCCCAGCCGGGCGACGAGGTGCTGCTCGCCTTCGAGCACGACGCGGACGAGCACCCGTACGTCATCGGCGCGCTCTGGAACGGACGAGCCCGCCCGGCGAGCCTCGTCGAGACCGACGGCTCGTTCGTCCTGCGCAGCGACCGCCAGATCGTCGCCCACGCGATCCAGGGGGTGTCGGTGGCCAGCGACACGAGCGTCAACCTCCAGTCAGGGACCGACACGACGATCGAGGCGCGCGGGGCCTGGACGGGCAAGTCCGCCGGCGCGGGGACACTCGAGTCCGCGGCCGGCTTGACGATGCGGGCCGGCACGTCGGCGACGGTCCAGGCCGGCACGTCGGTGGCGGTCGAGGCCGGCGAGTCGGTGTCGGTGTCGGGCGGCGCCGAGGTGACCGTCCAGGCCGGTGGGACGATCCAGATCCGCGGCGCCAGCATCGAGGTCGAGGCCGCCGGCTCGATCAAGCTCGTCGCTCCCCAGATCATGCTCGGCTGATCGGGGACCGGTGCGCGAGATCCTCGGAACCGGCGTCTCGTTTCCCCTCGACGTCGACCAGCGGGGGGCGCTCAAGCTCGCCCACGAGGCGCTCGACGTCGCCCAGGCGATCTGGCTGATCCTGTCGACCGCCCCCGGCGAGCGGCCGATGCGCCCCGAGTTCGGCTGCGGCGCCCACGACTACGTGTTCGACAGCATCGACGGCGAGACGATCGGTCAGATCGACCGGGCGATCCGCGTGGCGCTCGACCGCTGGGAGCCGCGGGTCGACGTGGACGCGATCGACTTCGACCTCGACGAGGCCGACGGCGGGCGGCTCCTCGTCGGGCTCACCTACCGCCTGCGCCAGACGAACGACATCCGTAACCTCGTGTTTCCCTTCTACATCATCCCCGCCGAGGACGTCGAGTGAGCCTGCCGCAGATCAACCTCGACGACCGGACCTTCCAGGATCTCGTCAGCGAGGCCCGGCTGCGGATCACCCAGGTCTGCCCCGAATGGACCGAGCACAACGTCTCGGATCCGGGGATCACCCTCGTCGAGCTGTTCGCCTGGATGACCGACCTGCTGATCTACCGGGTCAATCGTCTCCCGCCGAAGATCCACGTCGCGCTCCTCGATCTGCTCGGCATCCAGCTCGCCCCGCCCGCCGCCGCCCGGACGCTCGTCCGCTTCCGGCTCGCCGCCCCGGCCACCGAGCCCGTGCTGATCCCGGCCGACACGACCGAGGTCGCGACCACGCGCAGCGCCGGGGGCGACCCCATCGTCTTCCAGGTGCGCGAGGACTTCACCATCCGCGCGGCCCGCCCGGCCGCCTACGTCGTCGAGCGCGACGGGGCCGTCCGCGAGGTAGCCGTGGGCGACGGCGAAGCCCGGCCGCGCGAGGCGGACGGACGCCCGTTCGCCACCCCGCCCCAGCCCGGCGACGCGCTCTACCTCGGGTTCGAGGAGCCCCTCGGACGCCTGATCCTGAATGTCGAGGTGATCGCCCTCCAGGCTCGCGGCGTCGGCGTCGACCCGGCCGATCCTCCCCTCCGCTGGGAGGTGGCCCAGGGGGACGGCACCTGGGCGGCGGCCGAGGTGCTCGCCGACACGACCGGCGGGTTCAACTTCGGGAGCGGCCGGATCGAGCTGCAGATGCCCCGGCGCAGCATGATCGTCCCGGTGGCCGGCCGGCGACTCTACTGGCTGCGCTGCCGGCTGCTCGACCGCGACGCCGCGACGGGCGCGGCGGCGGCGGCGGTGGCGGTGGCGGTGGCGGTGGCGGTGGCGGTGGCGGTGGAGGCACCTACACCCACCCGCCCGAGATCCGCCAGATCGGCGCGCACGTGGTCGGAGCGCAGGTCCCGGTCACCCATGCCCGCGTCGAGCGCAACGAGCAGCTCGGGTACAGCGACGGCGCCCCGGCGCAGACGCTGCGGCTCCACCAGCGGCCGGTGCTGCCGCTCGGCGAGTCCGGCGAGACGCTCGAGGTGCTCGACCCCGACACCGGCGACTGGGAGCGTTGGGAGCCGCGCGACTCGTTCGCCGAGAGCACGGCGCGCGACCCCCACTTCACCTTCGACCCCGCCTCCGGGGAGATCCAGCTCGGACCGGCGATCCGCCACACCGACGGCGGATGGACCCAGCACGGGGCCATCCCCCCGAAGGGGGCCGCCCTGCGGCTCTCGGCCTACCGGCACGGCGGAGGCCGGGAGGGCAACGTCGCCGCCGACGAGATCACCGTGCTCCGCACGGCGATTCCCGGCGTGGCGTCGGTGACCAACCCCACCCCGGCCCGCGGCGGCCTCGACGCCGAGGATCTCGAGACCGCTCGACGCCGGGCGACCTACGAGCTGCGGACGCGACACCGGGCCGTCACGATCGACGATTTCGCCCACCTCGCGCTCGAGGCCTCCCACCGGGTCGCCCGCGCCCACTGCGTGGAGGTGGCCCCCGGTTCGGTCGCCGTCCACCTCGTCGCCGCGATCGACGACGCCGACCGGCCGCTCACGGTGGCCGAGCTCACGCCGCCGCCGGAGGTCGTCCGCGCCGTGGTCGCCTACCTCGACGGCCGCCGGATCGTCGGGTCCAGCGCCTCGGTCGGCGTCGCCCGGTTCCGGGGCGTGAGCGTGGTCGTCCATGTCGAGGTCCCGGCCAACGCGGACCGCGGACGGGTCGAGATAGACGTTCGGCGGGCCCTCTACCACTACGTCAATCCCCTGGTCGGGGGCCCGGTCGAGCGGGACGGCGGCGGCTGGCCGTTCGGACGGCCGGTGACCGCGGGCGAGCTCCACGGCGTCGTCCAGCGGGTTCCCGGGGTCGACCTGATCACCTTCCTGCGGATCTACGAGAGCGATGTCCGGACCGGCCAGCGCGCCGCCCGTCCGGCCGGCGACCTGCTTACGCTCGGCCCGAACGACCTCGCCGTCTCCGACAACCACACCGTCAAGGCGACCCTCCGGCCGAGGTCCTGATGGCGGCCGGACCCACGACGGAGCCGGCCGGCGAGCTCCGCCCCGCTCCGGGATCGGCCTCGGCTCGGCAGTACCTCCGCGCCGGGCTGCCCGGGGTCTACCTCGACGGCGACTTCGGGATGCGCTTCGTCGGGGCGCTCGAGCTCCTGCTCGACCCGATCGTCGACACGCTCGACTCGCTCCCGGCGCATCTCTCGCCCGAGCTCGCGCCCGCCCACCTCCTCGGGGAGCTCGCCTCCTGGCTCGGGCTCGTCGTCGACGAGGGCCTGCCGCCGGCGGTCCTCCGCGGCCTGGTGCGCGGCGCCGCCGAGCTGACGCGCCGCCGGGGCACGCTCGCCGGGATCGAGCTCCTGCTCCGGCTCACCTTTCCCGAGCTGCCGCTGAGCGTCGCCGACAGCGGCCGGGTGACGGCGAGCACCGGCGTCCCCGAGGCGCCGGTCCCCGCCGCACCGGCCAGCCTCGTCGTGCGATCGGGCGTGCCGCTGACCGACGAGCAGCGGGCGACGATCGGCCGGGTGCTCGAACGCGAGCGGCCGATTCACGTCCAGGTGCGCCTCGAGGCGCCGTCCGCCGGCTCGCCCTGGCCGTCCCGCAGGGGCGGCGCGTGAGGATCTGTCCGGCGTGTGGCCGGCAGTCGAGCGGCGAGAGCGACTTCTGCGTCTGCGGCGAGTTCCTCGACTGGGCGGCTGACGCCGGTGACCCGGAACCGGGACGCCTTCCGCCCGCCTCCGACGACCCTCCGCCATCGCCCGCCCCGTACCCGGCCGCCGCTCGGGCGCCGGCTCCGCCGGCCGAATCGCCCGCGAGCCCGGTGGCCGCCCCCGCCCCGCGCCCCAAGCCGGCCGCTCCCGGCCAGCCCCTCCGGCCACCGCCTCGGGTGCCGAGAGCCCCGGCGCCGGTGACCCGGTCCCCGCCCGGCCCGCCGTCACGCCCACCGGATCCGCCGGTAGATGCTCCGCCGGCCACCGGCGGCCACGAGGGACCGGTGGACGTGTCGCCCCGCCCGCCCGGCGTCGCCGCGGCCGGGGCGGTGGACAGCGCCGTCTGGGAGCAGCTCGAGGTGCCGGCGCGCCGGTCCCCGCCCCGGGTGGGCCCGCCCGGCCGCGGCGATGGCCCCCCCGGTCGCGGCGGCGGCCCCCCCGATCGCGGCGGCGGCCCCCCCGGGCGCGGCGCCGGTCGAGCGTCGGCGATGGCCTCCGAGGAACCTCCGAGCGCGAGCGTCCTGCTGAGCGTCCGGCGGCTCGGCGACGATCGCGACGCCGTCGTCGCGCCCGTCGAGGTCAGCGTCGCCGCGGGCGGTCGCGGCGGCCTGGTCGCGCTGATCCGCAACCAGAGCGGCATCGTCGACAACTACGACCTCGCGGTCGTCGGGTTTCCCGACGGCTGGTGGACGATCACCCCGCGCACGAGCTACCTCGTCCCGTTCGGGCGGGGGGAAGGCTACGAGCAGGAGGTGATGGTCGCCCTGCATCCGCCGCGGACCCCCGAGGCCGAGGCGCGGGCGTGGCCGTTCGCCGTCATCGCCACCTCCCATGCCGTCGGCGAGCCGGTCGCGAGCGCGCCGGCGAGCGTCGTGATCGAGCCGTTCTGGCAGATCGAGGCGGCGATCGACCCGCATCAGGGCGAGGGCCGCCTCGGCGCCGCGTTCACCGCGTTCGTGCGCAACGGCGGCAACGCCCCCATGGAGGCGCGCGTCAGGCTCGAGGACGAGGAGGAGGGCCTGGTGTTCGAGGCGTCGTCGAAGATCCTCACGGCCGCGGCCGTGCGCGCTGCCCTCCTCCCGGGCCTGGCGACCATCGGCCGGCGCCTCCAGGTCGGCCAGCAGCTGCGCCGGGCCGCCCCCATGAGCGAGCTGCACAAGGTGACCGCGGCCCCGACCGGCGCCGCCGGCCGCCTGGTGGCCCCGGAGCTGGCCCAGGCCAAGCAGTCGGTCCGCCAGGCCGGAACGGACGCCCAGGGCCGGACCACGCGCCGGCTCTCGGACCGCTTCGCCGGGCCGGTGACCGTGTCCGAGATCACGGCCTCGCTGGCGCCGGGCCAGCCGCAACGGCTGCCGTTCATCGCCCGTCCCAAGCGGCAGATCGTGATCGGCCGGCGGACCAACCGCCGCTTCACGGTGACCGCCGAGGCCCTCGACGGGAGCGTGAGGACGAGCTCCCGTCAGGCGACGCTGCGCCAGCGGCCGTGGCTTCCGTGGTGGCTGCTGCTCCTCCTGCCCCTGATCGCCGCCGCGATCATCGCCTACCTCCTGCTCAAGCCGAAGCTGGTCACGGTGCCCGACGTCCGAGGCCTGCCATCGGCATTCGCCGCCGAGCAGCGCCTCGGCACGCGCGGTCTCGCGCTCGCCGCCGGGACCCAGACCCAGATCGACCCGATGGCCCGGCCGGGGACGGTGATCGGGCAGACGCCGACGGCCGGGGCGCACGTCAAGAAGGGATCGCCGGTGTCGATCCTCGTCGCCACGGCGAGCCGCCGCGTCCGGGTGCCGCGCCTCGTCGGCTTGTCGCTCGCCAAGGCGGACGGCAGGTTGACGGCGCGCGGGCTGACGCTGGGCGCGGTCTCCCCCAAGCCGTCGGTGACCGAGGTCGTCTCGAGCCAGATCCCGACGGCCGGGACCTCGACGACCAAGGGGACGCCGGTGGCGGTGTTCCTGAGCCGGCGAAAGAAGAAGAAGACGGCGGCGGGCAAGAAGTCCGCCGCCGCGGCGGCGGCAGCGGCGGCAGCTGCCGGGGCCGGCGGCGCCGCCCTCGTCGTGCCGCCGATCGCCGGCGCCACCCTGAGCGCCTATCAACGCCTGCTCGTCAAGCGCGGGCTCAAGGCGAAGGCGGCGGCGCGCATCGACCCGGCCCGGCGCGGGGCCGTGATCGCCACCTCGCCGGTGCCCGGGACGAAGGTCAAGGCGGGCGGCACGGTCGCGGTGACGGTGTCGGCCGGGTTCCCGGACCTGGCCTTTGACGACGGCACCAGCCTCGCGGCGGTACTCGGCTCCTCGGGGCTGGCGGTCAAGGACTTCGCCGCCGCGGCCGGGGTCGGGGTCACGCCGACCTGGGATCCGGCGGCCACCGAGGTCGCCTACGTCGCCGGCGGCTCGATATTCGTCGTGGCGGCGCGCGGGCCGACCCCGCCGCCCGTGGAGCTGGCGGCGAGCACGGCCAGCGTCACCTACGCCGATCCGTCGTTCGCCCCGCATCCCGGGTCGGGTCTCCTGGCGTCGGTGCGCCAGGCGACCGGGGCCGACGGCCTCTGCCTCTCCCGGGTGCGACCGGCCGGCGCCGCGTCCGCTCCGCGCTGCCTCCCGGTGCCCGGCTGGCGCCTCGGCGCGATCACCTGGGCGCCGGACGGGCGGTCGGTGCTGGTGGCGGCGACGAGCGCCGGCGACTCGGGTGAGTTCGGTCTCCTGCAATTCGTGACGGCCGAGCCGTTCTCCGGGCGCATCTCGCAGTGGACCACCACCGGCGCGCTGGTGACGCCCCACCCGAGCGGTCACGGCGTGCTCGCGGGGGCGGTCTCCCCGGACGGCCGGCGACTGGCCGTCCTGGCCGACACCACGGGTGGAAGGTTCCGGTTGCTCCTGACCGGGCCGACCGACCTGATGCTCCAGCACGCCAAGGTGACGTCGGTCGCCGGGTGTGCCCTCGCCTGGCGCTCGGACGGCCTCGAGCTGGCGGTGGTCGTCGCCGGCGACCCGGCCTGCGCGACTCCGACCGGGCCGATCTTCGGTCTGAGCGTGGTCAAGCCGGAGTCCCTCAAGATGATCGCCTTGAAGGGGCGCGATCCGGCGTGGCAGCCGGTGTCACTCGCCCTGCCGAAGACCCCCGGCTCGGGTCCGTGACCCCGTCCCCGATGCCCCGCCCAAGGTGGTCTGCCTACACTGCTGAGAGCTCGCGCCGCCAGCGCGCGGCAGCCGGCCGGCCAGGAAGGGGATAGACGTGCCGGAACAGGCAGGGGACGGCAGTGTCACCGCATATCCACCGGCATCGGGTCCGTGCACGATATAC
Source organism: uncultured Solirubrobacterales bacterium (assembly GCA_963733245.1). Taxonomy (GTDB): domain Bacteria; phylum Actinomycetota; class Thermoleophilia; order Solirubrobacterales; family Solirubrobacteraceae; genus Palsa-513. The sequence continues at coordinate 38,736 of CAVTCI010000003.1, forward strand.
GTCGTCGATCCACACACAATCTACCGTCGGGGTATCGAGATCTGCGTCAAGGCGCTGCCGCGGGTCGCCGGGGTGACCGGGGCGGCGACCCGCGACGAGGCGTGGCGAGACCCGGCGCTGCGGTTGGCCGACCTGGCGATCGTCGATGCGAGCGGACCCGAGGGCGCCGAGTTCATCCGGGACCTGCGCGACCAGCTCGGCGTCCGCGTCGTCCTGTGCTGCTCGACCTGCGACGAGGAGACCATTCTTGCGGCCGTCGAGGCCGGCGCCACGGGGATCCTCGCCAAGGACGCGCTCACCCCGGAGAAGCTTTGCGTCACCGTCGAGGCCGTGCTCGAGGGAGCCGGGGTCATGTCGGCCGACCTGCTGGCGCGGCTGCTGTCCGGGCTCAACCGGGTCTCGCGGGAGGTGCTCGAGCCGCGCGGGCTCTCCCTCTCGCGGCTGACGCCCCGGGAGCGCGACGTCCTCAAGCTGGTGGCCGACGGCCGGGCGACCCGCGAGGTGGCGCTGGAGCTGTCCTACAGCGAGCGTACAATCAAGAACGTGCTGCACGATGTCATCACCAAGCTCGGAGTCCGAAGTCGCGCGCACGCCGTCGCCTACGCCCTGCGAAACGGGCTCATCTGATCGTGGCCGCGGAGGAGGGAGCGACCCGCCGGGCGCCGCGGCGCGAACGATCGCCGGCCGGTGTGCCGCGCCGGCCCGCCGCCCAGCCGAAGCCGGCGCGCCCGGGGCGCGAGCGCCAGCCCGCGGCCGCCCCGAGCTCGGCGCGCCGCCGGGGTGAGGTGAGCCTCGACGCGGCCGGAGTCCGGGCGCTCCAGCGCACCGCCGGAAATTCGGCGGTGGCGGCGCTGCTGGCCGACCGGCGATCACCGGTTCTCGACATGCTCGCGCAGGCCGGGCGACCGCTGCCGAGCACGGTGCGCGGGGACATGGAGTCCCACCTCGGGCACGACTTCGGCGATGTGCGGATCCACACCGACGGCGGGGCCGCGGTGGCGGCCCAATCCATCGAGGCACGTGCCTTCACCTCGGGACGGCACATCGGATTCGCGGCCGGCCAGTATGCCCCGGCCACCGCCGCCGGGCGGGAGATGCTCGCGCACGAGTTGACGCACGTGGTGCAGCAACGGAGCGGTCCGGTCGCGGCGACGCCGGTGGGGGGAGGCATCGCGCTCTCGGATCCGTCCGACCGGTTTGAGCGGGCGGCCGAGGCCGTCGCGGCTCGGGCGATGCGGAGCCGGGTGCCGCCCGACCGGCTCGCTCCGAGTCCCGAGCGTTGAGCCGGGGCCGCCGGGCCGTGGCGTAGGACCCTGGCTCCCGGCGGGGCTCAGGGGGCCTCGACCACCGCCTGGCCCGGGAAGTCGACGACGATCGTCCCGGGCGGCCGGCCGTTGGTGATGCCCCGCAACGTCGCCAGGTAGGGCGACCGGCCGACGACCATGACGGTGGGCGCGGTCGAGCCGGGGAGGATCTCGACGACGGCGAGGCAGGGCGAGGTGACCGCCGTCGTCTTGACCGGGCAGCCGCTGATCGGCGCGCCGATCAGGTCCGGCTCACAGATCACGAACCCGCCGCCGGCCATCACCTGGACCTGGTGGGGCTCGACGACGACGCGACCACCGTGGTTGCACATGATGAGCGCTTCGGTGGTCAGGACGGGTGGGATCGGCGCTCGCTCACGGTTCGGGTCGCCTCAGGAACGAGGCCTTCGAGACAGGCTGGTCGACCACCAGAACATGCGCCGGGCCCGGCTCAGGGCAGGGAGCAGGCGGCGGCGCTGTAGCCGGCCGGGTCGGCGCCGGCGAGCGCGGTGTGGCCGGGGGTGGTCATGCGGGTGGCCCGGAGGACGGCGTGTCCGCGCCGGCGCCACTGGAAGATGACGACCCCGCGGAGGACGTAGTGGCCGGCCGGGATGGTGAAGAACTGCCCGGCCTGCCGGGCCTTGTAGGTCGCCGAGCCGACGTCGCGGAAGCTCGTGTCGGCGCTCGGGACGTACTTCCAGTCGGTGCCGCTCTGGTACTGGATCTGGAAGCGCATGAACATCTCCTCGGTCTTGACCCCGGTCCCGGGCATCGATCCGCGGACGCCGACCACCCGGGGCTTGTCCGGCGGGTTGCAGGCGTCGATCGTCGCCCAGAGATGGCGGGAGGCGATCACCGACGGCGTGTTCGGGGGGGTGGTCCGAGGCTTGGCCGCCGCCGCCGCCGCCGCCGCTGCCGCCGCCAGCGCCGGAGCGGTCGCGGCGAGGAGGAGGGCGGCGGTGGCGAGGAGCTTGGGGATGCCGGGCACGGGTGGCACGATAGCGAGGACGTCAGCCTCCGGGAGCCGGTTGTGACGCCGGTCAGCCGGATGGTGTGGAATGGTCCCATGGGCTCCCCGGTCCCCAACGAGACGCTCAAGCTGCTGGCCACGGTGCCGGTATTCGAGACCCTCTCCGAGGAGGATCTCGGGCGGATCGCCGAGGTCGCGGTGCCCCGCTCCTTCGAGCCGGCGGAGGTCGTGTTCCGCGAGGGCGACGCGAGCGACACCTGCTACATCGTCCGCCTCGGCCACGCCCGGGCGGTCCGCGCCCACCCGGACGGCCGGTCGATCACCCTGGCCAACTTCGGGCCGGGGGACATCTTCGGGGAGCTGGCGATGTTCGAGAACGAGAGCCGGTCGGCGACGATCGAGGCGACCAGCGCGATGCAGGTGATCGGGATCCTCGGCGGGGACATGCGCCGGCTGATCGGTGCCCATCACCAGATGGCGATCCGCCTGGTGATCGCCCTCGGCCGGCGGCTGCGGGAGACCAACGAGCGCCTCTCGCGCCAGTCCTTCCAGACGGTCCAGAGCCGGGTGGCGACGGTGCTCAGCCAGCTGGTCGACCAGGCGCGGTCCGAGGGGGCGACCGGCGGGGACGTGCTCGTCGTGGCGACCCAGGCCGACGTGGCCCAGCTGGCCGGGTCCTCGCGCGAGTCGGCCAGCCGCTTCCTCGCCGTGCTCGAACGCGCCGGGGTGATCTCCCAGGGCCGGGGGAAGCTTTTCGTCCACCAGCCCCAAGCGCTCGACCGGTACATCTTCTGAGCACCCCGAAGGGCACAGGCGCGGGGGAGGAGTTCTCGGCCGGCGGGGTCGTCCTGCGCGACGGGGGGGAGGTGCTGGTCATCGTCCCGACCCGCCGGGCCGCCGACGGCCGGCGGGTGCTCGCCCTGCCCAAGGGCCACCTCGACGACGCCGAGACGCCGGAGGAGGCGGCGACCCGCGAGGTCCGGGAGGAGGGCGGGGTCGACGCCGACCTGATCGGCCACCTCGGCGACGTCCGCTACTGGTACCGCCGCCGGGGCCGGGCCGTGCCCAAGCGGGTCGCCTTCTACCTCTTCCGCTACCGGGCGGGCGATCCGGCCGACCACGACGACGAGGTCGAGGAGGCCCGATGGATGGGCTTGACCGAGGCGGCGAAGGCGCTCAGCTACGAGGGCGAGCGGGAGATGGTTCTCCGCGCCCTATCGCAATCGTCGCCGGATCGATAGCCTCCCGCCCGATGCAGGTGCTCAACTTCTACTCGACGATCTTCGCCGACCAGCTCAAGCGGGGCCGCAAGACGGCGACGATCCGCCTGGGCGACAAGTCCCACAAGTACCGCAAGAACGAGGCGGTGATCGTGACGATCGGCTACCAGCACTCCCCGCGGGAGAAGGTCTTCGACGCGGTCATCGACCAGGTCGAGGTGATGCGCCTGCGCGAGCTCTCGCCCCGGGACATCGAGCACGACAACCCGGAGTTCCGCCGCCACGAGGAGCTCGTCCACTTCCTCGAGCAGATCTACGGGCGCGACGTCTCGACCGAGGACACGGTGACCGTGGTCCGCTTCTCGCAGATCATCGACAAGCCGGCCGGGATGACCGAGGCGATCAAGGGGTTCGGCGGAGCGCAGAACTGAAGTGCCCCCGGCTTCGGGGGTGGGTTTCCTGGGGAGCGGCACCGCCCCGAGCGGGGATGCCCCGGCGCAGGAGGGTCCCGGCGACGCGGCCAGGGCACCGCTTCTGGCACTCTCCACCCGAGAGTGCCAAGCCGGGCCTTGACCATCGCGGCGCTGGTGCTATCGTCTTGGTTACGGGCTGGCACTCGGGGTCCGAGAGTGCCAGGATCAACCCTTGATCGCACGGATCTACGCAAGTCCATCTCTTCAGTGGAGGTCTCAACATGAAACTCAAGCCCCTGGGCGATCGCCTGATCGTGCGGGCCATCGACGAGGAGGAGACGACCGCCAGCGGTCTCGTCCTCCCGGACACGGCCAAGGAGAAGCCCCAGAAGGGCAAGGTGCTCGCCGTCGGCGACGGCAAGCTCGACGACGAGGGCAAGCGCGTCCCGCTCGAGGTCGCCGAGGGCGACGAGGTCCTCTACAGCAAGTACGGCGGCACCGAGATCAAGGTCGACGGCGAGGAGCTCCTCGTCCTGCGCGAGTCGGACGTGCTCGCCCGCGTCGAGAAGTCCTAGCGCTCTCGTAGAGCAGCGGGCCGCCGACCCGGCCCGACCCCCCTTTCACACCAGGAGACGATATGGCTCACAAAGAACTGAAGTACAGCGAAGAGGCCCGCAAGTGCCTCGAGGCCGGGGTTGACGCCGTGGCCAACGCTGTCAAGGTGACGCTCGGCCCGAAGGGCCGCTACGTCGTGCTCGACAAGAAGTTCGGCGCCCCGACGATCACCAACGACGGCGTGACCATCGCCCGGGAGATCGAGGTCGAGGACGTCTTCGAGAACCAGGGCGCCCAGCTCGTCCGCGAGGTCGCCACGGCGACCAACGACGTGGCCGGCGACGGGACGACGACGGCGACCGTGCTCGCCCAGGCGATCGTCCGCCAGGGCCTCAAGAACGTGGCCGCCGGAGCCAACCCGCTCGGCCTCAAGCGCGGCATCGAGCGCGCGGTCGACCAGGTCGTCGCCCACATCGGCTCGATCTCGAAGTCGGTCGGCGGCAAGGACCAGATCGCCCGGGTGGCGACGATCTCGGCCGGCGACGAGGACATCGGCGACGTCATCGCCGACGCGATCGAGAAGGTCGGCAAGGACGGCGTGGTCAACGTCGAGGAGGGCCAGACGTTCGGCATGGACCTCGAGTTCACCGAGGGCATGCAGTTCGACAAGGGCTACATCTCGCCGTACATGGTCACCGACCAGGACCGCATGGAGGCCGTGCTCGAGGACCCCTACGTCCTCGTGGCCAACCAGAAGATCGGCTCCGTCCGGGACATCCTCCCGATCCTCGAGGCCGTCATCCAGTCGGGCAAGCCGCTCCTGATCATCGCCGAGGACGTCGAGGGCGAGTCCCTGGCGACCCTGGTGGTCAACAAGCTCCGGGGCACCTTCACCGGCGTGGCCGTCAAGGCGCCGGGCTTCGGCGACCGCCGCAAGCGGATGCTCGAGGACATCGCGATCCTGACGAACGCCGAGCTGATCACCGAGGAGATGGGCCTGAAGCTCGAGAACACGCAGGTCTCGCAGCTGGGCCGGGCGCGCCGGGTCGTGGTCGGCAAGGACACGACGACGATCGTCGACGGCGCCGGGGATCCGGCGGCCATCAAGGGCCGGATCAACCAGATCAAGGCGGAGATCGAGAACACCGACTCGGACTTCGATCGGGAGAAGCTCCAGGAGCGCCTGGCCAAGCTGTCGGGCGGCGTCGCCGTGGTCAAGGTCGGAGCGGCGACCGAGACCGAGATGCGCGAGAAGAAGCACCGCGTCGAGGACGCCCTCCAGGCGACCCGGGCCGCGTTGGAAGAGGGCATCGTCCCCGGCGGCGGAGTCGCGCTGCTCGAGGCGTCGGTGGCCATCAAGATCGACGAGTACGACGACGATGACGAGCGCACCGGCGCCCGGATCGTCCTGCGGGCGCTCGAGGAGCCGCTCCGTCAGATCTCGGAGAACGCCGGGCTCGAGGGCTCGGTCGTGGTCAACGACGTCCGCAAGGCCAAGAAGGGTCACGGCCTGAACGCCGCGACCGGCGAGATCGTCGATCTCGTCGCCGCCGGCGTCATCGACCCGGCCATGGTCACCCGGTCGGCGCTCCAGAACGCGGCGTCGATCGCCAAGAACATCCTCACCACCGAGGCGATCGTCGCCGAGCTGCCGGACAAGAACGACGGCGGCCACGGCGGCCACGGCGGGATGCCCGACATGGGCGGAATGATGTAACGAGCGCTCACGCGCTCAGCAGTTCCAGCAGGACGAGGGGCCCGGCACCGCCGCCGGGCCCCTCGTCGTTCGGGCGGCCATCCGCCGACCGCGAGGTCGATCGCCCAAGGTTGGCCGGGCCGCTCTGCGCCGATGCCTCCGTAGCACGTGCACGTCCTGGCGGGCAGGCCGGCAATCGCAAGGCGGACGGAAGGACAGTCATGGGCGAAGGGCGCAACCTCTGGAGGCGCCGCGGCCACGTCCGGCTCGCCGGTCCGATCCCGGCCGGGTCGATCTCCTGCCCGGCCGTGGACGCGTTGACCGAGGTCTTCGCCACCGTCCTCGCCTCCGTCCAGACCGATCTCCCGCGCGTCCAGTCGATCCTCCCGCTCCTGGCGCCCGCCGGCCAGAGCCAGTTCACCGCTCTCCTCGGCGGCCTCCCGGCCGAGCTGAGCTCGCTGCTCGCGACCCTCGAGCAGGCATTCGCCTGCCCGTCCCCCATTCAGGTCGTCGGTCCGACGGCCGGCGCCGGCTCGCTCGTCGCGGCGCTCGGGACGGTCGGCTCGGTGACCGACTCGATCGCCCAGGTCGCCGAGTCGCTCCGCGCCAGCTTCGTCCCCGGCATCGCGGCCGGCGGGACTCCGTCACCGGTCGCGGTGCCCGCTCCGGTGTCGGGCCTGCTCAGCCAGGTGACAAGCCTCATCCCCCAGCTCGGGAGCCTGTTCGGCGCCAACTCGAGCAGCGGGCTCCCCGGCCTCGGCGGGCTCCCCGGCGTCGCCGTCTAGCTAGCTAGGGCGCGGCGGCGGGCGGCCCCGCGCGCAGGCCTCACAGCCTCACCGGCTTTCCTGCGCCGGAGTGCGACGGCGGACCGACGGGCCCAGCGCCCGGCGCCCGCGGCGTCGTTCGCCGGCGCTGTGACGGTGGTGGTCTTGACCGACCCGTACATTCGTTGAAAGTGTGACGAGCGTCACACATCGCTCGGATCGGCCGGTCATGCTCGGTGGGGCAGGGACATATCCGACGCGCGAGTGGGACCGCCTCTGAGTGGGGGTCTGAAGGGGGCTGGTTGTGACTAGCCGACAGACGAGCGCGCCGATCGACGACGGCCGCGGCAGTGCGCCCCGGGTCACACGGCGTACCAACCGGGGGTGGCGGCGGATGGGCGGGTGTGTCGTCGCCGTCCTCGTCGCCACCGGCCTCGGTGCGCCGCTCGCGCACGCCGCCGTCGCGCCTGATTCGGTCGGCGTCTACAGCGAGGAGCTCGAGCGCTCGAACAGCGTCGACGCTCTCGCCGTCGCGGCTGCTCAGCGCAGTGCCGGCGTCGGACTCGTGCGCGAGACGTTCTCCTGGGCGCGGATCGAGACGGCCCCCGGCTACCTCGACTTCTCCGTCTACGACGACGTCGTGGGTGCCGCGGCGAGCGCCGGCCTCGCCGTCCTGCCGGTCCTCGTGGACCCGCCGGCCTGGCGGAGCACCGCGGCCTCCGGCGCCGTGAGCGGGATGTACCCGCCGCGCGACCCGGCCGACATGGCCTGGCTGGCGACGGCGCTGGTCGACCGCTACGGACCGGGGGGGACCTTCTGGGTCGCGCATCCGCAACTCCCGGCCACCCCGATCCATAGCTGGCAGGTGTGGAACGAGCCGAACATCCGCGCCTTCTGGGCGACCGGCCCGGATCCGGCCGCCTACGTGCGCCTGCTCCGCGCCGTGGGATCGGCGATCCGGGCCGCCGACCCGCGGGCGGAGGTCGTCGCCGCCGGGCTCCCGGCGGCCGACAACGGAATGACGATCAGTGACTTCGTCGACGCGATGTACGCGGACGGGGCCCGCGGAACGTTCGACACGATCGCCATCCATCCGTACGCCTCGAGTCCGGCCGGCGTGCTCGCGATCCTCCGCGCGGTTCGGGCGCAGCTCGACCGCCTCGGCGATCCCGACCGGCCGATCTGGGCGACGGAGTTCGGCTGGGCGACGGGTGGCCCGCCGGTCACGATCTCCTCGTCGGAGGGGTCCCAGGCGAGGTCGCTGCACGACACGATCGTCCTGATGACGCAGGCGCGCGACTCGTTGCGCCTGCGCGGGTTCGTGGCCTTCCGCTGGCGAGACGTCGAGCCGAACGACGGGCAGGCGGACATCTGGGCCCTCCATACCGGCCTCCTGCGCGCGGATGGGTCCTCGAAGCCCGCGCTCGCCGCCTTCCGCGCGGCCGCCACCGCCTGGCTCGGGTCACCGGGGCCGCTCGCGCCGTCGGGGAGCGCTCCGCGCGGGTCGTCGAGTGCGGCCTCCTCGCCCGGCGCCGCACGCCTGGCCGGCGGCGTCGCCGGCGTGAGCCGTCGCATCCTGCGGATCCGGCACCGAATCGCCGGCGGGCGTCTGCTGGTGTTCGTGGACGTCCCGCCCGGAGGCGGCGCTGGCCGGGTTCGGATCTCCTATCAGGCCGTCGGCGGCGACGGGCACGTCGCGTTTCGCCAGACACGCCGGGTCACGACCCGGGCACGCGTCGCCCGCATCGTCTTCAAGCTCCCGCCCCTCGGGCGTTCGGTGGTGCTGCTGCGGGTCACGGCGAGCCAGGGCGGCCTGCGCGCATCGCGCCTGCTTCACCTCCCTTACGCACACCGTGCAGACGGATATTGAGACCAGAGCATCGCGCCGGCCGCGTGCCGGGTCGGTGATCACAAACAGGAAGAGGTTCTCGGATGTCACGAATGACAGTTTTCAGGCGAGCGCACGCGGTCGCGCTGCTCGCCGGGGCGTTCGTCGCCTGCGGCGCCGGTGCCGCCCAGGCGGCGCCGACGGTGTCGATGACGCTGTACTCGCCGACGGTGACCGGCGACGTCGGCAACGGCGCGGTCGGTGTGTCGGTGACGGTGAAGCTGCTGCGCGGGGGTGCGACCGTCGCGACTTCCCCGGCGGCGACGACCGGCGCCGACGGATCGTGGACGGCGTCGCTCCCGGCCCACGCGCCATCCAACTCCAACGACGTCGTCGAGGTCGACTACGCGGGTAGCGGGGCGCCGGCCGGCAACGCTCAGTACCCGTTGACCAACGGCGACGAGGAGGAGCTGTTCGGTGGCTTTGCCGAGTCGGCGACCGTGACGGCCGACGGCGGGACCGTTTCGATCTACTGCGGGACCTGCGCCAACTCGACGATCCCGGTGCACGTCGCCCGTCCCGACGGCTCGACCCAGGACGTCGTCGCGATCAGCTCGGGGCACGGCACGAGCGTCGCGAGCGTCGCGCCGGCGATCGGCCTCAGCGACGTCGTGACCTACACGGGCACGTTCGCCGTCAACGACCTCGGGGGCAACGCGACGAATCTCAAGATCACCGCCCGGGCGGCGTCGCCCGGCGCCTACTCCCCGGCCGTCTGCACCGGAGACATCACGGCCGGGTCGGTCGAGTGCCTCAACCTGCCCGACGGAAGCTATGACGTCGTACGCGTGCGCTCCGGGAGCCCGGACGTCATGCGGACGGCCACCGCGTCCGGAAGCGCGCTGACGGCGACCTTCCCGGACCTCCTCGCCGGCGACCAGCTCGTGGTGCGGGCGCACGGTGGGACGGTGGCGATCACCACGGTCCACCTCGGGCATCTGAGGATCGACGCGACGCAGGCGCAGGGACCGCCCCCGTACCCGGGCCTACTCACGGTGACCGGCGGTGACTGCGCTCCGGGCGCGTGGCTCCAGCTCGGGTTCTTCTTCTTCTACCCGACCGGACCGTGCCCGGCCGCCGGCGCCGTGCCCGCCGGCACCCCGATCTTCGGCGGTGTCCAGCTCGAAGACGATTTCAGCCCGGGCGGGACCACCGTCTCACCGGCGGTGTTCCTTGACACCTCGCCGCTGAACGGCGAGAACGTCTACGGCTCGAGCGTCACGGCCTTCGCCGACCTCGCGGCGCCCACCCCGCCGGCGACGGTGGCCTTGACCTACGCGCCGGCGGGCGGCGGCGCGCCGCAGTCGGCGACCGGCGACGCGAGGTCGGCCGCGGGCGCCCAGGTGACGGGCCTCGTCGCCGGTACACGCTACGGGGCGCAGTGGGTCGCGACGACCGGCAACCGCGACACCACGACCCTGCCCAGCGCCTTCAACGACCAGGCCGGCGCCGCCGGCACACCCGGACCGGCGGGTCCGGTCGGCCCCGCGGGCGCCACCGGCGCCGGTGGGTCGCCGGGCGCCGCGGGGTCGCCCGGAGCGGCGGGGGTCCCCGGATCGACGGGACCGGCGGGGCCGGCGGGCGCAACCGGTGCGAAGGGCGCGACGGGCGCCCAGGGACCGGCCGGGCCGGCGGGCATCGGCGTCAGCGGCGTGCAGGTCACGTGCAAGCTCGTCAAGACCCGCGGCAAGATCACCGGCACGAAGTGCACGGCCACCGTCGTGCTCAAGAGCGCCAGCGCCCGCGTCGCCGTCCGCCTCGTCCGCGGGAAGACGGTGTACGCCCTCGGCCAGGGCATCGCTCGGTCGCGGCACAGCACGGCGTTCGCCCTGCGCCAGCCCCACGCGCTCCGTGCCGGCGCTAGCTACGGGCTGACGCTGGTGGTCACGCGGCACGGCAGGGCGCAGACCGCCGTCGGAGCGGTGCGGGTCTCCTAGCCCGCGGCGCGCGTCGCATCGGGCCGGACCGGCGGGACCCCCACGGAACCGCCGGCCCGGCCCGCCGCTATGGCGTGCAGCCGATCGCCGCGTCGAGCGTCTGGGTGTGGTCGGGGTAGCGGACCTGGAGCTGGGTCGGCCACGAGCCGGAGCAGGTCGCCGGGTTGGTGATCAGGTTGTGGGTCACCGTAGCCGCGGCGCTCGCCCCCGGGGCGCTCGCCTTCCTGGCCGGCTTCTTCTTGGTGACCTTCTTCTTCTTCGGCTTGTTCTTGACGCATTTGTTCTTGCTGTTGTGGTGGTAGCCCTTCCGGCACGGCTTCAGCTTCGGCTTCGGCTTGGGCGCCGGCGTCGTCCCGGGTCCGGTGGCGCTCGCCCCGACGTCGAGGCTGAACTCGTTGAGGGTCACCGTCGTCCCGGCCGGGGCGGTCACCGTCGGCAGCGGGTCGAAGCGGAACGCGTAGCCGAAGGTCGGGTCGTTGACCCCGATCAGCTGGCCCCGGGCCGACTGGATCGTCCCCTGGACCGCCACCTCGACGACCACGTCAGCCAGGTCGCCGTTGCTCGCGTTGGCCAGGAAGACGCCGATCGGCGCCGTGACCGGCGTCGAGAACAGGCCGGCCAGACTCGCGCTCCCCGAGACCACGCCCGTGGCGATCTGGCTGCTCGTCGGGCAGGTGCCCGCCCCCGCGTCGGCGTCGTTGCACCGGCCGGCCGCCGCCAGGTCGAGCCCGAACCCCTTGTACACGAGGAGCGTGACGCCGGTCGGGAAGACCCCGCCGAACCCGGCTCCGGTTCCCTTCGCGTCGATCACCAGGTGCGACGGGGCCCCGGCGTTGCTCGGCTGGGCCACCACCGTGCCCGGGGTGGCCGTGTCTGCGGCGGCGGGGAGGGCCGCCCAGAGGCCTACGCCGACGGTCGCCATCGCGGTCAGGACTCGTTGCACGGTGATGCTCCTCTTCCTTGAAAAAGCTCGGGCCCCAGGCCGGGGGACGCCGGATTATCGCAAAGGACACGCCCGCCCGCTGCACCACCGGTCTCCGGCCCCGCCCGGTCGAATACCCTGCGGCTGGTGCCTGATGGGGCCTAGAGAGACCAGCCGCACGCCGCCCGCTCGGGCGCGCTAGCTTGCGGGCGCTGCTCACCCTCGGCGTTCGCCGCCCCCGGGCGGCCCTGATCGCCTGGCTGCTCGTCACGGCCGTCCTCGCCGTCCTCGGCCTCTCCGTCCAGACCTACCTCTCGGCCAGCACGCTCGGCGTCGCCGGGTCCGAGTCGGCCCGCGAGTTCCAGCTCTTCGACCAGCGCTTCGGCCGCAGCGTCACCGTCCCGGTGCTGCTCGAGGGACCGGCCGCCGCCCTCGACCGCCAGGGTCGGGCCCTCAGCGCGGCCCTCGCCGCCCTCCCCGACGCCCGGGTCATCTCCCCCTGGGACAACCAGCCCGGCTCGCGCCAGCTCCGCCCGAGCCCGACCGCCGGGCTGATCGTCGTCTCGGTCGACTCGACCCCGGTCAACTCCCTCAGCTCGATCGAGCCGCGGATCCGCCAGACGATCGACCGCATAACCCGCCGCCCGATCCGCGCGCACGTCTCCGGTCTGGCCGCCATCGGCGACCAGCTCGAGGCGTCCTCCGTGGCCGCCGTCCACCGGGCCGAGCTGATCGCCATCCCGATCATCGCCGTCGTGCTCCTCTTCGTCTTCGGCTCGGTCGCCGCCGCCGCCATCCCGGCCCTCCTCGGCGCCGGGACCGTCCTCGCCGGCTTCGGGCTGATCGCCCTCCTCGGTCGGATCTTCCCGATCACCGAGGCGGCGATCAGCTTCGCCTCGATGATGGGCCTCGCCCTCGGCGTCGACTACTCGCTGCTCGTCGTCTCGCGCTTCCGCGACGAGCTCGGCGACGCGGCCGATCCCCAATCCGTTCGGCGCGCCGCCACCGCGTCCGCCGTCCGCGCCGGGCGGACGGTCGCCTTCGCCGGGGCCGCGGTCGGCGTGGCCATGCTCTGCGCCCTCGTCGTCTCCGCCGGGACCCTCCTCCTCTCGGCGGTCCTCGGCGTCGTCGTCGTCGTCGTGGTCGGTGTCCTCGGCACCGTCGTCGCCGCCCCGGCCGCCCTCGTCCTCCTCGGCCCCCGCGTCCGCCGCCACCGCCTGGTCCGGCGGGACACCGCCGGCCCCGGGTTCTGGGCGCACTTCGCCGAGCGCAGCCTCCGCCGCCCGATGGTCGTCGAGGCGATCGTCGCCGTCGGCCTCCTGATCCTCGCCGTCCCCGCCCTCTCGCTGGCCACCGGGCCGCCCGACGCCCGCCAGCTCCCGCCGGGGAGCGCCGCCCGCAACGACTTCAACGAGCTCAGCCGGATCGTCGGATCCGGGTGGGCGTCGCCGTTCGAGGTGATCGGCGTCGTCACCAACGGGACGATCACCACCCAGCCGCGGCTCGACGCCCTGGCCCGCGCCCAGCGCGCCATCCGCCGCGACCCGGACGTCACCGGCGTCCTCGGTCCGGGGGCGCTCGCCCGGCAGGCCCGGCCGCTCCTGAACGCCCGCCGCGACGTCCGCAAGGCGGACATCAACCTCCGGCAGACGGCGACCGAGGTCAAGGGTCTCGTCGCCAGCCTCGGCCAGGCCGCGGCCGGGGCCCAGCGCGTCCAGACCGGCTTCGCCTCGGCCTCGACGGCGATCACCGCGCTGCTCAACAAGAGCGGCGGCGGGACCGCGGCCGTCGCCCAGCTCCAGGCCGGGCTCCGGAGCGCCGCCGGCGGCGCCGGCCAGATCGATCGCGGCCTGGGGAGCGCCCAGACCGCCGCCTCCCGGATCGCCCGTGGCGGGGCGACCGCGGCCGCCGGGGCCGCCAAGCTGGCCTCGAGCATCGACACCGGGCTCTCGATCGCCGGCCAGCTCTCGACCCGACTCGGCGCTAGCGCCGCCCAGCTGAAGACCGGCGCCGCCGCCGCCACCGGCCTCGCCGACCCGATCGACGCCGCCCGCGCCCAGCTGGCGGCCGCGGCCAGCGCCCTCCAGGCGATGAGCGCCGGCCGCCTCGACCCCCAGTACTCGGCCGCCGCCGCCGCGGTCTCCCAGGCCAGGTCGAGCCTGAACGGCACCGCCGGCGGGCCGACCGTCCCCTCCCAGCTGCGGAGCCTCGCCGACCAGGAGCGCCAGGCCGCCGCTGACCTGACCAACCTGGCCGGGGCGGTCACCACCCTGGGCATGGCCGCCGTCCAGCTCAGCACCGGCGCCCAGGCCCTCCGCGACGGGCTCGTCCGCCTCCGCCAGGCGGAGGGGCAGCTCGCCGGGGGGATCGGGCGCCTGGCCCGGGGCGACACGGCCCTGGTCGCCGGCTTGACGCGGCTCTCCGACGGGACGACCGCCCTCGGCGCCCAGCTCGCCGGCCTCCGGGGCGGCGCCGGCGGCCTCGTCAACGGCCTGACCACCGGCCAGCAGCAGACGCAGGGCCTGGTCAGCGCCCTGAACACCGGCCGCCAGAGCGCCAGCCGCGAGCGCAAGCTGATCCCCGACGCCTCGGCCCTCTTCTCCTTCCTCGCCCGCACGCCCGGCGTGTTCACCTCCGGCTACCTCGTCCTCGCCGCTCTCGACGGCGCCCGGCAGAACCAGCGCTCCGGCCTGGCCTTCGCCCTCAACATCCAGCGCGACGGCCAGGCCGCCCGCCTCCTGATCGTCCCCCGCTCGAACGTCGCCGACCCGGCCACCCGCGCCCTCCGCGGCCGGCTCGAGGAGATCGCCCACACGCTGGGCCGCCAAGCCGGCGCCGAGACCGCGCTCGGCGGACCCGCCGCCGAGCTACTCGACTACGCCGGGGCCAGCCAGCGCCGGATCGGCTACCTGATCGGGGTGCTCGTCCTCGTCACCTTCCTCGTCCTGATCCCGATCTTCCGGTCCCTGTTCGTCCCGTTCGTCGGGGTCGCCCTCAACCTCGCCACGGTCGGCGCGGCCTTCGGCGCCCTCTCCCTCCTGACCGGCGGCGCCCACCCGATCCTCGGCGGCCCCGGCTACGTCGACGCCGTCGCGGTCAGCGCGATGTTCACGGTCATCTTCGGGCTCTCGATCGACTACCAGGTGTTCGTCCTCATGCGGATGCGCGAAGGCTGGCTGCAGACCGGCGACCTCCGCGAGGGGATCGCCTACGGGGTGGCCCGGACCGCCCGGGTGATCACCGGGGCCGCGGCGATCATGGCCGGCGTCTTCCTCGTCTTCGCCACCGCCGACGTCGCCACCATCCGCCAGCTCGGCGTCGGCCTGGCCATCGCCGTCCTGCTCGACGCGACGATCGTCCGCCTCTTCCTCCTCCCGGCCGCGCTCCGCGCCGGCGGCCGCTTCACCTGGTGGCTGCCCGGCTGGCTCGACCGCAACCTCCCGAGCCTCGACATCGGCGCCGAGCGCCGGCGCGCCCGCCAGCGCGAGCCCTGGGACGAGGCCCGGCGGGCCGCGCTCCGCGGCGCCGCCCCGGCCGCCTAGTGGTTCGTCCGGTAAGTTCGTGTGCCATTCGGCGAGGTCCGGGGGCCGCGTGGCCAGGACGCAGAAGCGGCGGCATACTGGACGTATTCCGAGCTTCGAGGACGCCGCCACGCGGTCATCCGGGCCCGCCCAATGGGGCAGGAACTTGCTGGACGGACCACTAGACGAGCGATTCCGAATCGGTCGGTCTAGAGGTTGACTGGGAGCGCCTGACCGGGAACCCCCGGGCGAAAGTGCCCGCCATCGGGCTCCCCACCGGCGTCCCCGAGAGTTCGACACAGCCCGGGAGCGCGGGCCTGGACTGAGCCGCCCCCCGGTGGCGCGGATGGCGCGGCTCAGGCGGGTATGCCGAGCGAGTGGGGGAGGGCGGTTCCGGCTGATGGGCGCTGCGAAAAGACCCCGACGGCGGCCGCCGCGTACTCACCGCACACTAGGAACTCAGCCTGACCTCACGTGACACATGACGGAAGGGTCGGATGTGGGCACAAGCAGCGACGCGCGCTCGGTCACTAGCCCAGATGCGGCAGGAGGCTCCCGAAGAGGCTGCCGACGCCGCCGAGGAGGCCGGCGAGGGGGGCCGGAGCGGCGACCGGCGCCGGCGTCCGGCCGGCGCCCAGTCCGGGGAGCAACCGGCCGAGGATCCCGTCGATCAGCTCGGTCATCCCGCCGAGGAGGGCCGGCGCCTGGATCGCCGCCACCGGCGCCTGGCCCGGCGCCGCCGGTCCGCCCGAGCAGGGCACGGCGCTCGCCAGCTGCTCCTCGATGTGACGCAGGAGGGCGGGGATGCCGTCGATCTCGCTCTGCACCTGCGCCCGGACCCGGGGCGGGACCAGGGCGAGCGCCGGGCCGAGGTTGGCCAGCCCGAGCTGGAAGGCCTGGGTCGAGACGACGAGCGCCTGCTGGACCGCGCCGGTCGCCGAGCACGGGAGGGCGCTCCCCCCGAGCACCCCGGCCAGCTCGACCGGGACCTGGGCGCCCTGGCTCGACTCGAGGGTCACGACCTGGCCGAAGATCGGCTGGGCCTTGGCCGAGAGCGTCGGGAGCAGTCCGCTCAGCATCCCGAGGACGACGCCCCGGCCGCCGGTGTCCGCCGAGATCGCCCGCGCGACGTCGGCCTGGAGCTCGGGTCGGACCGATCCGAGCACGCTGGTCAGCGTCTGCGCCTCGCTCGTCTGGTGGTCGGCGAACAGCCCGAGGACGGTCGCCGCCCGCTCGCCGCTCGCCCCGCCGTGGCCGGCGAGGACGATCGACCGGGCGATGCCGGCGGCCAGCCGCGCCTGCTGATCGGCCCGGGCCAGGTACATCCCGGCCGCCGGGCCGGCCGGCCCGGCGACGAGGCGGGCGATGGCCCGATCGGCGCTGCGCAGGTGGACGACCACCCCGTGCGTCGAGTGCGGCTTGGCCGCCTCGGCCGTCGGGGCTCCACCGAGCACGACCAGCCCGACCACCACGAGTCCCACCCGCCACCTCCGGGTCATCTGGCTCACTCCGATCAGGCGCTTCGTCACGGCGGTCCCCGCTGCGCCGCCGTCTCCGGGCGGGTCGGCGCGTCTTCGCTTGTCGGCGCCGCCCGCACTCGGCCGGCCGCGCCGGACCGCCGTTCCTGGCGGTCCCTCTGCCTCTTCCATCGGCCGCGCGGGCGAGCGACTTGAGCTCAGGGACTGAGGCGCTCGAGGACCCAGCCGCCGCCCGCCCGGACCCGGTAGCGGAACCGGTCGTGGAGGCGGTCCGGCTGGCCCTGCCAGAACTCGACGACCTCCGGCGTCACGAGGTACCCGCCCCAGTGAGCCGGCCGCGGGACGGGCCCGCCGGCGTAGCGCCGCTCCGCCGCCTCGACCCGGCGCAGGAGCTCGCCCCGATCGCCGATCACCTCGCTCTGCGCGGACGCCCAGGCCCCGATCTGGGTCGCCCGGGGCCGGGCGGCGAAGTACGCGTCGCTCTCGGCTGCGGCCAGGCGCGCGACCGGGCCGGTCACCCGGACCTGGCGGTGGCGCTCGGGCCAGCCGAAGGCCAGCGCCGCCCGCGGGTGGGCGTCGAGCTGGCGGCCCTTGGCGCTCCGGTAGTTGGTGAAGAAGCGCAGGCCCCGGTCGTCGAGCCCCCGGAGCAGGACGTAGCGCGACTGCGGCGCCCCGGCGTCGTCGACGCTCGAGACGAGCATCGCGTTCGCGCTCGGCGCCCCGGCCGCCACCTCCTCCTCGAGCCACCGCCCGAGCTGGGTCATCGGATCGCCGGCCAGGTCCTCCGCCTCGAGCGGATGCGCCGGCTCGTACTGCGTGCGCATGCCGGCGAGGTCCACCACGGGGAATCTACGCCGATAAGCTTGGGTAGAGCCTGGGCCGGGGGGCAGCCGGGTAAAGAACCCGCGCGTTATGTCGATGCTTGAATTCTTGAGAGGTATGCCGATCACCCCCTCGATCGCCCGGCCCCGCCGCGGCGCGCGCCCGCGCGCGCCCCGGCGCCTGGGCGCGCTCCTCGTCGCCCTCCTCGCCCTCGCCGCCGCCGCGAGCGCCGACGCCAGCGTGCGCCTTCACATCGGCGCGCGCATCGTCACCGTCCCGGTCACCCCCGGCGCCTCCGGGACCTACACCCTGCGCTCGGCGCCCGGCCAGAGCCGGCGAATCACGCTCAGCGGCATGACCGTCTCCGAGGCGCTCGCCGCCGCCGGCCTCTCCCCGGGCACGGTGAGCGGCGTCACGGTCGGCAACGTCAGCCTCTCGCCGATCGACATCGCCGATCCGTCGAGCTTCCCCGACGGCCCCGCCCTGTTCACCGCGAGCAACGGCTCGACCCGCTTCTTCCGGCCGACCCGCGACGCCCACGACGTCAACGCCGGCGACTACATCCAGACGCCCGCCGGCCAGCCGATCGACGTCTTCGTCACCGACACGAGCGCGCCGACCCCCACCACCACGGCCACCGACTCGGAGCTCCAGGTCACCGCGCTCGCCACCCCGACCCAGCTGCCCGCCGGGCAGACGGTGTCCTTCCAGGCGCTCGTCGCCAATCCCCCGGCCAGCGGCGCCCAGCTCGACTACTCGTGGAGCTTCGGGGACGGCGCCAGCGCCCTCGGGTCCTCCCCCGACCACGCGTACGCGACCGACGCCGACTACCTGGCCGTGGTCACGGTGACCAGCCAGGGCTCGCGCGGGCAGGCCTCGGTGACCGTCCACGTCGGCCATCCCCACCGGACGGCCACCGGGACCGGCCTCGGCACCACGAACGCCACCGGCAGCGGCGCCGGCGGCTCGGGCAGCGGCAAGGGCGGCACCGGCGGCGGCAACAACACCGGCGGCGGCAAGGGCGTGACCCAGCCCAAGCCCGCCCCCAAGCAGCCGGTCGCCCGCAAGGCGACGGCCCCCGGCGCCGCCGCCAAGGCCGCCGCCAAGCCGGCCGTCGCCGCCAGCCAGCCCGTCCAGGGCATCCTCCTCGCCGACATCGGCTCGCCCCTCGACCTGCGGCTCTCGCCCCCGCCCCCGGCCGGGAGCCCCGGGGCGGCCCACAAGAGCGTCGGCGGGTCCGGCGGATTTCCGGCGGCGATCGCCGGCATCGCGCTCGCGCTGGCGATCGTTACCCTAGGCGGCCTCGCCGAGCGCCGACGCGTCACCCTCCGCCCCGCATGATCGCCGTTGCCAGCATCGAGGACTTCCTCTTCCAGATCGCCAACGCGCTCCGCGTGCCGGTCTTCGTCGCCGCGATCTGCGCCCTGATCTTCGTCCTCTTCGACCTCGGCACCTTCTCGGTCGAGCTCTCCCGCCGCCGCCGGCGCGCCAACGCCCGCGGCCTCGAACAGGCGTCCAAGACCGCCCGGTCGGCCCTCCTCCTCGACGATGCCCCGGCCGCCGCCCGCGCCCTCGGCGCGGTCGCCTCGAGCGGGCCGATGGCCGAGGCCCTCTACCAGCTCGTCGGCTACTGGGGTCACCCGAAGGCGGGCGATCGGATGGCCAAGAGCCTGGCCGACTTCGACCTCGGGTCGCTCCGGCGCCTCGAGCGGACGCGGATGCTCGTGCGCTTCGGCCCGGCCCTCGGCCTGATGGGCACGCTCATCCCCCTCTCCCCGGCTCTCTCCGGCCTGGCCAAGGGCAACGTCAAGGAGCTCTCCGACAACCTCCGCGTCGCCTTCAGCGTCACCGTCCTCGGCCTCTTGATCGGCGCCGTCGCCTTCACCATCTCGCTGGTCCGCGACCGCCTCTACGCCCAGGACCTCTCCGACCTCGAGTTCGTGGTCACCGAGCTGATCGAAGAGGACGAGGCGTGAGGACCCGGGTCACCCCGCGCGCCCAGCGCCGGGGCGATCGCGGCGGGGATCCGCTCGACGGCCTCGTCAACCTCTTCGACCTCGGCATCGTCCTCGCCGTGGCCTTCCTGCTCGCCGCCCTCCAGTCGGTCAACCTGACCGACCTCCTGACCCGCACCAACGTCACCGTCCTGCGGACCTCGCCGACCGGCCAGACGATCATCACCAAGACCGGCGACCAGATCAAGACCGTCCAGCTCACCGGCAAGTCGGTCGCCGGGTCGGGCAAGAAGGTCGGCGCCGTCTACCAGCTCTCCGACGGGCGGCTGGTCTACGTCCAGGGCAAGTGAGCCGAGCTCACTTGCAGAGGGCGCTCCACGTCCGCGTGTCCTCGATCGAGATGGCCAGGGCGCCCGAGGTCACGCTGCCCACGATCTCCCGCCCGTCGACCACGGCCAGCCGGTCGGCGTGGCGCTCGACGATCGCCCGCAGGGCCTCGTCGACGTAGTCGTCGGCGGCGACCGCTCCGGCGCACAGCTCGCCGTCGGCGATCCGCCCGGGGGTCATCACGTCGCGCGTCGTCTTGCTCATGAGAGCTCCTTGCTTGAAGAACCTTCCCGGGGGGCGGGTCCTGCGGCCCCCCGCACATCCGCGCCCGGCTACTGGCCGACCGGACGCGTCCCCCAAGGTAGGGCCGGCGGCTAAGGCGAGGGTCAAGTCGAGGTTGAGCCGAGATTACGCTCCCGCTCCCGCCAGCGGGCGCTGCGGCTCGCCGACGTAGACGGCGGTCGGGCGGATCAGCCGCTCCTCCCGCTTCTGCTCGAGGACGTGGGCCGACCAGCCGGCCACCCGCGCGCACGCGAACATCGACGTGAAGAGCTCGGCCGGGACCCGCGCGAGGTCGAGGATCACCGCCGACCAGAACTCCACGTTGGTGGCCAGCACCCGGTCGGGCCGCCGGGCCCGGAGCTCGGCCAGGGCCGCCCGCTCGAGCGCCGCCGCCACCTCGAAGCGGGGCGACTCGAGCTCGGCCGCCGCCCGCCGCAGCACCCGCGCCCGGGGATCCTCGGCCCGGTAGATCCGGTGGCCGAAGCCCATCAGCCGCTCCCCGCGGTCGAGCGCCCCGGCCACCCAGCGCTCGGCGTCGCCCATCCGCTCGACCTCCTCGAGCATCCTCAGCACCCGGGCCGGAGCGCCCCCGTGGAGCGGGCCCGAGAGGGCGCCGACCGCCGCCGAGAGGCTGGCGGCCACGTCGGCGCCGGTCGAGGCGACCACCCGCGCGGTGAAGGTCGACGCGTTCATCCCGTGCTCGGCCGCCGCGACCCAGTAGGCGTCGAGCGCCCGCGCGTCCCGGGGGTCGACCTCGCCGCGCCAGGCGACGAGGAAGCGCTCGGCCAGCCCGCGCCCCTCCTCGATCGCGGTCGCCGGCACCGCCGGGCGCCCCGGTCCCCGGGCCGACTGGGCGGCGAGCGAGAAGGCCGTCCCCGAGGCCCGGGCGAGATCGTCGCGGGCCTGGTCGTCGGAGATGTCGATCAGCTGACCGAGGCCCCAGGCCGGAGCGAGCATGGCCAGCCCGGCCTGCACGTCGACGCGGGCGTCGCCCGAGTGAACGGCGAGCGGATGGGGCTCGACCGGCGCCAGCCCGGGCTGGAGCGTCCCGTCGACGAGGAGGCCCCAGACCTGCTCGTAGGGCACGGTCCCGACGAGATCCTCGATGTCGATGCCCCGGTAGCGCAGCG
The DNA here is from genome assembly GCA_963733245.1 of uncultured Solirubrobacterales bacterium. Taxonomy (GTDB): domain Bacteria; phylum Actinomycetota; class Thermoleophilia; order Solirubrobacterales; family Solirubrobacteraceae; genus Palsa-513. The sequence goes on from CAVTCI010000003.1 coordinate 59,920, forward strand.
ACCCGCCGGTCCGGTCGGGCTCGGCGATCTCGGTGGCGAAGGCGACGACGCCCTCCAGGCCGGACTGAACTTCGGGCATATGGCTCGCTTTCGGCGGTGGATCGGTTCACCCGAAGGATAGGATCCCGCCCCCGCCGCCCGGAGGAGAGCCGTGCCCGAAGACCTCATGTTCCGCGGAGTCGCCGCTCTCGCGGCCCTGGTCCACGCCGGCGAGATCTCGGCCACCGAGCTGGTCGGCGCCTCGCTCGAGCGGATCGCCGCCCTCGACCCCGCCCTCCATGCCTTCGCCCAGGTCGACGCCGACGGCGCTCTCGCGACCGCCGCGGCGATCGCCCCCGGCGACCCGCGCCCGTTCGCCGGGGTCCCGATCGCGATCAAGAACAACCGGGCGGTCGCCGGCCTGCGCCTGACCCAGGGCTGCCGGCTGATGGAGGGCTTCGTCGCCCCCTACGACCACAACGTCGTCCGCCGGCTCCGCGCCGCCGGCTTCGTCATCGTCGGCACGACGACGCTCCCCGAGTACGGCATCCTCCCGGTCACCGAGGCGGCCATCTTCGGCCCCACGCGCAACCCCTGGGACGCCGGGCGAACGCCGGGCGGCTCCTCGGGCGGCTCGGCCGCGGCGGTGGCCTCCGGGATGGTCCCCCTCGCCCACGGCAACGACGGCGGCGGCTCGATCCGGATCCCCGCCGCCTGCTGCGGCCTCGTCGGCCTCAAGCCGGCCCGCAACCGCACGTCGAGCGCCCCCGAGCTCGGCGACTCGGCGCTCGTCTCCGACGGCGTCCTCACCCGGACGGTGGCCGAGACCGCCGCCCTGCTCGACCTCCTGGCCGGCTACGAGACCGGCGACTGGTCGTGGGCCCCGCCCCCGCCCGAGCCCTTCGCCGCCGCCGCCGCCCGGACCGCCGGGCCCCGGCGCATCGCCCTCACCACCTCCCCGCCGCTCGCGGACGCCCCCGTCGACCCGGCCGCCGTCGCCGCCACCCTGCGCGCCGGGCGCCTGCTCGAGGACCTCGGCCACCGGGTCGAGGAGGTCGCCCCGCCCTGGCAGCTCGACGGGATCGGCGACCTCTTCGGCGCCTACTTCGCCGCCCACGTCTCCCTCGGGATCCACTTCTCCGCGCTCGTCGCCGGCCGCTTCGTCCCCGCCGCCGACGACATGGAGCCGATGAGCTGGGCCCTCTGGGAGATGTCCCAGGGCCTGACCGCCGTCCAGTTCCGCGTGCTCGAGACCCAGCTCCAGCAGATCTCCCGCCAGCTCGTCGCCTTCCTCGACCCCTACGACGCCCTCCTCACCCCGGCGCTTGCCCTCCGCCCGCTCCCGATCGGCGCCCTCGACCCCGCCGCCCCCGACCCGCTCGAGACCTTCCGCCGCTCCGGCTACTTCACCCCGTTCACCCCGATCTTCAACGCCACCGGCCAGCCCGCCGTCTCGCTCCCCCTCTTCGCGGGCGACGACGGGCTCCCGCTCGCCGTCCAGCTCGTCGGACGCCCGGCCGGCGAGGGGCCGCTCCTCGCGCTCGCCGCCCAGCTCGAGGCCGCCCAGCCCTGGGCCGACCGCCGGCCCCGCCTCGCCTGACCCGGCCACCCCCGCTGGCGGGCGGTCCCGCTCCGAGAAATCCGGATCTAAGCCCCGAGCACGGCGCCCATCGGCCGGGGGTAGACGCCCAGGCGCTCGGCGTCCGCGCTCCCGTTCGGCGTGGTCATCGAGACCTCCAGCAGCTCGGCCTCGTCCCAGGTGGCGAAGGCCCGGCTCTTGCCGAGCGCCTCGACCGCGCGCAGGGCGCCGGAGACGACCCGGGTCGGCACGTGGACGACCGGCCGGCGCCGCCCCGACGCCCGCAGCGCCAGCCGCACGATCGACTCGTGGCTGAGCGTCTCCGGCCCGGCCAGCTCGCAGCGCCCGCGCGCCCCGGTCGCCAGCAGGCGGATCACGCACTCCGCTACGTCCTCGGCCCAGATCGGCTGGAAGGTCGCCCGCCCCCGGCCCGAGATCGGCATCACCGGGAGGAGCGCGAGGCGCCCGAGCATCCGCAACCACCGGTCGCCCGGGGCGTAGATCAGCGACGGTGCCACGATCAGCGACCCGACCGGCCCGGCGCCCACCGCCTGCTCGGCCACCGCCTTGGCCCGCAGCAGCCGGGTGCGGTCGTGGGTCGAGGCCCCGAGGGCGCTGAAGAAGACGAAGCGCTCGACCCCCGCCCGCCCGGCCGCCTCGACCATCCGCCAGGTGGCGATCCCGTTGAGCTCCTCGATCGACCCCCGCGGCTGGTCGCGGATCGTCGCCGCCAGGTGGACGACCACGTCGACCCCGCGCAGGGCGTTGCGAAACGACTGCGGATCGGCCAGGTCGCCGAGCGCGATCTGCACGCGCACCCGCTCGCGCCCGAGCCGGCGCGGGTCGCGGACCAGGCAGCGCACCGGCGTTCCCCCCGCGGTCAGGCGACGCAGCAGCGCCCGGCCGACGAGGCCGGTGGCGCCGGTCAGCAACAGCATCGTTCGAAGCCTACCCGCCCCCCGCCCGGCCGGCGGCCCCCGGCGCGGCCCGGGCGACCCGTAATAATTAGCCGCAACGGACCCCGAGGACAGGAAACCAGAACTGCAATGGCCTACGTGATCGCCGAGCCGTGCATCGGCACCAAGGACAACTCCTGCGTCGAGGTATGCCCGGTCGACTGCATCCATCCGACCCCCGACGAGCCGGGATACGACGCCGCCGAGATGCTCTACATCGACCCCGAGGAGTGCATCGACTGCGACGCCTGCGTCGAGGCCTGCCCGGTCGACGCCTGCTTCGCCGAGGACCAGCTCCCCGACGAGTGGAACTCCTACATCCAGATCAACGCCGCCTACTTCGACCGCGGCGACGGCGCCGCCGCCTGATCGTGATCGCGATCGCGATCGGGGTCATTGGGTCGAGGAGAGGATCCAGAGTCCGAGGCTCGTGAAGCCGACCATCACCGCGAGCATCCAGTACTGCGACCGGGTCGCCTCGCTCGGGCGCCGGTAGACGATCAGCGCCCGCTCGTGGGCGAGCATCAGGCCGGCCACGTGGCCGATCACCAGCGCCGCCACCTGGACGTACCAGATCGTGTTGCTGGCCACGATCCCGTAGTCGATCGTCGTGTTCGCCGTCCCGAACAGGTTCGCCCCCGTCCCGAGCGGGTCCGACGCGAGGTAGCCGAGCGCCTGGCCCTGGTAGGCGAGGAACGAGAAGTAGTGGGCGATCACGTAGGCCGCGGCGATCGGGACCAGCGAGTGGACGAACAGCTCCGAGAGCTCGCGCGCCGACCGCTTGCCCCCGATCGAGCGCATCCCGAGGATCCCCAGCCGGTAGAGGCCCCCGATCACCCCGATCATCCCGAGCAGGCCGACCGTGCTGGCCAGCTCGCTCGCCGTGTTCACCGACAGCCCGACCCCGGTGAACAGGCTCTGGAGCTTGCTGAACAGGCCGTTCGACCCGACCCACACGGCCCCGTTCGAGAACCCGTCGAAGCTCGTCGACCCGATCATCGTCGCCAGCAGGGCGACGGTCCCCGGGGCGATCTCGAGGCCGGCCGCCCCGACGAACGGCGGTCGCAGGCAGACCCGCCCGCCGGCCCACCGCACCGGCGCCAGGCGGGCGAGGAGGCCGAAGTAGACCGCGAAGGCGTCGGCCCGGGACTCCCAGACCTCGATCCCGTAGAGGCTCATGCCGACGAGCTGGACCACCGCGTAGGCGACGGCGAGGATGGCCAGCGTCCGGGGGGCGTCCTTGTTCTCGTAGACCAGCTCGAGCCACGCGAAGCCGAAGATCCCGAGCACGGCCGGCCAGCGTCCGAGCCAGGCCGGGTAGGGCAGCGGCTGGCTGCGGGCCGGGAGCGCCCGCGCCGCCGCCCGCGCCGCCGCCCGCCACGGGTTGAAGGCGCGGAAGACATCGCCGAAGAGGATGCTCGCGAAGGCCAGGCCGACCCAGAAGATCACGTAGATCCAGGTCGGGAGGATGTTCGCCGTCGCCTCCTGCTTGCCGGCGAACCCGGCGTAGACGACCACGGCGAAGAGCGCGACCCCGACCAGGCCGCACACCGGGTCGAGGAGGCGCGGGTAGCGGCCGAGCGCGCGCTCCCGGAGGTTGGCCAGGCGCGGCTTCGGCCAGAGGGTGGCCAGGGCGACGAACGAGACCACGAGCACGACGGCCGCCGCCCAGGCGAACAGCCACCGCGGGATCGGCAGGTCGGTCTTGCCGACCAGCCCGTGGGCCAGGGCCGGCGCCGGCGCCAGCAGGAGGGCGGCCGCCGTCGCCCCGGCGGCCAGGATCGCCCGGCGTCTCACAGCTTGACCGTCAAGGCCGCGATCTGCTCGGCCCGCTGCTCGAGCTCGATCACGAAGTTGCCGTCGATCGTCGCTTTGAAGCTGAACATCACGCTCCCGCCGGCTCTGACGTTCTTGTGGAAGTCGTAGCCGTGGATGTGGATCTCGTCGGCGACGTTCGACTTGACGGTCAGATCGATCGTGTCGCCCTTGGTCGCGGTGAGCGGCTTGATCCCCCCGACCGGCCGGCCGGCGGCCACGACCACGCTGAAGTGGCGCACGACCGCGGGCGTCTTCTTGCTCGACCCGCCCGAGTTGGCGATCACGAATCCGATGACGAGGACGACGGCCGCGCCCACGAGCACGGCGATGCGCTGGGTGCTTCGCATTTTCTGGTCCCTCCGAGGTGACGTTCGCCCGGCGGCCGGATGCCGCCCCTGACTTGCGGACTGCTCAGGCGGGGGCCGGCGGTGCCCGCCCGGCGAGGTTGATCGCCAGGACGTCCGCCGTCCGCCGGCGGCGCCGGGCTGGCGCGCGGGGCGGCGGCGCCGGCGGGCCGGCGATCCAGAGGCCGAGCGCCCGGCCGAGGCGCGACGGCGAGCCCAGGGCGGCTCGGGCCCCGCGCTCGGTGAGCACGATCAGGCCGCCGATGGCCAGGGCCAGCGGCACGGCGACGAGGCCGCCGTGCCCGAACACCCCGGCCAGGCCGGCCGGATGCCCGGGGGCCAGCAGGCCCTCCACCGTCTCCTGGGCGGCGTAGACGGCCAGGAGTCCGGCGCTCGCCACCAGCCAGGCGCCCGTCGCCGGACGGCGGCCGCGGCGGTCGGGCCCCTCGCCCCGCCGGCGGGGGAGCCGGCGCACGACCTGGGCCAGGCCGGCGGCGGCCAGGGCGACCGCCCAGGGCATCGCGTAGGCCAGGTAGGCGTGGCCCTGGTGGCCCAGCGCCCGCTCGGCGCCCGCCCCCCAGCCGACCAGGTAGCGGAGCTCGTGGAGCGACAGGGCGCCCACGTAGAAGAGGGCGCTGGTCCGCAGGCTCGGGCGCCGCGGTCGGGGCATGCGGGGATTCTAGGCCGCGGCCGGTTCGGCCGGTCGTCCGGCGGGGCGGCGCCGGCTCAAGCCGCGGGCGCCGGGGGCCGACACGAAGGGTGAGGGCCAAAGGTGCACGACCAAACCTGCGAAGCCGGCTCCCCGTGAGCCCGACGACCCCCGCCGCGGCGATCGGCGCGGCGGCGGCCGTCGTCCGTCGCTCCGTCAAGGGCCCGCCCCCGCCGAGTCGCCTCCGGGCGGCGAAGGTGACCGCCCACGCCGTGACGCTCGCCTGGCGGGCACCGCGCCCGGCCGCCAAGGGGCGGCGCTACGAGGTCCTCCGCGGCGGCCGCCGCGTCGGGTTCCCCCGGGGGCTCGGGCTCACCGACACCGGCGTCCAGCCGTCGACGACCTACGTCTACACCGTCCGGACCGTGCCCGCCCGCGGGCCGGCCGGGCCTCCGAGCCACCGGCTGACGGTGCGGACCCCGGCGGGTCCCGCCCCCGGCTCGCCGGTTCCCGGCGCCCCGGCGCCCGGCCAGCCCGCGCCGGCGGCCGGCCCACCCGGGCCGCCCGCGCCGGGCGTCGTCGCCAACCCGATGACGGCCGCGATGGTCGACCGCCTCTGGTGGCGCGCCGGGTTCGGCGCGACCGATGTCGAGCGCTCCGCCTGGGTCGGCAAGGAGGTCGGCGACCTCGTCGACTTCTTCCTCACCCAGACCCAGAGCCTCGCGCCGACGACCACCCCGCCGCTCTCCCAGGGCAACCAGCCGATCGACCCGCTGGCCAGCAGCGACGAGCTCATCATGGAGTGGCTCGACACGATGGCCCGCGCCGCCAATCCCCTGACCGAGCGCCTGACCTTCTTCTGGCATCGCCACTTCGCCGTCGCCCGCTCGTCGGGGGTTCCGGCGGCGTTCCTGCTCGCCTACCGCAACCGGCTGCGCCGCTACGGCGATCTCGCCGCCAACCCGCAGGCCAGCTTCCGCGACCTCGCCCGGGAGATGACCACCCAGGACGGGGCCATGTCCCTGTTCCTGACCGGCACCTCGAACGTCGCCGGCCATCCCAACGAGAACTACGCCCGCGAGTTCATGGAGCTCTTCACCCTCGGCGTGCGCGACGCCCAGGGAAACCCGAACTACACCCAGGTGGACGTCACCCAGCTGGCCCGGGCCTTCACCGGCTGGCGCCTCGACCAGGCCCCGGCGAGCCCGACGTTCGGGCAGGTCAGCTTCGTCCCGGGCTCGTTCGACCCCGGGACGAAGACGATCTTCGGCCAGAGCGCGAACTGGGGCGCGGTCGCCGGGACGCCGGCCGGGGCCCAGTCGGCGGTCGACCTCGTCCTCGCCCAGCCGAGCCACGCCCCCTTCCTGATCTCGAAGCTCTGGGCCGAGTTCGTCCGCGCGCCGATCCCGGCCGCCAGGCTGGCCGACCTCGCCGCCGCCTACACCGCGGGCGGCGGCCTGCGGCTGGCGCCGGTCGTCCGGTCGATCCTCTCCGACCCGCTGATCTTCGCGTCGATCGACGAGCCGGACATGATCAAGCCGCCGGTCGTCTACGCCGTCGGGGTGCTGCGCCTCATGGGCGCGCCCCTGCGGTGGTACTTCCAGGCGTCCGGCCTCCAGGCCATGCAGCAGGTTCCCTACGACCCGCCGAACGTCGCCGGCTGGGAGGGCGGCCTCGCCTGGCTGAACACGACGACCGTGCAGGCGCGCTTCGAGTTCGTCAAGAGCTGCCAGTACCTCAAGCACAACCCGAACGGCTACCCCGGGGCGCAGCCGGTGGCCGACGTCCCGGGCGAGCCCGCCCAGGCGGCGCTCGCCCGGGCGCTGGCCGCGGTCGGGACCCCGTGGCTCTCCGCGGCGACGGCCGCCCAGCTGCTCGCCTTCGCCCAGGCCCAGCCGACCGGCACGGCGACCCAGCGCGCCTGGCGCCAGTACGCCCTCCGGGCCCTGATCCTCGGCGGACCCGACGGGCAGGTGATGTAGCGATGGACGTCGGGACGCGGTGCATCGAGTGCGAGGAGATCGAGCTCGCCCGGGTCCGCGACGCCCGTCCGAGCCAGATCCTTCCGCTCCCCCGCGAGGCCCTGGCCGGGTTCCCGGCCGGTCGCTCGAGCGCGATGATGACCCGCCGGCGCCTCCTCCAAGGCGGCATCGGCGGCCTGGCCGCCGTCTACGGGACGCGCCTCCTCGGCTTCCAGGAGGTCTTCGAGGCCGCCTGCGCCCAGGCGGCGCCGGCCGCCGGCCACTGCCTCGTCGTCCTCTACATCGCCGGCGGCAACGACGGGCTCAACACCGTGCTCCCGGGGAGCGGCCTCCCGAACGACTACGCCGCCTACGCGACGGCCCGGTCGGTTCTCCACCGCGGCCAGGGTGCGACCCCGGCCGGTGGCCGGGTCGGGTCGGTCGACATCCCGGCGACCGCCGGTCAGATGGCCTGGGCCAACGTCACCGTCTCGACGGGCGGCGGCGGCGACAACGGCGGGGCGGCCGGCTTCGACACCCTCTACGGGGCCGGGGACGGCGGATCCGGCTCGGATCTCGCCTTCCTGACCGCGGTCGACTACCAGCCGTACAGCCTCTCCCACTTCGATTCGTCCGACTACTGGTTCTCCGGCGCCCTCTCGGCCCTGACCACCGGCTGGCTCGGCCGGTGGATCGACAACAACGGCTCGGCGGTCAACCCGCTCCAGGCCGTCTCGATCGACACGGCCCTCTCCAAGGACATCCGCACGAGCGTCAAGCCGGTCTGCGCGATCGCCCCGGGCGGCCCGCTCGGCTTCACGATGGACGCGACCGGCGGCACCCAGCTCCCGCCGGGCACCCACCCGCCGGCCGACATCAACGCCCAGATGGCGGCCCTCCGGGCGATCGCCCCGGCCGCCGGCAACCTCGACCTCGCCCGGGCGCGGGGGAGCTACGGCCTGGCCACCGACGTCAGCACCCGCGGGGCGGCCCTGGCCGGGGTCGGCGGCCCGAGCGCCGCCGCCCAGTACCCGCCGAACAGCCAGCTGGCGACCAAGCTAAAGCTCGCCGCGCAGATCCTCCACGCCGGACTCGGGACCCGGGTCATCACGATCCACTGGGGCGGATTCGACACGCACGGCGGCCAGCTGGCCGCCCAGGATCCCCAGCTCGCCGAGCTCTCCCGGGCCCTGGCGGCCTTCCAGGCCGACCTCCAGACCCGCACGGTCGGCGGTCAGTCGATCGAGCCGAACGTCGCGACCATGGTCTTCTCGGAGTTCGGCCGCCGGGTCGGCGAGAATGGGTCGGCGGGGACCGACCACGGCGCGGGCGGCCTGATGCTGCTGAGCGGGAGCGCCGTCCGCGGCGGCTGGGCCTCGCCGTTCCCCGGCTGCCAGGCCGGCGATCTCGACCGGGCCGGGAACCTCAAGGTGCCGACCGACTACCGATCGGTCTACCAGGCGGTGCTCGAGGACTGGCTGGGCGGAGACACGACCGGCGTGCTCCCGGCCGGGCCCTTCCCGGCTCTCCAGCGCCACGACGGGACGAGCACCCTCTTCAGGTGAGCGCGCTCCGTCGTGCCGCGATCCTGGTCCTCGGGGCCGGCTGCGCCGTGGTGATCTCCGGGACCCCGGCCGGGGCGGCGGCGCACCGCAAGCACGTCGTCTGCCACCGGGTCGTACGCCACCATCGCCACCGGGTCGCCTGCCCGGCCCGGCGTCCTCGGCCCAAGGCGAGTCCCGCCCCGGTCCCTCCGAGCCGGACGACGACGCCGGCGCCCTCGGTTCCGTCGACCGCGCCGCCGACCGGGACGACGCCCGCCTCACCGCCGAGCGCCCCGCCGGCGCCGCCGCCGCCGCCGCCGGCGCCGCTGCCCAGCCGGGTGGCGGTCGACGAGTACGAGTACAGCGTGGTGGCCGGGCACCAGCTGGTGGCCGCCGGTGCGCTCGAGCTCAACGTGTCGAACATCGGCCAGGACGACCACAACCTGACCGTCTCCCGCGACGGCGTCGTGATCGCCCAGACCCCGGTGCTCCACCCGGGCGATCCGGCGACGACGATCTCGCCGCAGCTCGCCCCGGGCACCTACCGGCTCTACTGCTCGCTCTACGACCACGACCGGCTGGGCATGCACGCGACCCTGGTCGTGCAGTAGGCGGTCGGTGGGGCTGGCGGCCGACCGCAGACCGGCTATCCCCCGAGGGCATCGCGCAGCTCGGCCAGCCCGCGCTCGACCTCGACCATCCGGTCGTCGCGAAGCTCGGCGACCGCTCGCTCGACCTCCGCCACCCGGTCGTCGCGAAGCTCGGCGACCGCTCGCTCGAGGCTCCGGATCCGCGCCTCGAGCGTCCGGACGTCGGCCGCCCCGGCTGGCTCGGGGTTCGATGGTCCGGCCGCCGGAGACGGCCGGACAGGCCCGTCCCCGGCCCACCCCAGATCCCGACTCTCGGGGACCGGGGACGGCCCGGTCGTCACGCCCGCCTGGCCCACCCTCCCGCCGCTGGCGCTCGACCGGCCGGCCGAGCCCGGGTCGCCCACGGCTCCCGTGGACTCGCCGTCCTCGCCGAGGAGCTGGCCGTAGCGCTCCTCCTTCTGCCCCGGGCGCCGGTCCAGCCGGGCGACCAGGCGCCGGTCGATCAGCCGGGTCAGCGTCGCGGCGATCGCCCCGAGGTCGGCGAACGCGTGCATCCGGTCGGTGCGCTGCTTGAGCTCGCCCGGGGTCTGCGGGCCCCGGAGCATGAGGACGCACATGACCGCCTGCTCGTCGCGCCCCATCGGCAGCGTCTCCTCGAGCAGGTGGCGGTACTTCGGAGCCCGGCTGCCCGCCCCGCTGGCCAGGCGGGTGTAGCGCCGGCGCCCGAGCCGGTGGAGGGCGTCGCGGACCGTGGCCTCGTCGTACTCGACCACCGGGTCGCGGTTGGTCGCCTGGTTGCAGGCCAGGCGGAGGGCGTTCAGGCTGAGCGGGTAGGCGTCGGGGGTGGTGCGCTGCTTCTCGAGCAGGCAGCCCAGGACGCGAATCTCGGCCGGCTCGAGGTCCACTGGCCCGGGGGCTCAGGCCATCGGGAGCGACATGCCGACCGGCGCCGGCCGGCTCGGCGTGGCCGGGGGGGCCAGGGCGACGAGGCCGCGCGCGGCGTGGCGGATCGCCTGGGCGGCCGGATCGTCGGGGTCGCAGACGACGAGCGGGAGCCCGGCGTCGGCCTGCTCGCGCAGCGCCATGGTCAGGGGGACCTTGCCGAGCAGGGGGACGTCGAGCTCGTCGGCCAGCTCCTGGCCACCGCCCTCCCCGAAGATCGGGAAGCGCTCGCCGCTCGGAGTGACGAACCCGGCCATGTTCTCGATCACCCCGGAGATCTCGAGCGAGACCTTGCCGGCCATCTCGGCCGCCCGCCGGGCGACGCGCTGGGCCGCCGGCTGGGGCGTCGTGACGATGACGAAGGTAGCCTGGGGGAGGAGCTGGGCCAGGGTCATCGATACGTCGCCGGTCCCCGGGGGGAGGTCGATGAGGAGGAAGTCGAGCTCGCCCCAGACGACGTCCTCGAGGAACTGGGTCAGCGCCTTGTGGAGCATCGGCCCGCGCCAGACGACGGCCGCGTCCTCCTCGACGAAGAACCCGATCGACATCACGCTGATCCCGTGGGCCACCAGCGGCACGATCTTCTTCTCGGGCGAGACGGCCGGCCGCTCGGCGGCGAGGCCGAGCATCCGCGGGATCGAGTAGCCCCAGACGTCGGCGTCGAGGACGCCGACCCGCTTGCCCTCCGCCTGGAGGGCGGCGGCCAGGTTCGCGGTCAACGTCGACTTGCCGACGCCGCCCTTGCCCGACCCGACGCACACGACGTTGGCCACCTGGGCGAGCGCGCCCTTGGGCAGGGAGGCCCGGCCGAGCTTCTTCTGGAGCGCGGACTTCTGGCCGGCGTCGAGCACGTCGAAGCCGACGTTCACGGCGCTGACCCCCGGGAGGCCCATGACCGCATCCCGGACCGAGCTCTGGAAGTGACCGCGGATCGGGCAGCCGGCCGTGGTCAGCGAGACGATCACGTCGACCGCCCCGCTCGGGTGCGGCTCGATCGACCGGACCATGTCGAGCTCGACGATCGACCGGCGGAGCTCCGGATCGATCACCACCTCGAGGGCCGTGCGGATCTCCTCCACCGTGGGCATGCTCACATTCTCTCAGACCCGGTCCGCGTCCCTTAAACACCCGCGGGGCGCCGCTGTCGCGACGCCCCGAGGGCTGAGGGAGGAGAGGGTGCTGCTTCTGCCAGCGGGGTATGGGCCGGCAGACTTACCCGTCACCGACCTCTCCGGGTCGGGCGGGGGAAGGGGATCAGACGATCGACTTGACCCGGGAGGCGACGCTCTGGATCTGGGTCGAGACATCGTCGACGCGCTCGGTGACGATCTTCGTCGCCTCCTCGCGGCGCTTGTCGAGGTCGGTGACCCCGCGCTCGACCGTCTTGCGGCGGCGTCCGAGCTCGCGCTCGGCGCGGGTCCGGGCCTTCCGGGCCTCCTTCTCGACGCGATCGCGCGCGGTGATGCCGCGACGCTCGAAGCGCTTCAGCTGGGCCTCGGTCTTCTTGCGCGTCGAGTAGGTGTCGATCATCTCCCCGACCAGCTCGACGACCTTGTCGCCGGCGGCGAGGGCCGCCCCGAGCGGGACGAGCACGGCGCGCTCGGCGTAGGCGCCGGCGACCTTGGCACTCGACTTCGCCTCGGTCACCGTGGCCTTGGCCGCCCGGCTGCGGGCGTTGCTGGCGACGGTCGCGTTGCGCTTGGCCGTCGTCGCCTGCGTGCTCGCGCGCTTGGCGCTCGACGGCTTCGACGCGGCGGGCTTGCGGGTGGTGCTGGCGGGCTTGCGGGTCGTGGCGGCGCGCTTGGGCGGCGCGGTCGGCGACGGGGAAGGCGTGCTGGCGGATGCCATCTGCGGAACTCCTCAGATCGAGGATTGAATGATCTGTTCTCTTTCTGTTCGTATGCAGCTTAGCATCGAACACCTGTTTGTAACCGCGTCCGTCCCGTTGGTTACACCCGGCCCGGCCGAGGCGCCGACCCGCTCGACGCGCCGTGGCTCAGGCCGTCAGTGAGGGAACGGCCGTTCGGGCCATCCAGCCCGCCGGATCGGCGAGCTCGGCCAGGTTGGGGAGGGCCGCCGGGGAGCTCCAGACCCGGTTGAGGGCGTCGAGGCCGCCGAGCTCGACCACCCGGTCGCAGAAGCGCTTGCCGTCCCGGTACTGGCGCATCTTCAGCTCGAGTCCGAGCAGGCGCTCGAACAGGCGCAGGAACGGCGGCCGGTTCGCCCGGCGGCGCTCGAGGGCGTCGCGCAGCGCCTCCTGGGAGGGGAGCACCTCCGCCCCGACCGCGTCCATCACGTGCTCGGCGTGACCCTCGATCACCGCCATCGTCGCCTGGAGGCGGTCGATCACCGCCCGCCGCTCCGGGCCCATGACCAGGGTGACGAGGTCGCCGGTCCGGATCATCTCGACCAGCTCCTTGAGGTCGCCGACCTTGGGCAGGTTGAGCAGACCGCGGGTGTCGACCTTCACCTCGAGGCTCCCGAGCAGCTCGCGGAGCATCCCGGCCAGGTGCTCGCGCAGCCACGGCACCGAGGTGAACTGGACGGCGTGGGTGACCTCGTGGAAGGCGACCCAGCGGAGCATCTCCTCGCGGTCGGCCTCGAGCTTCCCGGCCGCCTCGTTGAGGTTGGGGGCGACGAACAGGAGGCGGGGGGTGACGGTGGCGTCGAGCAGGGCGAGGTCGTACTGACCGAGGACGCGCTGAGCCAGGTAGCCGGTCAGGGCGCCGACCTGGGCGGCCAGGACGAGCCCGGTGGCCACGCGCAGCGGCGCCGCGAGCGGCCCGAAGCCCTCGGCGACCTTGCCGGTCAGCGGGTCGAGCATCGGGCGCATCGTCTTCAGGTTGGCCTTGATCCACTCGCCCCGGGAGACCGCCTCGGGCGGCGGGACGGCGGTCGTCGCCGTCATCCCGGTGTAGCGGCGCACGCGGATCTCCGAGTCACGGGTTATCGCCGCCAGGTCGCCGGGGAGGGCCTGGTCGCTGGCCGGGGTCCCGCCCACGAGTCCGGCCACGCGTTCGGCGGTTCGCCAATCGATCATGCAGAGGATGATGGCACCCGGGCGAGCTCGGCCAGGCCGGCCGGGCTCCGAGCCGCCACCACCGGCGAGTGCGGGGCCAGGTCGAGCGGCGCTCCGAGGGGGTCGGCGAAGGCGGTGAAGGCGACGAGGCCGCCCGCCTCACGGACGATCAGCTGGCCGGCCGCCGCGTCGACCGACCGGCAGCGCCAGAGGGTGAGCATGCCGTCGACCCGGCCGCCGGCGACCTGGCAGAGGGAGATGGCGATCGAGCCGATCGCCCGCAGGCGGTGGGCCACCCCGAGGAGGCGCGGGGCGCCGTCGACCACCCAGCGTGGATCGGCCGACTCGATCGCCACCAGCTCGAGCGCCCCGTCCGCCGTCCGGCGCTCGGCCTGGCCGGCGTCGAGCAGGACACCGTCGAGGCGGGCGCCCGCTCCCCGCCGGGCCGTCCACTCCTCCCGGGCGCCGAAGTCGTAGACGTAGCCGAAGTCGACGCCGGCCATCGTCGGTCCGCCGGCCACGGCGATCGACACGCTGAAGTGGGTCATCCCGCGCTTGGCGTTCAGCGACCCGTCGATCGGATCGATCACCACCAGGGGCCGCTCCGCCCCGTAGGCGACCGTCCCCCGCTCCTCGGAGATCGCCGCGAACCGGTGCCCGGCTCGGTGGAGGGCGTCGAGCTCGTCGAAGACGATCTCCTCCGCCGCCCGGTCGATGACCAGCGCCTCGTCGCCGCCCTCGCCCCGGCCCGTCTCCACCGCCCGCTGAGCGGTCGTCGGGTGGGCGGCGAACATCGCTCCCATCCGGGCGGTGATCGTCCGGCAGGCCGCCAGCCAGTCGGGGCTCTCGGCCTCCTCGGATGCCTCCATGCGTCCATATCCTAAGGTGGTGGGAGTGACGGCACACGCGTGGCCCCTGGCCGGCCTGAGCGGGGCCCAGCGCGATGCCGTGAGCCGTCCCCGAGAGCCGCTGCTGATCCTCGGCGGCGCCGGCAGCGGCAAGACCACCGTCCTCGTCCGGCGCCTCGCCTGGCTGATCGAGGACGGGCGCCTCGCCGGCGAGATCCTCCTGCTCACCCGCGGCGAGCGGAACGCCGGCGTCCTGCGCGCCCGGGCCGAGGCGGCGCTCCGCGGGCCGCACGAGGAGGCCGCCGTCCACAGCGTCCACGGCTTCTGCACGCGGCTGCTCGCCGACGAGGCGCTCGCCGCCGGCCTCGACCCGTTCGCCGTGGTCGCCACCCCGGCGGACCGCCTGGCCATGCTCCTCGACCGGGTCGACGAGCTCGACCTGCGCCACCACGACTTCCGCGGCCGGCCGGCCGCGCTCCTCGGCAGCTTCGTCCGGCGGATCGACCGGCTGAAGGAGGAGCTGATCGACGCCGAGCGCTACGCCGCCTGGGCCGCCGGCGCCGGGGACCCGGACGGCCGGGAGGGGGCGGGGCGCGGGCCGCGGGAGCGGGAGTTCGCCGAGATCTTCCTCGCCCACGACCGGATGCTCGCCGAGCGGGGAGCCCTCGATGGCGGCGACCTCCTCCTCCAAGCGGCCCGGCTGCTCGGCGGCGACGGCCCCCGGTCGGTCGGGACCCGGGTGGCGGCTCGGTGGCCGGTGCTCCTGGTCGACGACTGGCAGGAGCTCTCCTTCGGCGAGCGCGAGGTCATCCGGCGCCTCGCCCGTGCCGGGTCGGCCCTGACCGCCGCGGCCGACGACGCCGGGTCCGGGCGGATCGTCGCCGGGGTGCCGGGGCCGGACGGGGCCGCCGAGATCAGGCTGGCGGGGAGCCACCGCTGTCCGCCGGGGGTCCAGGTGGCGGCGCGCGCCGTCCTCGGGGCCGAGTCGACCGCCCTCGGCGGGACGGCGCCCGGCGGCCCGGGAGGGGCGGTGCGCTTCTGGCGCTGCGCGAACGAGCGGACCCAGGCCCAGAGCGTCGCGGCCGAGCTCGAGCGCCTGATCGGCCGCGAGCAGGTCGCGCCCGAACGCCTCGCGGTCCTCGTCGAGTCGGTCGCCGACGAGGGGCAGGCGGTCGCCGTGGCCCTGGCCGAGCGGGCGGTGCCCTACCGGGTGGTCGGGTCGGACGCCTTCTTCCAGCGGGTGGAGATCCGCGACGTTCTCGCCTGGCTGCGCCTGCTCGTCGATCCGCGCGACTCCGGGGCGGTCGTCCGGGCCCTGGTCCGCCCGCCGGTCGAGCTCAACTCGATCGACGTGGCCCGGTGCGTGCAGATCGCCCGCCGGCGCAAGCTCGACATGGTCTCGGCGCTCGGGGCCGCGACCGAGTCGCCCCAGCTCCCGCCCGAGGCGCGCGAGCGGATCGCCGGCTTCCTGCGCCTCCACCGCTCGGCCGCGGCCGCGCTCGACAACACGCGCCCCGACCTGTTCGTCCACCGCCTGATCGACCGGATCGGCCTCCGCCGCCAGCACCTGTTCACCGCCCGGGCCGACGTGGTCGAGCGGCTCGTCAACCTGGCCAAGCTCGGCGAGCTCGCCGCGTCCCACGCCCGGCGGGCGCCCCAGTCGACGCCCCGCGAGTTCGCCCGCTACATCGCCGCCGTGGCCGACGCCGGGCTCGGCGAGGAGGAGGCGGTGGCCGCGACCGCGCCCGAAGCCGTGGCCGTCCTCGCGATGGGCGCGGCGGTCGGCGTCGAGTTCGACCACGTCTTCGTCCTCGGGCTCCACGCCGGCCGGATGCCCGGGGTCGCGGCGGCGGCCGAGGCGGACGCCGCCGTCCCGGCCGAGCTCCGCTCCGAGCCGGCCGTCGAGCCGGCGGATCACGAGGCCGGGATGCGCCAGCTCCTGCGGGGGGCGATCACCCGGGCTCGCCGGGGGGTCGTCCTCGCCTACCCGGCAAGCTCGGCCCGGGGGGCGGCCCTGTCGCCGTCGCCCTTCGTCGAGCAGGCCCGGGCGGCGGTCGGCGGGGCGTGGGAGGACCGGGAGGAGGAGCTCTTCGGTCCGGCCGAGGCGCTCCACTCGACCTTCCGGGACCTCCGGGAGGAGCTCCTCGAGAGCGTCGCCCGGATCGGTGGGCGGCTCGGCGAGCTGCGCCTGGACACCGACCTCGACATCTCCCACGGGGCCGTCCGCTTCCTCGAGCTGGTCAAGCTGGCCGCGCTGCTCGAGCGGCCGGACGGCCAGCCGCTCGGCGAGGCGCTGGGCGACATCAACGCCCGCCTGGCCCAGGCGGCGACCCCGCTCCAACGGGAGATCTTCGAGACCTCGCCGCTCGACGACGTCCTCCTCGGGGCCGAGCGCGACGAGCGCGGCCGGGTGGCCGCCCGCGCCGCCCGCGAGGAGCCGTCGCTCGAGCCGTTCCTCCCTCGCCGGGGGGCCGGCCTCGTCCTGTCGGCCTCGGACATCGAGACCTACCGGACCTGCCCGCTGAAGTACAAGTTCGCCCGGGTCCTGCGCATCCCCCAGGAGTCGACGCTCAACCAGCGCTTCGGGATCGTCGTCCACCAGGTGCTCGAGCGCTTCCACGCGACCAGCGCCACCACCGGCGAGGCCCTCCTCGGCCTGCTCGACGCCGCCTGGCGGCGGTCCGGGTTCGGCGACTCCGACGAGGAGCGCCAGCTCCGCGACAAGGCGCGGACGTCGCTCCTGCGCTACCGCGACCGGCTGACCGAGGAGCCGATCGAGCCGCGGTGGTTCGAGCGGTCGTTCGCCTTCCCGCTCGGGCCCCACCACATCCGCGGCCGGGTCGACCGGATCGACGCACTGCCGGACGGCGGGTACGGGCTGATCGACTACAAGACCGGCGTTCCCCGGACCCCGGAGGAGCTCCGCGAGGACGTCCAGCTCGCGCTCTACGCGGTCGGCGCGCGTGAGGCCTGGCAGATCGAGGCGACCGAGCGCTCCTACTACTACGTCCTCGACGACGAGCGGGTCGCCGTGCCGGCGGCGCCCGACGGGTCGGACTGGATCCGCGAGACGGTGCTCGAGGTCGGGGAGGGCATCCTCGCCCAGGGCTTCGAGCCGACCCCGTCGCTGGCCGCCTGCTCGTGGTGCGACTTCCGGATCGCCTGCCCGGTGGCCGAGCGGTAGTGCAACGACCTGAACAACGGCTCCTGATCGCGGATCGCTCACAGGTTCGACTGCCAGCCGCCATAGGCGAGCGTAACCGCCAGATCCCGAGGCGCCCGCCCCGGATCATGGCCGCGCCGCCGCTGCTTCAACATTCCCAGACGAGCCGACAGCGCGCGCGTCAGGGCGACCCTGTCGGAGACCTGCCCGAGCGATGCTGTCTCCGCGTGCGACACCCAAACCCCTCCGCTTCGCGGTGACTTCTACGGTTACCACCGTCCATCACGTACCACCCACCGGTGAAACCTCCCGAGCGCCGCCGGCTAGGCGCCGATCGCGTGGTCGCAACCGTCACGGTGCCCGTGCGGCGGGAACCTCTACGGCGACGCCCGTGCAGCGAGGACGGCGAGCTCCCGGTTGGGTGGCGCACTACTCGGCTTGGCGTCTACACTCGACGCAGCATGATTAGCGAGCCGGCACGAACCGCGGCGGAATCGGCCGAGGGAACTCACGCCGCGCAGGAGGAGATGGCGGCCGTCGATCGGAAGATCGGCCGCGGCACCGCCTCCATTTCTACGGTGGCCGGAGGTGCCGCGCTAGGCGCAGCTCTCGGACCGGAGACGGCTGCTTTGGGGGCGGTGATGGGTGTCGTAGCAGGTCTGATCCCGCTGGTTCTCGACTGGATCCGCGATCATCGTGCTACGCAAAAAGAGACGTAGTCTCCACCGACATGGATCGCTGGCTCGCAGCCGCGCTCGCGCTTGGCGCCGCCGTGGTTTTCGTGTACCTCGGAGCGGCGCTCAAGAATAAGCACCGACCGGAGCTAAGCAATGCGGCCCGTGTCTTCTTTGCGGCGGTTCTCGTCCAAGCCGGAGTAAAGATCGCCTATCTCGCCATAGCGACTGAGAGCCGGAACCTTCAGCCCTTCAAAGGGGAAGACCGTCTCTACATCGTCATCGGCGCGTTCGTGATGCTATGGGTTGCTACGGCCGACATCTTTCGCGAGCTGAAGGTCGTGTGTGCGGCCGTGGTTGTTCCGCGCGACGTACCACCCTCGGCCACCGCAGCGGACGCGGACTCGGCCTAATCGGGTTCATCTGCGACTCGTCGGTGGCTCTCCCCGGCGATGGTCATGTCCTGTCCCGTCCCCGGCCTCAGCAAAGTCCTGCGAAACCTCGACTGTGCCAGGGATTCGCTCGGGCTGTCGGTGGGCGCTCGTGCTGGTCGACGTCCGGCCTGACGCGGCTGGCGAGACGCTCGAGATCGGTGGCAGCGCGGTCGTCGCCGGAACAAGGCCGCGACGTCCTGGCCGGCGACTCGTCGGGTGGGGCACTGATGTCCCCGACGGCCGTCGGGAACCGATCGGCGGTCGAAGGCGAGCTACGGCTGGGCGCCGCGCTGGCGGAGGAAGCGCTGGAACTCGCGGGCGAGGAGGTCGCCCGAGGGGATGTCACGGGTGTCGGTCGGCTGGCTCTCGACGCTCTTCTCGAGCCGCTCGACGAAGGCCTGGACGTCCGGGTCGCTCTGGACGGCGAGGCCGACCTGGCGCTCGTAGTCGGCCGAGTCACGCTCGAGCTGGTCGGCGTCGACCGAGACGCCCACCAGGCCCTCGAGGCGACGGACGAGCGCGAGCGCCGCCTTCGGGTTGGGGGTGGCCGCGACGTAGTGGGGCACGCTGGCCCAGAGGCTGGCCGACGGGATCGCGGCATCCGAGCAGGCGGCGTGGAGGACGCCGACGATGCCGGTCGGGCCCTCGTAGTTGGAGCCGATCATGCCGACCCGCTCGACGAGGCTCGGATCGGAGGCGAGGCCGCTGACCACGACCGGGAGGGTGTGGGGGACGTCGGCCAGGAGGGCGCCGAGGGTGACCACAAGCTGGACGCCGAGCGCCTCGGCGAGGTCGACGATCAGCGAGGAGAACCCCCGCCAGCGCATCGACGGCTCCGGGCCGGCGAGGAGGATCAGGTCCCGGGGGGCGCGGGGGATCCGGGCCTGGTAGATGTCGACCCCCGGCCAGACGATCTCCCGGGTCTGGCCATCGTTCAGCCGGACGAGCGGCCGGGTGGCCTGGAAGTCGTAGAACTCCTCGGGGTCGATCCGGGCGAAGCGGGTCGCCCCGAAGGCCGAGCCGACGAAGTTGAGCGCGGCCGACGCGGCGTCGCCGGCGTCGTTCCAGCCCTTGAAAGCGCAGACCATGGCCGGTGCGCGGAGGCCGTCGGGGCGGCTTTCCCAAACGAGCGGCTGCATCCGAACCAAGGTACATCATGGGGCGATGCTGCCTTCCGCTCCGGCCGGACAGGTCGTGGCCACCCTCCGCGACGGGGACGCCGTCGACGCGACGTTCGCCTGCTCGCGCAAGGAGCGCCTAATCGCCCGGAGCGGGAGCCCGTACCTCGCCGTCGAGCTCCGCGACCGGACCGGGGCGATCCAGGGGCGTGCCTTCCGGGACGCCGACCTCCTCGGCGGGCGCTTCGACCGGGGCGATCTCGTCCGCGTCGTCGGTCGGGTGGCCCGGTTCCGCGAGGAGCTCCAGCTCGAGCTCGAGCGGGTCGAGCGGGCGCCGGCCGGGGCGGTCGATCCGAGCACCTTCCTCCCGACCGCCTACCGCGACCTCGACGAGCTCGACGGCTTCCTCGAGCACCTGGCCCGCGAGGTCTGCCACCCCGAGTACCGCCGGCTGCTCGACGCGCTGCTCGGCGACGCCGCGCTGCGCGCGGCCTGGCGGCGGGCGCCGTGCACCCAGTCGGGCCACCACGCCTACATCGGCGGCCTGCTCGAGCACACGGTGGCGGTGGCGACCCTCGCCCAGGAGCTCGGGCTCCAGCACCCACGCCTCGACACCGACCTCCTGATCTGCGCGGCGATCGTCCACGACCTCGGCAAGACGGGCGAGTTCACCTACGGGGCGACGATCGGCCGCAGCGAGGCCGGGCGGCTCCTCGGCCACGTCCAGCTCGGCCTGCGCCTGCTCGAGGACCGGGGGCGGTCGCTCCTCGGGGAGACCCGGATGCTCGCCCTCGCCCATTGCGTGCTCTGCCACCACGGCCCGGAGGCGGCGCCGGGGCGGCGCTTCGCGAGCGCCGAGGCGCTGGCCCTCCACCGGTTGAACGCCCTCGACGCCGGGGTCAAGGAGGCCCTCGAGCACGGGCTCGACCGGTGACGGCCTTTAGCGGGTGGCCTCGATCTCGTGGCGCAGGCCGGTGAGGATCGTCTCCAGGCCGGAGCGGAACTGGGCCTCGGTCGGTTCGTGGGCCAGCTCGTCCGCGAGCTCGGCGACCGTCGGATTCGGGTAGGCCAGCGCGCCGCCGTTGCGCGGGTCCGAGCGGTCGAGCCCGGCGACTACCGTGAAGCCGGCGATCTCGATCAGGACGAAGCCCCGGACGTAGCTGGCGAGTAGGCGGTAGGCCGCGACCGCCCGGTCGGGGGCGAAGCCGGCCGCCCGGAACTCGGCGAGGAGCGCCTCGATCGGATGCCGGGTCTCCCGCTCGTTGAGGGCGCGCAGGCCGATCAGGCCGAAGGCGGCCGGGTGGGCGAGGGCGACGGCCCGGAAGCCGATCGACAGGCGCCGGGCCGCCTGCACCCAGTCGCCGCCGAAGTCCCGCCGGTGGTCGTTGACCTCGGCCATGAGCTGCCCGGCGATCCCGTCGAGGAGGACCTGCCTGCTCGTGATGTGGCGGTAGAGGGACATCGCCTCGACCCCGAGCTCGGCGCCGAGCCGGCGCATGGTCAGGGCCTCCATCCCCTCGGCGTCGAGGAGCTCGATGGCCTTGGTGAGGATCCCCTCCCGGGTCAGGCGCGGCGGGCGGCCGCGGCGAGGCGGCGGGCTCTCGGCGAGGGCCGGCCCGGCCGGTGGCCGGCGCGGCGGCGGGCCCTCGCCGGCGGCCTGCCCGGCCGGTGCTCGGCGGGGGGCGCGGGTCCGCTGGGTGGTGGCCACGGGCGTCATCGGCGGCCGAGCCTCAGAGCTTGCCGGTCGGGCAGGCGGACGGGAGGCCGGCGACCCGCCGGGTGCGGCGGGCCTGCTGTGCGGCGGCCGCCGGGCGGAGCGGTCCGGCCGGGGCCCGGTCGCCCGGATCGAGGGGCTGGCTGCCGCAGGCGCCATGGACGAGGTTCGGGCCGTCGCCGTAATGCTCCTCGACGGCGAGGACCGGGGCGTGGCACCGGGCGCAGTGCCCGATGCGCAGGCTCCGAGCCTGGCGGGCGGCGGGCGGGTAGGCGGCGGCGTAGCGCATTGCTCGGGCGAGCCTTGCAGGCCGAGGACCTTTCTTGTGTGACGTTGGTCACACAAGAAACCTTATGCTTGGCCGTGGGGCGGCAGGGGCCTGGTGGCCCATCCGGTCTTCAAAACCGGCAGGGCGTCGCAACCCGACGCTTGGAAGGTTCGATTCCTTCGCCGCTTCGTGGCTGCAAATGGGCACTTTTCTGAGGATCGGGCGACTCTGCGCGAGCGACGCCAAATGCAAAGCGTGTCCCGAATATGTCCCGAGCGTCGGGTATAATCCGTGGAAATGGCGCCTCGGCCCGGCCAACCAGGCCCGCCCAGCCGCCGAGCGGCCACGTCTTCCGCGTCGAGCGCGGGCGCGGTCCGGCGTGGTACGCGAAGTACCGGCTGCCGGACGGGCGCCAGGTTCAGAAGAAGCTCGGGCCGGCGTGGACGGGCCGCGGCCGCCGCCGGCGGGCTACTTCACCAAGCGCCAGGCCGAGGCATGGCTCGACGACGTGCTGGCCCAGGCGCGCCGGGCGAGCTGCCGGGGATGGTCGTGACGGGCGCGACGGTGGCCGACGCGGCCGCGAAGGGCTCGCCGCCAGAGATCTTCTTCTCGATCCTCGCCCGGCGGCTGCTCAAGCGCGGCGTTTTCACCAGGGAGGCCGACCTCGCCGAACAGATGCTCGCGTTCGTCGAGATCTACAACCAGACCCGCCCAGCCATTCAACCCGGACGTACCGAGGCAAGATCTTCGAAGCACGAAGTCAATGAACTTACGGGACAGACCACTTAGAACCATCGCCGTCAGGTGTCCCGCGAGTTGACGGGCCTCGGCAAAATCTGCGATTCTTGCGAATCTGCAGACTTTAGACCCCCAGCAGGACGTTGCGATCTTGCGCTCACTTGCCGATCCCGAGCGCTACGTGATCGTGGAGCGCCTGCTGGCGGGGGTTGCCACGCAAAAGCAGCTCGGTCAGGAGCTCGCGCTGTCGTCGGGGACTGTAAGCCGCCGATGCAAAGAGCTCGAGGTGGCCGGACTGGTCTCTCGGGAGCGGAGTCACGGTCCTTATCGCCTCGCGTTTCGCCACCAGGTCTGGCAGGTCTTGCAGGCGGCCGCCGACCTGGGACGCGACCTTACGGCGGAGCGCGCGCGTATGCAGGCCGAGCATGCCTCGGGTCTGCGCCGCACCGGAATGCGGGGTCCTCCACCAGAAATGCGCGAGCAAGACGCGTAGTGCGCGCAAGCCGATGGAGGAGAACGGGGCAGGCGAGGGGGAGCAGGGTTGGCCAGGCGACAAACTCCTTGCGCGCCTCTGGCATTCGCTGCTGCCGCGGGGACTGGCCTACGTGGCCGGTGGCGGAACCGCATCCGGCCTGGCGTTGCTCGCAGCGAGTCCGGGAGCGATCGACGTGCTCCTCGCTAGCGGAGCGTTCACTTACGGGGTGCGTCACGCGATCCATCGGCACCAAGGATATCTTGAGGGCGACCGCCCCGCGGAACGTAGGTTGGCAGGGCTCGTTCGTCTCGACGCGATCGTAGGGGCGTGCTTCAGCGGCGGCGCGGCCATATGCATCACCACCACGCCCCCCGGCTGGGCCGTCGGTGCGTTCCTCGCCGCGCTCTTTCTCTCTGTGCTTCTGCTCTCGGGGGGCACGGTGGTGGCCGCCGGCGCCGCGGATCGCCCCCGTGGGAGCGAGTGGGTGCGGGCAACCCGGCTGGTCGCTTGGCTTGAGACCGTTCTGCGGCCACACCGCCGTGGGTTTGGCCGGCCGCTGCTGTTCCTGATCCGAAAGGCTTCTCCCGTCCGGGAGGCCAGTTGCTACATCGTCTGTCTGCTGACGGCGATGGTCATGGTCGCCGCTGCAGACGTCGGGACCAGCATCCCCGGAGTTCGTAAGTTCCTGGGCCTGGGTCATGCGCCGACTACCAAGAAGTCGACGGCCGCTCCGGAGCCCGCCCCTGCGCGAGGAAGAGTCAAGTCCGGCACGGCTGGGCCTGCATCCGCTGTGCCGCCCGTCACGTATGCGCAAGCTTGTCCCGCGGGCGCAACACCCGGATATGGGGCGCCGGAACCGCAGGCCGACAGCCTGCGCAACGAGTGGCTCGGGCCAATGGGCGTCGGCGCCCTCGTTGCGGGGTGCGCTGAAAAGGCGACCGAGGAGGCACCTGGGACAGGCATTTGGCTGACGGAGGGCCACTGCGCCGGTGCCCTGCGCAGCCTCGGCGTGGCCACGGCGGACGGGACCTCCGCGCTGATGCTCGAGGAGGTGGCCAACTTTGCGGCGACCGCGGCTAGTGTGGGCGACTTAGTCGGCGCGTCGGAGCGAATCAAGGCCAGCACCGGCGATTTCCAGTCCGTGGACACTAAGGCCGGTGTGTACGTCTTGGCACGGCAGCGTTCGTCGAATGGGCTAGTTGCTCGACGCGGCACCTCCGCAACGTGCCAGGACCTCAGCGACGAGAACGCGCGCTACACCGTCGTACCTCCGGCGCTCGTCGAACTGTGGAGCCGTCTCATCCACGTCGCCTGGGTCTGGCCACGCCGCGTCGGGCCCGAACAACCGGGCGGCCGCTTCGAATTTCGGTCGGACTCTCCCGCCATGACTCCTGTCGCAACGGCTACGTGCACGAGCGACTTCGAATGCGTGCTGTACGTCGACGGACAGGCGTCCTCAAGCAATGGAGACGCGCGCGCCGCCACCCTGCTTCGGCGATACGCGCCGGCACCCAAGTAGCCAC
>CAVTCI010000004.1:0-408354 GCA_963733245.1 uncultured Solirubrobacterales bacterium
GCTTAGCGCTCTCGCCATTCTTTTCACTCTCCTCGTCTTGCCGAGGCCTCGTTCAGGCCGGAAAGGAGCTCGTGAAGGACGAAATCATCTATTGCGACCTCGCCCTCAGCGAGATGCTGCTGCGCGCAGCGGCAAACCGCTTTGACGAGCCGCATCGCTCGCGCTACTGCGAGGAGTACCAAGCGAACCTGAGCAAGACTACGCGGCCCGCCGCCTGAGTGGACTTTGGGTACGCCGTTCAACTTACTGCAAGGCGCCCCAACGCGCGAGGGGGCTGGGCGAAGTCGCGCCGACAATCGCAGTTGTCGCAGCTGCCGCCGACGGCGGTCCAAGCAACACCCGGCTATTCGTCGGATCTCTTCCTGCTGGTCGACTGACTGACTTAGAGCCTCGCAGTTCTGTTCGGAGGCGTGGCCGACGTTACGTCGGCGCGGGTCGTTACCGACCGTGAAACGGGACGCTCGCGGGGCTTCGGCTTCGTGGAGTTCGCGAGTGCCGAAACGCGTCAGCGGCGATTGCCACCCTGAATAACTGCGAACTCGACGGTCGCCGGATCACCGTAAACGAGGCCAAGGAGAGAGAGCCTCGTTGATCGTCGAGCTCGGAGTTGCCCTCGCGCGCTGCGTGAGAGAAGCTCCGCTCGGCGCCTGCCCCGGCCGGTCAGGGGCGACCCGCCCGCGCCAGCATCGCGCCCAAAAGCTCACCCGGGCAATCCGGCGCGTCGAGCAGCGTGTCCCGTCGGCGACCGTGGCGGCCGCTCCCGCGGGGCGTGCAGGCGTCGGCCCCGCCGGACTCCGGCTCCGACCGCGCTCGCGAACTGCCCGCCTTCCGGCCGTCCGCCGGCGCGGCTGGGCGTTGGAGCGGCCACCAACAGCGTCCAGCGTATGAGTGCACCCGAATCGAGGCGGGCCGGCCGGCGGCTTGAGTCTGACCAGATGTCGTCACCCCCGGCCCGCCTTCCTTCGGTCTGCCCGCCCTGATGGATCAAGCGGCGCGTCGCACGATTGGCGCCCCATCGGTGAGGTCCGCATGCCGCTAGCCGCATTCAGTGTCAAACAATGTCATTCAGCACGATATGGTATTCTAGCGCGACCCTCTCAACCGGGCAAATGGCGATTCTGTCCTCGACATCGACGATCCGCGATCGGCTCGCCCAGAGGCGATCGGACCGACCGCTCGCGAATAGCGAAGCGGAGGCGGACGCGGGCGCGGGCTCCCCCGCGGCCTCGTCCGGAGTCCCGCCAGGACCTCGGACCAACGCTCCACACACGGGTACCTGGTCGCGTGGATCACTTGCGAGGTTGCCCGGCGGCTACCAGACTCTAGTTGGCTCATTTGGTTGGAATACGCGTGCCCGACGCTCGTTACACGGAACTTCTAAGGCCGAGCGAGGTAGCCCGGCGGCTCAGCGTGTCTCGCACCTGGCTCTATGACGCGGCAAGGAACGGGCGGATACCCTCGGTGCGAATCGGCGGCCCCGATGGCCCGCTTCGCTTCGTTCCGGACGAAATCGACGAATGGATCGACACCGGGCGGTCGAGGTCGCCGCCAGCCGACGCTCAAGCGGGGACAGCGCCGCGTGCCGCTCGAAGGGTGCCTGACGTTCGGAGCATTTCCGGTTCGGGGTGGTGAGCTCCGGCCCGATTTGAAGCGTCTGTGCCGACGACCGAAGGCCGCCCGTCCTCGGCTACCCCGGACAAGCTGGCTCTTACTCCGCGGCGCCCCAGATCGCTGCCTCCGTTTCCGCTGCGGCTCCCTTGAGGAACGTCGCCTCAAGGTGCCCATAGCACCGCTCGGTTGTCGTGATCGATGCGTGCCCCAGTTGGCGCTGGGCGTACATCAGCGGCTTGCCCGTCGTGAGCCAGGCCGCGGCGGCCGTGTGGCGCAGGCTGTGCAGCGACATGTCGCGGAGCCCCGCGTCGGCGAGTGCGCGCTTGTGCCATGAGCGGGTCACGGTGCCCCGATCCATGCGCTGCGCCCGTGGCGTGCTCCCCCAGCGACCCGGTCCGGAGAACACAGGCGCGGCACCGCCTCGCGCGGCGGGCTCGTCGCGGCTCGCCTTGAGCTCGGCGAGAACGGTCGCGAGCCGGGGGCCGAAGTCGACCGACCGGAAGCGATCGCCCTTGGTCGATCCGTCGCCGTCGCGCTTCCCGGATCGCAGCACGCGAATCGCGTTGTTCTCCAAGTCGACGTCGTTCCAGCTGAGCGCGAGCGCCTCGCTGATCCGCATTCCGGTGGCGATCAGCAGCTCGGCGAGCGGCCGGTACGCCGGCGCGCACGCGTCGAGGTAGACCGGGATCTCGTGGAGCCGCAGGTAGTCGCGCTCGATATGTCGTGCCGGAAGGCGCTGCACCCCAGCCGCCGGGTTGCGGGCTAGCTTGCGCTTCCGGACGGCGTCGTTGAGGCAAGCCACGAGCGTGACCAGCGCGTTGTTGATCGTCTTGGGCGCGTAGCGTCCCTCCTCAGCGAGCCGGGCGACCAGGGTCTCGATCGTCTGCGTGGAGAGCTTCGTCAGCCTGATCGGCCGTAGCGGCGCGAGCCGGGTGCGCCCGTGGACCTCGTAGTCGGCGTAGGTTCCGGCCTCGAGGTAGGGGCGCCGGTTCGCCAGCCAGGCGTCGAAGAACTCGCCGAACGTCTCGGTCGTCGAGAGCTGCTCGCCCATCGCGGCGGACACGACGGTACGTTCGCGCTCGCGTCGCGCGGCGCGCGGGCTCGTGAATCCGCGCTTCGTGGCGCTCCGCCCGTCGGACTTGCGGTACTTGAAGTAGTAGCGCGTGCCCTGTCGCGTCTCGTAGGCATAGATGCCCTCGCCGCGCCTCGTGGAGACCTGTTCTGCCGCCATTTGTTCTCAAATGTTCTCACAGAGCGGGGACGGTACTCGGCGATCCAGGGGCCTCGAAACCACAAAAGCCCCGGATTCCAGGGCTTTTGTCAGTGCGCCCGAGAGGACTCGAACCTCCACGAACCATCGGTTCACAAGGCCCTCAACCTTGCGCGTCTACCAATTCCGCCACAGGCGCCGGCGAGCGCCGAGTATAGGCATTTGATTCCGTCTGCGCCGAGCGCTAGGCTGGCCGAACACATGTTCGTCAGGCCCGCGGGTCCCCGAGGGTCAAGGAGACAAGCGCGATGGATTTGACCAAGCGTCAGCAGGAGATCTTCGATTTCATCAAGCGCTATTCGGCGCGCTACGGCTATCCCCCGACTGTCCGGGACATCGGCAAGGCGGTGGGCCTAGCCTCGTCCTCGACCGTGCACCAGCACCTCGCCAACCTCGAGAAGATCGGGCTGCTGCGCCGCGACCCGTCGAAGCCGCGGGCGATCGAGCTGCTCGACCGAGCCGTCCAGGGGGCGGTGCAGGAGGTGCGCAACATCGTCCGGCCGTCCGACGGGCTTCCGCTCGTCGGAGCGGTGGCCGCCGGCCAACCGGTCCTGGCCGAGGAGAACATCGAGGAGTACGTGGTGGTGCCGGACCAGGCCGGCGGAGAGCGGGGCGAGTACCTGCTCAGGGTCCGGGGCGACTCGATGAAGAACGCCGCGATCCTCGAGGGCGACGTCGTCGTCGTGCGCCCGCAGGAGACGGCCGAGGACGGGGAGATCGTCGTCGCCCTCGTCGGTGAGGAGGCGACGGTCAAGCGCTACTTCCGCGAGGCCGACCACGTCCGGCTCCAGCCGGAGAACGAGACGATGGAGCCGATCCGCAGCCGGGAGGTCCGGGTGCTCGGGAAGGTCGTCGGGCTGATGCGGACGATGAGGTAGGGCGGAGTCCTCGTCGGCCGGCCGGCGACGGAGCCGCGGGCGCGCTACGGTCAGGGGGCAGGCTGAGCAGCCGCGGAGGTATCGCCTTCGAGGAAAGTCCGGACATCACAGGGCAGGGTGGTCGCTAACGGCGACCCGGGGAAACCCGCGGGAAAGTGCCACAGAAACAAACCGCCTAAGCGCGCGGCAGGTCCGCGCGCCGGTAAGGGTGAAATGGTGCGGTAAGAGCGCACCGGCGCCGCGGTGACGCGGCGGCCGGGCAAACCCCACCCGATGCAAGGCCAAGCAGGACCGCTTGCAGGCTGCCCGCCAAGGTCCAGGTCGGCCGCTCAGATGGATGGTTGCTCGAGACAGGATCCGGCTTACAGGCCTGCTAAGGAAAGGCCCCGCCTCGGCGGGGCCTTTCTATGCTGCGGGAGCGGACGGTGGCCGCGCGGCCGAGGCGGCTCCGGCCGGGGCGGCGTCGGACGGTGGGAGCCCGACGGGGAGCGCTCGGGCGAGCCAGTCGACGGCGGCGGCGAAGGCCGGCCCGCGAGGGTCGATGTGGCGGCGATGGGCGCCTGCGAGGCCGGGGACCTCGACGAGCTCGACCGACCCGCCGACCGCGCGGGCGGCCGCGGCGTAGGCACGGCTGCGCTCGACGGAGACCGACCGGTCGTCGGTCCCGTGGACGAGGAGGACCGGCAGGTCGAGGGGGACCTGGCGGATCGGATCGGCGTGGTCGTAGCGGTCGGGTACCGCCGCCGGGGAGCCCCCCATCAGGGCGTCGACGGGCCCGTGCGGCCCGATGGCGTGCGCCGCGGTCAGGTCGACCACGCCGGCTTGGGAGATCGCCGCCGCGAAGCGGACCTGGGGTCCGGCGCCGGCCGCCCCCGGCGGGAGCTTGTAGCGCCCGGCGGCCCAGAGCGCGAGCTGGCCGCCGGCCGAGTGGCCGAGGGCGGCGACCCGGGTGAGGTCGAGCGGGGCGTCGAGCCGGGCGAGCCGGTCGACGGCGGCGGCGACATCCTCGAAGCTCTCCGGCCAGCCCCCGCCGGCGGTGCGCCCGACCCGCCGGTACTCGATGTTCCAGACGGCCCAGCCCCGACGGGCGAGGTCGCCGGCCAGCCCGCGCATGATGATCTTGCCGTAGCGCGCCTCCCAGGCCCCCCCGTGGATGGCCACGACGACCGGATGGGGGCCTGGGGTCCGCGGGAGGTGGAGGTCGGCTCGCTGGGAGCGGTGGGGCCCGTAGCGGACGGCCCGGGGACGGGCGAGCAGATCGACGATCAGGCGCCCGGCCGACAACGGCGCGGGCTCAGCCGGCGGTACCGGTCGAGCAGGCGCTCGCCGGGGCGAAGAGGCGGGTGACCGAGAAGAGCGCGTCGACGCGGACGACCCCGGTCGTCGCCGCCGCCAGGTGGGTCCATCCGTCCGGGGTCGGCGTGGCGCAGCCCCGCCCGGCGACGACCGTCCAGTAGGGGGTGAAGTGGACCCGGACGACGAACGTCCCGGGACGGTCGACGCGCAGGGTGAACCCGTCGCGGTCGATCGAGGCGAGCCGGCCGGGGCCGGTGGCCAGCGGCGTCGGGCGCAGGACGGCGTAGACCCGCCAGTGCACGCTGGCGAACACCTGGCGCAGGAAGGGCTGGCCCGCGCGGATCAGGGCCGCCTCCTGCCGGCTCGAGTCGTCGAGCGCGGCGTCCGAGAGAGCGACGAAGCGAACGCCGGTGTCCTCGAGCCACGCCCGATAGGCGGCGGGGGTCAGCCGCGGGGCGTAGAACAGGGCGTCGTACTTGGTGTCGAGCTGGCGCTCCCACCCGCGGGCGAGCTCGAACGAGCGCCCGAGGACGACGGCGTCCCAGTGTGACCGGGTGAACGGCACCTCGATGCGCATCGGTGCCCCGTGCGCCTCGGCGGCGAGGAACGCGCTGACCGGCCGGTAGTAGGAGGACTGGAGCGACGGATCGCCGACCCCCTGGAGCGACTGGGCGACCGGCCCGTTGACCTGCCAGCCGATCAGCCCGACCGCCACCACCGTCAGCGCGAGACGCGCCGGGACGCCCCCGGTCAGCCGACGGCCGGGCACGATCGGCGACTGGGTGCGCAGGCGGCGAGCGCGGGCGAGGAGGCCGGCGAGGCGGCCGAGGGCGAGCCGCATGTCCTCGGCGGTGACGGTGCCGACGAGGATCGGGGCGGCGAGCAGGACCCCGAGGCGGACC
This sequence comes from uncultured Solirubrobacterales bacterium, assembly GCA_963733245.1. Lineage (GTDB taxonomy): Bacteria > Actinomycetota > Thermoleophilia > Solirubrobacterales > Solirubrobacteraceae > Palsa-513. The sequence goes on from CAVTCI010000004.1 coordinate 5,958, forward strand.
ACGTTGCTGCCCATCGGCGTGGCCAGGACGTAGGAGGCGAGGACGGCCAGCAGGTAGAGCGCGACGCCGGCGCGGAGGAGGCGCTCGCGGGCGGGGATCAACCCGAGCATGAGCAGGGGGACGCCGAAGGCGGCGATCACCGACGGGCCGTAGAACGTCTCGTGGCCGCCCTCGGGGAAGAGGACGGCGAGCGCCCCGGCGAGACCGAGCGCGGGCAGGCCGAGGACGGCGGCCCGGCGGACGGCCCGGTTGGCCAGGAGGTCGGCGGCGGCGAGCATGACCAGGAAGAGGGCGGCGACCGGGCTGGCGCCGGCGCAGCCGAGCGAGAGCAGGGCGGTGGCCCACGGACGGCGGCGGGCGGCGGCGAGCACGGCGGCCAGGCCGAAGGTCACCCCGAGGGCGAAGGTCAGCCGGCCGATGTACAGGTCCCCGGCCGCCCCGACGGCGAAGAGGAGCGCCGCCGGCCGGGGGCGGGCGGCGAAGCGCATCTCGGCGAGCCGCTCGAACAGGAGGGCCGAGGCGAGGACGGACAGGGCGCCGACCAGGTGGGTGCCGACCAGAGCGGCGAGCGGTGGGAAGACCAGGCTGTAGTCGGGGAGGTAGTGGCCGCCGTACCAGGCGTTGTCCCAGACGGAGAAGCCGTCGCGAGCGAAGACCGCGACCCGGTAGACCTGAGCGGCGAGGTCGGGGCTCCGGGGCGACCAGAGCAGCCAGACGCCGATCAGGGCACTGGTGAGGACGAACACCGGCGGCAGGGGAACCGGCCACCCCGGGGAGCCGGCCGTCCAGCGGGCCGCGCCGACCCGCGCCCGGCTCGACCGGCCGGCGACGACGACGCGGACGCCGGGGTCGCGGCGAGGTTCTTCTCGGGGTGTCATGTGGGTTTGCCGGCGGTTCCTGGACGCTCGCGACCGGGGGGCCGGAAGCTAACCGCGGCCGGAGCCTAGCCTACGGCCCCGACGCCCCGGACGTGCCCAGCCGGGGTCGGCGCCCGCGGGGCGGGCTATGATCGTTGGTATGGGAACGAGAGAGGGTCTCCACGAGCGTGGGCGGGCGCGGCGGCGAGCGGCGGCCACGTGGCTCACGTCAGCATCCGTCCTCGCCGTCGCCGCCCCCGGCCTGGCCACGGCCGCGACCCAGACCCTGCACGTCTCGGCCGCGCCGAACGCCCGGGCCACCGTGGCGGAGCCGATCACGTCGGCCGGATCGGTCGGGCTGCCGAGCACTATCAGCACGTTCGCCCAGTTCGGCGGGGCGCCCTGCGCGGCGCAGGCCGGCGACGAGGCCGCCCGGGGGGCACCGCTCGTCGACCAGCGGGTGGTGAACGGGACGTTCTCCTTCGCGGCGTCGTTCACGCCGGCCTCGGCCGGCACCTACTTCATCTGCACCTATCTCGATGGATCGAGCGGCGGGAACACCGAGCACCAGAACCAGCAGTTCGCCATCTCGGTCGGCCCGCCTCCGCCGCCGCCGTCGGGACCGGCGACGACGCCGCCGACCGTGACGCCGCCGCCACCTACCGCGCTGGTCAAGCAGTGCGTCGTCCCGGCCCTCAAGCGCCACACCGAAGGCCGGGCGATCCACCTCCTGGCCCTGGCCAACTGCAAGCTCGGACGCGTCTACCAGCCGAGTGCCCGCGCGGTGCGGGCGGCTCGCAAGCGCGCCGGCGGGCGGACGCCGACCCTGGTCGTCGTCTCGCAGACGCCGGTTGCCGGGACGGTGCGCGTCGCCGGCTACACGGTGGCCATCCGCCTCAGCTTCGGCCCGGCGCCTCGCCAGCGATAGGGCCGGCCGCGCCCGGCCGGACCATCCGCGCAACTTCGCGGGGGTGGGCCGTGTTCGAAGTGGAGTCGCCGCACCCCGATCCTCCCTCGAGCCGCGCTGTTAGTCTGGCGCGAGTCTCCGACCCGATGCAAGCTTCCGGAAATGCCAGCCGCGAGCGCTCCGAGCCAGGCCGAGCGCGGCGGCCCGTCCCTACGAGCAGGAGATGCGTGAATGTCCCGTGAGCGAGTTCGCCGGCCCTCCCCGGGCAGAGTGGTGGGGATCGCGGCGCTCGTCCTCGCGGCGACCCCGCTCGCCGACGCCGCCCCGGGCAAGAAGGCAGCGGCCAGGGCGCCGGCTCCGGTGGCCCACGCCCGCTACGCGGACAACGCCGGACGGCTCAACGGGTACGGGGCGTCGTTCGTCCCCCGCGCGAACACGCTGATCCCGCTCGGCTCCGACGGCCGGCTCCCCGCCTCGGTGCTGCCCCGCGGGTTCTCCGGGCTCACCGGGGCGACGGGTCCGCGCGGGCCGTCCGGCGCGACCGGACCGCGGGGACCGAGCGGGCTCGACGCCCCCGGCGTCGTCACCATCGTCTTCCAGGCCGACGGGACCTCCCAGAACCCGACGAACACGTCGGCCGAGGCCCTCTGCCCGACCGGGACGAAGGTGCTCGGCGGCGGATTCAACGACCTGACCCGGACGGTGAGCGGGCTGGCCAGCCACCTGCCCCCGGGATCGGTCGACGAGGTGCAGGAAAACGACCCGTTCGTCAAATCCGACGGGACGAGCGGGTGGCGTGTACGGATCGTCAACGTGCCCTCGCCGACGATGGTCGACGCAAGCGGCGCGGTAGTGCCGAATACACTGCCAGCCGGAGTCACGTACTTTCAGTCGTACGCGATCTGCGGCTGACCTTTGGCAGCGAACAGAACAGACCCCGAGAGACGGAGGCGGTAGTCGATGAAAGACGTGAAACGCAAGCTGGCCGGAGGCGTGGCGCTGGGTGCCACGCTGGGATTGAGCATCGCACCGGCCACGGCTGCCGTCTCGCATGCGAAGAAGTCGCACGCCGCGGCCACGCGCGTGGTGTATCCGAAGCGGGGCGCGGCCTTCGTGGGCGTCACCTCGCAGAAGTCTGGCATCCTGGCCCTACCGGTCGACCTCCGCGCGTCGCCGAACGGGCGGGTCATGACCCGCTTTGACATTCAGTGGGCCGCGTCGTGCGTGAGCGCCTCCGGTCGAGGCTCCTACGGCGGGCTTTCGATCACCCTCAACAAGTCGATCGTGGCGCCCGGGGTGTTCAGCGACAGCGGATCGTTCACCCGGAAGTTCAGCAACGGCGACAACGGCCTGTTCACGATCAAGCTGTTCGGGAAGTTCACGTCCCCGGTCCGGGCCGCGGGCACGTTCCGCGTGACCGTCGCCATCACCGACAGCACCGGCGCGACCACCGACAACTGCGACAGCCAGATCATCAACTGGGCGGCGACGAACTAGCGCGCGGAGCGCCGGACGCCGGCGCGCCGCCCGCCGGACGCCGGACGCCGGACGCCGGCGCGCCGGACGAAGCTCCTCGAAGAGCCCCGCACCGACGCGGGGCTCTTCCCGTTTGAGGCGCCGGCCGGCCGGCGCCGGCCGCTCACCTCGGGTTCGTGCCCGGCCGGTCCGCGCCGCCGGCCGCGGGAACGGTCAGCCGCCGGTCGGTGCGTTGGCCGGCCGCCGCCGCCCGAGCGGGGCCCGGCCGCACCTGCCGCCGGAGCCGGGGGTTCCTCCGAGATCGTCGCGTCGCCCGTGTCCGGTCGGTGACCCGTCAGGGGCCGCCGGGGGACCGGGTCCTCCGCGCGGGCACCGGCCGGTTGGCCGGTGCCCGTCGGAAGGGATTGCTCGACTGCTAGTGGCCGGTGCTGTTGAACCCGATCTTGCGGGCCACGCGCCAGGTGGCGCCCGCGCAGGCGACGAACAGGCCGCCGACGAGGATCAACTTCCACACGTCGAAGCCGGTGAACGCCAGCTTCTTGGTGGACGCGGTGAGCACTGCGTGACCGGTGGTGCCGGTGGTCTCCGGCACGCCGGTGGTGGTGCCGGGGCCGCCGGTGGTGGTACCCGGGTTACTCGTGGTTCCCGTCGTGCCGGGGTTTCCGGTCGTGCTGGGAACGGTCGGCGTACCGGTGGTGGTCCCCGGCGTGCTGGTGGTGGTGCCGGCGGTGGTCGCCCCGGTGGTGGTCGCCGCCGTCGTCGTGCCGGTGGTCGTGCTCGCCGCCGGGCACGAGGCGCTGGCGCCCTGGCTCAGCGTCTGCGGTCCCTGCGCCAGGCCCTGGCCGGAGCCGGGCTGGTTGATGCACTGACCCGGTTGCGTGACCGTCTGGCTCGTCGGCGTCGGCTGCGCGACGGTCTGCGTCGGCTGCGTCACGGTCTCGGCCGTGCCGGCCTGGGTGACCTTCTGGTTGCTGCTCGGCTGGGTCAGCGTCTGCGAGCCGGTAGACGGCTGGCTGATGGTCTGCCCCGTGTTGGGGTTGACCAGATCAGCCTGGCTCGAGGCCACCGGTCCGGCTCCGAGCGCCAGCACTGCCACGGTGAGAGGCAACCCGCGTACGTATCGTTTCAACATGTTCACCCGCCCTGGAGTTTTTGATTGTTGGACTGACTGATCAACGCCAACTGGTCGGCGGACTGGTCGAGCGTGCCAAACACGATGTAGGTGCCCGACAAGGATTGATCGATCGATTGGTCGACGCTGGCGTGCTGCACATTCGATTGCGATACATCTCCGATGATGATGCTGCCCGAAACGGTTTGGTCGTTGCCTTCGGCCACGGTCGACGTCTGGCTGAACGACTGATCGAGATTCCCGAGGACCACGAAGGTGCCGGCCGTCGAACTTCTCGGCCCGCTCTGGCGGAGGTCGCCCCCGACCAGACCCACGGAGGAGTCCGAGAGGGCATCCGCGCAAGCGCCACACTGACCGAGAGTGTTGAAGCTCTTGGCCAGTCCAGGATCGAACGGCCGGGAACCCCCGAAAACGACGAAGGTGCCCGTGAGGTGCTGGTTTATCGCCTGGTTGATGTCGGCTGTCTGCACGTTTGACTGGTCCACCTGTCCGAGCACGACGCTGCCGTCTACCGACTGATCGTTGTCCTGAGCCGTGCCGGCGGTCTGATTGGCCCGCTGGTGCAGGCCCCCGGCGAACACCACGAAGGTGCCTGACTCCGTCTGGTCGATCGTCTGCTGCGTCGCGGCTTGCTGGCCGTTCCCCTGCTGCGACCCACCGACGACCGTGCCGGAGTTTGGGTCGAGCTGCTGGTTGTTGGTCTGAGCGGTGCCTTGGGACTGTCCGGCCTGTTGACCGGACCCCCCGATGACGATGCTTCCCGAACCCTGGTCCTGGGTCACCACTCCGCCCGAAGGGCTCACGTCGGCCAGCCCCGCTGTGGGCTGGCCGGCGAAAGCGACTGTCCCGCCGCCCGCCGCTCCGCCCGCGACCCCGATGGTCACCAGACCGAGGGTCGCGAGCTTTGCGCGCGTGCGCCGGGACATGAGCGGTCCTACCTCAGTGGAATCAGCCGCCGAGGATTACGAGGTTGTCCAGGACGTTCGACGAGGTCTGCGCGAGCGCGCCGAGGTCGTCCCCGCCCACGACGAGGATGCCGCCGCCGGCCGAGCCGTTCTCGCCGCTCTGGCTCGAGTTCGTGCCCTGCTGGTTGACCTGGGCCGCACCACCGATGAGGATGGTGTCGCCGGGGCCGCCGCCGATGAACTGATCGTTGTCAAGGACGTTGGCGGAGTCCTGCGTGAGCGTCGGAGCCGAGTCGCCGAGGATGGCGGTCGTGCTGCCGGCGGTGCTGCTGCCGTCGCCGTTGACCCCGACCTGCTGGCTGTTGACGGCCTGGTTGCTCGACTGGCAGAAGCACTGGGCGGCGCCCGGGGCGATGAGCGTCGTGGTCGTGCCGAGGCCACCGCCGCCGATCTCCTGGTCGTTGCCGAGCGTGTTCGACGAGGTCTGCGACGTGGTCGGAGCCGAATCGCCCAGGATGAACGTGCTGCCGCCGCCGCTCCCGTTCGAGCCGGACTGCGAGCTGTTGACGCCCTGGTTGTTCGCCTGACCGGTGCTGCCGATGACCGTGGTGTCGGCCGACGCGGCCGCGGCCCCGAAGGCGAGGACGGCAGCGGCTGCCGACACGGTGATGAGCTTGCGATTCATTGCGGTTAGTCCTTTCTCCCAGGCGGACGCCTGGCGGTGCTGAGATCGTTTGAACTGCTTCCGCAGGCCCCATGTTGCGCGAAAGCGCGCACGAGGCGGCGAAGTGTAGTTGGCAGTGCCCGGGCCTTTTAGCCGGGCCGATCCAGCGCCGACGCGAGGAGCGCCGACTCGCCCAGGAGCGCAGGCAGGTCCCACGAGCGTCGACGCCGGGAGATTCCGGCGAGCAACGTCATCGCGGCCAGAACCGCGCTCAGCTGGATGAGGGGCGCGACGTTGGCGCCCGAGGAGGAGAAGGGGACGTTTCCGTAGAGCGCGGTCATCCCGCCCGGCTGCTGGACCGGTCCGGCTCCGAAGGCCGTGACCGTCGCCGCGGGAAGGCCGGCCGGGCCGAACGGGTCGACCGGCGCGAGCGAAGGCTTCTGGCCCGGGTGACGGGCACTGGTCGCGTCGCTCATGTACACCCCGACCAGCGGCACCGATACGGTGACCACCGGGGCCGGCGCGGCGACGAAGCGCGGCACGGTGATCGCCGGCCGACCGAAGCTCCGGTACGGGGCCGCTGCCTTGCGCGCCGGGGCGACGACCGTCGCCGCGGCGGCGGAGCCCGAGGCTTCGACGAGCGGTCCGCCCGAGCTGAGCTGCGCGACCGCCGGCCTGACGTCCGGCGAGGCGTGGTGGGTGGTGAAGACGATCGACTGGTCCGGGCTCGGCCGCGAGACCGTCGAGCCGCTCGCCGGTCCACCCGCGCCACGCGTGGGATGTCCGAGCGGGGCGCTGGACGAACCGGGAGCGATGACCGTGGGTTGGGCGCGAACGTCGCCGGCCACGGCGGATGGCCCGGCCGGGGCGGGCGCGGGGTAGAGAATGGGGCTCTGCCCGGCCTGGGCGGGGCTGGCGCTGGACGGCCCCGCGGTCGCCGTCTCGGGCGCCGGGACGGAGGCGGCCGACGCCGTCGCAGATCCGGAGGGATCGGCCACGATGGTCGACGTCGCGGCCGTCGCGGAGCTCGCGGTCAGGGCGGCGATGACCAGGACGATGACGGCCAGAAGGGGGCGTACAGCGGCGGTGCGGGCCGATATCTGGTGGGTCGTGGTCACGGAGGGAGGTGCGGGTTCTGCTTGTTTCTCGGGCGCTGCTGCTCGATGCTCTGGTGCTGACGCTAGACCCTGCCTTGAGACTCATCCGTGGGCTCGCAGCCTAACAGAAGAATTGGACGGAAACGACGGCTGACCACGCCCGACCGGATGACCCGGGTCATCCTCTCCGATCACGCGGTCTGGTGTCAACCGGCGACCCCCCGTGTTCTTCGAAACGCCACCGCTATCTCCTCTGAAACGGCGCCCGTGCGCGCCCTCCGGGCACGCTCGATATGGTTGCCGCCGTGCCCCGGCCCCTGTCCCTGACACCCGTCCTGGTCGGACTGGTCCTCGCCGGGTGCGGTGGATCCGGGTCGGCGACGACCTCGACCGGCACGACGACCGGGACGCGGGCGACCGCCAACGACCGGGCGGCCTACATCGCCCGGGCCGACGCGCTCTGCAAGAGCGCGAACGTCCGCCAGGAGGCGCTCCGGGCGCGCGCCAAGGGCCTCCCGGCCACCAAGTTGGTGCCGATCCTCCACGAGCAGGCGACGATCGCCCAGGGGCTCTCCGTCGCCCTCGGTCGGCTGACCCCGCCGCGCGGGGACTTCGCCACGGTCGGCCGCTTCGTCCACGCCGTGCACCAGCTGTCGGTCTACTCGGTGGCCGTGGCCAACTCGATCCACGCCAACCACGCGTTCGCCGCCCGGGCGCTAGCCGGGAAGTTGGTCGCGGCCCGCCAGCAGGAAACGCTGCTCGGCCAGGGGTACGGCTACAAGGTCTGCTCGAGCGGCAAGTCGTACTGACGCTCCGGTCCGCTCCGGCGCGGCCGCCGACCTCCTGATTCCCAGCACCATCGCCGTGGCGCGACGCCGGGGTCCGCGCCGGGTCCACCCGTCATCGCGCGCGGACCCGGCCGCCGCCCGCCTCGGCCGGCCCGTCAGTTGGAGGTCGGGACGTCGATGATCGGCGCCGGTCCACCAGGCCCGCCGTACACGCGCGTCTGCGACGGCGCGCTGGCCGGCGGCGAGGCCTTGGGCGTGGTCGGAGTCCGCGCCGGCGGGGAGCTCGGCGAGGGCGTGGCGACGACCGGCCGGTGCACGGGTGTGGGCGTCGGCGTCGGCCGGTGGACGACCACGGGCGCCGGCGGGGCAACGCGGACCGGTGCGACCACGGGCGCCGGCGTCGCCGCCCGGGGGGGCGCCAACCCGGTCGGGACCGGGGGCGTCGACGGACGGGCGAGGGGTCGCGCGGGAACCTGAGCGGAGGGGACCCGGGGCGCGGGGACGGTGGCCCCCGGCGTCGCGCCGACGACGACGCCGCCGGAATCGATGCCGGGCGAGACCCCGGGTGGGCCGAGCCCGTCGGCCGGCACGTCGCCGAGGATTGTCTGGGCGGCCTGGGCGGCCGGGATGAGCGCCGGCGCCGGCGCGGCGCCGGCGGGTACGGCGGCGAGCGCCGGCCCAGCCGGGGCGTCGGCCGTGAGGCGGGCGAAGACGACGATCCGCTGGGCAGCGCTGTAGAGGGGGTTGCAGGCGGTGAGGACGACCTGGTCGTAGGAGGCCCGCTGGAGGACGGTCACGTCGGTGGGGGACACGATCCGGTGCCCGACCACCGTGTAGCTGAACAGCCCGTAGGGCATCTCGAGCGTGATCCGGTCGCCCCTGGCGAGCTCGTTGATCCGCCGGAACGGCGCCAGGTAGGTCGTGCGGTGCCCGGCGATTCCGACCGTGCCGCGCAGGCCGGGGACGGCGGTGCCCGAGTAGATGCCGGGGCCCTTCTGGAGCGAGGCCTCGTCGGTTCCGGCGACGACGACGAAGTTGGCGCCGATGCGGGGGATCCGGATGCGCCCGACGGCCTGGCCGGCGCGGGCCGTCCGCTGGAGCTCGCGGGCGAAGAGCGCCATGCGCTGGTTGTCGGTCGGGAGGCTGGCGAGGGCGCGCTCCTCGGCGGGCGTGGCCGGGGCGGCGTCGAGGCGCTTGAGGCTCTGGGCCAGCCGCGCCTGATCGAAGTGGGCGATCAGGCCCGAGATCGGCTCCTGCCAGACGAGCGTGATCGCTCCGTCGGCGAGGGCAAGGACGCCGGCGATGCCGAGCAGGATGGCGATGCCCTTGAGCAGGCGGACCACCTTCGGCGACCGGGTGGCCGGCCGCCGGGTGGCGAGGCCCGGGACGGGCAGCGGCGCCAGGGCCCGGGGATGGGCGCCGGGGGTCGCCGTCTCGGGAGCAGCATCGGCCCGCTCGGGGCGGGGTGGCGCCACCTTCACACCGGCAAAGCTACCACTGGTCCGAATCGGGCTCGCCGCCTCCCGGCGCCGACCGCCGCGAGCACCCCGGGGGGTCCCCAGCGCGGACCCGAGGCGCTCTACGCATTAAGGATGCGTTGCCAGATGGCACCTCAACAGATGATCTAACCCTCAACTTGACACTTAGTATTCGCTCCTATCTACGTGGAAATATGCACTTTTCCCTGTGAGCGCGACTCGAATCCGGAACCAGCCCTCGGCCGCATCCATAAGGCTTAACCTGAGTGTTATGGCCGACGAGCGGTGCCGCGCAACGCTCTCGCCGCCCGCAGAGCGCCGAGACCGGGCAACCGCAGCCCGGCCGGCGAGCGCTCGATGAGGCGCTACTGGAGCCAGCTCGGCGGGAAGCCCGTCGCCGCCGGCCGCGATCGGTACGGCGGCCAAGGCTCCCGAGCTCATGACCGGTAGGAGAAGCCCCATCCGATCGTCGCCGCATCTTGCCGGCCATGGCCTCTCGGAAACGAACGCCGGAAGCGTGTGAAGGGCCTCGCGGAGGAGCTCCGAACGGTCGACGCCGAGCTCCCTCGCCCACCACCCGACCTCCACCGCCTCGGCGCCAGCGACGCGAACCCCAGGCTCATCAATTGGCCCGGGCGCCCCGTCGCCGCCACCAGCTCGCCGAGATCCTTGGCCGCGGCGGCCCACCGCCGCCCCGTATGCCCCGCGGAAGCCCGCATGCTCGCGTCCCGCGAGAGAGCTCAAGCCGGGGCCCGTCGACCAGGTCGGGGACGAAGCCGACGAGGCCTCGATTGCTCGAGGCCTCGGTTCGGACGAATCAAAGCTGGCGGAGGGGGAGGGATTCGAACCCTCGTCGGACCAGTAAGACCCGAAACGGTTTTCGAGACCGCCGCATTCAACCGCTCTGCCACCCCTCCGGATGGCGCCCATGGAGGCTAGATGATCCGGGAGGGCGACGGCTCAGCGGCGGGAGGCGAAGAACGCGCGCAGGACATCCGCGCAGTCGCCCGCGAGGAGGCCGCCGGCGACCTCGGGGCGGTGGTTGAGGCGGGGCTGGGCGAGGAGGTCGAGCACGCTGCCGGCGGCTCCGGCCTTGGGATCGGGGGTGCCGTAGATCACGCGCGGGACCCGGGCGAGGACGATCGCCCCGGCGCACATGGAGCAGGGCTCGAGCGTGACGTACAGGTGGCAGTCGATCAGGCGCCAGCTCCCGAGGTGGCGGGCGGCCTCGCGGAGGGCGAGGATCTCGGCGTGGGCGGTCGGGTCCTGGCGGTGCTCGCGCTCGTTGGCTGCGGCGCCGATCACCTCGCCGTCGTGGACGACGACGGCGCCGACGGGAACGTCGTCGTGCTCGACCGCGCGCGCGGCCTCGCGGAGGGCGAGCCGCATGAAGTGCTCGTCGAGAGGGAAGAAGCGCTCGCTGGTCATTGGCCGGCGGGGTACGGGGCCTGATGCGACCACCGACGTGCATCATTATGGTGTTGGGACCTCGTTGCGGCAGCGCCGCGGGTCGCGACACCGACCATGGCGCCACCTCTTCTCGATGCCCTCCCCGTTCCGCGGCTGCTGCGCGCCGCCGCGATCGCCCTGCTGGTCGGCGCCGGGGGGCCGGCCACGGCGGCGGCGGCGGCGTCGTTCGCGCCCCACGTGGTCGTGGTCGGCTACGCGAGCCGGGCGGGTCAGTCGGCCCAAGCGGCGCGGCTGGGCGCGGCCGGCGACCGGACCCCCGAGACGGTGACGCGGACCGTCCGCTTGGGGCCGGGGGTCAGCGTGCCGAGCGGGTTGGCGCGGCTTCGCCGGGAGCCGGGCGTTCGCTGGGCGGTGCCCGACTACATCGCCCACATCGCCCAGGCGCCGACCCCGCCGCCAACCTCTACGCCGAGCCTCGCTCCGTTGATCCCGAACGATCCGGGCCGGACCGGGGTCGCGGGCGGCTGGCAGGCGATGCAATGGAACTTCGCCGGGCCGTTCGGCGTGAACGCCCCGGCGGCGTGGGCGAACGTGGCGGCGGTCGGGCGACCGGGGGGACAGGGCGTAGTCGTGGCCGTGCTCGACACGGGGGTCGCCTACGCGGACCACGGCCGGTTCCGCCGGTCGCCGGACTTCGGTGCCCGCCAGTTCGTGCGGGGCTACGACTTCGTCGACGGGACGACCCACCCGGACGACCACAACGGCCACGGCACGCACATCGCCGGGACGATCGCCGAGCAGACCAACAACGGGATCGGGCTGACCGGATTGGCCTACGGGGCGCGGATCATGCCGGTGCGGGTCCTCGACGCCCACGGCGACGGCGATGCGACGGCGATCGCCCGGGGGGTGATCTTCGCGGTCAGGCATCGCGCCGACGTGATCAACATGAGCTTCGAGTTCAGCAGCGACGTGACGGCGTCGTCGATCCCGCAGCTGACCGGGGCGATCGCCTACGCGCACGACCGCGGGGTGCTCGTGGTCGGCGCGGCCGGCAACGAGGGCACGCCGGAGGTGGCCTACCCGGCCCGGGCGCGGTACGTCCTCTCGGTGGGGGCGACGACCGAGCACGGCTGCCTGTCCGACTTCTCCAACGACGGCCGCCAGCTGTCGCTGGTCGCCCCCGGCGGGGGGGCGGACGCGTCGACCCTGCCCGACGATCCGAACTGCCACCCGCAGGAGCCGACCGGGCGCAACGTCTTCCAGGAGACCTTCCTCGGCGGCTCGGCGCGGGTGTTCGGCTTCCCGTCCGGGTACGAGGGAACCTCGATGGCCGCGCCGCACGTCTCGGCGACGGCGGCGCTGGTGATCGCCAGCGGCGTGCTCGGTCCGCATCCGTCGCCCGACGCGCTGGCCGCCCGCCTGGAGCGGACGGCCCGGCCGCTGGGTCCGCCCGGCGACACCGGCCACTACGGGGCGGGACTGCTGGACGCGGCCGCGGCCACCGCCCCGGGAGGTCCGCTCGCGGCGAGCCGGACGGCGGCGCGGTGACCGGGCCCGGCTAGCCCGTGCGGATGATCATCACCGAGCACGGGGCGTAGTGGGAGACGCGGTTGGGCACCGAGCCAAGGAGGAACCGCTTGGCGCCGGTCAGCCCCTGGTTGCCGACGATCACCAGGTCGGCGTCGCGCTCCTCGGCGACGTCGAGGATGGCGTCGGCCGCGTCGCCCTGGCGCGCGTAGACGGCGACCGGGACCCCGGCCCGGCGGGCGACGGCGGCGGCGTCCGCCAGGGTCGCGTCGACCTCGCTGCGCTGGTGGACCTCCCATGCCGGGTCGGCGGCGAGGCCGCCGGACGGCTCGTCGCGGAGCCGCAGCCCGGAGACGGGCTCGTAGGCGGAGACGAGGTGGACGGTGGCGCCGAGTCGGCCGGCGAGCTCGACGGCTTGGGCGACCGCCTCGCGGGCGGTGTCGGATCCGTCGGTGCCAACCACGATCGAGCTGAACAATGGGTCTCCCTTCCCGGCGGCGGGCCGGTCGCCCGGACGGGCGCATCATAGCCAGGGCCCTGGCCACCGATCGGCGGCCGTAGGGTTCGCCTGGTGATCGACCTCCACTGCCACCTCCTGCCGGGAATCGACGACGGCCCGGCGACGCTCGAGGAGTCGGTCGACCTCGCCCGGGCGGCGGTGGCGGGGGGCACGGGAACGATGGTGGCCACCTCGCACGTCAGCCCGCGCTATCCGAACGACCCGCGGACGATCGGCGCGGCGGTGGCGGAGGTCCGAGCCCGGCTCGCGACCGAGGGCGTCCCGCTCGAGGTCCGCCCGGGCGGCGAGGTCGCGATCACGCAGATCGAGGCGCTCGGTCCGGGAGACCTGGCGGCGCTGCGCCTGGGCGGGGGGCCGTGGCTTCTCGTCGAGAGCCCGTTCACCCTGGTGGTCGACAGCATGCCGGCGCTGCTCGGTCAGCTCCAGGACGCGGGTCATCGGATCGTCCTGGCGCATCCCGAGCGATGCCCGGGCTTCCATCGGCGGCCGCATCTGGTCGAGGTCCTCGCCCGCGAGCAGGGGGTCCTCATGTCGGTGACCGCCGGCTCCCTGGCCGGGCAGTTCGGCCGGGAGGTGGCGGCGTTCTCCCTGAGCATGGCGCGGGCCGGGCTGATCCACAACGTGGCCTCGGACGCCCACGACTGCGAGCGGCGCCCGCCGGGGCTCGCGGAGCCGCTCGAGCGGGCCGGCCTCGGGGCCCACGTCGAGCTGCTGACCGAGACGATGCCGCGGGCGATCCTGGCCGGCACGGACCTCCCGCCCCACCCGGGTGCCCTGCTCGAGCCGGCGCGGGGGCGGCGCTGGGCGTGGCGCCGGGAGCGAGATCCGTTCGCCGCCTGACGGAGGTCAGGCGAGCTTGACCACGGCGATGATCATGCCGGCGACGACGAGGACGACGAGGAGCACCTGCGACCAGATCCAGAACGGCGACATGCCTCGATCCTACGCCCCGACCCCTAATCCTTGAATTCCGCCCCGATTTAGTCCTATTAGGTATCCTTGCGCGGTTGCCGAGTCAAGACCCTCCCCGGAAGGAGCCCGATGAGCACGACCGATGAACTGGTGGCCAGCGCCGAGGCCTACGCCGAGAGCTTCGACAAGGGCGATCTGCCGATGCCCCCCGGCCGGAAGGTAGCCGTCGTCGCGTGCATGGACGCTCGCTTGAACCCGTATGGGCTGCTCGGCCTGAGCGAGGGCGACGCCCACGTGATCCGCAACGCCGGCGGAGTCGTCACCGAGGACGCGATCCGGTCGCTGGCCATCTCCCAGCGCCTGCTCGGAACCGAGGAGATCGTCCTCATCCACCACACCGACTGCGGGATGCTCACCTTCAAGGACGACGACTTCAAGGCGTCGGTCGAGGAGGACACCGGGATCCGTCCGTCCTGGGCGGCCGAGGCGTTCCCGGACGCGGACGCGGACGTCAAGCAGTCGATCGAGCGGGTCAAGGCGAGCCCGTTCATCGTCCACAAGAACGTGCGGGGCTTCGTCTACGAGGTCGAGAGCGGCCGGCTTCGCGAGGTCGGCTAGTCGGACCGGCGCCGCGGTCCGGGCGGCCATGCGCGGCCCGGGCCGGGCCGTCCGGGTCGACAGGCGGTCGCGGGGCGGAGGCCGTCGCTGTGGAGCGGTCCCCGGTCGTCGCCTGGGTCAGGCGGGGTACCACCCGCCGGGCGCGCGGCCGCGTCGGGCGACGCAAACCAGGTCCTAACGACTTCCTCAGGGGGCGGCAACACGGGCGGGCGTAGTCTCGCTGACGGGGATGGAAGTCAAGCATCCAGCCCCGTTGTGACCGGTCCCCAGACGAACAGGGAGGCACCATGACCTGGGCTAAGCGGGTTGCTCCACTCGCAGTGGCCGTGACGATCGCGGCCGGAGGCATCGTCGACTCGGCGGTCGGAGCGACGAGCACGACGAAGTGGACGACGAAGCAGTGCAGTGCGTACAAGACGTCATTCGTGAAGAAGCACAAGAAGCCGACGAAGGCTCAGCTCGCCGCGGCCAACAAGGTGCTGAAGCGGCACGGCTGCACGATCAAGGCGTAGGGCCGGCGGTACGTCTCGAGAGCGGCTCGGCGATCGGCCGGGCCGCTCTCCGGCGTGTTGCACAAAATCGCCCGATTGCGAGTCAGACGTTCTTGCGAGCCCGGCTGGGCGCGACGCGCGATGGCTCGTCGGGCATCTTCGGATAGACCGGCGGCCAGGGGGCGTCGTGCAGCCCGTTGGCACGATCCTGCTCGTACATGGCGAGGAGCGGCTCGAGCGACTGCGGGGCCTCGTTCATCGCCTGCCAGGGGTCGCCTTCGCGGGCGAGCCGGTCGGGCACCGTGGCGATCGTCAGCTCGTCGGGATGCACCTGGTCGACGTCCTCCCAGCGGAGGGGGGTCGAGACCTGAGCACCGTGGCGAGCGCGGACCGACCAGGCGCCGAACACGGTCTTGTGGGGGGCGTTCTGGTTGTAGTCGACGAAGATCCGCCGGCCGCGCTCCTCCTTCCACCAGGCAGCGGTGATCGCGTCGGGGCGCCGGCGCTCGAGCTCGCGGGCGACGGCGACGGCGGCCGAGCGGACGGCATAGGAGTCCCAGCGGGGCTCGAGCCGGACGTAGACGTGGAGGCCGCGGTTGCCGGTGGTCTTCGGGTAACCGGTGATGCCGACCTCGTCGAGCAGCCGGTGGACCTCGGCGGCGGCGACGCGGACGTCGGCGAAGTCGGTGCCGGGCTGGGGGTCGAGGTCGAGGCGAAGCTCGTCGGAGTGGGCGGGGTCGGCGGCGAGGTACGGCCAGACGTGAAAGCCGAGGCAGGCGAGGTTGACCGCCCAGGCGACGTGGGCGGTGTCGGCGGCGACGAGGGCGCGGGAGGGGGTGCCGTTGACCGTCTCGACCGTGGTCGTCTCGAGCCAGTCGGGCGCGCGGTCGGGCACGCGCTTCTGGAAGAAGGAGGGGCCGCCGGCGCCCTGGGGGAACCGCTGCAGGAGGACCGGGCGGTGGCCCATCGTGCGGAGGAGTGGCCGGGCGACGGCGAGGTAGTAGTCGATCAGGTCGCGCTTGGTCTCGCCGCGCTCGGCGAACATCACCTTCCCGGGGCTGGTGAGGCGAACCGAGCGGCCGTCGAGCTCGAGGACCTCGGCGTCGTCGGATGCCATGGGGCGAACGGTAGCGTTGGGGGGTCGCCGGGGGGAGGCGTCGCTGGGGAACGTCGCATCAGCAACCGCCGGTCGGCGACCGGGTCGCGGGGGCGGATCGGGGTGCCGAGCCGGGCGACCCGGTCGCCGTCCGCCAGGTCACGGCGGTGGGGTTGATCGCGATCGACCGGGCGACGAGCCCGCCGTGGGCGGCGGTGAAGAGGACGACCGGCGGCCCGAGTCGGTGTATGCCGGCGACCGGGAGGACGGCGACGATCTGGCAGGCGGTGCCGGCGATCACGGCGGTGGCTCCGTCGGGGGCGAAGGCGTAGGCGATCGCGTCCTCGGGGAGGAGCGGGTCGTTGGGTCCGGCGTTCTCGCCGGCGTTCAGCAGGCCGAGGCGGACGCCGCGGGTGGGGAGATCGACCGAGCCGACGTCGGTCTCCGAGCCGTTGGCGAATCCCTGATCGTGGATGACGAAGCCGAGGCGGTGCCCGACGATCCGGAAGCGTCCGGCCTGGACGAAGTTGAACGGCCCGGGGTCGTAGATGACGAGCGGCTTTCGCGACCGGCCGAGGCAGGCGAGGGCCTCGTGGTGCTCGCCGTGGTCGGCGACGTCGAAGAACGAGACCGAGAAGGCCCGGATCCCGCCGTGGTGAAAGAGTGTCCTCCCCGACCGGCACGTCGCCTGGAACGGGCGCTGGGCAGCGGCGAGCGACCCGGGAACGAGAGCCAGCCCGGCAATGAGGCTGGCGGCGGCGGACCCGCACGCGCGGGCGAGGCGCCCTCTACGCGACACACGCACCATCCGCCGACGTTACCGGCTCTCGGGCGGGACGCCAGCCGAAGCCGACCGGCCGTGCCCGAACTACGGCCCCTAAGGCTTTCAGAGTCGCGAGCTCGGGCTCGTCGAGAAGAGCCGGAGGTCGTCACTGGTCTGGCGTGGGCTTCGAGTTCGAGCCAAGGGTCGCTCGGGCCGCATCGCGCCGGCCTAGCCGGCGAGGCCGCCGTCTTCGAACCGGTCGACTCGCAGTCCACCCCCAAGGGGGCGTCGATCCAGGTCAGTCAACCGACCAGTCGCGCTGACCCTCCACGTCGTCGCGCGGATTCTCGCCGAGGTCGGGCGCACCGAAGACGAGGATCTCGAGGCCCTCCGGCCCGCCCTCGTAGCCTCGCCACGTGCCGGGTGGGCTGCGCACCACGTCCCACTCCTCGACCTCGACGATCTCGTCGTCGAGCTTCATCCGACGCGCTCCCGCGCGCGACCACGTAGATCTCCTCCTGCTCCTTATGCGTGTGGCCATACGGGAAGCGGTAGGCGGGCGGGATGCGCTGGTAGGTGAGGCCGCACTGCTCGAGCTCGAGGGCCTTGCTTGCGAGGCGAAACTCCAGGTCCGGCGCGCCGTCGAAGTTGGACCCGACATCCTCCAGATCCGCCTTGACGTTCCTGAGCGTGAACGGCATGGCCGCGATCCCACTATTCGTCTCCGCCCCGCCGGGCCCGGCTGGGTCCGCGTGCGACGCGCCCGAGAGGATTCGAACCTCTGACCTTCGGTTCCGTAGACCGACGCTCTATCCAGCTGAGCTACGGGCGCAGGCGGCCAAGGATACGGGTCGCCGCCGGCGGCGGCCTGTCCCTGGCGGTCGGAGCTCGGCGAGCACAAGCCACAGAGGGCGGGACAACGTCGGAACCCTCAAGGCGACGTCGAGTCTCTCGTCCGACTCCTGATGGTTCCGCACCGTCAGTGATCGGGCGACAGGCGGCTCGATCCACCCGGCGGCTCGCACCCTGATTCGGACCTCCGACCGCCCCATGCTCCGTCCGACCGAGCTGTCATCGTCTCTGCGATCTGGCAACCGGGGCGACGGATTGGAACGGCGGCAAGCTTGCAACCTCATGTACCGGGTTCTGGCTCAGCACGACGTCGCCGTCGCCGTCGCCTGCGCTCGCGATCGCCTTCTTCGTCGTCGAGCGCACCTCCCAACCGGGTCGTTATTCCGTGACCGCGCGGAAGGCCGCGGAGGGGGCCGCCCCAGGCGTGGGTCCGGCCCTGGCTTCACTTGGAGCCGCTGAGCAGGGCGCCGTGCTCGAGGAACTGCTGCGCGCCCGGCCGGAGCTTCACCTGGAAGCGGAGCGGATCGCGCGCGAGCAACTCGCGGATACCGACCGGGAGGCCGTCGCCGAGGAGCTCGAATGGAAGCTACGGTCATTGCGCAGCGATGAGCTGCGTGGCCGGGCCGGCCGCCAGCGGTGGGGATACGTCGAGCCGACCGAGGCCGCGTGGGAGCTCCTGGACGAGTCGGTGGACACGTATGGTCGCGAGATCGAGCGACTACGTGCGCTCGGAATGACCGGTGCAGCGATCGAGACCGCGCTCGGCGTCGTCGCCGGCCTCTATCGCTGCCGCGGATGTGACGACAACGACTCGCTGCTCCCCTGGGCGCCTGACTTCCCCGTCGAGGCGGCCGGCAACGTGACCGATGGCATGGCCAAGGCCGGGATCGATCTTTCGCCAGAATCTCTCGCCGACGCGGCGCCGGAGTGGGCCGATGCCCTCATCCCACGTGGGCGATCCAGCGCATGAACTCGCTGTGCGGCCGCAACGCCGACCGGCCGGGGTCGAGGTGCGCGGCGTGCGGCGCCATCGGGCTGCCGTGCGCTCGCCCGAATCGAGGTGGACTACGCCAACCCGGACCGCTGCCTGGCCGTGATCGCGCTGCTGTCGGAAAATCACTCCGATGGAACGCGTGAGGCGCCCGGTGCCCCAAATGGCGGCTTCGTGGATTTTCGGTGTCGCCGGAAACTGTCTCAGGCTGCGCGCCGACGGTCTCGCGCATGCTCCAAGGCAGCCGTCATCCGGCACAGCGCGCTGGGTCCTAGGTCATTGGCGGGTCGAAGCGCCTCGCCGGTCTGACCCGAACCACCAACAGTGTATCGTGGAGCCGAATCCGAGGGCCACCCGTCTCCCAGGTGGTAGGCAACCTATGCGCTTCTGCGTCGCCAAGAACTGGCTCCTTACGATTTTCACGATGTCGGTAGCGGCGGCTGCTCTGCTATCTGTGTCTTCTGCGACCTCTGCTGCCGTCGCTCCCGCGTGTAACGCCCCGTTCAATCCCTATGCGGCCTCACCGGCGACGTTGAGTGCCTGCGGCATACCCTCGTATCCGCTGACGTCTAAGAGAACCCTGGTCGCTGGGCCCACAGCGGGCGCTATAACGTACACCTATGGTGTGGACGGGCGAACCGTTACTGCGTTCGTTCCTCCCGCGACCTTCGACGCGGCAACTGCGCCGCCAGAACAGCTCGCGGCCTACGGAATACCACAAGAGCCTACCGACCCGGCGTCTCAGACACGTTGGCACGAAATGGTGGGCAATATGCATTTCGCGACGCCGCCGACCAAGCTCGTGCGAGATCCGCTCGTGACCGCCAACGTCTCGACCCAGATCTGGTCAGGAATCGTGAACACTTCCACTGGGCCGTCGCCCTACAAGACGTCGGCGGCCGTCTGGAACGAGCCCACTCCCACGGCCACCGCTTGCTTCCAGAGCTCCGCCGTGTACTGGGCTGGTCTAGGCGGCGTTACTACGAACGTACTGGCCCAAGACGGAACCGCCCAGGGGGACCCCGGGTTGGGCAACGACGAAGCGTGGTTTGAAGCACTGCCAGTGGAGCCGAGCATAGTCCCGATACCGTTCTACGCGACCGAGGGCCAACCGTTTGAGGTCGGCGTCCAGTACCAGTCGAACAACACGTTCGGCTTCTACTACTACAACTTCTACAACGGGCAGTCGACCTACTACCAGGCGACCGACTCGGGTTACGACGGACACACAGCCGACTTCATCGCTGAACGCCCGACGTATCCGCCGCGCGCTCTTTACGGACTCCTCAACTTCGGCACATTCAACATGCTGGAAACGCTAACGAACGGCAACGCCTCGGTCACCTACCCGTACACCGGCTACACGATGTACAACGGCTCCAACCGGTTGGCGTATCCAACGAGTCCCAACGCGGCAGGCGGCTTCCCGGTTCACTGGGTAGGATGCGGGTGATCCGGAGCTGGTTGCCAGAACCCTGGGCCAGCCGAGAGCTGTCCTCGAGGCCGGACGCGGGCAGGGACGGATGCTTAGAAGCAAGGAGCGCGGTCTGTGCGGATCGGGTTCAGCCACGGCGGAGGCGAGCACAAATCCGGCTGGCGCCCGCAACTCTGGGAGGCGCTGGGTGTTACCTGGCTTGCCCGGTACCCCCACCGAGTCAGAAAGGTTGAAATGACCGCGCTTCAGGAAACGCATCAGCATCCGCGCTCCGCCGCCGTACACTGCGACGGTCCATCGCTCGCCTCGGTGCTCGCGACCCTCGGGTTAGCCGCGGCGGGAACCATAGCTCTGGGGCCGTCTGGCGCGGTGGCAGCGCCGGCCTGCAGCTCGGTACCAAGCCCGATCCCGCTTGCGCGCCTCGTACAGAGCGGGACGAAAATGAAGGTTCATGTCGGGGCAATCGTCTACGCCGTGCTGGCGGAGCCCGAAAGGTATGCCACCGGGTTGAGTCATCCGACCGGCTTTCCGTGGGCTTCGCCGAGATCCTCACAACCCAAGGTTCTACGTACCGTGCGCCTCTGCCAGCCAACAACTGGCTCCTCGTTGCCGACAATGGTTGCAGCCTTCCGCGCGTCGCGGGCCGGCACGGCCGTGGTCTCCGCGCCACTCGGAGTGTCGTGGCGAGCGGTTAAGAGCGGTCCCCGCCCATTCCGGGCTGTAGTCACGGTGGTTCGCTAGCCGCCGCGACCGTCGAGCGGCTCCGGCGCCACGCGCACGTCGTGCTCACCGACGCCAGCAAGAGCTACCGCCTCGCCCAAGCAACGACCGGGCAACACCAACGACACGTCGGTGATCGCCGAGGTCATTGGACGACCTGCGCGGATGCGGCCACTCTCGCGCCCCGGCCGCTGCCAAACCAGCCGCGAAAACGTCAGGGAAGTCCGGGTCGGTGAGGGCGACGCCGCCACGCGGTTCGTCGTTCTGTCACAACCCCGGCGAAGCTGACCGCGACCAAGCGCAAACGCGACGCGACGATCGTCCGCCTCGAGGCCGAGCTTGAGCGGATTCGTGGCCGCTCGCCCGAAGGCGAAGACCCCGAAGGCGACCGCTGCGGAGCGGCGCGCCGAGTGCGCCCTCAGGGATGACCACACCCTCGGGCGCTACCCACGCCAGACCACCACGGGCCGTCGAGGGCCGGCCTCACCGGCGGACCCGGTCGCCTACAACCGCGCCACAGCCTCCTCGCCCTCTGGGAGATCGCTCGCCAAGCGCTGGGCGTCTCCCAGACCTTGATCATCCACCGTACCGCGCCCGGCAACTCTGCTGGTGGCGTTCGCACCTGCGGCCGCTCCCGGGGTCCGTGCTCGGCCGCCAAGCGCGGAGCAGGTCTCCGCTTCGCTGCTTTCCACACGAACGGGCCGACGGGTGCTGTTAGTTGGCTCGCGGTTGGTTCCCCTCGTCGGGCCAGGCGCTTCCGAAATGCTTCCACGGAGGCCACACCGAGTACGACGTAGTGGACGGACGGCATCGGCCTGACGGACCAAAAGGGCAGCGTTTCCACGTCATTCCTTGGACGGAGAGGGCGGGATTCGAACCCGCGATGGAGTTTAACCCCCATACTCGCTTAGCAGGCGAGTGCCTTCAGCCACTCGGCCACCTCTCCCGGCCGACGGAGTCTAGAGCGTCGGCACTCGGCCGCTCCGCCGGCCGTCGCACCGCCGCCCGCCGGCCCGTCGACTACCCGCCCGCCCGGTCGATCCGTAGCATTCCCGCTGCCCGGACCGTCCCGCCGGCCGGGCCCCGGAGGGGTGGCAGAGCGGTTGAATGCGACGGTCTTGAAAACCGTTGGCCGGGTAACCCCCGTCCCGAGGGTTCGAATCCCTCCCCCTCCGCTCACCTCCCGCCCTCCCTCCGCTCACGCCCCCCGCCGCGCCCGGAAGCCCGGCAGCTCGAGCTCCACCCGCGCCCCGCCCGTCGGCGCCGGTCCCGCCCGGACCGAGCCCCCGTGGGCGCGGACGATCTCCCGGACGATGGCCAGGCCCAGGCCCGTCCCCCCGGCCGTCCGCGCCCGCCCCGGGTCGGTCCGGTGGAATCGCTCGAAGACCAGTTCCCGCTGATCCTCCGGGATCCCCGGACCGTCGTCCTCGATCACGAAGGTGACCACCCCTCCCCGCCCGATCACCGACATCCGGATCAGGCCGTCCTCCGTCGTGTGCTCGACCGCGTTGGCCAGCACGTTTCGCAGCGCCTGGGCCAGCCGCGCCGGATCCCCGTCGAGCGTCCCGGCCGGCACCTCGCCCAGCTCGAACCGCCGCCGAGCCGTCCCCGCGCTCAGCTCGAACAGCTCGGCTACGTACGGCTCGACGTCGATCGGCTCCCGGACCAGGAACTCCCCCTCGTCGGCCCGGGCCAGGAACAGCAGGTCGTCGACCAGGCGCGCCATCCGGTCGACCTCCCCCAGGACCAGCCGCTCGACCCGCCGGACCTCGCTCGGCTCCGGCGCCGCCTGGCGCCCCAGCACCTCGAGCTGCCCCCGCACCGCCGTCAGCGGCGTCCGCAGCTCGTGCGACGCGTCCGAGACGAACGCCCGCTGCCCGGCGAACCCGGCCGCCAGCCGGTCGAGCATGTGGTCGAACGCATCGGCCAGGACCCGGACCTCGTCCCGCCGGCCGCCGGCCCCGATCCGCGGCGACAGGTCCCCGGCGTCGACCCGGGCCGCGATGCCCGCGATCCGCCGCAGCGGCTCGGTGAACCGCGCCGCCAGCAGGTAGCTCGCCAGGAGCGCCGCCGCCAGGGTCAGCCCGCCCGCCAGCAGGAAGGTCCGGCGCACCCCCTCCTGCGCCCGGCGCACCGGCTCCAGCGGCTCGCCCACCCCCACCCGGGCCACCGCCACCCCGCCGATCCGCACCGCCACGACGAGCAGGCGCAGGTCCCCGACGTCCGGCGCCGGCACCGTCGAGTAGCCCGTCGGCGCCCCGAGCACCCCCTTCGCCAACCCGTTCTCCGCCCGCTGGGCCGCCGTCCCCTCGTCCGCCCCCTTACCGGTCAGCCCGAGCAGCTCCGGCTCGTTCGTCTCGGTCGGCTGGCCCGGCACCTGGGCGAACAAGAGGCGCGAGGTCGCCCGAAACGGCTGGGCCGCCACGTAGCGCAGCCCCTCCTTCGCCAGCTCGCCCGCCTCCCCCGGCCCGCCCGCCGGCCCCACGCTCCGGGCGAAGGCCGCCGCGTCGGCCCGCAGCTCCCGATCGATCTGGTTCTGCAGCTGCGCCCCCGTCCCCCGGTAGACCGCGAAGAAGGTCACCGCGAACGCCGCCACCAGGACCACCGCCACCCGGACGGTCAGGACCCAGCGCAGCGATCGCGCCCGCCGCCTAGCCGCCCGCCGCCTAGCCATTCGCCACGAGGCGGTAACCCACCGATCGCACGGTGACGATCGGCGCCGGCTCCCCCGTCGCCGCCGCCAGCTTCCGCCGCAGGTAGCTGATGTAGACGTCGACCACGTTCGTCCCCGGGTCGTGCTCGTATCCCCACACCTCGCCGAGGATCCGCTCCCGCGAGAGGACCGCGTCCGGGTGGCGCATCAGGTGGACGAGCAGGTCGAACTCCTTCGTCGAGAGGTGCACCACCGCCCCGTCCCGCCGCACCTCCCGCCCCAGCAGGTCGACGCCGATCCCGCCGCAGACCAGCCGCGTCGGCTCGACCGACTCCCCCTGTCCCCGCAGCTGCACCCGGACCCGGGCGGCCAGCTCGGCGAACGCGAACGGCTTGACCAGGTAGTCGGTCGCCCCCGCGTCGAGGCCCTCCACCCGGTCGGCCACCTCGGCTCGGGCGGTCAGCATGATCACCGGCAGCCCCGGCCGCGCCTCCCGGATCGCCGACAGCACCGCCAGTCCGTCCAGGCCCGGGAGCATCCGGTCGAGCACCACCAGAGCCACCTCGCTCTCCAGCGCCCGCCCCAGCCCGACCGCTCCGTCGGTCGCCCCGTCGACCAGGTAGCCCTCGGCCCGCAGGCCCCGCACGATGAAGTCGGCGATCGTGACCTCGTCCTCGATCACGAGTATCCGCACGCCCCGATGCTAGCCGTGCCCTCCCCCTCGGCCGTCCCCGCCCCGGCAATCCGCCTGCCCCTGTGGACTTTCTAATCGTCCTCTTACCCGCTCTTTCGCACCGCCCGGAACCATGGATCTCGTGCTCCACCCCGCCGCCGTCGCCCGCGACCAGGCCGTAGCCCGCCTCCGGCGCCTCAACCGCGGGATCCTCGCCGCCACGGCCCTCCTCATCGCCCTCCTCTCCGACGTCGCCGCCCAGGCCATCCCCGGCCACACCCTCGCCCGGGCCGCCACCAAGACCACCCACCGGGCCGCGACCCGCCGCCACCGAGCCGTCCAGCACCACACCAGGCCCACCCCCGCGACCCCATCCCCCGCCCCGGCCACCCCGACCCCCCAGGCCGGATCCTTCACCCAGGCGCAGTCAGACCCGGCCCGGAGCCAGGCGCAGGCTCAGACCCAGAGTCCGGCGCCCACCCAGACCCAGACCCCGGCGCCCACCCAGACCCAGACCCCCACCCAGACCCAGAGCCCCGCGCCGACGCCGGCCCCGACCCTCGCCCCCCCGCCCCAGGCGCCCGTCTCGACGCCCGCCCCGGCCCAGACCTCCTCCGGCGGCTCCTGAACGTGCCGGTCGGCGCCGCCCGCTGGGACGTCTGGGGGACGACGGCGACCGTCCTCGTCGCCGACCCGGCGGCCACGTCCGACGCCCGCCGCCAGGTCGAACGGGAGCTCACCCGGATCGACCGGGCCTGCAGCCGGTTCCGCCCCGACTCCGAGCTCGCCCGGGTCAACCGGGCCGGCGGACGACCGGTCCCCGTCTCCGCGGCCTTCGCCGAGGCCCTCGCCGCCGCCCTCCGCGCCGCCGCCCTGACCGACGGCGCCGTCGACCCGACGGTCGGCGAGGCCCTCCGCCTCTCCGGCTACGACCGCGACTTCGAGCTCCTCGCCCCCGACCCCGGTCCCGGCCTCCGCCTCCGGGTGACCCCGAGCCGGCCGGCCGACTGGCGACGGGTGACCCTCGACGAGGACTCCCGCACCGTCGCCGTTCCCGCCGAGATGAGCCTCGACCTCGGCGCCACGGCCAAGGCGCTCGCCGCCGACCGGGCCGCCCGAGCCGCCCACTCCGCCACCGGCTGCGGCGTCCTCGTCAACCTCGGCGGCGACATCGCGGTCGCCGGCGAGGCCCCCGACCGCGGCTGGCGCGTCCGGGTCGCCGACGACCATCGCGGCGACCCCCGGGAGCCCGGGCAGACCGTCGCCATCCGCGCCGGCGGCCTCGCCACCTCCAGCACCACGGTCCGGCGCTGGCGACGCCATTCCCACGAGCTCCACCACATCATCGATCCCCGCACCGGTCATCCGGCCGGCGGCCCCTGGCGGACGGCCAGCGTCGCCGCCGCGACCTGCGTCGAGGCCAACACCGCGAGCACCGCAGCCATCGTCCGCGGTCCGTCCGCCCTCGGCTGGCTCTCCGGCTACGACCTCCCGGCCCGCCTCGTCCGCCACGACGGCGCCGTCTTCGCCACCGGAGGCTGGCCGGAGCCGGGGGACGACCCGTCCTGATCGCCGCCGCCACCGCCGGACCCAGCGTCCTCTGGTATCTCGCCCGCGGGACGGGGGTCGTCGCCCTCCTGCTCCTGACCGCCAGCGTCGTCCTCGGCGTGCTCAACGTCCGCCGCTACACCACCACCAACCTTCCCCGCTTCGTCGTCGACGGCCTCCACCGGAGCGTCTCGCTCCTCGTCCTCGCCGTCCTCGCCATCCACATCCTCGCCTCCGTCCTCGACACCTTCGTCGACATCGGGTTCCTCGCCGCCCTCGTCCCCTTCACCGCGACCTACCGACCGATCTGGCTCGGCCTCGGCGCCCTCGCCTTCGAGCTCCTCCTCGCCCTCGCGCTCACCAGCCTCCTCCGCCAGCGGATCGGCTACCCCGCCTGGCGGGCCGTCCACTGGCTCGCCTACGCCTCCTGGCCCCTGGCCGTCGTCCACGGACTCGCGACCGGCACCGACGCCCGAACCGGCTGGATGCTCGCGATCACCGTCGCCTGCGTCCTCGCCGTCCTCGCCGCCGTCCTCGCCCGGCTCGCATCCGGCTGGCCCGCCGACCGCCGCCGCCGCGTCGCCGCCGGGGCGATCGCCGCCCTCGCCCCGGTCGTGCTCGCCGCCTGGCTCCTCGACGGCCCGCTCGCCTCCGGCTGGGCCCGCCGCGCCGGCACCCCGGTCGCCCTGCTCGGCGGCGCCCACCCCGCCGTCGCGTCCACCCGGCCGGCCACGATTCTCACCGTACCCTTCACCACCCGCCTGGCCGGGCGGATCGCCCGGACCCAGACCGCCGCCGGCGTCGTCCTCGACATCGCCCTCGACGATCCGGCCGGCCGCCGCCGCCTCACGATGCGGATCGTCGGAGCCCCGACCCCGACCGGCGGGGTGACGATGACGAGCAGCCGCGTCCGCCTCGGGACCCCGACCGATCCCGGCCTCTACAGCGGGCGGATCGTCAGCCTCGCCGGCGGGAACCTCACCGCCGCCCTCGCCCGCGGAACCCGGCGCCTGCGTCTCGACGCCGCGCTCAAGATCGCCGGGCCGGACGTCACCGCCAGCACGACCGTGAGCCTCGCCGCATGACCCCGCCGCTCCCCCGGCTCCTCGCCGGGGTCCCACCCCACGGCCAGATGGCCCTGGCCGACCACCTCGACCGCCACGGCCCCCTCCCCCCAGACGACAGGCGGTCACCGCTCCCCCTGATCGACCTCCTCGCCGCCGCCCGGCTCCGCGGCCGCGGCGGCGCCGGATTTCCGACCGCCCGCAAGCTGGCGGCCGTCATGGCGGCCCGCGGGTCGTCGGTCGTCCTCGCCAACGGGGCCGAGGGCGAGCCGGCCGCCGCCAAGGATCGGCTCCTCCTCACGCTCCTCCCGCATCTCGTGCTCGACGGGGCCATCCTCTGCGCCCGGGCGCTCGGCGCCCGCGAGGTCGTCGTCGCCGTGACCGACGGCCCGGCCGTCCGTGCGCTCGAGCGGGCGCTCGCCGAGCGGGCCGGCGAGCGGCCGGCCGTGACCCTCGTCCGCGTGCCCGACGTCTTCCTCGCCGGCGAGGAGACCGCCCTCATCCACCACCTCGACGGCGGCGAGCTCAAGCCCACGCTCACCCCCCCGCGTCCCGCCGAACGCGGCCTCCACCGCCGGCCGACGCTCGTCCAGAACGTCGAGACGCTCGCCCACATCGCCCTGATCGCCCGTCACGGGCCCGACTGGTTCCGGAGCGTCGGCGCCGCCGACGATCCCGGCTCGGCGCTCCTCACCCTCTCGGGCGCCGTCGCCCGGCCCGGCGTCTTCGAGGTCGCGACCGATGTCGCCCTGCCCGAGCTGATCGACGCCGCCGGCGGGGTCACCGAGCCGATCCGGGCCGTCCTCGTCGGCGGCTACTTCGGCGCGTGGGTCAACGGCCGGGTGCTCGACGATCCGCGACGGCTCCCCGATCTCGGCGCCCGCCGCGCCGCCGGCGTCATGGTGCTCCTCCCCCGGTCGGCCTGCGGGCCGGCCGAGACCGCCGCCGTCCTCGACTACCTCGCCGCCCAGAGCGCCGGCCAGTGCGGGCCGTGCACCCACGGCCTCCCGGCGATCGCCCGCATGGTCGGGGCGATCGTCGACGGCCGCGCCCCGGTCGACGCCATGGTCCACCTCGACCGCTGGCTGGCCGTCGTCCCCGGTCGGAGCGCCTGCCGCCTCCCCGACGGCGCCGTCGCCTTCGCCGCCAGCGCCCTCGCCGTGTTCGCCGAGGAGTTCGCCGACCATCACCGCCACGGGCCGTGCGACCGCTGCGCCACCTCGGCCGTCCTCCCCCTCCCGCCCGGCGGCGCCGAGCTCGCCGCATGAGGATCCGGGTCGACCCGATCGCCTGCGAGGCCCACGGCCTCTGCGCCGAGCTCCTCCCCGAGCGCATCACCCTCGACGAGTGGGGCTATCCGATCCTCGACGGGCGGCCGGTCCCCGACGCCCTGGCCGGTCACGCCCGCCGGGCCGCCGCCGCCTGCCCCACCCTGGCGATCCTCCTCGACCGCGAGCCCCGCCCGTGAGCGTCCAGCCGATCTCCACCCGGGCCCGAGCCCGGCGGCCCCTGCTCGCCGGGGGGCCCCTGGGCAACGAGCTCCTGACCGCGGTCAACGGCGCCGTCCTCCTCGCCCTCCTGGCCGTCGAGGGCGTGACGATCGTCTTCCTCCGCCCCCTGCTCGCCGTCCACCTGTTCGTCGGCGTCCTCCTCCTCCCGCCCGTCCTCCTCAAGCTCGGGACCACCGGCTACCGCTTCGTCCACTACTACGCCGGGACCCGCCGCTACCGGCGTCGGGGACCCCCGCCGGCGGTCCTCCGGCTGATCGCCCCGGTGCTCGCTCTGACCACCGTCGCGGTTCTGGCCAGCGGGACGGTCCTCCTCCTCGCCGGCCCGTCGACCCGGTCGACCTTCCTACCGATCCACAAGATCACCTTCTTCGTCTGGCTCGCCGCCTTCGGCGTCCACCTGATCGGCCACCTTCCGACCCTCGGACGCACCTTGCGCGTCGAACGGGCCGGCTCGCCCCCCGCCGGGGCGGCCGGTCGCCGGCTCGCCCTCACCGCCGCCATCCTCCTCGGCCTCGCTCTGGCCATAGCGGTCCTCCCCGACTTCCCCGCCTGGGCCCACTACCGCCACCACTGACGGCCCGCCGAGCAACCGCCCGCCGGCGGCGGGTTCAGCAGGTGGCCCCGGGGAACCCGCCGATGATGAGCTCGCAGGAGAGGGCCGTGTTCGACGAGGTCTGGGTGAGTGGGCCCTTGTTCGTCGGGCCACCGATGAAGGTCGTCGTTCCCGACCGGCTGGCCCCGGTCTGGAGCGAGTCCTCGCCCTGGTTGCTCGCCTGGGCGGTGCTCCCGATGATGTCGTCGCCCGCCCCGAGGCCGACGATCTGCGTCCCGCTCTCGATGTTGGTCGACATCTGGGTGCCCTTCTTGGCCACCTGGTTGCTGTTGATCGCCTGGTTGTTGACCTGGCTGCCGTTCCCGATCATCGTCCCGTCCCCCCCGCCCCCGCCGAAGAGGCCGCTGCTGGCCTCGACGTTGACCGAACCCTGGACCAGCTTCGGCGTCGAGTCTCCGGAGATGAACTTCTCCCCCGGGGCGACGAACTCGGCCCCGCCCGACCCGTTGATCCCCGACTGGTTGCTGTTCGCCCCCTGGTTGTTGGTGTTGTCGAAGTTTCCGATCAGCCCGTCGCCCAGGGCCGTGGCCGGCGCCGCCAGTACCAGCACCCCCATCGCGCTCGCCACCAGGTCCCGAACCCGCATTCCCACTCCCCTTGTTTGTCAACCGCGCCGCGGTACGCCGGCCCGCAGCCGCCGACCCGGACTTCTAGCCGCACCGACCGGCGAGCGCCAGCCCGGTCACGACCCGGTAACAAGCGCGGGGGGTCAGGCGGCCCGGGCGGCCGCGACCATGCGCGCCGCCGCCGCCGCCGCCACGTCCCCGGCGGCCCAGGCGAGGGGCTTGCCGCTCGGCGGGCGGATCTCCTCCTCCCGGCAGAACTCCTCCGGCACCCCGTCCTCGAGGTAGCGGAGCGTCCATCCCCGCGGCCGATCGGCCACGTCCCACCCGTTGTCGGCGTCGAAGAAGACCTCGCCGACCAGCGCGTCCTCCTCCAGCAGTCGGTACCGCCAGTCCGGCTCCGAGGGGTCGTTCTCGACCCTGATGCCCTCAGCTGTCCGGGCCTCCGCCATGTCGCTCTCCTCGCTAGATATCCTGCCAGCCCACCACTGGCGACCTCGGCAGAATCTACGATCGATCCGGCCCCGGCGAAAGCGCCCGGCCGCGACATTTCTTCGGAGGATGCGCCTTGGTCTGCTCAGGCGGCCGGCCCGAGCCGCTCCGGCGCCCCGAAGGCGACGAGCGCCGGGGGGAGGACGACCTCCCCGCCCTCCTGCTGCCCGTTCTCGAGCAGGGCGATGATCGTCCGCCCGACGGCGATCGCCGTCCCGTTCAGCGTGTGGACGGCCACCGGCCGGCCGCCGTCGGCCGGGCGCATCCGGATGTCGAGCCGCCGCGCCTGGAAGTCGGTCGTGTTCGAGCACGAGGTCAGCTCCCGGTAGCGTCCCTGGCCCGGTAGCCACGCCTCGATGTCGTACTTCTTGGCGGCCGACGCACCAAGATCGTTGGCCGCGATATTGACCACTCGGTAGGGGAGCCCGAGCTCGCTCAGCAGCGCCTCCTCGATGGAGAGGAGCCGCTCATGCTCGGCCAGGCCGTCCTGCGGCCTGGTGAAGGCGAACATCTCGAGCTTGTCGAACTGGTGGACTCGGAAGATCCCCCGCGTGTCCTTCCCCGCCGCCCCCGCCTCCCGGCGAAAGCACGACGAGAAGCCGGCGTACCGGAGCGGCAGCTCGTCCTCGGCCAGGATCTCGCCCGCGTGGAGGGAGGCGAGGGCGACCTCCGAGGTCCCGACCAGGTAGAGGTCGTCGTCGGCCAGCCGGTAGATCTGCTGCTCGGTGTCGGGGAGCATGCCCGTCCCGAACAGGGCCCGCTCGCGCACGAGGACCGGCGGGACGACCGGCTCGAAGCCGTGCGGGCGCAGGCGCTCGAAGGCCCACCGCACGAGGGCGAGCTCGACGAGGACGAGGTCGCCGCGCAGGTAGGCGAACCGCGCGCCCGAGAGCCGCGCCCCGGCCTCCATGTCGATCATCCGCCCGGCCAGCTCGAGGTGGTCGCGCCCGGTCCGCCCGGCCTCGCCGACCTCGCGGATGACCGTGTCCTCGTCGGCCGCGCCGGCCAGCGGCGTGTTCGGGAGGCCGGCCAGCTCCGCGCCCAGCCGCTCGTCGATCTCCGCCAGCTCGGCGGTCAGCTCCTTCTCCCGCCCGCCGAGCGCCCGCATCTCGGCGATCGCCGCCCCCGTCTCCTCCCCCGCCCGCTTGGCCGCCGCGATCGCCTCGGACGCCGCGTTCTTGCTCGCCCGGAGCCGCTCGAGCTCGGGCAGGAGCTCACGCCGCCGGCGGTCGAGCTCGACCACCCGCTCCACGCCCTCCTCGACGCCCCCGCCCCGGCGGGCCAACGCCGCGCGAACGAGGTCCGGCTGATCGCGGATCAGCCTCAGGTCGAGCATCTAGTGGGTCGTTCCCGGACGACCCACCTCTACGGGTTGGTCGACGGGTGCGCGGTGAGCGTCGCCGGGCGCTTGTACCCGCCGTACTTGGCCAGGAACTGGGCGACCGCCTGCGCGTCGCGTCCGACCACGATGTTCTCGGGCATCACCGCACCCGAGAAGCCGCCGTTGCGGATCGCGTAGAGGACGTTCTTCACGTTCTCCGGCCGGACGTCGAAGTTCGGGCCGTTGATCCGCTCGCGGTTGCCGATCGACTGCGCCGAACCCCGTGCCCCGACCAGGCTGAGCGAGTGGCAGCCCGAGCAGTGCTCGAGGAAGAGCTTGGCCCCGTGGTAGTTCGAATCGGTCTTGGCGACCTGGATACCCTGCGATCCGCAGCCGCCGACGGCGATCGTGGCGAGCCCCGCCACGCTGGCGGCGGCTGCGATCTTCGCGCGTCGGCTCATGCGGGCGCAGATGATACGGATAATCCCCCGCTCGATGCGGATCGCGCTCCCCCACCTCGCTCCCCGACTTCCGGGCCGCTCCCCCACCGCCGTCGTGGTGCTCGGAGCCCTCGCGCTCCTGGCCGGCGGGTGCGGGAAGCACGTCGTCAAGGTCGACTCCAGCGTCCTGCGCCTGCGGATCGACGAGTACAGCATCACCCCGCAGGACGTCCAGGTCCACGCCGGGCGCCTGAAGATCACCGCGGTCAACACCGGCGTCCTCACCCACAACATCCGCGTCGAGCTCGACCACCCGGCCGCCAGCGGCAGCCCACTCGTCCCCGGCTGCGTCCTCCCCGGCGTGATCACCGGCTGCGGCACCCCGATCATCGAGCCCGGCCAGACGGTGACGAGCCCCAAGCTGACCCTCCCGCCCGGCCACTACCGGCTCGTCGACACGATCGCCAACCACGCCGACCTCGGCGACTACGGCAGCCTCACCGTCGCGCCCTAGCGCGGTTCGTCGTGTGCGGATCTACGGACCCGTCCACTCGTGGACGCGTCCGGAAGTTCTGCGTGGAATCGGCGTGCGGCCGGGCGTGATCTGGCGCCGCACGGTGCACGCGGGCGTGCTGGTGGCACGGGTGCGTGCGCCGGGTGGCGCCAGGCGCGTCCGGACGCTGCCGAAACGCGCAGAACTTGCGGACGCGTCCACTAGAACCCGTGAGCCGTCCCGGCCGCCCGGAGGGCCAGGAAGCAGACGACCAGCGCGGCCGCCGCCATCACGCCCAGCTCCCGCCGCAGGATCGCCACCACGACCGACTGCTGGTCGGCCTCGTCGAGCTCGCCGACCTCGGCCGCGCCGGCCAGCCCCCGGACGGTCAGGACCTGCTCGGCCGCGAGGATGCGCAGCTGCTCGGCGACCACGCCGATGGCCAGCGGCAGGAGGGCGTAGAGGTAGAAGAGGTCGTCCGACGCCCGCCGGCCGGCGACCCACAGGACCCCGACCCCGACGGCCAGCCCGACCGCCGCCGCCTGCCCGGTGCGCATCCCCCCCCAGAACGCCCGGCTCGGCTCGACCCGCCACCAGCGCCAGCTCCCGTAGAGGCCGACCAGGCCGTTCAGGACGGCCACCCCGAGCGACCCCCAGACCACCGCGCCCCCCGCCGTCATCGACCGCCGCCGCACGTATCTGCTGCCACAAGCTCCTGGTCGGCGCCCGGCCGTCGGTGATATAACGGCCCCGGTGCTTCGGAGCTATCTGCCAGCGATCGTCTTCCTCGTCCTCGGAGGACTTGTCGGTGGGGCATTCGCCTTCCTGAACACGCTCTTCGGTCCCCGCCGCAAGATCTCCGCGAAGACCGACCCCTACGAATGCGGGCTGCCGTCGGAGGTCAAGCAGGGCTTTCGCTTCGGCATCAGCTTCTACCTCATCGCGATGCTGTTCATCCTCTTCGACATCGAGGTGGTCTTCCTCTTCCCCGTGGCCGTGGAGCTCCGGCGATTCGGCGCCTTCGCACTGTACGAGACGGTCGCCTTCGTCGTGCTCCTGCTCGTCGCCTTCCTCTACGTCTGGCGCCGGGGCGCGCTCGAATGGAAGTAAGCCGCCAGCCGGCCGGCGACCCGACCGCCTTCCGCGCCCGCCAGCTCCGCGCCCGCGACATGCTCCGCGGCGACCTCGACACCCAGTCGCTCGACGAGTTCGTCGAGGAGCGCGTCCTCACCACGACGATGGACCGGGCCGTCGCCTGGGCCCGCTCGAACGCGATGTTCCCGGCCAGCTTCGGCCTCGCCTGCTGCGCGATCGAGATGATGACCGTCGTCGCCGGCCGGGTCGACATCGCCCGCTTCGGCATGGAGGCCTTCCGCGCCTCGCCCCGCCAGGCCGACCTCCTGATCATCTCCGGGCGGGTCTCGATCAAGATGGCGCCGATCGTCCGCCGCATCTACGACCAGATGCTCGAGCCGAAGTGGGCGATCGCCATGGGCGCCTGCTCATCCTCGATGGGCGTGTTCAACAACTACGCGATCGTCCCGGCCGACAAGTTCATGCCGGTCGACGTCCACGTCCCCGGCTGCCCCCCGCGCCCCGAGGCGCTGATGCACGGCATCCTGAAGCTCCGCAAGATGATCCAGGACGACCCCGCGCTCGGCTGGCGCGCCCAGTACGGGGCCGAGGGCACCGAAGAGGTCGTCCCCGCCCCGTCCCCGGCGAGCGCCGATGCCTGACGCGACCGGCCTCGAGCTCATCGCCCACGACCTTCGGGACGCCGACCCCGCGAGCGTCGCCGGGACCCTCCACTTCCGCGGCCGCGCCACCCTCCTCGTCTGCCCCCCGGCCGTCCGGGCCACCCTCGGCCGCCTGCGCGAGCGCGGGTTCGCCTTCCTCGCGAGCGTCCACGGCGTCGACTACTACCCCGAGGAGCCCCGCCTCGGCGTCCACTACGAGCTCCTCGACATGGACCGGGTCGATCGCCTGACGGTCAAGCTCCGCGTCCCCACCGACGCCCCCCACGTCGAGTCGGTGACCCCCGACTGGCCGACCGCCAACCACCAGGAGCGCGAGGTCTACGACATGTTCGGCGTGATCTTCGACGGCCACCCCGACCTCCGGCGGATCCTCATGCCCGAGGACTACGAGGGCCACCCCCAGCGGCGCGACTTCCCGATCGGCGGCGAGCCCGTCCTCTTCACCCACAACGACGCGACCACGCCCGGGTACACCCATTGAGCTCGCCCGGCCCCAGCACCTACCGCGAGCAGGAGCAGTCGATCACGCTCGCGCCCCTGGCCGACCAGCTCGCCGAGGCGCCCGACCAGGAGCTCCTGACCCTCAACATGGGGCCCCATCACCCGGCCACCCACGGGGTCCTGCGGCTGCTCGTGACCCTCGAGGGCGAGATCCTCCGCGACATCAAGCCGATCATCGGCTACGTCCACACCGGGATCGAGAAGACGGCCGAGGACAAGTCCTACTGGAAGGTCATCCCCGTCGTCGAGCGGATGGACTACCTCTCCTACTACTTCAACGCCCTCGCCTTCTGCGGCGCCGTCGAGACCCTCGTCGAGGTCGAGGTCCCCGCCCGCGCCCAGTACCTCCGGGTGATCCACCTCGAGCTCAACCGGATCATGTCCCACCTCGTCTGGCTCGGCACGAGCGCCCTCGACCTCGGCGCGATCTCGATGTTCTGGTACTGCTTCCGTGAGAAGGAGCGGATCCTCGACCTCTTCGAGATGTCCTCCGGCCAGCGGATGCACACCCGCTACTTCCAGGTCGGCGGCGTGATCGAGGACATCCCGCCCGGATTCGCCAAGAAGCTCCGCGAGTTCATCGCGATCATGCCCAAGGCGGCCGACCAGTACGCCGACCTCCTCAGCCGCAACGAGATCGTCCTCCAGCGCCTGCGCGGGATCTGCCCGCTCGACGCCGCCACCCTCCTCGGCCTCGGGGTGACCGGGCCGCTCCTGCGCGCCGCCGGCAACCCCTGGGACCTGCGCAAGGCCGCCCCCTACAGCTCCTACGGCGACTTCGACTTCAAGATTCCCGTCGGCACCGTCGGCGACAACTACGATCGCTACGCGGTGCGGCTGGCGGAGATCTACGAGTCGGTCAAGATCATCGAGCAGGCCCTCGACGGCCTGCCCGAGGGCCCGTACATCACCGACGACCGGAAGGTCGCCCTCCCGCCCCGCCACGAGCTCGCGACCTCGATGGAGGCGCTGATCCACCACTTCAAGCTCGTCACCGAGGGCTTCCGCGTCCCCCCCGGCGAGGTCTACTACCCGATCGAGTCGCCCCGCGGCGAGCTCGGCTGCTTCGTCCGCTCCGACGGATCCTCCAAGCCCGCCCGGGTACACATGCGCGACCCGAGCTTCGTCAACCTCCAGGCGATCGCCCCGATGGCCCGCGACGCCTACATCGCCGACCTCATCGCCACCCTGGCCATGCTCGACCCGATCCTCGGCGGCATCGATCGATGAGCACCCTGCGCAGGGGCCGGCGTGCCCGGGCGGCGGCCGCCGCCGCCCCGGCCGAGGACGTCATCGGCGCCGAGGCGACCGAGCGCCGCCGCCTCGCCCACCGCGCCGTCCCCCGCTACGCCCACGGCTCCCGGGTGCCCGGCTGGGACGACGCCGTCGACCTGACCAAGGATCCGGCGGCGATCCCCGACCCGGCCACCGTCGAGGTCCCGCGCGAGCTCCGGGCCGAGATCGAGGCCGCGATGGCCCTCTATCCCGACCCCCGCTCGGCCGCCCTCCCCGCCCTGGCCGCCGCCCAGCGCCACCACGGCTGGTGCTCGCCCGAGGCGATCGAGCAGGCCGCCTGCGTGATGCGCCTGACCCCCGGCTACCTGACCGCCGTGGCGACCTTCTACGACATGTTCGAGACCCACCCGACCGGCCGCCACGCGATCTACGTCTGCACCAACATCTCGTGCTCGCTCTGCGGCGCCGACGAGCTCCACGCCGCGCTCCGCGCCGCCACCGACGGCGACGCCGACTTCAACGTCCGCGCCTTCGAGTGCCTCGGGGCCTGCGACATCGCCCCGATGGCCTCGGTCGACAGCGTCTATGTCGGCCCGCTCGAGCTCGCCGACGTCGAGCCCCTGCTCGCCGACGTCCGGGCCGGGCGACCGCCCCTCCCGGCCAAGCAGCTGATCCGCCGGCCGAGCGCCGACGACGCCGCCCGCGACTACCCGGGAGCCGCGTAGGTCGTGGCCCCCCCGAAGCTCCTGTTCAAGGGCATCGACGAGCCCGGCCTCAACACGCTGGCCGTCTACGAGCGCCGCGGCGGCTATTCGGCGCTCCGGCGCGCCCTGTCGATGGCCCCCGAGGACGTCCTCGGCGAGCTCCTCGCCTCCGGCCTGCGCGGCCGCGGCGGGGCCGGCTTCTCGATGGGCAAGAAGGCGTCCTTCCTGCCCAAGGGAACGATGGACAAGTACCTGGTCTGCAACGCCGACGAGTCCGAGCCGGGGACGTTCAAGGACCGCGAGCTGATGCAGAAGAACCCCCACGTCCTGATCGAGGGCATCGTCATCGCCGCCCACGCCGCCACCATCAACCGGGCGTTCATCTACATCCGCGGCGAGTACGAGCAGCAGGCGGAGATCCTCGACCGAGCCCTCGCCGAGGCCTACGCCGCCGGCTACCTCGGCGACCGGATCCTCGGCTCCGAGCTCTCGCTCCCGCTCGTCCTCCACCGCGGCGCCGGCGCCTACATCTGCGGCGAGGAGACCGGGCTGCTCGACTCGCTCGAAGGCAAGCGCGGCAACCCCCGGCTGAAGCCCCCGTTCCCGGCCAACCAGGGCCTCTACCAGGGGCCGACCCTGATCAACAACGTCGAGACCCTGGCCACCGTCCCCTACATCATCGAGATGGGCGGCGAGGCCTACGCCAGGCTCGGGACCGAGAGCTCGACCGGGACCAAGCTCGTCTCCGTCTCCGGCCACGTCCAGCGCCCCGGCAACTACGAGGTCGAGCTCGGGACCCCGTCCCGGGAGATCATCTACGGGCTGGCCGGCGGCCCGCCCGCCGGCCGCGAGGTCAAGCTCTGGTTCCCGGGCGGGTCGAGCTCGCCCGTCCTCACCGCCGAGGACCTCGACCTCCCCTACGACTTCGACAGCCTGGCCAAGGCCGGGTCGATGCTCGGCTCCGGGGCGATCATCGTGGTCGACGACTCGACCCCCGTCCTCGACGTCGCCCTCAAGCTGGCCAAGTTCTACCGCCACGAGTCGTGCGGGAAGTGCACCCCCTGCCGGGAGGGCACCAACTGGACCGTCCAGATGCTCGAGCGGATCGAGCGGGGCGAGGCCACGCCGATGGACCTCGACATCATGGCCTCGGTCCAGGAGCACATCATCGGCAACTGCCTGTGCGTCCTCGGCGACGCCATGGCGATGCCGATCGGGTCGATGATCAAGAAGTTCCGCCCCGAGTTCGAGGCCCACATGGAGGCCATGCAGCTCGGGGCCCCGATCGCCTCCGACGAGGCGCTCGTCGCCCAGGGGGCCGCGTAGTGCCCCGCCCCGAACGCCAGACGATCACCTTCTCGATCGACGGCCTCGAGGTCCAGGCGCCCGAGAACATCATGCTGGCCGACGCGGCCAAGTACGGCGACATCGAGATCCCGGTCTTCTGCTACGAGCCCAAGCTCGGCCAGCCGGTCGGCGCCTGCCGGATGTGCCTGGTCGAGATCGAGGGCATCCCCAAGCTCCAGACGGCCTGCTCGAGCCCGGTCAAGGACGGCATGGTCGTCCACACCCAGACCGCCCGGGTCAAGGAGGCCCAGCAGGCGGTCGTCGAGTTCCTGCTCATCAACCATCCCCTCGACTGCCCGGTCTGCGACAAGGGCGGCGAGTGCCCGCTCCAGGACATCACGTTCGGCTGGGGCCCCGGCCGGTCGCGGTTCATCGAGCCCAAGCGCCACTTCAAGAAGCCGCTCGAGCTCTCCCCGCTGATCGCCATCGACCGCGAGCGGTGCATCCTCTGCTACCGGTGCGTCCGCTTCTCCCAGGAGCTCGCCGAGGACTACCAGCTCGTCCTCCTGGACCGCGGCGCCCACACGTTCGTCGGCACCTTCGACGGCCACCCCTACGTCGCCCCGTTCTCCGGCAACATCATCGAGCTCTGCCCGGTCGGCGCCCTCACCTCGATCCCCTACCGGTTCCGCGCCCGCCCCTGGGACATCGAGGGCGCCGGGTCGATCTGCACCCTCTGCCCGGCTCAGTGCAACACCGAGCTGACGATCCGCGACGACCGGGTGATGCGCGTCCTCGACCGCCACCACGAGGGCGTCGACGACGGCTGGCTCTGCGACAAGGGACGCTTCGCCTACCAGGCGATCCACGTCGACGAGCGGGTCACCGAGCCGCTCGTCCGCGACCCCGGCGGCGAGCTGCGCCCGGCGAGCTGGGAGGAGGCCTACGCCACGGCGACCGGGCTCCTCGCCGCCGCCGGCGAGCGGACCGCCGCCCTCGCCGGGTCGGCCGCGACCAACGAGGAGGGGCTCCTGCTCCAGCGCCTGCTCCGCGAGGCGCTCGGCTCCCCCCACCTCGACTCCCGCCCGGGCGGCGCCGTCGCCCTCCACCACCTGCGCGCCCTCGCCGCCCCGGCCCTCCAGGCGAGCGTCCCCGACCTCGAGTTCGCCCACGCCGTGCTCGTGCTCGACGCCGAGCCGGTCGACGACGCCCCGATCCTCGAGCTGCGGATCCGCAAGGGGGTCCGGCGCAACCGGGTCAAGCTCGCCGTGGCCACGAGCCGCCCGAGCGCGCTCGACCCGATCGCCGCCGCCCGGGTGCGCTTCGCCC
This sequence comes from uncultured Solirubrobacterales bacterium, assembly GCA_963733245.1. Lineage (GTDB taxonomy): Bacteria > Actinomycetota > Thermoleophilia > Solirubrobacterales > Solirubrobacteraceae > Palsa-513. Next base: position 44,785 of record CAVTCI010000004.1, read on the forward strand.
CCGGCCAGGTCGCCGCCCTCCTCGCCGGCCTCCACGCCGCCCTCACCGCTCCCGACGGCGCGGACCTCGACGGCCTGGCGGCGGCGGCCGGAACCGGCGCCGGCGAGCTCCGGGCCCTGGCCGCCACCCTCGCCGGGGCCGAGGAGGTCGTCGTCCTCTACGGCGAGCGCCTCCTCGACACCGCCGCCGACGGCCTGCTCGACCTCGCCGCCCTCCTGCGGGTCGCCGACCACGCCGCCGCCGGGCTGATCGGCGTCCCCGACGCCGCCAACGGCCGCGGCCTGCGCGAGGTCGGCGTCCTCCCCAACGCCGGCCCCGGCCTCGGCGCGCCCCCCGCCGGCGGCCGCGACGCCCCGGCGATCGCCGCCGGCCTGGCCGGCGGCGAGCTCGACGTCCTCTACCTCCTCGCCTGCGACCCCCTCCGCGGCCACCCCCATCGCGCGGCCTGGGAGGCCGGCCTCGCCGCCGCCGACGGGGTCATCGCCCACGCCGGGTTCCTCACCGAGACGGTCCGCGACCACGCCGACGTCGTCTTCCCGGCCGAGGCCGCCGCCGAGAAGGAGGGGACGATCACCCACCCCGACGGCCGGGTCCAGCGCCTGCGCCCGGCGATCGGTCGCCCGGACGGCGTCCGCGCCGAGTGGCAGGTCATCGCCGAGCTCTCCCGCCGGCTCGGTGCCGACCCCGCCCTCCCGACCATCGCCCTGTGCAGCGAGTACCTGTTCGCCAGCGTCCCCCTCTACACCGGCCTGACCCTGGCCGAGCTCGGCGGACGCGGCGTCCGCTGGCCGACCCGTCCCGGGGCGGCGGGGCTGCTCCCAACCATCCCCGGCCGGCCACCGGACGGCGACGCGCCCGCCGGCGCGGTCCGCCCGGCGAACGCCCTCGCGGCCCCCGGGGCCCGCCTCCTCCTCGGCACCTACCGCTCGATCTGGGCCGCCCCCGAGGTCGAGGTCTCGCCGGCGCTGAAGTTCCTCGCCCGCCGCCAGCGGGTCGAGCTCTCCCCGGCCGACGCCGCCCGCCTCGGCCTGCGCCCGGGCGACGAGGTGCTCGTCGTCTGCGGCGACCAGCAGGTCCGCGGCCGGGCCGAGCTCCGCGCCGCGGTTCCCGAGGGGCGGGTCTTCCTGGAGACGGGGATCGCCGCGCACGGCGCCAACGCCCTCGACGGCCCGCTCGTCTCGATCCACCGGGCCACCAGCACCAACGGCGCCGGGTCCGGCGCGCCCGCGCGAGCCCACGCATGAGACCGGCCCTGCTGGCCACCGTCGGCTACTTCGAGCCGTGGTGGATCCAGATCGTCAAGGGCGTGGTGATCGCCGTCGTCGGCCTCCAGCTCGTCCCGATCGTCCTGATCGCCGAGCGCAAGCTCCTCGGCCGCTTCCAGGGCCGCTACGGACCCAACCGGGTCGGCCCGTTCGGGATGCTCCAGCCGATCGCCGACATCGTCAAGCTCGCCACCAAGGAGCAGTCGCGCCCGAAGACGTCGATCGGCTTCCTCTACGTTCTCGCCCCGGTGATCTCGATCGTCACCGCCTTCGCCGCCTTCGCGATCATCCCCTTCGGCGACCGCCAGGACATCTTCGGGACCAAGGTCGGCCTCTACGGCCTCGACCTGAGCATCGGCCCCCTCTACCTGTTCGCGTTCAGCGCGATCGCCTTCTACGGCCTGATGCTCGGCGGCTGGGCCTCCGGGTCGAAGTACTCGTTCCTCGGGGCGATGCGGGCGGCCGCCCAGCTGATCTCCTACGAGGTCTCCCAGGGGCTCGCCCTGGCCGGGGTGCTGATCACCGCGGGCACGCTGTCGCTGACCGGGATCGTCCACGCCCAGGCCGGCATGTGGTACGTCATCCCCCAGTTCGTCGGCTTCCTCGTCTTCCTGACGGCCAGCTTCGCCGAGACCAACCGGGCCCCGTTCGACCTGGTCGAGGCCGACGCCGAGCTCGTCGCCGGCTACAACACCGAGTACGGCGGGGCGCGCTTCGCCTCCTTCTTCTTCGCCGAGTACCTCAACGTGATCATCGTCTCCGGGATCGCCGTGACCATGTTCCTCGGCGGCTGGATGCTCCCCTTCGGCCTCCATCCGCCCGGCTGGACCGACCCGTTGATCGTGCTCGCCAAGATGCTCATCTTCGTCATCTTCTTCATCTGGATCCGCGCTACGCTGCCGCGCCTGCGCTACGACCAGCTGATGAGCTTCGGCTGGAAGATCCTCCTTCCCCTGGCGACGCTCAACACGCTGATCACGGCGATCGTCGTCGTGGCGACCGACTGAGGAGCAAGCCATGTGGACCCCCGGAGACGACCAGATCCTCGTGCAGCGGGCGCCGAAGCCCGGCGTCGGCGGCGCCTACCGGGCCTTCGGCGAGACCCTGCGCGGCCTGAAGACCACGCTCAGCCACGTGGCCAAGGGGATCAACACGATCTCCTACCCCGAGCAGAAGGTCCCGGTCTACCCGCGCTTCCGCGGGCGGCACAAGCTCCACCGCTTCGACGACGGGCTCGAGAAGTGCGTCGGCTGCTCGCTGTGCGCCGCCGCCTGCCCGGCCGACTGCATCCGCGTGGTCGCCGCCGAGAACACCCCGGAGCAGAAGGTCTCGGCCGGCGAGCGCTACGCCGCCGTCTATGAGATCAACCTCAGCCGCTGCATCTTCTGCGGCTACTGCGAGGTCGCCTGCCCGTTCGACGCGATCACCATGGGCCACGACTTCGAGATGTCGGACTACAACCGCAGCGACCTGATCTTCACCAAGGAGATGCTGCTCGCCGACCCGGTCGACGCGACGCCGCTGCGGCTCGAGGGCGAGTAGTTGTCCGCCGTCCTCTTCTTCGTCGCCGCGATCGGGGCGATCGCCGGAGCGATCGGCGTGATCGCGATCGAGAACCCGTTCTACACCGTGCTCGCGCTGGTCGGGCACCTGATCTCCCTGGCGGCCCTGTTCCTCCTGCTGAACGCCGAGTTCATCGCCGCGGCCCAGGTCGTCGTCTACGCCGGGGCGGTCATGGTCCTCTACACGTTCGTCGTCTCCTACGTCGGCGGTCGCAACGCCCAGCCGCGCCTCGGCGAGCCGCTCGGGCGCCCGCCCGGCCGGGCGATGACGCTCGCCGCCTGGGCGTGCGGCGGCGCCCTGGTGGTCGAGCTCTGCATCGCCGTCCTCGGCTCCGGCCTGAAGGCGCTCGACAGCCGGGGCGCCGGCCTGGCCCCCGGGTTCGGCCAGCCGACCCAGATCGGCGACCTCCTCCTGACCAACTTCCTCGCCCCCTTCGAGATCGCCTCCTACCTGCTCCTGATCGCCGCGGTCGGCGCCGTCGTCCTCGCCCGCCGGCGCGGGGGGATCGGCGACGACGACGGCGTCCCCACGCTCGCCGCGATGGACCTCTTCCGCCCGCCGCCGCCCGGGACCGGGACGATGGCCGAGGGCGCCGGCCTGGTGCGCGTCGCCCGCGAGGAGCCGGACGCGTGAACATCACCTGGTACCTAGTCGTCTCGGCCCTGATCTTCGCGATCGGGGCCGGCGGGGTGGTCACCCGGCGCAACCCGCTGGTCATCCTCCTCTGCCTCGAGCTGATGCTCAACGCGGCGAACCTCGCCCTGATCGGGTTCTCCCGGGCCTGGGGCAACGCCGACGGGCAGGTCTTCGCCCTGATCGTGATGGTCGTCGCCGCCTGCGAGGTGACGGTCGGCCTGGGGGTGATCGTGGCCATGCACCGCCGGCGGCTCGCCATGGACGTCGACGAGCTCCGGGAGCTCTCAGGGTGATGAGGGTGCCCGTCACCCGTTCGCCCGCGGGGGCTGCGCCCCGGCGGGCTCCGTGCGCCGTGCACCCTCATCACCCACGAGGCCTCGGCGCATGACGACGACGTTCGCTTGGCTGTGTCTGGTCCTGCCGCTCGCCGGGGCGTTGTTGATCGCTCCGTTCTTCAAGGTCCTCTCGGGGCGGGCGGCCGGGTGGCTCGGGACGGCGGCGGTCGGGGCGTCGTTCGGGTTCGCGGTGCTCGCGCTGGTCTCCTTGCAGGGGGAGGCGGACGGGCACCGGCAGCTCGCCTCGACGGCTTGGGACTATGCGGTGTCGGCGGGGGTCGACGCCCGGTTGACGATCCTCGTCGATCCGCTCTCGGTCCTGATGATCTGCGTGGTCAGCGGGGTGAGCACGCTGATCCACCTCTACTCGGTCGCCTATCTCGCGTCCGACCGGGGATACGTCCGGTTCTTCGCCTACCTCAACTTCTTCGTCTTCTCGATGCTCCTGCTCGTCCTGGCCGGGAACTTCGCGATCCTGATCGTCGGCTGGGCGTTCGTCGGCGCGGCCTCCTACTTCCTGATCTCGTTCTGGTACCGGCGGACCACGGCGACCCGGGCGGGGATGAAGGCGTTCGTGATCAACGTGCTCGGCGACGTCGGCCTCGTCCTCGGGACGTACTTCATCTTCAAGCACACCCACACCCTCGACCTGCTCGGCACGTTCGCCCAGTCGCACACGGCGTTCCACAAGGGCGACGGCGACCTCGTCGCCGGGTGCATCCTCCTCCTGGTCGGCGCCTTCGCCAAGTCGGCCCAGATCCCCCTCCACACCTGGCTGCCCGACGCCATGGAGGGCCCGACGCCGGTCAGCGCGCTGATCCACGCGGCGACCATGGTCACGGCCGGCGTCTACCTGATCGCCCGGATGCACCCGCTGTTCGAGCAGGCCCCGGCCGCGGCGGACGTCGGGGCGGTGATCGGGGCGGTGACGCTCCTCGTCGCCGGGACGATCGGCCTCGTCGTCACCGACCTCAAACGGGTCATCGCCTACTCGACGATGTCCCAGATCGGCTACATGATCATGGGCGTCTCGGCCGGGGCCTACGCCGCCGGGCTCTTCCACCTGATGACCCACGCCTTCTTCAAGGCGCTCCTCTTCATGGCCGCCGGGTCGGTGATCGCCGCGATGGCCGGGACCCAGGATCTCGACCGGATGTCCGGCTTCCGGCGGGCCATGCCCTTCACCTTCGCCTGCTTCGTGATCGGCGGCCTCGCCCTGGCCGGCGTGCCCCCGTTCAGCGGCTTCTTCTCCAAGGACGAGATCCTCGCCGTCGTCGGCGCCCAGGGCGGCTGGCACTGGGGCCTCTACGCCGCCGGCTACCTCGGCGCCTTCCTGACCGCGATCTACACCTGGCGGATGATCTTCCGGGCCTTCTTCGGCGAGCCGTGCCCCGAGGCGTTGGAGCTCGAGGAGGGCCACCTCCACCACGCCGAGGTCCACACCAACCCGGCGACCGGCGAGGTCGAGGACACCGACGTCGGCTTCCCCGGGCCCGACCACCACATCGCCGAGCGGGAGCTGCCGATGAAGGCGGCCATGGGCGCCCTCGCCGTCCTGGCCACCGTCGGCGGCGTCGTCCAGATCCCCAAGGTCACGAGCTGGCTCGACGACTTCCTCGCCCCGTCGTTCCGGGACTCGACGATCCACGCCACGCCGTCCGACAACCTGCTCGTCTTCGGCCTCGTCCTCGGCGCCGTGCTCGGGCTGAGCGGCATCGCCGTCGCCTACCACGTCTGGGTCCGGCGGCCCGGGACCTCGGCGGCCATCCAGGCCCGCCTGCGGCCGCTGCACACGCTGTTCGCCAACAAGTGGTACTTCGATGAGCTGATCGACCTCCTCGTCGTCCGTCCCGGCACCTGGTTCGGGCGCTTCGCCCAGCAGACGATCGAGCGGATGCTGGTCGACGGGGCGCTCGTCGGCGGAACGGTCGGCCTCGTCCGGGCCGGCTCGGCCGCCGTCCGGAGCGCCCAGACCGGCTTCGTCCGCTACTACGCCGGCCTGTTGATCGTCGGCGTCACCGCCGTCGGCCTCTACTTCCTCCTCCAGGCGACCTGATGCTCTCGATCCTCATCTGGCTGCCCGGCGCCTGCGCCCTGGTGGGGGCGCTCCTGCGGGGCCGGGCCTGGGCCGGACGGCTGGTGGCGCTCGGCTCCCTGGCCTCTCTCGGGCTCGCGATCTGGCTGATCTCCGACTACGGCGGCGGCGGGGGCGGGCTGACCCACGTGACCGACATCGTCTGGATCGCCGCCCTCGGGATCCACTACAAGCTCGGGGTCGACGGGCTCAACCTCTTCCTCGTCGGCCTGGCCACGCTCCTCTTCTTCGTCTCGATCGCCGCGGCCAACCTCCGGTCCTGGCCCAAGCCCCACCTCTTCTTCTTCCACCTCGGCCTGGCCGAGTCGGCCGTCCTCGGGGCGCTCCTCGCCCAGGACCTCGCCCTGTTCGTGGCCTTCTTCGACCTGATGCTGATCCCGTTCTACTTCCTCGTCGGCGTCTGGGGCTCCGGGGACCGGGTCCGAGCGACGACGAAGCTCGTGATCTACACCCTGGTCGGATCGCTCCTGATGCTCGCGGCGGCGATCGCCACCGCCGTGCTCAGCGCCCAGGGCGCCCACCACGCGCTGACCTTCGTGCTCTCCGACCTCCAGCGGGCGCCGGTCCCGGCCGGGTCGGCCGACTGGATCTTCCTCTTCTTCGCCGCCGCCTTCCTCGTCAAGATGCCGGCCTTCCCGTTGCACGGCTGGATGCCCGACGGCTACCGGGCGATGCCGATCGAGGCGCTGATGGTGTTCAGCGGAGTGCTCTCGAAGGTCGGGGCCTACGGCTTCCTGCGCATCGTCCTGCCCCTCTTCCCCGGCGCGTCGGCCCACTTCCAGACGCTGATCCTCCTGATCGCGCTCGCCTCGGTCCTCTACGGCTCGGCGATGGCCTTCACCCAGACCAACGCCCGCCTGATCGCCGGCTACTCGTCGGTCGCCCAGCTCGGCTTCATCACCCTCGGGATCTTCTCGCTCACCGCCCAGGGCGCTCAGGGGGCGCTCCTGCAGATGATCAACCACGGCCTCGTCGTCGCGCCCCTGTTCTTCATCATCGCCCTCCTCGCCGAGCGCTCCGGCGGGTCGGAGGACATCCGCGACATGGGCGGCATCGCGATGCGGGCGCCGATCCTGGCCACCGTCTTCCTGGTCGTCGCCCTGGCCACCCTGGCCATGCCCGGGTCGGGCAACTTCGTCGGCGAGTTCATGATCCTCCTCGGCCTCTTCACGACCAAGCTGGCGATCGCGATCGTCGCCTTCGGCGGGGTGGTCATGGCCGCCGTCTACATGCTGCGGATGTTCATCCGCGCCGTCCACAACCGGACCGGCCCCCACGTCGAGTCGCGCGAGCTGCGCCTCCTCGACGGGCTCGTCCTCGCGCCCCTCCTGGCGGCGATCGTCCTCTTCGCCCTCTACCCGCAGCTCGAGCTCCACCGGGCCGAGAGGTCGGTGGCCGCCTCGATCGCCGCCGCCCAGCCCCGGGCCCTCGCCGCCGCCGCCGCCGCCCGGGCCTCGGCGCCGGCCGGGTGGACCGCCTACGCCCCGCTGCGCACGCCATGAATCCGGTCGTGGCCACCGCCGTCGTCGCCGGGCCCCACGTCGACTTCGCGGCGGTCTCGCCGATGGCGACCCTCCTGATCGGGTCGATCGTGGTCCTCCTGGTCGGCCTGCTCCGCTCCCGGCCCGCCCGCTACGCCGCCGTCCCGGCGCTGACCCTGGTCACGCTGGGCGTGACCCTCGGCCTGACCATCTGGCAGTGGTCGGACGAGAAGTCGGTCATCGCCGGGGCGATGCGGATCGACCGCCTGACCCTCGTCCTCAGCCTGATCTTCGTCGCCGCCGGGATCGCCGCCACCCTCCTCTCCTGGCGGGCGCTCGCTCCGCGCGAGTCGGCCCACGGGGAGTACCACGCGCTGCTCCTGGCCTCGATGTCCGGGATGCTCGTGCTCGTCGCCGCGACCAACCTCGTCACCCTGTTCGTCGGCCTCGAGCTCCTCTCGATCCCCCTCTACGTCCTCTGCGCGACCGAGCTCCGGCGGGCGAGCGCGCTCGAGTCGGGGCTCAAGTACCTGATCGTCGGGTCGGTCGGGTCGGCCACCCTCCTCTACGGCCTGGCCCTGATCTACGGGGCGACCGGGGCGACCGACTTCGGGGCGATCGCCGCGTCGATCGGCCGGGCCCGGGCGTCGGATCCCCTGCTCCTGACCGGCATCGCCCTCGCCGTGACCGGGGTCTGCTTCAAGGCGTCGGTCGCCCCCTTCCACCAGTGGACGCCCGACGTCTACGAGGGCGCCCCGACCCCGATCACCGCGTTCATGGCCGTGGCGACCAAGGCGGCGGCCTTCGGGGTGATGCTCCGCCTCTTCGACGTCGCCCTCTACGCCGACCGGGCGATCTGGACGCCGGCGCTCGCGGCGCTCGCCGCGGTCACGATCGTGGTCGGCAACGTCGGCGCCCTCGGCCAGTCGTCGATCAAGCGGATGCTCGCCTGGTCGTCGGTCGCCCAGGCCGGCTATCTCCTCGCCGGGGTGGTCGTGGCCACGCGCCTCGGGGCGCGGGCGACCGTCTTCTACCTCGTCGTCTACCTGCTCATGAACCTGGCCGCCTTCGCCGTGGTCATCGCCCGGGAGCGGGAGACCGACCTCGGCGACGACATCGACGCCCTCGCCGGACTCGGGAGCGAGCGGCCGGTGCTCGCCTGGTCGATGACCATCGCCATGCTCTCGCTGGCCGGGATCCCGGCGACGGCCGGCTTCATCGGCAAGGTCTACCTGATCCAGGCGGCGGTCGACGGGAGCTACACCTGGCTGGCGGTGGTCATCGTCCTCGGATCGGCCGTCTCCCTCGCCTATTACCTGCGGGTGATCGCCGCGATGTGGATGCGCGGGGCCCCGAGCCTCGCCCCGGTCGGGCGGCCGGCGATGGCGGGCGGGTCCCCGGAGGCCGACGTGCTCGAGCCGCCGGCGCCCCGCGGGCGCCACGCCGAGGTCGCCGCCGTGGCCGTGCTCGGCGCGGCCGGAAGCCTCGCCCTCGGGATCATCCCCCAGCCGTTGTTCGACCTCGTGAGCGGGGTCGGGACGGCGCTGGGCAACCTCCTCTGAGGGCGCGCGGGGCCGGGGCCGCCAGGCGGAGGGACCGTCGAACTGCGAAACTCGCCGATCAGGCGCAGTGTGTCGTGTTGCCGGCAACGTCGGTCACGTCAAAGGACCAGACGGTACCGATGCCGGGCGCGGTCTTGACCGCCGTCAGCACAAGCGAGGTCGGGTGCCCCGGCGTAGACACGCCAGCCGGGTCGATCTGCGTGCCGGAAGACCCGCCGGTAAAGACCTGGCCGTTGCTGATCAGTACGTTGCCGATCGATGCGATGCCGCTCGGAGCGCTGACGGTCACGTCCTGCTCGGCGCTACCCGACGAGCCGGGCCGGCGGACGGCCGTCACCACGCACGTGGGTGTCCCTTGCGCGACCGAAACCGGCGGCACGCCGGTCACTTCGAGCGTCCCGGGACCAGGACCGTTGAACGTGGCCGTGTCGAACGGCTCGGTGAACGTCGTGCCGGTGTACGCCGGCGTGAGGGTGATCACCGAGGTGAAGACGATGTTATTGCCGAACGCGCCGAGAAACCCCCCGGTGCACGAGAAGGACGTCGGCGAGAAGGCGCACGACCCGATGGTGTTGGGGCTGCCGCCCTCGTAGGTGAACGTCGGCTGGCCGACGAACATCGCGCCCGCCGGCAGCGTTGAACCGAACGTGATGCTCGTAGCGTTGGAGCTCGAGGCGTTGTCGTCTCGAAGTCTGAGCACCGTCGTCACCTCGTTGCTTGGTCCTGGCGTGTTACTGGGCACGAGCGGGGTGGCGCCCGGCGTCGCACTCGGGGTGGTCACGTAGAAGGTGGGAAACGCGGCGAACGCGGAGGAAGCAGCGAGTCCGACGCCCGCCGCCAGCAGTGCTACCGCCGGCCCGCGGTGCGCCCAGCTTGCATGTCGTCTCTTGGCCATGTGTGTGATTTCCCCGGTTTGCTGAGAAGATGACCCGCGACGAGGTAGCCATCGCGAGGCTGAAACCGACGGCCGCCCGAAGTCGATGCGCCGCGTGCGGGGGCCATTGATCTGTTGCGTTATCGGCGTACGGCCCGCCCGCTCCGCACACTGTCCATGCTGGCACGGCGCGCAATGAGTCAGTTGTGTCTGCACAGTAGCACATACCGGGAAGCCGGGCGTCCAGGTCGCAGGCCACTCCTCGCCGGATGAGATCCTCTCGCGGCAGGTTTGAGCTCGCCTCGAGCGAGTCGGTCAGCGCGGCAAGATCAGGCGGCGCGCAGCGGGGGCGGCGGCTCGATGGCGATCACCGGAACCCACGGCTTGAGGATACCCGCCTCATGACCCGGCCAATACCCCTAGCGGGCCGGGTCGCCGCGCGTGGACGCGGGCGGTAAAATCGGGGGTCGTCGTGTACGTGATGTACGTCAAGCCAGGCTGTCCCTACTGCCAGCAGGCGCGGGACGGCCTGCGCGCCGACGGGATCGACTGGGAGGAGCGCGACGCCACGACCCGGCCCGAGTGGCGCGCCGAGCTGATGACCTACAGCAAGAGGACTGGCCGGGTCCCGACGATCGTCCAGGACGACCGGGTGATCAGCGTCGGCTGGAAGGGCCACGGCTGACGCGTCGCCTGAGGCGGCCGGTCGGCCGCCGGCCCGGGCACTAGCATCCGCGGCCGTGCACGAGACGACCCCGACCGTGTTCATCCTGGCCCGCCCGGCTCTCGACCTCGACGGTCTGCGCGGCTACCTGCGCGACGTCGGCGGCGAGGCGTGGCTCGAGCGGCGGATCGACGAGGCCGGAGGCGCGCCGAACCCCGGCGAGCTCCTCGTCGAGTTCGGCGGCCGCGCCTGCTACCGGAGCTGGGAGCCGGGCCTCAACCCCAACGTGACGCGGGTGCGGACCGACCAGGGCGAGTACTTCGGCAACCTCCTGCAGAGCGGCCACGGGAGCGTGCTCGAGCACGCCAACTACAGCTTCGCCTTCCGCAACGTCTCCCGCGTCTTCACCCACGAGCTCGTCCGCCACCGGGCCGGCTCGGCGTTCAGCCAGGAAAGCCTCCGCTACGTCCGGCTGACCGACCTCGGCTTCCGGGTGCCGCCGGCGCTCGAGCCGGTCCGCGACCAGGTGCTCAGCATCGTCGAGCAGCTCGAGGAGTTCCAGCTGACCGCGGCCGCGGCGCTCGGGATCGACGCCGAGGGCGTCCCCTTCCACGTCAAGAAGGAGGCGACCTCGGCGCTGCGGCGGCTCGCCCCGATCGGCCTGAGCACGGACATCGTCTGGACGGCCAACCTCCGCACGCTGCGCCACGTGATCGAGATGCGCACGGCCGAGGGCGCCGAGGAGGAGCTCCGCTTCGTCTTCGATCTCGTCGCTCGGCTGATGGTCCGGGAGGCCCCCCACATCTTCGCCGACTTCGCCCTCGACGACGCCGGTGCCTGGGTCCCGGCCCACCGCAAGGTGTAGCCCGCCGCGACGGCGCCGTCGCTAGAGTGGCGCGGGCCGTGGGGGACCTTCGAGCGGACATGCCGGCAGCCAGGAGGCGGCGCCCCGCCGTGTCCCTGCTCGCGGCAACGCTCCTCGCCCTCCTCGGCGGAGCGCTCGTCCCCGCCCCCGGCCTCGCCCTCGTCGTGACCCTCGGCACGCCGACCGCGAGCTTCGGCACCAACCAGTCGCTCTCCTCGTGCAGCAGCTGCACCCAGTTCCAGCTCGTCGCCCCCGGCTACTCGCTGACCGCGCCGGCCGCCGGTCGGATCACCCTCTGGCGCGTCAGCGGCCGCGGCCCGCTCGCCCTGCGCGTCCTGCGCCCGGGGACGGCCGGCCTGGTTCCGGTCGCCTCGAGCGGCGCCGTCTCGCTCGCCGGGAGCGGCACGTTCGCGGTCAGCCTCCCGATCGCGGCCGGCGACCAGATCGGCGCCGACCTGCTCCCGACCACGGCGCCGACCCCGTCCGCCCAGCTCCACTTCGCCAACCTTCCCGGCGCCCTCTTCGGACAGACCCAGCCCGCCGCGCCGAACGGCGAGGCGCTGAGCGCCGGCTCCCAGGCGAGCGGCGCCATCAGCCTGAACGCCGACGTCGCGATCGCCCCGGTGGCGACCGGGCTCGACGTCGGCTCCGGCTCGGCGGCCGGGGGCACGCCGGTGACGATCACCGGGCGCTTCCTCGACGGCGCCACCAGCGTGACGATCGGCGGGACGCCCGCGTCCTTCACCCTCGGCCCGACCGGCCAGCTGCTCGTCCGGACCCCGGCCCACGGCCCCGGTGGCCCGCTCGACGTCGCGGTCTCCGGGCCGGGCGGGACCAGCACCCTCCCCGCCGCCTTCACCTATGTCGCAGCGTCCCCGCCGATCACCGGCGGCGGGAGCCCGGGCGCGGGCGGCGGGCCGGCCGGGGGCGGCCCCGGAGCGTCCACCACCAACCCCGACGGCTCGCCGGTGAAGCCGATGACGCTCACCAACCTCGCGCTCGCCCCGGCCGCCTTCGTCGCCGCCCGGTCGGGTCCGCCCCTCGGGACCTCGGCCGCCCTCGGCACCCGGATCGCCTACACCGTCCCCGTCGTGGCGACCACCAGCCTCGTCTTCCAAACCGTCCTCCCCGGGCGCCTCGTCCCCGGCCGGGGCGGCATCGGCCGGTACTGCCAGCCGGCCCGCCACCCCGTCCCGCCCGCCGCCCGCTGCACCAGCTACGCGCCCGCGAGCGGGACGATCAGCCACCTCGACCGGGCCGGGCTCAACCTGCTCCGGTTCACCGGGCGCCTCGCCGGAAGGACCCTCGCCCCCGGCGCCTACCGGCTGACCGCCACGGCCACCGACCTCCACGGGAACCGGTCCCCGCCGGCCATCCGCGCCTTCCGCGTCCTCCCCCCGCCCGCCCACCGCTGAGGGCGCTCGTCAAGCCCGGTCGGCCTGGCGTTCCTGATCGCGCTGGCGCAGCTCGATCCGGCGGATCTTCCCGGTCAGGGTCTTCGGCAGGTCGTCGACGAACTCGATCAGCCGCGGGTAGGCGTAGGCGGACAGGCGGTCGCGCACGAAGGCCTTGATCTCCGCGGCCAGCGCGTCGCTCGGCTCGTGGCCGCCGGCGAGGACGATGAACGCCTTGACCACGTTGCCCCGCCGCTCGTCCGGCGAGGCGACCGCCGCCGCCTCGGCCACCGCCGGATGCTCGAGGCAGGCCGACTCGACCTCGAACGGGCCGATCCGGTAGCCGGCGGCGATGATCACGTCGTCGGCCCGCCCCTCGTACCAAACGTAGCCGTCCGCGTCCATGCTCGCCGCGTCCTTGGTGTGGAACCACTCGCCCCCGAACGTCTCCTCGCTCGCCTCGGGCAGGCGCCAGTAGCCGAGCGGGTAGTGGGGGTTCGACCGGGCCCGCAGGCAGATCTCGCCCCGCTCGCCGGCGGCCACCGGCCGCTCGTCCTCGTCGAGGATCGCCACGTCCCACCCGGGCATCGGCTTGCCCATCGACCCTTCGCGGACCTCCATGAACGGGAAGTTCCCGCACAGCGGGTAGGACTCGGTCAGGCCGTAGAAGTCGAGCACGGTGACCCCGTACTGGTCGCGAAACCAGCGGATCGCCTCCGGGTTCAGGGGCTCGCCGGCCGAGCAGACGATCCGGAAGCCCTGCGGGTAGCGGGTGCGGGCGTCGGCGATCCCCATCATCGAGCGGATCGCCGTCGGCGTGGCGAAGACGTTGGCCACCTGGTGGCGGGAGAGGAAGTCGAGCTGCCGCTTGGGGTCGAAGCCGGCGGCCCGCTGGTAGACGTACTGGACCGCGCCCAGGCGCCACGGCCCGAGCAGCGGCGCGATGCCCGCCGCCCAGGCCCACTCGCCCATGCCATGGAAGGACTCTCCCTCGCGCACGTCGTGGCAGTAGACGAACTCCTCGTGGGCGAGGATGTAGCGGTGGGCGTGGACGATGCCCTTGGCCAGGCCGGTCGTCCCCGACGTGTAGTACAGCTGGGCCGGGTCGTCCGCCCGGGTCTCCACCCGGCCGAACTCGGTCGACGCCCCGGCGAGAGTCGACGCCTCGAGGACCAGGACGTGCTCCACAAGATCGGCCGGGAAGCGAGCGGCGTTGGTCGAGTCGGTCACCAGCACCCGCGGCTCGGCGTCGGCCAGCCGATGGCGGATGCCCTCGTCGCCGTAGAGCACCGACATCGACAGGAGCAGGGCCCCGAGCTTCCAGGTCGCGAAGAAGATCGCCGCGGTCTCGGGCGTCGGCGGCAGGACGACCGCCACCCGGTCGCCCCGCTCGACCCCCAGGCCGGCCAGGACGTTGGCCGCCTGGTTGGAGAGGTCCTGGAGCTCGCCCCAGGTGACCCGGCGGATCGCGCCCTCGTGGTGCTCGTGGACCATGGCCAGCTTCTCCCGCGGGTGCTTGTCGCAGACGTCGGCCGCCAGGTTGTAGAACTCGGGCACCTCCCAGCGGTGCTCGGCGCACGCCTGCTCGTAGTTCACCTCAGTCCTCCTCGGCCCGGCCGGCCTTGATCCGATCCTCGAGCTGGGCCATCACGTCCGGGTCGCGCAATGTCGTCACGTCGCCGAGGGCCCGGCCTTCGGCGATGTCGCGCAGGAGGCGGCGCATGATCTTGCCCGACCGGGTCTTCGGCAGGTCGTCGGTCCAGATGATCCGCTTCGGCCGGGCGAACTTGCCGATCCGGGCGGCCACCGTCTCGCGGATGCCCTCGACCACCGCGTCGGTTCCCTCGAGGTCGCCCTGGAGGGTCACGAACGCGCAGATCGCCTGACCGCTCTGCTCGTCGGACTGCCCGATCACCGCCGCCTCGGCCACCATGTCGTGGGCGACGATCGCCGACTCGACCTCGGCCGTCGAGAGGCGATGGCCCGACACGTTGACCACGTCGTCGATCCGGCCGATCACCCAGAGGTAGCCGTCCTTGTCCCGGCGGGCGGCGTCGCCGACCAGGTAGACCTCGTTGCCGAAGCGCGAGAAGTAGGTCTCGACGAAGCGCTCGTCCTCCTTGTAGAGGGTCCGCAACATCGACGGCCACGGCCGCAGGATGACGAGCAGGCCCTGGCCGTTCTCGACCCGCTTGCCGTCGCTCTCCCCCCACACCTCGGCCCGGACCGCCGGGAACGGGTGGGTCGCCGAGCCCGGCTTGGTCTCGGTGATCCCCGGGAGCGGGGTGATCATGATCGCCCCGGTCTCCGTCTGCCACCAGGTGTCGACGATCGGGCAGCGCTCGCCCCCGATCACCTTGTGGTACCAGAGCCAGGCCTTCGGGTTGATCGGCTCGCCGACCGACCCGAGCAGGCGGAGGCTCGAGAGGTCGAAGCGGCGGGGGTGCTCGGAGCCCCACTTGATGCACGCGCGGATCGCCGTCGGGGCGGTGTAGAAGATCGACACCTTGTAGCGCTCGCACAGCTCCCACCAGATCCCCTTGTGCGGGTAGTCGGGCGCCCCTTCGTACATCACCGACGTCGCCCCGTTGGCCAGCGGGCCGTAGACGATGTAGGAGTGCCCGGTGACCCAGCCGACGTCGGCCGAGCACCAGTAGACGTCCTCCTCGGGCTTGAGGTCGAAGACGTAGCGGTGGGTCGCGCTGACCCCGGTCATGTACCCGCCGGTCGTGTGGAGGATGCCCTTCGGCTTGGCCGTCGACCCGCTCGTGTAGAGGATGAAGAGCGGGTCCTCGGCGTCCATCGGCTCAGCCGGGCACTCCGGGTCGACCGCGTCCATGGCCGTCTGGTAGTCGACGTCCCGCCCCTCGGTCATCGGGCAGTCGATCCCCGCGTGGCGGACGACGACGATGTGCTCGATCGTCGCCAGGTCGCCCATCACGGCATCGACGTTCGCCTTGACCGGGGCCGTCTTGCCCTTCCGGGACGCCCCGTCGACGGTGATCAGGACGCTCGCCTCGGAGAACTCCATCCGCTCGCGCACCGCCTCGGCCGAGAATCCCCCGAAGACGACGTTGTGCGGAGCGCCGATCCGCGCGCAGGCGAGCATCGCGACGACGACCGCCGGGATCATCGGCAGGTAGATGCCGACCACGTCGCCCTTCTCGACGCCCAGGCCGCGCAGGACGTTGGCGAACCGCTGGACGTCGCGCAGGAGGTCGGCGTAGGTGAGCCTGAGCTCACCGCCCTCCTCCCCGTGCCAGTGGAAGGCCACCCGATCCCCGCGCCCGGCCGCGACGTGGCGGTCGAGGCAGTTGTAGGAGGCGTTCAGCCGGCCGCCGACGAACCACTTGTAGAAGGGCGGGTTCGCGTCGTCGAGCACCGTGGTCCACGGTTCGAACCAGTCGAGCTCCCGCGCCTGCTCGGCCCACCAGCCCTGCCAGTCGCCGTCGGCCTGCTCGTAGACCTCGGGGTCGCCCAGGAGGGCGCGCTCGCGGAAGTCCGCCGGCGGCGGGAACCTCTCGACGTCGAGCAGCGAGGCGAGCTCCTGCTCGAGCTCGTCGCCGGCGGTCCGTTCGGTGGCCATGCTCTCTCCCTCTCGTCTCATGCGAGCCGTTGACCCCCGTCGGGTCCCCGGCCCCGGTCCGTTGGGTTGGGCGCGGCCCCCTCGGCGACCGCCACCACCTCATGTCATACCACGCCGCCGCCCCGGCGTGCCGGGTCTCGGCGGCCGGCGCTCAGCGGCGCTTCTTGCGCTTCTTGGACGCGTTCGGTCCCGGCCTGCGCGGGACCGGCGCCACCGGCGCCGCGGCGGCGACCGCCGGCTCGGGCGCTCCTTTGCCGCTGCGCCGCTCGCGCACCTGCTGCTGGGTCGGCCACGGCGTCGACTCCCCGGTCTCCCAGGCCGGCGGGAGCGGGGCCTGGAGGCGGCCGGTGAGCATGGCGCCGAAGGCGACGAGCCAGAACGCCTGGAGCACCTGGAGCGGCGGGAAGAGGACGTAGACGATGAACGACGCGCCCGACGCGATCCCGAGGATGCCCATGAAGCGGCTGAGCAGGCCGGCCCGCATCGCGTTGAGGGGGATGATCACGAAGGCGAAGGCCAGCGCCAGCTGGCTGGCCTGGGCGAACGAGCTCAGCACGACGTAGAGCGTCGGCCGGGTCGCGTTCTCCACGGCCGCGTGGGTGCGGCTGGCCTGCCCGACGAAGTCGTGGGCGTTGACCACGTCGACGATCTGCGTGGCCAGCAGGCTGACGCAGCCGGCCCCGGCCCCGAACCCGGCCAGGATGAGCGCCGCCCGGGGCACGCGCGGGCCGCGGGCGCCTTCTCCGGCCTCGGCCAGCGCGTTGGCCAGGCGGACCCGAGCCGCCTGGTAGAGGAACACGAGCACCGGGAGCATCCCCAGCGTCCCGAGCGAGACGAGCACGGCGGCGAGGATCAACCCGGCCGCGTGGTGGTCGATGAAGACGAGACGGGCCGAGTGGGGATCGACGGCGGCCGCCACCTGGCCGCGCAGGGCCGGGGCGAGCCCCTGCACGAGGCCGACGATGGGCAGGCCGTGGAGGACGACCAGCGTCCCGTAGAGCGCGCCGACGAGCAGGAGGACGCCGGCGGCGATCGCCGAGGCGGCGACTCGGCTGCGCCTCGCTCCCTCCCATGCGAGCTGGCGCTCTCGATCTTCCATGCCGCCGGCAAGTCTAACGCGGCCGGGGCCGCCCGGCCGTCCGCGAAAGCCGCGTGGACGCGCCCGGCCGGGCGGGATACAGTGGCGGCGTGGACATCGGCGAGGTGATGACCCACTCCGTCGTGACCTCCCCGCCGGAGGCCACCGTCCGGGAGGTGGCCGAGCTGATGCGCGACCGCAACGTCGGGTCCGTCGTCCTGGCCGATGCCCACGAGCGCCCGGTCGGCTTCATCACCGACCGCGACCTCGCCGTCTCCGTCCTCGCCGACGCCCGCGACCTCCAGGCGGCCGCCGCCGACTTCGCCAGCGCCCCGGTGGTCACCGCCACCACCGGCATGGACGTCGAGGAGGCGGCGGCGCTGATGGTCCGCCACGGGATCCGCCGGCTGCCCGTGCTCGACGGCGAGCGTCTCGCCGGGATCGTCACCCTCGACGACCTCGCCGTGCGTACCGGGGACGTCGCCCTCGCCGCCCACATGATGAGCGCGATCACCCGCGCCGCGCTCCCCGACTTCTACTTCCACGACCGCGGCGGGTGAGCTGCCCCGCCTGCGGCGGGCCCCTGGCCGGCTGGCGGGAGGCGATCCCGGCCGAGCCGGCCGGCGCCGCCCCGGTCGCGCTCCTGCGCTGCCGGCGCTGCGGCACCGCCGTGACCACCGCCCCGGCGCCGCCCGACCGCCACGAGACCGGCGCCTACGGCCCGGGGCGCCCCCGGCTCAGCCGGGCGGCGGCCCCGCTCCTCGCCGCCTTCGATCGCCGCCGCCTGGGCTTGATCGACCGGCCCGGCGCCCGCCTGCTCGACGTCGGCGCCGGACGCGGTCGCTTCGTCGCCGCCGCCCGGGCGGCCGGCTACCCGGCTGACGGGATCGAGCCGTCCCGGCGCGGCGTCCTCGCCGCCCGCGAGGAGTACGGGGTCGGCCTGCGCCGGGAGGCGCTCGACGACGCCGCGGTCGCCCCGGGGTCGCTCGGGGCGATCACCGTCTGGCACGTGCTCGAGCACCTCGAAGATCCGGCCCAGGCCCTCGCCACGCTGACCGGCTGGCTCGAGCCGGGCGGGGTCCTCCTGGTCGGCGTCCCCAACCTCGCGAGCCTCCAGGCCCGGATCGGCGGCCCGCGCTGGTTCCATCTCGACGTCCCGCGCCACCGGACCCACTTCACCGCGCGCGGGATCGAGCTGGCCGTGGCCGCGGCCGGGCTGGAGACGCTGCGGACGACCCACCTCCTGGCCGAGCACAACCCGTTCGGGATGTGGCAGTCGATCCTCAACCGGCTGACCCGCCGGCCGTCCTACCTGTACAACCTGCTCAAGCGCAACGCCCCGGTGGCCAGCCGCGACCTGCCGATCACCCTGCTGGGGCTCGCCCTGCTCCCGGCGGCCGTCCTCCTCGAGCTGGGCGCCGGCCTCGTTCGCCGGGGCGGGACGGTCGCCGTGCTCGCCCGGCGGCCGGCCGGTGCCCCCGGGGCCGGCTCCGACGCGGGCGCAGACGACGACGGCGGGGCGGCCGGGCGGCGGGCCGCGGGCCCGGTCAGGGGAGGCTGATCAGGGTGCCGAGGATCCGGTAGCCGGTGACCGACGGGTGATCGCCGTCGCTGGTCAACTTGGCCTGCATCCGGCCCGGATGGCTCGGGTCCTCGAGCGCCCGGTAGAACGGGTAGACGGCGACGTGCTCCTCGCGCCCGATCGCGTCGATCGTGTTGTTGAGCTGGCCGATCAGCGGCGCGGCCGCCGGATAGCCGTTGTTCCACGGGAGGAGCTCGGCCAGGCCGACCCTCAGCCCGAGTTGCTTGCCGCGCTTGACCATGGCGCGCAGGTCGGCGGCCGCCGCGGCCAGCGGCCGGCCCTGGGCGATGTCGTTGATGCCGCCCTGGATGATCAGGTACCGGGCCCCGGCGGCGCACGAGCTCAGCCGGGTGGCGATCTCGTCGGTCCGCTCGCCGGCGACGCCGCAGTTGCGGAAGCGGACGTAGTTGCCGAGGAGGCGCTGGGCCCAGTACTCGTAGGAGCTCTGCTCGTTGATCGCCGGCCCGATCTGCTGGCGGACGCTCGGCGACGGGTCCCAGAGCGGCGAGCCGGCGGTGATCGAGTCGCCGAGGGCGGCGACGATCCCGTCGCTGTGCTGGGCCACCGGCTGGGGGGCCGGTCGCGCTCCGGCGCCGCCGCAGCCGGCCAGGGCGGCGAGCGCTGACGAGCGCTACCAGGCCTCCGGCGGCGAGCCGCCTCACGGCAGCAGCTCGTCGATCGCCCCGACGAGGTCGCCGTCGGCGCGGCGGCGGGCGCCCGGCGCCAGCTTGGCCAGGGCGTCGGCGGCCGCGCGGAGGTGGGGCGGCGACCCCGGCCCGGTGAGGACGACCACCGGCGCGGTGATGGCCCGGAGCTCGCCCCGGGTCACCGGCCAGCTCGCCAGGCCGGCGAAGTCGGCCAGGAAGCCGCGGTGAGCGGCGCGAGCCCGGTCGAGCGCCGGCCGGTCGACGCGGCCGTCGAGCCACGACTCGACCGCCGCCGCCGGGCCGCCCGCCCGGAGGCGCTCCTCGAGGCGAGCCCGGTCGGCGCTGAGGATCTCCGTCGCCTCGGGGACGAAGGCGAAGAGCGGGGGGTTGGCTACGACGGCGGCGCCGACCAGGTCCGCGTGGCGCTTGAGCAGGTCGAGGACGACGAGGGCGCCGAAGCCGTCGCCGACGGCCACCACCGCCCGGACGCCGAGGCCGGCGAGGACCGCGGCGGCGTCCTGCGTCTGCTCGGCCACCGTCGTCGCCGTGTACGGCTCCGGCCAACCGCTCGTCCCGTAGCCCCGGCGGTCGTAGACGATCGTGGTCGCCCGGCCGGCGAGCGCGTCGATCACCGGGCCGAAGCCGGCCGCGTCGGCCGCGAGCCCGTGGATGAGGAAGACCGGGGGGCCGTTGCCGCGCACCTCGACGTGGAGCTCGACTCCGGCGCCTTCCATCATCGGCATTCCGGAAACGCTAGCGGGCCGGCGTACGGAGCGCGGCGCCTGCCCGGGGCCGGGCGGGCCGTCCCCGGTGGGATAGGCTTTGTCCGATGGAAGGCTTCGGTGGACTCTTCGGCGACCCCGAGGAGCTACAGCGGCGGATGGCGGAGTTCGCCGACCAGATGCAGGGTCAGCAGCGGCTCGCCTGGGCGGACAACGCGATCAAGCTCGCCGTCGAGATGACGGTCGCGGCGATCAACCGGGTCAACGTCCAGGGCAACCCCGAGCAGCAGGCCCAGCAGATCCGCGCCGTGATGGCGGTGGTCTTCCCCGAAGCGGTCACGCTCGTGCGCGAGGCGCGCGAGGGGCTCCAGTAGCGTCCGGGTCGACCCGCTCGGCGTCGCGCTCGGCCCGGCCGAGCCGCACCACCTCCTTGAACGACCGGAAGCCGAAGATGCCGACCATCGCGCCGAAGCCGACCGACGCGGTGAACACGGCGATCGCGATCTGCTGGCCGACCGAGTAGGCGGCGACCACGTCGCCGCTGGCGGTCGAGGCGAACACCTTGACCAGCAGCGCCTGCTGGACGCCGGCCCCGCCCGGGGTGAGCGGGACGGCCCCGGCGACGGCGTTGACGCCAAAGACGAGGAGCACGTTACCGACCGATCCGCCGACCCGGAAGGCGTCGAGGAGGAACCAGAAGGCCGCCGCCCGGCAGAGCCAGCCGGCCCCCTGGACGGCGAACACCTCGACCAGGTAGCGACGGCGGTCGCGGAGGATCGTGAACCCCTGGCGGATTCGCTCCCAGAAGGCGCGCACCCGGCGGGAGAGGACGGCGAAGCCGACGAGTCCGGCGACGCCGGTAGCGGTCACCAGGAACAGCGTGAAGCGCGGGTGGGCGGCGAGATAGGAGATGTCGAAGGCGTTGAGCTTGGCGAAGTCCGGGGGCTTCGGGAAAACGCCCTGGGTGAACGCGTAGATGAGGACGAGGACGCCGATCATCGTGTCGAAGATCCATTCGACGGTGAACGACGCGGCCACCGTCGGGTAGCTCGACTCGGGGACCGAGCTCTTGACGAGGAAGAGCTTGATCACGTCGCCCCCCCGAGCCGGGACGACGTTGTTGAAGCCGACGGCGGCGAAGTAGGCCCCCCAGATCCGCCGCCACTGGATCCGCGCGGTCGGATAGGCGGCCCGGAGGGTGTGGAAGATCGCCCGCGAGCGGAGCGTGAGGTTGGCCCCGAAGAAGGCCATGGCCAGGAGCAGCGCGCCCCAGTGGACGGCGGCCAGGTCGGCGAAGAACCGCCCGACCGCGTCGAAGAACGAGCTGAGGCTGTGGCCGATCGAGGCTGAGGCGAGGCGGGCCGGCACCGCCCCTAGCCTACGCCCGGGCCGGGACGCCCGGAGGCCGCGGAGCGGCCCGCCCGGCCGCCGGCCCTAGCCGGCGGCGAGCTGGGCGGCGCTCGGCGTCGCCTCCGAGACCGGGGCTCCGGCCGCCTGCGAGGCGGCGCCGGCCAGGCCGACCTGCGTGTTGGCTCCCTCGATCGACGCGCTGTCGACGGTCCCGCCCTTCAGCTGGGCGCCGAGCGCCTTGAGCTTGTCCGAGAGCGCCGTGAGCGGGGAGAGCAGGCGGGTGAGCAGGGGACTCGACTTGGCCGCCTCGAGCGCGAGCTTCACCTCGTGGTAGGCGAACAGCCCGGCCAGGCCGGCCTTGATCTTGGTCAGCTTGTGGGAGAAGAGGCCGCCGCCGGTCAGCTGGCCCGCCTTGAACGGCTTGTAGATGAAGTGGTGGAAGGCGCCGAAGGCGAGGCCGGCGTGGAGGAGGAACTTCGTCTTCGGGAAGCTGGTCTGCGAGGTGGTGGCCGGGGTGCTCCCGCTGGCGCTCGACGACGAGGACGACGAGCTCCCGCAGGCGGTGAGCCCGGCGAGCCCGAGCACGACGATCACGGCGAGTGCGGCGATCCTGCGACGTCTGGGCACGGCGACCTCCTCGGTTAGTGCGGGCCGGAGCGAGGACGAGCATACCCCGGGCCGGTGCCGGGACATGCGATGTTCGCGGCGCTCCGTGGCGGGGGGCCGGGGCCGGGTCCGGGGCGCCCGCCGGTCAGGCGGCGGCCAGCGCTTCCAGCGCCTTCAGCACCTGGGCGTCGTGGGTCTTGGGCGACGCCCGGGGGATGACGTGACCGACGACGCCGTCGCCGTCGATGACGAAGGTCGTGCGGGTGTTGCCCCAGTACTTGCGCCCGTACATCGACTTCTCGGCCCAGACGCCGTAGCGCTCGGCCACGGCGTGGTCGGGATCGGCGAGCAGGGTGAAGCCGAGGTCGTGCTTGGCGTGGAAGCGCGTGACCCTGGCCACGGGATCGGGCGAGACGCCGAGGACGACCGCCCCGGCCGCGGCGTAGTCGGTCCGGTGGTCGCGGACCCCGCAGGCCTGGGCCGTGCAGCCGGGGGTGTCGGCCTTCGGGTAGAAGTAGAGGACGACGGGTCGGCCACGCAGGTCCGAGAGCTTGACCGGCTGGCCGTCCTGGTCGGCGAGCGTGAAGTCGGGTGCAGTGGCGCCGGCGTCGATCATCGTCTTTCCCTTCGCTCGCTCAACCGAGGTTACCTGGGACCGGGTGCGAGGTCGGGGTACGGGGCCTCCGCGACCGTCTCAGCGAGCACCTGGAACGAGGGCAAGCAGGCGGCGAGATCGTCATCACGCGGCGCGGGCGCCCGATCGCACGCTTGTCGGCGACGATCCCCTGGACGATCTCGAGCGTCGGGGACTCGCGACCCGGCCAAGGGCGCCGCGCCGGGCCGCGTACCCGCGCGTCACGGCCAACGGCGACGTGTCCGACCTCGGTCGCCGATCAGCGGCGCTGACCCGCTACTTCGAAACCTCGGCGCTCGTCAAGCTCCTCGTGGACGAGGATGGGTCCGAAATCGCCGTCTGGCTGTGAGGCTCGCGCCATGCGTCGGCCTTCGGTGTCCTGGCCTAGGGAAGGGTGCAGAGCGAAGGGCGCGGACCGGGAGCCGTCTGGATCCGCCACCCCTCTCGTTGAAGGAATTCATCCAGGACCCCGCGCCGGCGTGGACGCGTGGGGCGGGGCGGCCCGGGGCGGGGTGCCGACCAGCGTAGCCTTGCAAACGTATGCCCGAGCTGCCCGAGGTCGAGATCACCGCGCGGCGTCTGGACGCCGCCCTGCGGGGCGCGACGATCGAGTCGGCCCTGGCCCCGGGGATCAACGCCCTCAAGACGTTCGACCCACCGCTCTCCGCCCTCGCCGGCCGGGAGATCGAGCGCGTCGGCCGCCGGGGAAAGCAGCTGGTCCTGGCCGTCGAGGGCGAGCTCGTCCTCCTCATCCACCTGATGAACGCCGGCCGCCTCCAGCTCTACGACAAGCGGGCCGGGCCCCGCGACCGGACCTCGCGGCTCCTCGTCCGGGTCGACGGCGGCCGCGAGCTCCGCCTGCGCGAGTTCGGCACCAAGCAGGCCGCCTGGGTCAAGCTCCTCCGGGCGGAGGCGCTCGAGGCCGATGAGGTCCTGGCCACGCTCGGGCCCGAGGCCTGGCCCGACCCGCCGGAGGACCTCCGCCGGCTGCTCGCGGCGGCCCGCCCCCTCCACACGATGCTCCGCGACCAGCGCGTCATCGCCGGCATCGGACGCTCCTGGGTCGACGAGATCCTCTGGACGGCCCGCCTCTCGCCGTTCAAGCGCGGCGACGACCTCGCCGAGGCGGAGGCGACCGCGCTCCGCGCGGCGATCGTCTCGGTCCTGACCGGCGCGCTCGACCATTACGAGGAGGTGGTCCACCTCCCGATCCCCGACAAGCTGCCCCTCCCGCTCCGGGTCCATCGCCGCGCCGGGGAGGCCTGCCCGCGCTGCGGGGCGACGATCGAGGCCGTCCACTACGAGGACTACGTGATGTGCTACTGCCCGGCCGAGCAGACCGGCGGCCGGACGCTCAAGGACCGCCGCCTCTCCCGGCTCCTGAAATGAGGCGAACCGGCGCCTGACTAGGCCGCCAGGCGGCCGGACGCGTACGCGCGGATCGGCGGCCCGAGGTAGGCGACGCCGGCGGCCGAGGTCCAGCGCACCCGCCACCGACGGCCGTGGGCCCAGGTCGAGTGGGCCGTCCAGTAGCCGAGCCCGTTCGTCCGGCGGCTCAGCAGGGGGCGGAACGCGCCCCGCCCGTCGGCCACCTCCAAGGTCACGGTCGTCGGGCCCCCCGCCGGGCGCGCGAGGCCCCAGAGCGAGACCTGGCCGCCCTTCTTGGTCACCACGAGCGGCACGGGCCATGCGCTGTAGGCCGGCTTGCGGGTGCCGGAGGCGAACTCGAGCCCCGACTCGAAGCCGCTGTAGCGCTGGAAGACGTTGCCCGGCCGCGGGACGTCGTCGCGCAGGAGGTACTGGCTGAAGAAGCGCACGCGCGGGTTCTGGTAGGCGATCTTCTCGGAGATCGCGATGTACTCGGCCTGCTGGGCGAGCGGGACCCCGTAGTACGGATCGGGGACGCTCTGGATGCCGAACTCGGTCAGGTAGATCGGCAGCCCCGGGCGGATCGCCCCGGCGGCCGCCGCCCGGTTGAGGGCGGTGGTCAACCGTGGGAGCACGCCGATCGTCACGTCGTTGGGACCCGGCGGGACGAACGACGGCCCGGCCTTCGTCGTGTAGGCGTGGTGGGCGTAGCCGTCGGCCGGCAGGGCCGAGCACGAGCTCGCCCGGTGGTAGGCGGCGTCGAGGCAGAGGGCGCCCCGGAGGAAGTCCAGCGGGGCCACGACGTGGGCGTTGCCCCGGGGGGCGGTCTCGCCCATCAGGACCCGCATCCCGGACGAGTTCCCCGACGCCCGCAGGCCGGCCACCCCGGCCTGGAAGAGACCCCGGTAGATGCGCGGCGACGCCGCCACCCCGTGGACGAACTGCGGCAGGAGGAAGATCGGCTCGTTCGGCTCGTTCCAGATCGAGACGAGCTTGACCTGCTGGCCGTAGCGGCGCCCGACCGCGGTCATGAACTGCTGGAAGTCCTGGGCGTCCGGTCGCGTCAGGTGATCTACCCCGCCCGCGGTGGCCCACCGGGGCACCGGACCCGACACGGTGAGGAGCACCTGCCAGCCCCGGTCCTTGGCCGCCTGGAGGACGGCGTCGTACTCCCCCCAGTGGTAGGCGGCCGGGTCGGTCGCGTCGAAGCTCGGCCGGGTCGCGGCGTCCGGGCTCGGGGCGACGTTCTGCCAGAGCAGGACGACTCGCAGGGCGTGGACGCCCAGCTGCTCGAGCTGGCGGAGCGCCGCCGGGCGCGACTGGGCATCGAGGAGGTCGCGCGGGGCCTCGAAGAGGACCGTCTGGTCGCGCGCCGCCCGGGCCGCCGGGGCGGCGACGAGCCCGAGCAGGCAGGCGAGGAGGATGGGAAGGCTCAGTCGGCGCATGGGACGGGGCGCGGTCGGCGGACGGTCGCCTACGTGCACAGACACGCTATCCGCTGTCGATGTTTCGGATTAACGCCTATCGTCGCCCCACCCCCCGCACCCATGTCCACGCCCCTGATCATCCAGTGCGCCGTCACCGGGTCGGCCGACCCGGACCCCGACCGGCGTCCGAACCTGCCGGTCACGCCCGCCGCGATCGTCGCCGACGCGCTCGCCGCCTGGCGCGCCGGGGCCGCCGTCATCCACCTCCACGCCCGCGAGCCCGACGGCACGCCGACCCAGGATCGGACGGCCTTCGCCGGCCTCGTCGACGAGCTGCGCACCCGCGGCTGCGACGCCGTCCTCAACCTCTCCTGCGGCACCGCCGGGGGGCGCGCCGTCCGCGACCAGCGCCTCGGCCCGCTCGAGCTCGCCCCGGAGATGGCGAGCCTCGACTGCGGGACGATCAACTTCGGCGAGCGGATCTTCGAGGGCGACCTCCCCTTCCTGCGCCGGATGGCGTGCGCCTTCCGCCGCCACGGGGTCCGGCCCGAGGTCGAGTGCTTCGACACCGGGCACGTCGGGCTCGCCCTCCAGCTCCGCGAGGAGGGCCTGCTCGAGGACCCGCTGGTCGTCCAGCTCGTGCTCGGCGTCCCGGGGACCGGGGTCCCGGCCACGGTGGAGATGGTCGAGCACCTCCGCCGCCGGCTCCCGGCCGAGGCGCTCTGGTCGGTGTGCGCGGCCGGACGCGCCCAGCTCCCGCTCGGGGCCTACTGCATCCTCGCCGGCGGCCACGTCCGCACCGGCCTCGAGGACAACCTCTGGTTCCGCCGGGACGAGCCGGCGACCAACGCGCGGCTCGTCGAGCGGATCGTCCGCCTCGCCGGCGAGCTCGAGCGCCCGGTCGCCACCCCGGCCCAGGCGCGCGCCGCCCTCGGCCTCCTCTGATATAGTTGCGCTCACAATTACTTTCCGGGGAGGGACGATGCAGCTCGAGGGGCTCCACCACGTCACGATGATCACGGGCCACGCCCAGCGGACCGTCGACTTCTACGCCGACCTCCTCGGGCTGCGCCTGGTCAAGAAGACGGTGAACTTCGACCAGCCCGACGCCTACCACCTCTACTTCGGCGACGAGCACGGCTCGCCCGGATCGATCCTCACCTGGTTCGAGTTCGCCGGGGCGGCCTCCGGGCGGCCCGGCGCCGGGATGATCCACACGCTCGCCCTCGGCGTGACCGCCCCGCCGGCGCTCGACTTCTGGGCCGAGCGGCTCGCCCGGGCCGGCCACCCGGCGACCCGGACGCCCGACGGGAGCCTCCTCCTCGCCGACCCCGACGGCCTGCGGCTCGAGCTCGTGGTCGCTGACAACCCACCGCTCCGGGCCGTCCACCCCGACATCCCGGCCGAGCGCGCGATCGTCGGTCTCGAGGGGGCCCGGGCCTACGGCCCCGGCTCCGAAGACCGGCTCCTGACCGAAGTCCTCAACTTCACCTCGACGGGCCCCGGCGAGTACCGCCTGGACGGCGCCGAGCGCCGGTTCCACTGGGCCTACGACGAGCCGCCGGCCGAGCGCGGCCGGCCCGGAGCCGGGACCGTCCACCACATCGCCTGGGCCTCGCGCGACGAGGACCACCGCGAGTGGCAGCGGCGGGTGGCCGGGGCGGGCGCGGCGGTGACCGACGTGATCGACCGCGACTACTTCGAGTCGATCTACTTCCGCGAGCCCCGGGGCATCCTCTTCGAGATCGCCACGCTCTCGCCCGGCTTCGCCGTCGACGAGGATCCCGACCGCCTCGGCGAGTCGCTGCGCCTCCCCCGCCAGCACGAGCGCCTGCGCCCGACGCTCGAGCGCGTTCTCACCCCGGTGGTCAGCCGGCGGACCGCCCGGCGCCAGACGGTCCGCCCATGAGCAGCCTCGTCTATCGCGAGCGCCCGGCCGACGGCGAGGCCGCCGGCCTCCTCGTCCTCCACCACGGCCGGGGCGCCGACGAGCACGACCTGCTCGGGCTGGCCGACCTGCTCGATCCCGGACGCCGCCTCCACGTGGTCACCCCGCGGGCCCCGCTGCGGCTGCCCGGCTGGCCCGGGTACCACTGGTACCAGGTGCCGCGGGTCGGCCACCCCGATCCCGAGAGCTTCCACGACTCGGCCGCCCGGCTGGCCGCCTTCCACGACGAGCAATGGGTGCGGACCGGCCTCACCCCCGGCCAGACGGTGCTCGGCGGCTTCTCCATGGGCACGGCGATGAGCTACGCCCTCGGCCTCGACGCCGACCGCCCGGCCCCGGCCGGGATCATGGCCTTCTCCGGCTTCGTGCCGACCGTGCCCGGCTGGGCGCCGAGCCCGGCCGACCGCCGGGCGCTCCGCGCGTTCATCGCCCACGGTCGCCGCGACCCGGTGATCGATGTCGAGTTCGCCCGGCGGGCGGCCGCGCTCCTGCGGGCCGGAGGGCTCGAGGTCAGCTACCAGGAGTCAGACGTCGGCCACCAGATCGACCCCGCCGGACTGCCCGTCGCCGCCGGCTGGCTGACCGCCACCCTCGGCCTCGCCCTCCCCATCTGAATCCCGCGGCCCGGGCCCGAGCCCGGGCCCGGGCCCGGGAGGCGGCTCCCGGCTGCGCGCCTCGAGCCGGTCGCGCAGGAGCCCGCCCCGCCCGGCGGCGACCGCCCGGGTCGCCCGCGCCTCGGAGAGCTCGAGGCCGTGGACGTCGGCGAAGTCGAGCAGCGCCTGGCGCTCCTCGCCCTGGTCGGCCGTGCGCAGGAAGAGCCAGGCGAACAGGATCAGGGTGAGGATCGACCCCTCGATCATCACGATCGCCCCGGCCGCCACCTGGTCGGAGATCGGGTCGATGCCCCAGTAGCGCTCGCCCCCGGCGTAGTCGGGATAGAACACGGTGCCCGACCAGACGAAGACGTTGGCCAGCAGCGAGCCGAGCAGGCGCACGGCGACGACGTAGCCGAGCCGCCAGGCATTGCCGAACCAGGCCGGCGCCGGCAGGGGGCCGAAGAGCGGCATCCACATGTTGACCCCGGCGGCGATGAACATCGCGTGCTCGAGCGCGTGGACCCGGCTGTCGTGGAGCGCCGCCTGGTAGAGGACGGGCAGGTGCCAGACGAGCAGGTCGAGCGCCCACAGGGGCAGCGCCACCCCCGGGTGGGCGAGGACCCGCAGGCGGTCGATCGCCCGGATGCGCAGCACCGGCGCGAGCAGCGGCCCGGTGAGGCCGAGGACGAGCAGGAGGGCGGCGATGTCGGCGACCAGCAGGTGCTCGAGCATGTGCGCGGCGAACAGCTCGTCGGAGATGTGGCCGAGCGGGGAGACCAGCGTGGCCACGATCAGGATCAGGCCGCCGTAGAAGCACGCCTGGCGCCCGCGCGGGACCGGGCGGCCGGCCCGCAGGAGGGTCAGCGCCCGCCGGGCGTAGGCGACGGCGAGCAGCCCGGGCACGACGAGCTGGACCGGCGCGAGCGCCCCGGCGATGTGGGCGAAGACGACGGGCATCGACGCTGGAGCCTACGCCCGCCCGCCGGCCACCGTGCCCCGGCGGGCGCTCCCCGCCGCCGGCGCGCCGCCGCGTGGTGCGGCGACCGCTCAGTCGGCGATGTCGACCGAGTCGAGCGTGATCGGGTTGGTCGGGCGGTCGCGCCCGTCGGTCGGGACGGCCTCGATCGCGTCGATGACCTCGTCACCGCCGGTCAGCTGGCCGAACACCGTGTGCTTGCCGTCGAGCCAGGGGCAGGCGTCGGCGGTGACGATGAAGAACTGCGACCCGTTGCTGTTCGGGCCGGAGTTGGCCATGGCCAGCGCTCCGCGGACGACCTTGTGGTCGTTGAACTCGTCCTCGAACTTGTAGCCCGGGCCGCCGGTCCCGTTGCCCTGGGGGCAGCCGCCCTGGATCATGAAGTCCTTGATCACCCGGTGGAAGATCAGCCCGTCGTAGAAGCCCTTCCCGGCGAGCTCGCGGAAGTTGGCGACCGTCTTCGGGGCGTCGGCGTCGAACAACTCGAACGCGATCGGCCCCTCGGAGGTGTGGATCGTGGCGCTGGACATCGGCTCCTCTCCTTTGCTTGCTTGTCGTTCGAGCCCGGCGCAGAACGCCGGCGCCGGTGCCCGGCCGCTCGGGCGCTCAGGCCTGAACGCGCTCCAGGTGCAGCTCGTGGCCCCGGACCTGCTCGCCGCTGACCGACGCGAGCACGCGCTCGGCCTCGGTCGCCGGGACGCTCAGGATGGCGAAGCGCTCGAGCAGCTTGACGTCCGAGACCGCCTCCCCGTCGAGCCCGGTCAGGCGGGTGATGGCGGCGACGATGTCGGCCACCTCGATCCCGGAGGCGGTGCCCCCGCTGGCCAGCAGGCGCACCTGCGGCTCGTCGGCCGCCCGGGTGACGTGCGGCTTCTCGTGACGGCGCGGCTTCTTGGGCACGGGCGCGCTGACCGTCGTCGCCCCGGCCTCCCAGGGGGCGATCGACATGCCGATGTGGCGCTCGATGGCCTCCATCTCGCGCCGCTGGCGGTCCTCGACGAAGGTGATCGCCCGCCCCGAGGCGCCGATCCGCCCGGTCCGCCCGATGCGGTGGACGTAGGTGTCGGGGCTCGTCGGAACGTCGTAGTTGATGACGTGGGTGACCGTCGTGATGTCGAGGCCCCGGGCGGCGACGTCGGTGGCCACGAGCAGGGGCACGCGGCCGCCCTTGAAGGCGAGCATCACCCCATCGCGCTGACCCTGGGAGAGGTCGCCGTGGAGCGCCTTGACGTTCATGCCCTTGTCGCGGAGCGTCCGGTAGAGCTGGTCGGTACGGATCTTCGTGCGCGCGAAGATGATCGACTGGTCCGGGCGCTCGGCCTCGAGCACCTCGATCAGCTTCTCCGCCTTGGCCCGCGTCTCGACCGGGAGCTGGAACTGCTCGACCGTGTCGATGGTCAGCGTCGCCGCGGCGACCTGGACGATCAGCGGGTCGTAGAGGTAGGCGTCGGCCAGGGCCCGGATCGGCGGCGGCATGGTGGCCGAGAAGAGCGCCGTCTGGCGGCTGTTCGGCGTGAGTGAGAGGATCTTCTCGACGTCCTCGAGAAAGCCGAGGTCGAGCATCTCGTCGGCCTCGTCGAGCACGACGAAGCGGCAGTCGTGGAGGACGAGGGAGTGACGGGAGATCAGGTCGAGCACCCGCCCGACGGTGCCGACGACGACCTGGCCGCCGGCCCGCAGCTGCGCCTGCTGGGTGCGGATCGGCGCCCCCCCGAACACGGCCACGACGTCGACGCCGCGCGTGGCTCCGTAGGCCCGGATCGCCTGGGTGACCTGGATGCAGAGCTCGCGCGTCGGGGTGAGGACGAGCGCCTGCACCTCCTGGAGGGTGGGGTCGACGTACTCGAGGATCGGGAGGCCGAAGGCCGCCGTCTTGCCCGTCCCGGTCTGGGCCTGGCCGATCACGTCGCGCCCGGCGAGCATCGGCGGGATCGCCTGCTCCTGGATCGGGCTCGGTGACTCGTAGCCGACGCCCCGCAGAGCCTCGAGCAGCGACTCGGACAGGCCGAGGTCAGCGAAGCTGGTCATCGGCCCCCACAGTTGTTGCTAATCGAAATCGTATTCATTTACCCGGAGGGTAGTCGTTCGCCGGCCGACGACCTGGCGGCCGGCCCGCCGCCGGCACCGACCGATACGCTTGCCGCGCCCGGAGGACCCCTAGAGCGAAGGACGGAGCATGCCGGTAACTGTCGTCGGATCGATCGCCTTCGACGCCGTCAAGACGGCGTCGGGCGAGCGCGAGAAGATGCTCGGCGGGGCCGCCGTCCACTTCGCCCTGGCCGCTTCGTTCTTCGACGAGGTGCGCGTCGTCGGCCCGGTCGGGGACGACTTCGGCGATCCCGAGCTCGCCGTCCTCGCGACCCGCGGCGTCGACGTCTCCGACGTCGAGCACGTGGCCGGCGGACGGACCTTCTTCTGGCGGGGGGAGTACAGCTGGGACTTCAACGAGCGGGCGACGCTCGACACCCAGCTGAACGTGTTCGAGCACTTCGACCCCAAGCTCTCCGAGGCCTCCCGGTCCAGCGAGGTCCTCTTCCTGGCCAACATCGTCCCCGACCTCCAGCGCCAGGTCCGCCGCCAGTGCGAGGCGGCCCGCTTCGTCGCCCTCGACTCGATGGACCTGTGGATCGACGTGGCCCGGGACTCGCTGGTCGAGACGATCGGGATGGTCGACTGCCTGATCCTCAACGACGGCGAGCTCCGCCAGCTGACCGGGCAGGCCAAGCTCGTCGGCGCCGCCCGGGAGGTCCTCTCGTGGGGCGGTCCGAGCGTCGTGGTGGCCAAGCTCGGCGAGTACGGCGCCGCCCTGATCACGGCCGACGACTACTTCCAGGTCCCGGCCTTCCCGCTCGAGACGGTCGTCGACCCGACCGGTGCCGGCGACACGTTCGCCGGCGGCTTCGTCGGATACATCGCCGCCCACCCCGGCGAGGAGCGCTCGCCGGAGACGCTCCGGCGGGCGATGGCCTACGGGACGGTGATCGCCTCGTTCAACGTCGAGGAGTTCGGCACCGAGCGGGTGGCCCGCCTCACCGGCGAGGAGATCGCCGAGCGGGTCGGCGAGCTCGAGCGGATGATGCACTTCTCCGACGCCCCGCTGACCCTGCGCAGCTGAGCCCGGGCGCACCTTCAGCGGACGACGATCCGGCCCTGCATGCCCGGGTGGATCGTGCACTCGTAGAGGTAGGTGCCCGGCTTGCGGAAGGTCACCGAGTAGCTGCCCGAGAGCTTCGGCCCGGTGCCCTTGAAGCGCAGGCCGCCCGACCGGCTGGTCACGGTGTGCTCGGACATGAGCGGAGCGTCGAGGAACTGCCAGGTCACCCGGTCACCGGCGCGGACGGTGAGGCGACTCGGCTGGATCTGGATGTTCTTCAGCTTGACGACGTGGGTCGCCGCGGTGTGCGCCGCCGGCGGGTCGGCGAGGGCCGAGGCGGCGGGGACGGCGAGGCCGAGGACGGCGAGGCCGAGAGGGAGGCGGGGGTTTGTCTTCATGGGAGTGGTGCGTGCGCGGGCGGTCGGACGGATCACGCGGACGGGGGCCCGCGCCGGGCCCCCGTTTCGCGTGCCACGGCCTCAGCCGGTGTACTTCTGCCCACCGCTCGTGACGATGAAGCCGGTGGCGGTGACCTTCTTGAGGACCGCGCTGGCGGTGACCGGCTTGTCGAAGGCCCCGCTCGGCGAGATGCCGGCGCCGGTCGGGTCGAGCAGGATCCCGATCGCCCCGGCGTGGCGGGCCTCGACGGTCAGGACGGAGAGGGCGAACTTGAGGATCTTCGCCGACTTGATGTTGAAGCCCTGGCCGAAGTAGGCGCCGACGCCCGTGTTCTCGAGCACCTTGGCCGTCGCGGCGAACGTCGCCTCGACGGTCGTCGCCGGGCCGAAGTTGAAGCTCGGCGACTTCACGGCCTTGCTGCCGAGGACGCCCTTGAGCGCGGCCACGTGGGCGGCCTCGTCCTTGGCCACGGTCGCGGCGAAGCCCTTGAGGGCCGGGTTGGTGAACGTGATGTTGGCGGCCGCCTGCTTGTAGAACTCGGCCTCCAGGTACTCGAGGGTCAGGGCGTAGTTGGCG
Organism: uncultured Solirubrobacterales bacterium; assembly: GCA_963733245.1. Taxonomy (GTDB): domain Bacteria; phylum Actinomycetota; class Thermoleophilia; order Solirubrobacterales; family Solirubrobacteraceae; genus Palsa-513. The sequence goes on from CAVTCI010000004.1 coordinate 78,108, forward strand.
ATCCCGATGTCGCCGGCGCCGAAGGCGGACGGCGGGCGCCCGGCGGCGAAGGCCGACGGGGCGAGGGTGCTGAGCAGGGCCCCGCCGCCGACGACGCCGGCCGTCCCGACGCCGATCTTCTTCAGGAAGGAGAGGCGGGTGTCGCCGGCCTCGAGACCGTCGATCGCCGCCGCGTGGGCCTCGCCGACGACGCCGTGGGCATCGAGCTCTTCGAGGTTGACCTGGTAGGGCATGCGCTACTCCTTGGATTGGTTTGCGCCGGGCCGAGACCGATGCTCGCGGCTCGGCTGTGTCTCTGGCGGTGCGCAATGCGCACCGCCCCGGATCAAAACCAGGGCTGGCAACCGCCTGGAGCGGGTAGTAGGATCGCCGACGGTGACCTGGACGTTCATCTACCTCATGCTGATCCTGAAGCTCCCGATCGCCGGGCTCCTCTGGCTCGTCTGGTGGGCGATCCACCAGGAGGTGGACGATCCGATCGGCAAGGAGGACGACGGCGGCGGCCGGCCCCGACGCCATCATCCCCGCCCGCCCCTGCCCCGGCGCCCCCGCCGCGGTCCCCACGGCGCCCCGGCCCCGCCGCCGCCCGCCCGCGTGCGGACCGTGCTCGCCCGCGGCCGTCGCGTCGAGCACTAGCGAACCGCCGCGGCCGCCGGGCGGTCGCGTGCCAGAATCAACCCGTGCGCCGGGCCGAGTCATCCGTCCTCTCCGACGGGACGATCATCCGCCTGGTCGCGGAGGGACGGATCGTCATCGATCCGTGGGACCCCGGGCTCGTCCAGCCGGCGAGCGTCGACCTCCGCCTCGGGGCGAGCTTCCGGGTCTTCCACAACCACCGGACGTCGGCCATCGACCTCCGCGACCCGCCGAGCAACCTGACCGAGCAGATCGACGTGAGCGGCGACGATCCGTTCGTCATCCACCCGGGCGAGTTCTGCCTCGGCCGGACGCTCGAGCACGTCGAGCTCCCCGACGACATCGTCGCCCGGATCGAGGGCAAGTCGAGCCTCGGCCGCCTGGGTCTGATCGTCCACGCGACGGCCGGGTTCTGCGACCCGGGTTGGAAGGGCACCCTGACCCTCGAGCTCAACAACCTCACCCGCGTCCCGATCAAGCTCTACCCGGGTCTGGCGATCGCCCAGCTCTCGTTCATGGGTCTCGACGCGCCCGCTCTGCGCCCCTACGGCCACGCCGAACTGGGGAGCCACTATCAGGGCCAGGTCGAGGCGACGGAGAGCCGCTACGGTGGGCGGTCGGGGCCCGAACGCGCGCTTGGCTCATAATCGGGGCGCACGACGTTCCGGCGACAGGAGGACACATGGCCACCCCCCCCACGGGCTCCGGCGGCGAGACGCTGAGCGTGACCGACAACCGAACCGGCCGGGCCTACGAGCTTCCGATCGAGGACGGCTGCATCCGCACGCTCGATCTGCGCCAGATCAAGGTCTCCGAGGACGACTTCGGTCTGATGGCCTACGACCCGGCCTTCATGAACACGGCGTCCTGCCGGAGCGCGATCACCTTCCTCGACGGCGAGCGCGGGATCCTCGAGTACCGGGGCTACCCGATCGACCAGCTCGCCGAGAAGTCGACCTACCTCGAGGTCGCCTACCTGCTCATCTTCGGTGAGCTCCCGAGCCCGGACGAGCTCGAGCGCTGGACCCATCAGATCACCATCCACACCTTCGTCCACGAGAACGTCAAGCGGTTCATGCAGGGCTTCCGCCACGACGCCCACCCGATGGGCATGCTCCTCGGGTCGGTCGGCGCCCTCTCGACGTTCTACCCGGACGCCAACGAGATCCAGGACCGCCAGAACCGCGAGATCCAGACGATCCGGCTGATCGCCAAGATGCCGACGCTGGCGGCGTTCTCCTACCGCCATGCCCTCGGTCAGCCGTACGTCTACCCGGTCAACCACCTCGGCTACTCGGGCAACCTGCTCTCGATGCTCTACAAGATGACCGAGGTCAACTACGAGCCGGATCCGCGGCTCGAGCGGGCGCTCGACGTCCTCTTCATCCTCCACGCCGACCACGAGCAGAACTGCTCGACCAGCGCCGTGCGGACCGTCGGATCCGCCCGGGTCGACCCGTACACGGCGCTCTCGGCGGGCATCGGAGCCCTCTACGGCCCCCTGCACGGCGGGGCCAACGAGGAGGTCCTGAAGATGCTGCGCCGGATCGAGCGCCGGGAGAACATCCCCGGGTTCGTCGCCGGCGTCAAGGCCGGCAAGGAGCGGCTGATGGGCTTCGGCCACCGGGTGTACAAGAACTTCGACCCCCGGGCGACGATCATCAAGAAGGCCTGCGAGGACGTCTTCGAGGTGACCGGCCGCAATCCGCTCCTCGACATCGCGATCGAGCTCGAGCAGATCGCGCTCGAGGACGACTACTTCATCGAGCGCAAGCTCTACCCGAACGTCGACTTCTACTCCGGGCTGATCTACGAGGCCCTCGGCCTGCCGGTGTCGATGTTCCCGGTGATGTTCGCCATCGGGCGCACGAGCGGGTGGATCGCCCAGTGGCTGGAGCTCGTCCAGGACCCCGAGCAGAAGATCACCCGGCCCCGCCAGATCTACACCGGCCCGCGCCAGCGCGACTACATCCCGGTCGATCAGCGCTGAGCCTCCGCCGCGCGGGGCCGATGGCGAGCTGGAGGCTCACGCTGCGCGTCGGCCCCCGGGTCGAGCGCGTGCGCTTCGACGGCCTCGACCCGGCGCTCGACGCGCTCGAGCAGAGGATCGGAGAGGTCGGGGAGGAGGCGCGCCGGGAGGACGTCCAGTTCTTCCGCCGGACGATCGAGGCGTCCCGGCAGGTCTCGGTCCGGGCGGAGGTCGCCGGTCCCGGACGGATCCTCCCGAGCGTGCGGGGCGGAGTCGACCTGCGCGGCGACGGATCGACGGAGGCGTTCACCGGGGGCACGCGCCGGCGGCTCGTCGAGCCGCGAGCCGGCGAGAGCGCCGTGGCGGCCCTGCGGCGCGTGCTCGGCGCGGCGGACGGCGGCGAGCCCTCCTCCTAGTGCTCCGTCCAGCAAGTTCCTGCACCATTGGGCGGGCCCGGATGACCGCGTGGCGGCGTCCTCGAAGCTCGGAATACGTCGAGTATGCCGCCGCTTCTGCGTCCTGGCCACGCGGCCCCCGAACCTCGCCGAATGGCCCACGAACTTACCGGACGAACCACTAGATGACGAGCTCCGGGCCGTGGCGTCGCAGCCACCCGGCCGGCTCGCGCCAGTCCGGGCACCGGCCTTCGACGAGGGCCCAGAAGCGGGGCGAGTGGTCGTGGACCTCGAGATGGCAGACCTCGTGCCAGACGACGTAGTCGAGCACCCGCTCGGGGGCGAGGAGGAGGCGCCAGTTGAAGCTCATCGCCCCGTCGGCGGCGCAGCTCGCCCAGCGGGTCCGCTGGCCGCGGATCGCCAGGCTCGGGTAGCCGAGGCCGGCGGCCGCGGCCGCCCGGTCCAGGCGCGCGGCCACCTCGACCCGGGCCGCCCGGCGGTACCAGCGCTCGAGCGCCGCCCGGGTCTCGGCGCCCGCCGGGACGAGGAGCTCCGCTCCGCGGCGGTGGACTCGGGTCCGGCCGGGCTCCGCGACGAGGACCAGGCGCTCGTCGAGGTAGGGGACCCAGCCGGCGCGCTCGGCCAGGCGGGCCCGGAGGGCGCTGACCTCGGTCAGCCGGCGCTCGATCCACGGGCGCAGCTCGGCCACGGCGGCCGCGGCGGCCCGCTCGGGCGTGCGCATGGGCAGGAGCACCTCGACGCCCCGCTCGGCGTCCACCCGCACGCGGACCCGGCTGGCCCGGGAGGAGCGGCGGACGGTGTACTCGAGCTCGGCGGACATGCCCCGGAGGTTATGGCCCGGACCCGACGTCCATAATGGGACCGATGAGCGAGACCTCGATCGTCCGCCTCCCCGCCCGGGTCCGCCCGCCCTTCGAGGTCTACGTCAACGGCGTCCTCCAGGAGCTCGGCCGCGACTTCGAGATCCGGGACGGGGCGCTCCGGTTCGGCCGCCGCCTGGCCAAGGACAAGATCTCCAAGCGGCGGTGGCTGGTCGGCGCCTTCGGGGTCGGCACCTACCGGCAGAACGACTCGGTCGACGTCCGCTACCACGTCGGTGGCCGGACGATGCTGGCCGAGGGCCTCGAGATCGAGCCGGACTGACCCGCTCGATGGGGCGCCGGGCACGAAAGCGCGAGGCCGTCGCGGCCCCGGCCGCGGAGTACGTCGACGCCGCGGGCAACCGGCTGCGGCTGCGCGGCTCGCTGAAGGCGGGGACCCGGATCGAGTATGCGGCCGTGCGGGCCGGCGACCGGCTGGCCCCGGCCGGGGCCCGGGAGGACGCCTGGCAGCGGGCCGTCGAGTTCCTCTTCGAGCGCCTGGCGGTCAGCTGGGAGATCGCGGGCGTCCCGCTCGACGGGCAGCGCGAGCTCCTGGCCCGCTTCCGGGCGGCCACCCCGGACGAGCGGGCCTGGGTGCGCACGGCGCTCCGAGACCACTGCGCCGAGCACTTCCCCGAGCTCGAGGCCCCGTGACCCGCCGGACGAAGATCGTCGCGACGATCGGACCGGCCTCCCGCGACCCGGAGACCCTCGTCCGGATGGTCGAGGCCGGAATGGACGTCGCGCGCCTGAACTACTCCCACGGGACTCCCGAGGAGCACGCGCAGACCGTGCGCCTGGTCCGCGACGCGGCCGGCCGGGCCGGGCGGCCGGTGGCGATCCTCCAGGATCTCCCGGGCCCGAAGCTGCGGATCGGCGCCCTGCGCGAGGATCTGGCCGAGCTCAAGGTCGGCGACGTGGTGACCTTCGACGGGGACGAGGGCACGCCGGGGGACGCGGGGCGGATGTCGGTGTCCTGGGCGGGCATGTCCCGGGCCCTCGTCCCGGGCGCCGTCCTCTACCTGGCCGACGGGTCGGTCCGCCTGCGGGTCCGGGCGTCCCGGCCCGACGTGGGCGAGCTCGACGCCGAGGTCGAGGTCGGGGGGGCCGTGGCCTCGCGCCAGGGCCTCAACATCCCGGGGCCGGTGATCGAGCTGTCCGCCGTCCCGGCCGAGGATCTCGAGCTCTTGCGGCTGGGCGAGCTCGCCGGCGTCGACCTGGTCGCGCTCTCGTTCGTCCGCAGCCCGGCCGACGTCGAGGCCGTCCGCGAGCACACGCGCCTCCCGCTGATCGCCAAGATCGAGAAGCCCCAGGCCGTCGAGTGCGCCGAGGAGATCGTCCGCGCCGCCGACTGCGTGATGGTCGCCCGGGGCGACCTCGGCATCGAGCTGCCGATCGAGGAGGTCCCGATCGTCCAGAAGCGGCTGCTCAAGCTGGCCGGCGAGCTCGCCCGCCCGTCGATCACCGCGACCCAGATGCTCGACTCGATGGTCGCCTCGAGCCGGCCGACCCGGGCCGAGGTGGCCGATGTGGCCAATGCGATCCTCGACGGGACCGACGCCGTGATGCTCTCCCAGGAGACGGCGGTCGGCGCCTATCCGGTCGGGGCGATCGCCATGATGGCGGCGATCGCCGAGCACACCGAGCAGTACGCCGACTACGGGGACTGGAACGAGCGTCGGGTCCGGCGCGACGCGCGCGACCCGGCCTACACGCTCGCCCACAGCGCCTGTGTCGCGGCCCGCGAGCTCCATCTCAGCGCCCTCGTCGTCCCGACGCTGTCCGGACGCTCGGCCCGGCTCGTCTCGGCCCACCGCCCCCAGGTGCCGATCCTCGCGTTGTCGCCGGGCAAGGAGACGGTACGGCGCTGCGGCCTCATGTGGGGGGTCCAGGCGGCGTCGATGCGCCGCCACCACGTGACCGAGGAGCTGATCGCCGACTGCGCCCGGCGGGTGCTCGAACTCGGCTGGTGCGTGGCGGGCGACCGGGTCGGGATCACCGCCGGGCTGCCGAGCGGGCGGCCCGGGTCTACGAGCCTGCTCCAGATCCAGATCCTCTGAGACCGGCGGAGCCGACCGACCGGCCGCGTAGGATCACCGACATGTACCGACTCGGCCCCGTCATCCGGCTCGCGCTCGGCGCGGTCGCCCTCCTCATCGCCCTCGCGCTCGGCGGCTGCGGCAGCGGCGGGAGCGGCGGATCGGCGAGCAACCTGCCGGCCGAGACGCTGGCCCTCGGCACCCCCCACGGCCTGGCCTACACGCTCCACATCACCCGGAAGGGCAGCGAGCAGTGCACGATGGCGACGTACCGCACGTCCCTGGCCGACGGGCGACCGCTGATCCAGACGACCGCCTCCTGCGGTCAGCCGGCCCTCCCCGGGCACCCGTTCCTGATCCAGGCGCCGAGCAGCCGCCAGTCGATCGTGGTCGACATCTCGACGACCGGCTGCGGGCGGGTGCTCGGCGGAAGGACGGCCAACACCCTCGCGCCGCTGGTCAGCCACTGTACGCAACGCTCGCCGCAGTTTCGGGCGACGATCCTCCCGGCGGTCCGCCGCCTGCTGCTCAGGGGGATCCCGGGCGCTCCGGTGATCAACTTCCCGCGCCACCCCTGCCGGCTCGGGATCTGCATCACCGCCCTCGCCTGATCCCGGCTCGCCCGGCCCGCAGAGCACTCGCCCTACTCGCCCTACTCGCCCTACTCGCCCTACTCGCCCTGCTCGCCCCCTCGCCTGACCAGGGCCCGCCCCCTACGGACCGACGACCCGGCCGCGCGCGCTCCGGGCGCGCTCGCGCAGGCCGAGCCCGACCCCGAGCAGGGCCATGGCGAGGATCACGCCGACGGCGACGAGCGCCTCCGGGCTCGTCAGGTCGCCGAGGCTCCCGCCGAGGGCGGTGTAGGCGAACGTCCGGGGGGCGGCCCCGAGCGCCGTCGCGGCGGCGAAGGCGCGCAGGCGCACCGGGGCGAGCCCGGCCGCGTAGTTGACCACCGAGTAGGGGGCGCCGGGGATGATCCGGGCGTAGAGGACCGAGCGGAAGCCCCGGCGCCCGACCCAGGCGGCGAGCGCCCGCAGGCGCGGGCCGCCGGCGCGGGCGACGAGGTCGCCGGCCACGTAGCGGGCCAGGATGAACGCGATCACCGCCCCGAGGACGGCTCCGCCGAGCGCGAGACCGGTCCCCTCGAGGGTGCCGAAGAGGAGCCCGCTGGCCCCGGCGAGGACCGGGCCGGGGAAGCAGGCGACGGTCAGCCCGGCGTAGACGGCGAGGAAGACGGCGGCCGCGCGCAGGCCGGTCGCCCCGCCGATCCACCCGCGGACCCGGGCCCCGGAGAGCGGCCCGGTGAGGGCGAGCGCGGCGAACGCGGCGGCGACGACCAGCCCGAGGAGGGCGAGCCGGGCGAGCGGATGGAGGCGCCGCCGGGCGTCGATCACGCCGCCGGGGCGCCGGCGTAGAACTCGGCCTCGGCCCGGCCGAGCGGGGTCACCGGGGGTTCGCCGAAGATCCATTCGCGGGCGATGCGGTGCCAGTTGCCGCGGGCCCGGAGCTGGCTCATGACGGCGAGGGTCAGGGTCTCGGTCCGGCGGCCGAAGAGGTGGGCCGGGGGCAGCGTCTCGCCGCGCATCTGGGCGTAGTGGCGGGAGCGGGGGTCGGACATGTCGATCGCCACCTGGGTGGCGATCTCCGGCCGGAGCTCGACCTCCTGGTCGTCGGTGTACCACCAGGTCAGGTCGTGGGCCTGGGCGAGGATCTCCTCCGGCTCGTGGGCGTCCGGGTCGGCGAGGAAGCCGCCGGCCGCGAGGTGGCGGATCAGCCGGTCGCCGTCGCCGGCGATGGTCAGCCGCTGGCCCTCGAGCTCGAACTCGGCCGTCGCCGGGTCGATCCGCTTGTAGAGCCCGAAGTCGAGGAAGGCGGCCCGCCCGTCGGCCTGGAGCATGAAGTTCCCGGGATGGGGGTCGCCGGAGAACTGGCGGTGGCGGTACATGCAGCCGAAGTAGAAGCGGAAGATGATCTCCCCGAGCCGGTCGCGTTCGGCCTGCGGAGCCTCCTTGAGCTCCTCGAACCCGCGTCCGTGGACGAACTCGGTGACCATCACCCGCTCGCGCGAGAGCGACGGGACGACCTCGGGAATGACGATGAACGGGTGGCCCCGGAAGAAGCGGGCCATGGCCCGCTGGTTGGACGCCTCGAGCTCGTAGTCGAGCTCCTCGCCGATCCGCTCGCGGATCTCCCGGGCGATGGCCTGAGCGTCGAGCGCGGGGGCGACGCGCTTCATCAGGCGCATGATCATCCCGAGGTTCTGCATGTCCGAGCGGACAGCCGCGGCCACCCCGGGGTACTGGACCTTGACCGCGACCTCGCGACCGTCGGGCAGGCCGGCCCGGTAGACCTGGCCGATCGACGCGGCGGCGATCGGGTCGGGGTCGAACTCGGCGAACACCGACTCGAGCGGCTCGCCGTACTCGGCCTCGATGACCTTGCGCATCTTGGCGAACGAGACCTGCGGGGCCGAGTCGCGGAGTTCGCCGAGCTTGCGCTGGAACTCCTCGCGGTACTCCTCGGGGACGAGTCCGACGTCGAGGAACGACATCACCTGGCCGAGCTTCATCGCCGCGCCCTTCATCGTTCCGAGGGCGGTGACGATCTGTTGGGCCGTCTCGACCTGGCGGCGGTCGAGCGCCGCCCGGGAGGCCTCGTCGTCGCGGACGATGTTGGCCGCCCGGGTGCCGAGCTGCCGGGCCGCCTGGCCGGCGGCGAGTCGGCCGACCGTGGCCGAGCGCCGCACGCGCGAGGTCGGAATCTGATCGCGAGCCACTGGATCCCAAGAGTACGGCCCGGGCAACGCGCTCGGGCCGCCGGGCGGGCGGGGACTACTGGGTCCGCTGGACCTGAGAGCCGGGGACGATGTCGTCACGACCGTCGGCCCAGCGCACCCACGCCTTGTGACCGCCGTCGTAGTCGTCGCCCCAGAGAACGAGGGTGGCCGGCTCGCCGAGCGCCCGGCACCGGCCCTGGCCCTCGCGATCGAGCCCGCGCCAGACGCGGATGAACGCGTTGGCCTCCCACTCGCGGGCGACCGTCGTCGGGTCGGTGTGGCCGGGGTGGATCACCGTACGCCGGTCGAGCTCCATCAGCGTGCCCATGATCGAGTCCTTGAGGTCCTGGTAGGTCGTGTGGCCGGGCGCGCGAACCCCGCCGACCGAGTTGCGAAAGAGGGTGTCACCGGTGAACACGGCCTGCTCGCCCTGGTGGTCGACCAGGAAGGAGAGCATGCCCGCCGTGTGACCGGGCGTGTGGAGCGGCCGGACGTCGAGGTCGCCGACCGCCAGCCGACGGCCGGCCTCGATCGTGCCGGTGGCGCCGGGGACGTGGTCGCGCTCGAGCGGGTGGATCAGGGCCTCGAGCTTCGGCCACCGGGCGAGGAGCGCCGGGAGCTCGCTGACGTGGTCGTGGTGGTGGTGGGTGAGGAGCACGTGGGTCGGGGTCACGCCGAGGCGGTCGGCCGCCTCGATCAGGGGGGCGACGGGCCCGCCGGCGTCGACGATCAGCCCGCTGCCGGCCTCCCCGTCACAGACGAGGTAGGTGTTCGAGAGGAACTGCTGGTTCATCGAGCGCTCGACGATCATCGCGGCGCATGCTCTCATGTCGGCCGGCGACGCGCCATTTCCGCGGGTCCGGGCGCGCGTGGCGTACCCTTTCGGGCATGGAGCTCATCCACACCTGCTACCGGATCGGGGATATCGACCGGTCGGTCTCCTTCTACGAGGCGCTCGGCTTCGAGGAGCTCCGGCGGATGCCGATCCGCGAGGAGGCGATCAACGTGTTCATGGGCCTCCCGGGCGACGGGCCCCGACTCGAGCTGACCTACAACCACGGGGTCGACCACTACGAGCTCGGGACGGGCTACAACCACATCGCCCTGAGCGTCGAGGACATGGACGCGACCCTGGCTGGCCTGGCCGAACACGGGATCGAGCCGGAGAAGCCGCCGTACTCGCTGCGGGCGGGCGGCTCGCGCCTGTGCTTCGTGCGCGACCCGGACGGCTACCGGATCGAGCTGATCGAGCGACACTCGTAGTTCTTTGGGAGCGGTCTCCGCCGGGCGGGGCCGGTCGGCGGGGCAGCGGCCGGGGGCGGTCGGTCGGCCGGGTGCTCAGCGCGGGAGGGTCGCGGCGGCGGCCGGCGCGGTCTCGCGCCTGCGCCCCGTAATGGGGTGGGGCCCGACCGGGGCCATCGGGAGCTCGACCGGCTGCTCGGTGCGGACCATCTCGGCGACCTCGCTCTCGATCCCGAAGGCCGAGCCGTCGCAGTCGATGCGAAAGCGCTTGGGGGCGACGCGATCGTCGGGGAGGACCGGGATCCCCCAGAGCTCGTCCCAGCCGAAGAGCTCGTGGTTGCCGGGGTTCAGGAGGATCGCCCGGGGGGCCATCGGGCAGGTCCCGGCGTGGTGGTCGACCCCCCGGCGGATGAACTCCAGCATCTCGGCTTCGAGCGAGGCCATCTCCTAAGAGGGTAGCTAGTGGACGCGTCCGCTAGTCGCCGGAGGCGAGGAGGGCGCCGTCGCGGGCGACGAGCGCCGCGTAGTGGCCCCGGCGCTCGAGCAGCTCGTCGTGGGTGCCGCGCTCGACGATCCGCCCGGCGTCGAGGACGACGATCTGGTCGGCGTCGCGGACGGTCGAGAGGCGGTGGGCGATGGTGATCGTCGTCCGATCCTCGGAGAGACGGTCGAGGGCGACCTGGACGGCGCGCTCGGTCTGGGTGTCGAGGGCGCTCGTCGCCTCGTCGAGGACGAGGACCGGCGGGTTGCGCAGGACGGTCCGGGCGATCGCGATGCGCTGCTTCTCCCCGCCGGAGAACCGGTAGCCGCGCTCGCCGACGACGGTGTCATAGCCCTCGGGCAGGCCGGCGATCATCTCGTGGATGGCGGCGACGCGCGCGGCCGCCTCGACCTCGTCGTCGGTCGCCTCGGGGCGGGCGAAGCGGAGGTTCTCGCGCACGGTGGCGTGGAAGAGGTAGGTCTCCTGGGAGACGACGCCGACCGTGGCGGCGAGGGAGGCGAAGCTGGCGTCGCGGACGTCGACGCCGTCGATCGTCACGCTCCCCCGCTCGGGCTCGTAGAGGCGGGCGATCAGGTAGCCGAGCGTCGTCTTCCCCGACCCGGTCTCGCCGACCACGGCGGTCCGGGTCCCGGCCGGGACGACGAGGTCGATCCCGTCGAGCGTCCACGGGCCTTCCGGTGAGTAGCGGAAGCCGACGTCCCGGAGGCGGACCTCGCCGAGCAGCTCCTCGGGGCGGAGCTCGACCGGCGAGGCGGCCTCGGCGATGTCGACCGGGAGGTCGAGGTACTCGAAGATCCGGTCGAACAGGGCGAGCGAGGTCTGGATGTCGACGCCGACCGAGAGGAGCTGGCCGATCGGGAAGAGGAGGCGGGTCTGGAGGGTGGTGAAGGCGACGAGCGTTCCGAGGGTGATCGCCCCGCCGCTGACCCCGGCGAACCAGTAGACGGTGGCCGGCATGATCGCGAAGGTCATCTGGACGGTGGCCATCCGCCAGCGACCGGTCATCCGGGAGCGGACCTCGAGGTCGGCGAGCGTCTCCGACTCGCCGGCGAAGCGCCGGCCGAGGTCGTCGGACCGGCCCATCGTCTTGCCGAGGAGCATGCCCGAGACGGAGAGCGACTCCTCGACCAGGGACGAGAGGTCGGCCATGCTGCCCTGGCGCTTGGTGGCGATCCGCCGGCGCTCCTCGCCGACCCGGCGGGTCAGCCAGACGAAGAAGGGCAGGAGGATCAGGGAGAAGGCGGCGAGGCGCCAGTCGAGCAGGACCATGGCGACGATGGTGGCCACGACGGTGGTCACGTTCGAGGCGATCGACGTGGCCGTGCTCGTGACCACGTTGTCGATGCCGCCGATGTCGTTGGCGATCCGCGACTGGACCTCGCCGGTCCGGGTGCGGGTGAAGAAGGCCAGCGACATCCGCTGGAGGTGGCGGTAGACGGTGGTGCGGAGGTCGTGCATGACCCGCTGGCCGACGAGGTTCGACAGCCAGGTCTGGGCGACGCTGAGCGCGCCGGAGGCGATCGCGATGGCGATCATCCCGAGAACGAGCACGGTCAGGAGGCGGTTGTCGTGCCGGGGGATGGCCCGGTCGAGGACGGCGCGCAGGAGGAACGGGGAGAGGGCGCCGAGGCCGGCGGAGACGACGATCAGGCCGATCACGGCGGCCAGCCGGCGGCGGTAGGGGTGGAAGAGGCCGAAGATCCGCCGGCGGACGGCCGGGGTCACCGGGGTCGGGGGCGGGGCGTCGGGGTCGACAGGGACCCGCGGCTCACCGTGCGGGCTCACGGCTGCTCCTCGTCGAGCAGTCGCTCGAGCAGGGCGGCGGCCCGGTCGAGCGTGGCCAGCTCGTCGGCGTCGAGGCTCTCGAGCCCGCGGGCCAGGTAGGCGTTCTTGCGCCCGGCGGCCGCGGCGAGGAGCCCGGCTCCGCGGGGAGTGATGTCGACCCGGTAGGAGCGCCCGTCCTCGGGATCGGGATCGCGGCTGACGAGGCCGGCGCGCTCGAGGCAGGAGATGAAGCGGGTGGCCGTGGGGCGCTTGACCCGCTCGGCGTCGGCCAGCTCGCTCGGGGTGAGGGGCCCGCGGCGGGCGACGGCGACGAGGGCGGCGGTGAGCGACGGGGAGAGCCCGGTGTCGGCCTGCTGGCGCAGGCGCCGGGAGGTGCGGACGAGGACGACGCGCAGGCGGGCCGCGAGGGCTGCGGTCGTCTGGGTCTCGGTCTCTAGTTCAAGCATGTAATTACCTCGGCTAATCATAGCAGCCGGGCGGATGGTCCCCCGCCTGGCTTGGTGGCGTCAACCCGGCCGGAAAGCTCCGCCGCCGCGTCCTCGTCGGCGACCAGGCTTACCGCGGGGATCCCCCGGGGTCAGCCGACCGGGCCGGGGGGCGCCCGGTCGTCCCCGCAGCGCCGGCGGACGGTCGGCCGGGCGAGCGATCAGCGGCCGGTGCGCGCCGTCGCCGAGAGCGTCTTGACGCCGTTGGTGTGGTTGCTGGTGAAGTCGGTGAACGTGTAGGAGGCCGATGGGTTGACCGACCGGAAGATCTGGCCGCGGCCCTCGACGAGCACGATGTTGCAGAAGTGGTAGCCGGGCTGGGCGTGCCAGGCGACGGTGATCTTGCGTCCACTGGTCGTCACCCGCAGGAAGACCTTGCCGGTGTCCCCGCGGACCCTGCCCTTGACGTAGGTGGCCTGCCAGGGATTCGCGCACGTGCTTCCGCGCGCGCTCTTCGCGGCCGGGGCGCCGGTCGGGAGGGCCAGGGCCAAGCCGAGCACCGCGAGGGCCCCGGTGGTCTTGAACGCGGTCATCGTCTTCCTCCCTTGAACGCCAATGGCCGCCTGTTCTACCACGCCTCGAAGGACGCCGCGCCGGCCGCCGCCACCGGCGCGGATCGGAGGGACGCCGCGCCGGCGTCCCCCCGATTGCGCTCCCGCGCCTATCTCCGCGCCGGTCAGAGCGCCGCGCACTCCCCGAGCTTCGCGCCCGCGGCCGTGTTCGGGGCCCCGTCGTTCGTCGCGGGCGGGATATTGCCCGAGCACGTCAGGGCGCCCCCGACGGTGTTGCCCTCGACCTCCGGCGAACCATCGGCCAGGGGCGAGGCGCCCAGGTTGTTGGTGATCGAGACCGGCCCGCCGATCGTGTTACCGAACACCTCGACGCCCCCGTGACCCCCGGTCACCGACAACGAGCCGATCAGGTGATTCGGCGCGCAACCACTGCCGTCATCGCCGACCCGGACCAGCAACGTCGTGTTCTTGACGATGACCGCGCCCTTGAACGTCGACCCGCACAGCGTCACGAACTGCGCCCCGCTGGTATCGACACCACCGGAGATCGTCGCGTTGATCACGCTCAACGCGCCCCCGGGATCCACGATCACCGACCCGATCAGGTTCGCGTCGACCAGGCAGAGGAACTGCCCGGCGTGCACGATGATCGACCCGACCTGACGGCCCGTCCGCGTGTCCGTGCACGACGGGCTCACGGTCGTGGTCGCCGTCGCCGTGTTGTCGGCCGGATTCGGCTCAGCGGTCGTCGAGGAGACGTTCGCCGAGTTCACCGGCGACCCCGCCGTGGCCAGAACCACGACCTGCACCGTCGCCGACGCCCCGAACGCGAGATCGCCCACCGGACACGTCACCGTCCCCGCCGGCCCGGTGCTCGGATCAAACGTGCACCCCGGCGAGGCACCCTGGAACGTCGACCCGGCCGGCAGCGTATCCACGATCACCGCCGCCAGCGCCGTATCCGGACCGGCGTTCGTCGCCGTCAACGTGTACGTCACCTGCTGACCGGCGATCGCCGGATTCGGCGCGGAGGACTTCGTCAACGACAAGTCCGCCGACGGGACGACATCCACCGCCGCCGACGCCGAGTTGTTCGCCAGGTTCGAATCAGGCGTCACCGACAACACCGACGCCATATCCGTCAGACCCGTCCCGACCGCCCCCGCCCGCGCGACGATCATCACCATGTCCGACGACATCGCCGGCAGATCCGCCAACGCGCACGTCACCACCACCGGACTCCCCGACGACCCCGTGCAACCCGCGTTCGAGGACAAGAACGTCTGCCCCACCGGCAACGTATCCGTCAACGTCGGCGCCACCGCCGTACTCGGACCATTGTTCGTCACCGTCAACGCATACGTCACATTCTGATTGTGCTGGACGCTCGACGGCGACGACTTCGTCAACGCCAGATCAGCTGGTTGCACCAGACGGGCCGACTCATTGAAATCGAAGGCTGCGAGGTTGGGGAGGGACACCGTCGCGCCGGCCGCCGGATGCGGGGTGGAGAGCTCGAAGACGGCCGAGCCGCCGGCGCGACGACAGTTCGAGATGCCGATCTCCCACATGCCAAGTAGATCGCCGGCCTGCGCCGGGATGTTGGCGGCAAACGTCTCGAGTGCGCTGCTGGTGGCCAGGACCACGAGCCCGGTCTGGCCGACCACCGTGTAGTTCGACCCGCCCGCCGGCCGGAGGAGCAGGAAGTCGAGCTTCTGACCCGTGTTCCCGGGGCCCGACTGGAACGAGAAGCTCGTGATCGTGCCGCCTCCGGCCGGCACCTGATAAGCAGGCGAGAGATCCGCAAACGTGCCGGTCGATGCGGCGGGACACCCAATAGGCGCTCCCGTCTGGCCGATCGTCGTGTCGGCGAGCACCGGCCCGGCGGACGTTCCGGCCAGTGCGAGCACCGCGCCCACAACGGTCGCGCCTCGTGCCCAGTGGCCCGATCGCCCACGGGGGCCGCTCCCTCGAACTCGCATATGAGTCTCCTAGCCTGATCTTGCAATAGTCGCCGGTTGAGGCCGGCGCGGGACACGCGGAAACGTGAAAGCGTCTGCCTGAGCCGGGAGGCGTTTTGTGGACGCGCCAATCAGGAGGACACAGTCTGGTGAAGGCTCGAACGTCGCTTGAAAATGTAGTCGTGACGGCGGACGTCAGGGCGTCCTCAGCCGCCGTCAGCGCGCTGCTCGTCGGCCCTCGCCCGCTCCAGCCCCGCAGTCGCGCGCGCGCTCGGCCCCAAGGGCCTCCCGGCTTCCTCGACCGCTGCACCTACAGCAGAAGCCGTCCCGTCGAAGGCCTTCTCGAGCGGCTGCGCAAAGGCAGCTCGCCACCGGCGCGGATCGGGGGACGCCGCGCCGGCGTCCCCCGATTGCCCTCCGCGTCTGTCTCGCGCCGGTCAGAGCGCCGCGCACTCCCCGAGCTTCGCGCCCGCCGCCGTGTTCACGGCCCCATCGTTCGTCGCGGGCGGGATATTGCCCGAGCACGTCAGGGCGCCCCCGACCGTGTTGCCCTCGACCTCCGGCGAACCATCGGCCAGCGGCGAAGCCCCATGGTTGTTGGTGATCGAGACCGGCCCGCCGATCGTGTTCCCGAACACCTCGACGCCCCCGTGGCTGGCGGTCACCGACAACGAGCCGTCGAGGTGGTTCGGCGGGCAACCGCTGCCGTCATCGCCGACGCGGACCAGCAACGTCGTGTTCTTGACGATGACCGCGCCCTTGAACGTCGACCCGCACAGCGTCACGAACTGCGCCCCGCTGGTATCGACACCGCCGGAGATCGTCGCGTTGATCACGCTCAACGCGCCCCCGGGATCCACGATCACCGACCCGATCAAGTTCGCGTTGGCCAGGCAGAGGAACTGCCCGGCGCGCACGATGACCGACCCGACCAGGCGACCCGTCCGCGTATCGGTACACGACGCATTGACCGTCGTCGTCACCGACGCCCCGTTGTTCGTCGTGTCCGGATCAGCGGTCGCCGAGGAGATCGCCGCCGAGTTCACCGGCGACCCCGCCGTGGCCAGAACCACGATCTGCACCGTCGCCGACGCCCCGAACGCGAGATCAGCCAGCGGACACGTCACCGTCCCCGCCGGCCCGGTGCCCGGATCGAACGTGCACCCCGGCGAGGCACCCTGGAACGTCGACCCGGCCGGCAGCGTATCCACGATCACCGGGGCGAGCGCCGTATCCGGACCGGCATTCGCCGCCGTCAACGTGTACGTCACCTGCTGACCGGCGATCGCCGGATTCGGCGCGGAGGACTTCGTCAACGACAAGTCCGCCGACGGGACGACATCCACCGCCGCCGACGCCGAGTTGTTCGCCGGGTTCGAATCGGGCGTCACCGACAACACCGACGCCGTATCCGTCAGACCCGTCCCGACCGTCCCCGCCCGCGCGACGATCATCACCGTGTCCGACGACATCGCCGGCAGATCCGCCAACGCGCACGTCACCACCACCGGACTCCCCGACGACCCCGTGCAACCCGCGTTCGAGGACAAGAACGTCTGCCCCACCGGCAACGTATCCGTCAACGTCGGCGCCACCGCCGTACTCGGACCATTGTTCGTCACCGTCAACGCATACGTCACATTCTGATTGTGCTGGACGCTCGACGGCGACGACTTCGTCAACGCCAGATCAGCGGCTTGAACGAGGTGCGCCGACTCGTTGATCTCGACGGGCGCGGGCGTCGGAAGGGACACCGTGCTCTCCGTCGCCGGGTCGGCACCCAAGGCGGCGACGCTTGAGCCCCCGACCCGACCACAGTTCGCGACGCCGTTCTCCCATATGCCAAGGACATCGCCGGCCTGCGCCGAGACGTTCGCGGCGAACGTCTCCAGCGCGCTGTTGGTCGCCAGCGTCACGATTCCCGTCTTCCCGACCACAGTGTAGTTCGATCCGCCCGCCGGCCGCAGGAGCAAGAAATCGAGCTGCTGACCCGTGTTCCCGGGGCCCGACTGGAACGAGAAGCTCGTGATCCTGCCGCCCCCGGCCGGCACCTGATAGGCCGGCGAGATCGTGGCCGTGGTGGCCACCACCACACATGGACCGGTGCCTCCCGTCTGGCCGATCGTCGTGTCGGCGAGCGCCGACCCGGCGGACGACCCGACCAGTGCGAGCACCGCGCCCACAACGGTAGCGCCTCGTGCCCAGTGGCCCGATCGCCCACGGGGGCCGCTCCCTCGAACTCGCATATGAGTCTCCTAGCCTGATCTTGCAATAGCCGCCGGTTGAGGCCGGCGCGAGAAACGTAAAGCGTCCGCCTGAGCAGGGGCGTGGGTTGTGGACGCGCCAATCAGGAGGACACAGTCTGGTGAAGGCTCGAACGTCGCTTGAAAATGTAGCGTGACGGCGGACGTCAGGGCGTCCTCAGCCGCGTCAGCCGCCGCTCGTCGGCCCTCGCCCGCTCCCCAGCCCCTCAGACGCGCGCACGCACGGCCCCAAGCGCCTCCAAGGCTTCCTCGACCGCTGCGCCTCAGCGGAAGCCGAACCTACCCCCATATTCACACCGCCGCCAGCGGGCGTCCGGGCGACAGGACCGACCGGCGCGGCTCAACCGAGCCGGCGCGGCGGGGCGACCCCGGCCCGCCGAACCACGTCGTCGACGAGCCCCTCGATCGTCGGGACGGGGATCCCGTGGCGGTCGGCGGCCCGGAGGACCGCCCCGGCGATCGCGTCGAGCTCGGGCTCGCGCCCGGCGGCGATGTCCCGGGCCATCGAGCTGCCGAGCGTCGGGTGGTCCTCGCGGAACATCTTCATCACCCGGGCCGGGCTGATCGTCGCCCCCTCGGCCGCGGCCACGACCACGCCCTCGCCGATCGCCCCCTCCAGCCGGGCCCGCCACCCCGGGTCGGCGAGGATCTCCCCGAGCAGGAGCCCCGAGGCGCTCGTCGTGGCGGCCAGGGCGTTCAAGCGCACGAGCTTCGACCAGAGCACCTGGGCCTCGGACTCGTCGAGCCCGACGTCGATCCCGGCCGCCGCGAGGCGGGCGGCCAGGGCCTCGATCGCCGGGCGCATCCCCCGGTCGGCGCTGGCCATCTCGACCCGCAGGAAGCCGCTCTTGTGGACGATCAGGCCCGGCTCGGGCCGGTCGGACTCGACCCGGATCGTCGCCGCCACCGCCCGGGTCCCGAACCGCTCGCGCAGGAGCGGGAGGTGATCGAGGCCGTTGAGGAGCGGGACGACGAGCGACGGCTCGCCGACGATCCGCTCGAGCCCGGCCTCGAGGCCGCCCGCCTTGGTCGCGACGATCAGCGCCTCGTGGTCGGCCTCGTACCGGGTCACCGTCCGCGGACGGGCGATGAACTCGCCGAAGCGGACGCTGCTGACGGCCAGGCCCTGGCGGGCGATCAGCGCGGCCGCGGGCTCCCGAGCGACGACCGTGGCCGCGATCCCGGCCCGATCCAACAGGGCGGCCACCAGTCCGCCGACGGCACCGGCTCCGAGGACGACGATCAACTCCCGGCCCCACCGATCCGGTGATGATGCGTCTCGCGCCAGTGCCGGTACCTCACCCGGAGCCAGACTAACGACGAACGCCGCCCCGCGGCGCTCCGGGCGGGCCGGCGAGGCGGAGGACGTGCACTAGATTGTCGGCGGTGACCTTCCAGCCCGGCATCCTCGCCCAGGGAACCTGGGCGCTCGAGGACGTGGAGGCCCGCTGGCGCGAGGAGCCCTACGAGCCGGACCCGGACACCCGGGCCGCGGCCGACGCGGCGATCGCGGCGCTCAGCGAGCGCGGCTCACCGGCCCACGACGGCGTCGGCGCCCGCCTGGTCGGCCACGCGGCGACCGCCGAGAGCCTCTGCCTCGAGATCCAGCCGATCCGGTGGGCCCTCCGCCTGCTCCAGGACGATGCCTCGCTGAGCATGGCCGCCCTCTGCGTCACCCGGGCGGCCGACGGCCGCTGGCTCGCCGGACGCCGGTCCGCCTGGCTCTCGACCTGGCCCGGGCGCTGGGCGCTCGGCGCCGGCGGGGCGGTCGACCCGGGCGAGAACCCGGCCCGGACCCTGGTCCGCGAGCTCGACGAGGAGTGGTCGGTCGCCCCGGAGACGATCACCGCCCGCGCGCTCGTCTGCCTCCCCCACCGGCTGGTCATGTTCGTCGGCCTCGCCTGGCTCTACGACGGCGCCGAGGTCGTCCCCGACGACGAGCACGACGCCCACGCCTGGTGGCCGGCGGCGATCGCCGACTGGCCGGCCGAGGCGGAGGACGGCCTGCGCCGCATGGCCGCCCTCCTCTGCCCCGCCTAGTGCTCACCTTCACGCGCCTCGAGGGCGCGTCGTTCGTCCACTCGGCGATCTACCTCGCCCTCCTCTACGCGGCCATCCTCGGCGGCAACCCCGAGCCGGCCACCTTCGTCCTCGGGCTGGGCCACGGCCTGCTCTGGATCGGCATGTCCCTGGCCTGCCTCGCCGCCGTTCGCCTCCGGGTGATTCCCCTGCACCTGGCGGTCGCCGTCGCCGTCCTCGGCGGCTTCGGCCCGTTCATCGGCAGCGCGGCGTTCGTCCGCGAGGCCCGGCGGCGCCGCGCGGCCCCGGGCGGCGGAGATCGGCCCGGCCCGCCGGAAGCCGGGGTCGGTGAGCCATTAGAGTCTTAGGGCGATGCCGGACACCGCCGCGATCCAGGTCGTGATGCCGCAGATGGGGGACTCGGTCTCCGAGGGAACCATTCTCGAATGGCACAAGCAGGCCGGCGACGCCGTCCACGCCGACGAGACGATCGTCGAGATCTCGACCGACAAGGTCGACGCCGAGGTCGCCGCCCCGGCCGACGGCACGATCGTCAGGCTCCACGGGGCCGCCGGTGACACGATCGCCGTCGGCGCCCTCCTCGCCGAGATCGCGCCGGCCGGCGGCGCGGCGCCGGCGTTCGGCGCGCCCGCCGCCCAGGCCCGGCCGGCCAACGGCGGGCTCGGCCCGGCCCCGGCCGGCGAGCCCAACGGCGACGGCCGGACCCCGCCGGCGGCGCCGGCGAACGGCGGCGAGCGCCGGCCCGCCGACCCGACCGCGAAGGCCTCCCCCGTCGCCCGGCGGGTCGCCGCCGTCGAGGGGGTCGACCTCACCGGGCTCTCCGGGCGGGGGGCGGCCGGGCGCATCACCAAGGCCGACGTGCTCGACGCCGCTCGCCAGCCCGGCGCCGGCCGGCCCGCCGCCCCGGGCGCACCGCCGGCCCCGGGCGCACGGCCGGCCCCGGCCGCGCCGCCGAGCGCCGGCCGGTCCGCGGTCCCGGGCGCGCCGCCGGCCCCGGGCGGGTCGTTCACGCCCCTGCGGGGCGCCGCCGCGCAACTGGCCCGCTACATGGACGAGAGCCGCTCCGTCCCGACGGCGACGAGCTTCCGCACCCTGACCGTCACCGTCCTCGACGGCCGCCGCCGCCAGCTCAAGGCGGCCGGGAGGCGGGTCTCGTTCACCCACCTCATCGCCTACGCGATCGCCCGGGCGGCGACCGACATCCCGGTCATGGCCCACCACTACGCCGAGATCGACGGGACGCCCCACCGGGTCGACGACGGCGCCGTCCACCTCGGCCTGGCCGTCGACGTCGAGAAGCGGGACGGCTCGCGCGCGCTGATGGTCCCGGTCATCCGCGACGCCGGCCGGCTCTCGTTCGGCGAGTTCCTCGCCGCCTACGCCGAGCTCGTCGAGAAGGCCCGGAGCAACGGGCTGACCGCCGACGACCTGGTCGGCGGCAACCTCACCCTGACCAACCCCGGCGGCCTCGGCACCGTGGCCTCCGTCCCCCGCCTGATGGCCGGGCAGGGGACGATCGTGGCCACCGGCTCGATCGCCTACCCGGTCGGCCTCGGAGCCGCGGCCGCGGCGATCGGGGCCGAGAAGGTCATGTCGATGACCTCGACCTACGACCACCGGATCATCCAGGGGGCCGAGTCCGGCCGCTTCCTCGCCCGGATCGAGGAGTGCCTCCAGGGCGAGAGCCCCTTCTACGAGGACGTCTTCCGGTCGCTCGGCGTCCCGCTCGGACCGCCTCCGGTCGCCGTCCCGGCGCCGGGCGCCGCCCCGGTGCCGGCGCCGGCGGAGCCGGCCGTCCCGGTCGTCGTCGCCCACCCCGACGAGGCGATCATGGAGGCCGTGCAGGCCGCCGTCTCGCTGCTCAAGGCCCACCGGACCCACGGCCACCTCGCCGCCCGGCTCGACCCGCTCGGGAGCGAGCCGGAGGGCGACCCGGCGCTCGACCCGCAGACGATCGGCCTGACCCCGGCCCTGATGGCCCAGATCCCGGCCCGGATCCTCCGCATGCACGTCCCGGGCACCACGGTCGCCGAGGCCCTCCCCCATCTGCGCGAGACCTACTGCGGGACGATCGCCTACGAGATCGAGCACATCGCCTCCCACCGCCAGCGCGTCTGGCTGCGCGAGAAGATCGAGAGCGGCGCCTTCCGCAAGCCGTTGTCCGCCGAGGAGCAGCGCGCCCTCCTGCGCCGCCTGGTCGAGGTCGACGCGATGGAGCGCTTCATGCACAAGGCCTACGTCGGCCAGAAGCAGTTCTCGATCGAGGGCCTCGACATGACCGTACCCATGCTCGACGAGATGATCCAGCTGGCCGCGGCCCACGGCGGCCAGGAGGTTGTGATCGGCATGGCCCACCGGGGGCGGCTCAACGTCCTCGCCCATAACCTCGGACGGCCGTACGAGACGATCTTCGCCGAGTTCGAGGGAGCCTCGACGCTCGAGGCGGTGACCACGATCCCCCAGGGCGGGACCGGCGACGTCAAGTACCACCACGGGGCCCAGGGGTCCTACGAGCTGCCGAGCGGCGAGTCGATCCGGGTCAACCTCGAGTCGAACCCCTCGCACCTCGAGTTCGTCTCGCCGGTCGTCGCCGGGGCGAGCCGGGCGGCTCAGACCTCGCGCCACGGCCCGCACACCCACCAGGACACGAACGCCGCCGTCCCGATCGTCATCCACGGAGACGCCGCCTTCCCGGCCCAGGGCGTCGTCGCCGAGACGCTCAACCTCCAGGGGCTCGACGGCTACAAGGTCGGCGGGACCCTCCACCTGATCACCAACAACCAGGTCGGCTTCACCACCGACCCGGACGACGCCCGGTCGACCCATTGGGCCTCGGACCTGGCCAAGGGCTTCGACGTGCCGATCATCCACGTCAACGCCGACGACGTCGCCGCCTCGATCGCCGCCGTCCGCCTGGCCTTCGCCTTCCGGCAGACCTTCGGCCACGACGTCCTGATCGACCTGATCGGCTACCGCCGCTTCGGCCACAACGAGGCCGACGAGCCGGCCTACACCCAGCCGGAGATGTACGCGACGATCAAGAACAAGAAGCGGGTCGCCGAGCTCTGGGGCGACAAGCTGGTCCACGACGGGGTGATCACCGCCGACGAGCTCCAGCGCCAGCATCAGGAGATCTGGGACAACCTGACCACCCGCCACCAGGATCTCAAGCGCCGGATCTCCGACGCCCTGGCCGCCGGGGAGGCCGACCAGCCGACCGGTGAGTACCAGCTCGACCGGACCGCGTCGCCCGAGGTCAAGACCGCCGTCTCGGCCGACCGGCTGCGCGCGCTCGCCGACGAGCTCCTCCGCGTCCCCGATGGCTTCACCATCCACCCGAAGCTGCTCCGCCAGCTCGAGCAGCGGCGGACGGCCATGGGCCCGTCCGGCGGGATCAACTGGGCTCACGCCGAGTCGCTCGCCTTCGGGTCGCTGCTCACCGAGGGCACGCCGATCCGGCTGACCGGGCAGGACGCCGAGCGAGGCACCTTCAGCCAGCGCCACCTCGTCCTCCACGACGCGAAGACCGGACGGACGACGAGTCCGATCCAGCGCCTGCCCGGGGCCCTCGCCCCGTTCGAGCTCCACAACAGTCCGCTCTCGGAGGTCGGCTGCCTCGGCTTCGAGTACGGCTACAGCCAGGAGGCCCCGGAGACCCTCGTCGTCTGGGAGGCGCAGTTCGGCGACTTCGTCAACGCCGCCCAGGTCATCGTCGACCAGTTCATCGTCTCCGGGCTGGCCAAGTGGGGGCAGACCTCCCGCCTGACCCTCCTCCTCCCCCACGGCTACGAGGGCTCGGGGCCCGAGCACTCCTCGGCCCGGCTCGAGCGCTTCCTCCAGCTCGCCGCCGAGGGCAACATCCGGGTGGCCAACCTGACCACCCCGGCCCAGTACTTCCACCTCCTGCGCCGGCAGGCCCGGGTGGCCAAGCAGCGGCCGCTGATCGTCATGACCCCGAAGTCCCTCCTCCGTCTGACCCAGGCGACGAGCCGGATCGAGGAGCTCTCCGACGCACGGTTCTACCCGGTGCTCCCCGAGCCGGGGATCGACGAGTCGCGGGTCACCCGCGTCGTCCTGTGCACCGGCAAGATCTTCTACGACCTGATCGGCCACCCGGACCGGGCCGGGGCCGGCGCCGTGGCGGTCGGCCGGGTCGAGCTCCTCTACCCCTTCCCCCAGGGCGAGCTCCTCCAGCTGATGGACCGCTACCCGCGCCTCGAGGAGGTCGTCTGGTGCCAGGAGGAGCCGCGCAACATGGGCGCCCGGGCCCACATGTCGGCCCGGCTGCGCCAGATCATGCCCCGCCACCTGCGCTTCGGCTACGTCGGGCGGGCCGAGCGGGCGAGCCCGGGCGAGGGCTACCCGGTGGCCCACGCCGAGGAGCAGAGCCGGATCGTCAAGACGGCGCTCGACATCGGCCACGAGGTCTCGCAGTTCCCGGTGAAGACGCCGGGCGAGCGCTAGCCGGGACCGGGCGCCCGGTGTGGGTTCAGCGGGAGATCGAGCTCGCGCCCCGGGCCCGAGGGTTCCACCTGATCACCGGCGCCGTGCTCGAGCGCCTGCCCGAGCTGGCCGACCTCGACGTCGGCCTGCTCCACCTCCTGATCCGCCACACCTCGGCCTCCCTCGCCCTCAACGAGAACGCCAGCCCGGCCGTCCGGCGCGACTTCGAGGCCTGGTTCAACCGGGCCGTCCCCGAGGAGGCCGGCTACTGGACCCACACGCTCGAGGGCCCCGACGACATGCCCGCCCACGTCAAGGCCGCGCTCCTCGGGGCGACCCTCGAGCTCCCGGTCCGCCGGGGGGCGCTCGGCCTCGGCACCTGGCAGGGGATCTACCTCTGCGAGCACCGCGACTCCGGCGGCCCGCGGAGCCTCCTGGCCACGCTCCACGGCGAGTAGCCCGGTGCGAGCGGGGGGCATCGTGCTCGCCGGCGGACGGTCCGCCCGGATGGGAGCCGCGAAGGCCGGGCTCGAGTGGCACGGCTCGACGCTCGTGCACCGGGTGGCCGGCATCCTCGGGCGGTCGGTCGACGGCCCGGTCGTCGTCGTGCGGGCCCCGGGGCAGGCGCTCCCGCGGCTGCCGGCGGGGTGCGAGGTGGTCGAGGACCGCCGGACCGATCGCGGGCCGCTCGAGGCCCTCCACGGCGGGCTCGCCGCCCTCCGCGGGCGCGTGGAGGTGGCCTTCGTCAGCGCGACCGACGCCCCGCTCCTCCACCCGGCCCTCGTCGCCGCGATCCTCGCCCGCCTGACCGAAGAGGACGAGATCTGCGCGCCCGTCCAGGACGGGGTCACCCACCACCTGGCCGGGGCCTACCGGGTCGGGGTGGCCGCGGCGGTCGCCGAGCTCCTCGCCGGGGATCGGCTCCGCCTCGGCCTCCTGCTCGACCGCTGCCGGACCCGCCGGCTCGGGCCCGCCGACCTCCTGGCCGACCGGCGGCTGGCCGCCGCCGACCCCGGCCTCGACTCGCTGCTGAACCTGAACGGCCCCGCCGACTACGCGGCCGCCCGGGCTCGGCCGGCCCCGGAGATCACCGTCCGCGGGCCCGCCGCCGGGCCGCCGACCCCAGCGCGGGCGGCGACGCTCGGCGGGGCGGCCGCCGCGCTCGGACTCGCGCTCGCCCCCGGGACCCCGGCCACCGTCGACGGGCGCCCGGCTCCCGAGGACCCCGAGCTGCCCCTGGTCCGCGGGGACGCGGTCGAGTTCCTCGCCATCCAGCCTCAGTAGACGAACAGCGTCATCGGCGGCTCGCGCTCGCCGCGGAGCACGGCCAGGTCGACCTCGACGCAGTCGATCCCCCGCGCCTGGGCCAGCACCCGCGCCTGGGGCTTGAACTGCTGGGCGGCGAGGACCCCCCGGCAGCGCCCCATCGCCGGGTCGCGGCGGATCCGCTCGAGGTAGCGGCTGAGCTGCTCGACCGCGTCGATCGTGGCGACCCGCTTGATCTCGACGGCCACCCACTCGTCCTGCTCGTCCCGGCACATCAGGTCGACCGGGCCGATGTCGGTCGGCCACTCCCGCCGCGTCAGCCGGAAGCCCTCGCCGCACCGGGCCGGCTGCTCGGCCAGGAGCTCCTGGAGGTGGCGCTCGACCCCGTCCTTCTCGAGCGCCGCCGCCTCCCCCATGTCGTGCGCCTCGTCCCAGAGGACCTCCTCGATGGCGATCCGGAGCCGCTCCTCGCCGCCGACCTTGCGGACGTCGATCGCCGTCGGCGGCCTCCCGACCACGTCGACCACGGTCGGCGGGGTCATCCAGTTCGTCGGCTTGTAGCCGCCGCTGTCGGCGTGGACGAGCACCGATCCGTCGGCCTTGATCATCAGCAGGCGGACGGCCGACGGGAGGACCGTGGCCAGACGGCCGGAGTAGACGACTTCGCAGCGGGCGACGATCAGGCGCATTCGAACGCGCAAGCTACGGGGCTGACCGGACGCTCAGGCCCGGCCGGGCGGCGCCGTCTATCATGCCGCGGACCCCGGCGCCGGGCCACCGCCGGGCCGGCGATCCAAGGGGGAGAATCTTGGCCGACCCCGACCCCGGTCGCGACGACATCGCTGAGACGGCACCCCGCCGACCGGCGCCCGACCCGCCCGTCCGCGTGGCGCAGCCCCGGCCGCCCGGACCGGCGGTCGCGGGCGCCCGCCCGGGACGCAGGCGGGCCGCCGGCGCCGTGCTCCTCGTGAGTGCCGGCCTCGCCGCCCTCGTCGCGGTCCCGCGCTGGAGCGGCGACGACCGGCGCCAGCGGTCGGGCGTGATCGCGCCGATCAGCCGCCGGCCGCTCGCCCCGGTCGCCGTCCCCGGCCCCTCCCGGGCGCCCGACCGGAGCCTGCCCGGCGTGGTCGGGGACAAGATCGTCCTCGGGGGGCCGGCGCCGGCCGCGCGGAACTGGGCCGGGCTCGCGGCCGCCAGCGGCCTGGCCGGGGCCGGGTGACCGGGTGACCGGGTGACCCGACCGCGCTAGGACGCGTCGGGCGCGTGCGGCGGGGTGACCACCGACGACGGTGGAGCGACCGGGGCGAGCGGCGGGGCGACCTCGGGGACCGGGGGCGCGGCCGGCACGGCCGCCTCGGGCACCTCGATCGGGTTGTCCTCGCCGTGGGTCGCCGCGCTCAGGTTCTCGCGCAACTCACGCACGCCGGTGCCGAGCGACTTCGCCAGCTCGGGGAGGCGCTTGGGGCCGAGGAAGATCAGCGCGACCATCGCGATGAAGGCCAGGTGGATCGGGTTCATAAGTGCGCCCATGTACTACTCCTCTACGTCGAGCCCGGCCGGCGCGGATCAACGACCGCCGTCACCACAGCGTAGCGACCGCCGGCGGGAGCACCCGGGCGTGCTGGGAGCGCAGCCGGTCGCGGAGCTCGCGCACCTCCGGATCGGACCCGAGGGCGAGCGCCCGGTCGCACGCCTCGCGGCACTCGCCGACGCGGTCGGTCCGGGCCAGGGCATGGGCCAGCCGCGACCAGGCCTCGCCCGAGTCGGGGGCGAGCGAGACCGCCTGCTCGCAGGCCGAGACCTCGCCGCCGACGTCGCCGGCCAGGTGGAGGGCGAGCCCGAGGTCGAGGAGCCCGTCGACGCTCGGCCCGAGCGTCCGGGCGCGCTGGAGGGCGTCGATCGCCGCGTCCCGATCCATCAGCTGGAGATGCAGGCGCCCGAGCCGCTCCCAGGCCCCGGCGTCCTGCGGGGCCCACCGGGCCGCGCGCTCGGCCGCCTCGGCGGCCAGGTCGATCGCCCCGATGTCCTCGTAGATCCGGGCGGCGAAGCGATGGGCCGCCGGGCGGCCCGGCTCGACCCGGGCCCAGTCGCGGACGGCGCGGGCCGCGGCCTCGAGCTTGCCGGCCTGCCAGAAGGCGAGGGTCATCAGCCGGAGCACCGCCACGTTGGTCGGCTCGGCGTCGCGGGCGTAGATCAGGCGCTGGGCGGCGAGCTCGGGCTTGCCCTCGGCCAGAGCGTGCTGGGCGGCGACCATGAACCGCTGCACCCGCGAGCTCCCGGGATCGGGCTTGGAGAAGTCGACGAACTCGAGGCTCCCGGCCGGGACGGTCCGGACCCCCTGGCTGAAGAGGACGCGGGCCCACTGCTGGATGTCGTCGCCCTCCCCGCTGAAGTAGACCCCGGTGACCGACCCGACGCCCCACTCCGGGTAGGAGAGGCAGCGGGCGTAGCGGTGGACGACCGAGTGGTCGGGGGCCCGGCTGCCGAACGGGTCGTACTTGGCCCGGTCGGCGTCGGCCGCCCGAGCCCGCTCCTGCTCCTCGTAGGCCCGCCGGCCGGCCTCGGCCCGGGCGGCGCGGGTCGCCGCGGCGGAGACCTTCACCGCGTTGCTGGTCACCCGCCCGCCGCGCGACCCCTCGGCCAGGCGCTCGAGCTCGTCGGCGGCCTGGTTGATCGCCTGGAGATGGCGCTGGTGCTCGACCTGGCGGCCGGGCGGCGCGATGTCCGGATGCCAGACCTTGGCCATCCGCCGGCGGGCGAGGGCGACCTCCCGCTTGTCGAACGGCGGCTCGAGCTCCAGGAGCAGCAATGCCTGCTCGAGATCGAAGACATTGGCCATACCCGGTCCACGTTAGCGAGGCGGCGGCCGGGCAGGCTCTATCCTCAGCGGTCCATGTCGACCCGCTACGTGTTCACGATGTACAAGATGTCCCGGGTCTTCCCGCCGGACAAGACGGTCCTCAAGGACATCACCCTCGCCTTCCTCCCCGGGGCGAAGATCGGCGTGCTCGGCTACAACGGCTCGGGCAAGTCGACGCTCCTGCGGATCATGGCCGGCCGGGACAAGGACTTCCGGGGGGACGCCGAGCTCGCCCCGGGGGCGTCGGTCGGGCTGCTCGAGCAGGAGCCGGTCCTCGATCCGGCCAAGGACGCCCGCGGAAACGTGCTCGACGGCGTCGCCGAGCTCGCGGCCCTGGTCGCGCGCTTCAACGAGCTCGCCGCCAACTACTCCGACGAGACGGCCGACGAGTTCGCGAGCCTCCAGGAGCAGATCGACGCGGCCGACGCCTGGAACCTCGACGGGATGATCGAGCACGCGATGGACGCCCTGCGCTGCCCGCCGCCCGACGCCGACGTGACCACCCTCTCGGGCGGTGAGCGCCGGCGGGTGGCCCTCTGCCGCCTGCTCCTCTCCCAGCCCGACCTGCTCCTCCTCGACGAGCCGACCAACCACCTCGACGCCGAGTCGGTCGAGTGGCTCGAGCGCCACCTGGCCGAGTACAAGGGCACGGTCGTCGCCGTCACCCACGACCGCTACTTCCTCGACAACGTCGCCGGCTGGATCCTCGAGCTCGACCGCGGCCGGGGGATCCCCTACGAGGGCAACTACTCGGGCTGGCTCGAGCAGAAGCAGGCGCGGCTGGCCCAGTCGGAGAAGCAGGAGGTCTCTCGCCAGCGGACGATCGCCGCCGAGCTCGAGTGGGTGCGCACGAACCCGAAGGGCCGGCGCAAGAAGGCCAAGGCCCGCCTGGCCAACTACGAGTCGCTCCTGGCCCACGACTCGGAGGTCAAGCTCGACCAGGTGCAGATCCACATCCCGGCCGGCCCCCGGCTCGGCGACGTCGTCGTCGAAGCCGACGGCCTGACCAAGGGCTTCGGCGACCGCCTGCTGATCGAGTCGCTCTCCTTCTCCCTGCCCCGCGGCGGGATCGTCGGGGTGATCGGCCCCAACGGGGCCGGCAAGACCACCCTCTTCCGGATGATCACCGGGGCCGAGCAGCCGGACGCCGGGGCGCTGCGGATCGGCGACACGGTCGAGCTCGCCTACGTCGACCAGTCGCGCGACGCGCTCGACCCGGAGAAGAACGTCTGGGAGGAGATCTCGGGCGGCCAGGACCAGCTCAAGGTCGGCGACCGGTGGGTCAACTCCCGCCAGTACACGGCGTCGTTCAACTTCAAGGGCTCCGATCAGCAGACCAAGGTCGGCAAGCTCTCCGGCGGCGAGCGCAACCGCCTGCACCTGGCCAAGCTGCTCCACGGCGGCGGCAACCTGCTGCTGCTCGACGAGCCGACCAACGACCTCGACGTCGACACCCTCCGGGCCCTCGAGGAGGCGCTCCTCGCCTTCGCCGGCTGCGCGGTGGTCATCTCCCACGACCGCTGGTTCCTCGACCGCGTCGCCACCCACGTCCTCGCCTTCGAGGGCGACAGCCAGGTGACCTGGTTCGAGGGCAACTTCGAGGCCTACGAGGAGCACCGCCGGGCGCTCCTCGGCGCCGAAGCCGACCGGCCGAAGCGCATCACCTACAAGCGGCTCGTTCGCGGCTGACCTCCAAGGCCGCCGGCAAGTGGGGCGGGCCGGGGGACGGCCTGCCTATGATGTCGACGATGGGGGTCCGCAGAGGTCGGCTGGCAGCACTGAGCGCGACGCTGGCCGCGTTGGCCGCCCCGGCGGCGGCGGCCCCGGCCCAGACCTCGGCCGCCTGCGCGCCGTCGCCGACGACTACGACTACGACTACGACCACGACCACGTCGACCACGGCGACGACCCCGTGCCCGTCGCCCCCGGCGGACACGATCCTCTCCAACCAGACGACCTTCACGACCTGGGCCTACGCCCTCTCGGCGAGTACGGCCCGGCGGGCGCCGTCGACGTCCTCGCCGCGCGTCGCCACCCTCCACCTGAGCACCGAGGACGGGTTCCCCGAGGTCTACATCGTCCTGCGCGAGCGCCGGGTCGGCTCCCGGACCTGGGCGGAGGTGACCCTCCCGATCAAGCCGGCGGGCCAGACCGGCTGGGTCCCCCGCGAGGCGCTCGACAGCTACGAGCGGATCACGACCGAGCTCGTGCTCAACCGGACCACCGAGCGGATCCGCCTCTACCGGGCCGGCCGCCTCGTCTTCGAGGCGCCGGCGGGGGTCGGCGCTCCGAGCTCGCCGACGCCGGGTGGGCGGTTCTACGTCCGCGAGCAGTTCCCGGTCAAGGGCGTCGGCGCCTACGGTCCGTACGCGTACGGGACGAGCGCCTACGCGGCGCTGACCGACTGGCCGGGCGGAGGGGTCGTCGGCCTCCACGGGACCGATGAGCCGGGTCTCGTGCCCGGGCGCCCGTCACACGGCTGCATCCGGCTGCACAACGCCGACATCCTCCGCCTGTCCCACCTGGTCAGCGTCGGCACGCCGCTGCTGATCCAGTGACGGCGGCAGCTCAGGCGGTCCGCCCGAACCACTGCGTGTAGGTCGCCCCGGCGCCACCGGTGCCGAGCATGGCCGGGGCGGACGCGACCACCCCGACCCCGGTGTCGGTGAAGCGGGGGTCGAGGATGTTGTCCCGGTGGCCCGGCGAGGCCATCCAGGTGGCGACGGTGGAGGCCGGCGTGGCCAGCGCGTCGACGCCGGTGGCGATGTTCTCGCCGAGGTCGCGCAGGGTGCCGACCGTTGCGTAGCCGACCGCGACGATCTGATCGACCAGGCCGAGACCGGTCGGGGCGACGTGGTCGAAGTAGTTGCCGGCCACCATGTCGGCCGAGTGGCTGGCCGCCGCCGCGTCGAGGGCGGAGCTCTCGCGCAGGGCGGCCAGGCCGGCGGCGGCGCGCTGGTTGTTGATCAGGCACAGGGTGGCGGCGCGGACCTGGGCGAGGTTCGCGTCGTCGGGGACGAGGTCGGTGCCGGCGCAGCTGGCCGGGACGGCCGCCGGCGGGGTCGGAGCGGAGGCGGGGGCCGCGGCCCGGACGGAAGCCGGCTGGGCGACCTTGGCCGGGGCAGGGGCAGGGGCCCGCCGGTGATGGCGCGCCCGGTGCTTGACGGCGTGCTTGTGGTGGGTCTGGGCCACGGCCGAGGCGGCCGGGAGGCCGCCGACCAGGGCGACGGTCGCCATCAGCGCCAGCAGGCGGGAGACGAAGCGGAGGGTAAGCGGGGTGCGGGCGCTCCATTGCATGCGAACGGAATCGGCCGGGACCGGCCGCGGGCGCTACGGAGCCCCGCGAATTGCGGACGTGTGTTGGAACGAGCGGCGACCGCGGGGGCGGTCAGCCGGAGGTCATCAGCTGCCGGAGCACGTAGCGGAGGATGCCGCCGTGGCGGAAGTAATCGGCTTCCTTGGGGGTGTCGATGCGCACGCGGACCTCGAACTCGCGCTCGCCGGCGCGGACGGTGGCGTGGACGGGGAGGCGCCCGGCGTTGAGCTCGTCGGCCACCCCGGTGACCGAGAACTCCTCCTCCCCGGTCAGCCCGAGCGAGGCGGTGGTATCCCCGTCGGCGAACTGGAGGGCGAGGACGCCCATGCCGACGAGGTTCGACCGATGGATGCGCTCGAAGCTCTCGGCGATCACCGCCCGCACGCCGAGGAGCATCGTCCCCTTGGCGGCCCAGTCGCGGGAGGAGCCCGAGCCGTACTCCTGGCCGCCGAGGACGACGAGGGGGACGCCCTCCTCCTGGTAGGCCATGGCCGCGTCGTAGATCGACATCTGCTCGCCGTCGGGGAGGTGGCGGGTCACCCCGCCCTCGGTGCCGGGGGCGAGCTGGTTGCGCAGGCGGATGTTGGCGAAGGTCCCCCGCATCATCACCTCGTGGTTCCCCCGCCGCGAGCCGTAGGAGTTGAACTCGCTGGGGGTGACCCCGTGCTCCTGGAGGTAGCGTCCGGCCGGTCCGTCGCGCTTGATCGACCCGGCCGGGGAGATGTGGTCGGTGGTCACCGAGTCGCCGAGGACGGCGAGGGCCCGGGCGCCGGTGATGTCCACCACCGGGGTGACCTCCGGCTCGAGCGAGGCGAAGAACGGCGGCTGGCGGACGTAGGTCGACGCGTCGTCCCAGACGAAGCGGTCGCCGGTCGGAACCGACAGGCCGCGCCAGCGGTCGTCCCCGTCGAACACCTCGCCGTAGCTCTTGCGGAACATGTCGGAGTGGACGGCCAGCTCGACGGTGTCGGCGACCTCGCGCTCGGTCGGCCAGATGTCGCGGAGGTAGACCGGGCTGCCGTCGGCGTCCTCGCCGAGCGGCTCGGTGACCAGGTCGCGGTCCATCGTCCCGGCGAGGGCGTAGGCGACGCACAACGGCGGCGAGGCCAGGTAGTTGAGCTTCACGTCGGCGTTGATGCGCCCCTCGAAGTTGCGGTTGCCGGAGAGGACGGAGGCGACGGCGAGGTCGTGGGCGTTGACCGTCTCGGAGATCTCGGCCGCCAGGGGCCCGGAGTTGCCGATGCAGGTCGTGCAGCCGTAGCCGACGAGGTGGAAGCCGAGCGCCTCGAGCGGCTCGGTCAGCCCGGCCCGGTCGAGGTACTCGGTGACCACCTTCGAGCCCGGGGCGAGTGAGGTCTTGACCCACGGCTGGGAGCGCAGGCCGCGGGCGACGGCGTTGCGGGCGAGGAGGCCGGCGGCCACCATCACCGACGGGTTCGAGGTGTTCGTGCAGCTGGTGATCGCGGCGATCACCACGTGGCCGTGGTTGAGCTCGGTCTCCTGCCCGTCGGCCAGGGTCACCGCGACCCGGCTGGACGCGGGCGGGGCGATGAGGACGAAGTCGTCCCCGCCGTTGGCCTCGGCGGCGGCGGCCGCGGCGGCGAGCAGCATCGCGTGGGCGCCGGGATCGGCGCTCGAGGGCGGATCGGAGGCCGGGAAGGACATCCACGAGCCGGTCTCCTGGGCGGCGAGGCCCCGGCCGGCGCTGCCGTCGTCGGGGTCGGGGAGGTAGTGGGCGAGGGCGGCGCGGAACTCGTCCTTCGCCTGGCTGAGGACGACGAGGTCCTGGGGCCGCTTGGGCCCGGCGATGCTCGGGACGACGCTGGCCAGGTCGAGCTCGAGCACCTCGGTGTAGGCCGGGGTCGGGGAGTCCTCCTCGTGCCACATCCCCTGCGCCCGGGCGTAGGCCTCGACCAGCTCGACGAGCTCCGGGGGGCGGCCGGAGAGCTCGAGGTAGCGGATGGTCTCGCGGTCGATCGGGAAGATCGCGCAGGTCGAGCCGAACTCGGGCGACATGTTGCCGATCGTCGCCCGGTCGGCGAGCGGGAGGTTGGCGAGGCCGGCGCCGAAGAACTCGACGAACTTCCCGACCACGCCGTGGGCGCGGAGCTGGCGGGTCACGGTGAGCACGAGGTCGGTCGCCGTGGCCCCCTCGGGGAGGCGGCCGTGGAGGCGGAAGCCGATGACCTGGGGGATCAGCATGGACATCGGCTGGCCGAGCATCGCCGCCTCGGCCTCGATCCCGCCGACCCCCCAGCCGAGCACGCCGAGGCCGTTGACCATCGTCGTGTGGGAGTCGGTCCCGACCAGGGTGTCCGGGTAGGCGACATCCCCTCGGGGAGTAGCTTCGACGAACACCACCCGGGCGAGGTACTCGAGGTTGACCTGGTGGACGATCCCGGTGTCGGGCGGGACGACCGCGAAGCGGCGGAAGGCGTCCTGGCCCCAGCGGAGGAAGGCGTAGCGCTCCTCGTTGCGCTCGAACTCGCGCTCGGCGTTGGCCCGGAAGGCGTCGCGCGTCCCGGAGACGTCGACCTGGACGGAGTGGTCGATGACGAGCTCGGCCGGGACGAGCGGGTTGATCTTGGCCGGGTCGCCGCCGAGGTCGGCCATGGCGTCGCGCATCGCCGCGAGGTCGACGACGGCGGGGACGCCGGTGAAGTCCTGGAGGAGGACGCGGGACGGGGTGAAGGCGATCTCCTTCGACGGGACGGCCGCGGGATCCCAGCCGGCGAGCGCCTCGATGTCGGCGGCGGAGACAGCGCCGTTGCCCTCGGTGCGGAGGAGGTTCTCGAGGAGGATCTTCAGCGAGAAGGGCAGGCGGGCGACCGGGAAGCGGTCTGCCAGGGAGTCGAGGCGGTAGATCTCAAGCGTTCGCTCCCCGACCTTGAGCTCGGCGCGGGCGCCGAAGCTGTTGGTGGACATAGGGCAGTCTCCTGATCGCGCGGGCTCACCGGACAGGCAAGTGTCCCAAATAGCGGCGCCGTGGAGCACGAAGCCGCGGTTCGCGCGGGCCGCCCGGCCGCCGTATAGTCGCCGCCGATGCCCGAGCTCCACGTCCTGTCGGTCTTCGTCGACGCGCACGGGGAGGCCGGGAACCCGCTCGGGGTGATGCTCGACGCGGCGGGGATCGAAGCCGACGAGCGCCAGCGGATCGCGGCCGAGCTCGCCTACAGCGAGACGGTGTTCGTCGAGGACGGCGAGCGCCTCCAGATCTTCACGCCGACCATCGAGCTCCCCTTCGCCGGCCACCCCCTGGTCGGGGCCGCCTGGCTGCTCGGGCGCCCGACGCTCCACCCGCCGGCCGGGCCGGTGGCCACCCGCCGCGAGGATCCGTTCACCTGGATCTCCGCCGACCCCGCCTTCTGCCCGCCGTGGGAGCTCCGCCGGGAGGCGAGCCCGGCGGCGGTGGACGAGCTCCGGCCGCCGCCCACCGGGCACGTGATGCACTGGGCCTTCGAGGACGAGCCGGGCGGGCGGATCCGCGCCCGGGTGTTCGCGCCGGACTTCGGCGTCGCCGAGGATCCGGCGACCGGGTCGGCGGCGATCGCCCTGTGCGCGCGCCTGGGCCGGCCGATCGCCATCCGCCAGGGCGAGGGCAGCGAGATCCTCGCCCGGCCGGGGCCGGGCGGGACGGTCGAGCTCGGCGGACGCGTGCGGGCCAGGCCGGCGTGAGGCGCCTCCCGGGCCGGGCGCCCGGCCCGGCGTGGCTGCGCTCGCGCCCGTGGACCGAGGCGACGCTGCCCCAGGTGGTGCACGACGCGCCGACGATGCTCAGCGTCGAGGAGCGGGAGCTCCTCTACGTGCTCGCCCGCGACTATGTCCGCGGGGACGGGGCGATCATCGACGCCGGCTGCTTCCTCGGCGGCTCGACGATCGCCCTGGCAGCCGGGCGGGCCGAGAACCGGCGGGCCCGGCGGGGCCGGCCGATCGAGACCTACGACCTCTTCGAGCTCGACGGCTCCTACAAGCACTCCTACCCGGGGCTGGTCCCGGACATCGCGGTCGGCGGGTCGATGCTCCCCCGCTTCGAGGAGGTGCTCGGGCCGCTGCTCGAGCACGTCGAGGTCCACGCCGGGGACATCTGCCGGGACCCGTGGGACGGCGGCCCGGTCGAGGTCCTGTTCATCGACATCTGCAAGTCGTGGGAGATCAACGACCACGTCGTGCGCGAGTACTTCCCGGCCCTGATCCCCGGGCGGAGCGTGGTCATCCAGCAGGACCTGATCCACGAGTGGCTGCCCTACCTGACGATCACGATGGGGCTCTTCGCCGACGCGTTCGAGCTGGTCGACGCGGTTCCCTGGTGCTCGGCCGTCTACCTCTCGACCCGGGCGATCGCCGTCGAGGAGATCCCTCGCCGGCTGAACGACCTGCCGGCCGAGCGCAAGCTCGAGCTCTTCGACCGGGGGGCGGCTCCGTTCACCGGGGAGTACCGCGGGGTGATCGAGGTCTCCCGGGCGGTGCTCCTGCTCAACGTGGGGCGCCCGGCGCAGGCGGCCGCGCACCTCGAGCAGCTCCGGGCCGAGCACCCGGGTTCCGAGCGGATCCTCCACGTCGCCGGCGAGGTCGGCCGCTGGCTCGCCGGGCAGGCCTAACCGGGCGCGAGCGTCATCCCGGCCGGCGCGACGCCCGCCGCGCCGGTGCAGGCGTGGTCGCCGGGGGCGGCCGCGGCGAGCAGGCTGAGGCAGCGGCCGAGGGCAAGCTGGGCGTAGGCGTTGGGGTGGAAGGCCTCCTGGAGGTCACCCTCGACGATCGTGTTCGCCCCGACGAAGCGTCCCCACTCGCTGCGGCCCGGCGGGGGCCGGGAGAGGAGCGTCGCCTCGGCGTCGGTGCGGGCGCAGATCTCGTGGCCGGTCAGCGCGCCGTGGAGGTCGAGCACCTCGACGCCGCGGGCGGCGGCGGCGGCGCGGACGACGTCGCCGATCTCGGGGGCGGCCCGATCGTGGGCCCAGTCGAGATCCTGGTCGTAGAAGGGACAGCCGTCGGTGACCCGCCGGGGGTCGGCCTGGGCGTAGCGGGCGCCGCTGGCCCGGGGCACCACCGAGGGGTAGGTCTGGGCGACGAGGCGGTAGTCGGCGGGGGCGTAGCCGGCCCCGGCCATCACGGCCCGGACGTCGTCGATCACCCGCTCGACGGCCACGACCACCGCGGCCCGGCGCTGGTCGAGCGCCTGCTGCTGGGCGGGCGCGCACGGGCCCTGCTGGAGGAGGTAGGCCTGCAGGCAGGCGGTGACGATGCCGGCGAAGCCGAGGTCGTTGCCGCCGATCGAGACCACGATCAGGCGGACGTCGTGCGAGCGGGCGACCCCGGCGAGCTGGTCGTCCTGCGGGGCCTCGCCCTTCTCGGCCACGCCGCCGGCGCTCGCGCGCAGGACGTTGGCGGTGACCGCCCCGGAGCAGGCGAGGTTGACCGCCTCGGCGAGGGCGAGGTGGGCGCTCACGACCTCTGATATGTCGGAGCGGTGGCAGCCATCCGCGGCGCTCCCGCCGACATAGACCCGCGTCTTGTCGGCCAGGCAGATCAGAAGACCGGGCACGCAGGCCCGGTCGGTTCCGTCGTTGCCGGGAAGCAGGTCGATGCTGTTCCCGCTCCAGCGACCAGCCTCGCCGGAGATGTAGGAGTCGCCGAGGGCGACGACGGCGGTCGGGCCGGAGCCGGGTCCGGCGAGCGCCGGCGACGGCGACGCGGCCAGCGCGAGCCCGAGCAGGCCGGCGGCGAGGAGGGCCGCCCGGCGCGCGCGGGTCAGCGCCCTCTCCATCGCCCGGCTCGCCCGGCGGACGGCGCCGGGGTCACCCGGCGACTTCGCCCTCGTCGTTGGTCGGCGGCCCGCCCGTGGCGTCCGCGTTGTCGCCGAGGCTCAGGTCGACGCCGCCCCAGTCGGGGGAGCCGCTCCGCGAGAGGCCTTCCTTCTGCTCGCCGAAGACCTCGTCGGGGAAGAGATCCTTCTTTTCCGGGTTCGGTGGGGTCCGGTGCTCCTCGGTCCCGGGCATGTCGGCCCTCCTGGTCGTCGCGGACGCTCGGCGAGCGCCCCAGAAGTCGAAGCGTACCCGGTGGGCGGTGACCGTAACCGTCGCGGGTCGCGGACGACGACCGTCGGTCTCCCCGAAGCGTCCGACCCGGAACCGCGCCGGTCGACCGGAGGCCTCCGACCCCGAACCGCGGGCCGAGGTCGCCCGGCGTCGCTACCGGTCGAAGGTCTCCGGCCGCGTCATCCGAGCAGGGCTTCGACCTGCGCGTAGTCCTCGAGCGGGACCGTGCGCAGGCTCGCGGTGGCCTCGGCGAGCCCGGCCAGCTCGATCCGGTTGCCGCGCAGGGCGGCCATCGTGCCGAAGCGCCCGGCGTGGACCGCGTCCACCGCGGCGAGGCCGAGCCGGGTGGCCAGGACCCGGTCGAAGGCGGTGGGCGTTCCCCCGCGCTGGACGTGGCCGAGCACGGTCGTCCGCGTCTCGTACCCGGTCAGCTGCTCGACCTGGCCCTCGAGCCAGCGGCCGATCCCGCCGAGGCGGACGTGGCCGAAGTCGTCGAGCTCGCCCGTGCTCTCGGCGATGCCGCCGGCCGGGAGGGCGCCCTCGGCGGCGACGATGATCGAGAAGTAGCTGCCCCGGTCGTGGCGGCGGCGGATCGCCGCGCAGACCTCGGCGATGTCGAACGGGCGCTCGGGGATCAGGATCACGTCGGCGCCGCCGGCCAGGCCGCAGTGGAGGGCGATCCAGCCGGCGTGGCGACCCATCACCTCGACGACCAGGTTGCGGTGGTGGCTTTCGGCCGTGGTGTGCAGCCGGTCGATCGCGTCGGTGGCGATCTGGAGGGCCGTGTCGAAGCCGAACGTCGCGTCGGTCGCCCCGAGGTCGTTGTCGATCGTCTTGGGCAGGCCGACCACCCGGGCGCCGTGCTCGGCGTGGAGGCGCGCGGCCACGCCGAGGGTGTCCTCGCCGCCGATGGCCACCAGGGCGTCGAGCTCGGCCAGCGCGGCGAGCACCGGCTCGACGCCGGCGCCCCCGTCCTTGAACGGGTTGGTCCGGCTCGACCCGAGGATCGTCCCGCCCCGCGGCAGGATGCCCCGGACGGCGTCGAGGGTCAGCGGCGTGGTCAGCCCTTCGACCGGCCCGCGCCACCCGTCCCGGAAGCCGACGAACGTGTCGCCGTACCGGTTGATGCCCTTGCGGACGACGGCGCGGATCGCGGCGTTCAACCCCGGGCAGTCGCCCCCGCCGGTGAGGATGCCCACGCGCACGGGCACAGCCTAGTGCCGGCTCGCGCGGTCTGCGATCCTGCGGCGCTGGTCCTCCTCGCCTGCATCCTCGGCTCCGCCCTGGTCTTCGTCGACACGACCGTGGTCAACGTGGCCCTGCCCGCCCTGCGGAGCGACCTCGGCGCCGGGCTCGCCGGCCAGCAGTGGGTCGTCGACGCCTACCTCCTGACGCTCGGCTCGCTCGTCCTCCTCGGTGGATCGCTGGGGGACGCGCTCGGACGCCGGCGGGTGTTCGCGGTCGGCGCCGGCGGGTTCGGCCTGGCCTCGTTGCTCTGCGCCCTGGCCCCGTCGATCGGCGTGCTCGTGGCCCTCCGCGGGCTCCAGGGGGTGTTCGCCGCGCTGCTCGTGCCGAGCTCGCTGGCCATCATCACCGAGACCTTCGAGGGGCCGGCCCGGGGGGCGGCGATCGGCGCGTGGACGGCCTGGACGTCGGCGGCGATCGCCTTCGGGCCGCCGCTCGGCGGGGCGCTGGTCGACGCCCTCTCCTGGCGGGCGGTGTTCGCCCTGAACGTGCCCCTCGTCCTGGCCACGCTCTGGTTGATCGCCCGGTCGGTCCCGTCGTTCCCGGCCCGGGGCCGGGCACTCGACCTCGGCGGCGGCGCGCTCTGCGCGGTCGGGCTCGCCGGCCCGGTGTTCGGGCTGATCGAGCAGCCGGCCCGCGGATTCGGCGACCCGCTGGTCCTCGGCTCGCTCGCCGCCGGACCGGTCCTCCTGGCCGCGTTCGTGGCCCACGAGCGGCGCACGCCCGAGCCGATGCTCCCGCTCGAGCTCTTCCGGGTGCGGGACTTCGCCGTGGCCAACGCGGCGACCGTCGCGATCTACGCCGGCCTCGGGGCGTTCACCTTCCTCGTCGCCGTCTACCTCCAGCAGATCGCCGGCTACCGGGCCACCGAGGCGGGGCTGTCGCTGATGCCGGTGACCGTCATGCTCGTCCTCCTCTCGCGCCGGTTCGGCGCCCTGGCCGCCCGCGTCGGACCGCGCCCGCTGATGGGGGCCGGGCCCCTGGTCGCGGCGGCCGGGGCCCTCCTCTTCCTCCGCCTGGGCCCCCACGTCGACTTCTGGACCGACCTGCTCCCGGCCGCGGCCGTCTTCGGCCTCGGGATGTCGGCGACCGTCGCGCCGCTCACCGCGACCGTCCTCGGCGCCGTCGATCCCGGCCGGGCCGGGGTCGCCTCGGGGGTCAACAACGCACTCGCCCGGGTCGCCGGCCTCCTGGCCATCGCCCTCGTCGGCCTGGTCGTCTCGCTCCGGTTCACCGGCGTGCTCGACGCCCGCCTGGCCTCGGCGCGCCTGGAGCCGGCCCAGGTCGCCCTGGTGGCCGGCGCGCGCACGCGGCCGCTGATCCGGCTCGCCGGCGGCGGCCCGCGCCTGGCCGCCGCGGCGACCGCCGCGTCGGTCAGCGCGTTCCGCTACGGGGTCGGCGTGGCGGCGTTGCTGATCGCCTGCGGCGGGGCGATCGCGCTGGCCGGCCTCTCCTCGGGGCGGCCGGATCCCTGAGCCGGGGGTGGCGCGCCGGCCAGTCGGCCCGGGAGGGCGCCGGCCGCCGTCCAGGCGTGGACGTAGCCGACCCAGGTCAGGGTGGCCAGGCTGACGTGCACCCAGACGAGCTCGGAGGGCAGGGCGAGCTCGTACTGGGCGATCCCGATCACGCCCTGGGCGGCGAGCAGCAGGCAGACGAGCCTGAGCGTCCGCGCCAGCTCGGCCGTGCCCCGCCGGCGGGCGAGCGACCAGGCGCCGAGCGTGCCGAGGCCCATCAGCGTGACCAGGTAGCCGTGGAGGTGGATCAGGCGCCGGACGGTGTCGCCGCCCCAGAAGTTGAGGCGCTGGACGAGCTGGCCGGTGCCCGACGCCCCGGCGTGGGGCCCGGCGGCGGTCGCGGCGCTGCCCAGCAGGATCACCACGACGGCGACCGCGGCGACCAGGCGCACGGCGAGGATCGTCGCGCGGTCGCCGCCGGGCCGCCCGAGCTCCTCGGGCTCCAGGCGCGAGCGCCACCAGAGCTCGAAGGCGGCGACGAGGATCACCATCGACAGCCAGTAGTGCGACATCACCCAGCCGGGGG
The DNA here is from genome assembly GCA_963733245.1 of uncultured Solirubrobacterales bacterium. Taxonomy (GTDB): domain Bacteria; phylum Actinomycetota; class Thermoleophilia; order Solirubrobacterales; family Solirubrobacteraceae; genus Palsa-513. The sequence goes on from CAVTCI010000004.1 coordinate 118,797, forward strand.
CGAGCTTGTGGAGGACCGACTCGCCGCCGATCACCGCCTGCCCGACGATGCCGACCGGGAGCAGCAGCGACAGCCACAGCAGGTCGCGGCGCCGCTCGGCCGGGCGGCGCAGCAGCGCGCCGACCACGGCGAGGAGGGCGGCGGCCGAGACGAAGAAGATCAGGACCCGGTTGCCGAACTCGATCAGGGCGTAGCTGTTGAGCTGCGGCTGGAGCGAGGTCCGTGTACACCTGGGCCAGGTCGGGCAGCCGAGGCCCGATCCGGTCAGGCGGACGGCCGCGCCGGTGAGGACGACCAGCACGAGCGAGGCCAGGGCGGCGAGGGCGATCTTCTCGTAGGTCTCGGAGCTGAGCGGCCAGCGCTCCCGGGCACGGGCGAACACGGCGACAAGGATGTCACAGCCTCCCCGACCGGCCAGATTCCGGCGTTTCTCGGGGCTTCCCGGGCTCCGCCTGTCCGTCGGACCCGTTAGCGTGGGGCCTTACTGACTTCAGAGAGGAGCGTCATGACGAAGAACGAGCTGGCTGGCAAGGTCGCGCAGAGCACCGGTATCGGTGTGGGCCAGGCCAAGGAGGCGGTCGACGCCGCGTTCGAGGCGATCGCCGAGCAGTTGGCCAGCGGGGGAGAGGTCTCGGTCGCCGGTTTTGGCAAGTTCAGCGTCAGCCATCGCGCCGCCCGCAGCGGGCGCAACCCGGCGAACGGGGAGACGATCCAGATCGCGGCGAGCAACGCGGCGAAGTTCTCGGCGGCCAGCGCGCTGAAGAAGCAGCTCAACGGCTGACCCGGCCGTCCCCGGCGCCGCGGACGCCCTCCGGGGCCGTCCCCGGCGCCCGGGACGACGGTTGGTTGCCGGTCAGCGGGCGAGCGTCCCGTAGGCGAGCTCGCCGTGGGCGTGGGTCGGGAGCACCGGCCAGTGACGGCGGGACTCCACCAGCTCGCGGGCGGGGAGGATCTGGAGCCAGGACGGGTCGGGCCGGGACGGGGAGGCCAGCGTCTTCTCCTTGACCATCGAGTCGTAGAGGTCGAGCGAGTCCTCGAGCGTGTTCGCGTTGGGCACGACCTCGCGGTTGAAGAAGTCGGCGTGGGCGCGGACGCCGGGGATCTTCGAGAGCTGGGGCTGCCAGTTGTCGAGGGCGACGCCGTTGTGGGAGACGACCCAGAGCCCGTCCGGCGTGTTGAGGACGAGCGACTGGTGCCCGTCGGTGTTGCCCGGCGTGGCGATCAGGGCGACCCCGACCCCGAGCTCGAGGTCGCCGTCGACGAGCACGACCGACGGCTCGACGATGTCGTCCATGCCGCCGTCGACGTACCAGGCCCACTGCATGGGATGGATCGAGGCGAACGTGGCCGCCTCGCGGCGCTGGACGATCAGGCGGGCGTTGGGCAGCATCGGCGCCCGCGGGAGCGGCTCGTCGGCCCAGGGCTCGGTGGTGCCGATCAGGAGGCGCGGATCCTGCGCCTGGAGGTGGCCGAAGGAGACGTAGTCGACCGCGCCGGGGTCGACGCCGGCCGTGGCCAGGGCCTGGCCGAGCGAGGAGTACTCCTTGGCGAACACGTTGTGGGCCAGGTACTTGCCCCCCGGGAGGCGGGCCACCCGGTCCTCCAGTTGGGCGTGGAAGGGCGCCTCGGCGGCGCCGTCGGGGATCGTCGGCTCCCAGAGGAGGGTGCGCGGCCGGCCGGCGAAGTCCTCGTACTGGACGATCATCACGCGGCTGACCAGGAGCACGTAGGGCACGTTGGGGGCGATCGCCGCGCCGTGGAGGGCGAAGCGGGTCGGGTGGCTCGTCGCGGTGATCGCGTGCGTCTCGACCGCCCGGATGCGCCCGCCCGCCCGCAGGCGCTCGCGGTAGGCGACGGAGGCGGTGCGCACCGCCTCGAGCCGGGTGCCCCGCGGCCAGACGTTCCCGGTCCCGGCGAACTCGGGGATCGGGCGGGCGCCGACGCTCTCCATGTCCGCCGCCCCGCCTAGCAAATCGCCGCTCCTCGCCACATCCGCATCGCACGCACGGTATCGCCGCGACCCCATCGCGCGTTGGCCGCCCGGCGAGCCCCGAGCCTCTAACCTTGCGCGCAGTGCGCGTGCGGCCCACCAGCCTCGACGGCCCGCTGCTCCTCGAGCCGGTGATCCACGGCGACGCCCGGGGCTTCTTCGTCGAGACCTTCCGCCACGACCGCCTCGCCGAACTCGACCTCGGGGACGGGGTCGAGTTCGTCCAGGACAACCACTCCCGCTCCCGCCGCGGGGTCGTCCGCGGCATGCACTTCCAGCTGGGGGAGGGCATCGCCAAGCTCGTGCGCTGCGCCCGGGGGGAGATCCTCGACGTGGTGGTCGACGTCCGGCCCGGGTCGCCGCACTTCGGGCGCTGGGAGTCCTTCGTGCTCGACGACGCGACCCACGCCCAGCTGCTCGTGCCGGTCGGCTTCGCCCACGGCTTCTGCGTGCTCAGCGAGCTCGCCGACGTGATCTACCGCCAGACCGGCTACTACGACCCCGGGCTCGAGCGCGGCGTCGCCTACGACGACCCGGAGATCGGCATCCACTGGCCGATCCCCGCGGCCGAGCGGATCGTCTCGGACCGCGACGCGACGGCGCCCCGGCTGCGCGAGCTCGCCCCCGAGCTCCCGTTTCGCTTCACGCCCGCGCCGCTCTGAGGTGGAGATCTTCGAAGACTCCGCCGGGCGGCTGTCCCGGGGCGAGCGGGCGGCGCTCGAGGGAGTCCTCGCCCAGTGCCGGCCCGAGCTCGCGATCGAGGTCGGAGCGGTGCCCGGTGGCGTGGCGCGGATCGCCCACCACGCCGCCGAGGTCCACTCGCTCGGCCCCACCGCGGCCGGCGTCCCGGGCGTCACCTCCCACCTCGGCGATCCGGACGAGCTCCTGCCCGCCCTCCTCGCCGAGCTCGCCGGGGCCGGGCGCGACGTCGACTTCGTCCTCCTCGAAGCGGAGGCCGGGGTCGCCCGCCAGCTCCTGGCCCTGCTCGACTCGCCGGCCCTCGCCCGGTCCGTCGTCCTCGTCGCCGGGACGACCGCGCCGGGGGTGCGCCGGCAGGTCGACTCGGTCCGCTTCTCCGCCTGGCCGAAGGTGGCCCTCTTCGAGGCGGACTTCGTCCCCGGCCACATGCTCGCCGCAGAGCCCGGCCACGAGTTCGGGGGCGGCCTCGGGCTCGTGCTGGTCGACGCGGCGCGCCTGCGCTACCGGACCGGGTCGGTGGTCGACGAGCGCTGCCTGCCGACCGCCGAGCTCTTCGCCGAGGTCCGCGACTACGTCCTGGCCCGGGAGGCGGCCCGCGGTCCGGGCGCGCGCTACGGTGGCCGCCCGATCGACCCCGGCCAGGCCCAGGTGATCGCCCGCCTCGAGCGCGAGCTCAAGGCGGCCGAGCACGAGGTCAGGCGCCTGCGGAGCGTCGCCCGCCACCACGAGGACCTCTGGCGCTCGTTGATGGCCTCCTGGAGCTGGCGGCTGACCACGCCGCTGCGGGCCGTCGTGGAGCGGGTGCGCGGCGGCTGATGCCGCGCTTGGCGCTCGTCTCGCGCGAGCTCTTCCCGTTCGGCGGCGGGGGGATCGGCTTCTACGTGAGCTCGGCCGCCCGGCTCCTGGCCGAGCTCGGCGAGGTCAAGCTGTTCACGAGCAGCGCCCATCGGGTCCGCTACGAAGAGCTCCGCGCCGCCGGCGACCCCCGCCTGCCCCCGGCGGAGGTCGAGCTCGTCTTCGTGCCCGAGGTGGCGGCCGGCGACGTCGGCGGCTACTACAGCCCGATCCACCGCTACAGCGCCCGCGTGCTCGACGCGCTGCGGGCGACCTACCCGGGGCACGGGCCCGACCTGATCGAGTTCTCCGACTACCTCGGCGAGGGCGCGGTCACCGTGCAGGCGCGGCGGGCCGGCGACCCGTTCCTCGCCGCGTCGCGCGTGGCCATCCGACTCCACACGAGCGCCGAGATGTGCGCCGTCCTCGACGGCAGCATCAGCGAGGACTTCGTCAGCCGGGCGACCTGCGCCCTCGAGCGCCTCGCCCTGCGCGACGCGGACTTCGTCGTCTGGCAGGGCGGCGACACCCGCGCGGCCTACGAGCGCTTCTACGGGCCGGGGGAGCTCGCCCCGGCCCGGCACATCCGCTACCCCTACGCCGCGTGGCGGACTCCGGGCCCGCCCGAGCGCCCCCGGGATCCGGCGGCGCCGCTGCGGCTCCTCTACCTCGGTCGTCTCGAGCGGCGCAAGGGCGTCCAGAACCTGCTCCGGGCGGTGACCTCGATCGACAGCTCGGACCTGCGGCTGACCCTGGTGGGGGGCGACACGGCGACGGCTCCGCTCGCCACCTCGATGGCCGCCACGCTCGAGCTGATGGCCGGCTGCGACCCCCGGATCGACTTCGTCCCCTCGCTCTCGCTCGAGGAGCTCCACGCGATGCTGGCCGAGTCCGACGTCGTCGTGCTGCCGTCGCTGTGGGAGGCGTGGCCCTACGTCGCGCTCGAGGCGCTCCAGGCCAACCGGCCGATCATCGCCACCCCGGTCGGCGGCTTCGTCGAGATCGTCCGCCCCGGGGCGAGCGGCTGGCTGACCGCCGACACGACCGCCGAGGGCCTGGCCGTGGTGATCGAGCGCCTGCTCTTCGACCGCGAGGAGATGGAGCGCCCGCGCCTGGCCGGCCTTCCGGCCCAGGTGTTCGCCGAGCTCGTCGACCCGGCGGCGATCCTCCCGGCCTACCGCGAGCTGCTCGACGCGCCGGCTCGCTGGTCGCCCCGGCCGCCCGCCCGGCCCGCGCCCGGCTCGCGGGTGGCGCCGCCGCGGGCGCCGGTCGTCTCGATCGTGATCCCCTACCACGGCCTCGCCGCGCACGTGGCCGCCACCGTCGCCTCGGCGTTCGCCCAGACCCACCGGGCGACCGAGGTCATCGTGGTCAACGACGGGTCCTTCGCCGAGGAGGACTGGATCCTCGGCGAGCTGGCGGCCGAGTATCCGCTGAGCGTCCTCGCCCAGACGAACTCGGGCCTCGGCGCGGCGCGGAACTTCGGCATCACCCAGTCGCGGGGCCGCTACGTCGTCCCGCTCGACGCCGACAACGTCCTCGAGCCGACCTTCGTCGAGCGGACCCTGGCCATCCTCGAGGCCGATGCGAGCCTCGCCTTCGCGACCTCCTGGTCGAGCTACGTCGACGAGCGGGGTGAGCTCCTCGCGGAGCCGAATGCCGGCTTCCAGCCGCTGGGCAACCGGACGGCGATGATCGAGCGCGACAACGTCGCCGGCGACGCCGTCGCCCTGCTCCGCCGGTGGATCTTCGACGCGGGCTTCCAGTACAGCCAGGAGCTCACGAGCTACGAGGACTGGGACCTCTACCGGCGCCTGGCCCGGGCCGGGCACTTCGGGCTGGTCGTCCCCGAGCGCCTGTTCCGCTACCGGGTGCGCGAGAATTCGATGATCCGCCAGCTCGGCTTTCCCCACACCGGGCGGCTGCGCGAGGAGATGGCGGCCGGGATGCGCGAGAGGGAGGTGCGATGGGAGTTCAGGAACGACTGACCCTGGCGGCGGTCGCCGAGCCGACGCTGATCGCCGGCGAGCACCTCCACCGCTACGAGTTCGCCGCCGCCCTGTGCGGCGGGCTCCGGGTCCTCGACCTCTGCTGCGGGACCGGCTACGGCGCCGAGATCCTGGCCACCCGCGCGGCCACGGTCCACGGCGTGGACTACGACGCGGCGACGATCGATCTCGCCACGCAGGCGCTCGGCCGGGCCGGGGCGATCACCTTCGAGCTGGCCGACGCGACGGCGTTCCTGCGCCGGGACCTGGCCGGCCGCTTCGACGCGATCGTCTGCTTCGAGGGCCTCGAGCACCTGCCGGACGTCGAGGCGACGCTCGGCGAGCTGCGCCGGCACGCGGCGGACGGGGTGGCGGTGATCGCGTCGGTCCCCAACAGCCGCGGGCTCGGCGAGGACAACGAGTTCCATCTCACCGACTTCGGGTACGCCTCGGCCCGCGCCGCATTCGGCGCGTTCCCGGGCGCGACGGTCGTCCACCAGTACCTGGCCGAGGGATCCTTGATCGTGATCGACGAGGCCGGCGACCTCGAGACCCGGCTGGACGGGCTCGAGCGGGCCGAGCCGCCTTACGCCAACCACTACCTGCTGGTGTGCGGCCTCGACCCCGCCGCCGCCCACCGCGCGCGCCTCCAGCTGGCCGTCGCCCCCAACCACAACCGCTACATGCAGGGCCTCGAGCGGGCCAACACCCAGCTGCGCCGGCGCAACACCCAGCTGAGCCGCCTGCTGCTCGGCAAGGCCGACTCGGCGGCGCCCTCCTACATCGCGCGGACCGAGGCCCGGCTGGCCGAGCTCACCGCCCGGGCGGCCGCGATCGACGACCTCGAGCGCGAGCTCGAGCACCGCCAGCGGAGGATCGACCGGCTCGAGGAGCAGCTCGAGCACGCCGTCGCCGCGGCCACCCGCGCCGCGGTCGCCCCGGCCCCGGGCGCCGGGCTCGTCGAGATCCTCAAGCGGCGGCGCCGCCGCTGAGTTTCGGCGCCGCCGGCCCGGGGTACCCGGCGCCGGCATGCCCCGAGCCCAGACACCGCGCGGCGGCTCGGCATGAGCGATGCCCCGGAGCCCCATGAGATCTACCGGGAGATGCGCCGGGAGGGCCGCGAACGGCTCAGTCGCTCGCCGCTCGAGCTGGTTTCCTCCTCGCTCGTGGCCGGATTCGACGTCGTCTTCGGGGTGATCGCGCTCGCCTCGGCCGACGCCGCCGTGACCCCGCACTTCGGCACCCAGGTCGGCCACCTCGTCGGCGCCCTCGCCTTCGGCATCGCCTTCGTCTTCATCGCCATCGGCCGGTCCGAGCTGTTCACCGAGAACTTCATGGTCCCGGTCACCGGGCTCGAGGAGGGCATCGCCTCGAAGCTCAAGCTCGCGCAGCTGTGGACCGTCTCGCCGGTCTTCAACATCGTCGGCGGGAGCGTCCTCATCCTCATCGTCACCACCCACGGGGTCCTCCCGACCGGGGCGGGCCACGGCCTCCAGTCGATCGCCATCCGCTTCGATCACTACAGCGTGGCCACCGCCTTCGCCAGCGCGATCGCCGGCGGGGCCCTGATCACCCTGATGACCTGGCTGGTCGAGGGCAGCCGGACCCCGGGCGGCCGCGTCCTCGTGGCCTGGATCGCGGGCGTCCTCCTGGCCCTGGGGTCGTTCGACCACGTGATCGTGGTCACGCTCGAGATGATCTTCGGCATCCGCTTCGGCGCCGCCGGCCTCGGCTGGCTCGACGTGGCCCAGAACTTCGGCATCGCCGCGGCCGGCAACATGCTCGGCGGCCTCGCCTTCGTCACCCTGACCCGGACGAGCCAGGCGTTCGGCTCGAGCCAGACCGAGGGCTCCTAGACCGAGTGGTCCGTCCAGCAAGTTCCTGCACCATTGGGCGGGCCCGGATGACCGCGCGGCGGCGTCCTCGAAGCTCGGAATACGTCCAGTATGCCGCCGCTTCTGCGTCCTGGCCACGCGGCCCCCGGACCTCGCCGAATGGCACACGAACTTACCGGACGGACCACTAGACTAGACCCGGCGCAGGACGTACACGTCCTGGTTGCCCTCGACGCAGCCGGGCATGAAGTGGGCGACGTGCCAGCGGCTCCCGATCTGGCTGAGCAGCCACTCGGAGGTGAGGAAGGCGGTCCCCCACTCGGGATGCACGACCCCCCAGTCGCCGGCCGCCCCGAACTCGGGCGCGAACCAGAACCCCTCGCGGTGGAGGGCGCGGACGATCTCGAGCAGCTGGCTCGGCGAGCGGGTGGCCCGCTCGGCGTGGTAGGCGACCGACTGGGGGCCGTGGGTGGTGATCAGGAGGTGACCGCCCGGGCGCAGGAGGCGGGCCATCTCGGCCAGCCAGCGCACCGCCGCCCGGCGGTCGTAGTGCGACCAGACGGAGATCGCGAAGACGAGGTCGAAGGCCCGGTCGGGGCAGGCGAGCGGCGGATCCTCGGGGCTGACGAAGAAGTCGATCCCCGGCAGGTTGGCCCGAGCCCAGGAGATCGCCGAGGCGTTCGGGTCGCAGCCCGTCCAGCGGGCCTCGGGGTGAGCCGCGGCGAGCACCCGTACCACCCGCCCGGAGGAGGCCCCGAAGTCGAGGCCGTCGCGGACCGCCCACAGGTCGGCCCCGGCCCCGGCCAGGGCCTCGGCGACGAGGTCGGCGTACCAGTAGCCCCCGCCGGCGGCGAGCGCGTCGCGGGCCATCGCGTGGACCCCGTCGGGGGGCATGGCCGCGCGCAGGCCGGTCCGCTCGAGCACGCCGGCGACGCGGTGGTGTACCCCGTAGGCCAGGGTCAGGAGCTGGCGGCGCTCGGGCGGCCAGGCGTTCCACATCGCGCGCTCGTCCGGGGTCAGGGCGGCCGCGACCGCGGCGAGGTCCTCGGCGGCCAGGCGGCTCACGAGCCGGTGGCTGACCGGCTCCGCCGCGACGGTGACCGGGGGCAGCGACCGGGCGAGGTCGGTGGGCCCGAGCCGCTCGGCGCCCCCGCGGCGGCGGCGGGCGACCCCGGCGAGGGCCGGGGCCGGGAGCTCGCGACCCTCCTCGCGCAGGCGCAGCGCCGTGCGGAGCTCCCGCTCGACCTGCCCGGCCGCCCTCGCCCAGGAGTTCTCGGCCACGAAGGCGACCCCCTGCGCCGATCGGCGCCGGCGGAGCTCCTCGTCGCCCAGGAGGTCGTCGAGCGCCCCGGCCACCGCGTCGGTGTCGAACGGGGCGAGGGTGACCGGCCCGTCGCGGCCGAAGACCGACTCGGCGCTCGCCCCGAGCAGGTCGACGCACGGCAGGCCGCAGGCGAGCATCTCCTGGGGGATCAGCGAGTAGTTGGTCAACGACAGGCAGAGGCCGACCGTCGCCTCGTTGAACAGCCGCGCCAGCTGCTCGGCGCTCGCCACGCCGAGGTGCTCGTAGGGGAACGCCGTGGACATCGGGTGGGTCTCGCCGAACATCACGATGCGGACGTCGGGCCGGCGGACGTGGAGCTCGGCGAGGGCCATCAGCCCGAGCGCCACCGCGCGGCGTCCGGTCACCGCGCGGGCGTAGAAGACGATCGTGTCCGACCGGCGGGGGCGCCCGAGCGGGCGGTAGACCGCGTGGTCGACCCCGTACTGGAAGGTGCCGCCGACGCCCCCGTAGCGCATCGCGTAGAGCTCGCGCAGCCACGGGCTGCCGCAGATCCCGTAGAGCCCCAGCCCGTAGGTCAGCTCGGCCCAGCGGGACTCGACCGAGGTCGCGTAGAACTCCGGCTCGTGGTCGTTGATCAGGTAGGCCCGGGCCCGGACCCCGGGCAGCCCGAGCGCGCTGTAGACCGTCTGCCACCCGGTCGCCACCACCACGTCGGCCCCGCGCCAGTGCTCGAACCCCTTGTGGAGGGGGGCCCGGATCGGGGCGAAGTTCTCGATGATCGTCCGGCGCACCACCGCCGGCCACTCGCTCGCCCGCTCGCCGAACGGATCGAAGACCCAGATCGAGCAGGTGTGCCCGCGCCGCTCGAGCTGATCGACGAGCTGGAAGACGATGTTGTGGCCGCCCGAGCCGATCCCGAACGGCGGGATCACGAAGGCCAGGTGCAGGCAGTCGCGCTCGGCCATACCGGGCACCGGGTCGCGCAGCGGGACGGGGCCGTCGCGCAGCAGGCGGGAGATCGAGTCGTACTCGTGACCCCCCTTCAGGCGGGGAACCGGGACGGCCGCGGACCCGGGCGGCTCGACCGGTCGGGGTGGGTCGACCGGCTCGAGCGGGTCGGGCGGCGGCGGCGCCGCCCGCCGCTCGAGCGAGAGCCGGCGCTGGAGCGCCGGCGGCAGCCGCCCGGCCCGGGATCCGAGGGCCGAGAAGACCTTCCGCCCGCCGTGGTGGACGACCGCCCGTCCCCCCCACCGCGCCCGGTCGGCCGGGGCGTACCCGCGCTCGACCATCCAGCGGATGTCGCCCCCGACCAGGCGGCGCACGTCCCGCGCGCCCGAGCGCAGGCCGATCGGCTCGATGTGGCCGATCGACTCGCGCAGGCCCCGGTACTCGTCGAAGTAGCGGCGCATGAACGCGGTCGCCCCGTAGTCGTGGGCGTGGAGGACAGCCGCCCGCGGGTGGTAGACCTTCGCCCAGCCGGCGGCCAGGAGATCGGCGCCGAACGCCTGGTCCTCGCTGTAGGGGAGCTGGCGAAAGCGCAGCTCGGCCCAGCATTCCCGGGCGTAGCAGGCGTTCACGTTGGAGAGGAAGCTCGCATCCCCGGCGCGCTGGACGGCCGGCTCGGCCCCGAAGACCGCGAAGAACTCGGCCAGCTCGCGGGCGATCATCGGGCTCGTGTCCGGCCGGGCCAGGTGGGGGCCGAAGGCGGCCCCGACGCGGTCGGCCAGCCCGAAGGCCTCCCGGTAGGCGGCCAGCCAGCCGGGGAGCGGCGTCGCGTCCTGGGTGAGGAAGCAGATCAGCTCGCCGGACGTGCGCTCGGCGCCGAGGTTGCGCGTGCGCCCGTGGCCGAAGTCGCCGGCCGGGATCTCGAGCAGCTCGACGCCGGCCGCCCGCGCGATGTCCGGCGAGCGGTCCCGCGAGCCCGAGTCGATGACCAGGATCTCGAGGCGCTCGCCCTGGGCCGAGAGACCGGCCAGGAGCTCCTCGAGGTAGCGCTCGCCGTCCCTGACCGGGACGATCACCGAGACGCCGGGCGGGCTCATCGGAGCGCGCGCGAGAACCGCCGCAGCCGCCGCATCGTCCCCCGCAGCCCGCGGAGGATCGCTCGCGCGTTGATCGCCCAGCGCCGGAGCATCAGCTCGTTGAGGTCGACGTGCCAGCGATCGAGCCAGTAGACCCGCTCCTGGGCGGCCGCGATCGCCTCGTTGGCGCGGCGGTGGGTCTCGGCCAGCTCGGCCTCGAGTGCCAGCACCTGGGTGCGCAGGGCGGCGAGCTCCTCGTGGAGATGGGCCGGCTCGGCCTCGCCGCCGACGGCTATCGACTGTGGCGTGGCAGCTTCCATCAGAGGTTCTCGGCGATTCTCGGCGCCTCGCGGTTGAAGAACCAGAGGCCGAACACGAAGACCGCGCCCACGATACCGAGGGGCACCAGCAGGTGCGGCCAACCCCCGATCGCCGTCGCCGCCGACTGGGCGCGCGGATCGGGGGGGAGCACGGCGTGGCGCATCTGGGTGAACACCACGGCCAGCGGGTTGGCCATCAGGGCATGCTCGGCGTCGATGCCGAGGATCCGGTGGCCGCGGGCCTTGTCGATCGCGTAGAGCACCGGCGAGGCGTAGAAGAGCGCCTGCGAGACGACCTCCCAGATCGGCTGGACGTCCCGGTAGCGGACGTAGAGGGCGGAGAGGAGCATCCCGATCCCGGTGGCGAAGACGACGAGGAGGAGGATGAGGACGGGCATCTCCAGCCAGGTCCACCGGGGGCGCAGGCCCGAGATCAGGGCGAACACGAGCACGGCGATCAGGTTCATGCCCAGGTTGAAGAGCGCGGTCAGCGAGACGGCCAGCGGGATCACCATGCGCGGGAAGCGGACCTTGCGGAGCATCCCCTCGCGGGCGACCAGGCAGGTCACCGAGGCCCCGGTGACCTCGGCGAAGTAGGTGAAGAGGACGATCGAGGCGAGGAGGTAGACGGCGTAGAAGGGGAACTGGGCGAACCGGGCGATGACCACGAAGACGAAGTAGAGGACGCCGAAGAGCATCAGCGGTCGCATCAGCGACCAGACGTAGCCGAGCACCGAGCCGAAGAAGCGGAGCTTGAACTCGGTCCGCGCGAGGGTCATCGTCAGCGACCAGAAGCGGCGCAGGTCCGAGCCGAAGGCCGACGGCCCGTGCGGGCGGGCGGGTCGCGTCCGCCCGGCGATCCGCCCCGGGGCGCTCATCCGCGGCGGACCTCGAAGCGCTGCGGCGGGTCGAGCACGCCGCCGGTCGGGATGCCGTGGACGACGAGCGAGGCGATGTCCTCGGCGACGGCGATCGCGTCGGCCCCGGTCCCGGCGCGGGCGACCGACGGGCTCAGGGTGTAGCGGCTCGGGGCCAGCCAGTTCTCGAACTCGAACGAGGCGACGATCCGCTCGCCGGCGGCGAACGACCCCGACCCGACGCCGTGCCGGTCGCTGCGTCCGACGACCATCGTCTGCCCGGCCTCGTTGCGCAGGGTCACCGCCATCACCGGATCCTCGAGCGCCTCGCGGACGTGGATCTCGAAGCACGCCCGCATCGGCTCGCCCTGGGCCAGCGCCCCGACCCGGGCGCCCGCGGCGTCCTCGAACCAGCCCTCGGAGACGAAGGTCCCCGACCGATGGAACGCCGCCTCGGTGGTCTCGTGGGCCAGGCGCCCGAAGTTGAGCTCGTTGTAGGCGCGGGTCACCGTGCGCGGGTCGCCGAGCTCGACCATGACCCCGCGCTCGAGCAGCGCCACCCGGTCGCAGAAGCGCTCGACCGCCGACATGTCATGGGTGACGAAGACGATCGTCCGCCCCTCCCGCTGCATCCGGTGGAACTCCTCGTAGCACTTCTGCTGGAAGGAGATGTCCCCGACGGCGAGCACCTCGTCGATCAGGAGGATGTCGGCGTCGACCTGGATGGCCACGGCGAAGGCGAGGCGGACGGTCATGCCCGACGAGTAGTTCTTGAGCTTGAGGTCGACGAACTCCTCGAGCTCGGCGAAGGCCAGGACCTCGTCGAAGCGCGCCCGGGCCTGTTTGCGGGACAGGCCGAGCATGATCGCGTTGATGATCACGTTGTCCCGGGCCGTGAGGTCGGCGTTGAAGCCGACCCCGAGCTCGATGAACGGCGACAGGCGCCCGTGGATGGCGATCGTGCCCCGGTCGGCCCGGTAGATGCCGGCCAGGCACTTCAGCAGCGTGCTCTTCCCGCTCCCGTTGCGCCCGACGATGCCGAAGAACTCGCCCTGGGGGATCTCCAGCGTGATGTCCTCGACCGCCTTCAGCTCGTCGTAGGTGCTCGAGCGAAACGGGTGGAGCATCCGCTCCTTGAGCGTCGAGTACTGCTGATGGGGCAGGCGGAAGCCTTTGGACAACCCGGCCACGGACACGGCGCTCCGCGTGCTGAGGGCCGAGCGCTCCGCCGCCACGCTGACCGCCATCGGGCTCAGCGGCGCTCGACTCGGCGCAGCCCCAGGATGCTGAGCAGGAACGAGGAGAAGAACACCTGGATGCCGACGATCAAGAGCTCGGCCGCGACGATCGCCAGGCGCTCCTCGGAGATGGCGCCGAACCCGCGGTCGATCCAGCGCCCGACGATGGTCGCCCCGGCGATCAGCCCGGCGAGCATGATCCCGCCGCCGAGCAGGAGGCCGTGCTCGAGCCGGAAGCGGGCCCGCATGCGGTCGAACCAGGCGTCCTTCTCGCCCATGAAGTACGTGCCGTAGGCGTGGGCGCAGAGCCCGAGCGCCAGGACCTGGGAGCCGACGATGGTCAGGAGCGCGCCGACGATCTCCGCGTGGAGGTCCCAGCGGCGGCCGAGGATGTCGAGGTGGGCGACCACGGTCAGCGAGACGATCGCGCCGAGCGCCGCCAGGAGGGCCCCCGGGATCACGAAGAGGTGCGTCGGGCTGTGGACGAGGAGGAAGCGCAGGTGGCGCCACCCGTCGCGGAAGCTCGAGAGCTTGGACTCCCCGCCCCGCGGGTGGTAGTGGATCGGCACCTCGGCGATCCGCAGCTCCTCCTTGGACGCCCGGATCACCATCTCGGAGGCGAACTCCATCCCCAGCGTGCGCAGGTCGAGGACCGGGAGGACGTCGCGGCGCAGGGCGCGCATCCCGCAATGGGCGTCGTGGACGCCGGTGCGGAAGAAGAGGTTGAGGATCCCGGTCAGCACGGGGTTGCCGATGTAGCGGTGCAGCCAGGGCATCGCCCCGGGCTGGATGTTGTCCATCCGGTCGCCCATGACCAGCTGGGCGCCCTCGTCGAGCTGGGCCACGAAGCGGGGGATCTCGGCGAAGTCGTAGGTCAGGTCGGCGTCGGCCATGACGATGTAGTCGCCGCGGGCCGCGGCGAAGCCGGCCAGGTAGGCGCTCCCGTAGCCGCGGCGGGACTCGCCGATCACCCGGGCGCCCGCCCGGGCGGCGAGCTCGGCGCTGCGGTCGGTCGACGCGTTGTCGACGACGACCACCTCGCCCGGGAGCCCGGCGCCGGCCATGGCCGCCGCGGCGGCGGCGACGCAGCGCTCGATGTTCTCCTCCTCGTTGAGGCAGGGGATCACCACGGAGACGCGCGGCGGGCGCTCCCCCGCCCGCGGGGCGGCAGATTTCTGCTCGAGGGTGCTCACTGAGGGGTCGTCACGGCCGGGTTGCCAGCGTTGAAACCGCCCGCCGGGGAGGAAAGTGGCGGGGATGCGCGATAGCACAGCTTAACGATTGGCCGGGCGCCGGCCGGTCGACTACGATGGCCGGCCCGCGCGCTCCCCAACCTGGGCCGGGCTCGACCACCATTTCCGCCAAGCGAAGCTGACATGCGGGTCCGCCTCGTGCTCGCCGCCGCCCTCGTCCTCCTGGCGGTCGCGGTCGTCCTCACCCTCTCCGGCCGGACGCAGCTGAGCGCGGGCAACCACGTCGTCCCGGTCGGCTTCGCCGCCACCCTCCCGCCGGGCGGAGAGCTCTGCCAGCCGAACCCCGACCTCGCGCCCGGCGCCGCGGCCGCCCAGGTCGTGGTCGGGACCCACGGCCGCCCCGTGCCCCGGGTCGATCTCCGCTTCCTCGACGCGACCGGACGGATCGTCACCGCCGGGAGCCGGCCGGCCGGCGGCCCGGAGGGGCCGATCTCGATCCCCCTCGCCCCGGCCCGCGACGCCGCGGCCGCCACCCGGGTCTGCCTGCGGATCACCGGCGCGTCGAAGGTCGTCCTCGCCGGGGTCGGGAGCCCGCCGGACCCGTCCGACGAGGTGGTGAACGGCGTGCTCCAACTCGGACGGATCACCGTCGTCTACCTCCCGGGCGGCGGCCCGAAGCGCTGGTGGTCGCAGGCGGGCGCGATCGACCGGCGCTTCGGCCTCGGCAAGGCCGGCTTCTTCGGGACCTGGACGCTGCCCCTGTGCGCGATCCTCCTGCTCGGCGCGTGGGCGGCGGCGCTGCGCCTGCTCGTGCGCGAGGCGCCGTGACCGCCCGGCTGCCGCGGGCGGCCTGGGTGGTCCTGATCGTCGCGTTCGTCAACGCGGCGATCTGGACCGCGCTGATCCCGCCCTTCCAGGTGCCCGACGAGACCGACCACTTCGCCTACGCCCAGTACCTCGCCGAGACCGGGAAGCCGCCGCCCCAGGGCCCGCAGCCCGCGCTCTCCCCCAGGAGCGCGCGGCGCTGAACAGCCTCTTCTTCTTCGACGTGGTCGGCCACCCGGCCGAACGCGGCGTGGTCACACCGGGCGAGGACGCGAACCTGCGCCGGGCGCTGGCCGGCGCGAGCCCGCGCGGGGCGGGCGGCTCGACCTCGGTCAGCAATCAGCCGCCCCTCTACTACGCGCTGGCCGCCATCCCCTACCGCCTCTCGCCGTCGGGGGACATCCTCGACCGCCTCGAGCTCATGCGCCTCCTCTCGGCGCTCCTCGCCGGCCTGACCGCGCTCGCCGTCTTCCTCTTCCTGCGCGAGGTCTTCCCCGCGCTCCCCTGGGCGTGGAGCGCCGGCGCGCTGGTCGTCGCCTTCCAGCCGCAGTTCGACTTCATCGCGGCCGGCGTCCACTCCGACAGCCTGCTCTTCCTCGCCTCGGCGGCGACCTTCCTCGCCCTCGCCCGCGCCCACCGCCGGGGGCTGACACCGCGCCGCGGCGCCCTGATCGGGGCGGCCGCCGCGATCGGGCTGCTCGGCAAGCTGACCTTCGTCGCGCTCGTCCCGGGGATCGCCCTCGCCCTCGTCCTCCTCGTCTGGCGGGCCCGCCCGCCCGCCCGCCGGCCGGCCGGGCTCGGGGCCGCCGTGGCGGTGGCCGTCGCCGCCGTCCCCCTGGTCGCCTACGGCATCCTCAACGCCACCGCCTGGCACCGCGGCGGCCCGACGGCGGGCGGCTTCGTCGGCGCCGCCACCGGGCCGCTCCCGGGCCACCGGGTGGTCTCGCTGCGCGAGACGCTCGACTACACCTGGCAGCTCTACCTGCCCAAGCTCCCGTTCATGAACCACGTCTACTTCCCCGGCCCGCGGCTGCGGGAGTACTTCTTCAACGGGGCGATCGGGCACTTCGGCTGGCTCGACTACGGCTTCGCTCCGCGCGTCTACCAGCTCGCCTGGGACGGCTGCCTCGTCCTCGTGGCGCTCGCCCTCGTCGGCCTCTGGCGCGCGCGGCGCGAGCTGTCCGGGCTCGGCCCGCTGGCGCTCGCCGGCGGGGTGATGGCGGTCGGGCTGCTCGGCGCCATCGGCTACGACGGGATCCGCTACCGGACCGCGACCGGCTTCGTCTTCGAGCAGGCCCGCTACCTGTTCCCCCTGCTCCCGCTCTACGCCGTCTTCGTCGTGCTCGCCGCCCGGGCCGCCCCGCGCCGGTGGGCGCCCGCGCTGGGGGCCGCGCTCGTCGTCCTGGCCATGGCCCACAGCCTCTTCGCCATGCTCCTCACCGTGTCGAGGTACTACGGATGACGCGGATCTGCC
Source organism: uncultured Solirubrobacterales bacterium (assembly GCA_963733245.1). Lineage (GTDB taxonomy): Bacteria > Actinomycetota > Thermoleophilia > Solirubrobacterales > Solirubrobacteraceae > Palsa-513. The sequence continues at coordinate 135,356 of CAVTCI010000004.1, forward strand.
TGGTCTACGACTGCCTGTTCCCGCATACGGTCGGCGGCGCCGAGCGCTGGTACCGCAACCTCGCCGAGCGCCTGGCCGTGGCCGGGCACGACGTCACCTACCTGACGCTCACCCAGTGGGAGGCGGGCGGGGAGCCCCAGCTCGACGGGGTCCGGGTCCTCGCCGTCGGCCCCCGGATGGAGCTCTACGCGACCGGCGGCCGGCGGCGGATCGCGCCGCCGCTGCGCTTCGGCGCCGGCGTCCTCGCCCACCTGCTGGCCCACGGGCGCGACTACGACGTCGTCCACACCGCCTCCTTCCCCTACTTCTCGCTGCTCGCCGCCGGGCTCCTCGCCCCCCTCGGCCGCTACCGCCTCGTCGTCGACTGGCACGAGGTGTGGAGCCGCGACTACTGGCGCGAGTACCTCGGCCGGCCGGGCGGAGCGGTCGGCTACGCCGTCCAGCGGGCGTGCGCCCGCCTGCCCCAGCAGGCGTTCTGCTTCTCCCGGCTGCACGCCGCCCGGCTGCGCGAGGAGGGGCTGCGCGGCGGGGTGACCGTCCTGGCCGGCGAATACACCGGCTCGCTCGAGACCCCGCCGGTCCGGGACCCCGGCGAACCGGTGGCCGTCTTCGCCGGGCGCCTGATCCCCGAGAAGCGAGCGCCGCTCGCCGTGGCCGCGATCGCCGCCGCCGCGCGCGCGGTTCCCGGCCTGCGCGGGGTGATCTACGGCGACGGCCCGGCCCGGGCGGAGGTGGCGCGCGCGGTCGGCGAGGCCGGCGGGGTGGTCGCCCAGGCCGGCTTCGTCGACTCCGCGGTCATCGACCGGGCGCTCCGCGACGCCCTCTGCCTGGTCCTCACCTCGCGGCGCGAGGGCTACGGGATGGTGGTCGTCGAGGCGGCCGCCCGGGGGACGCCGAGCATCGTGGTGGCCGGGCCCGACAACGCGGCCACCGAGCTGGTCGAGGACGGCGTCAACGGGGTGATCGTCGCCGACGGCACACCGGCCGCGGTGGCGGCGGCGATCGTCCGCATCCACCGCGCCGGGCGGACGATGCGGGCGAGCACCTCCGCTTGGTTCGCCGCCCACGCGACCTCGCTCTCGCTGGCCGCCTCGCTCGAGCGCGTGCTCGAGGCCTACGCCCGGGCGTAGACGGCGAGCGTCTGGCGGGCCGTCCGCTCCCAGGTGTACTGGGCCGCCCGGGCCCGTCCGGCCGCGCGCAGGTCCCGAGCCAGCCCGGCGTCGGCCAGGAGGCGCTCGATCGCGCCCGCGATCTCGGACTCCCGCTCCGGGTCGAAGAGGAGCGCCGCGCCGCCGGCCACCTCGGGCAGCGACGAGCGGTCCGAGCAGGCCACCGGGACCCCGCGGGCCATCGCCTCGAGCACGGGCAGCCCGAACCCCTCGTACAGGGACGGGAAGACGAAGGCGTCGCTGACCCCCCAGAGCCCCTCGAGCTCGGCCGGCTCGAGCCAGGCGAGGAACCGGAGGTCGCCCGCCACCCCGCACGCCGCCGCCCGGGCGCGGAGCTCGGCCTCGTGCCAGGTGGCGTACCCGGGGAGGACGAGAACCGGTCGCCGGGCGGGCGCGATCCGGGCGAGGGCGCCGATCAAGGCCCCGAGGTTCTTGTGCGGCCGCTTGGCCGACAGGCTGAGGAGGACGCGCCGCTCGCCCAACCCGAAGCGCTCGCGCGTGGCCCGCGGCGCGAGCGCCGGGCCCCGGCGGACGTTGCCCAGCCCGAGCGGGACGACCTCGATCTTCCCGGGGGCGAGCCCGAGCTCGGCGACCAGGTCGTCGCGCGTGCTCTGCGAGTCGGCGATCACCCGGTGGGCGCGGTGGGCGGCCAGGGGGATGAGGACGCGCATGCCGAGGTCGCGGATGCCCGCGTGGGCGTCCGGGTAGCGCCGGTAGATCAGGTCGTGGATGGTGACCACCCGGCGCCCGGCGCCCCACCCGGGGGCCGTGCTCCCGAGGCTGTGGAGCAGCTCGACGCCGGCCCGGGCGGCCAGGACCGGGAGCAGCGTCTGCTCGCCGGCCACCCACTGGACCCGGCTGCGGGCGTTGACCGGGACCGTCACGGCGGGGATCACCTCGCCCCACGGGCCACCGCCGGCGCGCGCGGCCTCGCGGTTGACGAAGGCGGTGAGCCGGACCCCGTGGCCCGGGGCCAGCGCGGCGAGGGCGAGGATCAGCTCGCGGGCCGCCACCTCCATCCCGCCCGTCTCGCCGGGCACCAGGAAGACCAGGTTCAGGCCGACGTGCATCGCTCGTAGATCTCCAGATGGCGCTCGGCGGCCGCCGACCAGGTGAAGCCCGCGGCGCGGGCGCGGCCGCGGGTCCCGTCGTCGGCGAGGGCCCGCGCGATCGCCGCGGCGCACCCGGCGGCGTCGTCGGGATCGAAGTAGGCGACCGCGTCGCCGCCGAGCTCGCGCAGGACCGGGAGGTCCGAGCAGGCGACCGGGACGCCGCGGGCCAGCGCCTCGAGCACGGGCAGGCCGTAGCCCTCGGCGCGGGTCGGGATGGCGACGCAGGCGGCCAGGGCGTAGAGCGCCTCGAGCTCGGGGTCGGGCACGTAGTCGAGGCAGACGATCCGCCCGCCGGCTGCCGAGCGCCCGGCCAGCGCGCGCAGGGCCGGGCCGGCGCCGCCGTCGTGGCCGGCGAGGACGAGCGCGACGTCGCCGGGGAGCCGCTCGAGCGCCCGCACGAGCAGGGCCTGGTTCTTGTGGGGGCGCTTGGCCGCGACGTTGAGGACGACCCGCCGCCCCCCGAGCCCGAGCCGGGCGCGGAGCCCCGCGGGGTCGGCCGCCGGGCCGGACGGGCGGCCGGGGGCGGGGACGACGAACACGCGCGCGGGATCGACCCGGAGGTCGTGGACGATCTCCGCCCGGCTCGCCTCGCTCATCGTCACCACGGCGGCGGCGCGGGGGGCGGCGGCGCGGACGACCGCGCCGATGGCCAGCCGCGAGAGCGGGCTCATCGTCCGCTCGCGGAGGAAGATCACGTCGAAGAGGGTGAGCACGAGCGGCACGCCCAACCGCACGGGCCCGAGGTTCGAGAGGCTGTGGACGAGCGCCCAGCCCCGCTCCCGGGCCAGCCGGCCGAGCAGCAGCTGCTGGGTGTAGAGCTTGCGCACGCGGGTGTCGTCCTCGGAGGGGAGGGCGAGGATCCGCGCCCAGTCGGCCCAGCCGTCGGCGCGCAGCGCGCGGGCGCCGCGGCCCGAGGCGGCGACCGTGATCTCGAGCGCGGGATCGGCGGCGGCGATTGCCGGGAGGAGCCCGCGCATGACCGTCTCCGGCCCGCCGCTCACCCCCGGGTCGAGGAAGAGCGCGTCGTAGGCGACCCTCATGCCGCTGCGCCGATCGCCCGGCGGTAGCTGGCGAACGTCGCCCGGGCGGTCTCCTCCCAGGTCAGCGCGGCCGCGCGCTCGCGGCCGCGGCGGGCGAGCTCGGCGGCCAGGCCCCGGTCGGCGAGCAGGCGGTCGATCGCCGTCGCGATCTGGTGATCGTCGCCCGGGTCGAAGAGGAGCGCGGCCCCGCCGGCGACCTCGGGCAGGGCGGAGACGTTCGAGCAGGCGACCGGGAGCCCGCGGGCCATCGCCTCGGCGATCGGCAGGCCGAAGCCCTCGATCCGCGCGGGGAGGACGAAGACGGCGGCGGCCCGGTAGAGCCCCTCGAGGTCGGCCTCGGAGACCCAGTCGAGGAGGCGCACCCGCCCGGCGACCCCGAGCGCCGCGGCGAGCGCCCGGAGCTCGGCCTCGTAGGGCGTCGGGGCCCCGGGCAGGACGAGCGTCGCGTCCGTCGCCGCGAGGCGTCCGAGCACCCGCACGAGGGCCGCGAGGTTCTTGTGCGAGCGCTTCTGGGCGACGCAGAGGACGAGGCGCCCGTCGCCCAGGCCGAGCCGGCCGCGGAGCTCGGGGGCGGGGGTGGCCGCCGACGCCGGACGGCCGCGCACGCCGAGCGGCGTGACGTCGATCCGGCCGGGGTCGACCCCGAGCGTCGCCACGAGGTCGTCCCGGCCGGCGCGCGAGATGGCGATCAGCCGGTCGGCGCGCCGCGCCGCGGTCCGCGTGGCCACCTGCATGGGGATCCGGTCGGCCCGGGCCATCGCCCCGGGGTCGTGCATCCAGATGAGGTCGAGGATGGTGGCCACGGTGGCCACCGGCGCGAGCGGGGCGACGGCGTTGGCCGGCCCGTGGAGGACGTCGACCCCCCGGCGCCCGCAGCGCACCGGCTCCAGGAGCCACTGGGCGGCCAGCGAGGCCAGGGTGCTCCACGGCGGGCCGGCCCGCCCGCCGCCCGGGACCCGGACGAAGGCGACCGCGCCGCCGTGGGTCTCGGCCAGGAGCTCGGGCGGGGCGGCGGCGGTGACGAAGGCGCTCACCCGGGTCCCCGGCTCGAGCCCGACGAGCGCGGCGATCAGCTCGCGGGCGTACGTCAGGGCCCCGCCGGCGGCCGGGCGGGCGTGCACGAGGTTCATTCCCACGTGGAGCGGTCGCCCCGGCATCGGGCCATAGTCTGCCCGCCGATGACCGAATGCGCCGTCGTGGTCGTGAACTACCGCAGCGCCGAGCTCGTCTCGGGGTGCCTGGCCGCCCTGGACGGGGGTCGCCGGCCGGCCGAGGTCGTCGTCGTCGACAACGCCTCGGGCGACGGCTCGGCCGAGCTCCTGCGGGCCCGCCATCCGGAGGCCACCGTGATCGAGCGGGCGGCCAACGACGGCTTCGCCGCCGGGGTCAACGCCGGCTTCGCCGCCACCCGCGCCCCGGTCGTCGTGCTGCTCAACCCGGACACCGTGCCCGCCCCGGGCGCCCTCGAGCGGCTGGTCGCCCATCTCGACGGCGCCCCGCGCGCCGGGGTCGCCGCCCCGCGGCTCACCTACCCGGACGGCACCGTCCAGGCGAGCGCCTACCGCCGCTTCCCGGGGCTGGGCATGCTGTTCCTCGACCTCTGCCTGCCCGCCGGCTTCGCCGTCCAGGCCTGCCCGCGCCTCGACCCCTACCGGGTCCCGCCCGCCGTCCTGCGCGACGGCAGCCGGGTGGCCCACGTCACCGGGGCGGCGCTGGCCGTCCGCCGCGCGGCCTACGCGGCGGCCGGGCCGCTCGACGAGGGGTTCTTCCTCTACCTCGAGGAGACGGAGTGGCAGCAGCGCCTCCAGGCCGCCGGATGGACGGTCGAGATGGTCCCCTCGGCCGCGGTCACCCATCTCGTGCGCGGCGGCGGCGAGGCGTCCCTGGCGCCCTCGCCGCACTACCTGCGCTCGGCGCGGCGCTACCTCGGCCTGCGCGGGTGCCCGCCGGCGGCCACCGAGGCGATGATCGCGGGCGCGCTGCTCCTCTCGCGGCTCGCCGCCCGGGCCGAGCGGCTGCTCCCGGCCGAGCGGCGGACCGGGGGGGCGCGCGCCGCCGCCTACGACGCCCTGTGGCGCGCCCGCGGCGCCGGATGAGCCTCGACATCGCGGTCGTGCACCACCTGGCCGAGGGGGGCGGGGCGTTCCGCGTGCTCGCCGAGTACCTCGCCCGCCGCCCCGAGCACCGCTTCACCGTCTACACGCGGATGCCCGAACCGGCCGCCCGGCTCGTGCGCCTCCCGGACCACGTCCTCGTCGTGCGCCTGCCGCTCCGGATCCCGGAGACCCGGGCCGGCCGCCTGCGCCAGCTGGCCCGCCTCCCCCACTACGGCCGGACGCTGGCGGCGCGCATCGACGCCGGCGGGCACGACGCCGTCTTCGCCCAGGCCTCGCTCCTCGTCCAGGCCCACGAGGCCCTCCCCCACCTCCGCACGCCGACCCTCTGCTACGCCCCCGAGCCGCTGCGCAGCGCCTACGAGGAGCCGCCGGCCTTCGCGCGCTCCGACGCCCCCCGCGAGCGGCTCGTGCGGGCCGGGCTCGACCCCTACGAGGCGCTCCGCAAGCGGCTCGACCGCCGCCACATCCGCGGGGCCGACACCGTGGTCACCCACTCGCGCTTCACCGCGACCGCGCTCCTGCGCATCTACGGGGTCCACGCCGACGTCGTCCCGCTCGGGGTCGACGCCGCCGCCTTCACCCCGGCGGCAGTCGGTCGCGAGCGGACCGTGCTCTCGGTCGGCGCCCTCCATCCGCTCAAGGGCCACCAGGACGTCATCGCCGCCGTCGCGGCGATCCCGGCCGACCGGCGCCCGCGGGTGGTGATCGTGGGCGACCGGGGCGAGCTCGGCCGCGCGCTCGGCGACCTGGCCCGGGCGCTCGGGGTCGAGCTCGAGCTCCGCCGCGAGCTGCCCTTCGCCGCCCTGGTCGACGAGTACCGCCGGGCCGGGGTCCTCGCCGCCGCGATGATCCGCGAGCCGTTCGGGCTGACCCCGCTCGAGGCGATGGCCTGCGCCACGCCGGTGGTCGCCGTGGCCGAGGGCGGGCTGGTCGAGACCGTCCGCCACGACGAGACCGGCCTCCTGGTCGGCCGCGACCCGGCGGCGCTCGGCGGCGCGCTCGCCCGCGTGCTCGACGACCCGCGGCTCGCCCGGCGGCTCGGCGCGGCCGGCCGGGCGCGGGCGGTCGCCGACTGGAGCTGGGAGCGGACCGCCGCCGGCTTCGACGCTCGCCTGGCCGCGCTCGCCGCCCGCGGACCCCGGAGCCGAGGGTGAGCCGGGCGCACCTCGTCCAGGCGACCTTCCAGCTCCCCCACCGCCGGGGCGGGGGCACCGCCCGCCAGTTCTTCCTCCTGCGGGAGCTCTCCCGGCGCTTCGAGGTCACCGTGATCGCCCCGGCGGACCCGGGGGTCCCGCCGGAGGCCTACGACGAGCTCGGGGCCTTCGCCACCGTGGCGAGCTTCCCGGTCCCGCCGCCCCGGCGCAACCCGCTGCGCCGGGCCGCCCACCTGGGGCGCATGGTCGGCTCGCCGCGACCGCTCGCCTCGACCGGGATGGACGCCCTGCGGCCACCGATCCGGGCCGCCCTGGCCGCGCTGCGCCACCCGGTCGACGTCTTCTACGTCGAGCCGTCGACCACCGCCGACTGGATCGACCTGGCCCCGCCGGGCGCCGTCCGCGTGCTCGGCTTCCACGACCTCACCTTCGCGGCCTACCGGGAGCGCGCCCGGCGGGCGACCCGGCCGGGCGCCCGCCTGCTCGACGAGGTCGAGTGGCGGCGGCTGCGGCGCCTGGAGCGCAGCCGGGCGGCCCGGGCCGATCTCAACGTGATGATCTCCGAGCTCGAGCGGGGCGCGCTCGCGCGCCTCGTCCCCGGGGCGGCCACCGTCCTCGCCCCCAACGGCGTCGACGTGGACTACTTCCGGCCGACCGGCCCCCCCGACCCGGCGGGCCCGCTCGTCCTGGTCGGATCGCTGAACCACCCGCCGAACGTGGACGCGGCGGTGCGCATGGTGCGCGACGTCCTCCCCGGCGTGGGGCGCGCGATCCAGATCGTCGGACGGAGCCCGGTCCCCGAGGTCGTCCGGCTCGGGGAGGTCCCGGGGGTGGACGTGGTCGGCGAGGTGGCCGACGTGCGGCCCTACCTCGCGGGGGCGTCGATCGTGTGCGCGCCGATCATGTTCGGCGGCGGGGTGCGGATGAAGCTGCTCGACGCCCTGGCCATGGGCTGCGCCGTCGTCTGCACGCCCAAGGCGGCGGAGGGCTTCGCGCTGCGCGACGGCGAGCAGCTGGTGATCGCGCCGATCGACCGATTCGCCGGCGCCGTCGCCGCCCTGCTCGACGATCCCGCGCGGGCCGCGGCGCTCGGCCGGCGCGGGCGGGAGTACGTGGCCCGCGAGCACGGCTGGGCCGCCTCGGCCGGCGCCCTGGCCGACGCCATCGACGGCGTCCGCTAGTCGAGCCCGCGCCGCCGCGCCCAGCCGGCCACGTCGTCGACCTCGGCCTGCCAGTCGACGCCGGCCGCGGTGTCGTCGAGCTCGCCGTGGGTGGCCAGGGTCGGCCAGGGGGCGGCGATCTGCTCGCGCCGGGCGACCGACAGCGCCTTGGCGGCGTGGCGGAGGACCAGGCTGTCGTGGGCGAGGATCGGCGTCCGGCCGAGGGCGTGGGCCAGGCGGTAGCGGGGACCGCCGAGCGTCGCCGGCCAGATCGCCTGGTCGTGGGGGTAGTCGTGCCGGGTGCCCAGCCAGTGGATCCACGAGTCGCGGGCCAGGCGCCCGGAGCGGACGCCGAAGGTCATCGTGGCGCTGCGGACGCCCACCCACCGCTGGCCCTCGGGGGCCGCCCGGCGATCGGCCGGCTGGGGGATCGTCGGCGGGTACTGGAGGCAGAAGTAGTCGGCCCGGCCGATCTGCGCGGCGGCGTCGAGCAGGGCCGGGAAGGCGCCGGCCCGGTAGATGTAGTCGTCCTCGGAGAAGTAGACGACGTCGTCGGAGGCGGCCGCCAGGCCCTCGGCGAGGGCGAGGGCGGCCCGGTGGGAGCCGCAGTTGCCGACGCCGCCGGTGTTGGTCACCGCGCCCCGGCCGCGCATCAGCTCGAGCCGGTCGGGCTGGATCTCCCCGTCGTTGAGGAAGTGGACGCGGACCGCGTCGCCCGACGCCTCGACCGACCGCAGGAAGGAGAGCAGCGCCACCCGGTGGTCGAAGTAGGGCGGCCGGCGCTTGCCGGCGCTGCGGGCCGACCGGTAGATCACGTGGATGCGCACCGGCCGCCCACGCTAGCGGACGGTCGCGGGCCGCTGGCCTACGATGGAGCCGTGCCGGGGACCGCGCCGCTCGAACGCCCCGGGCCGGGACCGGCTCCGGAGGGGGACCTCCTCGACAGCGCCGCCGCCGGCCCGGCGGCCATCCGCGGCAGCCTGATCCGCACCGCCGGCTACCTCGGGACCGCCGCGGTCAGCCTGATCTCGGTCAGCCTCCTGATCCGGCACATCGGGGTGGCCGAGTTCGGCCACTACGTGACCGTGCTCTCGCTCGTCACCCTCGCGGCGACGCTCAGCGACGCCGGGCTGACCACGATCGGCATCCGCGAGTACGCGGTCCGCCCGCCGGAGGGCCGGACCCGGTTGATGGCCAACCTGCTCGGCCTGCGCTGCGTCCTGACCGTGGTCGGCGTCGGCGGGGCGACGCTGTTCGCGGTGGCGGCCGGCTACGGGACGCGGCTGATCGAGGGGACGGTGATCGCCGGCGCCGGCATCCTCCTCGTCGTGCTCCAGGGCACCTACGCCGTGCCCCTGACGGCGTCGCTGCGGCTCGGCACGGTCACCGCCCTCGACTTCGCCCGCCAGGTCCTGACCACCACGCTGACCGTGGTCGTCGTGCTCGCCGGCGGGACGCTCCTCGCCTTCCTCGCCCTGCCCGTACCGGTGGGGATCGTGATCCTCGCGGTGACCCAGCTCCTCGTCCGGCGCTCGATGCCGCTGCGCCCGCGCCTCGATCTCGACGAGTGCCGGGAGCTCCTGCGGGCGATCGTCCCGATCGCCCTGGCCGTGGCAGTCGGGGCGATCTACTTCCGCGTCTCGCTGATCCTCATGTCGGTGATCGCCTCGGCCGAGCAGACCGGGTACTTCGCCACCGCCTACCGGGTGCTCGAGGTGATCATCCAGCTCCCGGCGCTGATCGTCGGCGCCGCGTTCCCGATCCTCGCCCGGGCGGCCCGCGACGACGCCGACCGCCTCCGCTACGCGGTCGGGCGCCTGTCGGAGGCGATGGTCATCCTCGGCGCCTTCGTCGCCATGTCGGTCGTGCTCGGCGCCGCGTTCGCGATCCAGGTCCTGGCCGGCGGCGGCGCCGGCCCGTCGGTCGCCGTCCTCCAGCTCCAGGGCATCGCGATCGCCGTCAGCTTCGTGGCCAGCGCCTGGAGCTTCGGCCTGCTCTCGCTCGCCCGCTACCGGGAGGTGCTCGTGATCACCTCGACCGGGGTGGTCACCGTGTTCACGCTGACCCTCGTGCTCGAGCCGCTGCTGAACGCCCAGGGCACGGCGCTGGCCATCGTCGGCGGCGACAGCATCCAGTCGCTGCTCGCCTTCCTGATCCTCCGTCGCGCGGTCAAGGGCCTGCGCTTCCCCGTACGGGTCGGCGTCCGCGTGGCCGCCGCCTGCGGGCTCGGGTTCCTCACCCTGCTCGTGCCCGGCCTCAGCCCGTTCACCCGGACGGTGATCGCCGCCGCCGTCTACTGCGCCGCCCTGGTCGCCCTCCGGGCGATCCCGGAGGAGCTCGCCCACGCGTTCGCCGAGCGCTACCGCAAGCGCCGCCGGGGCCCCGCGGCCGGGTGACGGGCCGGGGCGCTCACCCCGACTCGACCGCCACGTCGCCGAGCCCGGCCAGCCGGGCCGGCGGGGGCCCGAAGCGCCGGCGGGCGAAGTCGAGGAGCCCGAGCCACATGGCCGCCAGGACGACCCGCGACTCGGCCGCCGCCGCCGAGCGCCGGACGACGGCCCCGAGGTGGGGAGGCGTCTCGAGGAGGACGCGGCCCACGGCGGCCGCCACCCCCCGGGCACCGGCCGCGCAGCGGGCGTACTCGGTGCCGTTGCGCGTCATCAGGTAGGTGAAGGCGCCGACCCGGCGCTCCCGGCCGGGCTCCTGCTCGGCGACGGCGTCGAGGACGACCCCGACCGACCAGCCGCCCCGCTGCATCCGCAGGCAGAGGTCGGTCTCCTCGAAGTACATGAAGAACCGGTCGTCCAGGAGCCCGACCCGCTCGAGCGCGTCCCCCCGGAGCAGCATGGCCGATCCGTCGATCCAGTCGCAGGCGGCCACCCGGCCGGGCGCCGGCCGCTCGAGGATGTGGCCGACCGAGCCGTCGGCGGCGGTCCGGCCGCCGTAGGAGAACGCCCGCTCCGAGCCGGCGAAGCACAGGGCCGGGCCGAGGACGCCGAACTCGGGGGCGCGCTCGGCGGCGCGGCCGAGCGCCGCCAGGGCCCCGGGCCGCGGGCGGGTGTCGTGGGTCAGGAGCACGACGTGCCGGGCGCCGCGGGCGAGCTGGTGGCGGATGCCGATGTTCATCCCCCCGGCGTAGCCGAGGTTGCGGCGGTTGCGGATGAGCGGGACGCCGGGGACGTCGCCCGGCCGATCCCGGGCGCTCGCCGGGTTGTGGACGACGACGAGCGCCTCGGGCGCGGCCCCCTCACCGAGCAGCGCGGCGAGCAGCGGGACGTGGAGGTCGCCGGCGCCGTAGGCGAGGACCACGATGCCGATGTCGGGCGCGGGGGACGGCACCGGCGACACCGTACCGGGCGCCGGGACGGACGCTACGATGGCCAGCGTGGCGGCGGCGCAACCGGGGACCTACGTGCGCGTCACGCGCCTGATCAACCGGCGGGCCCGCCCTCTGCGCTGGCGCTACTACGTCGAGCGGCAGGGGCAGCCGGTGGTCGCGCGCCTGCCCGGGCGGGTGCGCGCCGGCCTCGGCCTCGACGACGACGAGGCCCGCCGGGCGCACCGGATCGAGATCGGCGCCGGGCCCTATCCGACCCCCGGCTTCGTCCACGTCGACCTCGACCCCGAGGCCGAGCACCTGGAGGCGCTCGCGGCGGGCGACGCGCTCCCCTTTCCCGACGGTTGGGCCGCCGAGCTCCTGGCCATCCACATCCTCGAGCACGTGCCGCCGCCGCGCCTCGAGGCGACGCTCCGCGAGTGGCACCGCGTCCTCGCCCCGGAGGGCGTCCTGCGCGTCCACGTGCCCGACAGCGCCGCGCTGATGCGCGCCTGGCTGGCCACCCGGGGGCCCGAGCGCTGGGCGCTGAACGCGGCGCTGACCGGCGTCTACGCCAGCAAGGACGTCCGGGGCCCCGGCGAGCTCGCCGAGCTCGCCGACCACCAGACGATGTTCGACGCCGACCTCCTGCGCGACGTGCTGGCCGCGGCCGGGTTCGCCGAGATCGAGGACCGGACCGACCGGGAGGCCGACCGGCACACCCTCGGGTGGCGCCCGCTCGTCGACCAGGTGTCGCTGATCTTCCGCGCCCGCCGCCCCTGAGGGCACGGGCGCCCTAAGGGTGGGCGACGAAGACCCAGAGCGGCTGGTCGAAGACGGCGGCGAAGGCGTCCCGGGCGTACGGGCCGCCGCCGTCGATGTCGAAGATCCGGTAGCCGGCCTCGGTGAGCAGGTCGTGGACGTCCTCCGAGCGGGTCCCGTAGTAGTCGGCGCCCCCGGCGCCGTGCTCGAAGACGAGGAGCGGCGCGTGGCGGCGGAGCGTCTCGCGGGCGCCCCGCAGCACCTGGAGCTCGGCGCCCTCGACGTCGAGCTTGATCAGCGCCGGGACGTAGCCCTCCGGGAGCGCGCGATCGAGCGCGTCGGTGGCCACGGTGATCGTCCGCGTCTCGAGGTCCCCCGGATAGGCCCGCCGCCGGAACCCGCTGAGCTCGGGGATCTCCGGCACGTGGGTGAAGCTCGCCGCCCCGGGCGGCCCGTCGGAGAGGGCGCATTCCCGGACGTCGACCTCCGGGAACTCCCTCCGCAGCTCGGCGGCCAGGTCGGGGAGCGGCTCGAAGGCGAGGTGGCGCCCGCGGGGGGCGGCGCGGACGAGCTCGCGGAGGATCTCGCCGCGATTGGCCCCGATGTCGACGCAGTTGTCGTCCGCGCGCAGCCCGAAGGCGATCAGGAGGCGCGTGTGCTCGTTGTCGCGCCGGTCGCGCACCGTGACGGGATCGGCGCACCGGTCGATCGCCCGCCCGGCGGCCCCGATCACCGCTCCCCGCAGCTTCAACCCGACCAGGTCGACCACGGCCGGCCAGCCGCGCCGGGCGACCTCGTCCGCCGCCGCCCGCAGGCGATCCGGCCAGCTCAGGCTCGCCACCCGGGTCAGTCCCAGCGGCGCCAGGGAGCCCGGCCGGAGGCCCAGAGCTCCTCGAGGCGGGCCCGGTCGCGCAGCGTGTCCATCGGCTGGAAGAACCCGTCGTGGGGGAACACGGCCAGCTCGCCCCGGGCGGCCAGGGCCTCGAGCGGCTCGACCTCCCAGCGCGTGTCGTCGCCGGCGATGAACTCGCCGACCCCCGGCTCGCAGACGAAGAACCCGCCGTTGATCCACGCCCCGTCGCCCCGCGGCTTCTCCTGGAAGCCGACCACCCGGGAGGCGCCCCGATCGATCTCGAGCGACCCGAAGCGCCCGGGGGGCTGCACCCCGGTGACCGTGGCCAGGACGCCCTGCGCCCGATGGTGGGCGACCAGCGCGCCGATGTCGACGTCGGCCAGGCCGTCGCCGTAGGTCAGGCAGAAGGTGTCGGCCCCGAGATAGGGGAGGACCCGCTTGAGCCGGCCGCCGGTCATCGTCTCCGAGCCGGTGTCGACGAGGGTGACCCGCCACGGCTCGGACGTCGACCGGTGGATCTCGATCTCCCCGGTGCGCATGTCGAAGGTCACGTCGGAGGCGTGGAGGGCGTAGTTGGCGAACCACTCCTTGATCACGTAGCCCCGGTAGCCCAGGCAGATGAGGAAGTCGTCGATCCCGGAGGCGGAATAGAGCTTCATGATGTGCCAGAGGATCGGCCGGCCCCCGATCTCGACCATCGGCTTCGGCTTGAGCGTCGTCTCCTCGCTCAACCGCGAACCGAACCCACCCGCGAGGATCACCGCCTTCATCGCCGCGGAGACTAGGCCGTCTCGGGGAGGCCGTCGATCTGCCCGAGCGTGACCGCGCGCATGTCGGCCCCGGCGGCGAGCGCCCCGTGCCAGCCGGCGACGCTCGCCAGCGCGTCCTCGAGGCCGACGCACGGACGCCAGCCGAGGCGCCGCCGGGCGCGCGAGGAGTCGAGCGTCAGGTAGCGCGCCTCGTGCGGGTGGGGGCCCGGGTCGGTCGTCCAGCGGACCTTCCCGGGCCAGCGCACGGCCAGGCGCGCGACGATCTCGCTCACCGGGCAGGCGTCGTCCTCGGGCGGCCCGAAGTTCCAGGCGGCGGCGTGGGCCGGCTCGTCCCAGAGCGACTCGGCGAGGATCAGGTAGCCGCTCAGCGGGTTGAGCACGTGCTGCCACGGCCGGATCGAGTTCGGGTTGCGCACCCGGAGCTCCCCCCCGGCGGCCGCCGCCCGGGCCAGGTCGGCCACCAGCCGGTCCTCGCCCCAGTCGCCGCCGCCGATCACGTTCCCGGCCCGCGCCGTCGCGATCCGCGGGCTGTCCGGCGCCGCGAAGAACGACCGCCGGTAGGCGGCCGTGACCAGCTCCGCGCACGCCTTCGAGCTCGCGTACGGGTCGTGGCCGCCGAGCGCCTCGCCCTCCCGGTAGCCCCACTCCCACTCCCGGTTCTCGTAGCACTTGTCGCTCGTCACGTTGACCACCACGCGGACCCCGTCCACCCCCCGCACGGCGTCGAGCAGGTTGACCGTGCCCATCACGTTGGTCTCGAAGGTCAGCCGCGGCTCGGCGAACGACCGGCGGACGAGCGGCTGGGCGGCCAGGTGGATGACCACCTCGGGGGCCGCCGCGGCCAGGGCCGCGGCCAGCGCGGCGGGGTCGCGGACGTCGCCCTCGACGCAGTGCATCCCCGCGGCCACGCCGGCCAGGGCGAACAGCGACGGCTCGGTCGGGACGCCGCGCGCGAAGCCGGTCAGCTCGGCCCCGAGGCGCTGGAGCCAGAGCGAGAGCCAGGCCCCCTTGAACCCCGTGTGGCCGGTCACGAGGACCCGCCGCCCCGCCCAGAACGCGGGCCGCACCGCCGACGCCGCGCCGGCCTGGGGAGAGGCGCTCACGGCCAGGCACGATAGCCGTCTGGCAGACTCCCCGGCCGTGAGTCCACGCGGCACGGCGGCGCCCCGCCGCGAGCAGGCGGTCGAGCTCTTCGACACGGTGACGCCCCTCGTGCCCCTGCGCGCCGAGATCGCCGCGGCGATCGGCCGGGTCCTCGACGGTGGCCGCTACATCCTCGGCCCGGAGGTGGCGGCGTTCGAGGCGGAGTTCGCCCGCTTCTGCGGGACCGGCCACGCCGTCGGGGTGGCCAACGGGACCGAGGCGATCACGATCGCCCTCCGGGCGATGGGCGTCGGCCCGGGCGACGAGGTGATCGTCCCGTCCTTCACCTTCTACGCCAGCGCCGAGGCGATCCCGCCCACCGGCGCCCGGGTCGTCTTCTGCGACATCGACCCGGCCACCTTCTGCGTGACGGCGGAGACGGTCCGGGCCGCCCTGACCCCGCGGACGAAGGCGGTCGTCGCCGTCCACCTGTTCGGCAACCTCGCCCCGGTCGCCGAGATCGAGGCGCTCGGCGTTCCCGTGCTCGAGGACGCCGCCCAGGCCGCCGGCACGGTCGGACCGGGCGGGGCCCGGCCGGGAGCGCTCGGGCGGGCGGCGACCTTCTCGTTCTTCCCGTCGAAGAACCTCGGCTGCTTCGGCGACGGCGGGGCGATCGTGACCGGCGACCCGGAGATCGCCGACCGGGCGCGGATGCTCCGCTTCCACGGCTCGCGCGACAAGGTCGTCCACGAGGAGGTCGGCTACAACTCGCGCCTCGACGAGATCCAGGCGGCGATCCTCCGGGTGCTGCTCCCCCACGTCGACGCCTGGGCCAACGGTCGGCGGGCGGGCGCCGCCCACTACGCGGCCGCCGGCCTCGACGCCCTCGCGACCCTGCCCACCCCCGCCGCCGGGTCGCGCCCGGCCTGGCACCTCTACGTCGTGCGCAGCGCCCGGGTCGACGCCCTCGCCGCCGCCCTCACCGCGGGGGGCGTCGGCTGCCGGGCCTACTACCGGACGCCGAACCACCGCCAGCCGGCCCTCCGCGACCCGGGGGTCGAGCTCCCCGGGACCGACGAGGCGGCCCGGACCCACCTGGCGATCCCCATGAGCCCGGTCCTCGGCCGCGACGCGGCCGACCGGGTGGTCGCCGCCGCCGCGGCCGCGGGCTGACCGGCCGCCTGACCCGGGGGACGAGCACCAGGCCGAGGATGGCGATCCAGGCCAGGCCGCTGACCACGCCACCGGCGACCACCGTCCGCGGGAGGTAGCGGAACACCACCCGGTGGCGCCCCGCCGGGACGGCCACGGCGCGGAAGGCCACGTTGGCCGGGTGGATGGCCGCGTCGCGCCCGTCGACGGTCGCCCGCCAGCCGGGATAGTAGGAGTCGAGCAGGACCAGGTAGCCGGCCCGCGGCGCGTCGACCTCGAGGCTCACCCGGTCGCCGCCGTCGCCGGTGAACCGCACCGCCCCCCCACCCCCGGCGGGCGGCCCGGACGGGGGAGCCACCCCCTCGACGACGGGGGCGGCGAGCAGGTGGGCCGGGCGGATCGCCGCCACCGCGCCGAGCGCGTCCCGCTCGGTCGCCAGGGCGCGCCAGGACGAGGCGAAGAAGGCGCGGGGAAGGGCGTTCGGGTTGCGGTAGACGCTCCCGTCCGACCGGCGGGCCACGAGCCGGAGCCCGGTGGTCGCCGCCGTGCCTCCGGCGGCGGTGGTCAGCACCGTGGTCACCCCGAAGTCGTCGAGGAGCTGGGCCGAGCGGGGGTCCCGCGGGTCCACGCGCGTCGCCTGGAACCCCTTGCCGCCCAGCCGGGCCCACAGCGCGAGGTAGCGGCCGAGGGCGGGGAGGCCGTGGCCGCGGGGGTCGCGCAGGCCGTAGCGGGAGCCGACGTTGGGTATGAGGTACTCGCTGAAGCCGGACGTCCTTCCGGAGCCCTGGCCGGCGAGGGCGGCCACGATCGTGGGGGTCGGGGCCGGTTGCGCCCGGGCGGCGGCGATCGCCGGGTTGTACCCCTGGTTGATCGTCAGGAGGTCGGCGGCCGCCAGCGCGACGGCCAGGCCGAGGGCGGCGCGCGCGCGCCCGGGGCGCCGCTCGCCGACCAGGAGGGCGAGCACGCCGAGGGCGGCGAGGGCGAGCACGAGCCAGCGGGTCGCCGCCGCCGCGGCGGTCTGGGCCAGGGAGGACGACCGGGCCCACAGGTTGGGGACGAAGTCGCTGAACCGGGGGAAGGCGTGCAGGGCGCCGGCGTGGACCACCAGCCAGACCATGGGCACGACGCCCACCAGGCCGGCCAGGGCGAGCATCACCCGCTGCTCGCGCCGGTCGGCCCCGAGCAGCCGCTCGAGCCCGAAGCCGGCGAGCACGGCGAGGCTCAGGGAGGCGAGGATCAGCGTGCGGGTGAGATCGACGTAGGCGAAGCCGGGCAGCTCGTCGACCGCATCGGTGACCACCGGCACGTGGACGGCGAGCACCAGGCCGGCGACGAGCAGGCCGACGAAGAACGGCTGCCGCCGGCCGCGCGGGCGGTGGAGCCCGGCCACGGCGAGCATCAGCGGGAGCACGCCGACGTAGAACGTCCGCTCGGCGTAGTTGACCGGCCCGGTGACCGCGAAGCCCCCGTCCGGGCGCCCCCACCGGTCGGGGAGGAACACGCTGAGGAGCGACACGTCGGGTAGGCCGCCGCCCCCGCCCCGGGCCAGGCGGGGCGCCTGCGTGGCGAGCTCGACGAAGGGCGCGAGCATCACCGCGCCGGCGGCGGCGCCGAGGGCGACCGCCCCGGCCAGGAGCAGGAGCCCGCGCCGGCGCTCGGCCGCCTCGACCGTGCCGGCCAGGCAGACGAGGGCGAAGGGGATGCCGGCGAGGCCGGCGATGAAGGTGCTCTCCGGGTGGCCGCCGAGCAGGCATAGGCCGACGATCGCCGCCACCGCCCCGGCGTCGCGCGCCCGGCGGCGGGCGCAGACCAGGTCGATCGCGCCGAGCAGCCAGGGGAGCAGCGCGTAGACGTTCGTGTGCGGGTGCTCGAGCCAGATCACCATGCACGAGCACACCGAGTAGGTCACCGCGGCCAGGAGCGCCGCCGCCCGTCCCTGGCCGAGGCGCCGGGACAGCCACCAGGTGCCGAGCCCGGCGACCAGCACCTTGAGCGCCGCGATGATCCCCAGGGCCGGCCAGAAGGGGAGGACGAAGGCGAGCCAGTTCAGCGGGTAGAGCATCGCCGTCTGCTGGGAGGCGAACACCGGCCAGCCCCCGAACACGTACGGATCCCACAGCGGCAGGCTCCCGGCCCGGATGACGCCCCGGGCCCATTCGAGGTCGGGATGGAAGACCTCGACCGCGTCGGTGAGCAGGAAGTTCGACGGGTGGAGCAGGCCGGCCGGCCGCACGGAGGCGAGCGGCGCGTTGAAGAGCAGGAGATCCTCCGGGCCGAGCACCTTTCCGCCCAGCACCGCCGGGTAGAGCAGGGCCAGCGCCAGGCCGCCGAGGAGGAGGGCGACGAAGACGACGGGGTGCGCCGCCGGGAACCCGCGCAGACGCCTTCCCAGTGGCCGATCGCTCACGTGACCGGGGCCCGGCTCAGCCGCGGCGCCGGCGCTCGGCCAGCGCCCGCAGGGGGGCGGTCAGCCGCCAGCTGTGGCCGTTGTAGACGACGTCGAGCTCCCGGCGGACCCGCATCAGGTCGCGCCGCTGGGCCGCCGCGTCCTGGCGGACCGCCGCCCACTCGCGCGGCTCGTCCGGCTCCGGGCGCTCGAGCTCGGCCGCCGTCGGCGGCTCCCCCGCCCGCTTGCGCATCACCACCGCGCTCTGCCCGTAGAGCGGGGGCGCCCCGTCCTGGCGCCCGACCCGGAAGTCGACGATCTCGAACACCCGCCCCCAGTGCGCCTCGATCCACCAGCGCGAGTGGAGGACCAGCGGCCCGCCGGTGTCCCAGCTCGCGTACGGATAGAGCACGTTCATCCCGATGAGCTCCTCGGACACCGGCTCGTCGACGAAGCTCGTGTGACCGGGGCCGAACACCGTGGCGACGAGCATCCCGGCCGGCTTCAACAGGCGATGCAGCTCCAAAAGCCAGGCACTCCACGCGTCGGTGAGATGGGTGAACACCGAGAACGCCCAGATCAGGTCGAAGTGCTCGTCCGGTACCTCCAGCGGCGGCCACGGGCCGTTGGTCAGGAGGCGCAGCCCCGGCGCGTGCGCGCCCAGCCAGGCGATGCTCGGCGCGTCGATGTCGCAGCCCCAGAGCTCGCACTCCCGGGCGCCCGACGCCGCCGGGCGGAGGATGCGCCCGACCCCGCAGCCGAAGTCGAGCGCCCGCCGCCCGGCCAGGGTCTCGAGGCCGGCGAGCTCCTCGACGAGCGCCCACTGCTCGCGGCCGCGGTCCTCGAAGACGTCGGCCGGCCGCTCGTCGCCGACCACCCAGCCGACCCGGCGCATCAGCGGCTTCGGGGGCAGGCCCCGGCTCATCGCCACCGCTCGAGCAGGTCGGCGTCCGGGACCTCGCGCACCACCCGGGCCGGCACCCCGACCACCACCGTCCGGGCCGCCACGTCCCGGGTCACCACGGCCCCGGCGGCGACGAACGCCTCCTCGCCGACCTCGACCCCCGGCGTCAGGACGGCCGCGCCGCCGATCCGGCACGCCCGCCGGAGCGTGGCCCCCCGCAGCGGGTGGGCGGCGTCGTGGCGGGACATCGTGTCGTCGTTGGTCGTGCACGCCCCCGGGCCGACGAAGACGTCGTCCTCGACGACCGACCCGGCCGTGATGTAGACGTTCGTCTGGATCCGGACGCGGTCGCCGACGCGGACGTCGTTGTCGAGCACGCTCCCCCGGCCGACCACGCTCCCCGCCCCGACCGTCGTCCGCTCGCGGACGTAGGACTGGTCGCCGAGGATCGCGTCGTCGGCCACCCGCGCACCGGCGAAGACGATCGCCCCGCAGCAGACGGTCACCCGCCGCCCGAGCCAGAGCCCGTCGACCGGGGCGCCGGCCGCGCTCGAGTGGGCGGCCAGGCGCGGGGGCTTGCCGAGCACGACGCCGTCCTCGATCCGGCAGCCGTCGCCGATCGCCGTGCCGGCGTGGACGGTCACGTGGGCGCCGAAGCTGACGTCCTCGCCGATGCTCACCCCCTCCCCCAGGTGGAGGCCCGGGGCCCGGTCGTCGGGGCGCAGGCTCACCGCCGGGACGCCGCCATCGCCGCCTGCAGGCCCTCGAGGACGCGGACGACCCGCAGGCCCGACTCGCCGTCGGAGATCGGCCGGGCCCCGTCGCGGACGCAGTCGACGAAGTGCTCGCACTCGAGGCGCAGCGGCTCGGCGTTGGCGATCCGCGGGCTCGTCACGTCGCCCGAGCGGGTGATGTACTCGCCGTAGCTCTCGGCCTTCTCGTCGAAGCCCTTGTCGTAGATCGTCAGCTTCCGCTCGGTCGCCATGTCGTCGAAGGTCGCCATCCGCCGCGACCCGACCACCGTGAAGCGGCGCTCCTTGTGCGGGTCGAGCCAGCTCAGGTGGAGGTGGGCGGCCAGGCCGGACGGGAAGCGCAGGAAGGCGAAGACGACGTCCTCGATGCCCGGCTGCGTGTACGACTCGCCCCGGGCGTCGAGCTCGTGGGGATCCTCGCCGGCCAGGTGGAGGAGGACCGAGACGTCGTGGGCGCCGAGGCTCCAGAGGGCGTTCTCGTCGGCCCGGAGCTGGCCGAGGTTGAGCCGGTTGGAGTAGATGTAGTGGATCTGGCCGAGCTCCCCGTCGTCGACCAGCTGCTTGAGCCGGCGGACCGCCGGGTGGTACTCGAGCAGGTGGCCGACCATCACGATCCGGTCGTGCTCGGCCGCGGCCGCGACCACCCGCTCGGCGTCGGCCACCGACTGGGCCAGCGGCTTCTCGACGAAGCAGTGCTTGCCCGCCTCGAGCACGTTGACCGCGAGGGCGGCGTGGGTGTTGACCGGCGTGGCCAGGACGACCGCGTCGAGCGTCGGGTCGGCGAGGACCTCGTCGAGCGACCCGGTGAAGCGCGCGCTCCGGAAGGTCGGCTCGAGGCGCGCCCGGACCGCCGGGTCGCCGTCGCAGCACCAGCGCAGGTCGCAGCCCGGGATCGCGTCGAGGTTCCGGGCCAGGTTCGGACCCCAGTACCCGAGTCCGATGACCGCGACGCTGACCGCCTCGGTCACAACCGGTGGACGTTGGCGACCCCGCGCGCCCGGGTCGCCCCCCGCAGGTCGATCAGGCCGGGCACGCGCGCGGCCAGCCCCTCGTAGTCGATCCCCCGGTGGGCGGTGACCACCACCGCGAGGTCGGCGCCGTCGAGGGCCTCGTCGAGCGGGACCGACCGCAGGGCGTGGTCGGGGAGCGCCTCGACGTGGGCGTCGTGGTAGACGAGGTCCGCCCCGAGGCCGCCGAGCAGGGAGATCATCTTCAGGGCCGGCGACTCGCGCACGTCGGCCACCCCCGGCTTGTAGCTGACCCCGAGGAGGGCGATCCGGCTCCCCCGCACGGCCAGGCCCCGGTCGTTCAGGGCCCGCTCGATCTTGCTCACGCAGTGGTAGGGCATCTGCTGGTTGATCTTCCCGGCCAGCTCGATGAACTCGGTCGACATGTCGAACTCCCGGGCCCGCCACGAGAGGTAGAACGGGTCGACCGGAAGGCAGTGGCCGCCCATGCCCGGGCCCGGCTCGAAGCGCATGAACCCGTAGGGCTTGGTCCCGGCCGCGTCGATCACCTCCCAGATGTCGATCCCCATCCGGTCGGTCAGGAGGGCGAGCTCGTTGACCAGGGCGATGTTGACCGACCGGAAGATGTTCTCGAGCAGCTTGGCCAGCTCGGCCGCCTCCGGGGTCGAGACGCGGACGATCGTGTCGCAGACGATCGCGTAGACCTCCTCCGCCCGGTCGGCGCACGCCTCGGTCAGCCCACCGACCACCTTCGGGGTGGTCTTGAGGGTGAAGTCGGTCCGGCCCGGGTCGACCCGCTCGGGGGAGAAGGCGAGGTGGAAGTCGCGCCCGGCGGCCAGGCCCGACTCCTCGAGCACCGGCAGGAGGCGCTCACGGGTCGTCCCCGGGTAGCTCGTCGACTCGAGCACGATCAGCTGGCCGGCCCGGATCACCGCGGCCAGGCCGCGGGCCGCCTCGAGCAGGGGGGTCAGCTCGGGCTCGCGGTTGCCGGTCAGGGGGGTCGGGACGCAGATCAGGATCGCCTCGGTCGTGGCCAGCCGCGCGTACATGGTCGTCGGCTCGATCCGCCTGCCGACCGCGGCGAGCTCCGCCGAGTCGACGTCCTCGATGTAGGAGCGCCCGGCCGCGATCGCCGCGATCTTCCCCGGGTCGGTGTCGACGGCGACGACCTCCGAGCCGGCCCGGGCGAAGGCCACCGCCAGGGGGAGGCCGACGTATCCGAGCCCGATGATCCCGACGCGCATGCTCAGCGTCGATTGTCTGCGGCGGCGGCCATGACGGCCGGAGTCTAGTGCGCCGTTCTGATGCGTCGGTTCCGGCGTCCGGCGGTGTCCCGGGCTCACGTTGACGCGGCACAGGCGCAAGAACACCGCCACTTTCGTGTCGGAAACGCGTTGTCAGGTGTGGTGCCCGAATAGATGTCCACCCTCATGCCCACCAGCCCGGCCGTCCCGCCGCCGCCGCCCCTGCCCCAGGCCGACGTCCTCGGCATCCCCCTGGCCCTGTCGGACTACGAGCGGACGATGGACTGGATCGACGCGATGATCGCCAGCGGCACCCACGGCTACCTGACCGCGGCCGCCGTCCACCTGGTGATGGTCGCCCAGGAGGATCCGGCGACCCGGGACGCCGTCCTCGGCGCGACGCTCGCCGTGCCCGACGGCCAGCCCCTCGTCTGGGCGCTCCACGCCCTCGGCCATCAGGACGGATCCTCCCGCGTCTACGGACCCGAGCTGATGGCCCGCTACTGCGAGCGGGCGGCCGGCTCCGGCCTGCGCATGTACCTCTACGGCGGGCGCAACCAGGGCGCCCTCGTCACCCTGGCCCAGAACCTCCGCGACCGCTACCCGGGCATCCGCATCGTCGGTGGCTACGCCCCCCCGTTCACCCCGCCGACCCCGGACGAGGACGACTGGATCGTCGACCAGATCAACGCCTCCGGCGCCGACGTCGTCTGGGTCGGGACCGGTCAGCCGAAGCAGGAGAAGTGGATGGGGCGGCTGCGCGAGCGGCTGGACGTCCCGATGCTGATCGGCGTCGGCGCGGCCTTCGACTTCCACGCCGGGCTGGTCCCCCAGGCTCCGTCCTGGATGCAGAGCCTCGGGCTCGAATGGACCTACCGCCTCGGTCACGAGCCGCGCCGCCTCTGGCGCCGCTACGCCCGCTACAACCCCCGGTTCGTGATCGGGTTCGCCCGCCAGTACGCGGCCCATCGCCTGGCCGCCGGGCACTGACGGCCGGGCGGAGGCGTCCTGGCGCCCGGTAGTAGCCTCCGCGGGGCGATGACCTACGACGTCTCGATCGTCGGCCTCGGCCGGGTCGGTCTGCCCCTGGCGCTCTGCTTCGCCGACCGCGGGCTGTCGGTCATCGGGATCGACAACGACCCGAGCCGCCTCGAAGCCCTCCGGGCCGGGCGGATGCCCTTCCGGGAGACCGGAACCCAGGAGCTGCTCGACCGGGTGAGCCTCGACCTGTCCGACCGGGTGGCCGACGCCGCCCAGGCCCGGCACATCGTCATCACCTTGGGCACACCGTCGTTCTCACACATCGAGATCGACATGCGCGACATCCGTCAGGCCCTCGACGACCTCCTCCCGGTCCTGCGCGCCGGTCACTCGCTGATCCTCCGCTCGACGATCGCCCCGGGCACCACCGCCTTCGTCGCCGGCTACCTGCGCAAGCACCGGGGGTTCGAGATCGGCGGCGAGGTGTTCGTCGCCCACGCGCCCGAGCGGATCGCGGCCGGCCGGTTCCTCGAGGAGATCGACAGCCTCCCGTGCATCATCGGCGGGGTCGGAGCCGGGTCGGGGCAGGCGGCCGCCGGCCTGTTCGAGGCGTTCGCCGCCCCGATCGTCCAGACGAGCCCGGTCGAGGCCGAGCTGGCGAAGATCTGGACGAACATCCTCCGCTACACGACCTTCGCCCTCCCGAACCTCCTGATGATGGACTGCGAGCAGCACGACGCCAACGTCTTCGAGGTGATCGAGCTGATCAACCGCGACTACCCGCGGGGCGGGATCGCCCGGCCGGGCTTCACGGCCGGGACCTGCCTGCGCAAGGACTTCACCTTCTCCGAGGAGCGGTCGGCCGCCCCGGGCATGCTCCTCGCCGTCTCCCGGGTCAACGAGTCGGTCCCGCTGTTCCTGGTCGGCGGGGCCAAGCGGCGGCTCGGGAGCCTCGAGGGGCGGAAGGTCGCCGTCCTCGGGCTGTCGTTCAAGGCCGACACCGACGACGAGCGGGACTCCCTCTCGCACAAGCTGATCCGGCTGCTCGAGCGGGAGCTGGCCGACGTGGTCGTCCACGACCCGATGGTCGACACCCCGACCGCCTCGTTCGACGAGGCCGTCGACGGGGCCGACGCGGTCATCGTCGCCACCAACCACAGCGTGTTCCGCACCCCGGCCGCGCTCGCCTCGATTCCCGAGGCGGCGATCGTCATCGACCCGTGGAACTGCTGGGGGGCCGGGCAGGTCTTCGCCTATGCGGCGGAGCTCAGGGATCTCGTCACGTCGGCGGCCGCTCCGGGGGCGCCGCCGGGTGGGGCCCGCGGGGCCCGCGGGGCCGGTAGAGCCGGTGGGGCCGGTGGGGCCGGCGGGGCCGGTGGGGCCGACCGACGGGGACGAGGCGGACCGGGCGCAGGGGAGCCGGCAGGCGGCGTGAGCCGCGTGCTGGTGACCGGCGGGGTCGGGATGATCGGGTCGGCGATCGTCCGCCGGCTGGTCGGCGACCCCGACTACGAGGTCCGGGTGTCCGACCAGCGGGACCCGCCCCTGTGGATGCGCGAGGGCTGCGAGGTCCACACCGGCGACCTCCGGTCGCTCGCCGAGGCCCGGGTGGCTCTGAGCGGGTGCAGCCACGTCATCCACTGCGCGGCGATCGTCGGCGGGATCGCCAACTTCCACCGCCTCCCCCACACGCTGACCGAGGTCAACAACGCCCTGTACAACGCGGTGATCCGGGCGGCTCTCGACGCGGCGGTCGACCGGTTCGTCTACATCTCCTCGTCGATGGTCTTCGAGCGGGCCGAGGTCTTCCCGACGCCGGAGGAATACCTGGCCGATTGCCCGGTCCCGGCGTCGGCCTACGGCTTCTCCAAGCTGACCGGCGAGGTCTACTGCCGGGCCGCCCACGACGAGCACGGGCTCCCGTTCACCATCTGCCGGCCGTTCAACGCCTACGGCCCGGGTGAGATGCCGACCGACGAGCCGGGGATCGCCCACGCCGTGCCCGACCTGATCCGCAAGGTGCTGGCCGGGCAGCGGCCGCTCGAGATCTTCGGGTCGGGCGAGCAGACCCGGACGCTGACCCACGTCGACGACATCGCCGCCGGCGTGGTCGCGGCGATGGGGTCGCCGGCCGGCCTGAACGAGGACTTCAACATCTCGGCGGCCGAGGAGCTGACCGTCGCCGAGATCGCCCGGATCATCTGGGAGGAGTGCGGCGCCGATCCCGAGGAGTTCGGGCTGGCCCACCTGCCGAGCTTCGCGGTCGACGTCCAGCGACGGTGGCCGTCGGTCGAGAAGGCCCGCCGGCTCCTCGGGTGGGAGGCCCGGGTCGACCTGCGGTCGGGGATCGCCGCCACCGCCCGGTGGCTGCGCGGCCAGCCGGTGGGCGGGTCCCCGGTCAGCGGAGTGGCCGCTCCCGGATAGGGGCCGGTCCCGCCTCGGCTCAACGGTGGCGGTCGGCGGCGATCGCGCCGATCACCGTCTGGAGCCAGGCCCGCTCGTCGGGGCCGACGACGTCGAGGCGCCGGACCGCCCACCGGGTCAGGGCGGCGGGGGGGCCGACGGCGGCCAGGTGCCCGGTGATCGCGTAGCGCCCGTCGGCGAGCACCCAGAGACCACCGGCGGCGTCCCGCCGGATGCGGAGCTGCTCGACGATCGTCTGGCCCCGGATCTGCTCGGGCCGGGCGGGATCGCCGTCGGCCGGACGCCAGGGCCAGACCGAGAAGATCGGGGCGCGGCCGACCGGTCCGCGGGCGGGGCGGGGGGCCGGACCGACCGGACCGGTCCGCCACCGTTCGGTCAGGGCCTGGACGGCGCGGGCCGATTCGACGCGGACGAGCACGTGGAGGGCGTCGCCGGCGCGCAGGCGGGTCGACCCGCGCGGGGGGATCGCCTCCTCGCCGCGGACGATGACGTTGACCACGGCGTCCCGGGGGAGGTCGAGATCGCTGATCCGCGCCCCGGCGATCGCGTCGGCTCCGGCGACCGTGTATTCGAGGACCTCGGCTCCGAGCCGCCGGATGGTGCCCGCCTCGGTCAGCGGGCGGGGCAGCGCCGGCTCGTTGGTCGTCACGCCGAGGCGTCGGGCGAGGGGCTGGAACGTCGTGCCCTGGACGATCGTCGAGAGGAGGACGGCGAAGAAGACGATGTTGAAGAACTCGAGGCTCCGCGGGACGTGGGCGATCACCGGGAAGGTGGCGAGCACCACGGGGACGGCGCCCCGCAGGCCGGCCCAGCCGAGGACGACGCGCTCGCGTCCGCTGTAGCCGGCGACGGACGTCGCGAGCCAGACGGCGACCGGTCGGGCGACGAGCATCAGCACGAGGGCGAGCGCCGTGCCCTCGACGGCCACCCCGGGGAGCTGGGAGGGGAAGACGAGCAGGCCGAGCACGACGAACATCGTCAGCTGGGCGACCCAGGCCAGACCTTCGTGGAAGGTCGCGATCGTCTGACGGGCCGGGATCGCGGCGCTCCCGAGCGCCAGCCCGGCGAGGTAGACGGCGAGGAACCCGGAGCCGTCGAGGGTCGCCGCTCCGCCGTAGGCGAGCGCCGCCGTCGCGATCGCGGCCACCGGGTAGAGGCCGGAGGTGGCGAGGCGCACCCGCCGGAAGCCCTGGACGGCCAGCCAGCCGACGCCGAGCCCGACGGCCAGGCCGATCCCGACCTGCCGGGCGAACAGGCCGGCCAGGTCGGCCAGCCCGTAGCCCGGGTGGAGGCTCCAGTCGATGAAGCCGGTGACCAGGAGCACGGCGACCGGGTCGTTGAGCCCGGCTTCGCCCTCGAGCGTCCGGGCGAGCTTGCGCCGGAGCGTCGACCCGCGGAGGAGCGCGAAGGTCGCCGCCCCGTCGGTCGAGGCGACGACCGACCCGAGCAGCAGACCCTCGAGGGTCGAGAAGCCGAACAGCCAGGCGGCGGCCAGGCCGGTGATCGCGGCGGTTCCGAGCGTGCCGAGGAGGGCGAGGCCGACCGACGATCCGAGGACGGGACGGATCTCCCCGATGCCGCTGGCCAGGCCGCCTTCGAAGAGGATCAGGGCGAGCGCGACCGTCCCGACGCTGCGGGCGAGCTTGTAGTCGTCGAACGCGAGCCATCCGGCGCCGTCGGAGCCGACGGCCATGCCGACGCCGAGGAAGAGCACGAGCCCGGGGATCCGCAGGCGCCCGGCGGCGAGCGACGCGAGGAGGCCGGCGGCCAGGAGCGCACCGACGACGAGGATCAGCTGGCCGTCTGCCATCGGGCAACGATGCCAGGTCGCCGGGACGATTCGCTCTCAACCCCCGCCGGATCGAGCCGGCGGGCGAGTCCGCGCTCAGCGGAGCGGCTTCTCCTCGATCGACCCGTGCCCGCAGACGCTGGTCGGCGGTCGGATCGAGCCGACCCGGGAGCCGGCGGCCGGGGCGGTGACGGTGAGCCGGACGGCGTGGGCGACCGGCTCGCACGGGCCGGAGGGCGGCTCGCCGAGGCTGGGGACGTCGGGCGAGAAGAAGAGGCTCGACCGGACGGTCCGCCCCGGGGCGATGGTCACGACCGCGAGCGGGCCGACCCTGACGACATGGGTCGGGAGCGGGCGGCGATCGGCCCGGAGCAGGGTCAGGCGCGGATGGTTGCCGAGACGGCAGGGGCCGTAGCCGGTATTGGTGACGCCGAGCGTGTAGCCGATGTGGCCGGCGGCGCCGCTGCCCGGGGTGACGGTCATCCGGACCGACAGGCTCGACGCGGCGCAGGGGGCGGCGGGAACGGCGGGGGCCAGAGCGGCGGCGGCGGGGCCGGCGAGAGCGGCGGGGACGGCAAGGGCGGCGGCGGCGAGTACGGCTGGCGTTCGTCTCATGGGGGCCTCCTGGTGCTCGTGCCGATCGGCGACTCGATCTGCCGTCTACGGTTCCGTTGGAGACGATACCCCCGGGAAGGGAGCCTATGAGCCTGCCGCAGGTCGTGACACGTGAGGAGTGGTTGGTGGCGCGCAAGGAGCTCCTGGTCAAGGAGAAGGCGCTGACGCGGGCGCGCGACGCGCTGAATGCCGACCGGCGACGCCTGCCGATGGTCGAGGTCACCAAGGCCTACGCCTTCGCCGGTCCGGACGGGCGCGCCGGCCTGGTCGACCTGTTCGAGGGGCGCCGCCAGCTGATCGTCGACCACTTCATGTTCGACCCGACCTGGGACGAGGGCTGCGCGAGCTGCTCGGGGCGGGTCGACCAGTACGGGAACCTGGCCCACCTGCACGCCCGGGACACGACGATGG
The DNA here is from genome assembly GCA_963733245.1 of uncultured Solirubrobacterales bacterium. Taxonomy (GTDB): domain Bacteria; phylum Actinomycetota; class Thermoleophilia; order Solirubrobacterales; family Solirubrobacteraceae; genus Palsa-513. The sequence continues at coordinate 163,518 of CAVTCI010000004.1, forward strand.
CGGTCGTCTCCCGGGCGCCGCTCGCCAAGATCGCCCGGTTCAAGGCGCGCCGGGGGTGGACCTTCCCGTGGTACTCGTCCCACGGGAGCGACTTCAACTACGACTTCCACGTGACGCTCGACGGGACGGTCGCCCCGGTCGAGTACAACTACCGCGACCGGGCCGACTGGGTGCGGGCGGGCTTCGCCGACCTCGGCGGCGAGCTCCACGGGACGAGCGTCTTCCTCCGCGACGGAGATCGCGTCTACCACACGTACTCGACCTACGGGCGGGGAACCGAGCAGGTCGGGGGAACGCACTACTACCTCGACATGACCGCGCTCGGGCGCCAGGAGGACTGGGAGGAGCCCGCCGGCCGGTCGACCGGTGCGCCGCGAGCCGACCAGGTCGGCCGGGCCGGACTCACCTGACCCGACGAGCCGGTCAGGCGAGGGCGCCGAGGACGGGCTCTGACTCGGCGAGACCGGCGTCGCTCGGCGCCTCACCGCGCCGGACGCGGGCGCGCTGGCGCTCGCGCCAGGCCCGGTGAGCGTCGGCTGGCTTGGCGTATCCGTAGCGGGCCCGGGCCTCGGCGGGCGTCAGGGTCTCGAGGCGCCGCGGGGGCACGTCGAGAAAGATCGGGGCGACGATCGCCACGGTGGACGGCGACATCTGGTGGAGGATGGCCAGCTCGGCCCGGCGGCTGAGGTGGACGGCGCGAAAGGTGAGCTTCATGACCGGTCGGACGAGCGCGTCGACGAGGCGCGGCTGGCGCACGCCGGCCATCTTCCTCATCCACCGCGGCATGGTGGCGATCGTCGCCACCCGCATCGTCCGGTTGATGACCGACATCATCGGCTTGAGGACGAGCGGCACCGGCGGGAACATGGCCTCGGCGTCGAGGAGGAAGTCCATCATCGACTGGGCGGCCTCCGACCCGGCGAGGCGGGGGCGCATGTGGGCGAAGTACTCGCGGATCCCCTCCCGGGTTCGCGGGACGTCCGCCGGGTCGCAGGTCTGGAGCTCGGCGGCGACGGCGCACTCCGCCCAGTAGCGATCCTCGTCCTCCGCGGACAGCCGGCCCGGCCCGTAGCGCTCGTAGGCGTAGAGGATCGAGTGCCAGGCGGTCAGATGGATCCAGAGCTGGGAGTGGGGATCGTTGGCGTCGTAGGGGTTGCCGCTGAGCGGCTCGATTCCGACGGCCTGGGAATGGACCTTGACCAGGATGTCGGCGGCCTTGGACGTCGAGCGGGTGTCGCCGAACGCGACCATCGCGAAGTAGCGGAGCGTCCGGTCGTAGCGGGTGCGGGGCCGCGAGCGCACGGCATTGGTCTCGTCGACCGCGGCGATCAGCGCCGGGTCGAGCTCCTCGACGACGACGGCCCGCTGGAAGCCGACGGTCAACGAGGTGGGGTAGCGCCAGACGCGCCAGGTCACCGAGTCGGGGCCGAAGAAGCCGTAGTCCTCGTGAGGCTTGACCGGGTCGGGCGGGGGCGACGTGTTTCGCATGGCTCCTCGCGGCGCGTTGGGTGGCAAAGCTACGCAAGTGTAGCTTTATCCCTCGCCGTCCGCAAGGGCCGCGATCTCAGGTGGTCGGCCGCTCGCCACCCGCCGTCCCGGCCGAGGAGCCCCTCGACGAAGCCGGCGAGCCGCTGCGCCGAGAAGCGATCGGGGTCGCTCAGGACCAGCCGGCCGCTGTACTCGCCGACGGCGAGCAGGAGGTGGGAGGCGAGCTCGACGTCGACGTCCGGGGGCGCGCCCCGGCGGTCGAGCGCCGACGCGAGCAGGGTCTCCAGCTGCCGGCGGACCCGCTCGCGGTCGCGGGCGACCCGTTCGCCGACGACCTTTGGGGTGCCTTCGGGCGGAAGGAGGATCGGCCGCCAGGTGTCGGGGTCGCCGGCGACGACGGCGACGAACGAGCGGACGGCGTCGACGATGATGCGGTCGGGATCCCGACCACCCGGCCCCGCGGGGAGGGCGGCGGCGAGCTGGGCGAGCGCGCGTCGCTCCTGACGGTCGAGGAGGGCCCCGAGGAGCTCGCCGAGCCCGGGGAAGACGCCGTAGATGACCGGGCGGGAGACGTCGACCTCCCGGGCGATCGCCTCGATCGAGACGGCGGCGTAGCCATCCCGGATGATGATGCGCAGGGCGGCATCGAGGAGCTGCCGGCGCCGGTCGAGCGGCGCCATCCGGGCGGCGTACGGCCGGCGCGAGGGGGCGGGCATCCACCGCAGCCTGGCAGAGACCGCCGGGCCGGGGATCGGCGACCGGGCCGAGCTAGGGTGGCGGTCGATGGACATCGCCCAGCGGGTCGCGGCCCGGGACATCGGCCTCTTCGCCCACGTGGGCAGCCAGACGAGCGAGGCCGACCGCCGGTCGCTCCTGGCCGTCCACCACGCCGTGGCCGAGCGGGCCGGGAGCTTCGCCCACCTGGAGATCGGCTCCCATCTCGGCGGCACGCTCCAGGCGTTCGTCGCCGATCCGCGCTGCCGGCGGATCATCTCGATCGATCCGCGCCCGCCCGCGCAGCCCGACGATCGGGGGCAGTTCTTCGCCTACGAGGGGAACAGCACCGCCCGGATGCTCTCGCTGCTCGGCCAGGTTCCCGGGGCCGACCTGGACAAGGTCGAGACGATCGAGCTGAGCACCGAGGACGTCGCGCCCGGGCGCCTCCCCCGACCCGACCTGTGCCTGATCGACGGGGAGCACACCTACGCGGCGGCGCTCCGGGACGCCCGTTTCTGCCGGGCGGTGACGCAGGGCGCCGGGGTCATCCTGTTCCACGACCGGGAGGTCGTCGAGCCGGCGATCGTCGACTTCCTCCGGGAGACGACCGGGCCGGTCACCGCCTACCCGCTGCGGGGAAGCTTCTTCGCCGTCGAGCTCGGGGCCGGCTCCCGGCTCCTGGCCGACGCCGGGGTGGTGGCGAACCTGGGTCCACCGGACCCGCGCGTGTGGCGGCTCGCCGGTCGTCTCGGGATCAGCCGGCGGCTCGTCGGGGCGGCCGGGCGGTGGCGGCGGGTGCGCCGGCGCACCGTGTGACACATATCACACAAGCCGGGGCCGATCCCGGCTAGCCTGGGTGTCCGCAAGCAACACACCACCAGGATCGCAGTGTGCTCCGGTGGCGAAAGGAGCCAACCATGGCAACCGAGCAAGCAGCGCCCCCCGTCTCGGCGGCGGCGCCGAGCGTCGACGGCGCACCGCAGACCGTCAAGCCCAACCAGTACCACCTGTCGGGCCACCAGATCACCGTGACCTATTTCCCGGATGGGTTCGGGCCCCTGCCCAAGGACCAGGACGGACCCGACCGCCTCTTCTACCAGGACCCGCATCGGCACCTCGTGTTCAATGGCAGCGCGATCCGCAAGGCCGACGTGCCCGACCTCGGGACCGTCCTCAGCGTGACGATCGTCCGGACGGTCGACGTCGGCAGCACGACGTTCAGCGTGATCCTGCCCGACGTCAACCTCCCGGCCGAGCCGAACGCGTCCACCCGGATCGAGACCGAAGGCGTCACGACCGTCCACCGGGCGTTCGTCGCCCTCATCGGTCATCCCCAGGTGGAGACCTACACGGTGACCCGGCTCACCGGCGAGGCGAGCCACGGGATCCTCCCCCTCTAGGGTCCACCTCGGCGCGCTGCGGCAACGGGCGCCGGCCGCAGCGCGCGGGGCGCGGCTTCGGCGCCTCCGCCTGGCCGGAGACCTCGAAGCGACGACGGCGCCTGGCCTGAGCTGGCGTGCGACGATGTCTCGCGTGCGACTCGGCGATTGGTTCTCCGAACGGAGCCCCCGGGGAATGCTCACCCGCGCGGCCGGTGCCTGGCTGCTCGTCGGGCTCCCGGTCATCGCCGCGCGGGTCTGGTGGTCGCCCGCCGCGGCCATCGCCGTCTTCGTGGTCGCCGTCACGCTGTACGTGGTGGCCGCCCGCCGCTACATGCGCCGGCACCGCCGATAGCCGTGGCCACCGTCAGCGTCCGCTACATCGTGGTCGGGGTCGGCGGCAAGCAGATCCTGCTCGACGATCCGGCGGGGAACCCGGTCGAGCGGTTCGAACCGACCCGGCCGGAGGCCTCGCGGTCGTCGGCCTCGACCGATGCCTGAGACCGATGCCTCCACCAAGGCCGCGGGCGCCGCCGCGACGCCCACGGCGTTCTGGCTGTGTGCCCTGGTTACGGTCCTCAGCGCGCTGATCAGCATGGGCTTCTGCGTCGCCGCCCTCTCGTCGTCGGGCGATGCGCATACCGACGCCCTGCGGGCTGCCGGTCGCGGTGGGTCGCTGGCGCTGGCGAGCGTCCTGGTCGTGGTCATGCGCTCGCGCGCCGCCCTCGTCGTCGTCGCGCTCGCCATGAGCCTGGTGCAGGCGAGCGATGCGGTAATCGGGGCGAGCGATCACGACACGTCGCGGACGGTCGGCCCGGCGCTCATCGCTCTGGCCACCCTCGCGTCGCTCGGATTCCTCCTCAAGTCCGCCCCGCGCCGGGCGGCCTGAGCCCGGCGCCGGCCGTCCAAGCGAGGCCTGACCCTCCCCGGGCCGGGCTCCACCCCGACGCCGTCTTGACGATGTCGGCGGGGGAGCAGATAATCGGCGTGGGTCGTGTGGGCTAGGCATGGGAGGAGTCCCTGATGGACAAGTTGAGCCGGCGTTCGTTCATCCACACCTCGGCCGGGGTGGCCTCCGGGGCGGTGATCGCGGCGACGCCCGCGGCGCTCGTCCTCGATCGTTCGACGGCCGGCGAGAAGCCGGAGCCGGCCGGGGTGGTGGTCGCGCCGGCCGCCAAGATTCCGCGGGAGCCGGTCATCGCCTACGTGCGCGACGCCGAGCGGGGAGAGGTGACGGTGGTGTCGGGAACGACCGAGACGACCTACCACGACCCGGCGCTCGTCCAACGCCTGCTCCGGGCCGTGCCGGCCGGCGACGGAAACGTGATCGGGGGTGAGCTCGGTGTCATCGCACCGTGAAGCTCCGGAGATCAGCAAGGACCCGGTCGCCGACAACACCGACACCTACGCCTTCGTCAGCCCGGATCGGCCCGACACGGTCACCATCCTGACCAACTACGTGCCGGCCGAGACGCCGCCCGGCGGGCCGAACTTCTACGAGTTCGGCGACGACGTCCTCTATTCGATCTACGTCGACAACGATGCCGACGGCGTGGCCGAGATCGAGTACCAGTTCAGGTTCTCGACGTTCGTGAAGAACCCGAACACGTTCCTCTACAACACCGGACCGATCGGGTCGCTGGGGAGCGCCAACTGGAACAAGCGTCAGTACTACACGGTGACCCGGGTCGACACGAGCGAGGTCAAGGGCGCCCACGGGGTCAAGCACGTCCGCAAGGCGCGCGTCATCGCCACCGGGCTGGCGTCGCCACCGTGCAACATCGGACCCCGGTCGACGCCGAGCTACCCGGCGCTCGCCCAGGCCGCGGTGCATGCCCTTCCGACCGGCGAGACCGTGTTCGCCGGCCAGCGCAACGAGGGGTTCTACGTCGATCTCGGTTCGATCTTCGATCTCGCCGACCTGCGCCCGCTGCAGAACCTCCACCTGATCGCCACCTCGCCGGCGATGGGCGTCGACGCCACCGCGGCGCTCAACGTCCACACGATCGCCCTCCAGGTCCCGATTCGGCGGCTCACCCGCGACGGTTCGCTGCCGACCGATCCGGCGAGCGCGAAGGCGGTCCTCGGGATCTACGGGGCGGCGAGTCGCCGGAAGATACGCGTGATCGACCGGGCCAACGACGAGCGGGCGGAGACGGGACCGTGGACCCAGGTCTCGCGTCTGGGGAACCCGCTGTTCAACGAGGTGCTCGTGCCCCTCGGGAAGAAGGACTACTGGAACGCGGTGCCGCCGTATTACGACAAGGCCTTCGTCTCCGGGGTCGAGCACCCGGAGCTGGCGGCGCTCCTGCCGGTGCTCTACCCGGGCGTCTTCCCGAACCTCGCGGCGCTGAAGAAGCCCCGCGCGGATCTCGTGGCCATCCTCCTCACCGGGTTGCCGGCCGGGATCATCCCGGGGTTCCAGAACTACACCGGCAAGGTGCTGGCCGACCAGCTGCGGCTCAACGTGGCGATCCCGCCGGCCAAGCAGCCGAACGCGCTCGGTGTGCTGGGCGGCGATCTCGCCGGCTTCCCGAACGGCCGGCGCGTCGCCGACGACGTGGTCAACATCGAGCTCCAGGCGATCGCCGGCCTCACCTACCCGCTCGTCGACAAGACCTACACGCCCGACGCCGCCGCGTCCAAGCTCACGCAGGGGCTGACGCCGGGTCCCGATCGCTACCAGTCGACGTTTCCCTACCTGGGCACCCCTCACGATGGCTACAGCACGCCGTCTTGACGGCCGACCCGCCCGTCAGCGGCGAGCCGGCCGCCCGTCCGCACCCCGAGCATGTCGTCCTCGACATCGGCGGCACGCTCGGGGCGCTCATCGTCCACGCCGGCGCCGACCTGCTCGACACCCCGATCGAGCTCAGTCGGGCCGGCCATGACGCCGAGCGCGTCCACCAGCACGTACTCGAGCGCCCGCTCCCGGCGGCCACCGCCTACGCGGCCGTCTTCGACAAGATCGAGGCGGGCGCCTACACGCTCTGGCTGCACGACGAGGTGCGGGCCCGCGACGTCCGCGTCGAGGCCGGCAGCGTGACCGAGCTCCGCTGGGGCGAAGCCGGGGGTTGACCGCCACCGGACGATGCGCTCGAGCCTCGGACCCGCTTCCTGACCTCGGTGGCGCCAGCGACCGCCTCGGGCTGACGACTGTCGAGAGCGGCGGCGCGAGCGGGCAGACCGCCCGCCGGGCGGCGATACTGCCACGCCATGCCCGACCACGACCCCGCCGGCGTCCTCCACCTCCTGACCGAGGCCCTCGGAGCCGCCCCGGGGCGCTGCTCCTACGCCGAGGCCCGCCACGTCGCCACCGACACCGAGTCGGTGCTCGTCCGCAACGGCCGCGTCGGCCAGGTCGAGACCGACTCGGTCGCCGGCGTGGGGGTCCGCGTCCGGGCCGCCGGCGGCTGGGGGTTCGCGGCCACGCGCGAGGAGACGGCGGCCGGGGTCGAGGATGCCCTGGCCCGGGCCCTGGCCATCGCCGAGAGCCAGCCCGCCGCCCCCGGCGGCCCCCTCGCCGCCGTCGAGGCGGCCCGCGGCCACTGGTCGGGCGGCTACGAGGTCGACCCGTTCACCGTCTCCCTCGACGACAAGCTCGAGCTCCTCTTCGCCGCCGAGGCCGCCCTCCGGGGCGACCGGCGGATCGTCCGCAGCGACGCCGAGACCCAGGTCCGGCGCGCGCGGACCGCCTTCGTATCGACCGGCGGGGCCGCCTGCACCCAGGAGCGGATCGAGTCCGGCGGGGCGATCAGCGCGATCGCGCTCGACGGGGACGAGCTCCAGGTCCGCTCCTACCCGAGCCTCCGCGTCTCGGCCGCCTGCGCCGGCTGGGAGCACGTGCTCGCCGGCGACTTCGTCGCCCAGGCCCCGCGGGTGGCCGCCGAGGCGATCGAGCTCCTCAGCGCGCCCGCCTGCCCGGCCGGCCGCTCGACCCTGATCCTCGACGGCGAGCAGCTGGCGATCCAGATCCACGAGTCGATCGGCCACGCGCTCGAGCTCGACCGGATGCTCCTCGGCGAGGCGGCCTACGCCGGCACGAGCTGGGTCTCCCCGGCCGACCTCGGGACGCTCCGCTACGGGTCGGCCGCGCTCGGGATCACCGCCGACGCGACCCTGCCCACCGGCCTCGGCTCCTTCGGCTGGGACGACGAGGGCGTCGCGGCGACCCGGACCCCGTTGATCGAGGCCGGCGTCCTGCGCGCGGCGCTCTCCGATCGCCAGTCGGCCGCGGCGATCGGCCTCCCCCGCTCCGGCGGCTGCGCCCGGGCCGACGGCTTCGCCCGCCAGCCGATCGTCCGCATGACCAACGTCTCGATCGACCCGGGGACCGCCGGGACGCTGGCCGACCTGATCGCCGACACCGACGACGGCCTCTACCTCGAGGGCAACCGGTCGTGGTCGATCGACGACCGCCGGCTCCAGTTCCAGTTCGCCACCGAGGTCGGCCGGGAGATCCGCGGCGGCCGCCTCGGGCGACTCCTGCGCAACCCGTCCTACGCCGGGGTCACCCCGCGCTTCTGGAGCGGGCTCGACGCCGTCGGCTCGCCGTCGGGATGGCGCCTCTGGGGGGTCGGCGACTGCGGGAAGGGCGAGCCCGGCCAGTCGATGCGCGTCTCCCACGGCGTCGCCCCGGCGCGCTTTCGCGACGTCGAGGTCGGCGTCGCGTGACCGGGGAGAGCCCGCTCGAGACGGCCGAGCGCGCCCTCGCCCTCGCCGGTCCGGACACGCAGGTCACGGTCGTCCGCGAGCGCTCGCTCCTCTCGCGCTTCGCCCGCTCGGCCCCGACCCAGGCGACCGCCGTCGACGACACGACGGTCGAGGTCCTCTGCCTCCGCGACGGACACGCGGCGATCGCCTCGACCAACCGACTCGACGACGACGCCCTCCGGGCGACCGCCGCCCGGGCCGAGGCCGCTTGGGCGGCCGCCGCCCGCTCGGGCCCGGGCGACCACCCCGGCCTCACCGCCCCGGCCGGCCCGGCGCCCGCCCACGGCGGCTTCGACGCCGAGACCGCCGGCCTCGACCCGGTGCTCGCCTCCGCGGCCCTCGGCGCCGCGTTCGCCGTCGCCGCCGAGCACCGACTCGAGGCGTTCGGGGTGTGGACCGCGGGCGACGTCCGGACGGCGATCGCCGCGACGACCGGCCTGCGCCTCGACGACCGCCTGAGCGACGCGTTCATGAAGGTCGTCTGCCGGGACGCGGCCGGGCGCAGCGGCTACGCCGTCGACGCCGGGCCGGCCGTCCGGGCGCTCGACCCGGCGGCCCTCGCCGCCCGGGCCGCCGCGAAGATCTCCCCGGCTCCGCTCGCCGAGCTTCCCCCCGGCCGCTATCCGGTCGTGCTCGAGCCCGAGGCGGTCGGCCTCCTACTCGAGTTCCTCGGCGCCCTCGCCCACAACGGGCTCGCCCACGCCGAGGGTCGGGGCGCCCTCGCCGGGCGCCTGGGCACCCAGGTCGCCGCCCCGGCGATCGACCTCTCCGACTCACCCCACCACGCCCGGACGCTCCCCCGGGCCTTCGACATGGAGGGCGCCCTCAAGGCCGAGCTCCCGCTGATCGAGGGCGGGGTGGCGGTGAACGTCGTCCACGACGCCCGCTCGGCGGCGATCGCCGGCGACGGCGCCCGCTCGACCGGACACGCGACCCGGCCGGGCGGCTCGCCGTGGGGCCCCGTCGCGACCAACCTCGTCCTCGCCGGCGGCCGCGCGGCCGACGCGGCCGAGCTCGCCGAGCCGATCGAGCGGGGCATCTACGTGACCCGCCTCTGGTACGTCAACGACGTCCGCGAGAAGGAGACGCTCGTCACCGGCATGACCCGCGACGGGACCTTCCTGATCGAGGACGGCCGGATCACCCGGCCCCTCCGCGACGTCCGCTTCACCGACTCGGTGCTCCGCCTGCTCGAGGCGACCGACGAGCTGACGAGCGGGCGCCGGCTGGTCAGCGAGGGCGAGTTCTACGGCCGCCGCCTCGCCTACGGCGTCCTCTGCCCGGCCCTGCGGTCCGACGGCTTCCGCATCACCGGAGCGACGACCTGATGCGGGTCGACTCCGCCGGCGTCGGGATCGAGTACGACGCGACCGGCGACGGGCCCCCGGTGATCCTGCTCCACGGCTTCCCCGACTCCGGCCGGCTCTGGCGCCACCAGGTCCCCGCCCTGGTGGACGCCGGCCTGCGGGTCATCGTCCCCGACCTGCGGGGCTACGGCCGGTCGGACAAGCCGGACGAGGTGAAGGCGTACGCCGTGCGCCTGCTCGCCGGCGACGTCCTCGCCGTGCTCGACGACGCCGGGGCCGAGCGGGCCCACGTGGTCGGTCACGACTGGGGCGCCGTCCTCGCCTGGACCCTGGCCCGCCGGGCGCCGGAGCGGGTCGACCATCTGGTCGCCCTGTCGGTCGGGGCGCCCGGCGCGCCGACCAGCACCGCCGCCCGGCTCGCCCAGTACCAGAAGGCCTGGTACATGCTCCTCTTCCAGTTCCCGGCCGTCGCCGAGGCGTGGCTCTCGGCCGACGGGTGGGCCAACTTCCGCGCCTGGTCGGGCCACCCCGACGCCGACGCGGTCATCGCCGATCTCGAGGCCGACGGGTCGCTGACCCCGGCCCTCAACTACTACCGGGCCAACCTCCCGCCCCGCTCCTTCCTCCGGTCCGGCCCTCCCCCGGCCCCGATCGACGCGCCCACCCTCGGCGTGTGGGGCTCGTCCGACGTCGCCCTCACCGAAGCCCAGATGACCGCCTCGGCCGGCGCCGTGGCCGGCCCCTGGCGCTACGAGCGCCTCGAGGGCCCCGGCCACTGGCTCCAGCTCGATGCCCCCGACGAGCTCAACCGGCTCCTGCTCGACTTCCTCGCGGCCTAGTCAGACGGGGACCGCCGCCTCGCCCGAGCCCGAGCCCGAGCCCGAGCCCGAGCCGGAGCCCGAGCCGGATCCCGAGCCGGAGCCGGAGCCGGAGCCCGACCCCGACCCCGACCCCGCGCCCGGAGCCGCCGGCCGGCGCTCGTCGGGCAGGCGCGCGGCCGTGGCCCGGGCGGTCCGGTCGGCCCACCCGGTGGTCGTCACCAGCCCGAGGACGAGCACCCCGACTCCGAGGCCGCCGATGATCCACCAGGCCGGGCGGGTCGCCGCGGCGAAGGCGGCGCCCCCGAGCCGGGCGAAGCCCCCGCCGGCCACCGCCCCGGCGATGGCCACCCCGAGGGTGGCGCCGACCTGGCGACTGGTCGAGGCCACGGCGGCGGCGACCCCGGCCTGGGAGCCGGGCATCCCCGAGACGGCGGTGTTGGTGATCGGCGGATTGACCAGGCCGAACCCCAGGCCGAAGACGAAGTAGGAGACGAGGAGGTAGCCGAGCGACGTATGCGCGTCCAACCCGGTCAGCATCACCGCCGCGGCGATCAGGGCGGCGCCGGCCACCAGGAGCGACGGGCGGGCGCCCCGCCGGCTGACCAGCCGGCCGGAGAGCGGACCGAAGACGAGCGTCATCCCGGCCATCGGCAGCGTGTAGAGGCCGGCCTCGAACGGGGAGAGCCCGCGGACCTCCTGGAGGTAGAGGGTGTTCAGGAAGAGGAACCCGCCGAGCGAGGCGAACGCGCAGACGGCGATCAGCGACGCCCCGGCAAACGGGGCGCTCGCGAAGAAGCGGATCTCGAGCAGCGGCTCCTCGCGGCGGAGCTCGTAGGCGACCAGGCCGACGAACGCGGTGATCGCGAGGCCGGCGAGCCCGAGGATCGGCGCCGACCCCCACCCCCAGCGTCCGCCCTCGATGATCGCCGAGGTCAGCGACCCGAGCCCGACGATCATGAGCCCCTGCCCGACCAGGTCGATCCGGCGGGGACGGGGCGCCCGCGACTCGGGGACGAACCGGGCGGTCAGGGCGAAGGCGAGCAGCCCGACCGGGACGTTGACCAGGAAGACCGACCGCCAGCCGACCGTGTCGACGAGCGCCCCGCCGACCACCGGGCCGAGGGCCAGGCTGATCCCGACCACCCCGCCCCACACCCCGATCGCCTGGGCCCGCTCCCGGGGGTCGTCGAACACGTTGCGGATGATCGACATGGCCACCGGGTTGAGCATCGACCCGCCGATCGCCTGGAGGATCCGGGCGACGATCAGCAGCCAGAGGGTCGGGGCCGCCGCGCAGAGGAGCGACCCGACCGAGAAGGCGACGAGCCCGATCAGGAAGAGGCGCCGGCGACCGAGCCGGTCGGCGGTCGACCCGGCGAGCATGAGCAGGCTGGCCAGGACGAGCGTGTAGGCGTCGATCGTCCACTGGAGCCCGGAGAGGGACGCCCGGAAGGAGCGGTGGATCGCCGGGAGGGCGACGTTGACGATCGTCACGTCGAGCCCGACGATCAGCAGGCTCATGCAGCAGATGCCGAGGATCAGGAGCCGCCGGCCACGACCGAGCGGCTGGTCGGCCCCGTAGTCCATGCGCCTCGATGCTAGCGCCGGCGGTCCGAGCAGCTCCGCGAGCCGCTGGCTGATGCCCCCGGCGATCGCGGTGGCACCGACCCGCGGCAAGCTCGGAGTCCTACGGCTGGGGCGCGGGCAGGGTGTGCGCCATCGTCGCCCGGAGCCCGTCGAGCAGGCCGGTGGTCGCCCGCCAGCCGAGGAGCTCGGCCGCCCGGGTCACGTCGAGGGCGCTGTGCATGAGCTCACCGAGCCGCGGCGGCTCGAAGATCGGCGAGAAGTCGGCGCTCCCGGACAACTCGGCCATCGCCTCGACGAGGTCGAGCACCGTGCTCCCCCGCCCGGTCCCGATGTTGACCGAGCCGTGGACGTCCGACCGGGCGGCGGCCGCGAGGTTGGCCTCGACGACGTCGCCGACGTAGACGTAGTCGCGGGTCTGGAGCCCGTCGCCGTAGACCGTCGGCCGGGCCCCGAGCATCAGCCGCCCGCAGAACATCGCCACCACCCCGGCCTCGCCGAGCGGATCCTGGCGGGGCCCGTAGACGTTGCCGTAGCGGAGGGTCACCGTCGAGAGGTCGTAGAGGCGGCGGTAGAGCTCGCAGTAGCCCTCGGCCGCGAACTTGCTCTGCCCGTAGGCGGCCTCCGGCCGGGCCGGGGCGGTCTCCGGGGTCGGGCGGACGTCGGCCTCGCCGTAGATCGCCCCGCCGGTCGACGTGTTGACCACCCGGACCCGGTCGACCCGCCGGGCGGCCTCGAGCACGTTGATCGTCCCCATCACGTTGATCTCCGCGTCCCGGGCCGGCCGGGTCAGCGACTTGCGGACGTCGATCTGGGCGGCCAGGTGGAAGACGACCTCGGGCCGGTGCTCGTCGAACACCGCGTCGACGTCGTCGGCGTCGAGGACGTCGATCACCCGCAGCCGGGCGCCCCGCTCGATCGCCTGGTGGAGGTTGGCCTCGCGCCCGGTCGAGAGATTGTCGATGACCGCCACCTCGGCCCCGGCCCCGACCAGGGCGTCGACCAGGTTCGAGCCGATGAAGCCGGCCCCGCCGGTGACGATCGCCCGCACGATCAGCCGGCGGCCGGCGCGACGGGAGCGGACGGGGATGGGTGGAGCGAGCGCGGCAAGGCGTCCATCCTACGGGCGCTCGCGCTGCCTGGTCACCCTACGCCGGCCTGTAGGGTCGGCGCCCGACTTGGCAGGGGTCCCGCTCTCCCGCACGGCAGCCGGTCTCGCCGCCATCCTGCTCGCCGAGGCGGCGCCTCGGACGGGGCCTGCCGCACGGTCGACGCGCGTCCGGGCCCCGGTCGCGGCTCGACCTCCGACGTGGGTTCCCCGAAGCCGGCGACGGCGACACTAAGCTGCTGATGTCCCGAGGATACGAGTGTTGCCTTGTCGCGATGCGCGAATCGCGGTTCGCCCGTGGAGGAGGCTTGCGAGAACGAGGAGCGCATCACGGCGCATCGCGGGACCGCGTAGACTCACCCCGACATCCTTCAGCAACTCTGCGCCAACGAGACTGAGCCGCGCGGTCGCCTTCAAGCTCGGGTCAGAGAGCAGGAAGTGATATTTACTGGTCATCCACGCCCGCCGCCGATCACCCTCGTCATGGCCCCCCCAGGCATGCTCGACGAGCAGTCCGGGGTGGAGCCCAACCCTGTACCCCAACCACCGCACCTTCCGACACATGTCGACATCTTCAAAAAAGAGGAAATATCCGGTATCAAACCCTCCACAGGCGCGGAAGACCTCCTCTCGCATAGCCATTGCCCCGCCATTGACGTACCAGACATCGATCAGCTCGGACTGGGTGCGGCGCCGCTCGTCGAACTCTCGCGCAGACAACGGGGTCGACTTATGGTGGTCAAGCGGATAAACGCCTTCGCATCTGACCGCACGTCGCGTCCAGACGTTGAAGTTGGGGCGCTCCTCACCGCTGCCGTATTCCACCTGTAGTGGTCCGACGACCCCTACCGACTCATGCTTTCTGAGGTACTCTCCGCAAGCCATAATGGTGGCCACACTCGCACGTGTATCCGGGTTCAGGAAGACAATCACGTCGGCCCCCACGACCCTCGCAAACCGGGCGCCGGCATTGCACGCGTGCCCAAACCCACGGTTCGTTCCGTGACGTATCACGTGGACATCGCCAAAGGTCCGGGCAACGCTGACACTGTCGTCCTCCGACGCGTTGTCAACGTAGATCAAGCATACCCCCTGAGCGCCATTGTCAGACAGTCCGCGAAGGCACTCGGGGAGCCATCGTGCGCTATTACACCCGACTACGACTACGGCGATCGACGGCCGGGGACCCCGCTGCACCCTTCTCTCCCATACGCTAGTTGACACCTGGTAACGCGCGCCTCACTCGGTCTGACCAGTGCATTTCCCCAACGACCAACTCGTACGCAGCAGAGACGCTGACGCAGTTTATCTGATCCTCGTCGGGCTCCGCCGTCATGTGCCGGATCCCGCCACCTTCGCGTACCTCGGGTTTCATCCCGGCCAAGTCATCGAGCTGGATTCAGACGCCCTTGGCGCCATCCCCGTTGCGCCACCGTTGCCCTCACTGGCTGCCGGCATCGTGCAAGAGCGCGACTTCTCCCGCCCGCCGGACGGCCGCGTCGGCCTCGATCCCCGAATCGCCGGAGCGCTCATCGCGCTGGGCATCTTCGTCATCATGATCGCGATAGTGGTGATTCCAGCCTGGACTGTGCCCATCAAGGGCCTGTCCCCGGCGCTACGACTCGAGGCGTTGTCATCGCGACGTACGAGCTTGGTTCAGCTGTTCGCCGCGGCGGTCGTACTCGTCGGCTTCTTTTTCACCTACCAGTCACTCCTGGTCAGTCGCCGTACACTGTCGGCAACTACGGACAACCAACTCGCCGAGCGTTACGCCAAATCGTTGGAGCTCGTGGACGCCGCTAACAGCGTCGACGTGCGGCTCGGCGGCATTCTCGCCCTAGACCGCATCGCCCGCACGTCCGAGGCCGACCGGGAGACCATCGCGCGGTTCCTTAGCACGTTGCTGGTCAATCCCGCTCCCGAAGGGTCGCGAGAGCCCCGCGCAGCCGTCGAAATCGCCGCGATGCTCGCCGCTATCGCCGAGCTGCGCGAGCTGGGATTTGCCACCCCGCTGCATCTGTCTGGGCTCGCTCTGCAGGATCTCGGACCGCTTCGCCTCGGGCTCGACGGCTGCGATCTCACCGGTGCCGAATGGATGCGGCTCAGCGTGAGGTCATCGAACCTGTCTCGGGCGTGCCTCTTGTCCGTGTCCATGCAAGACGTCGATCTCCGGTACTCCCAGCTCGAGCGGATCATGGCCCGAAGCGCGACGATCAGTCACTGCGACTTGTCTTGGTGCAACCTGGAGGGAGCTGTCTTCATCGGGGCGGACCTCCGCCACATAAGTCTCGTCGGCTCGCGACTCGACCGGGCGCTGTTTATCGGGGCTGACCTGAGAGAAGCAAACCTCCGCAGGACCGATTTGAGAGGGGCGGACCTGACCGATGCGGACTTGCGAGGCGCCCTCGTCGATCGGGATACGCTGTGGCCCCCGGCGGTGGACCCCGCGGAGAGAGGGGTCGTGACGGGCGAGTGACGGACCGTTCCCCGTTCGGAGCGCCGTGGCTGTCCCGGCGGCGGGAGCCGTCGGTCACGCGCGAGGACGCTCCTTAGGGCGGGTCGGCAGCTGAGGTCATCCCACGCACTGCCCTGCTTACCGAGCAGGCGCTGGCCCAACGGCCCCCACCCACGGCAAGGAGGCCGGAGCCAACAACCGATCCCGCCCCCCCCAGCTCCAGTCGCGGCGCCTGCCTTGCCCCCCATGCCGGGTTCTGGCTGCGGGCGCCGCGCTACCCGCATCCCCCGTAGATGGCCGCCAGCCGGGGCCCGACGACCTCGGGCGCGACCAGCTCCCGGGCCCGCCGCAGGGCCCGCTCCCCGGCGGCCGCATCGCCCGCCAGCCGGACGATGGCCTCAGCCAGGGCGCCCGGATCGCCGGGGGCGACCAGTCCCTCCTCGCCCACCAGCTCCGGGAGGGCCCCGACCCGGGAGGCGGCGACCGGCAGCCCGGCGGCCATCGCCTCCGCCGCGGCCAGCCCGAAGCTCTCGGCCGAGCGCGACGGCACCACGGCCAGCCCGGCTCCGGCCCGCAGGACCGCCAGCTCGGCATCGCCCACCTGACCGACGAGGCGTGTCCCCCCGAGCGCCGCCCGCAGCGGCCCGTCCCCGGCGACGACCAGCTCGACCCCGGCCCGGCGGCAGGCTTCGACCGCCACGTCGACACCCTTCTCCTCGGCCAGGCGCCCGACGTAGAGGACGTGCCCGCCGCCCGCCGCCCGCGACCCGGCCACGAAGTCGCGGACCACCGGCGCCAGCACGTGAGTCGTCCCGAGCGGCGCTCCCAGCTCCTCGAGCCGGGTCCGGGCGAACCGGCTGGGCACGACGAAGGCATCGACCTGGGCGGCGAGCCGTCGCTGCCAGAGGGCGAGCCCGGCCCCGTAGGCGAATGCCTCACCGACGCTTCCGCGACACCGCCGGACCACTCCCGGGAGCGTGTTGCGCCCGTGGCAGCGGGTGCACTCGGCGCCCTGGGTGAAGCAGACCCCGACCGCGCAGACCAGGCGGTACTGGTGGAGGTGCAGGACGACCCGGGCGCCGGCCTCCCGGGCCGCGGCCAGCGCCCGCCAGCCGAACGCCGGGTTGAGGTTGTGAGCGTGGACGATCCGCGCCCGGGTGCGCCGGACGGCGCGCCCCACCGCCTCGGGGTCGAGGCCCCCGCGGAGCATGCCGCCCGCCGCCGCCGCCCGGCCGAGCCCGGCCGAATCGCGCTCCAGTATCTCGGCATCCTCGCCCAAGTGCTCACGCACGAGCCAGACCAGGTCCCGGGCGACCCGCTCCTCCCCGCCGACCGTCCGGTAGCGGTTGTGGAGGAAGAGGATCACCCGGCGAGCCTAGACTCTCGCCCGGAGATGTCCCCCTCCGCCTCGATCATCGTCCCGACCCGCGGGCGGCCCGATTATCTCGCGGTGGCGCTCGCCTCGATCGCCCCGCAGGCCGGGGAGGCCGAGGTCCTGGTCGTCGAGGACGGCCCGCCCGGCCGGTGCGCCGAGGTCGCCGCCCGCCACGGCGCCGCCTACCGGTCGCTCGGCGCCCGCCACGGCCTCAACGTCGCCCGCAACGCCGGCCTGCGGGCGAGCACCGGCCCGCTCGTCGTCTACGTCGACGACGACGTCGCCGTCGACCCCGGCTGGCTCGCCGCCCTCCTCGCCGCCGCGGCGGCCGCGCCCGAGGTCGACGTCTTCACCGGGCCGATCCGCGCCCGCCTGGAGGGCCGGGCCCCGCACGCCTGCGGGCGCGAGGGGCCGCCGATCACCGCGCTCGACCTCGGGCCGGCCGACGGTTGGGCCCCCCACGCCTGGGGCGCGAACATGGCGATCCGCCGGCGGGCCTTCGCCGCGGCCGGCGAGTTCGACGAGAGCAGGTCGGGCGGCGGCGACGAGGAGGAGTGGCAGCGCCGCCACGGCGGGCCGATCCGCTACGTCGCGGCCGCCGGGCTCGACCACCGCCGGGCCGGGGCCGACGCCCGCCTCCCCCGGCTGGCCCGGGCGGCCTTCCGCCGGGGGGCCGAGGTCCGCCGCTTCGACGCCGAGGCCGAGGCCGGGGCCGGGGCCGAGGCCGGCGCCCGACCCCCGAGCCTGGCGGCCGAGCTCCGCGTGCTCGCCGGCTGCCTCGGGCACGCCGGACGCCGCCGCTGCGCGAACGGGCTCGTAATGGCCGCCCACAGCGGCGGGCGCGTCTACGCCTGCGTCGCCGCGGGCCGGGATGGGTCTCGGGGGGGCGACGCCATCGGGTCCGGCGGCTCAGGCGGTCCCGCCGCGCCGGCCGACGACTTCCTCTCGGGCGAGAGCGGCACCGTGGGCGGGCGTCGCGACGTGGTCCGCCGGCTGGGCGACCGGGTCCTCGACCTCGTGGCCCTCGGCCTGCGGCCCCGCCTCGAGGGGGCGCCCCGGCGGGTGCTCGTGGTGACCGTCGCCCGCCCGGAGCACGGCGCCCTCGTGGCCCGCGCCGGGGCCGAGCTCGCCCGCTCGCGCCACCGCGTGACCCGCGCCGTCGGGCCGCCGGGGGCGGGCGGGAAGTTCGAGAACGTCAACGCCCTGCTCGCCGGCCACGCCGTCGCCGAGCACGACTGGATCGTCGTCGTCGACGACGACGTCGTCCTCCCCCGGGGGTTCCTCGACCGCTTCCTCGCCCTCGCCGAGCATTTCGACCTGCGCCTGGCCCAACCGGCCCACCGCCTCCACTCGCACGCCGCCTGGCGGCTCACCCGCCGGCGGGCGGCGAGCCTCGTCCGGGAGACGCGGTTCGTCGAGATCGGCCCGGTGACGGCGATCCATCGCGACGCGTTCGGCGTGCTCCTCCCGTTCCCGGCCCTGCGCATGGGCTGGGGGCTCGACGCCCACTGGGCCGCCGTGGCCGCCGGGCACGGCTGGCGCCTCGGGGTGGTCGACGCCACGCCGATCAGCCACCTGGCCCACCCGGCCGGCGCCGCCTACCCCCGGGAGGAGGCGATCGCCGAGGCGCGCGCCTTCCTCGCCGAGCACCCCTACCTCCCGGCGGTCGAGTCGCAGCGGACGCTAACGGTGCATCGCCGGTGCGGGTAGCCGTCGTCGCCGAGTTCTATCCCCGGGCCGCCGACCCCGTCCTCGGCGTCTGGGCCCACCGCCAGGCCCTCGCCGCCCGGGACGCCGGGGCCGAGGTCAGCGTCTTCGTCCTCCACCGCCTGGTCCCCCCGGCCGCCGCCTTCACGCCCGGCGAGCTCCGGCGCCTGCTCGGCCAGCCGGCGCTCGAGTTCCGCGACGGACTCCCGGTCCGCTACGTCCGCTACATCTCCCCCCACCGCGGCCGGGCCTACGCCGGCTGGGGGGCGTGGGCCGCGCCGGCGCTCGGAGCCGCCCTGCGCCGGGCCGGGCCGTTCGCGGTGATCCACGCCCACAACGCGATCCCGGCGGGCGACGCCGTCCTGCGGACCCGGCCATCCGCCCCCCTGGTCGTCTCCGTCCACGGCGGCGACGTGTTGTGGACGAGCGGGCGCGTCCCCGGCGGGGCGGCCGCCGTGCGCCGGACGCTCGGGGCCGCCCGCCTCGTCCTCGCCAACAGCCGGGGCATCGAGCGCCTGGCCTACGACCACGGGGCCCGCGCGGCGCGCGTGGTCACGCTCGGGACCGACGTGCCCGCCCAGGCGCCGGCCCGGTCGCCGGCGCCGCTCCTGGTCACCGTCGGCCACCTCGTCGCCCGCAAGCGCCACGCCGACGTGATCCGGGCGCTCGCGCGGCTCCCCGGCGTCCGCTACCTCGTGGTCGGCGACGGACCCGAGCGGCCCGCCCTGGCCGCCCTGGCCGGCGAGCTCGGCGTGGTCGACCGGGTCGAGCTCGCCGGCCAGCTCGAGCCGGCCGAGGCGCTCCGCCGGGCGCGCGCGGCCTGGCTCTTCGTGATGCCCTCGACCGAGGAGGCGTTCGGCGTCGCCTACGTCGAGGCGATGGCCGCCGGGATCCCGGCGATCGCCGCCGCCGGCGAGCCGGGACCGGCCGAGATCGGCCCGGGGGTCGAGCTGGTCCGCCCCGGCGACCCGGCCGGTCTGGCCGCGGCGATCGCCCGGCTCCTCGACGACCCCGTCGCCCTCGCCGCCCTCGGGCGGGCGGCCCGGGCCAACGTGCTCGAGCGCTTCACCTGGGCCCGCTGCGGGGCGCTCACCCTGGCCGCCTACGCCGACGCCGCCCGATGAAGCCCGTCCTCCTCCTCACCGGCCACGTCCCGGCCGCCCGCCACGGGGCGCTGCGCGAGCTCCACGACCGGGCCGGGATCGAGCTCGCCCTGTTCGGCGGCCCCCACGCCCACGGGGCCGCCCCGGCCGACCCGCCCGCCGGCCTGCCCCACCGCCGGGTCGACCAGCGCGACGTGGCCCGGCTCGTCGCGTCCGGCGAGCACCGGGCGGTGATCGTCGGGACGGGGGGGCGCCTCGCGCTCCCGGCGGCCTACGCCGCGGCCCGGGCGCGCGGCCTCCCGTTCATCTTCTGGGCCGCCCTCTGGCGGGCCCCCCGGACGGCGGCCCACCTCGCCGCCTATCCGCTCATGCTCCGGATCTACCGGGACGCCGGCGCCGTCGTCACCTACGGGGAGCACGTCAGCGGCTACGTCGGCGCCCGGGGGGCGCGAAACGTCCACGTCGCCCCCCAGTCGGTCGACAACGAGTTCTGGTCGCAGGGGCGCCCGGCGGAGCGTCCGCCCGGTCCGCTGCGCGCCCTCTTCGTCGGGCGCCCGACCCCGGCCAAGGGCCTCGGGGTCCTGCTCGCGGCCTGGCGGGCCGGCGACCTGGCCGCCGGCGGGGCGACCCTCACGGTGGTCGGCGGGTGGCCGGAGCGGGCCGGGCCGCCGCCGGCCGGGGTCGAGCTCGCCGGGCGGCGGGACGCGGCCGGGCTGCGCAACTTCTACCGGGCGGCCGACGTTCTCGTCATGCCCTCCATCCCGACCCGCGGCTTCCTCGAGCCGTGGGGGCTGGCGGCCAACGAGGCGATGAACCAAGCCACCGCGATCATCTCGACCGACGCCGTCGGCGCCGCCGCCGGCGGCCTCGTCCGCGACGCCCGCAACGGCCTCGTCGTCCCAGCCGGCGACCCGGGCGCGCTCGCCCGGGCGCTCCGGCGCCTGGCCGCCGACCCCGAGCTCGGCCTGCGCCTCGGCCGGGCCGGCGCCCGCGACGTGCGAGCGTTCAGCCACGCCGCCTGGGCCGCCGGCTTCGCCGCCGCCCTGCGAAGCGTCGGGGTCGGCCGGGATCCGGTGCTAGCGTTGCCCGATGCCTAGATCTCGGGGTCTCGCCGTGCGCCTGGGGCTCCTCGCGCTCGTCCTCGGGCCCGTCCCGGCGACCGCCCGGGCCAGCCCGCAGGCGCTGATCCAGGACTGCATGGACCACGGCCGGATCGTCGGGCACTACTCGGCGCAGGACTTCAGCCAGGCCCTGGCCAACCTCCCGACCGACGTGGCCGAGTACAGCGACTGCGCCGGGGTCATCCGCCGGGCCGAGCTGGCCGCGGCCACCGGCCGCTCGTCGCAGACGTCGGCGCCCGCCGGCTCGGCGAGCGCCGCCGCGGCGGCCAACCCCCGCCAGAACCCGCTCGACTTCGCCGCGCCCGCCGAGCGAGCCGCGGTCGCCCAGGCGTCGAAGGCCGGGTCCGCGGCGGTCGACGTCGGCGGCGGGCTGCTGCGCCCGGGGGTGGTCGCCGGGCGGACGTCGTCGATCTTCAACGCCCTGCCCACGCCGCTCCTGATCGTCCTCGGCGCCCTGCTGCTCGTCGCGCTGGCCGTCTGCGGCCGGCACGCGAGGGACCTTGTCCGCGCACGCCGCGCCGGTTGATCCCGCGCGCGGCCGGGTAGCCGCGCCGGCGCTGGCCGGCCGCCTCGACGCCGGGGCCTGGCTCGCGCTCGGGATCGCCGCCCTGCTCAGCGCGATCTGCTTCACCGCCGGCGGCGGCCTCGCCCTCGACACGGAGATCCCGGTCGAGATGGGGCTGACGCTCGGCGGGGCCGCCCTCGCCGTCGGGGCGCTCGCCCTCGAGGCCCGGACGCCGGCCTACGGGGCCGCGGCCGTCGGGCTGCTGCTCGCCCTGGCGGCGTTCACCGGGGCGTCGGTGATCTGGTCGGTCGCCCCCGACGCCTCGTGGATCGAGGGGAGCCGCACGCTGGCCTACGCCTTCGCCTTCCTCGGCGCCGTCGCCCTCGTGCGCCTCGCGCCCGGGCACTGGCCGAGCGTCCTCGTCGGGATCATGCTCGCCGGGCTCGCCGTCTCGGCCTACGCCCTGGCGACGCGGGTCTTCCCGGGCGCGCTGAGCCCGGACGAGGTCTACGCCCGCCTGCGCGAGCCGTTCGGCTACTGGAACGCCGTCGGCCTGACCGCCGCCCTCGCCGTCCCCCCCTGCCTCTGGCTCGGCGCCCGGCGGGAGGGTCACGGGGCGGTCGGGGCGCTCGCCTACCCGGCCCTGATGGTCCTCCTGGTCACCCTGATGCTCGCCTACTCCCGCGGTGCCCTGCTCGCCCTGGCGCTCGGCCTCGCCTTCTACTTCGCCACCGTCCCCCTGCGCCTGCGCTCGCTCAGCGTGCTCGCCCTCGGGGCCCTCGGGGCGGCGCCGGTCGTCGCCTGGGCCTTCTCGAGGACCGCGCTCAGCGCCGACCACGTCCTCCTCGGCGCCCGCGTCCACGACGGCCACCTGCTCGGGCTGATGGTCGTCGGGGTCGCCCTGCTCGTGACCGCCGCCGGGTTGGGGGTGCGCTTCGCCCTCGTCCGCTGGCCGGCGACGCCGGCGCTCCGCCGCCGGGTCGGCCTCGCCGCGCTCGCCGCGCTCGCCCTCGTCCCGGTCGCCCTGGTCGGCGCCCTCGCGGTCAGCTCGCGCGGCCTCGGCGGGTCGATCTCGCACAGCTGGCGGGCCTTGACCGACCCCCACGCGACGACGCCGCCGAACGACCCGAGCCGGCTGACGGCGATCGGCAGCGTCCGCGCCCGCTACTGGAACGACGCGCTCAAGATCGCCCGCGACCACCCCGTGGCCGGCGTCGGCGCCGGCGGCTACCCGACGGCGCGGACCTTCTACCGCAGCGACACGCTCGAGGTCCAGCAGGCCCACGGCTACGTCGTGCAAACGCTGGCCGACCTCGGGGTGCTCGGCCTCGGCCTGAGCCTTCTCCTCGGCGCCGCCTGGTCGGTGGCGGCGATCCGGGCGGCCAGCCCCTTCGGCTGGGCGCCGGCCGGGCGCCGGCTCGCCTACCCGCCCGAGCGGATCGGCCTCTTGACCATGATCGCCTGCGTGATCGTCTTCACCGTCCACTCGGCGATCGACTGGACCTGGTTCATCCCGGGCGACGCCGTCCTCGCCCTCCTGTGCGCCGGCTGGGTGGCCGGCCGCGGGCCGCATGCCCTCGCCGCCGCCCGGACCGGGCGGCCGGCCCTGGCCACCCTGACCCGCCGCCCCGTCCGGGCGCTGGCCGCCGCGGCGACGCTCGGGGTCGCCCTGTGCGTCGCCTGGTCGCAGTGGCAGCCGCTGCGCTCGCAGCAGGCGCAGGCGGCGGCCCTCTCCGCCCTGGCCCGCCATGACTACGCCGCCGCCCGCGCCGCGGCGGGGAGCGCCGAGCGCCGGGACCCGCTCTCGGTCGATCCGCTGTTCGACCTCGGGACGATCGAGACGGCGGCCGGCCGGCCCGCCGCCGCCCGGGCCGCCTACGTCCGGGCGGTCCGGCTGACCCCGGCCAACGCGACCGCCTGGGAGCAGCTCGCGAGCTTCGACCTCGGCCAGGGCGACCGGGCCCGGGCGCTCCGGGACCTCGGTCCGGCCCTCTACCTCGATCCCCAGTCGCACGCCGCGATCTCGCAGTACATCGACACCCTCCGCGCCCCCGCGGCGCCGACGACGGGAACGCCATGACTCCGCGCCGCCTGATCCTCCTCGCCGTCCTGGCCTGGGCCGGGCTGATCGCCCCGGCGGCGCGGGCGGCGCCGCCCGCGCCGCGGGAGTCGACCTTCCAGGACGACAGCCTGCTCGAGTACAACACGCCGATCGGCGTCTCCCAGACGCTCGACACCCTCCACGCCCTGGGCGTCAACCGGATCCGGGTCTCGGTCTTCTGGGGGATCGTCGCCCCGTCGCCGAAGTCGAAGGCGCGCCCGCGCTTCGACGCGGCCGACCCGAGCGCCTACCCGGCCGGGGCCTGGGACCGCTACGACCGGATCGCCACCTTCGCGGCGGCCAAGGGGATCGCCGTCAACTTCAACGTGACCGACCCGGCGCCGCTCTGGGCGACGGGATCGCCGCCGCGCTCGGACATCGAGGCGACCTACAACCCCTCAGCCAAGGAGTTCGGCGACTTCGTCAAGGCGGTGGCCACCCGCTACAGCGGCACCTTCGTCGCCCCGAAGCCGGGCTACGACGCCCAGCATCCCGGGGCCCCGGCCCCGCTCCCGCGGGTCGACTACTGGACGATCTGGAACGAGCCGAACCAGCCGGGCTGGCTGACCCCGCAGCTCGTCCCCGGCCCGGGACGGACGCTGATCGAGCGGGCGCCGACGATCTACCGCCAGCTCGTCGACGCCGCCTGGGCGGCCCTGACCGCCACCGGCCACCAGGGTGACACGATCCTGATCGGCGAGACGGCCCCCAAGGGCCTCAACACCAAGGGCCTGCCCCCGTGCTCGGCGGTCCAGCGGGCGAGCATCTGCACCGGGGCGATCAAGCCGCTCCACTTCGTCCGCCAGCTCTACTGCCTCGACGACGGCTACCACCCGCTGCGCGGGGCGGCGGCCGCCGCCCGCGGCTGCCCGGTCGACGCGGCCGGGAGCGCCCGCTTCATCACCGACCATCCGGGGCTCTTCTCGGCCAGCGGCTGGGCCCACCACCCCTACGAGCTGATCTTCGCCCCGAACCGGCCGCCGACCGACCGTGACTTCGTGACCATCGCCAGCCTCGGCCGCCTGACCGACGCCCTCCAGCGGGTCATGGCCGCCTACGACCTCGCCCGCCCCGGTGGCCTGCCGCTCTACCTGACCGAGTTCGGCTACCAGTCGAACCCGCCCAGCCCGATCGGGGTCTCCCTGGCCCGCCAGGCGGCCTACCTCGACCAGGCGGAGTTCATCGCCTACACGAACCCCCACGTCAGGACCCTGTCGCAGTTCCTCCTGCGCGACGACAGCAGCCTCTCGGCGGTGAGCCCGCTGGCCCGGGTCGGCGCGAGCTTCCAGACCGGGCTCCTCTTCCACAACGGCAAGCGCAAGCCCGCCTACGCGGCCTACCGGCTCCCGGTCTACCTGCCCTCGCCGAACGTCCGCCGCGGGCGCCGGGCCCGGGTCTGGGGGCTCGTGCGCCTCGCCCCCTACGGCTCGTCCCAGACGGTGGCGGTCCAGCTGCGGGCGAAGGGCGGGCGGACGTTCCGCACGATCGCGAGCGTCCACACCGACGGCCAGCGCGGCTACGTCGACGCCCGCGTCCGGATCCCGTCGTCCGGCTCGCTGCGCCTGAGCTGGGCGCGGCCCGGGACGCGCGAGGTGTTCTACAGCCGGCTGGTCGGGGTCAAGGTCGCCTAGCGAGCCGGCGGGGCGCCCGGCGCGCCCAGGCGTCGGTCAGGAGCTCCTCCACGAGGCGGGGGTCGGCCCGGGCGAGCTCGACGACGACGCAGGCCAGGCGCGAGCCCCACCAGAACTCCGAGCAGGCGCCCGGGTCCTCGGCCACGGCGGCGAGGATGTCGCCCTCCGCGGCCATGACGCGGACGTGCCGGTCGTCGGGGAGGGTGGCGAAGATCTTCCCGCCGACGCGGAACGACGGCATGCCGTGGTGGTCCTGCTCGACCGCCTCGGGGAGGGCGAGGGCGAGCTCGCGGACCCGGTCCGGGGTGAGCATCAGGCGCGGCCGAGGGCGACCGAGACGCGGGAGGCCGCGCCGGCCAGGAGCGGGCAGAACAGGGAGAACGGGGTCGCCGGCCGACCGGGGGCCGCCGCGCTGACCGTCGAGGCGACGTTCATCGGGGCGCCCATGTTCAGGACCGTGCTGGCGTGGGTCTGGGCCGGCGTCGGATTCGCCGCGATCTCGACCACTCCCATCATCCCGTTGTCCTCGTGGAAGCTGAGATGGCAGTGGAACACGGCCTTCCCGGTGAAGTCGGTCGGGTGTATGCGGATGACCACGGTGGCCCCCGGGGCCAGGTTCACGTTGTCCTGGTAGTCGACGAAGCTCCGGGCGTGTCCG
Organism: uncultured Solirubrobacterales bacterium; assembly: GCA_963733245.1. Classification (GTDB taxonomy): domain Bacteria; phylum Actinomycetota; class Thermoleophilia; order Solirubrobacterales; family Solirubrobacteraceae; genus Palsa-513. Next base: position 189,291 of record CAVTCI010000004.1, read on the forward strand.
TTCACGCTCATCACCTGGAAGGGGTTGGTGTGCATGTGGAACGTGTGCCACTCGTCGTGGGTCGCGGTGATCGGGTTCTCGAGCGTCCACTCCTCGACCGACCCGAGCTTCATCACCACGTCGACCCGATTCGGGTCGAAGAGGTGATCGTTGAACGGAAACGTCGGCGACGTCCTCGTCGAGGGGACCCGGGCCATGAGCAGGGTGCGGTGGACGTCGACCGGGAGCGGACGCAGGTCGACCGGGCTGGCCAGCGGCCCCGCCGGCATCGGCTCGTTCACCGGCGCACCGCGCGAGACCAGGGTGAGCACGGTCTGGGCCGGGGCGATCCGGCCCCCGTTGCCGATGTCGGCGAACGGGTCGAAGCACGACTTGAAGCACGGCTGGAAGGGGACCTGGGTCAGCGGGTAGCTGCCGGGTGGGCCGCCGCGGACGAGCACCTCGACGCGCGACCCCGGACCGATCAGGAGGCTCCCCTGGGCGATCGGCGAGCGCAGGGTGTTCCCGTCGCGCGCGAGAACCTGGAAGGTCTGACCCGGCATCCGGAGGTTGAGGAAGCCCTCCGACCGCGCGTTGAAGATCCGCCAGCGCTGGATCTCCCCCGGGCGGATCAGCGCCTGCGGGTTGGTGGCCCCGTTGACCAGGATCGGGACCGGACCGATCCGCGGCGGGAGGGTCTGGCCGGGCTTCAGGCCGGGGATCACGACGTGGTAGCCGGGCGGCGCCACCTCCCGGCCGCCCTGGACGACGATCAGCCGCTGGGGGATGTTCGGCAGCACCTTGTCGAGCCCGCCCGCCACCACGATCGCCCCGGCCAGCCCGGCCGTGAGCTCCGACTGCACGAGCGGGTGGAAGTGCGGGTGGTACCAGAACGCTCCGGCCGGGTGGTTGGCCGGCAGCTGGTAGCGGTAGGTGAACGCCTGGGCCGGCGGGATCGTCACGAAGACGTTGTCGCCGTCGCCCGCCGGGCTGACGTGGAGCCCGTGGACGTGGAGGTTGGTCGGGAGGGCCATCTGGTTGTTGAGGTGGACGACCAGCCGGTCACCCGGGCAGAGGACGAGGGTCGGGGCCGGGAAGCTGCCGTCGTACTCCATCGTCGGGACCGGCGCGTGGTCGACCATGATCGAGGCCGGCGCCGCGGTCAGGGTGGTGTCGAGCAGGCCGCCCTGGCTGAAGCGCATCGGCGGCTCCGGAAACCCGTCTTTGATCACGGCGGGGAACTGGGCCGCGCAGCCCGTCGCCCTGGCGGCTGACTTCGAGCCGCCGCCGGCCAGGGCGAGCACGGCGCCGGCGGCCACCGCCGCGGCGAGGAGGACGCCGGCGATCCCGAGCTGCCACGGCCGGATCTTCCGCCGGGGCCCGCCGGGCGGGGCGGTCGCCGCCGGCGCCTCGGGGGGCGGCGGGGGCGCCGCCTCGGCCGTCACCCCGGCCGGGGTGCGCCGCACGGCGGTGACCGCGACCTCGGGGGGCAGGACGCCGCGCATGCGGGTCGGCTGGGCCACCGGGACGTCGATCTCGAGCTCGGTGTCGCCGACGCGCAGGCGAGCGCTCCGGGCGACCGTGACCTTGCCCTCGAGGCGCTGCCCGTCGACGAAGGTGCCGTTGGTCGAGCCGAGGTCCTCGATCTCGACGCCGCCCGCAACCGGGCGCAGGATGGCGTGCCGGCGTGACACCTCCGGATCGGGGAGCGCCACCTGAGCCGGTGGGCGTCCCACCAGGAGCTCTCCGGCTATGTCCCGGGAATCGCCGGCGTTCGGACCCGTGATGATTCGCAGAGTTGCCACTCGACGCTCGGGTCACCTTACACCTCCGGCCGGCCCCGTCACCTCACTTCCCGACCCTCGCGAGGGGTGCACTAGGCTTCCCCGGGTGAGCACGCTCCCGACCGCGGCCGTCGCCGGTCTCGCCCTGATCGCCGGCTACGCCGTGGCCCTGCTCAGCGGCTCGCGGGGCCTCGGGGGGGTCGTGCTCCTCCTCGCCGGGGTCTGGTGCGTCCGGGTCTGGCTGCGCCGGGACGGACGCCGCACGGCGATCGCGCTCACCGCGACCGGGCTCGCGGCGTTCGTCGCCTCCCACCTCCTCGGCCTGGCCATCGGCGCGTGGCCGGCCGTCCTCGTGACCGCCGCCTGCGTGGCCGCCGTGTACTGGCGGGTCTCGGATTCCCGGGCCCAGCCCGGCCGTCCGGCCGGCGCCCGCGCCTAGTGGACGCGTCCACCGGCGCTTGACATTCACGTACCGTCGGTACGACAATACCTTCGGTACGCGTCACCGTAGGCGCGCCTCCCCTCGAGCGAAGGAGTCGACCCGTGTCCCCGAAGATCAAGCTCTACATGTTCCCGGGGTCGAACTCGGTGATGACCGGGCGCCTGATGCTCGACCACAAGGGCCTCGAGTACAAGTCGATCCGGCTCCTCCCGGGGGCGCACGCGTTCATCATGCTCGCGCTCGGCTTCGAGACGATGGGCGTCCCGGCGATGAAGATCGACGGCCGGCGGGTGCAGGGGACGCGCTGGATGTCCCGCGCCCTCGACGAGATCGTCGCCGCCCGCCCGCTCTTCCCGGCCGACCCCGCCCGCCGCAAGGCGGTCGAGGACGCCGAGCGCTGGGGCGAGGGCTTCCAGAACGCGACCCGGCGGATCTTCTACTGCGCGGCCCGGCGCGACCGGCGGGCCTTCACGAGCGTGATGACCGCCGAGCGCGGCCGGTTCATGCGGACCGTCCTGCGCGTCGCCGCCCCGCTCATCATCCGGCTGGCCACCGGCGCCCACCGCGCCTCGGACGCGGCCGGGCGCGAGGACATCGAGCTCCTCCCCGAGCGCCTCGACCAGATCGACGCCTGGATCGCCGCCGGCCTCCTCGGGGGCGAGGAGCTCAACGCGGCCGACTTCCAGATCGCCCCGAACGTCTCGGCGCTCCTCCTGGCCGAGGACCTCGCCCCGTTCATCAGGGGACGCCCGGCCGAGGCGCTCGCCCGCCGGGTCGCCCCCGGCTACGTCGGGCACGTCGCCCGCGGGGTGGCCCCGGCCGAGTGGCTCCCCCCGCTCGAGGCCCGGCCCCGGGAGAACGGCGCCGCGCCGGTGGCGGAGACGGTCGCGTGACGCGCCGGTCGACCCGGCGCGGCGCGTGACCCGGCTGACCCGCAGCGAGCGGGCGGCCGTCACCCGCCGGGACCTGCTCGAGGTCGCCGAGCGGCGCTTCTTCGCCGACGGCTACCACGGCACCTCGCTCGACGACATCGCCGAGGAGGCCGGCTACACCAAGGGCGCCGTCTACTCGGCCTACCAGAGCAAGGCCGGCCTCTTCCTCGCCCTGCTCGACGAGGTGATCGACCGCCGGCTCGCCGAGACCCGGCGCCTGCTCGCCGAGCACGAGACCGGCGCGGCCAAGCTCGCGGCCCTCGCCGAGCAGCGGATCGAGGAGCGCAGCGCCCGCTTCTCGCTCCTGGCCATCGAGTTCCTCGTCCACGCCTCCCGCGACCCGACCCTGCTCGCCGACTTCGGCGAGCGCTACCGGCGCCTGCGGTCGAGCCTGGCCGAGATCAGCCCGACCGCGAGCGCCCTCGGACCCGACGGCTGGGCCGTCGTCACCCTCGCCCTCTCCAACGGCCTGGCCCTCGAGCGGCTGATCGACCCGGACGGCGTGCCCGACGACCTGATGGCCGCCGTCCAGGCCCGGATCGCCCCCTAGACACCCGTCTCGGGGGCGGGGGTGAGCCCCGGCGGGCGCCGCTCGGCCTCGATCCGCGGGCGGGGCAGCAGGCGGTCCAGCCAGCCGGGGAGGACCCAGTTGGCGTCGCCCAGCATCAGCATCACGGCCGGGACGATGACCGACCGGACGATCAGCGCGTCGAGGAAGACGGCGCCGGCCAGGCCGACCCCGAACAGCTCGATGACCCGCTGGCCGCCGAGGACGAAGGCCCCGAACACGAGCACCATGATCGCCGCCGCGGCGGTGATCGTCCGCCCGGTGGCCGCCAATCCGTGGGTGACCGCCTCGCCGGTGTCGCGACGGTGACGCCATTCCTCGTAGATCCGGCTGACCAGGAACACCTCGTAGTCCATCGAGAGCCCGAACAGGATCGGGAACATCAGCACCGGGAGGAACGCCTCGATCGGCCCGGTCTTGTCGATCCCCAGGAGCGACGCCCCGACGCCGTTCTGGAAGACGGCGGTCACCACCCCGAGGGCGGCGCCGACCGAGAGCAGGTTCATCACCGCCGCGGTCAGCGGGATCACCAGGCTCCGGAAGACGGCCATCAGGAGGACGAAGCTGAGGAGGACGACGATACCCACGAACAGGGGGAGCTTGCGCGAGAGCACGTGGCTGAAGTCGTCGAAGATCGCCGTGTTGCCGCCGACCAGGACGTGGACGCCGGTACCCCGGCTCGCCGCCGGCACGACCGCGCCCCGGACCGTGTGGAGCAGGTCCGCCGTCGAGACGTCCTGGGGCGAGCCGTGCGGATAGATGTCGGCGATCGCCACCGCCGGGTGACCGCCGACTCCGGGGATGACCCGCGGCGGCGTCGACCCGACGACCCCGGGCGTGCGGGCCACCGCCTGCTCGACGGCGGCGAAGCTCCGCTCCTGGGCCGGCCCCGAGACCTCGGCGATGAGCTGGAGCGGGCCGTTGTAGCCTGGGCCGAAGCCCCGGGCCAGGAGGTCGTAGGCCTTGCGGGTGGTCGTCCCCGCCGGGTCCGCGCCGGCGTCGGTCGAGCCCAGCCGCATCGAGAGGAAGGGGACGGCGATCAGGGCCATCACGGCGATCGCCACGACCGCGAACGCCGCCGGGCGGCGCTGGAGCGCGCCCGCCCACCGGGCCCAGGCGGTCGACTCGTCGGTGGTCAGTCGGGTCCCCGCGCGCAGGGCCCGCCGGTCGCGCCGGCGCAGCACCCAGGTCCCGAAGAAGCCGAGCAGGGCCGGAAGCAGGGTCAGCGCCGCGATCACGGTGAACGAGACGGCGACCGCCGCGGCGACCGCGACGCCGTAGAGGAAGCTCACCCCGAGGGCGAACATCCCGAGCATCGCGATGCAGACGATCAGCCCGGCGAAGAGGACGGCGCGCCCCGAGGTGTCGAGCGCCTCGATCGTCGCCTCCTCGCCCGTCCGGCCCCGAAGCAGGGCCTGGCGGTAGCGGGTGACGATGAACAGGGCGTAGTCGACGCCGACGCCGAGGCCGATGAGCAGGGCGAGCTGGTTGGAGAAGGACGCCATGTCGATGACGTGGGAGAGCAGGCCGACCACGGCGATGCCCGTGCCGAGGGAGACGGCGGCGGCCAGGAGGGGGAGCGCCATGGCCAGGAGCGAGCCGAACACCATGAAGAGGACGATCGCCGCGGCGATGAACCCGAAGAACAGGCCGCTCGAGCCGTTGTTCTGGCTGCCGAACTGGGCGATCTGGCCCTCGACCTCGAACTCGACCCCGCCGGCCGAGGCGGAGGTGACCTTGGACACGAAGGCCATCGCCTGGGCGGCGGTCAGCTTGTTCGCCTGGACGTCGAAGGTGACGTTGGCGAACGCCACCCGCCCCGACGGGGAGATCTGGTGCGCCCCGGCCCCGGCGAAGGGCGACCCGACCGACGAGACGTGCGGCTGCCCGGCGAGGGCGGCGAGGAGCGCCTGGGTCCGGGCGCGGGGGCCCGGGTCGGTCACCCGACCCGTCTTGACGGCGATCACGATCTGGTCGCTGTCGCCCGACGCCTTCGGGACGTTGCGCTGGAGTAGGCTGACCGCGTCGAAGCTCTCGGTATGCGGGAGCTTGAAGTTGTCGGTGTACGCGCTGCCCACGGCCGCCTCGAACGCGTTGGCCCCGGCGACGGCGGCCACCCAGGCGACGAGCACGACCACCCGATGGGTGAAGCACCACTTGGCGAGTCTTCTCACGAGTCCTGTCCCTTCTCGGTGGTTTCCCGGTCAGGGTACGACGGACGCGCCGGCGACCGACCGCCGGGCCGGCTTCAGCCCCGGGCGAGGACCGGCGGCGGCGGGTCGTGGTCGAGCAGCTCGGGCGGGAGCGGGCCGTGGCGGCGCAGGGCGCAGACGCTCTCGAGCAGGCGCTCGTACTGGTCGGTGACCGACTCCCAGGTGTAGAGCTTGGCCCGCTCGAGCGCCCGCGCCCGGTAGCTCGCCACGAGCTCCGGCTCGTCGAAGCACCGCTCGAGCGCCGCGGTGAGCGAGCGGACGCCGTCGGCCCCGGAGAACGTCATCCCCGCCTCGCCGATCGTCTCGACGTTCGGCGGGTGGTCGTTGACCACCACGCAGCTCCCGGCGGCCAGCGCCTCGAGGATCACCGGGTGGGTGCCGCCGACCTCGGTCGGCGCGCAGAACACATAGGCGTGGCGCAGGAGCTCCCAGTACCCGCGCCCGAACACGTACCCCGGGAACACGGCCCGGGGGTCGCCACGCCGGCGGACCTGGCGGATGTAGTCGCCGGCGTAGGGCGCCCCGCCGACCACCACGAGCTTCATCCCCCGCGCCCGGGCGGCCGAGATCCGCGAGAACGCCTCGACCAGGAGATGGGGGTTGTTCTCCGGCTCGAGTCGCCCGACGAAGAGGATGTAGCGCCGCGGCTCGAGGCCGAGCTCCTCGAGCTTGCGCGTCCCCGCGTAGCCGGGATCCTCGACCCCGTAGGGCACGACGCCGATCCGGGTGCCGTAGCGCTGCTCGAACACGTCGGCGACGACGTTCGAGTCGGTCAGCGTGCAGTCGGACCAGCGCGGGGCGTTGCGTTCGGCGAAGCGGAGGTAGGACTTGGCCAGGGCCGGCCACTTCCGCCGGTCGGAGTCGAGCCCGTCGACGTTGATCACCGTCGGGATCTCCGCCTGGCGGGTGATCATGCAGAGGGGGCTGTTGCCGGCGATGAAGAACAGCGCGACGTCCGGGCGCAGCCGGTGGGCGCAATGGAGCGAGGCGAGCAGGGTGTGGGTGAACGTGTCGAGGTACTTGTTGCGCACCGCCGGCAGGTGGACGAGATGGGCGCCCCGCCACTCGGTCAGCCGGCGGTCGACGACGTGCGGGCGGCAGTAGACGTAGACCTCGTGGCCGCGTTCGCACAGGCGGGCGGCGATCTGCTCGGCCGCCGTCTCGAAGCCGGAGTAGGAGGCCGGGATGCCGCGGGTTCCGAGGATGGCGAGCTTCATCGGCAGGCGAGGGTATACGCCTCGATGTGCCGGCGTGCGCTCTCCCGCCAGCTGAAGGCCCCGGCCCGCTCGCGCCCGGCCGCGCCGAGCGCCTCGCGGGCGGCCGGATCGGCGGCCAGGAGCCCCATCTCGGCGGCCAGGCCGGCCGCGTCGCCCGGCTCGAAGTAGCGGATCGCCGGGCCCCCGACCTCCGCGACCGCCGGGCAGCGGGCGGCGATCACCGGCGTCCCCATCGCCATCGCCTCGAGCACGGTCAGGCCGAAGCCCTCGTGGCGGGCCGGGTGGACCAGGGCGATCGCCTCGGCGTGGAGCGCGGCCAGCCCGGCGGCGGACACCGTCTCCCCGGCGGCGCCGGCGATCCGCAGCGGCGCCGCCGCCCGGCCGAGCCGGGCGTGGGCGCTGCGCAGCGTCGCCAGGTCCTTGCGCGGCTCGTCGTCGCCGACGTAGAGGTAGTGGCGCCCGGCGCCGCGAGCCGGCGGCCGCGCCGGCGCCTGCCCCGGCCCGTGGTGGGCGACCAGGCCATCGACCCCCCAGCGCGCGAGCGCCGCCCGCCGCGTCGCCTCCGACACGCAGATCACCGCGCCGGCCCGGCGCGCCGCCACCCGGTGCGCCCGGGCGGCCCACGCGGCGTAGCGCCCGTCGAAGAGCTCCGGCCGCTCGACGAACGCGAGGTCGTGGACGGTGACGACCTGGGGGCACCGCGCGCCCCACGCGTGGGCGGGCAGCGGGTGGTGGATCACGTCGGCCGCCGCCGCCCGCGCGGCCCGCGGGAGCTCGACCGTCGTCCACCACTCGTCGCCCACCAGGTTGACCGCGCTCCCCACGCCCCCCGACCCCGGCGCCCGCCGGCGGCGGTTCCACGTCTCGACGACGTCGACCCCCTCGCCGGCCAGGGCCGCGGCCAGGCGCTCGACGTAGACGCCGGTCCCGCTCGGCCCGCGCCGGGCGAACGTCGTGTCGAGGAGCACCCGCATCAGCGCTCGACCTCGGCGTAGAGGACCCCGCCCCGCCGGACGATCCGCCAGGCCGAGAAGCCGGCCTCCTCGAGCAGGAGGGACAGGGTCCGCCGGGTGAAGAAGCGCAGGTGGTCGGCCCGGGGGTCGAAGTGGCGCTCGAACGCGGCCCGCCGCAGGGCGAGGGCGAGGACGAGCCGGCGCGGATGGTCGGGCGTCGTGATCAGGAGGCGCCCGCCCGGGCGGAGCACCCGGCGGAGCTCGTCGAGGAGCCCCGGCCCGTCGGCCACGTGCTCGAGCACCTCCCCGGCCCAGGCCACGTCGAAGCTCGCCGCCGGGAACGGGAGCTCGGCACCGACCAGCCGGAGCTCGAGCTCCGGGTGGCGCACCCGGGCCCGGCGCAGCGGCTCGGCCGCCACCTCGACCCCCACCGGACGGGCCCCGGCCGCGGCCAGCGCGGCGCAGAACGCCCCCTCCCCGCAGCCCACGTCGAGCACCCGCTCCCCGGGGCGCACCCCGGCGAGGAGGAAGTCCCGGCGGGCGGCGAAGCGCTCGGGCACGGCGCCCTCGGGGACGCGCTCCCAGATCCGGTCGAAGTAGTCCATGTCGTCGTCTGCGCACCCCGCCCCGCGCCGCCGCCGGGCGCGCCGCGTCGATCGGCCAGCGTAGCCTGCACCCGGTGCCCCCGTCCCGGCGACCGAGCCTCCTCGCCGTCTCTCCGACCAGCCAGGCCGGCGGGGCCGAGGTCGGGCTCCTGCGGCTGCTCGCCCGCCTCGACTGGGACGTCCTCCTGACCACGCCCGGCCCCGGACCCCTCGCCGAGGCCGGCCACCCGTGGGCGGCCCTCCCGCTCGGCGGCCTCGGCCGGGGGAGCGGCGCCCGCGCCGTCGCCTCCTGGCCGCGGGCCCGGCGCCTGGCCCGGGGGCGCGACGTCGTCTACCTCAACGGGACGGTCTGCGGCCGCCTCCTCCCGGCGCTCGCCGGCGCGCGCACCGTGCTCCACGTCCACGACATGGTCGACCGGGTCCCGGCCATGTGGCGGGCGGCCGACGTCGTCCTCGCCGATTCCCAGGCCGTGGCCGAACGCCTGGGCGATCTTCCGGCGCATGTCGTCTACTGCCCGATCCAGCTCCATACCCCCCAGATCGAACCGCCGTGGCCTCCCGCTCCCGGGCCGGTGATCGCCTTCGTCGGGCGGATCGAGCCGCGCAAGGCGCCCCTCGACCTGATCGCCGCCACCCCGGCGATCCGGGCCGGCGCGCCGGGGGCCCGGGTGATGATCGTCGGGGCAGACCCCTTCGAGAGCGATCCCGGATATGTTGCGACGGTGCGTGCAGCCGGGGAGGTTGAGCACTATGGGTGGGTCGCCGACGCCGCCGCTCTGATGCGGCACATCGACGTGCTCGTCGCGCCCTCGCGCCAGGAGCCGTTCGGCACCGTGCTCGCCGAGGCGATGGCGGCTGGGACGCCGGTCGTGGCCACCCGGGTCGGCGGGCTCGCCGAGGTCGTCGAGGACGGGGTCACCGGCCGGCTGGTCGAGCCCGGGCGCCCGGACCAGCTCGCCGCCGCCGTGCTCGAGGTGCTCGCCCGGCGCGAGCCGATGGGCGCCGCCGCCCGCCGGTCGGCCCGCCGCTTCGATGCCGACGCCTACGCCGCCCGCGTCGAGGAGCTGATCGCGCCGCCGGAGCACCGGCGAGCCGGTCGATGAGGATCGCCTTCGACAGCCGCGCCCAGACCGATCGGCGCGGGATCGGCCGCTACGTCCGCTGCCTGCTCGAGGGGCTGCGCGGCCTCGACGGCGAGGACGCCGACATCGTCGAGACCCACCGCCCCCGCCGGGCCGACGTCTTCCACTCGCCGTGGATCGACGGGGCCCTCCTGCGCAGCCCGTGCCCGATGGTGGTCACCGTCCACGACGTCGTCCCGCTCAAGCGCCACGGCGAGTACCTGCGCACCGGGGTCCGCTTCGGCCTGCGCTACCTGGCCGTCCAGCGGGCGGTCCGGCTGATCGTCCCCACCCACGCGGTGGCCGGCGACGTGATCGAGCGGCTGAAGGTCGACCCCGAGCGCGTCTGCGTGATCGGCGAGGCGGCCGTCGCCGCGATGTACCCCCGCCCCGAGGTCGAGATCGCCGCGGCCCGCGAGCGCTACCAGCTCCCCGAGGAGTACCTCCTCTGGGTCGGCGGCCTCCAGCACCCCGATCCCCGCAAGCGGGTCGCCGCCCTCGCCGCGACCACCCGCCACCTCCCGCTCGTGCTCGTCGGGCACGCCCAGCAGTGGGCCCACGAGCTGCCCGACGTCACCCTCACCGGCCACGTCCCCGACGACATGCTCGCCGCCATCTACACCGGCGCCCGGGCGCTCGTCTTCCCGAGCGACGACGAGGGCTTCGGCCTCCCGACGGTCGAGGCGCTCGCCTGCGGGACCCCGGTCGTCGCCTGCGACGTGCCGGCGCTCCGCGAGGTCCTGGCCGACCGGGCGACCTTCGTCGACCGGGGCGACCTGCGCGGCCTGCTCGACGCCGCCGAACGGGTCCAGCGCCCGGCGCCCAAGCCGCCGGCCTGGACCTGGGACGACGCCGCCCGGGCCACCTGGGAGGTCTACACGACGGCGGCCGAGCAGGCGTGAGAGTCTTTGTCGGTGCGCCGCCACCGCCGCGAGGGGCTACCCAGGCGGCCGGCGCGGTCAGCCACTCAACCCGCTCAAGCTTGGAGATCGCCATGCCCTCGATCCGCCGCCAGGGGCGCCGCCGCGCGCGCCGGGCCGCCCGCAAGACCGGACCCCGCCGGATGCTCGTCCGCCTGACCCTCCGGATCGCCCGGCCGTTCGCCCCGGGGATGATCGCCGGCGCCGCCGGCTCCTACTTCCTCAACAAGACCGCCGGGGGCGACCGGCGCAAGAAGGCGCTCGGCGCCGTCGGGGCGGTCGCCGGGAAGGCGAAGGGGCGGCGCAAGGCGGGCTGAGCGCCGCCCGCTCAGCGGAACTGCTCGCCGTCGGCCAGGCGCTTCAGCTTCTCGAGCGCCCTGGACTCGATCTGGCGGGCGCGCTCCCGGGTGACCGCGAGCTGGCGGCCGATCACCTCGAGCGTGCACGGGTCCCGGCCGCCCAGGCCGTAGCGGAGCGCCAGCACCCGCCGCTCGCGCAGGGTGAGCTCGTCGAGCGCGGCCCGGAGGGTCTCCATGGTCAAGATCATGGCCGCCCGCTCGTACGGGCACTCGGCCTGGATGTCGGCGATCAGCTCCCCGAACTCGGACCCGTCCTCGTCGCCGACGGGCTTGGCGAGCGAGATCGGCGTCTGCGCCGACTGGCGGATCGACTCGACCTCGGACGCGGCGATCCCCGTCCGCGCGCCGACCTCGGCCGCGGTCGGCGGCCGTCCGAGCTCCGACTCGAGCCGGCGCTCGGCCCGGCCGATCATGTTGAGCTTCTCGACGACGTGGACCGGGATGCGGATCGTCCGCGACTTGTCGGCCAGGGCGCGGACGATCGCCTGGCGGATCCACCAGGTCGCGTAGGTCGAGAACTTGTAGCCCTTGCGGTAGTCGAACTTCTCGGCCGCCCGGACGACCCCGAGCGAGCCCTCCTGGATCAGGTCGAGGAAGGGCAGCCCCTGGTTGCGGTAGTTCTTGGCGACCGAGATGACCAGCCGGAGGTTGGCCTCGACCATCTGCTGCTTGGCCCGGACGTCGCCCTGCTCGATCCGCTTGGCCAGGTCGATCTCCTCCCCCGCGGTCAGGAGGCGGACCCTCCCGAGGTCGCGCAGGAACAGCTGGAGCGAGTCGGCCGGCATGTCCGGGCCACCCGAGCGGTGGCCCGCCGACGACCTGGCCGGTCGCCCGGCCCCCCCGGACGGCTGGGCGAGCTCGGCGCCCGCGTCCTCGGCAGCGTCCCCGGCAGCGTCCGGCGGGTCGTCGGCGACCGCGATCTGCCGGCTGACCAGGAGCCGGGCGAGCTCCTCGCGCTCGACCGCGTCGAGGCCGAGGTCGCCGATCGCGCTCTCGATCTGGGCCGGGGTGAGGACGCCGAATCGCCGGCCCTGGTTGATGAGGGCGATGACCTCGTCGAGCTGCTCGACCTCTCCGAGAGACACGGCAAGGGGAAGATACTCCCCTCGCCGCCCCGAGCTCGGACGCGCCGGCCGGCGTGGTTTCAGCCGGGTGGCTCGAGCCCGAACGGGACCGGGCGGACGCGGACCCGCCGGGGCGCGATCTGCGCCCGCCGGCGCCGGGCGGCCGGGTAGAGGCGCCAGGCGTCCCGGTAGCCGCCGAGGAGGTGGCGCTCGCGCAGGAGGACGTGGCCGAGGGCGAGGACCTCGTAGGCCAGGATCCGGTGGAGGTCGCGGGCCAGGCCGCCGGCCGTCTCGTTCTTGGCGATCATCAGGTAGCGGTTGCGGAACTGGAGGCGGCGGTGGCGCGGGTCGAGGGCCTCGCGGGTCGACGGGCTGTAGTAGCGGACGTGCCAGGCGAGCGCCTCCGGCTCGTAGATCGACCGCCAGCCGAGGAGCTGGGCCCGCCAGGCGAGGTCGGCGTCGGCCGCCCAGAGCTCGAAGTCCTCGTCGAGCACCTCCCCGCCGACCGCGCACGCCTCGAGCGTCTCCCGCCGGTAGAGGACGGCCGCCCCGTCGCCGCCGAAGGTCTCCGCTCGCCGGGAGTAGGCCGCCCGCGGCGCGTTGTGGCCGACGAGACCGTTCTTGCGCCGGCGGTCGATCGTCATCCCGGCGGTGTCGAGGATCTCGAGGCGGGCGTCCGGGTCGACCGAGGCGGCCCGGATCAGCTTCGGGGCGACCGAGCCGACGGTCGGGTCGCGCAGGTGGGCGGTGGCGGCCGCGAGGAAGCCGGGGGCGAGCACGCAGTCGGCGTTCAGGAGGAGCACCGCCGCCCCGTCGCTCCCGGCGATCCCGGCGTTGACCGCCGCGCAGTAGCTGCGCCGCTCGCGCAGGCGCATGTACCGGGCCCCGTGCTCGACGGCCAGGTCCGGCGTCGCGTCCTCGCTGGCGTTGTCGACGACCAGGACCTCGGCCCCCGGCTGGGCGACCGCGGCCGGGAGCGAGCGCTCGAGCAGGGGAGCCTCGTCGACGCTCAGCATGACGATCGTCGTCCGCATCACAGGAGCTCTCGGTAGACGTCGGCCGTCGCCTCGGCGGTCGCCCGCCACGAGCAGGCGGCGACCCGGTCGCGGCCCCGGGCGACGAGCGCCCGGCGCCGGTCTCCGTCGGAGAGGAGCCCGCCGATGAGCTCGGCGAGCTCGCCCTCGGCGCCGGCCTCGAAGTAGGCGGCCGCGTCGCCGCCGGTCTCCGGGAGCGCCGAGGTCCGGGCCGCGAGCACCGGGGTGTCCCGGGCCATCGCCTCGAGCAGGACGAGGCCGAAGCCCTCGTGGCGGCTCGGGTGGACGAAGAGGTCGGCGCCGCGCATCAGCGCGTCGAGCTCCGCGTCGGTGACGTACCCGGTCAGCTCGAGCGGCTGACCGCCGGCCGCCGCGCGCAGGCGGCCGGCCTCGCCGCCGTCCGCGCCGGCGAGGATCAGGCGGTGGGGCAGGCCGGCGGCCCGCAGCCGCCGCCAGGCGGCGACGAGGGTCGCGTAGTCCTTCTTGACCCGGAGGTCGCCGACGCCGAGGAGGTAGGGCCCGGGCGGGGAGGGGGCGTCCCCGCGGGTGAGCGACGGGGCGAGGCCGATCACCCGGACCCGCTCCGGATCGACCCGGTAGCGCTCGATCACGTCCGCGGCCGCGTGGTGGGAGTCGCAGATCACCCGGTCGGCCGAGCGCGCGGCCAGGGGAACGAGCCGCGCGTACTTCAGCCGCGTCCGCGGCGCGAAGTCGCCGGGATGGGTCTCGAAGGCCAGGTCGTGGATGGTCACCACCCCGGGGCATGGGCGACGGACGGGCAGGAAGCAGTTGGGGGCGTGGAGGACGGCCGACCCGCGCGCCCGCAGCGGGAGCCCGACCTGCTCCCAGACGACCTCGGGCAGACGTCCCCAGCCGGCTTGGGGATCGATCTCGAGCGCCCCGGCCGCCCCCTCGCGAAACGCGCGCAGGAGCTCGACCGCGTAGCGGCCCCAGCCGCGCGGGCTGACGTTGTAAGCATCGCTCGCGTCGATCGTCACCTTCGACATCGGGCGGAAGGCTAGCCGGGTCCACCGGTGGCATACGATGCCCCCGGGGAGGGTGATGAGCACCAACGGAAAAGTCTCGACGGTGGAGGAGCCGGCGCCCGACGGGCGGTCGTTGATCTTCGACATCCCGATCGCCCTCGCCCAGCCGGCGGAGATGCTCGTCCGGGTCACGAGCTGGGTCGGCGGGGGCGGGCCGCCGCGCCGGGTGATGTACGTCAACGCCCACGTGCTCAACCGCTCGCAGGAGTCGCCCCGGCTGCGCGCGGCGCTCGAGCGAGCCGACCTCGTCTACTGCGACGGGTACGGGGTCCGGCTCGCGGCCAAGGCGCTCGAGGTCGAGATCCCCCACCGGATGACCGGGGCCGACTGGATCTGGGGACTGGCCTCGCTCTGCGAAGCCGACGGCCACTCGATCTACCTGCTCGGCTGCGACCCGGGCATCGCCGCCGAGGCGGCCCGGCGCCTGCGCCGCCAGTACCCGCGCCTCGAGCTCAGCGGCTCCCACCACGGGTACTTCGAGATCGGCTCGCCCCACGACGAGCGGGTGATCGAGGACATCAACGCCCGCCGGCCGGACATCGTGCTCGTCGGCATGGGCACGCCCAAGCAGGAGGAATGGGTCGAGCGCAACGCCGACCGGCTCGACGCGTCGGTCTGCTGGACGGTCGGCGCCCTCTTCGACTACGTCTCCGGGCGCGTGCCGCGGGCGCCCGGGTGGCTGGCTGACAATGGGCTGGAATGGATCTTTCGACTCGTGATCGAGCCGCAGCGGATGTGGCGTCGCTATCTGCTCGGCAACCCGGTCTTCCTCTCGCGGGTGCTTCGCCAGGCCCGGGGGAAGCGCCGGCCAGCCGCTTGAGGCGATCCGCGCTCAGCCTGCTGGCCTTCGTCCTGGTCGGCTACCTCGCCAATCGGGTCAAGCTGGCCGAGGGGATCCACGCCCACGACGCGCGCCACGCGATCTACGACGCCGGGCGGGTCGCGGCGGCCACCGTCGGCTTCTTCGCCGTCTGCGGCTTCGGCCTCGTCCGGCTGATGCTGCCCGACGCCGGGCGCCGCCACGAGCTGCTCTGGGTGCTCCCGGTCGGCGCGTGCGCCGGGGCGCTCGAGTTGACCGTGCTCGGCTTCGCCTTCGTCCCGTTTCCCGTCTCCCTCGGCCTGGTCATCGCCGCCAACGCCGTCCTCGCCGCCTACGCCCTGCGGCGTCGCGGCCCGCCGCCCGTGCCCCGCCCGCTCGGCTCGACGCTCTGGCCGCTCCTGATCGCCGCGCTGATCGCCGCCTTCGTCCTCGTCCCCCTCTGGCGGGCCGGGTACACGACGGTGATCGGGGAGAACTCCGACGCCCACCTCGCCACCGGGACGGCCCAGTTCCTCCAGCACGACTACCCCCTCGCCGTCGACGCGACGCAACCGGTCAACCGGGTCCCCATCAGGTGGCGCTCCAAGCAACCGATCTACTACGCGCTCGCCGCCGTCTCCAGCCTCTCGGGGCTCGCCACCTGGGGGGCGATGTCGGCCATGTTGGCCGTGATGCTCGCCATCTCCCTGCTCGGCTTCTTCCTCCTCGCCCGGGAGCTCCTCGGCTCGAACCTGCTCGGAGCGTGCGCGGCGATGGCCCTGGCCGGGCTCGACCAGATGGTCGTCCACACCGTGATCCACCCGTTCTACAACCAGACGTGGGGGTTCATGACCCTCGCCCCCGCCCTGCTCCTCTCGTGGTGGGTGGTGAGCGCCCGGGAGCGCCGCCGCGGGCCGGCGGGGCTGCTCGGGCTGTTCCTCGTCACCGGGGCCTTCGCCTATCCGCTCGCGCTCCCGATTCCCGTGGTCGGCCTGGTCGCCTTCTCCCTGCTCTCCCGGCGGGCGCGGCGCCGGGCCGGGGAGGACGTCCCGGGACTCCTCGCCCAGATCCCGCTCCCCGCCGGCCGGCGGGCGCGGGCCCTCACGGCGGTGATCGGTCTGCTCCTCGCCGTGCCCGTGGTCGGCGCGCTCGAGAAGCTGATCAGCGGCTCGCTGGTGATCCTCGACCCGTTCGCCTCGCTGACCAGCTGGGGCGGCGACGTGACGACCTACATCCCGCGGCGCGAGTTCCTCTCGATCGGCTCCGATCAGGCGATGCGCATCGCCGTGCCGCTGATGATCGTGGCCTTCGTCGTGGCCCTGTGGCGGGTCGAGCGACCGGTGGCCGGGGGCCTCGTGGCCGTCGCCGCCGTCGGCGCGATCGGCTCGGTCTGGCTGCACCACCGCGTCCAGGGCCCGTACCTCGACTTCAAGCTCCTGTCCTTCGTCGGGCCGGTCGTCGTGGTGATCGTCGCCGTCGGGGCGAGCCGGGTCCCGGTGGCCGGCTGGATCGCCCTCGCCGCCTTCGGGCTGAGCGCGTACGACGGGGCCCGCGGCGAGCTGAAGATGACCGCCAACGAGCTGCCGCCGACGGTGACGGCGGTCGCCCGGATCACCAAGCTCCTCGGTCCCGGTCAATCGGTCCGGCTCGACATGGACCCACCGCTCCAGATCTGGGTCGCCTACTTCCTCGCCGGGGAGCCGGTCTGCTCGCAGCGGCCGCTCGACGACCCGAGCAGCCCGTATCCGCACCCGACGGTCTCGCGCAAGGCGCGCTACATCCTGACCGACCAGTTCATGATGCGCCCGTTCGACGCGGTCGGACCCCCGGTCGGCCGGTTCGGCCAGTTCACCCTCTACCGGGAGAACCCGGCCGTCGGCGGTGTCGACCGGTGCTCGCAGCGGCGGGTCGAGGTGGTCAACTCGGTGCCCCTGATCTGAGGCGTGTCGATTTCGGGTCGGACCGATCGTCGTCAGAGTGAGGGCGGGGGGCGCCGAGCCCGCCGACCCCGCCGACCGGAGAACCGCAACCCGAGAAGGAGCCGCGACGATGCGATTCATGATCATCCGCAAGGCCGACGAGCAGACCGAGGCCGGGGTCATGCCCGGTGAGGCGCTCCTCACCGCGATGGGGAGCTACATGGAGGATCTGGTCAAGGCCGGGGTCCTGCTCGCCGGGGAGGGCCTCCAGCCGAGCTCGAAGGGCTCGCGCATCCGGTTCTCCGCCGGCCAGCCGGTGGTGACCGACGGGCCGTTCGCCGAGGCCAAGGAGCTGATCGCCGGCTTCACCCTGATCCAGGTCTCCTCGCGGGAGGAGGCGCTCGAGTGGGTCAAGCGCTGGCCGGCCGAGGACGGCGACGGCCGGGTCGAGCTCGAGCTCCGCCAGGTGTTCGAGGCCGACGACTTCGGCCCGGAGTTCACGCCCGAGCTCCGCGAGGCCGAGGAGCGGCTGCGGGCCGAGGTGGCCGAGGGGGGCTGACCGGTTGGCCTCCGACGCCCACCGCGCGATCGAGGCGGTCTGGCGGATCGAGTCGGCCCGGCTCATCGCCGGCCTGGCGCGGATCGTGCGGGACGTCGGCCTGGCCGAGGACCTGGCCCAGGACGCCCTCGTCGCCGCGCTCGAGCGGTGGCCGCGGTCGGGGATCCCGGAGCGTCCGGGAGCCTGGCTGATGGCCACCGCCAAGCACCGGGCGATCGACCAGTTCCGCCGGACGACGCTGCTCGCCCACAAGCACGAAGAGCTCGGCCGGGCGCTCGAGACGGCGGCGGAGCCCGACCTCGACGCGGCGCTCGACGACGAGGTCGGCGACGATCTCCTGGGCCTCGTCTTCGTCGCCTGTCACCCGGTCCTCTCCCGGGAGGCGCGGATCGCCCTGACCCTCCGCCTGCTCGGCGGGCTGACCACCGGCGAGATCGCCCGGGCCTTCCTCGTCCCGGAGGCGACGGTCGCCCAGCGGATCGTCCGGGCCAAGCGGACGCTCGCGGCCGCCCAGGTCCCGTTCGAGGTCCCCCGCGGGGGCGAGCTCGCCGGGCGTTTGGCGTCGGTGCTCGAGGTCGTCTACCTCGTGTTCAACGAGGGCTACTCGGCGACCGCCGGGGCCGACTGGCTGCGGCCCGGGCTGTGCGACGAGGCGCTGCGCCTCGGGCGGATCCTCGCCGGGTTGGCGCCCGCCGAGCCGGAGGTCCACGGACTGGTCGCGCTGATGGAGATCCAGGCCTCGCGCCTGCGGGCCCGGACCGGACCGGGCGGCGAGCCGGTGCTCCTCCTCGACCAGGACCGCGGCCGCTGGGACCACCTCCTCATCCATCGGGGCCTCGCCGCCCTCGCCCGGGCCGAGGAGCTCGGCGGGGCCCTCGGCCCCTACGCCCTCCAGGCGGCGATCGCCGCCTGCCACGCCCGGGCCCGGACGGCCGGGGAGACCGACTGGGCGCGGATCGCCGCCCTCTACGACGCCCTGGCCGAGCTCGCCCCGTCGCCGGTGGTCGAGCTCAACCGGGCGGTCGCCCTGGCCATGGCCTTCGGCCCGGCGGCCGGCCTCGAGCTGGTCGACGCGCTGGCCTCCGAGCCGGCGCTCGCCGGCTACCACCTCCTCCCGAGCGTCCGCGGCGACCTCCTGGCCAAGCTCGGGCGGCTGGAGGAGGCGCGGGCGGAGTTCCTCCGGGCGGCGGCGCTCACCCGCAACGAGCGCGAGCGGGCGCTGCTCGAGGGGCGGGCCGCGGGGTGCGACGGAGGTGGGGGTGGACGGGTGGCGGCGGATTAGCGGTCAGGGCGCCAACCCTGGCTCAGCTCAGTAGACCTGTGCGGCGCTCGAGGGGCGGGCCGCGGGGTGCGGGGAGGGTGGGTCAACGGAGACCTAGGGCCCAGTCGAGCTGCTCGGCCAGCTCGGCCGGGTCGAGCTCGATCAGCCGACTTCACCGAACCGGCTCGCAGGCGCCACCCACCAGCCCGAGCCAGCTGACCGTCGCGGCGGCGAGATCGACAACGAGAAACCTCGTCGACGGCGTGGGCGGCGTCGAACGGGAGCTTCTCCCAGGCCTCGTCCTCCGGGGAGACGATCTCCACGACGAGCGCAGCCGTCGAGAGCCAGGCACCGGCCGCGCCCGGACGGTGGAGGCCCCCGTCGGGCACGCGAAAGTCGTCCTCGGACTCCCCGAGGTTGAACCCGCTGCTCGCGGCCCAGGAGCCCAGCGTCCTTGGCCAGCGGCCCCAGCAGCTCGGCGAGCTGCTCGGAGATCCGAGCGTGCTCGAAGCTCGGGCCGGGAACTAATATCCCGAACACCCTGCTAGACCTCATCCAGGCGATCGGCTCCGGCCCGGTGACGACGCTCGAGCAGAGCCTCGAGCTCAGGGGGAGGCGGACCGAGCACCAGCGTTGCCGCGGTTCAAGACTAGAGGTCGACCGACATCCAAGCCGCGGCTGTTGGAGCCCCGGTCAAGCCCACCGCGCCTGCGCTTACGCCTGCCGTCCTAACCGCCGACGCATGAGCAGAAGTGCACCTCCGCCAACGACCTCCGGGCAGTCCTGCGCTACCGAGCGCAGCGACGGGATCTACTCTGTAGCGACTCGCTGGCCGATCGACCTATGCATCTGCCCACTCTGCCAGTTCTGCCCGCAGTTCGACGAGCGCTCGGCGGCCGAGCTCGACGCTTCGTCGTCGAGGGGACGCCGAGCCTGATAGCCCGCGCGCCCGTCTCCGTCGATAGCATCCCGGTGCCAACCCGTGGATGCAGATGTGGCCGCGGCCACGGGTTGCCGAGCGCATTGACAGTCGCCCTGGCCATGGCATCGGCCCCGGCCTGCTGGCCACCTCCTGCCGTCAGACGCGACGAACCCGCGCTCCAAGCGCGCCTCCAGGAAGCATGGGACCCGGGTCAGCCGAACCCGGCCCAACTTCTGCCTGAGCGCGGAGCCCCGCTTCTGGTAGTTGTGCGACGACTGCCCCCCAGATCACGACCCCGACGTCGGGATCTTCGGGGGTCTGAGCAAGAGAACGCACCCACCCCCCATTCTATTGGCCATTCTGCTCCCAGAAGGTATCTTGCTTCGGAAGCACACGGATTCTTCCCCGAGTGCATGAACCCGCGGGCTGAGGAGGGAAATGGCCGACTACGACAGTACCTGGCTTCGGGAGAAGCTCAGGGACGCCGTCGGTTTCGTTCCCGGACGCGCTAGCAGTTGCGAGACCGGTGTCGATGATCTCATAACATTGATCAGACTCCTCGAGCCCTTTGCCCGAGAGGTCGACGCTATCTCCCAGCCCGGAGCGGTGTTCGGCACACACGTCACGATGATGGACAGCATTGATCCTGACCGCGCGTTAGGCTCAGTCGCGAAACTGCGCATCAATACTGCACACGACCTACGACTGGCAGGTCTGATTGTCGCCGTCGGGGCGTTGTATCGCGGCGAATTGCAACCTCCGGGTGGCGTGAAGGCCACGGGCTTTACGTTCCCGACAGACCTGCCCGTCACGTGTCCAGGCGTCGCGATCTTCCCCGACGGCACGCGGTCGCGGACGATGGTTGTCGCCGGCCTCGTCGATGGCGGTCAGGTGCGCAACTACTTCCTGCCCTTACTCATCGAGCCGGCAACTGAGCCCACTAACGAATGCTCCGTGGCCCTTCAGTCGCTCGAACAGGCTAAGGCGGCACGGCTACTCGTGAGGCGCTACCTACCGACCATCAACAATGTGCCGATCGGCAGCCTGCCAATACTCCTGGGCCGGATCAGCGCGGCCGGTCAGCACGCGCCCTACGGCGGGATCCTGAAGGGTCCAGTTGCCATGGCCGACCTAGCGCCTGTCGCCGACGCGCTTGACGAACTCACTCAACACGATATTCCCTTCATCGCCCAAGCGTGCCTAGCCCGGACGGGTGAAATGGTCTTACCGGCAGGGTGGAAGCTCGACGTCGCAGACCCAACCGGGCCGGGTGCCGAGCGGGAGACAGCTCCGGCGGGCCTGCCATCGCTGCGCTTTGGCGACACCACGCGGATCCTATTGGGCGGGCGCGACGCGATCGAATCAGGGATTCTGCGGCCGATACCCGACGTTGCCGGCCGGGCGTGGTATTTGAGAGGCTCGATGCATGCGCAAGGGGTTCAACGGGTCCGGCAGTTCCCAGTTATCGGGCACATCGGTTGCCGCGGTCGGGCGGCTATCGCGCTGAGCAACCTTCCACTGAACACCGAGCGCGGGCTTGCCCGGGTCGGCCTGGGGCTTGAGGGCCTCTTCGGCGCCGACATTGCGCGCGGCGAGTGCTGGGACCGCGCTCTGCGCTTCGTCGAGCACCTCGACCTGCAGACCACCTCTCAGCGATCGGCGCGGCGCGAGCTCGGCCTTGTGACAATGGCCTACGTGTCAACCGTACTTGACCGCGTCGGCGCTCCCGGTCGGTAGTGTCTGTGCCATCCCGGTTCGGCCGAACCTCGTCGGAGATCGGAGGCAACCTTGGCAGCCGGGCTCGCCTGCTCCCGCCTCGGGAGTTGTTTGCGACGGCGGAAATCACGAATTCCCGGCGAGACGCCGGAAGGAGGACTCAAATGAACCCGCTAGCTTCACATACCTCCCGTCGATCCGCGAAGTCATGACTGACCGTTCCCGGTCCGGAGGCGAGCAGCAGACCGGTCCGTTCAAGGCTGTCGCGGTTGCTGCTCTGTTCGTCGCCGAGTGGCAACCCGTCGCGGCCGTGCACGGAAGCGGATCGATGCTCGTAGGACCGCACACTGAGGGAGCCCAAGCCTTGCTCCCTCCGGCGGTGATCACACGGGCTCCGATCTCGTCACCGCAGACCCACTGTGATGCCGGGTGGCGGCTCGGTACCTGGAGCAAGGAGGACATCGAGCTGTCCCACGTTGCCGCCGCGCCGATCTCGTTGGAGCTGATCTGTCTCCTAGACGCCGTCGCTCTCGTGCAGGAGCACGCCCCGGAGCACCGAGGCTGGCTCGAAAAGCAGATCGCTCTTCGAGCGGCGTGTCTATCCGTCTTGCTAAACAGCTATGTCGACGCGGACGCCGCTGAGCTCAGCGTCCTGCGTGGGGAGCTAAATGATCTGATGCTCGACTGTACCTCGATCTTCGGCGGTGCGTGGGTCCGCGATCTCGCCGCGCAACTGTGAGCCGGCCCACGAGCACCAGGACATGGTAATCGACGAACTAAGTGGCGCCGTTCGCGCTACTGGAGGAGTTGTTAAGGCCGCGCGCTGGGCCTTGCTCGGGCTCCAGGAGCACCGCCAGACGAGCCGCGACGCCATGGAAATGCGCAGGCTGCTGGGAGTCGAAGACCGCAACGTGGACTATCGTGCCGGTGTGCTCCATCCTTTGTCTGAGGTACCAGGAACCATTGGGCCCGACGACAGCTCAGCACTGGTGACGCTGGCCGGACCGGCTTACCGTTCCGCGCGCGACAGAGGACGTCTCGAGATCGTCGACTCAATTGACGTACGGCTCGACCAGGGTCAGGTCTTGATCGGTAGCCCAGAGACAGAGGCAGTAACCCGGCTCGCCTACGGGTACAGACGCCGAGCCGATGGTGCCGGCATGATTCAGGACGCCCTCCCGCCCATCCGGCTGCCTTATCGCTGGGAGGAAGACGCAACGCAGGTGACCGCGCAATCATGTCGATACGTACCCGGTCGGGGGCTACGTACCCGGCCGAACTGGCCTGTCATCGACTCAACACGCGGTGGTAAGCGGCTACTATTCCCTGAAGTCGACCGTGATAACTTGTTGACGAGCGACTTTCTGCTCATTACACGGACTCCGAACTTCCTCACGAGCACGGCCTATCAGTCGTCCCGCTCCCTCATCAGCATCGCGGGCTCCCATGGTCCGGGCACCCGTGCGATCGATGTCCTACTTCGTGATAAGCGGGCGTTGGCGCTCCTGCGCCGGACACTCCCGAAACGACACCTAGCTTCGTTTCAGATTCTCGTGCGGGCTGACCGAATAGACCACGATTTCCGGTTCGGGTCGCGCGCCCGGGCTGTTGAGGTATGTGATGTCCAGGTCATGAAGCATTTGACGGATCGGGAATTGCGCGAGGCCACGCGGCGCGTTCAGCTAGATCTGGGCCGCTGGCGCGCCGAGATCGGGCGGGGCTGCATCGATGTTCGGAGATAGCTGTATGCCCGTGCCCCGGTGGGATCGCTAGCCCGGCAAAGACACCGGGCCCCCGGGGCTGGCCACTGAACCCGGGCAGCCGCCGCCTCGCGACGAGTGGGCACCTCACGAGTTCCGGCCAACAGTCCGGGCTGGTATCGAGAGGTCGCGGCCCAAAGCCACGTTCTTCGCCAGCTGGATGAGTGATTCCGTTTTCATGGGATCAGTGGTCGTAGGCGGTGAAATGGCGGCCGGGGGTGTCGAGGTGGCCGGTTTCCCACAGCAGCCAGTTGTGCCAGACGCCGGCGGCGAGGGCGAGTACGCGTTGGCAGACGCGGGCCCAGACGCCTTCGGGGCTGTGGCCGCCGTGTTCTTCGAGCGAGAGTTGGCCTTTGAGGGTGTCGTTGACCCACTCGATCCATTGGCGCACGCCGCCGAGGTTGCCGAAGCGCTTCGGTTCGTTCTTGCGGTCGGGACGGATGAAAGTGGCGTCGAGGGAGGCGACGATTTCCTCGAATTCTCGGCCGCTGAGGCCCTTATCGCCGACGATGATCTCCGCGCCGGTGAGCAGCCCGTCGCGGCGCGCGTGCTCGAGCATCGCTGCGGCGACTTCCCGCTCGGGCTCGTTCGCGGGTGCGAGGCAGAAACTGATGGGCATCCCGTCCGGGGCGCAGCAGAGGTACAGCCGCAAGCCCCAGAAGTAGCGCGAGTGCGACGCGCAATAGCCGTAGGCGGCCCACCCGGCGAGGTCGGAGCGCTTGACCGTCTCGCGCGAGGCTCCGCACGGCACCGGAGTGGAGTCCAACAGCCTGATCCGGTCGCAGAACGACGGCGAGACCCTTGCGAGCTGCGCGATGACCAGGCAGATTCGAGGCGCGAGCCCCCGGATCCGCTTGTTGTAGCCCGATTGCAGCGGGATGTAGGGGAACAGATGCCCCAGTCGCTGTCGCGCGACGCGCAAGAACCGCCGCTCCGAATGGCAGCCGAGGAAGATCTGCGCAACAGCGAGCGCGATGAGTTCTGCGTCGGTGATCCGCGGCCGGCGCCCCGGCCCAGTACGCGCAGGCAGGAAATCGTCCGCCGACACGTAAAGTGCCGTGGTAAGGCTGTCAAGGTCGGCGGGCACCAGGCCACCTCCGTGGTCGACGTTGCGTTAGCAACGCCGACCTTCGACAGCCGACTTATGTCCCCTTGGGCCCCCCGCCGCCCAACCAATCCGGAACCACTCATCTAGCTAGGCGGCCCGAGGCGGGTCCGGGGCTGGACGGTGAGGGACTGGCGAGCTCAGCCGGTCGTCTGTCGCCGATGAGGCGAAACTTGTCGACGCTCCGGCCCGACGACGCGGACCACCCCGGCGAGCCAGAGCCCGCCGACCACCCAGCCGGCCACCACGTCGGACGGGTAGTGGACGCCGAGGTAGACCCGCGAGGTCCCGACCGCCGCGACGAGGACGCCGACGACCACCCAGATCGCCGCCCGCCCCCAGGCCGCCGGCACCCGCCGTGCGGCGAGCAGCCCCACCGCCCCGTAGAAGGCGACGCCGCTCGTCGCGTGGCCCGACGGCCAGGACGCGCTGGCCACCGAGACGAGGCCGCCGCCCCCCGGCCGCGGGCGCTCGAGGATCACCTTGATCGCGTTCGTCAAGACCATCGCCCCGCCGGCGGCCACGACCACGAAGACGGCGTCCCGCCGGCGCCCGGCGACCGCGAGCCCGAGGACGACCGCGGCGAAGGCGACGTCGAGCCAGAGCCCGCCGAGCTCGGTGACCAGCCGCTCGACCTCGGTGAGCCCGGCCGTCCGCTCGGCGGCGACCGACCGCACGACCGACCCGTCGAACCCGTTCCCCTCGACGAGGAGCCCGGCGAGGACCCCGGCCGCGAGCAGGCCGACCCAGAGGACGGCGACCCGGCGAGCGCCCCCGCCGGTCACGCCGCGTAGAGGACGACGGCGTCCCGGGCCTTGCCGACCGTGAACCGCTCGTGCTCGGCCGGCGAGACCTCCCCGTCGCGCGCCGTCCGCATCGGTCCCTCACGCGAGCGGACCTCGAGCCGGTCCGTCGTCCACGCGCGCAGGACCGGCGACCCGGCCGCGCGCCCGGCGAGCATCGCCCCGAGCAGGCGCAGGCGGGCGAACGGATGCTCGCCGACCAGGATCCGCACGTCGAGCAGGCCGTCGTCGAGCCGGGCCCGGACGCTCGGGGCCGGCCCGTCGGGGAGGTAGCGGCAGTTGCCGATGAAGATCAGCCAGACCCGGACCGGGCTCCCGTCGATCTCGAGCAGCGACGGCTCGGCCCGCAGGAGGGCACGCACCCCGCCGACCGCCATCGCCGGCAGCTTGCCGATCCGCGGCTCGAGGCGCTCGCGGTAGGCGACGAACTCGGGGTAGGCGCCGAGGCTCGCCGTGTTGACGAACGCCTCCCCGTCGAGGAGCCCGACGTCGGCCCGGATCGCCCGCCCGGCGGCCAGGGCCCCGAGCGCCTCGTCGACCGAGTCGAGCCCGAGGTCGCGGCAGAGGTGGTTGAGCGTCCCCCCGGGGAGCACGAGCAGAGGCAGCCCGGTCTCCACGGCGACGCCGACCGCCGCGCTCGCCGACCCGTCGCCGCCGTCGACCCCGAGCACCGAGGCGCCGACCGCCGCCTCGCGCAACAGCCCGACCAGGTCCTGGCCGTAGGCGCATTCGACGACCCGGGCGTCCGGGAGGCGCCGGCGGAGCTCCTCGGCCCGGGGCGCCGACCCGGCACTGGGGTTGACCACGACCGCGAGGCCCGCGCCGCCGGGCGCGGCCGGGGCGTCGACGGGGGTGCGCTCGACCGGGCCGTCGCCCAGCGGCACCTCCGGCAGCGGCCAGACCCGCAGCGAGGCGGCGGCCACCGCGGCCCCGATCGCCGCCCCGGCGGCGACGTCGCCCGGGTAGTGGACGCCGACGTAGACCCGCGAGACGCCGACCGCGCCGGCCAGGGCGAGCAGGGGGACCCGGGCGGCCGGACGGAGCTCGGCCCCGGCCCCGAGGGCGAACGCGAAGGCCGAGGCCGTGTGCCCGGAGGGGAACGAGGTCGACGCGGGCGTCCCGCGCCAGCTCCGGGCGAAGGGGACGTCGTCGAGCGACGGCCGCGCCCGCCGGAAGAGTCGCTTGGCCGGCTGGTTGGTCACCAGCGAGGCGAGCCCGACGCAGCCGAGCCCCCGCAGGGCGGCCCGCCGCCCCCGCCGGCCGCCGCCCCAGGCCAGGCCGGCGGCGATCAGCTCCCAGAGCACCGCGTGGTCGGCCAGCCGGCCGAGCAGCGGGAGGGTCGGGCCGAGGGCGGGGATCCGCGTCCGCGAGAGGGCGTCGAACAGGCCCCGGTCGTGGCGACCGACCCGATGGAGGAGGCGGCGGGGGGACGGCACGGCGACCGGGCTACCCGCCGGCGGCGTCCGGCTCACGCGCCACCGACTCGACCGCCGCCCGGAGCTTCGCCGCCGCCGCCTCCGGGGCGTAGGCCGAAAGCCGCCGGCGGCCCCGCGCGCCGAGCTCGGCCCGGAGCTCGGCGTCCGAGACGAGCAGGTGGATCAGCTCGGCGACCAGGGCGAGGTCCGGGTCGTCGGTCAGGATCGCCGCGTCGCCCGCCACCTCGCAGACCCCACCCGACGGGCGGGCCAGCACGGGGACCCCGAAGTGGAACGCCTCGAGCAGGGGGATGCAGAAGCCCTCGTGGGCGGAGAGGCAGACGAAGGCGTGGGCCTCGCCGTAGCAGCGCCAGAGCTCCTCCTGGGTGATCCCCGACCGGATCGAGACCCCGCCCGGGGCGAGCCGGTCGGCCAGGTCGACGAGCGACTGGCCGTACCGGGCGGTCAGGGGCTCGCCGACGAGGACGAGGCGGGCGTCGGGGCGCCGGTGGCGGCGGTAGAGGGAGAACGCGCCGATCAGCTCGTCCTGGCGCTTGTGCGGGGTCAGGCGCCCGACGAAGAGGATCGTCGGCGGCCCGGGTCCGGGCGCTTCGGCGGCCCCGGCCGAGCCGGGCGGGGTGAAGAGGATCGGGATCACCGCCGTCCGCTCCGCCCCGGCCGCGGCGAGCTCGGCCGCGTTGAAGTGCGAGACGGCGGCGGCGAGGTCGACGCCGGCGACGAAGTCGGGGAGCTGGCGGCGGCCGAGCGAGCAGTGGACGGCGATCGTCGGCTCGTAGTCCCAGAACCACCGGGCCGGGGTGACGTTGTGGTACTGGAGCAGCTTCGGGTTCGGCCGGTCGAGCACGGCCCGGAGCTTCGGGGCGTAGGCCGAGTAGTGGAGGAGGAGGACGTCGTCCGGGTCGGGGTCGAGCGAGCCGAGGGACGCGACGCGCCCGCCGACCCGCCGGTCGATCGACGCGGCGTAGTCCCGGCCGCCCCACCCCCAGTCCGAGAAGAGCCGGCGGTAGGCGAAGGCCTGGGCGGTCACCGCGTCGACCGGGCCGGCGCCGCTGAGGACCTGGTGGACCCTCACCGGCCGCGCCCGTCCTCGAGGTCGGAGATCCGGTGCTGGAGGTCGGCCATGCGGTCGTCGAGCTCGGCCAGCCGGCCCATCAGGTGGACGTTGAGCCGGGTCTGCTGGGAGGCGAGCTGGCCGGTGTACTGGCGCAGGAGATGGACGAGCCCGCGCTTGAGCCAGCTGATCGGGGCCCCGAGCCGGCGGGTCGAGACGACGAGGTCGAGGTCCGGCTCGATCACCGCCCACTCGAGCAGGAGCTCGATCGACGGGCGCTCCGGCGGTGGCGCTCGGTAGTCGTCGAGGTTCTCCGCGTAGTCGCCCTCGGCCCGGCGCCGGGCGAGCTCGGCCCGGGCGCGGTCGACCGCCTCCTCGGGCCTCATCCGACCGGCGCCTCCCCCGCCGGGGCGGGGACGTCGGTCCCCATCAGGCGGTGGTAGAAGCCCATCCCGTCGGGGCACGGCCCGTCGAAGACGACGGCGCCGCCGTCGAGGACGACGACCCGGCGGCAGGTCCGCTCGATCAGGTCGGCGTCGTGGGAGACGAGGACGAGCGTCGCGCCCGCGGCGATCTGGCTGGCGATCCGCTGCTCGCACTTGCGCTGGAAGGCCTCGTCCCCGACGGCGAGGACCTCGTCGATCAGGAGGATGTCGGCCTCGAGATGGGCGGCGATGGCGAACCCGAGGCGGAGGAACATCCCGGACGAGTAGGTCTTGACCGGGGCGTCGATGAAGTCGCCGAGCTCGGAGAAGGCGATGATCGCCGGGAGGCGCTCCTCGATCTCGGCGCGCCCGAGGCCGTGGAGGGCGCCGTTGAGGAAGATGTTCTCCCGGCCGGAGAAGTCCCGGCCGAAGCCGGCGCCGACCTCGAGCAGGGAGACGATCTTCCCGGCGCTGGCCACCTCGCCCGAGTCGAGGGGGATGATCCCGGCGAGGACGCGGAGGGTCGACGACTTGCCGGCCCCGTTGCGCCCGACGATCCCGACCGTCTCGCCCGGGGCGATCTCGAGGTTCACGTCGCGGAGGGCCTCGACCGGGGCCGGCCCGCCGTCGTCGTCGCGGCGGCGGCCGAGGACCGCCTCCTTGAGCGTGCGCCCGCGGTCGGCCCGGACGCTGAACGACCGCGAGGCGTGGCGCAGGACGATCGCCCCCGGGGGGAGCCCAGTCATACGACCACGGCCAGCTCGCCCTCGAGGCGGCGGAAGAGGGCGGTCCCCCCGGCGAGGGCGACCAGGGCGGCGAGGACGACGTAGCCGGTCACGTCCCAGCCGGGCCAGGTGCCGCCGTAGGTCACCGCGCGAATCGCCTCGACGAACGGGGCGACCGGATTGACCCAGCGCAGGAGCGCCCCGAGCAGCTCGTGGTGGGCGGCGCCGGGGAACCGGGTCGACGGGTAGAAGATCGGGGTGACGAAGAACCAGGGGAGGAGGACGGCCCCGAGGATGGGGGCGACGTCGCGGAAGTGGGCGTGGAGGACGGCGGCGCCGAGGCCGAGCCCGAGGGCGAAGACGAAGAGGAGGGCGACGTAGGCGGGCAGGAGGAGGATCCACCCGCTGAGCGACCCGTGGACGGCGAGGACGATCGGGAGGACGAGGGCGAGGATCGTGCAGAAGGTGGCGAGCTGGACGGTCACCACGGTGGCCGGGATCGTCTGACGGGGGAAGAGCGCCTTGCGGACGAGGGCCCCCTGGTCGAGGAGCGAGGTGGCGGCGCCGAGGAGGGCCTGCTGGAAGAAGGTCCAGACGACGATGCCGACGAGGACGAAGAGGGCGTAGTCGTGGATCGGCGGGTCGAAGCGGGCCTTGAGGACGAAGGTGAACATCACGGTGTAGGCGCCCATGAGGACCAGCGGGTTGACCAGGTACCAGAGGACCCCGAGGGCCGAGCCCTTGTACTTCTGGCGGAGCTCGCGGCGGACCATCTGCTCGAACAGGTATCTGTAGCGGAGCAGGTCTCGCGGCACCCGGCGGATTATCGTGGCCGGACGGGTCCCGAGACGCGGCCATGCCCCGGGGTCGGACCCGGGGCCGCGGGAAGCGGCGCGGCCCGGGGCCAGCCCGGCCGAGGTCGAGGCGACACGCGCCGGCGAGCGACGATCACCGGGCAGCGGCGCCGATCGGGCTGGCCGGGGCGCCGGTCGGGATCAGCGGCCGGCCGAGCGGAGGATCAGAAGCGCAGGCTTTGCCCTACCAACCGGTAGCGGCGGGTGTGGCCTTGCTGGGCGCAGACCAGGTGGTAGCGCCGATACTGAGCCGCGTATCTCGGGCTACAGGATTGGCCGGCCGCGATACATACCGACCGACCGCCGATCCGGGCCTTCTGGCAGCTCGCGTAACTCGGGAGTGGACCGACCATCGCCGCGATCGATGCCAGGGCGACGCCAGCGGCGAGCAGCACCGCGCGGGCGGCCGCCGGCTGGCCGACCGGGCCCGGACGGGACACTACCCGCAGTGCGTCGTGTTGTTAGCCGGGTCGGTGGCGTCGAACGACCAGACGGTCGGCATCGACGGGTCGGCCTTCGTCGCGGTCACGACCACTACGCCGGGACTCGGATTGGAGATGCTGGTGGTGCCGTTGGTGATTTGGATGTTCGAGATCGCCACGTTGGTACCGCTGTCGTCGATCACCGTGACGTCCTGCTGCTTCGGCGGCCCGGCTCGAACGGCGGTCACCTGGCACGTCGGGGGCGTGGTATCCGGGGCGAGGTTCGCCGCCTCGTTCACATCAAGGCCGGGCGACGTCCACGCCGGATCGATGACCACAGTCCCGCCGACGGCCGGGTCAGGCGTGTTGTCGTCGGTGAACACGCTCGTACCCGTTCCATCTCGGTAGCAGTTGTGCAAGAAGTCCCCGGTCGTCGCCAACCCGTCCGCCTGCCAGAAGGCGATGATGTCGCCGGACTGGGCGAAGATCGCGGACGGAAACGTCTCAAGGCCGGTCCCGGCGAGCGTGACCAGGCCGGTCCTACCTACCACCGTGTAGGAAGTCGCACCGGACGGCCGCAAGACGAGGAAGTCGAGCTGCTGGCCGGCGTTGCCGGCGATCGACTGAAACGAGAAGCTCGTGACCTCCCCGCCGCCCGCCGGAATCTCGTAGTTCACGTCCGCACTCACCGATGGGCCGGTGCAGTCGAAGGAGCCTCCGGTCTGCCCGATCGTCGCCGCCGATGCGTCCGCGGCGAACGCCGCGACCAACACCGCAGCCAGCGTCGCGATCCGGCCGGCACCGCCGCGCCTGATGCTCTCCACCATCGCTCCGGTCATATCAGAAGCTGAAGCGCGTGAGCCGCCGAAGCAGTCCCAGCCGTCGGAGTATCGGCTTGCTGTACGCGGACTTACTCATCGACCCTCCCGCCGTTGGATGCCCTCTCAACCCCAAGAGCGAACGCACACGAGGGTACCAGTCACGGGTCAGAAATGCTAGAGAACCATCAGTTTGAAGCCGAGTTCGCGACGGTCGGCCGCCCGGTCCGGGTGAGCGATCGCCGCGGCGGGAGGCGGCGATGGATCGAAGTCGGTCGCGGACCGAAGCGGTCGCGGCGAAGCTCGCCGCCGCCGGTTCGGGCCCCGGCGCACCCTCACCCGCAGTCCATATGGTGTGACGGTAACCCAGCGTGGCGCGCGGTGGGGCCCGATCGCCGCGGCCCATGAGCTGATCACGTCGCGCCCACCTCTGCGTCGGCGGACGCCGCGCCGCCCGCCGGAGCGTCGCCGTCGCCAACGACGGGGTCCGGCCCCACCGGTTCGTCCTGGCTCCCGCCGCCGTGAGCGCCCTCGGGCGCCGTCGCCAGCACCGCTCTCCTGCCCTGATCGCCGTCTCGGCCCGGCCTGCGGCGACCGTCACCCGCCGTTCACGCTCGCCGTCTGACGCGGTCGCTCAGAAGGCGCCGCGCCGGGTGAACACGGCCGGGACCGTCTTCACCAGGATGGTCAGGTCGAGGAACACCGACCACCGCTCGAGGTAGAGGAAGTCGAGCCGGACCAGGTCGTCGAAGTCGAGCTCCGCCCGGCCGGAGACCTGCCAGAGGCCGGTGATCCCCGGGAGCACGAGGTAGCGCTTCATGTGCCAGTCGTCCAGCCGCTCGAAGTCCCGCTGGGGGAGCGGGCGGGGGCCGACGAGCGACATCTGGCCGCGGAGCACGTTCAGGAGCTGGGGGAGCTCGTCGAGCGAGAACCGGCGCAGCCACTTCCCGACCCGGGTCAGGCGGGGGTCGTCGCGGATCTTGAACAGGGCGCCGCTCGCCTCGTTGAGCGACTCGAGGTCGGCCTGGCGCTCGTCGGCGTCGCCGTGCATGGTCCGGAACTTCAGGCACGCGAACGGCACCCCGCCGATCCCCGGCCGGATCGACCGGTAGAGGACCGGTCCCCGCGAGCTGAGGCGGACGGCGATCACCACGATCGCCAGGAGCGGGCTGAGCAGGAGCAGGAGCAGCGACGCGACGACCAGGTCGAAGGCCCGCTTGACCACGAAGTCGATCCCCTCGAACACCGGCGGCTTCAGCTCGAAGAGGGGCACCGACTGCCCGGGCACGAACTCTGCCCGGTGGATCAGGATCTCCATCGTCGACGGGGCGATCCGCACCCGGACGCCCCGCTGGTGGCACTGGTCGATCAGCTCGACCGCCTGGCGCTGGGGGAAGTCCGAGTCGGCGATGATCACCTCGTCGACCCGGTGGGCGCTGATCACCTCGCCGATCTCGGCCAGGGTGCCCAGCGAGCGGATGCCGTTGTCCGGCCGGGGGTTGAGCGAGACGAACCCGACCACGTCGACCGTCGGGTGGGGACCGGCCCCCAGGGCGTGGGCCACCGCCTCGATGTGCCCGCCCGTCCCGACGACCACCGTCCGCCGCCGGTAGCCGGCCGCCCGGAGCAGGAAGCCGGAGACCGACTCGTAGACGAAGCGCAGCGAGGCGACGTAGACCAGGGCGAAGAGCAGCGACCCGTAGAACAGGTAGTAGCTCGAGAACTGGTTGCCGTTGACCACGGCGAAGACCAGGGCGACCGCCGCGACCTGGAAGAGCGAGGCCAGGATCCGGGTCAGGCCCGGCCGGACCGCCCGATCGGCGTAGAGGCTCGACCGGGCGAAGAGGAGCACCGTGACCAGGTAGGCGAAGGAGACGAAGCCCTTGGTCTGCTCGAAGACCCCCCGGAGGTCCAGGTGGTCGTAGACGCTCGCCTTGACGCAGAGAGCGGTGAAGATGGCGAGGAAGACGCCGGCGAAGTCGAGCGCCAGGAGGGTGAGGATCCGGACGAGCCGCCGCAGCGTGTCCAGGCGCAGGAGGAACGAGAGCTGCGGCGATCGCTTCGAGCGGACGTCCCGGTCGCTCAGGGGCGCGCTTCGGCGCAGCAGGGCAGCCGCCGTCGCCGGAGCCCGCCCAGGCGACTCCTCGACCGCTCCCTCCGGCTCAGGCACGACGTTCACTGCCCCTCGACCTCGTGGCATCTCCCCTCTACTAACGCGAAACTCTTGCACATGTAGCGCGATTCGCGCCGAACCGCCCCGCGGCGGGCGGGCTTCGGGCTAGGGCGCGGCGTAGCCGAGCAGGCGCTCGTGGCCGGACTGCTCGATCGTCTGGCGGAGCCCGTCGCGGAGCTCGACCTCCGGCTCCCACTCGAGCAGCTGGCGGGCCAGGGTGATGTCCGGCTTGCGCTGCTTGGGATCGTCGGTCGGGAGCGCCTCGTAGATGATCTCCGACCGCGACTCGGTCAGCTCGATCACCGCCTGGGCCAGCTCGAGCAGCGTGAACTCGTGCGGGTTGCCGACGTTGACCGGATGATGGTGGCCCGACTCGGCCAGGGCGATGATCCCGCGAATCAGGTCCGATACGTAGGTGAACGACCGGGTCTGCGACCCGTCGCCGAAGACGGTCAGCGGCCGGTCGGCCAGCGCCTGGCGCAGGAAGGTCGGGATCGCCCGGCCGTCGTACGGGCGCATCCGCGGCCCGTAGGTGTTGAAGATCCGCACGATCGCCGTGTCGACGCCCTGCTGGCGGTGGTAGGCCATGGTCAGGGCCTCGGCGTAGCGCTTCGCCTCGTCGTAGACGCCGCGCGGGCCGATCGGGTTGACGTGGCCCCAGTACTCCTCGGTCTGCGGGTGGACCTGCGGGTCGCCGTAGACCTCGCTGGTCGAGGCGAGCAGGAACCGGGCCCGGTGGGACTTGGCCAGGCCGAGGGTGTGGTGGGTCCCGTAGGAGCCGACCTTCAGGGTGTGGAGGGGCAGCCGCAGGTAGTCGATCGGCGAGGCCGGCGACGCCAGGTGGTACACGACGTCAACGGTCTCCTCGACGTAGTACGGCTCGATGATGTCGAGGTTCAGGTGGACGAAGTCGGCCGGCGCCCGGATGTGCTCGATGTTGACGAGCGACCCGGTCTCCAGGTTGTCCACGCAGATGACGCGGTGTCCCCGGCGGAGCAGCTCGTCGCAGAGATGCGACCCGAGGAAGCCGGCGCCTCCGGTGACGAGGCAGGTGGGCATGGTCGAAGGATAGTCGGCGCCCTCCGGCCGGCGGGGTGCGCCCCCGCCGGGCATGGGCTCAGCGGCGGCGCAGTACGCGGGTGTCGTCCTCCCGGCGGCGGGTCAGCTTCTCGCCGTCGAAGTGCTCGAGCAGGGCCTGGGCGAACTTGCGGCTGGTGGCCAGCTCGTCCCGCAGGCGCCCCAGCGTGATCTGGCCCTCCCGGCCGATGACCTCGACCACCCGGCGCTCGATCTCCTCGAGCGCCTCCGGGTGGTAGTGGAGCACCCGTCCGACCCGGATCGCCCGCCCCGCCCGGCGCAGCTCGGCGAGCTCGCCGGCCGGGAGGTCGGCGTCCGGCTCGAACCACGCCTCGCGCAGCCGCCGCTCGAGCGCCTGGGCCGCCTCGGTGAGGGGCGGCGGCGGCGGCGGCGCCGGCGGATCGGGACGCCCCGGGCGGGGCGCCTGCGGCGGCAGCGGGGGTTCGCCCCGGAGAAGCCGCGTCAGGCGGATGATCACCTCGTTGGAGGTCGGATGGCGGCGGGCGGCCGGGTCGAGCACGACGCCCCCGCCCAGGGTGTCGGGTGGGGCCAGCCGGCGGATGACCAGCCGGTCGCCCGGGGCGACGACCAGCGCCCGCTCGAGGCGGATCTGCCAGAAGCGCCCGCCCAGACGATGGAGGCGGGCCGGGGCCTCCCGCGTCCCGTGGTGGACGGCGACCCGCACCCCGTGCTCCGGCTCGCGCTCCCGGTGCTCGCCGAACTCGAGCGCGGCGTCGATCACGTGGGTGGCCCGGACGGGGGCGCCGGCCCCGGCCAGGACGTCGCCGCGGGCGACGTCGCGCCGAGCGGTGCCGGCCAGGTTGACCGCGACCCGCTGGCCGGCCGCCGCCCGCTCGCGCGGCTCGTCGTGGACCTGGACCCCCCGCACCCGCACCCGCAGCCCGCGGGGCAGGAGGACGAGCTCCTCGCCCCGGGCGATCTCCCCGGCCCAGAGAGTCCCGGTCACCACCGTCCCGGCGCCCTTGATCGTGAAGGCCCGGTCGACGTGCAGCAGCGCCGGCCCGCCGGGTGCCGCCCGGGGCGCGAGCGTCTCGACGAGGGCGGCGAGCGCCGCCCGCAGCCCGTCGAGCCCGACGCCCGTCCGCGCCGAGACGGCGACCGCCGCCACCCCGGGGAGGAGCTCCTCCGCCTCGGCCAGGGCCCGCTCCGGGTCGGCCACGTCGGCCTTGGTGACCGCGACCACGCCACGACGGACGTCGAGCGCGCGCAGGACGGCCGCGTGCTCACGGGTCTGGGGCATCACCCCGTCGTCGGCGGCGATCGTCATCAGGAACGCGTCGATCCCGGTCGCCCCGGCCACCATCGTCCGGACGAAGCGCTCGTGCCCGGGCACGTCGATCACCGACACCCGCCGGCCGCCCGGCAGGGTGAGCGGCGCGTAGCCCAGCTCGATCGAGATGCCCCGCTCCCGCTCGGCGGCCAACCGGTCGGTCTCGACCCCGGTCAGGGCCCGGACCAGTGCGGTCTTCCCGTGGTCGACGTGGCCGGCCGTCCCGAGGGTTATCGGACCGGCCACGGCATCCCGGCGACCCCGCTCAGGGGCGGCGGTTGCGCTTGCGGGCCGCCCGCTGGGACTTGCGCCGCTCAGCGCTCTTCTTCGGTCGCTTCGGGTCCGGCGATCCGCCCGGCGGCGCGGACCGGGCGAGCATCCGGTCGGCGGCGCCCCCGATGACCGCGTCGCGCTCGGCGCGGGGTCGCTCGTTGAAGTCGGCGATCCAACCCTCGACCGCCGCCGCGTCCTCCGGATCGACGCCCTCGGCGTACATCCGCATGAACATCGACTTCGCCAGTCCCCACGATCCCGGATCGGCCTCGGCCGCGAGGAACTCCTCGCGCAGCTCGTCGCACCCTTCCTCGAGCACGTCGAGCGGCTCGCCCGAGAGGCTCTCCCGCCGATCGAGGAAGCGCAGGAACGAGATCACGCAGTCGACGACGTCCGCCACGGTTTCCGCGTGGACGGAGACCTTGCGTGGAAAGTAGTCGAGCAGGAACTCGGCGAGATCCACGCGCGTCCATCGGCCGAGGTGCCCATCACCGTAGCCACCCTTCCACTCGAGCATCGTCGAGGCGACGAAGTCACCGCTCCGCCACGCCGGACCGCCGGCCGTACAGCTCGCCTTCGCCCATTCCTCGAGCTCGCCCAGCAGGCGGTCGATGAGCTCGTGGAAGCCCGACTCGTCCTCCGCCGCGTCGACGATCAGCTCGGGGTCGTCCTCCTCCCACGGCGGGATCGTCTCCGGCCGGGGGAGGCCGGCCGGATCGCCGGTCAACGCTCGCGCGAGGACCGGCATCGCCAGCGCCGCCTCGGGACCCAAGGCGACCCCGAGGTCCCTGGCCCGCTGTGCCGCGGTGGCGACCCGCGCCGCGAGCGACTCGATCCCGATCGCCTCCGGCGTCCCGCCGCCGGCGAGCGCCTCCGCGAGCATCGACCGGGCCTCGGCTGCCGGAAGTGGGGGCGTGAGCACGCACTCGACGAGCGCGCCCCCGGTCTCCTCGAGCTCGATCCCGAGCATCGCGACTTGGACCCGCCGCGTCCGCGGACGCCCGAGGACCACGACGAGCAGCTCCGCGCCGTCCGCGGCGACCCGCGTCGCCTCCCGCACCGTTGCGGTCCCCAATCGCGGCGTCAGCGGGGAGGTGACGCCGCCGCGCGCCAGCCGCTCGAGGGACGCCCGGGCCACCACCGCGTTCCCCCCGCTGGCGAGAACGGCGAGCGCGGCGAGAACGCCGGCGGCATCCTCGTCTCCGCGTCGCTCGATTTCGCCGACGAACGCCTCGGCCACCGCCGGCGGCATCCCCGGGAGCTCGAGCGGCACCAGGAGCGTCGCCGCCAGGCGCTCGACCTCCGCCGGATCGCTCGGCCGCGTCCCCATATCGAGCATCTCCCGGAAGGCCGGGACCAGCTGCTCCTCGAGGATCTCCTGCTCTGCGCCCGACAGCATGTCCAAACGGTAGCTCGCCGCCCGGCGGAACCAGGTCGCGGTCCCCGAACGTCATATGAATCGTCGTACGACGGACCGGTGGCCCGGACCGTTCAGGCTCGCCTGGACGCCCGCGCCGAGGGCGACCTGGCCCTGTTGCGCAGCGAAGGCCACACCGGCTCCGAGGCGTCCGACTCGCCCTCGGCGAGGCGGCCGAACGGCGCCGGCGGCGCAGCGCCCTCCGGCTCGAGGCACAACGCGCCGCCACCGACCCGGAAGACCTCGCCGCGGCCCGGCGCGTCCGCGAGGAGATGGACGCCGTGGCGGCTCCGTGGCCCGAGGGCTGAACGGTGGTGCGCGGCGAGGTCTTCCGCCTCCGCGGTCCTCGTGACCGTCGCGGAAACGAGCAGGCCGGAGCACGGTTCGCCGTCGTCGTCCAGGCCGACAAGCTGCTCGCCCTGAGCACCGTGCTCGTCGCGCCGACCTCGCGCTCGGCGCCGCCCCGCACCCTTCGCCCGACCATCGACCTCGGCGGGGAGGAGAGCCGGGTGCTGGTCGAGCAGACCACCGACGTCTCCCCGAGTCGGCTCGGCGACTCGGTCGGCCGACTCGCCGGGACGGAGCTGCCCGGGCTCGGCGCAGCACTCGCTGTGGTCTTCGGCCTGTAGCTCCTCGGGCACCGTCGGTCCGTAGCATTTGATCGCACTCGATGTGCGGTCTGTCGGGTGGCGCGAGAGAATCGGTCAGGGAACCGCGCAACCACACGGGCCCAGGTGATCGCCCGCGGTCCGTGCCGGCGAGCGGATCTCGCTGACCGTCAAATCGCAGCCCGGTCGCCGAGATCGCTCCCCAGGCCCCCGTCTCGGACCCGTGGGTGTCCTCGGGCACGCTGCGCCCGATCGTCGACGCCTCCGCCCGGGCGACCCGACTCGCCACGCTCACGCGTGCCGGCGGCCACCCGCTATTGCCCATCGACGACGCGACGGCGCTGGTCCATCGACGACGCGACGGCCTCGAGGGCCCGGCCGTCGGTCAAGCAACGCCCCTGACCGCGGCGACCACGGCGTCCACCTCGTCGTCGGCGATCGTTCGCGGGTCGAGCAGGAGCCGCCCCCCGGCCACCCGGCCGAGGACCGGGCGCGGTCCGGTCCGCAGGGGCCCGGCGAGAACCGGATCCAGCTCCACCACCGGACCGGCCAACTCGAGGAGCGGCAGCGCCCCCCCGCCGACCCGTCCCGTCGCCCGGCCGACCCGCACCGCCACCCCGGCGGCCGCGAGACCCGCCCGCAGGCGCTCCGCCCGCTCGGCCAGCTCGGTCTCGGAGGCATCGAGCATGGCCAGGACGGGGATCTCCCCCCCGTCGCGGTGGAGGCGCAGCGTCGCCTCGAGCGCGGCCAGCGACAGCTTGTCGATCCGCAGGGCCCGGGCCAGCGGGTGGGCCGCCGCCCGGGCGACCGCCTCCGCCCGGCCGACCACGAGCCCGGCCTGGGGGCCGCCGAGGAGCTTGTCGCCCGACGCGCAGACGAGCGCCGCCCCCGCCGCCACCGACCGCGGCACGGTCGGCTCGTCGCGGCGGTCGCCCAGCGCCCCCGACCCGACGTCGTCGATCACCGGGGCGCCCAGGCCGCACAGCTCCTCGATCGGCACCTCCGAGACGAAGCCGGAGGTCCGGAAGTTCGACGGGTGGACGCGCATGACGACCGCCGCGTCCGGCGCCTCGAGGCCCCGGCGGTAGTCCTCCAGGCGGGTCCGGTTGGTCGTCCCCACCTCGATCAGCCGCGACCCCGCCTGGGCGATCACCTCGGGGATGCGAAAGCCCCCGCCGATCTCGACCAGCTGGCCCCGCGAGACGACGATCCCCGCCCCCGGGCCGGCCAGGGCGGCCGCCGCCAGGAGCACGGCCCCGGCGCCGTTGTTGACGGCCAGGCCCGCCTCCGCCCCGGTCAGCGCGCAGAGCAGCGCCTCGACGTGGCTGCGCCGGGACCCCCGGGTCCCATCCTCGAGGTCGAGCTCGAGGTTGCTGTAGCCCGCGGCCGCCCGGGCCACCGCCTCCCGCGCCTCCGCCGCCAGGGGCGCCCGCCCGAGGTTCGTGTGGACGATCACCCCGGTCGCGTTGATGACCCGCCGCAGCGACGGCGCCCCCATCGCCGCGAGCACGGTCCGCGCCCGGTCGACCAGGTCCCCGTCCGCCGGCCGCTCCCCGGCCAGGAGCTCGTCCCGCCGCTGCGCGATCACCGCGCGGGCCGCCGCCACGGCCAGCGCGTGCGGCGCCCCGAGTGCCCCGGCGAGCTCGTCCACCGACGGGAGCGACCGCAGGCCGGAGTGGTGGCCAGACCCCACCGTCCCATGCTCCCACACTCCTCTTCGCCCGGCGGCCCGCCTCCGAGTCCATCGACGCTCGGGGGACGCCGCGCCGGCGTCCCCCGAGGGTGCTTCCCGGTTGCTCTGCGTCGCTACCTCAGAGGCCCGAGCACTGGTGGAGCTTCGCCCCCGCCGCGGTGTTCGTCAGGCCGTCGTTGACCGGAGCCGGGACGTTGGCCTTGCACTCGATGCTCGCCCCCACCGTGTTGCCCTCGACCTCCGGCGTGTCGTCCGCGACCCCCGGCGTCGCGCTCGTGTTCCCGGTCACCGCCAACGCCCCCCGGATCGTGTTCCCGAACACCTCGACCCCACCGACGCTGTTCTCGACCGTCACCGACCCGGTGAACTGGTTCCCCGGACAGTTGAAGTCGTCATCGCCGACCCGCGTCAGCAGCGCCGTCCCCTCGATCAAGACCGCGCCCACACTCGGGAAGCTCGACCCGCAGATCGTCACAAAGGTCGCGTGATCGGTCTCCACCCCGCCGATCACCGTCGAGTTGGTCAACGTCAACCCCCCGCCCGGATCGACGTCGATCGCCCCGGTCTGGGTCGCCCCGTTCAGGCACAGGAACGTCCCCGCCCGCACGATGATCGCCCCGAGATGCTTACCGGTGATCGTCTGCGTGCACGACGTCGACACCGTCGTCACCGCCGTACCCGTGTTATTGGCGAGATTCGGATCCGCGGTCGCCGAGGAGATCGTCGCCGTGTTCGTATCCGTGATCGGACCCGCCCCCGTATTCGTCGGCGTGACCGCGATCGCGAACGTCGCCGTCGCCCCCGCGTCGAAGTAGTTCCCCGGACCGGGGCCCTCGACCGAGGTCGGCACCACGCACGTCACGACCGAACCGACCGCCGAGCAGCCCGGTGAGCTCGCCTCCGCGTCGAACACCTCGCCCGCCGGCAAGGTGTCGGTGATCGTCGGACTCAACGCCGGATCAGGCCCCAAATTCGTCGCCGTCAACGTGTACACCAGGTCCTGACCCCCAATCACCGGATTCGGGGTGCCCGTCTTCGTCAACGCCAGGT
This sequence comes from uncultured Solirubrobacterales bacterium, assembly GCA_963733245.1. Lineage (GTDB taxonomy): Bacteria > Actinomycetota > Thermoleophilia > Solirubrobacterales > Solirubrobacteraceae > Palsa-513. The sequence continues at coordinate 229,685 of CAVTCI010000004.1, forward strand.
CCGCCGCCGGCACCACCGTCACCGGGGCCGTCGCCGTGTTGTCCGCCAGGTTCGGATCGAACGTCGTCGAGCTCACGACCGCCGTGTTCGTCTGGACCAGCGGCGCGTAGAGCGGCGCCGGAATGCCCGCCGTGCTCGCCGTGATATGGATCACGTTCATCGAGCTCGTCGGAAGGTCGGCCAGCGTACACGTCACCACCACCGGGGTCCCCCCCGCCGCCGTGCAACCGCCGACGTCCGAGAACAAGAACGTCTGACCGGCCGGCAGCGTATCGGTCACCGTCGGCGCCGCCGCGGTACTCCCGCCGGCGTTGTTCACCGTCAGGGTGTAGGTCACGTTCTGGCCGTGGAGCACCGTCGTCGGCGCCGCCGTCTTGGTCAACGACAGATCCGCCTGGTAGGCGAGCACGGACACGTTGTTCGCGGTCGTATTCGCCGTCGCGACCAGCGAGCCGCTCGCGTTGAACGCCGCCTCGTAGACGAAGCTGCCCGTCGCGTACGGCGATCCCGGGAGCGCGATCAAGAGGCCACCCGCCCCCAGCGAGTAGACCGAGGCCGAGTCGCTGTTCCCGTCGCCGGCGACCAGCAACGTCCCGGCCGGACCGGCGACGAACCTCACCGACCGCTCGTTGGGCAGGCCGGTCTGGTGGACCAGGGTCGGCACTCCGGCCGCGCTCACCGTGAACGTATCGATCCCTGTCCCCGGAGTCGCAATCGCGTTGGCCACCGCGAGCACCGTCCCCGTCGGGTCCCACGCCACACTGACCGGGCTGCCGGGGATGCTGACCACCGAGCCGGGAACCAGAGTCAGAGCTCCATTCGCCGCCACCGCGAACACCGCGAGCTCCGGCGTGCCCACGTACTCGACCTCAGCCAGGAAATTCCCGTTCGGACTGAACGCGACCGCGCTCGCCGACGGTCCGGGCGTGATGAAGGGAGAGCCCGGAACGGCGGTGAGGGCGCCGCCCGCCGACACCGAGTACACGTAGACGTGGCCCGGGGGCGGGCCGTCGGTCGCGACGGCGAGGAACTGACCGTTGGGGCTGAACGTGACCGCGACCGGCGCGTAACCGGCGGTCGCGACCGTGCCGACCAGGGTCGGCACGCAGTTCGCATCCAACGTGTACGTGCTCACCGTGTCGCTGAGGTAGTTGGCGGTCGCCAGCACCGTGGGGCCACCGCCGGGACGGAAAGCCACCCCGCGCACCGGACCGGGAGTCGCGAACGGGGAGCCCGCCACGGGAGTGAGCACGCCCGCCGGGGTCGCCGTGTAAACGGAGACGGCGTTGCCAGTGTTCGTGGCCCCGTTCCCGCCGGCGGCGACGCAGCCGCCGTTCGGACTGAAGGCCACCGAGGCCGGGCCGCCGGTGCTCGCGAACGGCGAGCCCGGGACCGGGGCGTACGCCGGCGCCCCAAACGCGGCCGGTGCCCCCGCCAGAGCGCAGAGCGTGACCAGCGAGGATCCGGCGAGGCGCCGCAAGCGAGCAGATCTCGGCCGGTCAGCGCCACCCACAACTCGATGACTCCCCGCGTTGCCGCGGCCGTACCTGCGCGTAATGCTCACCATGCCCCTTGCCCTTTCCCCGTCTTGTCGATGTCAGTCGAGGGAGCCGGACCAGACTCCTCCGGCGTACCGTCCTTGCCTAACAAATGCCTGGAACACACCGAGCATACCTATGACAAACCCCCCGGCCGAGACCCGCTGGGGATCGGTCGCCGCCCGGCCGCCGCGGCCTGGCGCTATCCGGTCGCCCGCCGGCGCTCGAGCTTGGCGATCCCATCGGTCTCGATCTGGCGGACCTCGGCCGCGGTGAGGTCGAGCCGGCGGGCGACCTCGTCCACCGAGAGGGACTCGCCGCCCCCGATCCCGTGACGGAGCTCGAGGACCCGCCGCTCCTCGTCGCTCAGGATCGACCCCGGGTCGCTCGACTCGGCCCGCTGCTCGGCCGCGGTGAGCGGCTCGGCCGCCTCGTCCTGGGCGCGACGCGTCTCGTCGGCCCGCCGGTTCTCGTCCTCGGCCGCCGGATGCTCCATCGAGACCGGGGTCAGGGCCCAGCGCTTGATCGCCTCGACCTCCGACGCCTTCAGCCCGGTCGCCGCGGCGATCTCCCCGGCCGTGGCGTCCCGGTGGAGCTTGCCGGACAGCTCGCGCTCGGCCTCGTGGATCAGGTTGAGCTTCCCGAGCACGGCCGCCGACAGGCGGATCGTCCGCGACTTCTCGGCCACCGCCCGGGACATCGCCTGCCGGATCATCGGCGTCGCGTAGGTCGAGAACTTGTAGCCCCGGCGGTGGTCGAACTTCTCGACCGCCCGGACCAGGCCGATCGTCCCCTCCTGGATCAGGTCGAGCAGCGGGAGCCCCTGCTTCGAGAACGGCTTGGCCAGCGAGACGACCAGGCGCAGGTTCGACTCGATCATCTTCTTCTTCGCCTCGAGATCCCCCCGCTCGATTCGCTTGGCCAGCTCGATCTGCTCGCGCGGGGTCAGCGACGGCGTCCGGCCCATGTCGTTGAAGAACAGCTGGAGCGGGTCGACCGTCTCGTCCGGCTCGAGGTGGCGGCCCGCCCCGGGGTCGGGATCCTTCGCGTCGGTCATCCCCCCACTCTCGCAGCTGACGCCGACCGGGGCGGGCGAGCTCCTAGAGGATCGGGGCGGCGGCCAGGTCTCCCGGGTTGCAGTTGTAGGGCGAGAAGAAGGTGCTCCCCGGCACGCAGCGCCACATGCTCGGGTTGGTGAAGCTCGGGGCGAGCCGCACCTTCGTCGCCTGCTCGTAGGCGTAGGCGTCGGCCAGGAGCTTGGCCTCGCTGAACGCCGTGCCGACGAAGGTCACCCCCACCGGGTCGTGGCCCGTCGAGCTGGCGGTCGCCCCGTACCCGGCCGGGACGGTCACGACCGGGTAGCCGGCGCGGTCGGCCACCCCGACCAGAGCGCTGCCGCTCGGCACGACCACGGCGTCGAAATCGTCGCTCGGGCTGCCCGGCGTCCCGTTGTTGAGGATCGTGTCGATCAGGGCCCGGCTCGATGCCCGTCCCGCGGTCAGGTTGGCGTTATAGGCGGCGGCCGTCGCCGGATCGGACAGGTCGACGGCCTGGGCGCCGATCAACAGGCCCTGCTGGTACTTCAAGCCCTCGACCGGATTGGCGTTGTCGTAGGCGATGATGTCGGCGAGCGCCTTGACGCCGCTCCCGTGGACACCGGTCAGGTAGGCGCCGAGGTCACGCTTGAACTCGCTCGCGACGATGCTCGGCGGGTTCGGGCTCGGCGTGCCGACCGTCTTGACCACCGTGGTGGCCCCCAACCCCGTGATCGCCGCGACCGCGGCCGGGTAGGGCGCCGCCGTGCTCGATACGACCGCGATGCGCTTGCCGGAGAGCGCGGTCGGCGAGAGGCCGGCCAGGTAGTTGGGTGCGCTCGGCGCGCTCGCCGTCGCCGGATCGCCCGGATCCGGTCCGGCCATCGCCTGGAGCGCCGCCGCCGCGTCGTAGACCGTCCGGGCGATCGGACCCGGCGAGTCCTGCGAGCGGGCCACCGGGAGGATGCCCTTGCGACTGACCAGGCCGACCGTCGGCTTCACGGCGACGACGCCGCTGACCCCGGCCGGGGCGATCAGCTGAGCCCCGGCGTCGGTCGCCGTCTCCAGCCCGACGGTCATCGCCGCCAGGCCCGACGCGGTCGCCGCCGCCGAGCCGGCCGACGATCCGGCCGGCGTCTTGTCGGTGTCGGACGGGACCAGGACCTGGCCGCCGAGCGACGAGTAACCGGCCGGCATGTTGGCGTCGAAGAACCCGTTGAGCTCGCTGACGTTCGTCTTCCCGAGGACGATCGCCCCCGCCGCCTTCAGCTTGGCCACGATCGTCGCGTCGCTCGACGGGCGCGACTGCTGGAGGGCGATCGAGCCCGCCGTGGTCGTCAGCCCCTGGACGTCGATCGAGTCGTCGAGGAGCACCGGGATGCCGTGGAGCGGGCCCCGGACCCGGCCCGTCCGGCGCTCGGCGTCGAGGCGCCCGGCCGTGGCCATCGCGGTCGGGTCGACGGCCCGGACGGCCTGGATCGCCGGGCCCTCGGCGTTGGCCAGCGCGATCCGGGCGAGGTAGGCGCTGGTCAGCTCCTGCGCGGTCAGGGTCCCCGCGGTCATCCGGGCCTGGAGGCTCGCGACCGACTCCGTCTCCAGCGAGAACGGGAGGATCGGGGCGGTCACCACCGCTCCGTAGAGACTCGCGTAGTCCGGGTTGCAGCCGCCCCGCGCGGCGAACGGCTCGGCCGGGAGCGTATCGGCGCACCGGTACAGGCTCGGATCCACCATGCTCGCCGGCTGGCGGAGCTTCGTCGCCTGCTCGATCACGTAGGCCGTGCCGATCAGGTTGAGCTCGTCGTAGGCGTTGCCGTTGACCGAGACGCTCAGCGTCCGCCGCGTCGTCGCGTTGTAGCCCATCGGGATGGTCAGCTGCGGATACCCCGCCTGCGGGCTGCTCGGGGTGCTGCCGAGAATGGCGATGACCGGATCGCGCGGCTGGGTCGAATCCGAGTTGGTGAAGTTCATCATGTCGTCGATCGCCTTGTGCCAGGCCGCCTTGCGCACGGGAAGGTTCATCCGGTACTGGAGCTCGTTCGCCCCGCCCGGGGTCGTGTCGGCCGCGAGGTCCGCGAGGTGACTGTTGTTGCCGAACTTCAGCGCCTCCATCGCGTGGGCGTTGTTGTCGGCGACCTCGGCCGCCAGTGACTGGATCGGCGCCGCCGGACCGAGGTGGGCGTAGTACTCGTCGATCGTCTTGTGCGCCTCGTAGCCGGCCGGGATCGGCGGGAGCGTCCCGATCGTGGTCACCGGGCGCGGCACCATGATCGCGCCGGCCGCGGTCAGCGCGTCGAAGGCGATCTTCAGCGGGCTGCCCGGCGTGAGCGTCCCGTTGTAGCCGATCTTCTTCCCCCTGACGAAGCTCAGGTCGAGCGCCGACATGTAGTTCGGCACCTGGCTCGGCGCCGGCGGGATGACGGCGGCCACGTTCGGCCCGAAGATGTCGGTGTACTCGGTGACGCTCTCCGGGTCCGGCCCGGCGATCGACTGGAGGGTCATGGCCGCGTCGGCGACCGTCCGGGTCATCGGGCCGGCCGTGTCCTGCGAGGCGGAGATCGGGGCGATCCCGTAGCCCGGGACGAGCCCGACGGTCGGCCGCAGGCCGACGATGCCCTGGGTGGAGGACGGGCTGATGATCGAGCCGGACGTCTCGGTCCCGATGGTCAGCATCGACAGCGCCGCCGCCCCGGCCGAGCCCGACCCCGACGACGAGCCGCTCGGGTTCTGATCGGCGTCGATGGCGTTGATGACCTGGCCGGTCAGGTTGCTGAAGCCCGACGGCTGGTTGCCGAAGCTGTTGGCGAACTCCGACAGGCCGGTCTTGCCGAGGATCACCACCCCGCTGGCCCGCAGCTTCTTGACCACCCCCGAGTCCTCGGCCGGGAAGGACGCCCGGAGGGAGAAGTTCCCGGCCGACGTGTACATCCCCTTCACGTCGAGGAGGTCCTTGAGCAGGATCGGCAGGCCCTGCGCCGGGCCGGCGATCTGCCCGCGGGCGCGCGCTCGATCGGCCGCCGCGGCTTCCCTGAGCGCGTCCGGGTTGATCTGGGCGACCGCGTTGAGCCCGGCGCTCCGCTTGTTCAACGCGTCGATCCGGGCCATGTAGGCACGGGTGAGGGCTTCCGAGGTGAGCCGGCCGTCCTGCATCATCTTCTCCGCCTGCGGACCCGTGAGGGTCTCCAGGTTGAGCGTCGGATCGGCCCCGAGGAGTGGGGTGGGGACCGGGTAGGCGGCGCTCGCCCCCGGGCTGGCGAACGCCATCGCCCCCATGAGTCCCACGACGACGACGACCAGCGTGCGGCACAGCGTGGAGCGAGGCATGGTCATCGTCCTTATCCGGGGTGTCGGGCGATCCTATGGCGGCGTCTGCGCCGCCCGCCATGGCCCGCCCGTCCTACATTCCCGGGGTCGAACTCGACTGTGAGTCCTCCTACGGCGTCTCGGCCTCCGTCGCCCCCGGCCGGGCGCGGCGCTTCTTGCGCGAGGCGCCCCGCCTCACTGTGCCCTCCGACGCCGCGTCCCCGCCCGCCGGCGGCACGGACGGCCGGCCGGGCGGCCCGCCGCCCCGGGGGCCGGCGGACGAGCCGCGCGACCCCGCCGCCGCGATCGCGGCTCGGGCGAGCTCCCCGGCCGCCGGGAAGCGGTCGGCCGGGTCCTTGGCCATCGCCCGCGCGACCACCGCGTCGAGCTCGGCCGGCACACCGGGGACGGCCGCGCTCGGCACCGGCGGTGGGGAGCTGACGTGGGCGAAGATCTTGGCCACCTCGTGCTCGCGCGGGAACGGGACGGCCCCGGTGAGGAGCTCGTAGAGGACACAGCCGAGGGCGTAGACGTCGGCCCGCCCGTCGACCGGATCGCCGTTCACCTGCTCCGGGGCGATGTAGTCGAGCGTGCCGACGTAGGCACCCGTCACAGTGATGCCGCCGATGTCGGCGCTGCGCTTGGTCAGGCCGAAGTCGGTCAGGTAGAGATGCTCATCCGGATGCGCACCGGTCACCAGCACGTTCGCCGGCTTGACATCCCGATGCACCATCCCCCGCGCGTGCGCCGCATCGAGCGCCGCCGCGATCTGACTCACCAACCGCGCCGCATGCACCGCCCCCAACCGCTGATGACTGCGCAGCAACACCCGCAGATCCGTGCTCTCCACGAACCGCATCACGATGTACAACATCCCCTCGACATCCCCCACCTCATAGATCGGGATCACATTCGGATGCTCGATCTGCGCCGCCAGCGACGCCTCCAACTCAAACCGCGCCCGAAAATCCCGATCACCCGCCAACTCCGGCATGATCACCTTCACCGCCACCGCCCGCTCCGGACGCACCTGCCGCGCCCGATACACCAGCCCCATCCCCCCACGCCCCGCGAGCGCCTCGATCCGGTAGCCGGCAAACACATCACCCGGCGCCAGCTCGCGGATGCCGGCCGGCTCGGCGCGCTCGGCGCCCGCGGCCCGGACGGCCGTGGTCCGGGTCCCGCTCGCGCTCAACGACCGCAGGCCCCGGCCCGCCGAGTCGGCCCGCCGCGCCACCGGACGGCCGAGCCGGCGCAGCGCCTCCTCGGCCTCGGCCCGGTAGCCGTCCGCCCCGATGCGGGCGAGGTCGCCGGCCGCGCGCTCGAGCGCGGCGATCGCCCGGTCCGGCTCGCCGGCGGCGGCCAGGGCGCGGGCGGCAAGGATCCGGCAGCGGCCCGCCTCGACCGGTCCGCCGGCCGCCTCGGCCCGGTCCCCGGCGTCGAGGGCGATCCGGGCCGCCCGCGGCGCCTCGCCCCGGGCGAGGGCGACGGCGGCCAGCGCCCGATGGCCGGCCGCCGCGTCGACGGCCAGGCCCCCGCCGTACATCGCCTCCTCCGCCTTGGCCGCCCACCCCTCGGCCGCCTCGACGCGGCCGAGAGCGATCTCCGCCCGCGTGAGGATCTCGTAGCTCGTGCAGCGGCCCGCCCGTCCGAGCAGCGGCAGCTCCGGGCCGCCCATCGCCTCGAGCACCGCCTCCCGCGCCCGCTCCGCCTCGCCCATCTCGATCAGCGCCGTCCCGAGCTGGAGGCCGCTCCGGGCCCGGAGCTGCCCCGGGTCGTCCGCGGTCAGCCGCACGCACTCCTCCGCGGCCCGGACCGCCCCGGCCAGATCGCCCTTGTAGCTGCCGAGGATGCTGGTCAGGCCCACCGCCTGCGGGAGGAACGCGTTCGGAGCCAGGCGGAACGCCTCGATCGCCGCGGCGAGGATCTCGTCCGCCTCGGCCAGGCGCCCCACCCGGATCAGCGCCCACGCCTGCGCCGACATCGTCCCGAGGAGGTAGGCCCCCTGCCCCGTGGCCCGGGACACGTCGATCGCCCGCTGGCAATGGGCGATCCCCCGCTCGAAGCGCTCGAGCTGCGCCTCGGCCCAGCCCACCCAGAGCACGGCGTCGAGGCGTCCGGCGAGCTCGGTGTCGTCGATCGCGTCGAGCACCGCGACCGCTCGGTCGAGATCCTCGCCGGCCGGCAGGCCGAGCGAGTAGCGGGCGTAGGCGACCTGGGCGGCGGCCACGAGCTCGAACTGGCGGTGACCGAGCTCGGTCGCCGCCGTCAGGGCCTCCGCGGCCCAGCTCAGCATCTCCTCGTTGCGCGACTCGTACGAGCACCCGGCGGCCAGCTCGATCTTCAGGGCGACGGCCTCGGGCGACGCATGGTCGGCGAGCAGGCGGTGCGCCTCGGTCAGCCGCAGGCGCGCTTCCGGGTGGCGGCCGAGCAGGTGCTCGACCGCCGCGCAGTAGGCGACGATCCGCACCCGGGCCGGGTGCCCGGCCGGGAGCCGCTCGAGCACCTCGGTCAGGGCGCTCCGGCTCTCCTGGAGCTGGCCGGACCCGCCGAGCGCGGTCGCCATCGCGATCAGCAGGCCGATCCGCTGGGCCTCGACCTCGGACCCGGAGGGCAGCAGGCGCAGGGCGGCGGCGTACCAGCGCGCCGAGAGGGCCGGCGTACGCGGAGCGCTCGCCGCACCGGCCGCGCTCAGCACGGCCACCGCCGCGGAGTCGCCCTCCCTGGCCGACCGCTCGAGGTGGGGGGCCTGCGCCGAAGGGCTCGCTCCCCGGGTGGCCAGCAGGCTCGCCACCCGCGCGTGGGCCCGGGCGCGCCAGCCGCTCGACGCCGACTCGTACACGCTCGCCCGGACGATCGGGTGGCGGAAGGCGAGGCGGCCGGGCAGGGACGTCGGGTTGACGAGTTGGAACTCGAGCAGCTCGTCGATCACGTCGAGCGCCTCGGCCTCGCCGAGATCGGCCGCCCCGGCCGCTACGACGACCTCGAACGGATCGCCCGCCACCGCGCCCCCCCGCAGGAGGAGGAGCGCCGGTTCCGACAGCGCGGACAGCTCGCTCTCGAGCGCGGCCTGCACCCCCTCGGGGACGCTCGTGGTCAAGCCGGCGCCGAGCGCCCGGCCGCGCTCGATCCGCCCGGACCCGCGCGCCAGCTGGAGCAGGAAGAACGGGTTTCCCCCGCTCTCCCGGCAGAGCTCGTCCCGCGCCGGACCCGACAGCTCCTCGCCCAGGAGCTGGTGAGCCGCCTCGGCGCTCAGCGGGACCAGATCGAGCCTTCGAGCCGCGCGCGCCCGGAGGGCGGCGGCCAGCGCCGTGCTCAGCTGGGGTGCGATCTGGGCCGGACGGAACCCGAGGGCGACGAGCACGCGGCCCCGCGGCGGGTGGGCCAGGAGGTGGGACATCAGCTCGACCGAGCCCGGATCGGCCCACTGGACGTCGTCGAGGACCACGACGAGCGGAGCGTCGGCGGCGGTCGCCGCGAGCAGGGCCCGGACCGCCCGGTAGGCCCGGTAGCGCTCCTCGCGGAGCTCCGGCCCGCGGTCGGGCGCCAGGGGCTCGAAGGCCGGGAAGACGACGGCCAGCTCGCGCGCCAGGCCGCCGGCCAGGGCTTCGAGGCGGGGGCGGTCGAGCCCGACCAGCCAGTCGTCCATCGCGTCGCAGAACACCCCGAACGGAAGCTCGGCCTCGAACTCGGCGGCCCGGCCCGAGAGCACGGTGTGACCCCGAGCCCGGGCCCGGGCGGCCAGCTCACCCAGGAGTGAGCTCTTGCCGATGCCCGGCTCGCCGGCGAGCTGGAGGGTCATCCCCCCGGCATCGGGCTCGAGGCCATCGAGCAGCTCTGCGAGTGCCTGCAACTCAGCCTCGCGGCCCACCAGCAGCTGTCCGATTCCAGCCATTGCACCCCCGCCGCGAACAGCCCAAGGATAGGAGCGCCCCGGCGAGGGTGTCAAGGCGCCCTCACGTCGGGCTCTGGGCGGTAGCCTGCCGTCGGTGATCGTCGCCGTCACGTTCTACCAGCTCGTGCTCGCCGTCCACATCATGGCCGTGGTCGCCACCTTCGGCGTGCTCTTCGCCTACCCGGTGTTCCTGCGCGCCGGCCGGCGGCTCGACCCCCGCGGGCTCCCCCTCTTCCACCGCGTCCAGCGGATGATCATCGGGCGCCTGGTCAACCCCGGCCTGCTCCTCGTGCTGATCGCCGGCATCTACCTCGCGGCCGATACCAGCGCCTTCTCGAAGTTCTACGTCCAGTGGGGGTTCGTCGCCGTGGTCGTACTCGGCGGGATCACCGGCGGCTACCTCGCCCCCCAGGAGGTCAAGCTCGCCGAGCTGGCCGAGCGTGACCTCGCGGCCGGCGACGGCGCGCTCGGCAGCGAGTACGACGGGCTGAGCCACCAGGTCAACGCCGTGAGCGCCCTGGCCAGCGTGCTCGTCCTGGCCACGATCCTGGTGATGACGGCCCGGATCGGGGGGTAGTCCGCCTAGGGCAGGTAGGGCGGCGCCTCGCCCCAGCCCCACCGGGGGACGGGGGCGTGCTCGACGACCTCGGCTCCGGGCTCGGAGTTGTGCATGGCCAGCCGGGTGCCCCACTCGAGGTAGCCGACGAGGGCCGCCCGGAACTCGGGGTCGTCGGGCAGGCCGGCGTCGTCGGCGGCCAGGCTCATCAGCGAGGCGAACCGAAAGCGCTGCTCGGGGGTGATCCCGAGCCCCCGGTGCCTGGCGAGCATGCGCTCGTAGCCGCCGAGCTCCTCGGAGTACCGGGCCGGGCCGCCGAAGACCTCGGCCCACCAGGCGGCGACGTGCTGGCGGTGCTCGGCGGTGACGCCGCCGGGGAAGAACGGCGCGAGGAGGTCGTCCGCCTCGACGCGGTCGTAGAAGGCGTCGATCAGCCGGTCGAACGCCGGCTGACCGCCGGCCCAGTCGTAGAGGCTCGAAGGGGCCATCGAGCGATCCAGGACCGGCGCTCAGGGCGCCGACGGCGGCGAGCCCGACGAGGGGGTGCTGGTGGTGTTGGGGAGGGTGAACGTCGTCGGGATGGGCGGGGCGGTCGAGGCCGGAGGAGCGCTGCTGGCCGGCGGTGGCGTGGGCGTCAAGATGGTGCCCCCCGGACGGTTGACCGTTCCCCCGCCACCGGTCGTGGCCGGCCGGCGCGTGACCGGCGGCGTCGGCGCGGCGGGCGTTCGCCGCGGGGACGGGGCGGCGGTGGGGGTCGGGGAAGCCACCGGAGCGGCTTGGGTCGGAGCCGGGGTCGCGGGCGCCGTGGTCACCGGAGCGGTGGCGGCGGCGCGGTGCGTTGGCTTCGGGCGCGCCGTCCGGTGGCGCGGCGCCGTCGGCGCCGGCGCCGGCGCCGGCGCGATCGACGCCTCGGTGGGCGGCGGGCTCGGCTGGCTCACGGTCGGTCCGATCACGCCCAGGTCCCGCCCGGGCTTCTGCCCACTCCCGGAGGTGAGGGTCACCACCGCGGCCGCCGCGATCGCGACCGCGAGCAGTCCGGCCACCGCTGCTATGGCGCGTGCCCGGCGATTCCGCCTCGTCGGCGGCGGGGGCGACGGTCCCGTTCGCCGGGTCGCGGGCGCCCGCTTGGGCTTGGCTCGGGGCTCGTGCGGTCCCCGCCGAAGCAGCGGCGGGCGCGGGTTGCCGGCGGGAGCCGGCGCGGCCACGGGCGGCACGGGCGGGGGCGCCCGGCGGCGGACGGTGTCCGGGCTGGCCGCGACCGCGGGCGAGGGCGCCTGGCGGCGGACGGTGTCCGGCGGCGCTGCGTTGGGCCGCGCGGAGCTCACGGGCTGCACGGCGTCCTGGCGGGGCGGGATGGGCGGCACGGGCACCCCGCCGCTCGCGTCCTGGACCGGCGGCTTCGCTCGCGGCGAGGAGGGTGGCGCGGCGGCGCCCGTCCCGCCACCCGCGGACGGCGCCAAAGGAGTCGACGGCGCGGAGGATCCATTGTTCGCGCGCTCCCGTGAGGCGACTGCGGGAGCGGGAGGTCTGGGCGGCTGCTTCGACGGCGGCGAGGCGGGCGTCGGGGACGGTTTAGGCCGCGGCGCGGCGGATGCGCCGCCCGGCTTCGGCGGAGACGCGGCCGGCGGCGTCCGGGCCTCCACGGCCGGCTTCGCGCCCGGCGCCGGCCCGTTGCGGGGAGCCGGCGCGCTGGTCGCTCGCGCGGAGCGGCCCGGCTTCGCGGGGGCCGAGCGGGCAGCGGCCAGGGCGTTCGGGGGGCTGCGACGGAGGAGAAGCTGCCACTCGGCGGCGTCGAAGCGTGTGGTCAGAGCGGCGCAGTCCGGACAGCGGTCGAGGTGGCGGTAGAGCTTCGCCGAGTCGGCGTGTGCGAAGTGGCCCGAAGCCCGCGCCGCCAGGAGACCGGGCACGGCCGCGCAGCCGACCCGCAGCCGACCGAGGCGGGCGATCCGCGCGGGCACCCCCGCGGTCTGGCGCGCCACCCGCCTGAGGGCGATCTCGCGGACGCGCTTGGCGAGGTCCGCGTCGATGCCGCGCCCGGCCGGGATCGGCCCGAGCTCGTCGAGCGCCTCGTCCACCACCTGGGTCTCGGCCTCCGGGCCGAGCACTTCCGCCAGATAGCTGCGCAGCGCACGATCAGGCGCCTCGGCGCTGGCGGCTGCGGCGGGCCGCGGGGCGCGGGTAGCGCTGCGTCCGGTGTCGCCGAGGTCGTCCACGCACCCCAAGGCTACCGCCGTACGGCGGGCGCTTCGGCGGTCGGGAGTCCGATTGCACCGGGCGGCGGCGCGTCGAAGCGGTCCACCGGCTCGTCGGTCGAGGTGATCGGCGTCGCCGGACCGCGGGCCACGTCTCCGGAGGGGGCGTCTATCCTTGGCGCCCGATGGCCGGGACGCCGCCAACCGAAGGGGACCCCGACGAGCGCGCGACCGTCGCCCCGGTCGTCGGACCCGAGGACGCGAGAAGGTTCACCGACTCGGGGATCGAGGTCAAGGGGCTCTACGACGAGACCGATCTCCCGGAGCCGCTCGAGCTCGGCGGGCCGGGCGAGTACCCGTTCACCCGCGGGCCCCACCGGGAGATGTACCGCAAGCAGCTCTGGACGATGCGCCAGTACGCCGGCTACGCCTCGGCCAAGGAGTCCAACGTTCGCTACAAGTACCTCCTGGCCAACGGCGCCAAGGGTCTCTCGATGGCCTTCGACCTGCCGACCCAGCTCGGCCTCGACTCCGACGACGAGCGCTGCCTCGGCGAGGTCGGCCGGACCGGGGTGGCGATCGACACGATCGACGACATGCGGACCGCGTTCGACGGCATCCCGCTCGACGTGATCTCGACCTCGATGACGATCAACGCCCCGGCCTGCGTCCTCCTCAGCCTCTACCAGCTGGTCGGCGAGGACCAGGGCGTCCCTTCGGAAAAGCTCCGCGGGACGACCCAGAACGACATCCTCAAGGAGTACATCGCCCGCGGCAACTACATCTACCCGCCCGTCGCCTCGATGCGCCTGACCACCGACCTCTTCGCCTACTGCGCCGAGCACGTCCCCCGCTGGAACACCATCTCGATCTCCGGCTACCACTTCCGCGAGAAGGGCTGCTCGGCCGTCCAGGAGGTCGCCTTCACCCTGTGCAACGGGATCGCCTACGTCGAGGCCGCGCTCGACGCCGGGCTGTCGGTCGACGACTTCGCCCCCCGCCTCGCCTTCTTCTTCAACGGCCACAACAACGTCTTCCAGGAGGTGGCCAAGTTCCGCGCCGCCCGGCGGATGTGGGCCCGGATCATGTCCGAGCGCTTCGGCGCGAGGAACCCGAAGTCGCTGATGCTCCGCTTCCACACCCAGACCGGCGGCGTGACCCTGACCGCCCAGCAGCCGATGAACAACATCGTCCGCGTCGCCCTCCAGGGCTTCGCCGCCGTCTGCGGCGGAACCCAGTCGCTCCACACCAACGGCTTCGACGAGGCCCTCGCCCTGCCCAGCGAGCGCGCCGCCAAGATCGCTCTGCGCACCCAGCAGGTGCTCGCCCACGAGTCGGGGGCCGCCGACACCGTCGACCCGTTCGCCGGCTCCTTCTTCGTCGAGTCGCTGACCGACGAGATCGACTCCCGGGCCAGCGCCCTGATCGCCAAGGTCGACGAGCTCGGCGGGTCAGTCGAGGCGATCCCGTTCATCACCAAGGAGATCGACGAGTCGGCCTGGGGCTACCAGGAGCGCTACCGGATCGAGCAGGACATCGTCGTCGGGGTCAACAAGTACGTCGAGGACCAGATCGAGATCGAGGACATCCTCCGGGTGGACCCGGAGTCCGAGCGCGACCAGCTCGAGCGGCTCGCCGCCTTCAAGGCCAACCGCGACCAGGAGCTCGTCGCCCGCCGACTCGGCGAGCTCCGGGCGGCCGCCGAGGGGACCGGCAACCTGATGGTCCCGATCCGCGAGGCCCTCCGCGACCGCTGCTCGCTCGGCGAGGTCTGCGGGGCCATGCGCGACGTGTTCGGGCGCTACCAGCCGCAGCTGTAGGGCCGGACGCGGGCGCCCGCCGAGAGACGGCGGTTTGCCGATCTTGAGGGCCCTTTGCGAGTCGGCACGGCGCCCGCCTCCCGCAGTGCGAGACGACCTGTGTATCCTCTGACCGCAATCACGAATAGGGCGTCTCCGCTGTCCCAGGGGGGGTTTCTTGATGCAAGAACACGGATTGCATCCACGGGCGCGCCAACGACGACTCGTCGTACAACAGCTCGGAGAGGAGTCGCTGGTCTACGACCGTGACACCGACGTCGCCCATTGCCTCGGCTCCGCAGCCGCCCGGGTATGGCGTGCGTGCGACGGCAGCCACGACTTGGCCGAGATCGCGGCGCTGGTGAGCGAAACCCCAGAACTCGTGGGAGACGCCATCGATGAGCTGCGCGAGAAGGGGCTCCTAGAGACGTCGGCCTCCCTCCCCGATCGCGCGCCGGGAGTGTCTCGTCGCCAAGCCCTCGGCCGGATGGCGAAAATCGGCGCGGGCGCCGCTGCGGCGCCGCTGATCGTGTCGGCGATGGCCGCATCACCCGCCTCGGCGGCCTCCAATGTCGGGCTCCTAAGCCCATGTGGCGCGTCGTCGCCGACAGCGGACACATGCGCGCCCCAGTTCGTCTGCGCAGTCAATCCCTCTCAACCGGCCGTCCGCCTTTGCTATGTGCCGTCCGGCGGCACCTGCGTCGCCAACATCGAGTGCGCCGGCAACGTGTGCACGGGGGGCACCTGCGCCTAGCCGTCACGGCGCTGCTCTATGCCGACGGAACGCCCCGACCGTACGCGGACTGCGCCCTGCTCGTTCCGGCGCACCTGAGCGAGCGCGCCTCGGCCGTGCTGAGCGACCTCGGGTTCACCGCCCAGGGTCGCGACCACCATGCGCGGGCGTGGCTTCGGCCTGCCGACGGCGTGTGGCTTGACCTTCACCACAGCCTCCCGCTGGTCGGCACCGATCCCGAGCATCTCTGGACGACCCTCTGGCCCCGGGCCGCGTCCCTGCAAGTGGGCGGCATGGCCGCCCAGGTTCTCGATCCCGCTGCGTCGGCGCTGCTTGCCGCGCTTCACGTGGTCCACCATGACCCGCACGCCCCGCGTCCTCGGCGAGACCTCGAGCGCGCGATCGAGCAGCTCGACGACGACTGCTGGCGCGATGCCGCGGACCTCGCCCGCCAACGCAAGGCCGAGGGGCCCCTGGGCACGGGGCTCCGCCTCCTGCCCGCCGGCGTGGAGATCGCCGACCGCTCGGCTTGGACTGGGCGCCGTCCAGGCCGACCCTCCTCCACTGGCACGACGCCCCGTGGGGAGCCACAGTGTGGGAAGCAGTCGCCAGCGCGCCCACCGCTCGGAGCCGCGCGTCGGTCATCGGAGGGTTTCTCGTGCCGCCGCCGTCGTTTCTCCGAGAGCGCTCCGCCCTGGCGCGCCGAGGTCGACGCGGCCTCGTGGCCGCCTACCTTCTGCGTCCACTCGTGTTGGCGCTCAAAGCGCCCGGTCCTTCGGTCCATGGCGCCGCGCTCGTCGGAACCCGGGCGCTCCGGGCTCCTCCTGACACGGGATCCCCCGCGCGCGAGCCCAGGCCGCCTGGTGCACGACGAGAGCGCGACGGGGCTCGTCGCCCAGCGCCACGCGGACGAGCGCCTCGATGGCGATCTGGCCCGCGGCGGGCGCGCTCCTCACGATTCCGTCCGAAGCCGCGAGCACCGCGCACGGCGTCCCGGGCACCCCGAAGGAGCGGCTCACCGCCGAGTCCGTGTCGGCGAGCACCTGCGTCAACCCGTGACGCTGAGCCAGGTCCGCGGCGACGCTTGCGTCGCCGGCCGACACCACCGGAAGGGCCAGGCGGTCGGTGCCATCCCCGCCCCCGCCGGCGCCCGCCGCCTCGACGAGCTCCGGGCGGCCGCCGAGGGGACCGGCAACCTCATGGTCCCGATCCGCGAGGCCCTCCGCGACCGCTGCTCGCTCGGCGAAGTCTGCGGGGCGATGCACGACGTGTTCGGGCGCTACCAGCCGCAGCTGTAGCTGTAGCGGGGGAGACGATCGCCCCAGGAGAAGGACGAGGTTGTACCGAGTCCGTCGGCACCCCCTGAGGTCCGCCCGGCGCGCCCATCCACCACGCGACGGAACGCGTCCGCGGGTCGTCGTCAACCGCTGCTGCCAGGCATCCGTGGCCCTGCTTCGCGGGTCGGACGCCACAGAGCCGCATCCAGCCTCGGCGCCGGCGGAGTTCGTGGGGCGGGCCAGTCCACCGACGCTTTGCTGTACCGTTGGTCCCGTTGCGCTGCGCGCTAGGCTGTGTATCCTTAGCCGGACCGCAACCTTGGCAGCGGAGTAGAGCTGTCGCAACGGGGGGTTTCCGATGGACGAGCAAAGAACGCGCCCAACGGCGCGTACCGAAGGCTTAGTGGTACAGCAGCTCGGCGACGAGTCGCTGGTCTTCGATCGGGAAACCGACATCGCCCATTGCCTCAGCGGTGATGCCGCGAGCGTTTGGCGGGCCTGCGACGGGACGCGCGATCTGGACGCCCTGGTGGCGGTCACCGGAGCGAGCCAGGAGCTGGTCGTCGGCGCACTTGGCGAGCTGGCCGAGAAGAATCTCCTCGTGCACCAGTCGGCGCCGGGTTCCGCCAACAGCTACAGCATCAATCGTCGCGAAGCGCTGGCGAGAATGGCCAAGATGAGCGCAGGGGCCGCTGCGATCCCGCTGATCTATTCCGTGTCGGCGGCGACCCCGGCGATGGCGGCTTCCGCCAGCCTCTGCGGCGGGTGCAATCACGGCGAGACGTGTACCGGCGGTACCACATGTGATCCCATAGGCATATGCATCACCACAGGCTGCACGTTCGTCTCCCAGTGCGACACCACGAATTGCGCGGCGCTGACCACCGGGGGCACGTGTACGAACACGACCTGTGGTCACATCTGCTGCCCCTAAGGCGGGAGGCAGACGTTCCCCGCCTTGAACCGACCTCGCGGCGGTAGTGAGGCTTTTCCGTAGTCGCCGTTGAGTACTGCTAAGCCTTGACTCGTGCCCGGGCGGCAACCTGCGGGGCGGATCGAGCTGCTAGCTGGCGGCTCGATGTCAAGGGCGCAGAAGTGCGGGCGAGCCTAGCTCAGTCGGGAGTTCCGTGCCTACTTTTGAAAGGGCGGGCCTTCGCCGAGCTCCTCTACGCCGACGGCTCACCGCGGCCCTACGTTGACTGCGATCTGCTGGTTCCGGCCGCGCTTGGGGCTCGCGCGCGAGCCGTTCTCACCGACCTAGGCTTCGTCGCCCACAGCGGCGCGGTCCACTCGCAGGCGTGGCATCGCGACGTCGACCGTGTGTGGGTCGACCTTCATCACACGCTCCCGCAGCTGGACGCGGATCCCGACCGCGTGTGGGCAGTACTCTGGCCGCGGGCGACCTCGCTGACGGTGGGCGGCGCACCTACCTCGGTCCTCGATCCGGCCGCCGCGGCCCTTCTGGCTGCACTGCATCTCGTGCATCACGGCCCGCAGTCCGCCGCTCCCCGGCAGGATCTCGAGCGAGCGATTGACCAACTCGGGGAGGACTGCTGGGGCCGCGCCGCAGAGCTGGCTCGCGAGCTCGAGGCGGAAGCGGCCCTGGGAACGGGGCTACGCCTCGTGCCGGCCGGCGTCGCAGTCGCCGAGCGCCTCGGCCTCGACTGGGCCCCGTCGACACGTGTCCTGCTTCATTGGCACCAGGCCCCATGGGGAGCCACCGTGTGGGAAGCGCTGGCGAGGGTGCCCGACGCTCGCGGATTCGCATTCCTCGTCGTACAGTTTCTCGCGCCCAAGCCGGACTTCCTTCGTGCACGCTCGGCACTGGCCCGACGTGGCTGGTTCGGACTCATCCTGGCGTACCTCGTTCGTCCGGTTCAACTCGCGATCAAGGCAGCCAGGTCCTACGGGCCGTGGCTGCGCGCGCACCGCGAAGCCGGGCGCGCGCGCTGAGGTCTCAGCGCCGGCTTCTCGCGCACGCCCGGGCCGGGCACGTCCGCCACCTCACCCGATTTGGTGCACGACCAGTGCCGGCGAATCCTCCTGGAGCGCGACCCGGATAAGCGCCTCGATCGCGAACTGCCCAGGGGCGGGAGCGCTTGCGACTGTTCCGTCTCGCGCGACGAGGACAGAGCATGGGGTTCCCGGGACGCCGTAGGCACGGCTGACCGCTGAATCCGAGTCGCAGAGGATCTGAGCCAGGCCGTGCTCCCGGGCGAACTCCCCGGCGGTCCCAACGTCCCCGGCCGATATGACGGCGAGTGCCAGACGATCCTCTAGCGTCTCGCGCCAACGCGCCATCTCGGGCAGCAAGGTCGTGCACGGCCCGCATCCTGGCGCCACGAAGGTCAGCACGCACGGCAGGTCGCCAGCTAAGAGATCCTGGAGTGAGACCTCGGGGCCCTCGACCGAGGGCAACGAGAAGCGCGGCGCCCGAGCGCCGACCCGGACAGCCGTCGGAGCCTTCGACGGCTGCGTCGACCGCAATTTTCGGTTCTCTCGCCACAGTCCCACAGCGCAGACGGTGGAAATGACCGCCACCGAGCTTGTGGCTATCAGCCCCAGGGCTTGCGCGCTGTGCCCGTCAAGCCACGCTGCAATCGATGGTCCGGGACCGGCGGCCGCCAGAAAGGCCGCCGGTATCGCCAGGGCAACGTTGCGAGCGACGGTGAGCCAGCTAGCCGGCTCCGAGTGCACTTGACCGAAGCAGTGGCAGTCGGGAGCCTCTCCGCGCCCTAGGGCTCGGGATAGACCGACGACAAATGCGCCGAGGAGCAGAAGTGCCGTCAGTCCCCCCCAGCGCGCTACTGGCGCGACGAGCATCGAAATAGCCGTCGCCAACTCGGCCGCGGGCAGGATGAAGGCCAGAGCGCCGACGAGCCGATCCGGTACTTCGAAGTCGGTCAACGCCCGTCGCGAACCCGGGATGTCGAGGAGCTTGCCGACGCCCGCCACTGCGAACACGGCAGCGAGACAAAGCCGAGTCAGAACGAGCACGTCGTGCACAGGCACAAATCTACCCGGCGGTGGTCGGTGGCGTGGTTGCTAGGGTCCTCCGATGCACGACGAGAGCGCCACTACCCGATCGGTGGCGGTGGAGGCGTTCGGCGTCACCGTGGAGGTCACGGCTGACGTCCGACACGTTGGCGCGATCCGCGAGGTCCTGCCCCCGGGCGCTCGCCCGACGCGCGTCCGGCCCGAGAACGGCCGGTTCGCGATACGACCGCTCGGAAGCCGGGGGCTCCTCGAAGTCCTGTACGACGAGCAGTCCGTGACCGGCGGTCCAGTCGATCTGGGCGTCGCGGTCGGCATCCTCGACGCCCAGATGCGCATGCACATCGCGCTGAACGCTCCGGACTACGTCTTCGTTCACGCCGGGGTCGTCGGAGTTGAGAACCTTGCGATCGTCCTACCTGGAAAGAGCTTCGCCGGGAAAACCACGCTCGTCGCTGCCCTTGTCCGAGAAGGGGCGGAGTACTGGTCGGATGAGTACGCGGTTCTCGATGCCGATGGCCTCGTGCATCCGTACCCCAAGCCCTTGTCGGTCCGCAATGATGAGCACGTGGCGGAGGAGCGCACCGTCGAGAGCCTTGGGGGATGTGCCGGGGACCGACCCCTACCCGTGGGCCTGATAGCTCTGACCCATTACAAGCGCGGGGCAGTATGGGTACCCCGCCCGTGCAGCCCGGGCGAGGGCGCGATCAGGCTGCTCGGACATACCGTGCCTGCACGCGAGCGGCCCGCGCAGGCACTCGAGGCGGTCCGAGCGGCAGCGACCGGGGCGATCGTGCTCGACGGTGAACGAGGCGAGGCGGACGAGACGGCTGCGGCACTGATATCGGCGCTCGGATCGTCGGCTGAGGCGGAGCCCGCTCGAAGAAGGAGCTAGTCTCGGGGCAACCTCGAGCGCAACGCGCCGACCCCCAGGAGGATTAGCCAGGCCGCGGACGAATCCGTCGAGCGATGGCAGATCTCCAGGCCCAGCGCACACTGGTCAAGTCACCGCCCGAGCTGTGGGCCGAGCTCAGCAACCCCGATGCCCTGGCCAGGCGGCTGTCTGGCTTCGGAGAGATCCGCATCATCCGCCTCGTACCCGAGAAGACCGTCGCCTGGGAGGGCGAACGCGCGAGCGGCACGGTCGAGCTCGAGTCGTCGGGGTGGGGCACACGGGTGCGCCTGACCGCCAGCCCCCACCACGACCGAACGCCACCGCCGGGCGTGGCCGCCGTCGATCGCGTGACGGCGGTGATCGACGAGGAGGCCGAGCCACCCCGACTCCAGGCGCCGGTGCTCGAGCGGCCGCCGCCGGACCGACCGGCGCCCGACCCGCGCCCCGCCCCCGCGGCGCTCCCGACGCCGACCGAGTCGACGCCCCCGTCCCCGCCCGCGGTTGAGACCGCCCGAGCCGCGCCGCCCACCCCGCCGCCAGCCGCCCGCCGAGGCTTCTTCGCCCGGCTGTTCGGTCGGCGCAGGGCGCCTCAGACCGCCGCCGCCACTGACGGCGGCGCCGCTCGGCCGGTCGCGCCGAGCGCCCCGCCGGCCGTCACGGCGAACCGCCCGGACTCACCGCTCCCCCGCTCGGCCGGAGCCGAGCCCCCCTCAGCGTCGCGGACCACCGCTCCGCCACCCGACCCCGCCACCGTCCCTGCCCCCCCCGCCACGCCGCCGCCAGCCCGGCCTACCACCCCCCCGACGACGCCGACCCGCGCCCGGTCGCCGTCCAGGCAAGCCGCCCGATACCCTCCACCCATGCCCGCGCCCCCGCCCGCACTCGATCCCGAGCAGACGATGGCCGTGCTCAGCAGCGTCCTCGATGACCTAGGCGCGGCGCATCATCGCCCCTTCTCCCGGGAATAGGCGGGCCCCCCCACGGAGCCGCAGCACGCCGCGCCAGCAGCGGCAGAAGGCTCCGGAGACCCTCGAGAAGAAGCTCGCCCACCTCGAGGAGCTGCGCGCCGAGGCGGCTCACGCCGACGGCCCCGGCGTCGAGAAGCAGCACGCGAAGGGCAAGTACACGGCCCGCGAGCGGATCGCCAAGCTCCTCGACCCGGGCAGCTTCCAGGAGCTCGACGCCTTCGTCCGGCACCGGACCTACGACTTCGAGATGCAGAAGTCGAAGCCGCTGGCCGACGCCGTGATCACCGGTCACGGCACGATCGACGGACGGCCGGTCTGCGTGTTCAGCCAGGACTTCACCGTCTTCGGCGGATCCCTCGGCGAGGTGATGGGCCAGAAGATCTGCAAGATCATGGACCTGGCCGCCAAGATCGGCTGCCCGGTGATCGGCATCAACGACTCGGGCGGCGCCCGCATCCAGGAGGGGGTGATCTCGCTCGGCGCCTACGGGGACGTCTTCCTGCGCAACGTTCGCTGCTCGGGCGTGATCCCCCAGATCTCCCTGATCATGGGTCCGTGCGCCGGGGGCGCCGTCTACTCGCCGGCGATCACCGACTTCGTCCTCATGGTCAAGGAGACCTCCCACATGTTCATCACCGGACCCGACGTGATCCGGACGGTGAGCGGCGAGGAGGTCGACTTCGAGGAGCTCGGCGGGGCGATGACCCACAACACCCGCTCGGGCGTGGCCCAGTTCGCCGCCGACGACGAGGACCAGTGCCTGGAGGACACCCGCTACCTGCTGTCCTTCCTCCCGGCGAACAACCTCGAGCTGGCCCCCCGGGCAACGCCGACCGACGATCCCGACCGGATGGACCCGGCCCTCGACACCCTGGTCCCCGACAACCCGAACAAGCCTTACGACATGCGGCGGGTGGTCGAGCTGATCGTCGACGACGGCGAGTTCTTCGAGGTCCACGAGCACCACGCGACCAACATCGTCTGCGGGTTCTCCCGCCTCGACGGAATCCCCGTCGGCGTGGTCGGCAACCAGCCCCAGTCGATGGCCGGCGTGCTCGACATCGACGCCTCGCTGAAGGCGGCCCGGTTCGTCCGCACGTGCGACGCCTTCAACCTCCCCCTGATCACCTTCTGCGACGTCCCCGGCTTCCTCCCCGGGACCGACCAGGAGTGGCGGGGGATCATCCGCCACGGAGCGAAGCTCCTCTACGCCTTCGCCGAGGCCACGGTCCCGAAGATCACCGTGATCACCCGCAAGGCCTACGGCGGGGCCTACGTGGTGATGTCCTCCAAGCACCTCGGGGCCGACCTCAACTTCGCCTGGCCGAGCGCCGAGGTCGCCGTGATGGGCCCCGAGGGCGCGGTCAACGTGATCTACAAGCGCGACATCGCCTCGAGCCCGACCCCCGAGGTCCGCCGGCGGCGGCTGATGGACGACTACCGCGCCCGCTTCGCCAACCCCTACTCGGGCGCCGAGCGCGGGTACATCGACGACGTTCTCGTCCCCCACGAGACCCGGCCCAAGCTGATCGCCGGCCTCCACGCCCTGGCCACCAAGCGCGACCGGGGACCCGAGCGCAAGCACGGCAACATCCCCCTCTGAGACGACGGCTCAGTCTCAGATCGTCGAGCGGCGTTCCATCCGCTCCCAGAACGCCCGCAGCTGCCTGACGTGCGCCCGGCGCTCGCGGTAGCGGATCCGCTCGCCACCGATCGTCGTCCACGGCCGATCCGAGGCGGTGTGCCGCAACCGGCGGCAGAAGCTCCGGGTGAGGAGCCGCCGCGAATGCAGGGTCTCTCCGCCGGCATCGTCCGGCGCCCACCGGGGGAGCGTGTCCGGGCAGAGCGGGCGGATGCCCGCCTCCCCGGCGAAGGGGCAGTCGGCCGGGCACCTCCCGGCGGGCGGCCGGTCCGCGAGGAACGGCGCTCGGTCGCCCCGCAGGCATTCCGGCAGCTCCTGCTGCTGGCCGAACCGGGCGCGCTCCGGCCCCGACCGGTCCTGTTCGTTGAGGTTCAGCAGCAGCGCCATGTCGGCCACCAGATGCAGGGCCTTGGCGCGAAGCAGGGGCGGCCGGGCGATCACCTCGACTTCGTCATCGGTCCAGATGTACTCGCGCCACGAGCCCCCGCGGTCGGCCGCGTCCAGGGCCTCCAGGCACAGCTCGCCCGCCGCCCTGACGAAAGGATGCACGCGGGTCTCGAGGTACCAGCGGAGCCTGCGCTCGGCGGACGGTGCCGAGAGGGCCCGCCCCAGGAAGGTGGTGTCCCGGTCGGCTGACCGGGACACAGGCTCCGCAGCGACCCCGGCGCCGCCGTCCTGACCGGAGCGCGCGGCGATCAAGTTCAGCGTGATCGCGTGGACGAGCGCGACCTTCGTGTACCAGAAGGGGGTCTCCCGCAGGAGCCAGAAGAGCAGCGAGTGCACGATCGGCGGCTCGTAGGTGCCCGGACGGTCGGCGTGGCGCACGGCATCCACCTTGAACCCCTGGGCGAGGGACGCGAGGAGCCCGTGCTGGTCGGAGCGCCGCGACGCCCGGTGGATCTCCTGCATGTGGGCCTCGAGTCGATCCGCGCAGGCCGGGCGCTCCTCGCGCACGGCATCGCTGTGGAGCGCCGGGAGCATCCAGGCGATCGGCTTCAGCAGGCTCAGCGCCGTGGCGTGCTCGTCCCCTGGGTTGTCGTCGATCGGCTCCGCGTGGGCGGGGACGGCCGCCACCGTCGCGATCGCCCGCGCGGCGATCTCGTCGACCACCGAGAAGCGACGCTCGTCGGTCGCCGTGATGCCGAGCATGGCGTGCCAGCGGGTCGAGTAGTCCGGATCCTCGTGGAAGGCCCACAGCGCGTGGACCGACGACTCGCCGCCGAGAGCCGACAGCTCGCGGAAGAGCTGGAGCTTGAGGCGCGCCGTCGCCGCATCTTCGCCGAACGCCTGCCCGTCCCCGGCCGTACTCGGCCGGCGGCCGGCCTCAACGCTGGCCAGTGTCGCGGCGTCGGCGGCCAGCGAGCCGGCGTCCGGGCCCGCGAGCGCCGCCGCCTCGACGGCCGCCGTTACGAGGT
Organism: uncultured Solirubrobacterales bacterium; assembly: GCA_963733245.1. Taxonomy (GTDB): domain Bacteria; phylum Actinomycetota; class Thermoleophilia; order Solirubrobacterales; family Solirubrobacteraceae; genus Palsa-513. The sequence goes on from CAVTCI010000004.1 coordinate 253,923, forward strand.
TGAGGATCGGCGTCCGGTCGGCCTGGCACTCGTGCTCGCTCGCCGAGCGCAGCAGCGCGGCCCCGACCTCGGCCGCACAGGCCGGCTGGTTGGCCGAGCACGGCGGGCCGGCCGCCGCCAGAACGAGCGCCATCGCGAGGTAGGGCGACGCGGGGTTTCGTTCGAGCAGCTCCGCTCTCAGATCGGCGGCGCTCGGCTCACGCAGGAGCCGCGAGGCGAAGTACGCCTGGAGCACCTGGTGGGTGAACCGCAGGTCGTTGGCCCGGCGCGAATACACGACCCCCATCCGCCCCCCGGCCTCGGCCAGGCGATCGCGGTTGCGGATCCGGATGATCTCGGGCACTGGCTCGGACGGCTTGCGCGCGGGCCAATACTGAGTGTGGCCGTCACGCGCCGGCTTGGTCTCCTCATCCGCGGTGCGCGCGGCTTCCGCGGCCGGCGCTCGACGGCCGAGGCTCTGGCAGGCGAGCCGCTCGAGATCCTGCAGCGCCCGGTCACGATCAACGGAGATCAGCCCGTCGCCGCCCCGCCCGCCGCCCTCCCTCAGCGCCTCGTGGTAGGCCTCGAGGAGCGCGAGACGGGCGCCCGCGCGCGTCGGCGGGAACCCGCGGGGAAGCCGGCCCTCGCTGGCGAGCCTCATGGCGAGTCGCATGAAATACGGGGTGCTCGTCACATCCGCGCGGACGACGAGCTCATCGACCTCGGTCGCCGTCGCGCATCCCTCGGGCTTGGGGCTCCGCCGCGCGCAGTCGAGGATCCGCTCGACCGCGTCCGCCTCCCTCAGGGCGTCGAGCTCGACCACGGACGCATCGAGTCCGGGGGGAAGGCCGTCGAGGCGCGAGGCGGCGATCAGCATGAGGCCATCGCTCCGGGCGGCGGCGAACGCGGCGCGGAGACCCTCCTGGCCCCGCTGCACCTTCTCCACGTCGTCGACGAGCAGGGCCATGCGCGGCCTCAGCTTGCGCCAGGCCTTCTCGACGCTCTCGCTCGAGAGCGTGCGGCCGCCGCGACGGCCGCTCAGCGCCTGAGCCGCGAAGGCCTCCTTGGCCAACTCGCCGAAGTCGAGATCGGTGGCGTCGCGGTGATGCAGGTCGCGGAGCGTGAGCGGCACGGGGATCATCCCGCGCCGCGTGACCTCGGCCGCGGCCGCCACGAGGACGGTCGTCTTGCCCGAGCCACCGTCGCCCACCACGACATGGGGCATCAGCGCGTGCCCGGCGTCGCCCCGACCCCCCGACCGGGCGTCACGGACCAGCTCGCGAACGAACTGCTCGCGTCCGATCGGCTTCTCGTAGTCCGACCCGTCGCCCAGCCAGCGGAACAGCTTGGCCGGCGAGCGCAGCCCGGATCGGATGATGGGGAAGAGGACCCGCGGCTCGGTGACCAGGCGGTAGAAGAACAGGTAGGCGAGCAGGCCGGCCACGAGCGTCCCGGTGAGGTGGACGCCGAAGCCGCAGCCGACCTCGTGTTCGTGGCACCACTTGTCCGACGGCGCTTCGTGGAGGAGGACGGCGTACAGGGCGCCCCCGGCGGCGACCAGGAGCAGAACCGCGAGCACGGCCCGCACGATCGGGCCGCCGAGCAACCTCACCAAGGCGGTGGCCCGCCGGGCGCGCGCCGGCTCGGTTCGCGTCGCCCCGACGTGGGTCACCGGGGTCGCGCGCTGCCAGCTCCGCGGCCGTCCACCGCTGCGGGTACGCCCGGTAGTCATGGTGGGCAAGAGCCCCCGGCGACCGCGCCTGATACACGCCGGAGACGAAAGTCAGAGCCCGACGAGCTGGGCGTCGATTCGCCCCTCCCGCCAGGCGTCGTAGACGCCGGCGCTGACCGCCAGGTCCTGGATCGCCAGCCCGGTCGAGTCGAACAGCGTCACCGCGGCCCCGTCGGGACGCCCGGCGGCCGCCCGGTCGAGCACGGCGCCGAGATCGGTCACCTGCTCGCGCCCGACGAGGCCGGCGGCCACCGCCCCGGCGAGCTCCCCGCCGTGGGTCGCCTGGTCCCACTCGTCGCAGAAGAGGGCGCAGGCGGCCACCGCGCCGATCGTCGCCTCCGCCTTGCCGGGCCCGTCGGCGCCCAGCATGTTCAGATGGAGACCGGGTCTCAGCGCCGCCACGTCGACCACGGGCTCCACCCCCGGCGTCACGCAGCAGACCACCTCGCAGGCCAGGGCCTCGCCGGTCGCGCCCGATGTCCAGCCGAGCTCGGCGGCCAGGCCCGCCGCAACCTCCGCCCGCGGGTCGGCGCAGACGCCCGGACCGTAGCCGGCGGCCGCGAGGCACCGCGCCACCCAGGCGCCGTGCAGGCCGCACCCGATCACGCCGACCGTGCGGGCGCTGGGCGGAGCGAGCGCCTGGGTGGCCACGGCGGCCACCGCGCCCGTCCGCAGGGCGGTGACCGACCGGGCGTCGATGAGAGCCAGGGGCTCGCCGGTCGAGTCGTCGGAGAGGGCGATCACTCCGGCGACGGTCGGCCGCCCGGTGCCGGCGTTGACCGGAAACGAGCAGATCCACTTGAGCAGGGCGAGGCCGCCCCCCCGGGCCGGCATGGCCCGGAAGTCGCCCGCCGGCGGGCACGGGAGGTAGACCTTGGCGGGCATCGTCCACTCGCCGCGGTGGTGGCGGACGAAGGCGTCGCCGACGCGCTCGATCGCCTCCGCCGGGCTGATCGCCGCGAGCACCGCGTCGTGGCCGATCACCGGCAGCGCCATCCGGTGACACCCTAACCGCCCGTGCGATCATGCACCCCCGTGACCCGCCGCCGCCCACCACGCCCGGCCGCACCGCCCGCGGCCCTCCGGCCCGGCCGCACCCTGGTCGCCCCGGGCGCCTCGCCCGAGGAGGCCGCGGCGATCGTCGCCGCGCTCGAGCGGTTCCTCCTCGACACGGCGCCGCCGCCGCCCGCGGCCGCCCACCCGACCCCGAGCGGATGGTTGCGCGCCGCCCTCCGAGAGGGCGTCGGCCGCGGCGAGCGCCGGCGGGGAGCCTGGGGCGATCCCCATCCCTGAGCGCAGGCCGCCATGCGGGTGACCGCCAAGGCCGACTACGCCGTGCGGGCGGCGATCGAGCTGGCCGGCGCCGACGAGGCGTCCCCGCGCAAGATGGACGACGTCGCGACCGCCCAGCAGATTCCCGTCTCCTTCCTCGAGAACATTCTCACCCAGCTGCGCTCGGCCGGGATCGTCCGCAGCCAGCGGGGCCCGGAGGGCGGCTACTGGCTGAGCCGCCCGGCGGCCGAGATCGCCCTCGCCGACATCATCCGGGCCGTCGAGGGGCCGCTCGTCGGGGTGCGCGGGCAGCGCCCGGAGGAGGTCGTCTACCAGGGCTCGGCCGCCCCGCTCCAGCGCGTCTGGATCGCCCTGCGCGCCAACCTCCGGGCCGTCCTCGAGCAGGTCACCGTGGCCGACCTGGCGGCGGACGAGCTCCCCGAGTCGGTGCTCGCGCTCACCCGGGCCGACGACGCCTGGCACGCCCGCTAGTGGTTCGTCCGGTAAGTTCGTGTGCCATTCGGCGAGGTCCGGGGGCCGCGTGGCCAGGACGCAGAAGCGGCGGCATACTGGACGTATTCCGAGCTTCGAGGACGCCGCCACGCGGTCATCCGGGCCCGCCCAATGGTGCAGGAACTTGCTGGACGGACCACTAGCTAGGCGAACACCCGCACCGCCCCGAGCCGGGCGGCGAGGATCTGCCCCTCCTCGAGCTCGAGCTCGGCGGCCCGCTCGCGGGTCAGCTGGGCCCAGACCTGGCTCCCGTCCTCGAGCTTGAGCTCGGCGCGGACCTCGAAGCCGAGATGGACGATCCGCTCGACCAGGGCCTCGGTCGACGTCTCGTCGGCGTCGGAGAGGATCTGGATGTCGTGCGGGCGCAGGTAGGAGTCGCCGATCCGGTTGACCGGCCCGATGAACGACATGACGAACTCGTTGGTCGGGTGCTCGTAGAGCTCGCGTGCCGTCCCCACCTGCTCGATCCGACCGTGGTTGACGAGGACGATCTGCCCGGCGACGTCCATCGCCTCCTCCTGGTCGTGGGTGACGAAGATCGTCGTCACGTGGATCTCGTCGTGCAGGCGCCGCAGCCACTCGCGGAGCTCCCCGCGGACCTGGGCGTCGAGCGCGCCGAACGGCTCGTCGAGGAGGAGCACCTCGGGCGCCGGGGCGAGCGCCCGGGCCAGCGCCATCCGCTGGCGCTGGCCGCCCGACAGCTGCGCCGGGTAGCGCTCGGCCAGCCCGTCGAGGCGCACGAGCCCGAGGAGCTCGTCGACCCGCGCGGCGATCTCGCCCTTCGCCCGGCGGCGCACGCTCAGCCCGAAGCCGACGTTCTCCCGCACCGTCATGTGCTTGAACGGCGCGTAGTGCTGGAACACGAACCCGACCCCCCGCCGGCGCGCCGGCGCGCCGGTCACGTCCTCGCCACCGATGAGGACGCGGCCAGCGTCGGGGGTCTCGAGTCCGGCGATTATTCGGAGCAGGGTCGACTTGCCGGACCCGCTCGGCCCCAGGAGTGCCGTTAGCGATCCGTCGGCCACGCCCAGGCAGACGTCGTCGAGGGCGGTGAAGGCGTCGAAGCGCTTGCTGACGTTGTGGATCTCGATCGGCATCAGGCCACGCTCCTCGCGCGTCGGGTGAGCAGGTTCATGGTGAGCAGGGTGGCCAGCGCGAGCAGCGCGAGCACCACGGCCGCCGCGTACACGCCGGTCGTGTCGAAGTTCTCGTAGCGGTCCTGGACGTAGAGCGGCAACGTCTGGGTGACCCCCTCGATCCGCCCGGAGACGATGCTCACGGCCCCGAACTCGCCGAGCGCCCGCGCGGTCGTCAGGACGACGCCGTAGACCACGGCCCAGCGGATCGCCGGGAGGGTTATCCGCCAGAACGTCTGCCACCCGCTCGCCCCGAGCGTCGCCGCCGCCTCCTCGGCGTCGGTCCCGAGCTCGCGCAGGACCGGGATCGTCTCCCGGGCGACGAAGGGCAGGGAGACGAACGCCGTGGCCAGGACCATGCCCGGGACGGAGAAGATCACCGGCAGCCCGTGACCGACGAGCCAGGCCCCGAACCAGCCGTTGGTCCCGTAGACGAGGAGCAGGGCCAGCCCGACGACGACCGGCGAGACCGCGAAGGGCAGGTCGAGGAGGAGCCCGACGGCGGCCCGCCCGCGGAAGCGGCGACGCTCGAGCAGCAGGGCCATCCCGATCCCGAACACCGTGTTCAGGGGCACGGCGATCGCCACGGTCTCGAGCGACAGCCAGAAGGCGTGGGCGGCGTTCGGAGCGCTCACCGCCGTCCACACCGGGCCCAGGCCGTGCTCGAAGGTCCGGTAGAAGATCATCAGCACCGGCGCCAGGAGGAGCAGGACGAGGTAGCCGAGGGCGACCGCGCGGAGCCCGAGGCGCCTACCCGGCATGGCGGGTCCTCCGCCCGCTGAGGAAGGCCAGGCCCGCGAGCACGGCGAGCGCGGCCGCGAGCAGGACGAGGGAGACGGCCGCCGCCCCCGGGAGGTTGTCGTTCTCGATCTGCCCGAAGACGTAGGTCGAGCCGACCTCGGTCTTGAACGGGAGGTTCCCCGAGATCAGGACGACCGACCCGAACTCGCCGACCGCCCGGGCGAAGCTGAGGGCCGCGCCCGAGATGATCGCCGGCATCAGGTTGGGCAGGACGATCCGGCGGAACACGGTCGACGGACCGGCGCCGAGCGACGCCGCCGCCTCCTCCATCGAGCGGTCGAGCTCGAGCAGCACCGGCTGCACCGAGCGCACGACGAACGGCAGGGTCACGAACAGGAGGGCCAGCCCGACCGCCGCCCGGGTGAAGCTGACGTCGATGCCGACCGGACCGCCCTTGCCGTACAGGGCGAGGAGGACGACCCCGGCGACGATCGTCGGCAGGGCGAACGGCAGGTCGATCACCGCGTTGACCGCCCGCCGGCCCGGGAAGTCGTCGCGGACGAGGACCCAGGCGATCAGCGTCCCGAAGACCGCGTTGACGGCCACGACCACGACCGAGACGATCACGGTCAGCTTGATCGCCGCGACCGCCTCCGGGGCGGAGACCGACCGCCAGAACGCCCCGACCCCACCGTCGGCCGAGCGCACGAGCACGGCCGAGAGGGGCAGGAGGACGACCAGCGAGAGGTAGATCCCGAGCAGGCCGCGGCCGAGCCCCTCGGCGCCCGGACTGACGCGGAGCACCGGGCGCCGGACCGCCAGCTGGAGGCTACTTGGCAGTGGACACCCCCAGCGACTGCTCGATCTTGGTCACGACGCCGCTCGTCGGGTCGAAGAACCGCTTGGTCGCCGCGGGCCAGCCGCCGACCTTCTCGATCGTGAACAGGCCGGCCGGCGTCGGGAAGCGACTCGCCCCCGGCGTGCCGGCGAGCACTGGGCGGTAGCCCTGGGCCGCCCAGATCTCCTGGCCGGGAGGCGAGAGGAGGTAGGTGACGAACGATCGGGCGGCGGCGCTGCCCTTGGTCAGGACGGCGATCGGGTTCTGGATCAGGATCGTGTCCCTCGGCACGACGTAGTCGACCGGCGACCCCTTCTTCTCGTCGGCGATCGCCTCGTTCTCGTAGGCGATCAGGACGTCCCCCTTCCCGGCCAGGAAGGTCTGGGTCGCGTTGCGCGCCGAGGTGTCCTGGCTGACCACGTGGTGGAAGAGCGTCGTCAGGTAGGCCTGCGCCTCAGCCGGCGTCGCACCCTCCGCGAGCTTCGCCCCGTAGGCCGCCATCACGTTCCAGCGGGCGCTGCCCGAGCTGAACGGGTTGGGCGTCAGGACCGCGACGCCCGGGCGGACGAGGTCGTCCCAGGTCTGGATGTGCTTGGGGTTGCCCTTGCGCACGAGGAAGACGGCCACCGAGTCGGTCACGAAGCCGTGGGTCGGGTTGGCGTTCCAGGCGGCCGGGACGAGCCCGGCCGCGACGAGCTTGGTGACGTCCGGCTCGAGCGAGAGGTCGACGACGTCGGCCGGCAGCCCGGCGAGGACCGCCCGGCTCTGATCGCCGGACGCCCCGTAGGACTGGCTGAACGTCACGCCCTGGCCGGCGGGCGACGCCTCGAAGGCCGGGATCAGCGCGGCGAACGCGGCCTGCGGCGTGGAGTACGCCACCAGGCGCACGGACTTCCCACCGCCCGACGAGCCGCCGCACGCGGCCACGGCGACCACCGAGGCGACGGCGACTGGGAGAACGGCGAGACGCCTAGATAACATGTCCACTTTCTCGACGGATTTTATGCGGATGACGGCCGGGCAGCAAAGTACCAGAAAGGCGGGAGGATATTTAGTGATTCGACCAGACTGCTGGTTGCGCTACAATTCTGTACATGACGACGCTGCCCGTGGCGCAAGCGCGTGCTCAGCTCTCAAGACTCGTCGACGAGGCGACCAGCACGCATGCGCGCTTCGAGATCACGCGCAGTGGGCGCCGCGTCGCCGTTCTCCTCGGGGCCGACGATTACGACGCCCTGCGCGAGACGATTTCCGTGCTCGGCGACGCTGAGCTGCTCCGTGCGCACTCCGAAGGCGTGGCCGCTCTCGAAGCCGGCGACAGCTTTGACGTTCACGGCCTCGACCGAGCCATGCGGTCGGTCGGCCGGTCGCCCCCGTCGGCGTGAGCTCCGCCGGCTTCGGCCTCGAGATCGCTGGTCCGGCCGTCCGATCCCTCGCCGAGTCCCTGCCGCCGAAGGTCGCCGCGGCCGCCTACGCCTTCATCACCGGGCCGCTTCTGGAGGACCCCAGGCGGGTCGGCCAGCCCTTGGAGCACCCGCTCGCCCCAGCGTGGTCGGCGCGGCGCGGCGCGTACCGGATCCTGTACCTGATCGACGACGGCGCCGGCATCGTCAGGGTCACCGCAGTTCGGCACCGGAGTGACGCATCTCGGCCCTGAGCCTGCCCGTAAAATGCCAGAAAGCCACCCGGCTTTCATGTGTTAGGCTTTCGGGCGCCCCGAGCCGACGTCAGGAGGACTCCGATGGAGCCGACTTCAACACCCGCAGCCAGGGGCTCGCTCGCCGACCCCGAGATCCGCAGCGACATTCCCGGGCACGTGATCCCGATCATCGCCCGGGAGTTCGACGACTTCGACACCGAGTCGGCGAAGTTCCTCCGCGGCGAGACCGAAGAGGTCAAGTTCATCGGCTTTCGCCTCAAGCAGGGCGTCTACGGCCAGCGCCAGGCCGAGCGCCAGATGATCCGGGTCAAGCTGCCGTTCGGCGGGATCAATCCCGAGCAGATGGAGGCGTTCGCCGACGCCGTCGAGCGCTGGGTGCCGCTCGCCAAGGGCCACATCACCACGCGCCAGAACTTCCAGTTCCACCACGTGCCCCTCCCCGACGCCGCCGAGTTCATCCGCGAGATCAGCGCCGTCGGCCTCTCCTCGCGTGAGGGCTGCGGCAACACGATGCGCAACGTCACCGGCGACCCCTGGGCCGGCGTCTGCGACGGCGAGCTCTTCGACCCGACGCCCTACGCCGGGGCCTACGTCCGCTACTTCGTCCGCAACGACGTCTGCCAGCTGATGCCGCGCAAGTTCAAGACCGCGTTCAGCGCGACCGACGCCGACGTGGCGATCACCGCCATCCACGACGGCGGCTTCGTCCCCCGCCTCCGCGACGGCGAGCGCGGCTTCGAGGTCCGGATCGGCGGCGGCACCTCGATCATGCCCCGTCTCGCCCCCGTCCTCTACGACTTCGTCGCCGCCGACAACGGCGACTACCTGAAGGTAACCGAGGCCGTCCTGCGGATCTTCGACCGCCAGGACTGGCTGCGCAAGAACCGGGCTCGCGCCCGGATCAAGGTGCTGATCGACAAGATCGGGATGGACGCCTTCCGCGAGCAGGTCGAGGACGAGCTCCGCGGCGACTGGGTGGCCGAGCGCGACTTCGCGATCGAGCCGCTCCTCTTCCGCCACGACGAGCGCCCCGGGCCGGCCCCGTCCGGGCCGGCCGCGACCCCCAACGGGGACTCGCGCCGGTTCGACCGCTTCGTCGCCGCCAACGTCCGCCCCCAGCGCCAGGACGGCTTCGTCACCGTCGAGGTCAAGGTCACCCGGGGCGACCTCACCCCCGAGCAGTTCCGCGGGCTGGCGGCGATCATGCGCGAGCACTCCGGCGGCTACGCCCGCACCACGGTCCAGCAGAACCTCGTCCTCCGCTGGGTCCACGAGGCGTCGGTCTACGACGTCTGGCGCGCGCTCTGCGCCCTCGGCCTCGGCGACGCCGGCCCCCGGGAGATCACCGACGTGGTCAGCTGCCCGGGCACCGACAGCTGCAAGCTCGGCATCGCCAGCTCGATGGGGCTCAACCAGGCCGTCCAGGACCGGGTCGAGGCGATGGACATCGACGACGAGCTGACCCGCCGGATCCACATCAAGATGAGCGGCTGCCCGAACGGGTGCAGCCAGCACCACATCGCCGACATCGGCTTCTACGGCGCGTCGATCAAGGTCGGCGAACGCGCGATCCCCGCCTACATCCCCCACCTGGCCGGGAGCTTCACCGGCGGCGAGGTCGCCATCGGCAAGCGGCTGAAGGCTCGGATCCCGGCCAAGCGGGTGCCCGAGGCCGTCGAGCGGTGGATCCGCTACTACCAGGCCGAGCGCACCGAAGGCGAGGAGTTCGGCGCCTTCGTCGAGCGCGTCGGGGTCCCCGCCTTCGAGGCGCTGGTCAAGGAGCTGACCCTCCCGGTCGAGTTCAGCCTGACCACGATGAACGAGTTCATCGACTGGAACCGCTCCGAGCCCTTCCAGGTCATCCGCGGCGAGGGCGAGTGCGCCGTATGAGCACCCGGGCGGCGCCGCCCGACCTCGAGGATCGAAGCGCCGAGGACGTGCTCGCCTACGCGGTCGAGCAGTTCCATCCGGCGCTCGTCATGGCCTGCTCCTTCCAGAAGGAGGAGTCGGTGCTGCTCGACATGCTGATGGCGATCGAGCCGGCCGCCCGGGTCTTCACCCTCGACACCCACGTCCTCTTCGACGAGACCCGCGCCGCCTGGCGGGCGTTCGAGGCGCGCTGGGGCGTCCGCGTCGAGGTCGTCGACGTGCTCGACGCGACCGGCGAGCCCTGGTCGCGCGCGCACTGCTGCACCGGCGGCGGCGCCAAGGCCGGCGGTCTGCGGAGCGCCCTGGACGGGGCCGAGGCGTGGATCACCGGTCTGCGGCGCGACCAGTCTCCCACCCGGACGCGCTCCGAAAAAATCGAATGGGACGAGCGCAACGGCCTCTGGAAGGTCAACCCCCTCGCCGACTGGAGCGACCGCCGGGTCTGGACCTACATCGCCGAGCACGGGCTCCCCTACAACGAGCTCCACGACGCCGGCTACTCGTCGATCGGCTGCGCCCCGTGCACGCTGCCCGGCGACGGGCGCGAGGGCCGCTGGGCCGGCGACGCCAAGACCGAGTGCGGGCTGCACGGCTGATGGACCCCCTGATCGTCCTCTTCGGGTTCGGGGTCGGCCTGCTCGTGGCCACCACCGGGATGGGCGGCGGGTCGCTGATGACGCCGCTCCTGATCCTCGTCTTCGCGGTCAAGCCGGTCGTGGCCATCGGCACCGACCTGATCTACGGCGCCGTGACCAAGACGGTCGGCGGCTGGCGCCACTTCCGCATGGGCACCGTCCACATGGGCACCTCGCTCTGGCTGGCGGTCGGCAGCGTCCCCGGCGCGATCCTCGGCGTGCTCGCCCTCAATCGCCTGCGGAGCGCCTACGGCGGCAAGAGCTTCGACGACCTGGTGCTGATCCTGGTCGCCGCCGCCCTGATCGTCACCGCCACCGCCGTGCTCATCCGCTCGGTGCTGATGCGGCGCGCCCACGAGCGCGAGCGCGTCGAGCTCAGCCGGGGCGACCGCGTCGCCGCCGTCGTCACCGGTCTGGTGATCGGGTTCGTCCTCAGCGTCACGTCGGCCGGGAGCGGCTCGCTGATCGCCGTCGTCCTCATCCTCTGGTTCCACATGAAGCCTCGCCAGGTGGTCGGCACCGACGTCTTCCACGCCGCGATCCTCCTCTGGGTGGCCGGACTCGCCCACCTGTTCGACGGCAACGTCAACCTCGGCCTGGCCGCCAACATCCTCGTCGGCTCGCTCCCCGGGGTGTGGATCGGCACCCACTACGCCGCCCGCCTGCCCGACGACGGGTTGCGCCCCGCCCTCGGCATCGTCCTGCTCGCCTCCGGCCTCGCCCTCCTCAACAAGGCCGGCTACACGATCTCGCCGGTGATCATCGTCGGCGCGCCGCTGGCGGTCGCCGTCCTCGCCTTCACCCTCCACCGCGTCCGCCGCCCACTCTCGCGTGCCCCCGACCACGCCCCGGTGCTCGTCCCCGCCCGGGAGCCGTCGTGAATCCCCCCCTGGCCTCCCTGCGCCTCACCCACCTGCGGGCGCTCGAGTCCGAAGCGATCCACGTCATGCGCGAGGTGGCGGCCGAGTTCGAGCGGCCGGTCCTCCTGTTCAGCGGCGGGAAGGACTCGATCGTCCTGCTCCGACTCGCCGAGAAGGCCTTCCGGCCGGCCCCGTTCCCATTTCCGCTTGATGCACATCGACACCGGTCACAACTTCCCCGAGGCGATCGAGTTCCGCGACCGGCGGGCGGCCGAGCTCGGTGAGCGGCTGATCGTCGCCTCGGTCCAGGAGTCGATCGATCGCGGACGCGTGGTCGAGCAGCACGGGCCGCGGGCCTCGCGCAACCAGCTCCAGACGACCACCCTCCTCGACGCGATCACCGAGCATCGGTTCGACGCGGCGTTCGGCGGCGCCCGCCGCGACGAGGAGCGGGCCCGGGCCAAGGAGCGGATCCTCTCCTTCCGCGACGACTTCGGCCAGTGGGATCCGAAGAACCAGCGGCCGGAGCTGTGGAACCTCTACAACGGCCGCCTGCGGGCCGGCGAGCACGCCCGGGTCTTCCCGATCTCCAACTGGACCGAGCTCGACGTCTGGGAGTACATCGAGCAGGAGCGCCTCGACCTCCCGGGCCTCTACTTCGCCCACGAGCGCGACGTCTTCGAGCGCGACGGGATGCTCTACGCCCACCGGGACGGCCAGGAGCTCGCCCCGGGCGAGGAGACCTTCCGGGAGACCGTCCGCTTCCGGACCGTGGGCGACATGAGCTGCACCGGCGGTGTCCGCTCGCGGGCGTCGACGATCACCGAGGTGATCGGCGAGATCGCGGCGACCCGGATCACCGAGCGGGGCGAGACCCGGGCCGACGACCGGGTCAGCGAGGCGGCGATGGAGGATCGCAAGCGGGTCGGGTACTTCTGATGAGCCTCGACCTGTTGCGGTTCACCACGGCCGGCTCGGTCGACGACGGCAAGAGCACCCTGATCGGGCGGATGCTCTACGACTCAAAGCAGGTCTTCGCCGACCAGCTCGCCCACCTGAGCGACGCGTCGCTGCGCCGCGGGGGCTCGGGCGTGCTCGACCTCGCCCTGCTCACCGACGGCCTGCGGGCCGAGCGCGAGCAGGGCATCACCATCGACGTGGCCTACCGGTACTTCGCCACCCCCCGGCGGCGGTTCATCATCGCCGACTGCCCGGGCCATCAGCAGTACACGCGCAACATGGTCACCGGCGCGTCGACCGCCGACCTGGCGATCGTGTTGCTCGACGCGCGGAAGGGGACGGTCGAGCAGTCCAAGCGCCACGCCTTCCTCAGTGCCCTGCTCCGGATCCCCCACCTCGTGGTCGCGGTCAACAAGATGGACCTCGTCGACTACTCGGCCGATCGCTTCGCCGAGCTGGTCGACGAGTTCGCCGCCTTCGCGGCCAAGCTCGACGTGGCCGACGTGACGTACATCCCGATCTCGGCGCTATGCGGCGACAACGTCGTCGAGCGCTCGGAGCGGCTCGGGTGGTTCGAGGGCCCGACGCTGCTCGGCTACCTCGAGGAGGTCGAGGTCTCCTACGACCATCCCGACGAGGTCCCGGCCCGCTTCCCCGTCCAGTGGGTGGTCAAGCCGGCGGTCGGCGACTACCGCGGGTACGCCGGCCAGCTGGCGAGCGGCGCGTTGCGCGCCGGCGACGAGGTGCTGGTCATGCCGGCCGGCCTGCGGACGCGGATCGCCGCGATCGACACCTTCGACGGCGAGCTCGAGGAGGCGGTCGCCCCGCTGTCGGTCACGCTGCGGTTGGAGGACGAGCTCGACGTCGGTCGGGGCGAGCTGATCTGCCACCCCGACTCGGCCCCGGCCGTGACCCGCGAGCTCGAGGCCGACCTCTGCTGGATGGGCGAGTCGCCCCTGCGGGCGGGCGGGCGCTACGCGATCAAGCACACGAGCCGGAACGCCACGGCGATCGTCGACACGTTGTGCGACCGGGTCGACGTCCACACCCTCGAACGCGAGGACGCGCCGGGGTCGCTCGCGCTCAACGACATCGGCCGGGTCTCCCTGCGCACGAGCGCCCCCCTCGCGCTCGACGCCTACCGGGCCAACCGCCGGACCGGAAGCTTCATCCTGATCGACGAAGCGACCAACGCCACCGTCGCCGCCGGGATGGTCTGCGGGGCCTGAGGCGTCCGACGAATCGGTGACGGTTCCCGTAGCTCATGCGCTACAGTAAGGAGGATGGATAGCGAGGTTTCCGTCCGCGAGTTGCGCAACCACACCGCCGAGGTCTTGCGCCGTGTCGAGGCCGGCGAGCCTCTGCGGGTCACGGTGGACCGCCGCCCGGTCGCCGAGCTCCGCCCGTTGCCGGGCCGCATGATGTGGGTGCCGCGGCGGCGCGCGCTGGATGCCCTCGTCCAGGCCGACAGTGCGCTGACCGATCAGCTCGCCGCGGCACTACCAGACACGGTCGATGACCTGTGAAAGGGCTCCTCGATACGTCCGTGTTCATCGCCGACGAGCACGGGCGCGCGCTGCTCGCCGAGCGGCTCCCCGACGAGGCGGCGGTTTCGGTCGTCACGCTCGCGGAACTGGAGCTCGGCGTGCACTTGGCCAACTCCGACGCCGTCCGGGCGAAGCGCCTCCGGACGCTCGGAGCGGTGCGCGCCACCTACGCTCCCCTGCCGGTCGACGACACCGTGGCGTCGGCGTTCGCCGAACTCGTCGCAGCGGCGCGCCGGACAGGTCGCCGGCCGGGGGTACAGGACACCTGGATCGCGGCGACGGCCCGCGCGCACGAAGTTCCGGTCTACAGTCAGGACGCCGACTTCGATGACCTGCCGGGGGTCGACGTCGTGCGGGTCTGATCGGTCGGCGATGTTCTCGAACTCGGGCGGCGAAGTCATCGTAGAGCGAAGCCCGGACGGACGGGTTCGCGCCGGTCGACGACCCGGGTCCCCCGGTCGCACCGCGGCTACCTGAGGTCCAGCTCAGCCGAGGACGGGGTCGGGGGCCAGCGGCCCGAGCACGGCGTGCTCGCGGCTGGCCGGCGGGGTCGCCGCGCCGCAGCAGGGGGGGAGGTCGAGCGTCTGGGCCGGAGCCTGGTCGACGTAGTCGAACTGGCCGATGTGGAGGGAGACCCGACGCTCGGGGACCCCGGGCGGCACGTCGAACACGGCCCGGACGAGGATCGAGCCGCCGGCGGGCACGGCGGTGGTCGGGGCGAGCGCCCCCCACCGGCGGTCGGTGAGCCCGAGGACGTCCGGGTTCGAGGCCCCGTAGTAGGTGCCGCCGGCGTCGAGGGCGAGGAGGTCGCTCGGGATGAGGTGGCGCCGGTGGTCGGCGGCCTGGAGGCGGAGGCTGACGATCTCGAAGACCCCGCTCGCCGACACCGAGGTGCCGCCCGGCTGGCGAATCGTCGTGGTCACCTGGTCGCCGGCCAGCTGATAGCCGACGCCGACGTAGGTCACCGCCCCGGGGACGAGGGGCGTCCGGACGGCCGCCGGCCGGACGATGATGCCGCCCCGAGAGAGGAGGATCGCCGCCACCCCGGCGAGGGCCAGGGTCAGACCGACGACGGCCAGGCGGACCGGGCGGGCGACGCCCCGTGGGCGGCGGATTCGGGGCGCGAAGCTTCGGGCCGCGCCCGCGGACGCGTCGGCGACCCGGAAGCGGTCCGACAGCATCGCCTTCATCCTGGGTGCCCCCTCAATCCGTTGCCCACCGATGCGACCGGCGCGCGGAAGCGCGGCTCTCCCGGTGGCCGCACATGACGCGCGCCTACATCCTCTCGGGCCTGCCGGACGGATCAAGGGGGCCGGCCGTGGTTTTGTGGAATTTGCGGACGAAACGAGGACCGGTCACGTCCGGGGGGCGAGCTAGCGTCCGTGGTGGAGATGGACGCCCGGCCCCTCCCGAACATCCACGCCCCGACGTTCGACGAGGAGCGCGAGCATCCCGGATACCTGGCCCGCCGGGCCCGGATCGGCTACCAGCTCGCGACCGAGCGCCTCGGCGTCAGCTTGTGGGAGCTGCCGGCCGGCCAGGCCGCCTACCCCTACCACTTCCACCTGGCCGAGGAGGAGCTCCTCGTCGTCCTCGCCGGGACCCTCCGACTCCGGGGGCCAGCCGGCTGGCGGGAGCTCGTCGAGGGCGACGTCGTCGGCTTCCCGGCGGGAGAGGAGGGCGCCCACCAGCTGGTCAACCGGGGGACGGAGACCGCCCGGTTCCTCGCGCTCAGCACCAACGGCGCACCCGACGTCGTGATGTACCCGGACTGGGGCCAGGTCTTCGCCGGGGAGCGGCGACCGCGCGGCGGTGGGGTGCGCCTCTTCTTCCGGGAGGCCGACGCGGTCGACTACTACGACGGCGCCCTCCCGCCGCCCGAGGAGCCGGCGTAAACCCGCGGCCCGCGGCCCCCCAGCGGCGGGCCGAGCCCGAGGACGGCCCGCGGATCGCCGCGTTGATGCGCGCCTCGGCGCTCGAACTCTTCCCCCGCCACTACGACGCGGCCCAGACGGCGAGCGGCGTCGTCCACATCGCCCAGCTCGATCCTCTGCTGCTCGAGGACGGCACCTACCTCGTCCACGAGGCCGGCGGCGAGATCGTGGCCTGCGGCGGGTGGAGCCGGCGGGCCAAGCTCTACGCCGGCGCCGGCGTCGAGGACGACGACGAGAGGCTGCTCGACCCGCCGACCGAGCCGGCCCGGGTGCGGGCGATGTTCGTCCGCGCCGACTGGACCCGGCGCGGCCTTGGCCGAGCCATTCTCGTGGCGTGCGAGGCGGCCGCCCGCGCCGAGGGCTTTCGCCGGCTGACCCTGATGGCGACGCTCCCCGGCGTCCCGCTCTACCTGGCCTTCGGCTTCCGGGCCGTCGACCGGGTCGACCTGACCCTCCCGGACGGCGTGGTCGTCGCCGGGGTGGCGATGGAGCGCCCGATCGCGCCCGCTCGGGCGCCCCGGGCGAAGGGGTCGCGGGCCGGCTAGAGTCAGCGGCCGATGTTCCGGAAGGTCCTGGTCGCCAACCGCGGGGAGATCGCGGTCCGCATCATCCGCGCGCTCGACGAGCTCGGCATCCCGAGCGTCGCCGTCTACTCGGAGATCGACCGCGACGCGCTCCACGTCAAGCGGGCCGCCGAGGCCTACCTGATCGGCGGGGCTCCGGCGTCGGAGAGCTACCTGAGCATCGAGCGGATCCTCGACGCGGTCGCACGGTCCGGAGCTGAGGCGATCCACCCGGGCTACGGCTTCCTGGCCGAGAACGCGGCGTTCGCCCGGGCGTGCGAGGAGGCCGGGGTCGTCTTCATCGGACCGCCGGCCGCAGCGATCGACGCGATGGGGTCGAAGACGCGCGCCCGCGAGTTGATGGCCGCCGCCGGTGTCCCGATCGTCCCGGGTACGACCGAGCCGGTGGCCGACGTCGAGGCGGCGCGCAAGATCATCGAGGCCGACATCGGCTACCCGGTGGCCGTGAAGGCGACCGGCGGCGGTGGCGGCAAGGGCTTCCGGGTCGCCCAGTCCGCCGACCGGCTCGAGGAGGCGTTCGCCGGGGCGGCGCGCGAGGGGGAGAAGTTCTTCTCCGATCCGACGGTCTACCTGGAGCGCTACCTGCCCGATCCCCGCCACGTCGAGGTCCAGGTGCTGGCCGACGGCCACGGCAGCGTGATCCACCTCGGCGAGCGGGACTGCTCGATCCAGCGCCGCCACCAGAAGCTGCTCGAGGAGTCGCCGGCCCCGGCCTGGGTGGTGGACCCGGCGATGCGGGAGCGGATCGGGAAGATCGCCGTCGACGCGGCGCGCGCGGTCGACTACCGCGGCGCCGGGACGGTCGAGGGCCTCCTGGCCGGGGACGAGTACTTCTTCCTCGAGATGAACACCCGGGTCCAGGTCGAGCACTGCGTGACCGAGATGACCACCGGCATCGACATCGTCAAGACGGGCATCCGCGTGGCCGCCGGCGAGGCCCTGCCCTTCACCCAGGAGGACGTCGTCCTCCGCGGGCACGCGATCGAGTGCCGGATCAACGCGGAGGACGCCGCGCGCAACTTCGCGCCCGCGCCCGGGCGGATCGGTCGCTACCGGGAACCGAGTGGCCCGGGCGTCCGGGTGGACTCGGGGGTCGGCCCCGGGGACGAGGTCTCGCCGACCTACGACCCGATGGTGGCCAAGCTCATCGTCTGGGACCGCGACCGTGACGAGGCGACCCAACGGATGCGGCGAGCCCTCGGAGAGTTCGAGATCGAGGGGGTGGTCACCCTGCTGCCGTTTCACCGGGCGCTGCTGGCCACAGACCAGTGGAAGCGCGGAGAGACGTGCCGAGATCTGCTCGAGGACCGCAAGTGGCTCGCGTCGCTCGCGGCGGAGCCGGATCTGGCGGCACCATCGGGGGAGGGCGAGGAACCGAAGCAGTCCCTGAGCTACACGGTCGAAGTCTCGGGCCGTCGGTTCGACGTCCGCGTCATCGGTGGGGCAAGTCCCGGCGACGGCAACGGGCGACCGCGGGCGACGGTCGCGGGCGGCGCGCCGGCGGCCAGGCCAGCGCGACGGGAGCGCCGCTCGGGCGCCGAGACGGGTGCGGGCGATCAGCTCCGGTCACCGATGCAGGGGACGGTGCTCAAGATCGCCGTCGAGGCGGGCGCCGCGGTCGAGCAGGGAGCGTTGGTGGCGGTAATCGAGGCGATGAAGATGGAGAACGAGGTCACGGCGCACAAGGCGGGCACGATCACCGAGCTACCGATCGAGGTGGGCGCGTCGGTCGCCTCGGGGGACACGCTCGCCGTGATCGAGTCGGCGGGGTGAGCGGGCCGGTGGCCACCGGGCGCGGCGGCCGACCGGCCGGGCGATGAGCGGGCAGCCGGTCGTGTGGCGGGCCGAACCCCACGAGGCGGCGACGGTCGCGCGCCTCCTGGTCGAGTTTCGGGACTGGTGCGGGAGCGCCTGGCCGTCGGCCAACGCCTTCCTGGCTTCGGTCGAGCGCTTGATCGAGCAGCCGGATACCGAGTTCCTGCTCGGCTCGCTCGACGCCGACGCTCCGCCGGTCGGCGTGTGCCAGTTGCGCTACCGGTTCTCGGTCTGGATGGCGGCTGAGGACTGCTGGCTCGAGGACCTCTACGTGGCCGATGCGGCCCGGCGCCGGAGGGTCGGGCGCGCCCTCGTGGCGACGGCGCTCGAGCGGGCCACCGCTCGCGGGGCACGCCGGATCGAACTAGACACCAACGAGGCCAACGTGCGGGCGCTCGCGCTGTACGAAGCGCTCGGGTTCTCGGTGCGGAGCAAGGCGGGCGGCGACGGGCGGAACCTGCTCTTGGGGCGGCGACTCGGATGAACGGCCGCCCGCCGCTACGCCACCCCCTCCGCGGATGAGAGCCGCTCCTCCCCATCGGCGCCGCCGCCGAGCTCGCCGGGTCGTCCGGCCCGCCACGTGGCGAGTTGCTCGTACAAGCTTCTCGGCCTCGGCGGACTCGCTCCGGCCAGGCGCGGGTCGCTGTGCGGGCGGATGTGACAGAGCTCATAGCCCAAGAGGCGCTGGAAGTACTGGACGTCGGGCGCGAGCCCGAGAGCCCCGAACGGGCCGCCGTCGGCGGCGAGGAGATACTTGACGCGGCGGGCGACGAGCGTCCGTACCAAGTGGTCGTGGAGGGCCCACCGCGCCTCGTGGCTGCGCGCCACGGCCACCACGATGACGCAAAGCTCCCCGTCGATGACCACACTGGCCACGGCGAGCGCGCTTCCTGACACATCTCGTGCCACCAGCGTGGTCGCCTCCGGATGGGCAAACACCGCCGGCCAGACGTCCTCCAGCGCGGCTCGATCCGCGGCGGTGACCGGGGCATGCCGGTGCTGGACGACCTGCCGCATGGCTTGGAGGCCACTGGAAGCGGATCCGACCTCACAGCGGACCCCGGCCGCGACCGCCCGCCTCAGGTTGTTGCGGAGCGCGCGGCGGGCTCGACCGCGCAGATACTCGCGGTGGTGCTCGGGCAGAATCAGGACGCCCTGGCACAGCCGGGTGAGGGGAAATCCGCCCGGGAAGCGTTGATCGAAGTGCTCGCACAACATCCGCCCGGCCGCCGAGCTCGAAAACTCGACATCGAGCTTCGGAGCTCGAAGCAGCAAGCCGACGAGCGCGATCAGCCGCGAGGGTCGGCCGACGGCCGCCCGGAGGAGGTGGGCCCAGGCTTGGGGTCGGCTGAGATCTCCTCGGACCGGGAGCGTGCTGGCGGCGACGAACCAGGGGCCGCCGTAGCGGAGGTGACGGCGCGTCGTCTTCACCACCACCCGGGCCGCATCTTGCCGGCAACGCGGCTACGCGCCTCGGCGAGGCGGGTGCGCACCCCCAGGCGGACACGACCGTGGTCTAACGTCTCCCGCGCGTGACGTGGCATCGCGTAGGCCCGGGCGAGCAGATATCGATGGTTGCGAGGAAACACCTCGTAGGAGGAGATCCACCGAACCTCGTTCGCGAGCCGGAACTTGTACGGGAACTCTCCGAAGCTGAGATCCATGACGCGATCTCCGAGCCGAAATCCCTCTTCGATGCCGGCGACGATGGTGCGCTGGCCGGGCGCGAACTGCCCCCATTGCGGGTCAAACGCGGTAACCAGGAAGGCAACGGCGCCGCCCGCGGCGGCGAACACGCTGGCCCCGATGATTCGCCCGGACAGCTCGGCCGTCCAGAGGCGGAAGGCGTCGCTCGGAGCCAGTTGCTCGCCGGCCTCTCGAAGGGTTCGCTCGACCACCGGGCTGAGCCGATCGCCCGCCGGGCCGCTCCAGCGAGCGTCATGGAGGCGTCTCAGGGCGTCCAGGCCGAGGCGAACGTCGTCGGCCGACGACGCTCGCCGGATAGTCCCCCCGTGCTCGAAGAAGCGCCGCTGCCGGCGCCGGTAATCCTGCCGCCAGTCCTTCCGGCGCGCCTGTACCCATTCCTCGAACGTCCCGCCAAGGCGAATCGCGGTCGCTCGGTGGGGGACGCGGGCCCGCACCCACGCCCCGCGTCCCGGCCAAGCTCGAGCCAGTGCGTCGGGCCACTCCGATTCGACGTCGATGGCCTCGAAGGAGAGGACGCCCGGCCGCGGGCGCAACGACGCGATGGTGGCGGTCAAGGCATCGGTGGTCTCACCGGCGCCCGTGCTCCGCACGAGCAGGTGGGAGCCGAAGAAGGCGCCCAGCCCGAGGAAGCGGAGAGTCACCACCCGGGCGTTGACATCCTCGACGAACAAGGGGGCCACCCCGGTCAGAAGCCCGTGCTCATCCCACACGAGCACCACCCGAAGCTCCTCGCCGGCAAACCCCTCCAACCGTCGCGCCCGCCACCATCCAAGCAACCAAGCAGGCCGAGAGGTCGGCCGGCCACGCTCCACGGCGAGTCGGTCCCACGCCTCCACAAAAGGCTCTAATTCGCGCAGACGCCGTGCGACGAACGCGGAAGTCACGGAACGACGATATCGCGATCCGTCGCAGTACTCCCTGGCAACTTAGCCCGTGCGCGATGACGACCGCTCACGCCCGGGACCCTCATGTCGTCAGCCTGTCTGCCCTCCTGCGTCGAGGTCATCGTATTCAGGCGCCGGGTCGGGATGCGGGGGATGACCGCGGCCGGTCAACTGGAAGTTTGGTGCCCGCTGAGGCACCTCGTCCCGCTGCGGAAGGTCCTCCCCCAGGTCCGCTCTCACGAAAAAGGCGTTGACGCCGGTCAAGTCAGTGTGAACGAGCCGATAGCCCTTTGTGCTTCCGAGCGACTCCAGCGCGGCTAGAGACGCACCGTAGTTGTCCGTCTCTTGCCAAACGCGCCGATCGTCCAGCGGCTGCACCAGCCGGGCCGCAAAGGGTAAGTGCGAGTTGTACTCGATTATCACCACGCGTGGCCGGTACCGCCTAATCGCCTCCCAAATCCAGTAGTCGTTGCCGTCGACGTCAATAGACAGGATGCTGAACTCAGTGGGGACGTCTGCGGCCGCCAGGAGCGCTTCCACGTTGTCGGGCGTGACGAGCGCCGAATGAGTATGCACACGCGGATTGCCCGAATAGCGTCGCGCGAGCCTCGCGAAGTCCGCGGGATCTGCCTCTAGAAAGAGGCCCGACCAGCCAAACACCTGGGCCAATGCCACGCAGTTGCCCTCGACACCCCCTTCGATGCCAAATTCCACAAACCACCGAGGGCCCGCGCCGACACGATGAATTAGCTCGGCGACGATCCCGTCCTCGCCGTTCTGAGAGAAGACCCGCAGCTCCCGAGAAGTCAGCGACCCGGTCGATAACCGTCCGTGCGCGAGCGGAGGCTCATGCCGGCGGGCCAGCTCCGCCAACGCCATGAAGAAGCCGCGGTCGCTCGACGGCGGCGGGACGGGCGGCGGCTGCGCACCGAAGGAGGCCAATTTCCGCAACGCGCGAGAGACCATGGAGGTCACACTCCGACGCCGAGCGAGGTCCCGGCCCCCCGCCTTACACCGAATCGGACCGACCGGCTGACGCGAGCGGTGAAACTCGCGAGCCCCGTCGAAACTCCTCGTGCCACGCGAAGCCACGCTAGCAGACGCCCTCGCGCCTCGCCTCGCCGCTGCGCCAACGGGCGTCACCGGCTCGACCGCCATATCCCGGAGGACTTCTACGGTGATTGCCGTCGCAAGATTTGGCCTCCGTCCGCGTCGCGCAGCACACTTGGGGTCGGCGCGTTCAGGCTAAGCTCCGCCCGATGCGACGGCTTCTCGAGCATCTGCGGTGGCGTCTCCTCCAGGCCCGACGCGCGTATCGTGTCCGGCTGTTTGAGCTAGCCGGCCGCTACCGCAATGTGATCCGGACCCGCGACCATCACGGCAACACACTGTTTATCTCAACGGGCGACCAAGAGATCGGGCGGGCCGTGTTCGTCCACGGCCACTTCGAGGCCACCACCATCACGCTCGCGCTCGACCTACTCGCCGCGCGCGGCCTCGAGATCACGAAGGTGCTCGACATCGGCGCAAATATCGGGACGACGACGATCGAGATTCTCACTCTACTCCCTCACGCGACCGCGGAATGTTTCGAGCCCGAACCCTTCAACCATTGGCTGCTGACCCGCAATCTCGCCGCGAACGGCCTCCACCGGGCCCGGGCCCACGAACTGGCGCTCAGCGATGTCGATGGCACGGTCGAGTTCGAGCTGTCCGATGCCAACGCAGGTGATCATCGCGTAAGGATGACCGAAGCCACCGGGGAGTTCGGGGAAGCGTCACGGCAGACGCGGAGCGTGCCTGCCCGCAGGTTTGACGGCTTGGGCATCCCAGTCGATGGTCAGACACTCGCCTATGTCGATGTGCAGGGCCACGAGTGGAACGTCCTGGCGGGCGCCGCATCGCTGACTGGTCCGGTCGTAGTAGAGTTTTGGCCGTACGTCCTCGAGCGCGCCGGCACGCTTGACGCGCTTATAGCGCGGCTCGATGGCATGGGCACCGTTCTCGACCTCACGGACGGAGGCCGCGAGACAGACCGTGCGGGCATGCTCGCGCTCGGGGCGAACCGCGATCCGTACTACATCCGCGACCTGCTCGTGGTACCCGACCGCTGAGATCGCGGCATGGTATTTTTTGGTGAACCGCGTCTCCGCCTTGACCTCCGCCCAAGGCGATACACCCACGACGGTTAGTCGCGCCCGCGACTGGGCATGCTTCCCCGCTCCGTCGCGCGTATAGCCGGATCCCTCGGTAATCCCGATCTCATAGCTCACACGCCTGTTGATGGTCTAGGTTTTGCGTGAAGCGGCGAGCCCGGCCAGTCCATTACCCTGTCGGCACATGGAGACTGGAAGCCGTGATGGCCTCACCGAACCGGTAGACCCGCCGGAGGACCGCAGTAGCCTGCGGAGCGCGGCGCTGTCAGGCGTGATACTCCTGACGGTAAGAGGCTTGGGGATCAATCTTATTGGATTGATCGGGTACCTCGCGCTCGCCCGACTGCTCACTCCGCACGACTTTGGTCTGGCAGCGCTAGGACTCGGCATAGTCTTCTTTGCCCACTTCGTCGCGGACGCCGGGCTCGGCGCCGCACTCATCCGACGGCCCGAAGACCCCGCTGCGGGCGACTACGCGAGCGTAGTGGGCATCCAGTTCGGCGTGCTAACCGCGGCCGTGGTCGCCGTCGCGGCTTGGTTCGCAGTCGCGCAGAACGTGGTCGCTGCGGTTTCGCTCATATACGTAGCCTCGCTTCCGGTGCTGGCGTTCCGAGTTCCGTCGTCAATTGCACTAGAACGACACCTTAGGTACAGACCGATGGTCGTCGCTGACGTCTCCGAGCTCGTCGTATCGACGGCGTGGTCTATCGGTGCCGTGCTCGCGGGCTTCGGCGTGTACGGGCTAGCGAGCGGCGCGGTCGTCCGAACAATCGTGGGGACCGTCGTCCTGAACCGGCTAGGGCCAATTGGGTGGATCCGGCCGAGCCGCGATCTTCGCCGAGTGCGGAGCTTGCTCGGGTTCGGTGTCACGTTCCAGTTGAGCTCCGCAGTGACGCTCGCCCGCGACCAGGGGCTCAATTTCGGTACTGCGGCGCTACTCGGCTACACGACGCTCGGCTTGTGGACCCTCGTCAGTCGATGCCTGGCCGTGCCGTTGCTCGTGTTTTCATCCCTCTGGC
Organism: uncultured Solirubrobacterales bacterium; assembly: GCA_963733245.1. Taxonomy (GTDB): domain Bacteria; phylum Actinomycetota; class Thermoleophilia; order Solirubrobacterales; family Solirubrobacteraceae; genus Palsa-513. The sequence continues at coordinate 277,824 of CAVTCI010000004.1, forward strand.
GCGTGTCGTTTCCTGCGATGTCGCGGATGCTTGCGAGAGGCGAGGACGTCCACGAACTTATGCGTCGCAACGTCGGCGCCGCCGGGGTGCTCGGCGGCCTCGTTTACGTCCCGATGGCCATCGGCTTGCCGCCGCTCATCCCCGCCATAGTCGGCGCTCGGTGGGCCGGCGCGCTCCTGGTGCTGCCCTACATACTCCTGGGCCTGCTCGTCGCCATGCCGATCTCGGTGGTCGCGAGCGGCTTTCTCCTCGCCAAGGGAGACGCGGCCTCGCTGCTACGCGTCAACGTTGGCATATCCGGGCTGAATCTCGGGGTCGCTCTTGTTCTCATGCCTCTCGTCGGGTACTTGGCGCTGGGAGTCGCCCAGTCGGCCGCCGGCGTGGCCGATGCGTGGCTCTTGTCTCAGGCCGTGCACAAATGGGGGGGCCCGCCGCTCTTCAGCAGGACGATTGCGCCCACGCTCTCGGCCGTTCTCGCGTTTGCCGTGGTAGCCGCCGCGCAACTGCTCGTCAAGGACAGCCTGGGCTGGCTCGTCCTGGCGGCCACGCTCGGCGCGGTCATCTTTTCTTTGTCGGTCATGGCCACCGTGCCGACGGACGTGAGGAGCGCGTTGCGCCTCGTGTCGGGCGTCCGAGGCCGGGTTCGGTCGCGATAGGGAACGAGCCCTCCGCGGCGCCGCAGCCCGCGCACCACGGCGCGGCAGCGCGAATCTTGACCGCGGACAAGGCCTGGGCGGCGGCAGCGCCGCCTCGCTCGGCTCGGGCACTCGGGTTCGCCGCGTGGCCTTGAATGGACGCGGCCGGCAAGCGGGGATACCGGCCGGCGGAAGCCTCCTGACAGCCGGGCCGGTTGCCTACTCTTTGCGCCGCGCCATGACCGCCCTCCAGTGGCGGGCGCCTATCATCCACCGCGTGCATTTGGTGGACCGCACGAAGCTCGCGATAGCCAACGGCGCTCTCCGCGTGGCATCCCGCTTGCACTCCCGCGTTTACATCGGCTTGGACTACCCCCCCAATACGGACAACGCGCCGCGCTACACGCACGACCAGCCACACGGCCCCCTGCATGCCGCGTTTGCTCGCGACGAGGCGCGCTACCGGCGAACACTTCAGCAGATCCGTCGCTACGACTCGGACCTCTGCGCCCTTCCGGTCCGGGCTACCGAGGCCGGGCAACCATCCCTTGTGAACGGATTTCTACCCGGCCTGGACAGCGCGGCACTGTATGCCTTCATCCGAGACCGCCGGCCACGTCGGTACATCGAGGTCGGCTCGGGCAATTCCACCAAATTCGCCGCGCGGGCCAAGGCCGACGGCGCACTCGCCACCGCGATCACCTCGATTGACCCGCGGCCTCGCGCCGAGATCGACGAATTGTGCGACGCGGTCCTGCGCACTCGACTCGAACGCCTGCCACCCGATGTCTTCGGCGACCTCGAGCCCGGAGATGTGGTGTTCTTCGACGGTTCGCACAGTGTGTATATGGGCAACGACGTCGCGGTGTTCTTCCTTGAGGTGCTCCCCGAGCTCCCACCGGGTATTCTCGTGGGGATTCATGACATATACCTGCCCTTCGACTACCCGCCCATGTTCGCCGAGCGTTTCTATACCGAGCAGTACATGCTCGCCGCGTACCTGCTCGCCGCGCCGCCTGTCCGGGTGATCCTCCCCGCTCAGTACGTGATGGCGAGCCCGGATCTCCGCGCCCTCGTCGAGCGCATGTGGGACCAGCCGCACCTCCACGAGGTAGAGCATCACGGCGCCGCTTTCTGGATGGAGACGACTTAGCTCGTGCCCGTCGACCAGGCCAGTCCCCCCTCCGGTTCGTGAACTCGCTTCGGTTCGGACTCGGACGCGATCGCCGCCGCTACCGGCCCCCCTCGGGTGCCCGGCCGGGGTCAGGCTCCACGCGAGAGTCCAGGTCCGCCACCGTCGTCCCGGCATGACCAGGACCGCTCGTGGGACGATCGCTCTCGCCGCGACGAACGGCCCGCGGACAGTGGGCGGGCTCGCCGCGTATGCTCGAGATCTTGCCGCCGAGCTCAGCCGCGGAAGGCCCGTGGTTCATGTCGTTCGCTCCCCATCGGACTCCCGGCAGTCCACCGCGTATAAGGAGCGCCTGAAGCCAGGCGCAGCTTCAACGGTCGTCGAGGGGGAAGTCGTATTCGATCATCGGCCGGCCGGTCGACCCCTCATGCCACTGGTCGGTGGCGCGATGCATCGGGCGTCGACCCGCTGGCTCGCCGAGAAGTGCCACACCTGGAGCTTGGCCCCATCCCTGCGCCGCACGATCACCGCAGAGGTCGCTCACGTGCATTGGATTGGAACCGGCTGGGAGCTGAGTGGCTTCGCTGTCGCCAAGCAAGCCCGCCGCCTGGGAATACCGTTCACCGTGCTTCCCGCGATACACCCGGGCGCGTGGGGCGATAGTGCGTTCGACTTCAGCTTCTACGCCCGCGCGGACGCCGTCCTGGCGCTCAGCGACGGCGAGCGCACCGCCCTCATCGCCGGTGGCGTCCCGCCGGAGCGGGTACATCGGGTCGTGCTGGCCCCGTCCGTGTCGCCCTCCGGGAACGGCCGCCGCCTGCGGACGCGCCTTGGCCTCGGGGATGAGCGCCTGGTCCTCTTCGTCGGGCGTCGCGACGCCTACAAGGGCTACGACGTACTCCGGCGGGCCATGGTCGACGTGTGGGCCGTCCATCCCGACGTGCGGGCCTTGGCCTGCGGGCCCGGCGACCTGCCAGCCGGGGACGACGACCCCCGGCTGATCGATCTCGGGCTGGTCGACGAGGCGACCAAGGCGGATGCCTACGCGGCCGCCGACATGTTCTGCCTGCCCTCGAGGTTCGAGTCGTTCGGGATCGCCTTCGTCGAAGCCTGGTCCTACGGCTTGGCGGTCATCTCCGGCGACTCCCCGGCCGCCGCGGAGCTGATCCGCGAGGGTCGGGACGGGCTCGTGGTCACGCCCACGGTTGACGCGGTCGGAGGCGCACTCCTCCGCCTGCTCGCGGACGACGAGGTCCGGGTCCGCATGGGAGCCGCCGGACGCGCGCGGCAGCGCGCCGAGTTCACCTGGGCGAGGGTCGCCGACCGGCACGAGCGGGTGTTCGCGCAGGCGGGGACCGTCCGCCGCGCGGCGGCGACCGATGCGTCAGCCGGCCAGCCTTGAGGCGAGCGAGTACGCCTGTTCGGTGGCAGCGCCGCACCTGTCCCAGCTGAACAGGCTCGCCCGCGCGAGCCCGGCGGCCGCCACCCGCCTGCGGAGGGGCTCGCTCGAGACGAGATCGCGGAGCGCCCGGGTCAGCTGGTCGACGTCGCCGGGCTCGACGACAAGCGCGCCCCCACCGACGACTTCGGGAAGCGCGCCGGACCGGGTGACCACGGTCGGCGTGCCGCTCTGCATCGCCTCAAGGGCGGGCAACCCGAAGCCCTCGCTCCGCGAGGGAAACACGAACGCCATCGCCCCGGCATAGAGCTGGACAAGCGCGGCGTCGGGGACGAGCCCGACGCGGTGGACGCGCCCGGAGAGCGCCGGCGCCGCGTCGAGCACACTCTGCACGTCGTCGCCCAGCCAGCCGTCGCCGCCGGCGAGAACCAGCTGGAGCGTCAGTTCGGGGATCTCCTCGACGAGCCGGGCGAAGGCCCGCACGAGGTGGCTGACGTTCTTGCGAGGCTGGGACGCGGCCACGCTGAGCAGGAACGGAGCTCCGTTCCGGAGCGCCTCTGGCAGCCAAATCGCCGACCGGTCGAGCTCGGCCGGCCGGAAGTGATCCGCCGCCGCCAGCGCTGCCACGACGACGCGGTCCGGGTCGATGCCGGCGATCTCGCACAGCTCGGCCTTCGTGTGCTCCGAGATCGCGATGACCACGTCGCGGTCACGGTCGATGCTCTCGAGAATCGCCCGCAGGAGCTCGCGCTGCGCATCGGTGGTCGCCGGCGGGTCGGTGAAGGGAATCAGATCGTAGACCGTGATGACTCGGGCCCGGGCGGCCCGGTGCGATCGCCGAGGCAGCGGCCAGAACGTCGAATGGAACACGTCGAACGGCTGGCGATCGACGCCGGGGACGACGTCGCCGCGCTTCAGCGCGGCGAGACCGACGCGGCTCAGCCCCCGCGCGACCGATCCCCTGGTGAGGCCCACCGCGATCTGTTCGTATGTCCGCCCGAGTCCGAGCCGGCTGGTGGAGATCGGATCGGTCGGGAGCCCCGCGTGCCGCGCCCACCGCCGGACGCTCGCCGCGGCCAGGACCGGTTCGGGCCCGCTCCAGCCCACGCAGGTGAGATCCACTACTCCTCGAGCGGCCAGCGTACGTGCCGTTTCGCACGCCGCGCGTGAGATGCCCGAGATGCTCACGTCTGCGGTCAAGGCGACGGTCGCGGCAAACGACAGGTCGATCGCGACCCTCATGCTGTCAGCCACGTCCCGTAGAGGCGCGTGTGATGACCGTGGTCGCGTTTGGCGTCATGGCAATCCGCTCCTCGATGTGCGGGGTGCCCTGACCGTGGCCATCACAACCGGGCCGGTCGGATTAGGCGCCGGTCCGCCCGTGGCCAGCCCGAATCCCCGAGCAGCGTGTGCCCGGGTGCGAAACACTGGTCTGCTGGATAGGGCGGGAGCCGCCGGGGACCCGCACGACGCGGCAGAGCTCGGCGTTTGGCAACATCCGCGGCAGTTTAGCGACCGAGGCCCCACCCATACGGCCTCGAACTGAAATGAGCCGAAGCCCCACCGACGCCGAGCCGGCCCGGTCTCCCACACCCGCACGTGCGATTAACTGTCAGTCCGCCGGAAGCTCCTCGATTCGCATCGTGCCTCGGCCTGCGAGGCGGGTAGCGCCGGCCGAGGGCGGCCCTGACGACGCCTCGCCGATCTCGACCTAGTTCAATGCGGAGCGCATGCGTCTTGGCACCCTCTGGAAGCCAGCGTACCTCTTTCGCCCCGGGCAGATCGCGACGCGCCTCAGCTACACGCAGACGGCGGGAGAGCAGGTCGTCCGCACGCCGTGGGGCGCGCGACTCGTGGTCTCCGGTGGGGACTCTGTCGGCCAGGGTCTCCTCCGCAGCGCCGTGCACGAACTCGCCGTCACGGAGCTCCTCTGGCGCCTTACGGGCCCGAGCGATCTGGCGCTCGACGTGGGCGCGAACGTCGGGTACTTCACGTCGCTGCTCGCGGTCCGCGCCGCGCGCGTCATCGCGTTCGAGCCGCACCCGAAACACGTCGAGCGCCTGCGACGCGCGATCGCCGGCTGGCCACAGCGCCCGCGAGTGGAGCTCTGGCCAGACGCCGTCTCCGACCGATGCGGAGCAGCGACCCTGTCTGTGCCCCACGACTTCGCCGGCAACGAGGGGACCGCCAGCCTGAGTCTCAACACCCCGGCGGCCACCGCCATCACGGTTCGGACCGTCACCCTGGACGAGGCGCTCGGGGATCGCACCGGCGGCGTGCTGAAGCTCGACATCGAGGGCCACGAGCTTGCCGCGCTCCGCGGGGCGCAGGAGGCGCTCAGCACCGGGAGGATCCGCGATATCGTGTTCGAAGATCACGCGACCATGCCGACCACGGTGAGCCGCTACCTCGCCGAGTACGGGTACACGATCTTCGGGATCGCCGAGCGGGCCCTCGGCGTGGATCTCGTCCCGGCCGAGGAGGCCCCGAGCGCGCGCTGGGACGCCCCCAACTATCTGGCCACGCTCGACCCGGCGCGCGCCACGCGGCTCATGCGCCCGCGCCGGTGGCGCAGCCTGCGACCCCCGCCCGGCGACGGTCGGCGGCGGACCTCGCCGGTGGCCTGATCACGACGGCCGCGACTCGTCGGCCGTCGACTTGACCTGGAGTCCCGGCCCCGTCGACCGGTCCGCGACCCCAGATCGCAGCCGGTCGTAGAGCGCGAGATGGGCCTTGACCGCGATGTCCCAGCCATACCGGGCAGTCGCCCGTCTGGCCGCCTCGCCCATCTGGCGAGCTGCGCCCGGATCGTCGCGGAGCGCGCGCAACCGGCCCGCGACATCGGCCGGGTCGCGAGTTACGAACCAGCCGTTCTCGCCGTCTACGAGCAGGTCCTCCACGCCGCTCACGCGCGTGACGAGCAACGGGAGCCCAGCCGCGGCGGCCTCGTGCGCGACGAGGCAAAACGTCTCGTACGACGTCGGCAGGCAGAAGGCGTCGGCCGAGGCGTACATGTCGGCCGGCAGGGGTCTACGGCCGAGAAGATGCACCCGGCGACTGACCCCCGCCCGCGCGGCATCGGCGCGCGCGGTCAGCTCATCGCCTTCGCCGATCACGACGAGCTCCCATCCTGGCGCCTCGGCGAGCGCGCCGATCACCGCGCCCAGACCCTTCCGGCCCCAGTCACCGCCGACGAAGAGCACCACGGATGCCTCGGCCGCCCGGGCGCCGAGAAGCTCGCTCCGTACGCGCGCGCGAGCAGCCGGATCCGGCCGAAAGACGCCTCGGTCCACACCGTACGGAATGACGGTTACCTCGTCCGAGCCGTACGGGTACTGGCGGACCACCTCGCGCGCGAGACCGTCCGAGATGCCCACGAGGTGCGGGATCCGGGCCGGGCGGTAGCACCAGCGCTCTGCCGCGCGGGCCAGCATCCCCACGGCGCGCGCGTTGATCGTGTGGAGCCGGGTCGGGCGACTTCCCGTGCGCGGCGCCTTCAATCGTGCGTAGGCACGATGGGCGAAGTGGACGGTGGCGAGATCCGCTCGGTTGGGCACGATCGCCCCGTTGACATGCAGCAGGCCGCGCCGGTGACGCCAGGTCAGGAAGCCCGCCACGCCAAAGAACCAGGGGAAGCCGAGCGCAAACGGACGGTAGGGGCCGGGAACTCGCACGAAGCGCAGGGAGGGATGGGGCTCGAGCTCGCACACCCGAGCCACCACGGTTACCGACCATCCGGCGGCCAGGTAACCGTGAACCAGTTCGGTGCATTGTCGCTCCATCCCGCCGACCGGCCCGAGATGCTGGACGACCACCGTGACAGCCGGGCTCATCGACTGGACCGGCGCTCTAGACAGGCGGCCAGGAAGGCGGCCAGCCGGCGGCCAAGCGCCGGATAGGAGAAATGCTCGATTGCGAGGGCGCGCGTGCCGGCGCCGGCCCGGAGCCGGCCCTGCCGAGCGGTGAGCGCGTCGATCCGGCCTCGGAGCTGGCGGACATGTTCGTCCCAGTGAGCCAGGTCGGTATCGAGGAGCATCTCGGGCGGGAGTATCCGGGCTGCCGTGCCGACGTTGGTACACAGGACAAAGCGGTCGCACGCGAGGTACTCGGGGAGCTTGGCCGTAGTTCGCCCCTGGCCGATCGCATCCCGGCTCTGGGTCGAAACACACACGTCCATGGCTGCGATGTAGGCACAGACCGCATCGTGGGGCACCCGCCCCACGAAATGGACGTTCTCGACCGCCCGGTCAGCCACTCGGCGCTGGAGATGAGGCAACCCGTCGCCGTCGCCCACGATCAGCGCATGAGCACCGCTGCGAGACGACTGCGCCACCGCGTCGATGATGTCCAGCCCATAGGCAAACGATCTCTCCGCGGACCAGTGGATGCTCCCGGCGACGCCGACGACCAGCGCATCATCGGGGATCGCCAGGTCTCGTCGTATCCTCTGCCCCGTGGGACTCGGCTGAAACTGGGCGAGGTCGACGCCGTCCGGAACGGTGAGCCACGGAACGGCCACCTTGAGCGTCGCGGCTAAGCCCTCGCCGCGGACGACCACTCCGTCCGCGTAGCGCGCGACGGCCGAGTCGAGACCTCCGCCGACGCGCTGGATCCACTTGGGGCGACCCTGCGCGGCGTAGAGCTCCCGCTGTGGATCGCCCACCTCCACCACCGCCGTCCGGCGAGCGGCTTTCGCCACGGCGGCGGCCGGGAAGCCGGCGGCGCCCGGATCGATGACGTAGGCGGCATCCCACCGGTGAACCGACCGCGCGAGTCGCTGGAGCGAAGGGCGAACCAGCAACTCGACCCTGAACCGCGGGGCAAGGTGCGGAGCGAGCGCCAGCGCGCGACGCTCCTGGATGCCGGGGGCGTTGACCACGAGGCCCAGCGTCCACGGCGTCGGCACCGCGTCAATGCTAGTCGCGACGTCCGCTAAGCGACCCCCCCTGCGGTGGTCAGGCGGTTGCGTGGCTCGGGACCCCGGCAGAACCGCCCGAGCGGGGCAGCCGGCCCGTCGGGACGAGGAGCAGATCCTCGTCCGGGGCTCGACCGCGGGGCAATAACTCAAGACTTGTCGCCGTGGCCGTGCGCCACGGCCGGGTGCGGCGGTGCGCGACGGCGAACGCGTCGTAGCCGGCGTCACGCAACTCGTCCAGGAGGGCGACCAGGCCGTCGTCGCCGCGGGCCTCGAGCCAGGCTTTGGTGAACTCGCCGAAGATGACCGGCCGGTCGGTCGCGATCAGCTTGGCCGCCCCGCGCAAGACGCGGATCTCGTATCCCTCCACGTCGAGCTTGATGACGCTCACCCGGGCAGACCGCGGGATCGAGTCGAGCGTGACGACCGGCACGGTGACCCCGGCTCCCGGTCGCTCGCTGATCGCCACCGCGGCGTTGCCTCCGCCGCCCGCCGCCCCGGCTTCGCCGATGTCCATCACGACGCTGCCCATCGCGTCGCCCAACGCCGTCTCGTGTATGACCACGGTCGACTCGAGGTCGTTGATCGCGACGTTTCCCCGGAGCCACCGGTGATTGTTCGGGTGCGGCTCGATCGCCCACACCTTCGCCCCGCACGCCTCGGCCCGCCGTCCGAGATCCACGGTCCACAGCCCGAGCGAAGCGCCGACGTCGAGGACCAGCGTCCCACGCTCTATGTAGCTCGACACGAGCTCGCGCGCCGGGACATCGTAGGAGCCGTGGAAGGCCAGGATCCAGGCCATGAGCGATTGGCGCGGGAGGACGTAGCGGGTGCCGTCCCGCAGCGAGACGCTCCACTGGCCGGTCAGGCGCCCCCGCCGTTCGAGGCGGTCCATGATCCGCCAGCCGACGGTGGCCTTGCCGCGGACGTCGGGCAGGCCGCGCGTGAAGGCCGCCAGCATCTCGATCAGCATCGCCGGATCGTAGTCTCCGGCCCGTCCCGGCCCAGCGAGCTAGCCGGTGAGATCGACGGTGCCTGCGCGGGGGACCCGACGAGCGACCAGTCGCATGTGCAGCGCGAGGAAGCGCGGTGCCGGAATACTCGTCTCCAGGGCCGCGCCCAACGCAAGCGGCCGGTCGATCGACTCAGGCAGCCGCAAGAACAAACGCAGCGCGACCACACCCGCGATCAGCAAGTCAAACACCGGCGTCGGCCCGCTGTACTCGACGCGCACCAGCTCGGCGCGACCGCCGAGGAGCCCGACCACCTCGACGAGGGTGACGTGCCGGTGACCGATGGCGCGCGGCGTACTCGGCGCGTGTCCGCGCCGGCGCTCGAACCGCCGGTAGACGGCAGGAAGCCGCCGCTTGTAGTCCAACGGATCGAGGAACGCGAGCACCCCGGCGTGCGGTGCCGTCACAATGAAACGGCCGCCGTCTTTGAGCACTCTCAGTGCTTCGTCGATGACATGTTGCTTGTTCTCGTCCCCGACGTGCTCGATGACGTCTCCGAGGAGCACGACGTCGAATTCGGCCTCCCCGAACGGCAGCTGGGCTCCGTCGATGACGCGCAGGTCGCAGTCGGGCCGCTCTTCCCGGCCGATCGCTATGAGTTCCTCGTCGGTATCGACCCCCACTCGCCTGACGGCGGCCGGAAGCTCACCTAAAACCCAACCCTGGCCGCATCCAATATCCAGCACAGCACCGGAATCAGGCGGAACCTCCCGGACGGCGAACCCGATCCGGCCCGAGCGAATTGTCGAAAAGCGAGAGCGTAGGCTGCGGCGGTGCGAGCCAGCGGCCGTGGCCAGCGCTGCGATGCGAGGCATGGCATTACCCTACACGCGCCGGGTGGCCGCCGCCCCCACGGCCGCCCCAGACCGCCGGGCCACGCGCGCGGCTCTCGTCGAAGGTTCACTCCGAGGACCGGCCCCCGGAGCTGCCACACCGGCGCGCCGCCTTGCCGCGAGATCACATCAGTCCACACCACCCACTTCCGCCTGCTAACCTTTGTTGACAGACTGGTGCTGTCAACATCCAACTTCGCCGCGAACCGCGCCAACCTGACGGTTCTCATCGTGATGCCACTGGCGGAGCAGCGCGGCGGAGCCGAGCTGTCGCTCCGCCACCTCATAGAGCACGGTCGCGGGCGGGGAGTTGACTGGATCCTCGTCTTTCTCGAGGACGGCCCAAGCGTGAGGGAGTTTCGGCGACTCGGGGTGAAGGTTCACCTCTTCGAGGCCGGTCGCCTGCGCCAGCCGCACCGGACGATCCTTACCGTGGCGAGGATCGCCCGAGTCGCGCGGAGCGAGCGAGCGACCCTGATCCTCGGGTGGATGACGAAGGGCCACCTCTATGGCTCCGCGGCAGCCCTGATCGCGCGCACGCCGGCCATCTGGTACGAGCACGGGACGCTGAAGCCGGGCGACCGCTTCGCCCGCTTGGCAACCGTGTTTCCCACGCGGGCCGTCATCACCGTTTCCCGCGCGTCCGCCCGAGCCCAGGCGGCGATCGCGCCGGTGCGGCGGGCGCGCATGGTCTACCCGGGAGCGGAGGTGGATCGGTTTGCCGTGGAGAAACTGGCCACCCCCGCCCACCTGCGGTCGCAGCTGGGGCTCCCAGCGGCCGGCCCGGTCATCGGGATCGTCGGTCGACTGCAGCGATGGAAGGGCGTTCACGTGCTGCTCGACGCCTTCGCCGAGCTCCGCACCTCCCACGAGCGGGCGCACTGCCTGGTCGTGGGCGGCCCCCACGAACTCGAGCCCGATTATCCGGCCGAATTGAACCGCCAGGTCGCCTCGTTGGGCCTCGGGCCGGCGGTCACCTTCGCCGGTCTCCAAGCCAACGTGGCGGAATGGATGCAAGCCATGGACGTAATCGTCCACGCCTCGGACGGCGAGCCCTTCGGGATCGTGGTCATCGAGGCGATGGCGCTCGGCAAGCCGGTGATCGCCGGATCAGAGGGCGGACCGGCCGAGATCATCACCCACGGCGTGGACGGGCTCCTCGTTCCGTATGGCGACTCCGTCGCGCTTGCTCGGGCGTTGCGGCGCTACCTGGACGATCCGCAGTTCGCTCGACGCGTCGGTGTCGCCGCCCGCCGGCGGGCGTCAGACTTCTCAGCCCGGCAGTATGCGGAGAACCTGATCGATACCGTGCAGGAGTTGGCCGGCTGAGGAGACCCCGGGGGCACCGTTCTCCCGAGCGGGTCCGGACCCGACTCGCCCGTATCCTAAGACCGATGTCGAGCTCGCGCCCGCCTCGCGCCACGGTGCTCGTGCCTTCCCGCAACCGGCCGGACGACCTCACGCGGTGTCTCGCCGCGCTCCGCCGGCAGACCATCGCCGAGGCCCTCGAGGTCATCGTCATCGACGACGGAAGCGACGTGCCGGTGCAATCCCTCGTCGCCGCTGTCGATCCGGCCGCCCGCGTGGTTCGCCGCGACGGCGGGGGCCCGGCGCGGGCGCGCAACGCCGGCGCGGCGGAGGCTCACGGTCCCATACTGCTGCTCACCGACGACGACGTCGAGCCGGCCCCCGAGTGGGCCGAGGCGGCGTGTTCCCATCTCGAGCGGCATCTCGACCGGGCCGGGGTGGAAGGGCCGATAACCACGCCGCCCTGGGATCCGCTCTATGCCTATAGCTTCGTCAGCGCGGGCCCGGGCGCGTACCTGACGTGCAACATGGCCTACCGAGCAAGCGTCTTTCACCGGTTGGGGGGCTTCTATGAGAACTGGCCGACCGTTGCCTGCGAGGACCACGACCTGGCCTACCGCGTCCTGCGGGACGGGTACATCGGGTTCGAGCCGCGGATGGCGGTCATCCACCATCCCCGGCCGCAGACCCTGCGTCAGATCGCCAATCGCGGGTTTCACTCTCAAAGCGCCGTGCTCCTCTTCGAGCGCCATCCAGAGCGATTCTCCGCGAGGCGGGGCAGGACCTGGCTCCGAGCACCGCTCTACACGATCCGGTGGTGGGCCCGGCTAGCCCGCACCTCCTCGGAACGACCCCCGCTGGGCTCGCGACGAGCGTTGCGCTTCGCCGTGGCGGCGACCGGGCAGACGGTCTGCTCGGTGCTCGGCGTCGCGCGAGCGGCCGGCGCGCGTCTTTGCGGCGGCTAGCCGTCCGGAGCGACGAGCGCCAGCCGGTCGCCGCGCCGTAGCTTGATCAGCGCCGCCGCCTGTCCGTGGAGAGAGGGACCGAGGCGTCTCACGGTCTCCCAGTCCCGGCGCAGCAATGCGAGCCCCGCCCGCGCCAGGCCCGGCGATCCGGCGTCGCCAACCAGGATCCCGAACGCCGCTCGCCGCCCCCAGAGCTCCGGTCGAGCGCTGAGCAGGGCGTAGGTGTAGTTGAACGCCGCGTCGCTGACCGCCCGCGCGGCCGGGCGACCACGACGGTCCGCGTCGAAGCGCGCCTCGGGCAGATGGTCCACCAGCAGATCAGGGTCGAGCCTGACCGACCAGCCGGCGTCGCGAGCGGCGAGGCACATGGCCACCTCGAAGTGCACTTGCGCCCCGGCGCCGCGCAGGCCGCAGGGGAAGCGCAAAGCGGTCGAGCGAAACGCCATGTTCACCGCCTTCAACACGTCGGTATCGCGAACCGGGCCGACGACCCGGTGGTGATCGCCCGTCAAGCGTCCCCACGGGCCGAGCGTCCCGGCGGTGGGGCTGGGCGGGTAGATCGGGTGCGGCCGCCCGAGGACGTCGCGTCCGCCGAAGGCTCCGAGGCGAGGATCGGCAAACGCCGCTCGTAGCCTTGCCGCCCAGTCGGGCCGCGGGACGGCGTCGTCGTCGCAGAACGCGACCACTTCTCCGCGGGCCGCCGCGGACCCAGCGGCCATCGCGGACACCACGCCCGGACGGGCCACGACCGCGACGCGCACGGCAACCGCCGCCGCCGCGGCCACGGAATCCGCCCGACGATCCTCCGCCCGCCGCACGACGATCACCTCGTCGGGCGGCACGGTCTGGCCGGCGAATCCCTGTAGACAGCGGCCAAGGCTCTCGGGGCGGCGGTAGGTGGGAATCACGACGGAGAGCGTCGGCTTGCCCGCAGGAGGGTCCGAGGCACCCGAACTCACGTTCCCATCCTAGCTGCCAAGTGGCCAGTAGGCTCCCGGGCGTGTCGGTTCTACGCGCGGTGCGAGACGCGGTTCCGGGCCTGTCGCGCGTGTCCGGTTCGCCGCCGGCCCACGCGCTGATCCGAAGTTGGCGCCGGCGCCGGGCCGTCGCGCGGCCCGTGAGGTTCGCGGCGCTGGAGTTCTTCAGCCCCCGAGGCCGGCCGGCGTCCTACTCGTTGCCGGATTCCGCGGTCACCGTCGTCCTGCGCCACCGGACCCGCGATGTCGAAATCCTCGACGAGATCTTCGTCGAGCCCTCGGCCTACCGGCCGCCGCCTCCGGTCGCCGAGCTCCTCCGGTCTCGGCCTCTGCGCGTGCTCGACCTCGGCGGCAACATCGGTCTCTTCAGTGCGTTCGTGCTCCGCCACTACGACGTATCGAGGCTGATCACCTTCGAGCCGGACCCGACCAATCTGCCGGTGTTGCGTCGCTGCCGTGCCGTGAACTCTGGCCCGCCGTGGTTGCTGGTCGAAGCGTGCGCCGCTCCACGCGCCGGCGTCGCTCGCTTCGTCGCCGGCGGGTATGCGGATTCGCACGTCGCGTTCGACGGGGCCGCACGCACCGTCGAGGTGCGGACGGTTGACGTCTTTCCGTATCTCGCCCAGGCGGACTTTGTCAAGATCGACATCGAGGGGAGCGAATGGGAGCTCCTGGTCGACGAGCGTTTCTCGACCGTAGCCCCGACGGTCCTCGTGATGGAGTGGCATGCGGTCAACTGCCCGACGGCGGATCCTTACGCCACCGCGGTGCGGATGCTCGAGGCGGCGGGGTACACGGTCGATGGCGCAAACTGGGGCTACTCCCACGGGACCCTGTGGGCGTGGCGGTCCGCCTCGCCCGCGTTACCCGTACCAGCCCGGGCGGGTCCCCGCCAGAGCCGCGTTCGCTAGCCTTCGCGCGGTGACTCAACCCCTACGAATCGCGTGGACCGGACCCGTCGGCGAGGCGGGCGGAGTACCCGAGATGGGCACGGTCATGCTCCTCGGCCTGCTCGAGCGGGGGGTCGAAGTGGACCTCTACCTGAGCGGCAACGAGGCGGACCTGCCCGGGTCACTCAAAGGCCGGGAGAGGCTGAAGGTCACATGTTACGACAGCGGCTGGCGGTGGGCACGTTGGTATAGCCGACACTCTGCGGCAGCGTTTCTGACGGTGAGCTTGGCGCGGATGTGGGCGCACACGCGGCTCAGCATGCGGCTCTGGCGTGAGCACCGGCGCCAGCCGTACGACTGCATATTTCAGCTCTCCCAGCCCGAGCTCCTGCTCCTCGGCCGGTTGAGGAGGTCGTTGCCACCGACCGTCGTACATCCCTGTTCGCACGCCGCCGGCGAGCTCCGCTGGCACCGGCGGGAGAGCAAGTACGCCAGATCGCTCGAGCCCGTCTGGCTGCACGCGGGGGCACGCGCGATGCTCGCCATCCGGGCGGCCAGCCAGAAGCGGAGCTTCCAGAAGCCGGATCTCGTCGTCGGTCCGAGTCAACGCTTCGTCGATCTCGTGGTGGCTGACTACGGCGTCCCGCCTGAGCGGTTGCGAGTCCTGCGCCACCCCGTGAAGCTCCCGGTCAGCGAGCCGGACGCCCGCGGCCGGCCGGCTGAGCGCCGGCTCGAGCTCCTGTACGTGTCCCGCATCTCATCCCGCAAGGGAGTCGAGCTCATCGTCGCCTTGAGCCACCGGCTGAGCGACCTCGCAGGGCAGGTTCACATCACGGTGGTCGGTGGACACACGCTCTGGTCGGACTACCGCTCCGCGCTCGCTCGGCTCGACCCCGACGTCGCCACGTATGCGGGCTTCCTCCCGTCTCGGGGCGTCCAGGGCATGTACCTGACCGGGGACGCCCTCCTCGTCCCCAGCCGCTACGAGCCCGGCTCGCTGGTCGTCTGCGAGGCGCTGGCCAGCGGGCTGCCCGTGGTCGCCAGCGATGAGGTCGGCCCGGCGGAGGTCGTCGACGAGGCGTGCCTGCGGAGCTTTCCGGCGGGAGACCTGGATGCGTTCGAGGGAGCCGTGCGCCGTCTGCTGCCCGAGCTCCGGACCGGGTTCGCGCGGTTGTCGGCGTCAGCACGCGAGGAAGCCGCGCGGTGCTTCGCCCCAGAGGTCATCGCCGGCCAGTTGGAGGCGGTCCTTCGTGAGGCCGCCGGGGCCCGGGGCCGGGAACGGGGCCGGGCCCGACGGCGCGTCGCCGGCGGGCAGGCCGCCGAAAGGGCAGCTGAACCGCCCGCTCTCGCTCGCGCGGATCGCCCACCGGCCGGCCTGGCTCTTCAAGGATCTCGCGCCGACGAAGGTGGAGATCAGGCGGCCCTGGGACTACGCGAGCGGCGTGGTGCTCTGGACACGGATCCGGCAGCGCGGCTACACGATGCTCGGTTGCCGGCGGGGACGCACGCTGTACCGTCTCGCGCGCGAGGTCGATCGGCAGGACGTACCGGGGGCGCTGGTCGACTGCGGGGTCTGGAACGGCGGCTCGACCGCGCTGCTGTCGGCCGGGGCGCCGTCCCGCCAGGCGTACGCCTTCGACTCGTTTCAAGGTCTCCCCCCGTCCAACGCGCAACTCGACGGAGCGGAGTCGGTCGACTGGGACGGGGAATGTGTCGGCGTGGAGGACAACGTCCGCGAGGCGCTCCGCCGGTTCGGAGCGCCCGCCCGCCTGACCATCGTCAAGGGCTGGTTTCAGGACACCTTCCCGCGCGAGGTCGACTCGGTGGGGACGATTGCCGTCCTCCACGCCGACGGCGATTGGTACGACTCGGTCCGCTTGACGCTGGAGACCTTCTACGATCAGGTAGCCGCGGGCGGGTTCGTGGTGATCGACGACTACGGAGTCTGGTCCGGCGCCCGACAGGCCGTGGACGAGTTCCGGTCCGACCGGGCGGTCGCGGAGCCCCTCGTCCTCGTCGAGGCGGCCGCCTACTGGCGCAAGGCCGCGGGCTGACCGCCGTACGGGGCCGGCGCGCCTCGCGCGTCGCGTCCGGATGAGCCCGGGACCCCGCGCTCGCGCGGGAGCGTGATCAGCCAGTAGGCGATCACGCCGCCCACGAACCAGAGATACGGACCGTCGGGGACGCTCGCCGTGCCCGGTCCGGAATAGTAGTCGACGAGGATCCCCGCCAGCGGACTCACGACAGCCGCGAGCAGAACCCGGGCCTGAGCGTCCGGCTCGCGCCGGCACCGGGTCAAGCCCAGGGCGAAGAGCACGACGGTCAGCCCGATCACGGCCAACATTCCCGGGATCCCGGTCTCCACCACGAGGAAGCTGACCTCACTCTCGGCGTTGAGCTTGCCGGTGATCGCCGTACCCCCGGCGGTACCCGCGGCCGGACCCGCCGTGCCGAGACCGGCGCCGAGGGGATAATCGGCAATATTGGTGGCGATCGCGCCCAGCTGACCGGGTCGTCCGCCCGACGCGGAGGTCGTCGTCTGGAGGATCTTCGACGCCGCCAGGCTTTGATAGCGAAACGCATCGCCGCCCGCGCTCGCGACGATCGAGGTAATCACGAAATAGGCCACGCCGGCCGACACCGCCAGCCCAGCCAGGCTGGCCAGCCGACGCTGGCTGGTCGCGGTCAGGACCCCGTAGGCGAGGACCGTGGCCACGCCCGCGACGATCACCCCCCGGCCCTGTGAGGTGACAATCGCCGTCACGGCGCCCACCCCGAACAGCGCGGCGATCAGGCGGTACCTCGCCCGGACGATCAGCGAGGCGAGCGCGAACACGCCGCCGAGGGCGAGCACGCCGAACAGCCCACCGGACCCGATGTCGCTCCCGAGTCCGAACGGGCGAACCCGCGCCGTCCCGGCCACGTCCGAGAAGGTGCGGCCCGCGCCGGCGAACGCACCCGTGCCGTGGATCCGCTCGGCGTACCCCGGCCCCCAGGCGGCGAACTGGTCCGGAGAGAGGTTGAACTGCACGAATCCGGCGATCCCGTTCGCCGCCGCGAGGACGAGCAGCAACAGGACGAAGCGACGCAGGCTCCTAACGTCCCGGATGGTCAGGTAGCCCAGGAAGAAGAGCGGCACAAACTCGAGGTGGGGCTTGACCCCCGCGAGCGAGTGCCCGAGGGTGCCGCCGCTCGGATTGGGGAGTTGGACCAGTACGAAGGCCACGTAGGCGATCACCCAGCCCGAAAGGGGCGGCAGGGAGAGGCGGCGGCCCTCCACCTGGCTGCGGACGAGCATGCCGGCCACGATCGAGTAGAGGAGCGCGTCACGCACGAGGGTGACGACGCTCGACCCGGTGGAGAGCTTCAGGTAGCCGTCGAGCAGACCGAGGTAGAGCATCAGCAGAGCGAGCGCGAGGGAGACTCGTCGAGTCCAGGCAAACGCCACCGAGCCGGCCGCCACGATGAGCACGGCCGCCGCGCGAGCCGTCCCGACGGTGGCCAGCACCGCCGACCCTTCGACGGCGAGGCCGGCCAGCGCGACGGCTAGGAGGGCTGAACCGACGGGGGTCGCGATCCGGACCCGGGCCCGTGGCGCATGGCCCAGCGCGACGCGCATCGCGAAGACGTCAGACCTGCTCGGGGGCCTTCGCCCGTGCGGCGCGCTTGCGGCGCTTGGACTTCTTGGAGCTCGCGCCCGGGTCGCCGCCGTACCCGCCCGAGCCGTAGCCGTAGCCGTACCCGTAGCCGTAGCCGTAGCCCGTGCTGCCCAGCTCGGAGAGGTCGTTGGCGACCACGCCGAGGATGCGCGCCTCCGGCATGCGTCGCAGGAAATCGGTCATCCGCCGGACGCTGTCCCGCGTGGTCAAGCTCACCCGCCCGACGATGATCGCCGCATCGGCGTAGCGGACGAGCGGCACCGAGTCGGTGACCGAGAGCAGCGGAGCCGAGTCGAGGACCACCACGTCGTGGGTGGCGGCGAGCTCGTCGAGCACCTCGACGACGCGTTCGGACTCGAGCACGGTCGCCGGGTTCGGCGGATGAGTGCCGGCCAGGAGCACGGCGATGGTGGATTCGGCGACGCCCGCCGCGTGGCCGTTGGCCGACGCCTCGGGCAGCTCGACGGCACCGATGCGACTCAACGTGTCGATGCCCCGCGCCTGCGCCGGGACCTGGTGGAGGACGTCGCTCAACTCGGCCGAGCCGGTGAGCACCTCGGTGAGCCCGGGACCGGCCGGCAGGCCGAAGAGCCCGCTCTGCATCGGCCGGCGAAGGTCGGCTTCGACGATGACCACTCGCTTGCCCGCCTCGGCGAAGGTGATGGCGAGGTTGCGGGCCACCGTTGACTTGCCCTCCCCCGGTATCGCGCTCACCACGACGATGCTGCGCAGAGGAGCGTCGAGCGTCAGCAGGTGGATGTTGGTTCGCATCAACCCGAAGGCTTCGTGGAAGCCGGGTCCGAGCGCCACCACGCCGTCGTGGCAGGGAGCCGGATCCGCGGAGTGCGGCAATACGGCCAGCAGCGGCACCGCGTAGCCGCGTTCGAGGTCCTCGGCCCGCTTGAGCCGCCGATCGAACCGCTCGAGCCCGAACGCGGCCGCGATCGCCAGGGCCAGGCTCAGGACGAAGGCGAAGATCGCGTCTCGCACCGGCTTCGGCGAGGTGGGCGTCGCCGGGGGGGCCGCCGGGCTTACCTGGCGGGTGCCGGTCGGTACCCCGAGAGCGAGCTGGAGCTTGCCGATCTGGGCGTTCAACGTCTGGCGGGCCGTTGCGTTCTCCGGCGTGTTGGGGGTCTTTGCGAGCTGCTGGCGGAGACCCTGCATCTCCTTGCCGATCACGCGCTGCTCGTCGCCGTTGGTGATCGCCACCAGCTGTTGCGCGTAGCCGTTCGCGATCGTCGCCGCCTCCCGCGGATCGCCCGCGCTGCCGCTGATCGCCACGAAGTCCTGGCCCGTCCGCGCCGAGATCGTCACCTGCCCCACCAACTGCTCTGGCGATCCGGGGAAGCTGATGCGGTGCGCCACCCCGACGGCGTTGTCTCGCGAGTAGAGCAGGCCGGCGACGTCCTCCACCGTACGATCCGTCACGAACGCGACCCCGCCATTCAAGGGGTCGCCGGCCGGCTGATAGAAGACCAGCGTGCCGGAGTCGTAGCTCTTCGGCTGGCGCACGGCCCGCGCATAGGCGGCCCCGGTGGCCAGGATCACGACGAAGATCACGAGCCATTTGCGCTGCCACACCGGGCGGATGTAGTCCGCGAAGTGCGGAGGGTTGGCGAGGTTGGTATCCACAGGCGAGAACGGCTGGCGCCCGAGCGAACTGGGGGTCACGCAGGCGCGGTGCGAAGATCTCCCCGGCCTGCGCACGTCCACGGGCCCGGGCCGTGAACGCTTCCTTCCCGGCCATCGTACCGCGGACCGGGCCGCCCCGAGGCGCTGCCGGCCGAGCCGGACCGGCGGTTCCACGCCGGCGACCGTCGGGTCCCACGCCGCCCCGCTACTCTGTTGCGACCTTCGCGCACCGGTGGCCCGCTGCCCCCTGCCCGCTGGCGCCCCGCCACCGGCGCCGTGCCCGGAGCGCCGCCGGCCGTCGATGAGCGCTCGCCCGAGACTTCTCCTCCTGACCCCGGACTTCCCCCCGGCGACCGGCGGCATCCAGGAGCTGCTCGGGCGCCTGGTCGACGAGCTGTCCGAGTACGACTCGACCGTGGTCACGCGCCGCGGCGACGGCGCGTCGGCCTGGGACCCGACGAGGCCCTACCGGATCCGTCGACTGGGGCGTCCAGGGTCGAAGCTCGGTCTCCTGGGTCCGCTGCTCGCCGGGACCTTCGAAGGGCTCCGCGCCGGCACCGATGTGGTGATCGCCGGACACGTCGCCTGCCTGCCGGCCGCGCTCCTTCTCCGCCGGTTGCGGGGATTCCCGTTCGTCCTCTACCTCTACGCCGACGAGCTCCCCAACCATCGTCGCCTGCTCGTCGCCGGCATGACCGACGCCGTCGCGACCATCGCCATCAGCCGGCACACCCGCGATCTCGCCGCCCAGCTCGGAGCCCCCGTCGACCGCACGGTGATCATCCCGCCGGGGGTCGACCTTCCGCCGTGGCGCCCGCCGGCCGCCGTCCGGGAGCCCGGACTCGTGGTGACCGTGGCCCGGCTGAGCGACCGCTACAAGGGTCACGACGTCATGCTGGAGGCGCTCCCGCGCCTGCGCGAGCTCGTCCCGGCCGTCCGCTGGCTGGTGATCGGCGACGGTCCCCTGCGCCCGGAGCTCGAATCACGCGCCGCCGAGCTCGGCGTGAGCGAGCTCGTGACCTTCGCGGGACGGTTGGACGACGGTCGACGCGACGCCTGGCTCGATCGCGCCCAGGTCTTCGCGATGCCCTCGCGCCTGCCGCCGAGCGGCCTCGGCGGCGAGGGGTTCGGCATCGTCTTTCTCGAGGCATCCGCCCACGGCCTCCCCGTCGTGGCGGGAGCCATAGGCGGGGCCTTGGACGCCGTCCGGCACGGCGAGACCGGCCTGCTCGTCGATCCGACCTCCCCCGGCGACCTCGCCGCCGCCCTCGCGCGCGTCATGACCGACCCGCGGCTCGCGCGAGCGCTCGGCACGGCGGGTCGCCGCCACGCGGAGGCCCATGCCTATCCGCTCATCGCCCGGCGAGTCGCGGCCACCCTCGAGCAGGCGGTGCGCTGATCGCTCGCTCGAGGGCATCCACCATCCGCTCCCGGTAGCGCTCGACGCCGAACCGTGCTCGCACCGCCCGCTGGCCGGCCGCGGCGACCCGGGCGCGGAGCGCGCCGTCGGCGAGGAGGCGGGTGATCTCGCCGGCGAGCGTCGCCGGTTCGCGCGGGGTGACCAGCAGGCCGGACACCCCGTGCTCGACGTACTCGGGCGGCCCGCCGACCCGCGTCGTCACCACGGCCGTGCCCATGGCCATGGCCTCCACGGCGATCCGCCCGAAGGGCTCTTCCCAGGAGGGCATGACCAGTACGTCGAGCGCCCGGAGCAGACGGGGCACGTCGTCGCGCTCGCCGAGGAACCAGACCGGATCCTCGCCGTCGATCCGGGCGGCCTCGGCGCGGAGCTCGGCAAGATACGCCCGGTTGTCATAGCGGGTGCCCGGACCCACGAACTTCGCCGTTCCCCCGACGAGCAGGCGAGCGTCCGGGCGCTCCCGGCGGACGAGGCGGAGCGCCCGGATGGCGTCGATCTGCGCCTTCCAGGGGGTGATCTGGGCCACGACTCCGACCAGCGGAATCCCCGCCGGGAGGCGGGCGAGCTCGCGCGCCCGTGAGGCGGAGAGGCCGCGCGGGTCGAACCGGGCGAGGTCGATCGGGTTGTAGACGAGGTCGACGCCCGCCCCGCCGGGGGCAAAGCGCTCGGCCGCGTAACGGGAGTTGGCCACCGCGTGGGTGGTGCCCGCCCGCACGAGGCCGTTGATCGCCCCGGCCGCCCGCCCGGGGGGAAGGACGTCGTGGATGTGCACGACGTGGGGCGGGCAGCCGGGCACCCGCTCGGCCACCACCCCGGCGAGGCCGGCGCGCAGCGAATTGGCCATCACCACCGCGGCCCCGACCCGCGAAGCGATCCGGGCCACCGCGATGCCGTCGCGCGCGAGATCGCCGATCGCCCCTGGCGTGCCGCGGTTCAGCCGGAGGCTCCCGGTCGTGCCGCGCAGCCGCGAGGTCGGGACGCCGAGCGCCTGGACGGCGTCCATCATCGGACCGGGTGGCCCGGCGTAGTGCGGCTCGATGGCGGGCCCACCGTGGCGGAGGAGATCGAGGAGGCACTGCTCCCCACCGCCGATCACGCCGGTGTGCCCGGTGAACAGGACCCGCAAGGGAATCAGGCGGCCGGCGCGGCGACGCGCCGTCGGAGGCCGAGCTCGATCTCCTCCGTCAGCCGGGCGCGGAACGCGGCCGGGGCGTACCGCTGGGCTCCGAGCGCGATCTGGGCCGGCGAGGTATCGATTCGATCGCAGCGATCGAGCGCGCCCAGGAAGCTCTCGACGGTCGGCTCCGCGAAGAACGCCCCGCTGAACCCCTCTCTGACCGTTTCGAGGGCGCCGCCCCCGGCGAAGGCGACCACCGGCTTGCCGGCGGCCTGCGCCTCCACCGGAGTGATCCCGAAGTCCTCGCTTCCCGGGAAGCAGAGCGCGCGACACGACTCCATCGACTCGACGACCTCGGCGTCGCCGACGTTCCCGTGAAACTCGACGGTCGGCCCAGCGATCGCCCGCAGCCGTTCGAGCGCCGGCCCCACCCCGATCACGTCCAAGCCGATGCCGATCTGCGTCGCCGCAGCGACGACGATGTCCACGCGCTTGTAGTCGAGAAGCCGCGACACGACGAGCAACCGCTCACCCCGCGGGCGCGCGACGAACCGGCCGACGCTCACCGGGGGTGAGACGACGGGTGCCTCGATCCCGTAGGTGGCCCAGATCCGGTCCCGGATCGTCGCGCTGATCGCTATGTAGAGGTCCGCCCGTCGGGCAGCGGCCAGGTCGAGGGGACGCAGGCGCCGGCGGGCAGGCCGAAACACTGCTTCCTTGAGCGAGGAGGACCGGAGGTACTCGTCGCCCCACAGCCAGCGCGCCGGGGTGTAGCAGTAGACGACATGGAAACTCGAGGCGCTGCTGCGGACCATGTGCGCCCAGCCGCTCGAGCTGGAGACCACCACGTCCGGATCGAGCTCGCCGAAGCGGCTGAAGGCGAGGGGATAGAGCGGGAGGAGAGCGCGAAACCCCCGATCCACCGGCAGGCGGTCGAGGAACGAGCGACGGATGTCGTGGCGCTGGAACTCGGGGAAGGTCGAGTCCGGTCGGTAGAGCGACGTGTAGATGGGCGCCTCGGGCCACATCTCCGCCATCTCCAAGACAACGCGCTCGGCACCGCCGCGCTGGTTGAGGTAGTCGTGCGCGATGACGACCGAGCCGAACCGATCCGACGGCGCGGACGAAGGCGGCGCGACAATACCCGCCCGGAGCTGACGATCCCCTGAGTCACGCAGTATCTCGCGACGGTAGCAAGCAGACGACGGGCTGGGTCCGCCCGAGCGCCGACGTGCAGATCGAAAGGCAGACGGCAGCGGCGTCGGCGACCGCGCCCCGCGTCAGCGCTCAGGCGCTGGCGTCGATCAACGGAACGTCGTAGCGACCGATGCGTCCGTCGGCGCTCAACAAGGTCAAACCCTCGGCCCGCGCCTGGGACACGAGGAGCCGATCGAACGGATCGCGGTGGTGCATCGGGAGACTCGCCACCCCGAGGCCATGCGCCGGGGCGAGCCCGAGAATGCGTAGACCGCTCTTCACGATGTGCTGCTCGAGGTCGTCGGGGACCGCCAGCTTGCCGATCGCCGCCTTGACGCCGATCTCCGCAAACGAGACGACGCTGAAGAGCAACTCGCTCGCCACCCTGATCTCGGCCTCCGCGCGGGCCCCGACGGTTCGCCGGCCCTCGAGCTCCCAGAGAACCACGTGCGTGTCGAGGAGGAGCCTCATCCGGGCTCGTCGAACATCTCGTCGAGCTCCTGATCGGTGAACTCGAAGTCTTCGCCGATCGAGATCCGCCCGGCCAGCGATCCGCGCGAGGCGAGAAATCGAGCGCCGACCGCCGTGGCCGGATCGATCCGCACGAGCCGGGCGACCGGGACACCGTTCCGAGCGATCTCGACCTCGCCACCCCGCTCCACCTCGGCCAGCAGCTTGGAGAGGTTCGTCTTCGCCTGGCCGACGTTGACGCGCATCCCGCGACCGTATCAAGCTTGGCTAAGCATGACCAAGCCGCCCGGTCAACCGCCGGGGCCGTGCTCGGCGCTCCCTCGGTGCGTCACCCGGTCGACGTTCGCCGCGTGGAGGCGCCGCTGCTCGGCCCCCCGGCGGACGAGCGGCAGCTCCACGCCCGAGGGATCCGCGCGCAGCCCCTCGACGTAGGCCCGGTCCTCGCGCAGGATCGCCGCCGCCCGCTCGCCGGCGAGCACCTCGCCGTGGCCGGGCACCACCCACGCCGCCGCCTCGACCAGCGGCTCGAGCCGGTCGAGCGTGGCCAGGTAGCCGTCGATCGACCCCTCGACGATCGGGATCTCGACCGGCGAGAGGTAGTCCCCGCAGACCAGGACCGACGCCCAGGCCACCCACACGGCCATCCCGTCGACCGTGTGCCCGTCCGCCGGCCGAAGCTCGAGCTCAGCGCTCCCCAGCCCGCAGAATCCGGGCACCGGGAGCGGCTCCACATGACCGAGAGCGAGGGGCGACCGACGATCTACGTAGTGGCGCTCGTCGAAGTCGCGCAGCCCTCGGTGGGCCGCCGCCGGCTCCGCGCGCAGGCGGGCCGCCGTCGTCTCCCCCACCCCCAGCGAGGCCCCCGGGAAGGCCAGGCGCCCGAGCAGGTGGTCCCAGTCGCCGTGGGTGGCCAGGAGCCCGCTGAACGGGAACCCGGCCTGCTCGAGCAGGACGGGGAGCGCCTCGAGCTCGTCGGGGTAGACCGGCGAGTCGACGACAAACGCCTCCTCCCCCGAGCGGACCACCGTGCAGGTCGTCTGCCAGACCCGGCTGGTCAGGACGAGGACGTCGGCGTGGAGGCCGACGACCCGCACCTCAGCGGCTCACGCGATGCCGAGGAGCTTGGCCGCCTCCCGGAGGTTCGGCACCTCGGCGGTCGGCTTCTTCTGTCCCGGCTCGAGCGTCTCCTTCTTGCGGTTGACCCAGATCACCGGGACCTTGGCCTTCAGGCACGGCTCGACGTCGTGGTAGTAGCTCGAGGCGATGTGGACCCAGCCCTTCTTCCCGCCGACCCGCCGAGCGCACTCGGTGAAGTGGGCCGGCTCCGGCTTGTAGGCCCGGACCTGCTGGGCGGTGACCACGAGGTCGAAGTCCGACTGGATGTGGCGCCGGGTCTGGCCGAGGAGCTTGTCGTCGATGTTGGCGATCAGGCCGAGGCTGTACTTCTTGCCGAGCTTCTCGAGCTGGACCCGCGTCTCCTTGAAGGGCGCCCACCGCTGGACCGACTCCGGGAGGAAACCCGACCGCGACGGCTCGAGCGGCCAGCCGAGGCGCTTGGAGATCTCCACCGCCGTCCGCCGGAGAACCTCGGCGTAGAGCTCGTAGGAGCCCGACTGGATCTCCCGCTCGATCTCGTGGAACATCGGAATCAGCTCGTCGCGGGTGATCGTGAAGCCGTCGCGCTGGGCCTCGGCGGCGAACGCGTCCCAGATGCCCGTCTCCCAGTCGATCAGGGTTCCGTAGACATCGAAGGTGACGAAGGTCGGCTTGGCGGGAAGGGGCATGGGTCGGGGGTCAGTCCTTTATAGGCGTGGCGCTGGGACGCATGGATTATGAACCTCCTTTAGAGTCCGCGCCCGGCCGATGGACCTTCTCGAGTACCAGGGCAAGCAGCTCCTGGCCCGCCACGGAATCCCGATTCAGCCAGGGCGGGCCGCCCGGACGGTGGACGAGGCGGTCGCCGCGGCCGACGAGTTCGGCTATCCGAGCGTGCTCAAGGCCCAGGTGCTCGTCGGTGGCCGGGGCAAGGCCGGGGGGATCAAGGTGGCCGCCGACGTCGACGAGGCGCGCGAGCGGGCGGCGGGGATCCTCGGCATGGACATCCGCGGCTTCACCGTCCACGAGGTCTGGGTCGGGCGGGCGATGGAGATCGCCGAGGAGTACTACGCGTCGGTCGTCTTCGACCGGAGCGCCAAGGCGCCCCTGATCATGCTCTCGACCCGGGGCGGGGTCGACATCGAGACGGTGGCCGCCGAGGACCCGGGCGCCGTCCACACCGTCCACGTCGACCCCCTGGTCGGCTTCCAGCCCCACCACGGCCGGCGGCTCGTCTTCGCCGCCGGCGTCGCCCCCGACCTCCGGGCCGGGATCGTCGCGTTCCTCGGCAGCCTGTATGAGACCTTCGTGGCCGAGGAGGCGCTCCTCGTCGAGGTCAACCCCCTGGTCGTCACCCCCGACCGGGAGCTCCACGCCCTCGACGCCAAGGTCACCCTCGACGAGAACGCCCTCTTCCGCCACCCGGAGAACGCCGCCCTGCGCGACCTGGCGAACGAGGACCCGCAGGAGCTGATGGCCCGCCAGCGGGGGTTGACCTACGTCAAGCTCGACGGCGACGTCGGGATCCTCGGCAACGGCGCCGGCCTCGTGATGTCGACCCTCGACCTGGTCGTCCAGAACGGCGGGGCCCCGGCCAACTTCCTCGACGCCGGCGGCGGGTCGAAGGCCGAGGCGATCACGGCGGCGGTCGAGGTGATCCTCTCGAACCCGCGGGTCCGGGCGGTCCTCTTCAACATCTTCGGCGGGATCACCCGCTGCGACGAGGTCGCCCGCGGCCTGATCGAGGCGTTCGCGCAGATCAACCCGACCGTCCCCTTCGTAGTGCGCCTCGACGGTACCAACGGTGATTTGGGGCGGTCCCTGCTTGCCTCGGCCGCCCTCCCGAACGTCCAGACGGTCGCCTCGATGGACGCGGCCGCCCAGCTCGTCGTCGAGGTCGCCCGGGGGTACGTGCCCCCGGAGGTGGCCGGGTGAGCGTGCTCGTCGACACGACGACGCGCCTCTGCGTGGCGGGGATCACCGGGAGCGAGGGCCGCTTCCACACGCTCAACAACCGCAGCTACGGGACCGACGTCGTCGCCGGCGTCACCCCGGGCAAGGGCGGCCAGGACGTCGAGGGCATCCCGGTGTACGACACCTTCGGCCGGGCGGTCGCCGAGACCGGGGCGAACACGGCGATGATCTTCGTCCCCGCCCGCTTCGCCTGCGACTCGATCCTCGAGGCGGCCGACGCCGGGATCCGGGTGATCATCGCGATCACCGAGGGGATCCCGGCCCACGACGAGCTCCGCGTCTACACCCACCTCCACCGGACCCCGGGGATGCGCCTGATCGGGCCCAACTGCCCGGGGGTCCTCTCCCCCGGGAAGGCCAACGTCGGGATCATCCCGGCCGCGTTCTTCCGGCCCGGCAACGTCGGGGTGGTCTCCCGCTCGGGCACCCTGACCTACCAGGTCGGCAACGAGCTGGCCGAGCGCGGCCTCGGCAACTCGACGATCGTCGGGATCGGCGGCGACCCGGTCCCCGGGTCGAGCTTCGTCGACATCCTCGAGCTCTTCGAGGCCGACCCGGAGACCGAGCTGATCGTGATGAGCGGGGAGATCGGCGGCGACGCCGAGGAGCAGGCGGCCGAGTACATCGCGGCCTCGGTGAGCAAGCCGGTCGTCGCCTACATCGCCGGCTTCGCCGCCCCCCCGGGCAAGACGATGGGGCACGCCGGGGCGATCGTCTCCGGGTCGCACGGGACGGCGGCCGCGAAGGCGGCCGCGCTCGAGGCGGTCGGGGTCCGGGTCGGGCGCACGCCGACCGAGGTGGCGGACCTGGCGCAGGAGATCCTCGGGGGCTGAGCTCGCGTCCGCGCCGCTGCGTCGCGAACCTCGACTCGATCGAGCGCGGGCCGGCCGGCGTTCTCGTGGACCGGGTTGGGCGTCTGAGGGCGACGACCGGATGGCCAAGATGTGCTCCGCCCTGGACGTGGCGGCCGGCTGCGACCGCTGAGCCGAGGGCGCGCCTGGTCATTGACGTATGGCAGGTGGCAGGTGGCAGGGGTAAAATGGCCGGTGGATGAAGAAGACGAGCATCTACATCGAGCCCGAGGTCGACGTGGCGCTGGCGCGGCGCGCGGCGGAGGAGGGAACGACCAAGGCGGAGCTGATCCGCACCGCCCTGCGGCTGGCCGCCGGCAGCTCCCTGCGGGTCAAGCCACGGGCGGAGGGGGTGTTCGAAGGCCCGGCCGACCTGTCTGAGCGCATCGACGAGCACCTGTCGACTTCGGGCTTCGGCGAGTCGTGATCGTCGTCGACACGTCGGCGATCCTCGCGTACATGAACTCGGCCGACACGCATCACGTGGCGGTTCGCGACTGGCTGGCGAGCGAGGCCGACGACCTGGCCACGACGCCGCTGATCGTGGCCGAGGCCGACCACCTCGTGGCGGCGCGGGGCGGGCCGACCGCGCTGCGCGCCCTCCGTGCCGACTTGGCCGCCGGCGCCTACCTGGTCGAGTGGTGGCCGGGCGCGATCGCCGGAGTGGTGCGCGTCGCCGAGCGGTACGCCGAGTTGGGCCTCGGGCTCGCGGACGCCTCGCTCGTCGGGCTGGCCGAGCGATTGCGGACGGTCAAGATCGCCACGCTCGACGAGCGGCACTTCCGGGCGGTCCGGCCGCTGTCCGGTGGTCCGGCCTTCCGGCTCCTGCCTCGCGATCTCTGAGAGCCGCCCGCTCGCTAAGCTCCAGGCCATGACTCCGCCCTCCATCTCCTTCGCCCGGGGCGCGCCGTCGCTCGACATCATCGACGTCGACGGGCTGGCCGCGGCCGCCGCGCAGGCGTTCGCCAGCGACCCGGCCGGGGCCACGGCCTACGGGACGTCGATCGGATACGTCCCGCTGCGCCGGTGGATCGCCGAGCGCCACGGGGTCGAGGAGAACCAGGTCCTCGTCACCAACGGGTCGATGCAGGCCGACGCCTTCCTCTTCGACGAGCTCGTCTCGGCCGGGGACGAGGTCGTCGTCGAGCGCCCGACCTACGACCGGACCCTCCTGGCCCTCGGCCAGCGGGGGGCGAAGGTCCACGCGGTCGAGCTCGAGGCCGACGGGATCGACGCCGACGCCCTGGCCCGGCTCCTCGCCGGGGGGGCGCGGCCGTCGCTCGCCCACATCATCCCGACCTTCCAGAACCCGGCCGGGTACACGCTGTCCCTGGCCAAGCGCGAGCAGCTCCTGACGCTCGCCGCCGCCCACGGGTTCACCATCTTCGAGGACGACCCGTACGTGTCGCTCCGGTTCCGGGGCGAGACCGTCCCGTCGATGCTCTCGCTCGACCGGGGCGGCCACGTCGTCTACGCCTGCTCCTTCTCGAAGACCGTCTGCCCGGGGATCCGGGTCGGGTACCTGGTCGGGGAGCCGTCGCTGATCGGGCGGATCGCCAAGCGGGCGACGAGCACCTACATCTCCCCGAACATGGTCGCCCAGGCGATCGTTCACCAGTTCTGTTTGTCCGGGGCCCTCGACCGGTCGATCGAGACGGTCAAGGCGGCCCTGTCCGAGCGGGCCGAGACCCTGGCCGGCGCGCTCGAGCGCGAGCTCCCGGGGGCGAGCTTCGTCAAGCCCGAGGGCGGCTACTTCATGTGGGTGACCCTCCCGCCCGGTCTCGACGCGGCGGCCATGGTGGCGGCGTGCGCCGAGCGCGGGGTCGCCGTCCTGCCGGGCACCGACTTCATGGTCGACGGCGGCCATGACGCCCTGCGCCTCGCCTACTCGGGGGTCACGCCCGCGCAGATCGAGGACGCGGTCGCCCGGATCGGCGAGGCGGCGCGTTCGCTCGACGCGGCCACGGTCCGGTAGAGCGCCTCCCCGGGCGCGCGCAGGCCGGAGACTGCGCCACCTAAGCGGTGCGACGAGCCGGAGCGCGCGGTCGGGAGCGAGGGTCGCGAGATAATTCGGCGCGTCCCAGCGCGGCGCCGGCGTCTCGTCGGGCGGGAGAAGGGCCACGCCGAGCGGCCGCTCGGCGATCCCGAAGATCGTGTAGCCGTAGCCGGTGAGGTACTCGCCGACCACGGACGGCAACGGATCGTGGTCTTCGAACACGATGTCTCGGATGCGCTTCGCTGCGAGGGCCCGCCTGGCGCCGTGGAGCACAGCGAGTTCGTGGCGCTCGCGTCGATCTTCATCACGCCAACACGTCGGTGCTCCAAGACGTCGTCGAGGGTCACCGTACGAACCGTCATCGTGGTCCCCGGGTCACCATCCAGGCTGAGGCTCGCGAGGGCGCCTGGCACAGAGCCAAGCCTACGGGGTCCGCGGCTGACCTCGAGGGCATACGGGTCCCCGCCGGCGAGCCCGGACGGAGAACCCGGGTTGGGGCGGAGAGTAGAGTCCGGGACGGGCGCCGGGTGGCGCCTGAACACGGCTCGCGCGAAGCGACGTCGTTCGGCACGAGGGTCGCCGGAGACGGAGCAAGGGCGCAGGTGGCGTTGACGCCGACCGCGCAGCTCGCGAGGTCACTGAGCAAGGGGAGAATCATGGGGTCCAGGAGAAGCTTCCACGGTGGAGGCAGGGGTCGTTGGGGTCTGGCCGCGTTCGTCGCGGCCGTCGGGGTGGGGCTCGGCGCCCCGGGCGGGGCCGCGGCCACGCCGGTGGCGAGCGGCGTCACGGGGTACACGATCTCCGTCGGGGCATCGACGGCGATCACGCCCGGGCAGTCGGTCGCGGCCGACGCGTTCTGCCGGCCGGGCAAGGTCGTGCTCAGCGGGGGCGTCAGCGCCCACAGCCCGCTGACCTTCATCCGCACGTCGTACCCGCTCGACTCGAGGACCTGGCAGATCGTGGTCACCGACACGGGCACCGAGACCTACACCGAGCACTTCACGCCGTACGCGGTCTGCGTCGACGCGACGTCGGTGCCCGGCTACCACCAGGTGCAGACGGCGCCGCTCCCGGTCGGGCCGAACACCTACTACGGGCCGAACCTGGCCGTCGGCGACGCCTACTGCGATCCGGGCGAGGTCGTGGTCGGGGGCGGCGTGCGCAGCCACAACCCGAGCACGCTGCTGACCATCTCGCGCCCGACGACCG
Source organism: uncultured Solirubrobacterales bacterium (assembly GCA_963733245.1). Taxonomy (GTDB): domain Bacteria; phylum Actinomycetota; class Thermoleophilia; order Solirubrobacterales; family Solirubrobacteraceae; genus Palsa-513. The sequence continues at coordinate 308,512 of CAVTCI010000004.1, forward strand.
ACGATCGGGCCTGGGAGGTCGAGGTCCATCTGACCAACCCGCCGTCCTACGGCGGGGAGTACTACCAGGTGTCGGCGGTCTGCATCCCGAGCGGCGACGTGAGCACCTACGAGATCGACACGGCCGGCCCCGGGGCCTACGGGACAGTCTTCTCGACGCCGACCGGCGGAGGGTCGGCCCTATTCAACACGGCGGGCTCCGGGTACTGCGGCGCCGGCGAGCTGGCGGTAGCCGGCGGGGCAACCAACCACGACCAGGCGAATGGCTTCATCAGCTCGGTTCTCCCGTCCTCGGACGGGAAGTACTGGCTGGCGACGGCGACCGACCTGAACCCGCCGAGCTACGGGGAGTCGTTCTACCCGAACGCGGTCTGCGTGGCCGCAACGACCTGACCGCGGACGGGGCTCGTGGCGGCGACGCCGCGAGCCCCGGCCTCGCGCCCCAGCGCCGGCGTGTGTAACAGCCAGCGCTCCGGCGATCGCTCGGCGACGAGCGTCCGGAGGACGGCCGCTCTCTCTTTCAGAGCCACGCGAAGGACGCACGGAATGACGCCACTCCTGTAAGTATGTTCTTCATCGACGACGCCGGCGCGCTCAACGTCGCCTGGTCGTAGGCGGGCGTGTGGAGCGGCCCGGTCCGGATGGGCAGGCGATGCGTTCGGGGTCGCGCATCGCCTGCCTGGCCGGGCGCGAAGTCCCACTTCCGGGCTGGCCCCCGTACGGGTACGACGTGAGCGCCGCTCAGCGCCCGTAGCGGTCCTTGCCGAGCACGAGCTGTTCGGGGAGGGCGACGCGGGGCGGCGGGGAGGGGTCGGCGAGGACCGAGACGGTCTCGGCGACGCTGCGGGTCACGGTGCAGCTCCCGCCGTCGAAGCCGAGGACGACCTCGTCGGCGCCGGCGGCCGAGAGGGTGCCCTCGAGCCCGGGCTCGATCCCCGACCGCTTGAGGTAGTGGAGGAGGTCCTCGGCCTCGTTCTCGAAGCGGAGGACCTGGACCCGGGCGCCGACCTCGACGTCGGCGAGGGGAACCCCGGCGATCCGAGCGCCGACGACGATCGGATGACCGTGGGGACAGGTCCGGACGTCGCCGATCGCGGCGAGCATGTACTCCTCGAGCATCGGCGACATCGCGTGCTCGAGCCGCTCGGCCTCCTCGTGGACCTCGTCCCACGGGATGCCGAGGACGTCGGTCAGGAAGCGCTCGATCAGCCGGTGGCGGCGGACGACCTCCTCGGCGTGCTGGGCGCCGGAGGCCGTGAAGCTGATCGCCTTGTCCGGGGCCCGGGTGATGTACCCGTCGCGCTCGAGCCGGCCGATCATCTCGTGGACGGTCGGGGCCGAGAGCTGCATCGCCCGGGCGACGTTGGCCCCGGTCATCGGGAGGCCGGCCTCGCTGAGCCAGAACAGGGTCTGGAGGTACTCCTCCTCGGCCGCGGTCGCCTGCTCGCCGGTCATCCGCGGATCCTACCGGCGGCCCGCGCGGGCGCGGCCGGGCGGGCGGGGCGGGTCGCAGACCATCCCCGCGGATCAGTCCCCAATCAGCTGGCGGAGCCGCGCCGCGTTGCGAACGGCGTTCCCGTGGCCGTCGTTGTTGAAGTAGGCGTAGACGGTCTTGCCGGCGGCGTCCCACTCGCGGAGCCGATCGGCCCACCACCCTAGATCCGCGTCGGAATACGATCCGGCGTAGAGGTGATCGGGATCGGGGCCGTGGAGGCGGACGTAGACGAACGGGGCGGTCGCCCGTAGGACGCACGGGAGGTGCGCCCCGCTCATCACGCAGTAGGCGGCGCCGTGGCGTTCGAGCAGGTCGAAGACGGGCTTGTCGTTCCAGCTCGGGTGGCGGAGCTCGACCGCCGTGCGAATCCAGGGCGGAAGGAGTCCGAGGAAGTGGTCGAGGCGGGCGTCGTCCCGAGCCTGGTTGGGGGCGAGCTGGACGAGGAGGACAGCGCGCTTGTCGCCGAGCTCGTGCCAGCCGGCGACGATCCGCTCGATCCAGGCCTCGGGCGAGTAGAGCCGCTTGGCGTGGGTGAGCCCGCGAGGCGCCTTGACCGAGAACAGGAAGCCGTCGGGGAGCCGGGCGCGCCAGCTGCGAAAGGCCGCCGCAGGAGGCCAGCGGTAGAAGCTGCTGTTGAGCTCGACGGTCCGGAAGGTCCGCGCGTAGTGGCCGAGGCGGTCGGCCGGCGGTGTGCCCGGCGGATAGAGGACGTCGGTCCAGTGGTCATAGCTCCAGCCGGAGGTCCCGATGTGGATGGGCATGGCGTTGGGCGCTCGGACGGGAGGGCACCGATCGCGGCGCCGGTGCGGCGCGACCTCAGAACCTCAGAGGCTCCCGGCCGGAGCGAGCCATTCCGAGGTGAAGGTGAGGGCGGTCATCTCGACGAGCAGGTCGTAGTCACGGTCGTAGTGGAGCACGCCGGCGCCGTGGGTCTGGGCGCAGCCGGCGATCAGGAGGTCGATCGGCGAGGCGCTCCGCTGGTGGCCGCGGTGGCCGAGGTCGCGCTGCGCGGCCCGCGCGGCGGCCTCGCTTTCGGCGTCGATCGCCAGGCGAGGCAACTGGAGGAGGTCGGAGAGGATCTCGTCGTGATGGGCTCCGGTGCGGGCCGACCAGCCGGCTTCGAGGAGGAACGGCGTGGAGACGGCGATCTCGCCGGTCTCGATCCAGGCGGCGATCTCCTCGCGGCGAGCATCGGCCAGCGCCGCCGAGTCGAGGCGGACCCAGGCCGAGTTGTCGAGCAGGAGCACGGCCGCGGGCTAGAGCTCGCGTCCGAGCCGCTTGACGCGGTCGGCCGCCTCGGGATCCTGGTCGAGGGCGCGCTCGCGGACGCGCCCGGCGAGGCGCGCCCGAGCGGCCTGGGTCGAGGACGACTCCTGCCGCAACCGGTCGAGCCGCGCGCGTGCCCCCTCCTCGAGCAGGCCGCCGAGGTCCGGACGCCGGCCCTCGAGCCCGGCGACCTCGTCGAGGAGGGCCGCGCGCTCAGGCGTGAGGGTGATCATCTGGCGCGGATGACGGGTCGGCACCCGTCCGAGTGTATCACCGTGTTGCACCCTGTTTACGGCGGCGCCGGTCACCCGGAGCGCCCAGCCGGTCAGGAGCGGATGTCGCGGCGCTCGAACCCGGCGAGCGCCACCGCCAGGAGGAGGGCGCCAAAGACGGCGAGCACGCCGAGATCGCCGAAATCGACCCCGCGGGTCAGGGGGTCGTGCCCGGAGTAGTAGTGGAAGAAGGTGAGATAGCGCAACCAGGAGATCGCCGGGACGAGGGGGGCGAAGCCGTTGATGAGGAACATCGCCCCGGCGACGGCGCCGGCGACTCCGACGGCGAGCGTGCGCTCGCCGGTCGAGCCGCCGATGGCGAGGGCGAGGGCCCCGAAGGCGAGGCCGAGGAAGACGAGGTGGAGCGCCTGGGCGGCGATGTCGCCGGCCCCGAGGCCGCCGCCGGCCAGGGCGACGCCCCCGACCAGCCCGGCGAAGGTGGCGACCCCGAGCCCGGCGGCGGCGGCGGCGACGGCGGCCGCCTTGGCCAGGAGGAGCCGCGACCGCTCGACCGGGTGGGCGAGGAGGAGCCCGGTGATGCGCGCCTGCTCCTCCCCGGCGGTCGTGGCGGCGGCGCTCGTGATCGCGACGCCGGCGACGATCACCGGACCGAGGATGCTGACGATCTCGCTCTTGAGCCAGCCGGACACCGTCGCGTAGTCCGCCCCGCCGAGGAGGTCGGCGACGCCCTTCGGGAGGTTGAGCTTGCCGATCGTGCCCCCGAGCGCCGGGAAGAGCGCGCCGACGCCGAGGCACATGACGATCATCGACCCGGCGGCGGCGAGCACGACCCGCGAGCGTAGGCGGAGCTCCATCTCGAACGCGGCCCGGGTCACGCGCCGGCGTCCTGGAAGTAGCTGAGGAAGATCTCCTCCAGGTCGTCCTCGCGGCTGCGGATCTCGACGACCGCGTGCCGGGCCGCCGCCTTGACCAGGGCATCGGCCGACCCCTCGAAGGCGACCCGGAGGGTGTCGCCGGTCAGCTCGACCTGCCGGACCCCGGCGAGCGCTCGGAAGTCGTCGATCGGGGGCGGGGCGGCGAACTCGATGTCGAGACGCCGGACGGCGATCGAGCGGAGATGAGCGAGCGTGTCGACGACGACGAGCCGGCCGGCCCGGAGGATGGCGATCCGGTCGGCGACCCGGTCGACCTCGGAGAGGGTGTGCGAGGAGAGGAACACCGTCCGGCCGTCGGCGCGAACCTCGGCCAGGAGCTCGTGGAAGTGCTTCTGGACGAGCGGGTCGAGCCCGGCGATCGGCTCGTCGAGGATCAGGAGCTCGGGCTCGTGCATGAACGCCTGGACCAGCCCGATCTTCTGCCGGTTGCCGGTCGAGAGATCCTCGACGGGGCGGTCGAGCTGGGCGTCGAACCGCTCGGCGAGCGCGGTGATCTGAGCCGGGTCGACGCCGCCGTGGAGGCGGGCGACGTAGTCGAGCATGGTCCGACCGGTGAGCTTCGGGTACAGGCCGAAGTCCCCGGCGAGGAAGCCGACGCGGCGGCGCAGCTCGAGGCTCTGGCGCTGGATGTCGAGGCCGAGGACCCGAGCATCGCCGGCGGTCGGCCGGCTGAGGCCGACGAGCATGCGCATGGTCGTGGTCTTGCCGGACCCGTTCGGACCGAGGAACCCGAAGATCTCGCCGGGGCGGATCTCGAGATCGAGGTCGAAGACGCCGTGGCCGGAGCCGTAGTCCTTGGTCAGGCCGTGCGCCTCGATCGCCGGCCGGGTCATCGGATGGCGCCGGGCATCGCGGTCAAGTAGACCACGAACGAAACGGGGTCAGCGGCTCGCGGTCGGGGCCGAGCCAGATCGGCCATCCTGAATCGTCACGACGACGACGGGGTCCTCCGCCTCGATGTAGATGTAGACCAAGAGCATCCAGCGCCACGGTCCGAGGAGGCACCGGAGCCCCGCCCAGCGGCCGCCCAGATTCCGGCCGAGAAGCGGGAAGCGCTCGAGCGGCCGCAGCGAGCGCACAACCTTGGCCCGGGTATCCTTGGGGAGGCTGTGGCTGCGGATCAGGGCGTCGAGATCCTCGACCGCCGCCGCGGCCAGCTCGACGCGCGCCATCCGCTACAGCTCGTCGAGGGAAACGGTCTGCCTGGCCTGCGCCTGGCGCCGGCCGAGCTGCGCGCGCTCGAACGCGCCGGGGATTCCGTCAAGCAGCTCGACTATGTTCCTTGGATCCGGGTCGGCCTCCTCGAGGGCCTGGGCCAGTAGGGAACGGGCAACGGTGCCCGGCTGAACATGCATGCGCTCGGCGAGTCGCGACAGCCTCACCGCGTCCTCGTCGTCCAGTGTGATGTTCAAGCGCTCCACCCATCCCCACTATACACGCCACGATACGGTACGTGTACGGTGTCCCGGGGAGATCGCGCTGAGGTCGATTAGGCTTGTGCCCGTGGCCCTCCCCCTCGCCCCGCCGGTCCTCCCCCAGCTGGCCCGGCCGGCGGCGTCCCTCCCGGAGGGCGAGGGCTACGCCTACGAGCCGAAGTACGACGGCTTCCGGGCGATCGTCTTCGTCGACGGAGCCGAGGCGGTCGTCCAGTCGCGGAACGGGAAGCCGCTGACCCGCTACTTCCCGGAGCTCGCCTTCCCGGCCGGACGGTACGTCCTCGACGGGGAGATCGTGATCCACAGCCCGGACGGCGGCGAGGAGTTCAACCTCCTCGGCCAGCGGATCCACCCGGCGGCCTCGCGGGTCGCCCGCCTGGCCGTCGAGACCCCGGCCACCTACATCGCGTTCGACGTGCTGGCCGAGGACGACGACGTTCTTCTGGAGCTGCCCTGGCGGGAGCGGCGGGCCCGCCTGGAAGCGCGCGACCTCGGTTCGGCCGAGTTGACCCCGGTGGTCGGGACGGCGGCCGCGGCGGCGGACTGGCTGCGGACGGCGGAGGGGGTGATCGCCAAGCAGGTCGACGCGCCCTACCGGCCGGGTGAGCGGAAGGGGATGGTCAAGGTCAAGCGGGTCCGGACGCTCGACGCGGTGGTCATGGGCTGGCGGCCGGGCAAGGCCGAGGGCACGGTCGGTGCCTTGATCCTCGGGGCGTACGACCAGGCGGGCCGGCTCCGGGAAATCGGACACTCGAGCGGGTTCACGGCGGCGGAGAAGCGCGCCCTCGTCGGCCGCCTCGCCCCGTTCGAGACCGGCCAGCGCGGCTCGGGCGAAGCGTCCCGGTGGTCCGGGGGCCGCGACCTCGAGTGGATCGCCATGCGCCCGGAGCTCGTCGTCGAGGTGACCTTCGACCACGCCTCCGACGGGCGCATCCGCCACGGGGCGAAGGTCGTGCGCTGGCGCGAGGACAAGCCGCCCCGGGCCTGCACGACCGACCAGCTCGACCAGTAGCCAGGGGCCTACCCGGGCCCGTCCGCCTCGACCCGGCAGGTCGGACCGGTCGCGGCGGCCAGCCGCCGGTCAGCCGGTCACGCCGAAGGTCTGCGTGTACGTCGCCCCGGGCCGGTTGTTGAGGAATCCGCGCGGAACCGCCGCGACGACCCCCAAGCCGGTCTCGCGATAGAACGGGCGCAACATCACCGCTCGGTGCGCCGGGTTGTTCATCCAGGCGGTGACCGTCTCGGCCGGAGTGTCAGCCCCGACCGTTCCGATCGCGATGTTCTCGCCGACCCGGTACCTGACGGTCCTCCGGGCGTACCCCGTGGCGAGCGCCCGTTGTTGAACCGTCTGGCGGCCCGGACCGATGTCGTTGAAGAACCCGTGCGCGACCATCTGGTGGCTGTGGAGCGCCGCCGCCCGGTCGAGCCTCGTGTTCTCGGCCAGCGCGACGAGGCCCCGGGCCGCCCGCTCCCGGTTGACCAGGCAGATCGTGGCCCGGGAGATCGACGCGAGGTTCGACGCCGTGGGCTCGAGCCCGGCGTCCGGGCAGACGGCCGGAAGCTTCGGCGGTGTGACCCGGCTGCCGTGCGCGGCGGGGGCCGGTGCATTGGCCTGAGCCGCACCCGCGCCGCACAGGACGGCGATTCCGAGACTCAGCGCCGCGGCGTCCCGGAGTTTCGACCCTCTCGCCATCGGCTAAATCTAGCTGACCAGCGGCGGCCGAGCGCTAGGCGCAACGCGGTGGCGGCCGCGACTTGCCGGACGATCGAGGCGCACCGAGCCTGCTCAACGACGATCCGCCAGGCGCCATCCGCATCCAGGTCCGAACGGCGCATCGTCAACCGCGCCACGAGGACGAGCCCGGCTTCCTCGGTCAGTCGTCTCGAAGCCCCGTGCGAGAGCAGCTCACCCCGCGGCCACCGTCGTCCTCGGAGTCGCGGCGCTCGTGATCGGGCTTCTGACCCTGCGGCATCCGATCGCCGGCGGCCAGAGCGGGCAACGCGTCGGCGGATTTCGGGCCCCGCGTCCGCGCCGCCGCTCCTGCGTCCCTGGCAGCATGGCCGGCGTGCAGCTCCTCGTCGCCCCGGCCGCCTTCGGTGGAACGCTCCGGGCGAGCGTCGTCGCCGCCGCGATCGGCCGGGGCCTCGAGGCGGCCGGACTCGAGCCGCCCGACCTCTGTCCGGTGGCCGACGGGGGCGAGGGCACCCTCGAGGTTCTGCTCGGGCGCCTCGGCGGGGAGACGGCGGCCGCCCGGGTCAGCGATCCGAGCGGGCGGGCGATCGACGTCGGCTTCGCCCTGCTCGGGGACGGGTCGACCGCCCTCGTGGAGGCCGCCGCGGCCAGCGGACGCCACCTCTCGGGCGCCGGCGACGGGCCCGGGGACGCCGGGACGCGGGGCGCCGGCGAGCTGATCGTCGCGGCGGCGGCCACCGGGGCCGAGGTCGTGCTCGTCGCCTGCGGCCGGGCGGTCGTGGCCGACGGCGGGGCGGGTGCGCTCGCCGCGATCGAGGAGGCCGGGGGCCTCGGCCGGGCGGGTCTCGTCGCGCTGTGCGACGTCCGCACCCCCTACGAGCTCGCCGGCCCCGGCCCCGGCCTCGACCGCCGTGCCCGGGCCCTCCCGCGCGATCCGCGCGGCCGGGTGTACACCGGCGCCGGAGGCGGGCTCGCCGGCGGGCTGTGGGCCGCCGTCGGGGCGGAGCTCCGGCCCGGAGCGCCGTTTGTCCTCGAGGCGCTCGAGTTCGACCGGCGGATGCGGGCCGCCTGGGCGGTGGTCACCGGCGAAGGCCGGCTCGACCGGTCGACCCTCGACGGGAAGATCGTCGCCGAGGTGGCGACCCGAGCGCGCCAGGCCGGGGTTCCGGCCCACGCGATCGTCGGCCAGGACGCCCTCGACCGGTTCGACGCCCGGATCCTCGACCTCCAGGAGATCCTCACCGGCTCGACCCCGGTCGAGCTCGAGGCGGCCGGGCGCCTCCTGGCCGAGCGCCTCGCCGGCCGTCGGCCGGCGCGTGGCCCCGTCCGAGGGCGGCCAGCGCCGTCGGGGTGAGACGGCGGTCCGCGGCCGCGCATCGAGCGCCGCGCCTACTGCTCACACGACCGACGACGGGCCCTGAGCGCCGCGCCCGCGTGCAAGACCCACGACGACGCCTCCCCCGACAACCCGCCCGTGGGCAGGCACCGAGACAGAATGGGTGCATAGCTCAAGTCCGGGTAAACGCCGCCCTGCTCCCATCTGCGCATAGGTACGCCTTAGGCGTCCGAGATCGGACCCACGGCCAACCTCGTCGATCGCCCGACCCGGCCCGCGCCCGCGCCGGCGGAGATCGAGGTGGCCGCCGCCGCCTCGGCCGGCCGCCCGAACCGCTGGCCCCGGGCGTCGATCCCATACTCTCGGGCGATGGCAGACGGCCCGCCCCAGCCGCCCGAGCCCGCGCGGGGGGGCGGGTCCCGGCCTCAGATGTCCCGACCGCACCTGCCGGGGGCCAAGCGCGCGGTCGTGATCGGCGCCGGGTCGTTCGGCACGGCGATCGCCGTGCTCCTCGCCCGCGGCGGCCTGCGGACGACCCTGCAGACGCGCACCGAGGCGCAGGCCGAGCTGCTGCTCGGCGACCGGGAGAACCTCGTCTACCTGCCGGGGGTCGAGCTGCCGCGCGAGCTGCGCATCGAGCCGGTGAGCACGGGCCTCCAGCGCGCCGACTTCGTCTTCCTCGGCGTTCCGTCGCACGACCTGGCCGAGGTCATCGCCGCCCTCCCCGGCGCCGGCCTCGGCCGCCGCACGGCCGTGGTGTCGCTCTCCAAGGGCCTCGTGGCCCCGGACGGGACGCCGCCGACGATCATCCTGCGCGAGCGCTTCGGCTCCGACCGGGTGGCCTGCCTCGGCGGTCCGGCCCACGCCGAGGAGATGGTCACCGCCGGGGCCGGCCTCGTCGCCGCCTCGACCGACGAGGACCTGGCCGAGTCGCTGGCCGGCGTCTTCACCCGGGCCGGCGTCGTCTGCGAGCTCTCCAACGACCCGATCGGCGTCGAGCTGGCCGGGGCGGCCAAGAACGCCGCCGCGCTCGCCTCGGGCGCCACCGAGGCCCAGGGCCTGAACGCGGCCGGAGCGGCGGCCGGGCACATCTTCGCCGAGATCTGGCGCTTCGCCGAGGCCAACGGCGGGCGGCCGGAGTCGATGATCGGCCTCGCCGGGACGGGCGACCTCGTCGCCACCGCCCTCGCACCGCAGAGCCGCAACCGCCGGGCCGGCGAGCTCCTCGCCGAGGGGGTCCCGGCCAGCGAGATCCACGGCCGGGTCGGCCAGGCCGTCGAGGCGCTCGAGTCGGTCCCGCTGATGGCCCTGGCGCTCGAACGCGCCGGCTTCGACGCCCCGGTCACCGGCGCCCTGGCCCGGCTGATCTCCGGCGAGCTCCCGCTCGAGGACTGGGTCGCCCTCGTGCGGGCCACCGTTCCCCCCCGCGCCGGCTGGGGGCGCCCGTCCTCGCCGGGCTTCTGGCTGCGGCTGCGCGACTGGCTCGCCGCACCCTTCCGCCGGCACCCAGCCGACCGGCCGGCCGCGCCCGTGGCGAACCCGCTGCCCCGCACCGAGCGGTTCCGCATGCCCGAGCGGATGCGCTGGCGCTTTCGCCCTCGCCGCTGAGCTGGCCGTCCCCGGTCAGGCCGGCGGCGGCCGAGCCGCCAGTCGGGTCCGGCCGGTGAGCTGGCCGTCCCCGGTCAGGCCGGCGGCCGGCCGAGCCGCGACTCGGGGGCGGCGCCCTCCGTGGGCGGCCCGTCCCGCCGCTCGAGCAGCCGGGTCGAGCGCGGGAGGAGCCCGGCGAGGTAGGCGAGCACGGCGATGACCGAGCCGCCCAGGAGGACCTCCACCGGTCCGAGCGCCGCGGCGAGTGGGCCGGCCGCCAGGAAGCCGAGCGGGAGCAGCCCGAGCGAGACCATCCAGTCGTAGGAGCTCACGCGCGAGAGGAGCTGCGGCGGGATGCGCTCGGCCAGCGCCGTCTCCCACCAGATGTCGAACAGGGCCAGGCCGATCCCGGCGAGGACCGTCATTGGGAGCACGACGATCAGCCTGAGGCCGGCGGCGTAGAGGATCGCCGAGATCGGCCAGAGGAGGATCGCGAGCATGGCCATGCGCATCGGGTACCGCGGGCGCCAGCGTCCGCCGACCAGCGATCCGATCACGGTCCCGGCGCCCAGGGCGCTCGCGACCACGCCGAAGACGGCGACGCTCCCGTAGCGCTGGCGCGCCACCACGGGCCCGAGGACCAGCCACGGGGCCAGCCCGGCGAAGAGGGCGACGCAGAACGCCGCGAGCGTGGCCCAGACCCAAGTGCGCGCGCGGACCTCGCGGAAGCCGTCGGCCAACTCCGACCGCAGCGTCCCCCGCGGCCGCCCGTCCGCCGCCGCGGTGCGCGCCCGGGGGCGAACCCGCGTCAGCAGGACCGCGCTGAGGAGGAAGCTCGCCGCGTCGAGCGCGAACGCCGGCCCGGCGCCGATGCCGAGGACGAGGGCGGTGCCGAGGGCCGGGCCGAGGAACTCGGCCGTGTTGTCGAAGAGCCCGGTCATCGCCTTGGCCTGCTGGATCTCCGGCTCGGGCACCGTCTGGGGGAGGAGCCCGGAAGCGGCCGGACGGAAGAACGCCTCCGCCGTCCCGAACAGGGCCTCGACCACCACGATCTCCCAGATTCGCACCGACCCGGCGACGATCAGGCCGGCGAGCAGTCCGTGGAGGACGAAGCGGACGAGATCGCTGGTGATCATCACCCGGTGGCGGGGCAGCCGGTCGGCCCAGACGCCCCCGAGCAGGAGGAAGCCGATCAGCGGGAGCGCCCCGGCGGCCAGCACGAGCCCGAGATCGGTCGCGCTCCCGGTCAGGTCGATCACGAACAGAGCCAGGGCGATCGTCACGATCCGGTCGCCGAGGACGCTCGTCGACTGGGCCAGCCAGAGGTAGCGGAAGTCGCGGTGGCGCAGAACGCCGGGCAGCCCCACCGGCGAGCGCCTCAGCGCGCGAGCGCCAGCGTCGTGATCACGGCCTCGTACACCCCGGCGCCGTAGCCCTCCTCGGCGACGCGGACGTTCCCGCGCCCGGCGATCGCCGCCCGCAGCGTGGGGTCGCGGTCGAGGGCGTTGGCCACGAGCCAGAACGCCCCGAGGTGGGCGCTGGTGGCCAGGTCCTCGCGCGAGTCGCCGACTCCGAACGTCTCCTCGGGGCGCAGGCCCCGAGCGCGCATGTGCGCGGCCACGGCGGCCGCCTTCGACGCCCCGGCCGGGATCAGGTGGTAGCCGCGGACGTGGTCGAGCCCGGCGAGCGCCGGCGAGCGGCGGTGGACGACGCCGTTGTCGACGATCCGCAGGTCGGGGTGGCCGTGCTCGGCGAGGAGCGCGTCGACCTCGCCGGCGTCGACCTGGCCCCGGAAGAGGTGGGAGATCTGACGGCCGACGTGCCACGGCTCGTGGTACTCGAGCCGGCCGGGAAAGCGCTCGAGCAGGAGCGCCGGGGCGCCGGACGCCTCGATCTGCTCGTTGACGGTGCGCTCGCCGGGGACCCAGCGACCGGTGAGCCAGTGCTCCTCGCCGTCGAAGACGAGGACGCAGCCGGCCTCGTAGATGTACGAGCGCGCGCCGATCAGGCGCGCGTCCTCGCCGACCTGGGTCTGGCGGCGGCCGGACATGAGGACGACCTCGACGTCGGCGCGCAGGCAGGCCTCGACCGCCCGGACACCGAGGATGGAGACGCGCCCGTCGCCGTCGTGGAGCAACGACGCGCCTCGACCGAGGAGCGTGCCGTCGAGGTCGAGGTAGACGCAGCGGGCAACCATGATGCATGCCTACTATGCCAGCGGTGCCCTCCTCCCCCACGACCGCGGCCCGCTGGGCGCGCGAGCCCGAGGTCTGGACCGAGCTGCTGGACGACGATCGGGTCGTCCACGAGGCATTCGAGTTCGCCCGCGCGCCGACCACGAGCGGCCTGCCCGACGACCTGCATCCGCGCCTGCGCGAGGCGCTCCGGGGCGTCGGGATCGCCGGCCTCTACGCCCACCAGGCGGAGGCGTTCGCCGCCGCGGCCGAGGGGCCGCTGATCGTCACCACGGGGACCGCGTCGGGCAAGTCGCTGTGCTTCAACCTCCCGACCCTCGACATCCTCTGCCGCGACCGGCGGGCGCGGGCGCTCTATCTCTATCCGACCAAGGCGCTGGCCCAGGACCAGGCCCGGGCCCTGGCTGCGCTCGGGCTGGCCCGCGAGGTGCGCCCGGCGATCTACGACGGCGACACCCCGCCCGGCGCGCGGGCGCAGATCCGGCGGACGGCCAACGTGATCCTGACCAACCCCGACATGCTCCACCTGGGGATCCTGCCCAACCACGGCGCCTGGGCCGAGCTGTTCGCCAACCTCGCGGTCGTCGTGGTCGACGAGGCCCACGTCTACCGGGGGGTGTTCGGCTCCCACGTGGCCAACGTCCTGCGCCGCCTGCGCCGGATCGCCGCCGCCTACGGGACGGAGCCCCGTTTCCTGCTCGCCTCGGCGACGATCGCCAACCCGATCGAGCTCGGCGAGCGGCTGACCGGCTTCGACGGGCTGCGCCTGATCGACCGCGACGGGGCGCCGTCGAGCCGGCGGCGGATCGCCGTCTGGAACCCGCCGATCACCGACCCGGCCCTCGGCCTGCGACGCTCGGCCCTGGCCGAGGGCGCGGAGCTCCTGGCCCGGCTCGTCTCGGTCGGGGCGCGGACGATCTGCTTCGTCCGCTCGCGCAAGGGCGTCGAGACGGTGCACCGGATGACCCAAGCCGAGCTCGAGCGGATCGGGGCCCCCGAGCTCGTCGACCGGATCACCCCGTACCGGGCCGGGTACACGGCCGAGCAGCGGCGGGCGATCGAGGGGCGCCTGGCCGGGGGCGAGCTGGCCGCGGTGATCACGACCGACGCCCTCGAGCTCGGGATCGACGTCGGGGGACTCGACGCGGCGATCGTCATCTCCTTCCCGGGCACCGTGGCCAGCCTGCGCCAGATGTGGGGCCGGGCCGGCCGCCGGGGCAGCGGCCTGGCCGTATACATCGCCGGCGAGGACGCGCTCGACCAGTTCTTCGCCCGCCACCCGGAGGAGTTCCTCGAGCGTCCGGTCGAGGCGGCGATCCTCGACCACGAGTCCGAGCAGATCCACCTCCAGCACCTCGTCTGCGCCGCCCACGAGGGGCCGCTCGACCCGGCCGTCGACGACGAGTTCCTCGGTCCCCGCCTGGAGGCCTACGCCGAGCGCCTGGTCGGGACCGGGGACCTCCGCCGCAAGGGCGAGGCCTTCGTCGTGCGCCGGCGTGAGCGCTACCCGGCGGGCGAGGTCTCGCTCCGCTCGGCCTCGGCGGCCCGCTTCGCGATCATCGAGACGCGGACCGGCGAGCTGCTCGGCTCAGACGACGCCAGCCGGGCCTACTCGACCCTCCACGAGGGCGCGATCTACCTCCACCTGGGCCGGCGCTACGTCGTCCGGGCCCTCGACCTCGATTCGCGGGAGGCCTGGGTCGAGCCCTTCGACGGCGACTACTACACCCAGCCGAAGAGCGACACCGAGACGCTGATCGAGCGGCTGCTCGACCGGCGGGAGACCCTCGGCGTCCGGCTCTCGTTCGGGCGGGTGACGGTGACCGACACCGTCCTCGCCTTCCAGCGGCGGCGATCGGCCGACCACGAGCCAATCGACCTCACCGCGCTCGACCTGCCGCCGAACACGTTCGCCACCCAGGCGCTCTGGTTCGAGCTCGACGACCTCCTGGCGCACGACTTCCCGGCCGAGGTCCTCCTCGGAGCCCTCCACGCGACCGAGCACGCCCAGATCGCCGTGCTCCCGCTGATCGCCATGTGCGACCGGTGGGACATCGGCGGCCTCTCGACCAACGCCCACCCCCAGACCGGAGGCCCGACGATCTTCATCCACGACGGCCATCCGGGCGGCGTGGGGATCGCCCGCCAGGCGTTTCGCGAGTTCGAGACCCTGGTCGCCGACGCCCGGCGCCTGATCGCCGAGTGCCGCTGCGAGCACGGCTGCCCGTCGTGCATCCAGTCGCCCAAGTGCGGCAACCTCAACGAGCCCCTGTCCAAGCCGGGGGCCCTCGAGCTGCTCGGGCGGATGGACCCGGGGCCACCGGCCGGCTGACAACGTAGACGAACCCCGTACCATGTCGCCAAGCGTGGGTGCTCAAGAAGCCATGCGGCCCAGCCGCGTGCTCCAGCGCGTGCTCGGCACGCCGGCGCGCGAGCGGCGCATTTCTCTGTTGTGGGCGGTGCCGGGGGCGGCGCTGGCCGTGGGCGTCATCGTCGTCTTGGCGGTGCTGATCGGCTCGGCGAGCAGCGCCCGGACCGACCCGATCGACCCGGCGCACCAGCCGACGGTCCTCGAGGGCCCGACCAACCGGATCGCGCTCCGCGCCGGCTGGGTCCTGGCCCGCGACCCGACCAACCGGGGCCTCAGCCACGGGTGGCCGCAGGGCCGGTTCGCCGGGGGGGCGGTCTCGGTGCCCCACGTGGCCAACGCCACGCCGATCACCGGGGCCGCCGGGATCAAGAACTACGCCGGGTCGATCGCCTGGTACCGGACCACGTTCACGACCCCGGTCAGCGGCGGCTACTCCGTGCGCTTCGAGTCGGTCAACTTCCGCGCCGACGTCTGGCTCGACGGCCGGCACCTCGGCTCGGCCCACCTGGGGACCTACCTCCCGTTCGAGTACCACTTCAACGCGGGGCCCGGCTCCCACCTCCTCGTCGTGCGGGCCGACTACCGCGACCCGACCGCCCAGAGCCTGGCCGGCTACCACCGGACCTGGTTCAACTTCGGCGGCATCAACGGCGAGGTCTCGGTGCGGCCGCTCGGCCCGAGCGACCTGGTCAACCCGACGATCACCACGACCCTGGCGCCCACCTCCGACGGGTCGGGCCCGGCCCAGGTCACGGTCGGCGTCGAGGTCCACAACAGCGCGCCGGATCGGACGCTCACGCCGACCGGCACCCTCAGCGACGGCAACGGGTCGGTAGACCTGAAGTTCGGCTCGGTGGCGGTCGCGCAGGGCCACTTCGCCGTGGCCCAGGCGCAGGTGACGGTCGACAACCCCACCCTCTGGTCGCCGTCGAACCCCCACCTCTACGACTTGGATCTCAAGGTCGGCGACGAGAGCGAGTACCGACTGAAGGTCGGACTGCGCCAGATCAGCGGCTCCGGGGGGACCCTGACGCTCAACGGCGCCCCCCTGACCCTGCGCGGCGCGTCGATCCAGGAGGACATCCGCGGCCACGGTGACGCGCTGACCCCGGCCGACCAGGACGCGATCGTCACCGAGCTGAAGGCTCTCGGGGCCAACGCCACCCGCTCCCAGCACCCGCTGGACCTGGGGCTGCTCGAGAAGCTCGACGCGGCCGGGATCCTCGTCTGGCAGGGCGTCGGCCCGGTCGACCCGTCGGGGGCCTGGCTCTCGAACACGCCGGCGCTCGAGCGCCTGGCCGAGAAGCGGGCCCGGGTCACCATCCGCCAGGCCCAGACCCACCCGTCGATCATCGCCTGGAACCTGGCCAACGAGGTGGCCGGCAACGGCCACGCCGGGGGTCAGGCGATGTACGTCGAGGACATGGCCGCCTGGATCCACGCCAACGACCCGGGACGGCTGGTCGCGCTCGACATCTGGGGTCCGCATCCGCCGCAGGTGGCCGGCCCGATCTACGACAACGTCGACGCGATCGGGGAGACCAACTACCTCGGCTGGTACGAGTCGCCCCTCGTCTCCCAGCCGGTGCTCACCGGGCTGATCCGTGAGCGCCTGGACTCCCTGCACGCGACCTTCGCCGGGAAGGTGCTCATCGTCAGCGAGTTCGGGGCCGAGGCCAACTACCTGAACCCGGCGCCCAACCCCGGGAGCTACGGGTTCCAGGCGCGCCTGCTGGCCACCCACATCGCGGTCTACCGGAGCCTGCCCTACCTCGGCGGGATGCTCGTCTGGGACCTGCGCGACTTCGCGGTGTCGCCGGCCTTCGCCGGGGGGTCGATCCGCCATTCGGTGGCCCACATCGCGCTCGTGCGCGGGCTCAACCAGAAGGGCCTGATCAGCTACGAGGGCGTCGAGAAGGACGGCTTCGTCGTCGTCAAGCGGGCCTTCGCCAGCGCGGCGAAGTCGCCGTAGGCTAGAGCGTGCCGACCCGGCTGGGTGGCCAGTAGACGGAGACGGCCTGCCCGATCACCCAGGCGAGGGGGACCGGGCCCCAGAAGCGGCTGTCGTCGGAGTCGCCCCGGTTGTCGCCCATCAGGAAGACGTCGCCCGCCGGGACGGTGATCGCGCGCGGGAGGTCGCAGCCCTCGCCGCCGGCGCACGGCGCGATGTACGGATCGGGCTCCCGGGCCCCGTCGCGGAGGACGTGGCCGCCGCGCACGGCGATCCGGTCGCCGCCGACCCCGACCACCCGCTTGATGAACGTCTGGGAGGACGGGCGGTCGGTCGGCTGGGGGCACGGGCTCTCAGCGGACGCCGGCACGCCGCACCGCGCCGGCATCGCGTCGGCCCCGCTCGGCGGATGGAACACGACGATCTGGCCGACCTTCGGCTCGGCGCCGAGCCGGTGGGAGAAGCGGTTGACGAGGACGCGGTCGCCGACGTTGAGCGTCGGCTCCATCGACGGGCTCGGTATCCGGTACGGCTTGATCGCGTAGGCCTGGACGCAGAAGGCGAGACCGAGGGCGACGGCCGCGGTGAGGACGAACTCCAGGAGGCCCCGGCTGCGGCTGCGGCTGCGGCTGTGGCTGCGCGACTGGCGCTTTCTCATCCGCTGATGATGGCAAGGGGCCGGCGCCGGCCGAGCCGGTCAGGCGTTGCCGCGGGCGATCCGGCGCAGGTCGAGGGCCTCGTCGAGGACGTCGTCGCCGACCCCGTGCTCGCGCGCCACCTCCCGCAGGGTGCGCCCCGACGCGGTCGCCTCCTTGACGATCGCGCTCGCCCGGTCGTAGCCGATGTGCGGGTTGAGGGCGGTCGCCACGGCCAGCGTCGACTCGGCGCTCCGCTCGCAGCCGTCCCGGTTGGGCTCGAGGCCCTGGACGCACTTCTCGTCGAGGACGGTGGCCGCGCTGGTCAGGAGGGCGATCGATTGGAGCAGGTTGCGGGCGATCAGCGGGACGCGGACGTTGAGCTCGAAGTTCCCCTGCATCCCGCCGATGGTGATCGCCGTGTCGTTGCCGATCACCTGGGCGGCGACCTGGAGGACGACCTCGGGGATCACCGGGTTGACCTTGCCCGGCATGATCGAGCTCCCCTTCTGGAGCTCGGGGAGGAGGACCTCGCCGATCCCGGCGCGGGGTCCCGAGCCCATCAGCGCGAGATCCTGGGCGATCTTGGTGAGCGAGACCGCGAGCACCTTGAGGGCGCCCGAGAGCTCGACCAGGGCGTCGCGGTTGGCCTGCGCCTCGAACGGGTCGGCCGGTGGGGCGACCTCGAGCCGGGCCTCCTCGGCCAGCTTCGCCCGCACCCGTCCGGCGAACTCCGGATGGGTGTTCAGCCCGGTGCCGGTCGCCGTCCCGCCGAGGGGGATCTGGGCGACCCGGCCGAGCGTGGCGGTGATGCGGTCGCCGGCGAGCCGGATCTGGGCGGCGTAGCCGCCGAACTCCTGGCCGAGGGTGACCGGGACGGCGTCCATGAGGTGGGTCCGGCCGGCCTTGACGATGTCGGCGAAGGCGCCGGCCTTGGCCGCGAAGGCGCGCTCGAGGCCGCCGAGGGCCGGGAGCAGCTCGCGGGTCACGAGCTCCAGGGCGGCGAGGTGGACCGCGGAGGGGAAGACGTCGTTGGAGGACTGACCGAGGTTCACGTGGTCGTTCGGATGGGCCCCGTCCCCGGCGAGGGCGGCGATCACCTCGTTGGCGTTCATGTTCGTCGAGGTTCCCGAGCCGGTCTGGAACACGTCGATCGGAAACTGCTCGTCGTGGCGTCCACCGGCGACCTCGGCGGCCGCCGCGGCGATCCGGGCGGCGAGCCCCTCGTCGAGCAGGCCGAGCTCGCCGTTGACCTGGGCCGCGGCCCCCTTGATCCGGGCCAGCCAGTGGACGACGGCGAGGGGGACCGGCTCCCCGGAGATCGGGAAGTTGTCGATCGCCTTCTGGGTCTCGGCGCCGTAGAGCCGCTCCTGCGTCATCGGTCGTCTCCCGGGGTTGGGCTGTCCTCGCTGGCGGCCACGTTACACGCAGAAGGCGGCGAGCTCCCGGGCCACCCCGACCGGGTCGTCGTAGGCCAGGAGGTAGCCGGTGCCCGGCAGCACGCGCAGCTGGGCTCCGGGTATCAGCTCGAGCGCCTCCTCGGCGAGCGCGAGCGGGTAGATCGCGTCGGCGTCGGCCCAGAGGAGGAGCACCGGCGGGGCGAGCTGGGCGTAGGCGCCGCGGAGCTGATCCTGGGCGCCGGACGGCCAGCGGGCGGCGAAGCGCGCCCAAGATCGGGCCAGCTTGGCGTTGCCGCCGACATCGGCGAAGGCGTGCCGGACGAGGTCGGACGCCTCGGGGGTCCCGCGCGCCGAGAACCGGGGGCCGAGCTCCGGGCGGAACACGGCCTGGGCCCCGTGGGAGAGGACCCGATCGAGGCCGGGCACCGCGGCCGCCCGGACGGCGATCCGCCAGGTCCGGGCCAGGCGGGCGTGGCTCGGGCGGCCGTGCATCCGGTTGGGCATGAGGACGATCCGGGTCGGACGGATCAGGCCCCCGAGCGTCGCGTGGAGGATCAGCTCGGCCCCGAGATCGTGCCCGCCGAGCATCGGGCGCGGGCCGAGGACCTCGGCGCTGAACCCGGCCAGGACGTCGAGGAACCAATCGCGGGTGTAGGGGAAGTCGCGCCCGGACTCGGAGTCGCCGTGGAGGGGGAGGTCGGGGAGGACGAGGCGGAAGCGGTCGGCGAGGGAGTCGACGACCGGCTCCCATTCCTTGTGGGAGAGCATCGCCGAGTGGAGGAGGGCGAGCGTCGGGCCGGTGCCGGTCTCCCGGTAGGCGACGCGCGCGCCGTCCGGGTGGTGGTAGAGGCGGAGCCTCATCCGCTGCTCTGCCCGGCGCCGATACCCCGATGGAGCGCGGCGAGCGGACCGGGCCCGGCGTCGCGGAGCGCCGCCGCGGCCTCGATCCGCTGCCGGAGCTGCCCGGCCAGCCCGTTGGTCGGGGCCGCCCCGCGCCGGACGGCCCCGACCAGGTAGCCGAGGTCGAGGGCGATCGCCGGGTCGGCCGGGGCTTGGGCGGCGAGATGGTCGGCCGTCGTGCTGAGGACGGTGCCGACCAGCTGGAGCGAGCTGTCGTCGGCCCGCTCGACGCAGGTCGAGATCGGCGTGCCGCCGGGGAGGCGGACGGGACCCGGCGCGGCGGCGAGGGCGCGCTCGAGGGTCGCCCGGTTGCCCAGGCAGGCGCCGGGGAGGGGCGCCTTCCCGTCGCCGCACCCGCCGAGCGCGACCGTCAGGCCGAGCGCCATCCCCACGGGTCGGCTCCACATCGGGCCATCGTAGAAGGAATCCACCGGCCGCCCCGGGGGGCGACGTCCGCCCTCGGCGCTAGCGTGACGCCATGGGTCTCGTACCCGGTGATCCCCTCGCCCATCGGGCCCTCGACTCGCTCCTGCGGGCCGAGGCGAGCGTGCGCCGGCGGCTGTCGAGCGAGCTCCAGCGGGAGGGCCTCTCGGGGTCGGGCTTCTCGGTTCTCGTCGTCCTCAACACGGCGGGGGGCGAGCTCGAGCTGCGGGCGCTGCGGGCCCGCCTGCGGATGTCGAAGGCCAACGCCAGCGAGGTGGTGTCGACTTTGGCGGCGGCTGGCCTCGTGGGGCGCCGCCCGTTGGCCAACGACCGGCGAGCGCAGAGCGTGGTGCTGAGCGCCGATGGACAAGCGGCGGTCGACCGGCTCTTCCCCGAGCACACGCGGCGCGTCGCCGACACCTTCGCGGTGCTCGACGAAGCCGAGAAGCGGTCGCTCGCGCAGATCTGTCGCAAGCTCGCCGCTTGAGCGGCGTGGGTTCGCTGTCACTCGGGGTGGCATTGACGTAGGATTGGCTTCCGAGAAAGGTCTGAGATGAGCAAGGTCCAGCCCGACCGACTCACATCGGCGTCGCGGGCACCGCTAGACGCGGGATCGTCGGACGCGTGGATCCCGCCGAAGTTCTGGCTCCACGTGGGCGGAGAGCTGCGCGGGCAGCTGGTACTCGACGGCGAGCGGATGGTGCTGGGTCGCGGGGCCGTCTGTGACGTAGTGCTCGATGACTACAAGGTTTCGAGTGATCATCTCGAGCTCAGCCGTCATGGCGGAGCTGTCGTGGCGACGGACCTCGACTCTCGCAACGGCACGATTCTGAACGGTCGCCCGCTCGACCGTCCGACCCGATTGCGACACGGCGACACCCTCGTGCTCGGCAGCGCGCGGTTGCAACTGGTTCTCCCGCCCGTCCCGGGTAGCGTCGGGACCGAGCCCGCGTCGCCGCTCACTGCGAAGCTGAGCGATCAGGAGCGCGAGGTCGCCGCGATGCTGGTCGCGCCGTTCCGGGTGCCCGGAGCGCTCGCTCCGCGACCCGCCAGCCGTGCGGAGATCGCCACAGCCGTCAGCCTTTCGGAGCGCACCGTCCAACGCCGGATCGACAGCCTGTGCATCAAGCTCGGGCTGCCAACGCACGCGCCACGCGAACGTCCGCACCTCCTCGCCCAGGCCATCCTGGAGCGCGGCCTTGACGGACAACGCTAGGCGGGACGTTGTGCGCACCGCCATCTGTATCGTCCTCGCATTCGCCGTCAGCGGATCTGTGTCGGGCGCTGAGGCGCCGGCCACGACCGGCGGCGAGAACGCGCACCTCAGGGTCGCGCGCGGTCGATCGGACCGGCCGATTCGGTGTGTAGTACCAACGGATTGCGTGGGCTCCCCCGGAGTGACGAATGCCGTTCAGTCGGTGAGCGTGGCCGGGTACCCGGGCCCTGCGATGGTGTGCACCGGAGTGCAGCGAGCCTGCAGCGTCATAGGCCCGGGGGAGCTCGTGCCGATCGGTGCGTTCGTCGATACGCAGCACGGCGCCATCAGCCTCGAGACCACCCGTGCCGACGGCAAGCCGGGGCGGACGAACGTCTACGGCGGGATCTTCCAGCTGCTACAGGCGCCCGCGCGGGGTGCAACCGTCGTCGCCAAGCTGGCCGGAGGCGACTTTCGCGCCACCTGCGGTGCGGGCAGTCCGCTGCGAAGATTCGACGCCACGGCGCACGCGAGTCGTAAAGGTTCTCATCGGGTTGTGCGCAAGCTCTGGAGCGACGGCGTGGGACGGACCCGCACCATGACCGGCCTTGGCAGCGCCGAGACACGCGGCACCCGATTCCTCGTTGCCGATCGCTGCGACGGGACGCTCATACAAGTTACGCGCGGGCAGGTCGAGGTGTTCGACCGGCGATTCCGCTCGAAGGGGATAGTGCGGGCACCGAACAGCTACATCCTCAAGTGACCGGTCCCATAAGCGTCGCACGCGCAGCATCGGCCAGCGCGCCGGCGCTCTGCCAGCGGTTCTTCGCCGTCTTGGCGAGCGCGCGCATGACTACGCCGTCGATGCCGGAGTCGCGCAGGTCGGACCTCCAGGTGCTGACGGCGGGGGGCGGGTCTGTCAGGTGTGCCTGGATGGCGGCCGGGAGCGTGGCGCGCTCGAACGGCAGGTGGCCGGTCAGCAACTCGAAGAGCACGCAGCCGAGGGCATAGACGTCGACGAGTCGGTCCGGCTCGGCTCCGGCGAGCTGCTCGGGGGCGGCGTAGGCGACGGTGCCGACCAGGTCCCCAAGCGCGGTCAGCCGTTCCTGCTCGGCGGCGGCCGCAATCCCGAAGTCGGCGAGCAGAGCCCGTCCGGTCGCCTCCTCGACGAGGATGTTCTGTGGCTTGACGTCGCGGTGGACGACGCCGCGCTCGTGGGCGTGGTCGAGGCCGGCTGCCACCATCTCGACGACCTCCACCATCCGTTGCGTCGTGAGCTGCGGCGTCCCGACGAGCTCGTCGAGCGGGCGGCCCTCGACGAGCTGCATCGCGATGTACATGCGCCCCTGGTGGACCCCGGCGTCGAACACACCGACGACGTTCGGGTGCTCCAGGCGCGCGGCGTTGAGGGCCTCGCGGCGCAGGCGCTCGCGAATTCGCTCATCCGCGGCGAGAACCGGCGCCAGAACCTTGATCGCGACCGAGCGGTCGAGCGCGCCGTGATGCGCCCGGTAGACGACGCCCATCGCTCCCAGGCCCAGCAGCCCCCCGATCCGGTAGGCGCCGAATCGCGCTCCCTCGAGCAGGACCGCGTCCTCGCCGGTGCCGGCCACCCGTTCGAGCACCCGCTCCGGATCCTCGCCCGGGGCGAGATGGGCGACGAGCTCGGCTAGGCGGCCGCGCTCGCGCCGGACCGTGCGTTGCTCGACAGCCACGGCGCCCAGTGCGGAGACGCCCATGCCGAGGAGCGGCGCGACGGTGGTGAGCACCATTCCGGAATCGAACGCCACCTGAGTCAGCGCGGCGAACGCCACCGCCACGACGACGGTGACCGCCAAGGCCAGCGGGGGATCCCACCGGCGGCCCGCGATGGCTCCCGCGATCGAGAGGAGCAGCACCGCGAGGGTGTCGATCGAGGACCCGGCGTCTCGAAGCGGGAAGTCGCGGAGGACCGTAGCGATCGCGCTGGCCTGGATCTCGCTCCCCGACATCTGGTTGCCGCCGGGCGCCGGGGTCGGGTGAACGTCCTCCGATCCGACGGCCGTCACGCCAACCACCACGACCTTGCCGCGGAACCCCGCAGCCGGCACGCCACCCTTGAGGACGTCGACGAAGGAGAACGTGCGCACGGTCCCCGGGGGCCCCAGGTAGTCGATCAGCGCTCCGCTGCCGGCGAGATCATCTGGCCGCGGTCGGGCTCCAGCCAGCTCCGCCGTCACGACGGCGAACGTCGGCAGGCCGTTCGCCCTTCCGATCATCCGGTTGTAGATGCCACCCGGACCGAGCGGGTAGAGAGCCGCTCCCACGCGCCCGCCCACCCGCTCGACGTTCGCCGTCGAACCGAGCACGCGCGTATCGCCGTTCACCGTCACGTCCGCCGTGGCCAGGACCACTGGGCGCGCCCGACCGACGGCGTCGTAGAGAGCGAGGTCGTCGCTGCTCACGGTCGGCTCCGTGAACTGGATGTCGTATGCGATCACCTTCGGGCGTGCGAGGCGCAGGCGGTCGAGCAGCCGCGCGTGAAGGGATCGCGCTACTGGGGGCCGCTGCCCAAGGAGCTCGGCGCTGCGGTCGTCGTACGCCACGATGACCACATTCCGCGGCGGCGGCTGAGTGCCGCGAATCCGGAAGCGCGCCTGGACGCTGTCCTGCTCGAGGCGTTGGACCGGTGCCGACGCCGCCACGCCCGTGGCGACGATCACGCCGCACAGGACTGGGAGGAGCAGTGCGAACTTCCGCCACCGGGCCGGTTCACTCGACGGCAAGAAGCCCATCAGGTGCGAGCCTCGGTGGCGGCGCGCGCCGCACCAAATAAACGCACCATCGCCGGAGCCTAGCGCGCTCCCTCCTGGAGGTTCGGCCTCTCGAATGCTGGCTCGCGATGAGCCAGGTGGGGTCCGCGGCGGACGCTCGAAGTCGTACGCGCGGCCGGGGATTGCCGCGATCTTCCCTTCATGGCAAACACTCGATCGAAGGACTGAACATGACCATACAGATGAGCCACCGCAAAATCTCCTCACGGCCGAAGACCGACCTTCGCCGGAGACGGCGCGCGCGGATGTACGCGCTGCGGCATGCACGCATGACACGCGCCATCGGGGTCTCGGCGATCCTCGCAGGCGTGGCCGCACCGGCGGTGATCGCCGAGGCCGCCCCGCGTCCTAGCGCCCACAAGTCGGCACTCGTGAGGCCACGGTCTCTCTGCCCCAACAACCTCTGGGCGTACGACCTCAAGACCGGAGTTCAACTCGGCTCACTGCTACCGGGGAGCAAGATCACCTCCGCTAACGCCACCCTCAGCCAGGCCGTGGTCCAGCTGGACTATCACCCGACCAAGCGAATCAGGTGCACCCAGGCGAACATCGTGGTGGAGTACCAGGGACTGCCCTCCGGCTGGACCGTCGACATCGGCGACTCGTCAACCAACGACGGGTATGGCGGGGGCACGCCGGGGACAACGCTCGCATGTGCCGAGGCGCAGGTCACGAGCGCGGCGCTCCTCAGCACGGTGCAGGCCTACCGGGACTGCGTGCCGCCGGTTGCGCCCGACACGACTTCGCCGCCGGCGGGCCCGCTCCCGCTGGTTCCGATTCCGCTGCTCAGTCTGACTCCGCTGTCGCTCCGGGACGGGGCCCTGAAGTTCGTCGTCCGCGACCGGTTTCTGAGCGTCGGCCAGCCGTACGCGACGACGGCCCCTGTCCCGTCGAAGTTCCCCCACTCGTTTCACATCCCCGACAACGGCTTCTCCGGAAGTGGGGTACTTCCGGACGGCTACAAGATCTACGCGGCCTTCAATCGGGTGATCAATGGCACCTACCGCTCCGGAACCGGCGCGCGGCGCGTGATGATCACGCTTCAGTAGGCCCGCGGGTGACGCGAACGGCGCCCCGGCCGTGACGCAGGGTCCGGGCCTCCGGGGTGTGCGCTTCGCGGAGCTCACGCATCCAGCGGCCCGGACCGTGCACGTCCAGACCAAGCATCGCTGCGACCGCGCCACGGGGCGTGGAGCCCATCGACGCCGCCGACCTAGAATCAAGCGCCATGGCCTACCGGGCGGTCGATCCGCAGCAGTCGTTCCCCGAGCTCGAGCAGGAGGTGCTCGGGCGCTGGCGCTCGCGCGAGGTGTTCGCCGAGTCGCTGCGCCGCCGGGAGGGGGCCGAGCCGTGGGTCTTCTACGAGGGGCCGCCGACGGCCAACGGGCGTCCCGGCGTCCACCACGTGCTGGCCCGGGTGTTCAAGGACATCTATCCCCGCTACAAGACGATGCGCGGCTACCGGGTCGAGCGCAAGGGGGGCTGGGACTGCCACGGCCTCCCGGTCGAGATCGCCGTCGAGCAGCAGCTCGGGCTCGAGTCCAAGGAGGAGATCGAGGCGTTCGGGATCGCCGAGTTCAACCGCCGCTGCCGGGAGTCGGTCTTCGAGTTCCTGGAGGACTGGAACCGCCTGACCGAGCGGATCGGCTTCTGGATCGACCTCGACGACGCCTACCGCACGCTCGATGACGCCTATATCGAGTCGGTCTGGTGGGCGCTCAGCCAGATCCACGAGAAGGGCCTCCTCTACGAGGGCCACAAGGTCGTCCCGTACTGCCCGCGGTGCGGGACCGCGCTGTCCTCGCACGAGGTGGCCCTCGGCTACCGGGACGTCGAGGATCCGTCGGTCTACGTCGCCATGCCGGTCGCCGGGGCCGGCGGCCGGCTCGCCGACGGCGACGAGCTCCTGATCTGGACGACCACGCCGTGGACCCTGGTCGCCAACGCGGCGATCGCCGCCGACCCCGACCTGACCTACGTGCGCGCCCGGTCGGGCGGGGCCGTCTACGTGCTCGCCGAATCGCTCGCCGCGCGCGTGCTCGGGGGCGAGCCCGAGATCCTCGACCGCTTCCCCGGGCGGGCGCTCGACGGGGTCGCCTACGTGCCGCCGTTCGACTACATCCCCGGGTCGGCGTGGGGCGAGCGGGCGCACACGGTCCTGATGGCCGACTTCGTCTCCGACAACGACGGCACCGGCCTCGTCCACACGGCGATCGCCTTCGGCGAGGACGACTTCCGCCTCGGGGCCGCCTACGGCCTGAACGTGGTCAACCCCGTCCGTCTCGACGGAACCTACGACGAGACGATCGGGCCGTACGCCGGGCGCCACGTCCGCGACGCCGACGACGACCTGATCGCCGACCTGAGGGCCCGCGGCCGGCTGCTGCGGGCCGAGCGCAAGGAGCACTCCTATCCGCACTGCTGGCGCTGCGGGACGCCTCTGATCTACTACGCCAAGCCGTCGTGGTACATCGCCACGACGCGCCGGCGCGACCGCCTCCTGGCGGCGAACGAGTCGGTCGACTGGCACCCGGACCACATCAAGCACGGCCGCTTCGGCGACTGGCTGAACAACAACGTCGACTGGGCCCTCTCGCGCGAGCGCTACTGGGGCACCCCGCTGCCGATCTGGCGCTGCGCGGCCGGCCACCTCGTCTGCATCGGCTCCTTCGCCGAGCTCGAGCGGCGGTCGGGGACGGCGGTCGGCGACCCGCACCGCCCCTACGTCGACGAGATCACCTTCGCCTGCGAGGACTGCGGCGAGCCGATGCGGCGGGTCCCGGAGGTCATCGACGTCTGGTTCGACTCGGGCGCCATGCCCTTCGCCCAGCACCATGCTCCGTTCGAGAACGCCGACCGCTTCGCCCGGGCCTTCCCGGCCGACTTCATCTGCGAGGCGCTCGACCAGACCCGCGGGTGGTTCTACTCGCTGCTCGCCGTCTCGACGCTCCTCCACGACCGGGCCCCCTACCGCAACGTCGTCTGCCTCGGGCTGATCCTCGACGCCGAGGGTCAGAAGATGTCGAAGTCGAAGGGGAACATCGTCGCCCCCGACGAGATCCTCGACCGCTTCGGGGCCGACGCCCTGCGCTGGTACTTCTTCACGGCCAAGGCGCCGTGGGACGGCTACCGCTTCTCGACCGAGGCGGTCGGCGAGGCCGGCCAGATGCTCCTGCGCCCACTGTGGAACACCTATTACTTCTATGTGCTCTTCGCCAACGCCACCGGCGGCGGGGCCGGGGCGACGGGCGCGCCGGTCGAGCCGACCGACCTCGACCGATGGGTCCTCTCCCGGCTGGCCGCGACCGTCGCCGAGGCCGGCGAGCGCCTCGAGGCGTACGACGCGACGGGGGCCGGGCGGGCGATCGGCGCCTTCGTGGACGAGCTCTCGAACTGGTACGTCCGGCGCTCGCGCCGGCGGTTCTGGGACGGCGACCCGGCGGCCTTCGCGACCCTGGGCGAATCGCTGGCCACCGTCGCGCGCCTGCTCGCCCCGTTCACCCCGTTCGTCGCCGACGAGATCTACGACAACCTCGACGGGGCCCTGCCGAGCGTCCACCTCGAGTCGTTTCCGACGCCGGGGGAGCGCGACCTCGAGCTCGAGTTCGCGATGGCGACCGCGCGTGAGACGGTCCGCCTCGGCCGGGCCGCCCGGGCCCAGGCCAAGCTCCGGACCCGCCAGCCCTTGCGTGAGGCGGTCGTCGTGGCCAGCGGACGGGAGCGTCAGGCGATCGAGCGGCTGACCGAGCTCGTCCGCGACGAGCTCAACGTCAAGCGGCTGCGCTTCGTGGCCGCCGCCGACGAGCTCGGCGACCATCAGGTGAAGCCGAACTACCGGGCGCTCGGCCCCCGCTTCGGTCGGGCGATGCCCCACGCGGCGGCGGCGATCGCCGGGCTCGATCCGGCCCACGTCGCCGGGGCGCTGCGCGGGGGTGGCCGGGTCGTGATCTCCGTCGACGGCCGCGATCACGAGCTCGGGGACGAGGAGCTGATCGTCACCCTCGCCCCGCTCGAGGGCTACGGGCTCGAGCGCGAGGGCTCCCATGCGGTAGCCCTCGACCTCCATCTCGACGCCGAGCTCGTCCGGGAGTGGCTCGCCCGGGAGATCGTCCACGCCGTCCAGGCCGCCCGCAAGGCGGCCGGACTCGACGTCGAGGATCGGATCACGCTGACCCTGGGGGGCGACGCCGAGCTGCTCGAGGCGGCCCGCGCCCACGACGACTACATCGCCGGGGAGACGCTGGCCACGGCGCTGTCGATCGACGGGATCCGCGAGGGCGAGACGGTCGCCGTCGACGGTCGGCCGCTCGTGATCGCCCTGCGCCGCGCCTGAGGCGCCGGACGGCCGCCACCGCCGGCCGGCCCGCGCCGCCGCCACCGCCGGCCGGCCCGCCCGGCGCCGAGGCCGGGGCCGGGGCCGGCTAGGCCAGGCAGGGCTCCAGGGCCGCTTCGATCCGCTTCTTCGGCTGGGCGCCGATCAGGGTGTGGACGGCCGCCCCGTTGCGGAAGAGAATCATCGTCGGGATCGAGAGGACGCCGAACTTGGCGGCGGTCTCCTGGTTGTCGTCGATGTTCAGCTTGACGATGCGCAGATCCTCGCGCTCGGCGGCGATCTTCTCGAGCTCGGGCCCGACGACCCGGCACGGGCCGCACCAGGGCGCCCAGAAGTCGACGAGGACGGGGGTCTCACATTCGATCACCTCGGCCTGGAAGCTGGCGTCGGTGACCTCGGCTAGGGTGCCCATTTTGCTCTCCTTCGGGTCGGCTCTTCCCATTACTATACAAAGTGTAGTGGGCTGCCGGCGGTGACCGCGGCCACCCGCGTCAGCGCAGGACGGCGGCGAACAGGTGGGGCGAGACGTAGACCTCGAAGAGCGCCGCGGCGACGAGGGTCGGGACGGCGATCGTCACCGTGACCAGGGTCGCCGCGAGGAGCTGGTCCCACTCTCCCCGCCGGCTGGCGATGATCCAGGCGGCGAGCGGGAGGAAGAGCGCGGTCAGCTCGGGGACGGCGTGAGGCAGGAGGATGGCCAGGAGGATGCCCGGCGAGGTGCCGAGCTTGGCCGCGACTCCGGCGGCCTGTGTCCCGATCACGAGCGCCTGGGCGGATAGGGAGAAAGTGGTGGCCCCGACGACAAAGACGATGGCGAACCGCCCGCCGTGCTCGTGCACCCAACGGCGGACGCCGCGCTGGTCGCGGGCCTGGCGGGGGAGCGAGCTCCCGGCGATGAACCCGGCGACGCAGGCCATCGCGTGGAGGGCGAGGACGAGGAGGTTGTGCCCGAGCACCCAGGCGACGTCCCGGGCGTGGCCGACGACGAACGGCGGGCGGGTGACGAGAGCCCGGGTCGGGTTGGACAGGGCGGCGATCAGCCACACGGCGCCGAGCAGGCAGAGCGCGGCCACGAGGCTGCCGAGGAGCCAGCCGCGGAGGACCGACCAGGGCTGGCCGCGCCAGGCGGCGAGCGTCTCGCGGGTGTGGCGGACTCCCTCGACGAAGGCGTAGGCGGATGGCACCCTGGGAGCGGACTCCACTCGATTCGCATCGACCGCCGCGCGGCCGAGCATTAGCGCCGCCGAACCGCCGGCCCAGCCGGCCGGCTCGGGCCCGGGGGAGGCCGGCGATCGGGTCAGCCGCGCCGGCGGGCGGCCCGGGCGAGGCGCAGCCGCGGGAGCATCCAGCAGGCTTCGATGGCGATAGCCGGGGACATCTTGCTCCGCCCGAGGCGGCGGTCGCGGAAGACGATCGGCACCTCGGCCACCTCGAAGCCCCGGGCGAGGGCTCGGTAGGTCAGCTCGACCTGGAAGGCGTAGCCGTGGGAGTGGACGCTGGCGAGGTCGATCGCCTCGAGCACCTCCCGGCGAAAGCACTTGAAGCCGCCGGTCAGATCCTTGATCGGCAGCCCGAGGACCGCCTGGGCGTAGAGGCAGCCGCCGCGGCTGAGCGCTTGGCGCAGGAGACCCCAGTCGGTCACCGCCCCGCCGGCGACGTAGCGGGAGCCGAGCGCGAGGTCGGCGCCGCCGTCGACCGCGGCGAGGAGCCGGGCGAGGTCGGCCGGATCGTGGGAGAAGTCGGCGTCCATCTCGAGCACCCGCCCGGCGCCGCCGGCCAGGGCGTGGCGGAAGCCGGCCAGGTAGGCCGGACCGAGTCCCTCGCGGTGGGTGCGGTGGAGCACCTCGACCCGGTCGTCGGCCGCCGCCAGCCGGTCGGCGATCGCCCCGGTCCCGTCGGGGGAGGAGTCGTCGACCACGAGCACCCGGTACCCGCCGGGCGCGCCGGCGGCGAGGCCGGCCAGCGCCGCGGCGACGATCGCCTCGATGTTCTCGGCCTCGTCGAAAGTCGGCAGGATCAGCCATGCGGGGCCGGGCATGGCGGCCTACCCTAGATGAATCGCCGCCACCTCAAACCTGACGATCGCGGCCGCCCTCGACGAGCTCGGCGACCTCTACGAGCTCGACGGGGCGGTGATCCACCGGGTCGTCGCCTATCGGAACGCCGCCAAGGCGATCCGCGACGCGCCGGTCTCGGTGGCCGAGCTGGCGCTCGCCGGACGGGTGACCGAGCTCGCCGGGATCGGCGCGACGCTCGAGCGGAAGATCCTCGACCTGATCGAGACGGGGACGATCCCGGCGGCGGAGAAGCTCCGCCAACGCTTCCCGGCCGGCCTCCTGGAGATGACCGCGCTCCCCGGACTCGGCCCCAAGCGCGCCCGGCGGCTCTTCGAGGAGCTCGGGATCGACTCGCTCGTGAGCCTGGGGGCCGCCGCCCGCGACGAGCGCCTCCGCCAGGTCCGGGGGTTCGGCGAGAGGTTCGAGCAATCGATCCTCGCCTCGCTGGCCGCCGCGACCGCCGCCGCCGCCGACGAGGACGGCGATGGGGCCGGGGGGCGCCGGGGGCGCCGGGTCCTGCTCGACCGGGCGCTCGAGGCCGGGGGCCTCCTCGTCGCCGAGCTCCGGGCCCGGGCCGAGGATCCGACCACCCGGATCGAGCTGGCCGGGTCGGTCCGCCGCCGGGTGGACAGCGTCAAGGACCTCGACGTGATCGTCGCGGCCGAGGATCCCGGGCCCCTGCTCGAGGCGCTGCCCGCGCTCGAGGCGATCGACACCGGGGCCCGCACCGGGCCGCGCGCCGCCCGGGGGGTGACCCACACCGGCATGCCGGTCGACGTGCGGGCGGTCGCGCCCGACCAGTTCGGCAACCTCCTCCAGCACCTGACCGGGTCCAAGGAGCACAACGCCGCCCTGCGCGAGCGGGCGGTCCGCCGGGGCCTGCGCGTCTCCGAGTACGGCGTCCTCGCCGAGGCGACCGGGACGACCCATCGGTGTGCGACCGAGGCCGAGGTGTACGGCCTGCTCGGCCTCGACTACATCGAGCCGGAGCTCCGCGAGAACCGCGGGGAGCTCGACCGGCCGTCGCCGCGGCTGATCGAGCGAACGGACATCCGGGGCGACCTCCACTGCCACACGGTCGCCTCGGACGGACGGGAGACGATCGCCGAGATGGCCCGGGCGGCGGCCCGGCTCGGCTACGAGTACCTGGCGATCACCGACCACTCGGCCAGCCACGGCTTCGGCAACCACGTCTCCCCCGAGGACCTCCGCCGCCAGATCGAGCGGGTCCACGAGGTCGACGCCCGGATGCCCGAGATCCGCGTCCTCGCCGGCAGCGAGGTCAACATCCTCCCCGACGGGTCGCCCGACTACGCCGACGACCTGCTCGCGGAGCTCGACTGGGTGATCGCCAGCGTCCACACGGCGTTCGGGATCGGCAGCGACGCGATGACCGCGCGGATGGTCGCGGCCACCGGCCACCCCCTGATCGACGCAATCGGCCATCCGACCGGGCGGATGATCGAGCGCCGGCCGCCCTATCCGGTCGAGATGGACGCGGTGATCGCCGCCGCGGCGGCGACCGGCACCCTGCTCGAGATCAACTCGAACCCCAACCGGCGCGACCTCAGCGAGATCCACGCCCGGGCGGCCGCCCAGGCCGGCGTCGGGATCGTGATCAACTCGGACGCCCACGTGAGCGCCCGCTTCGAGGTCATGCGCTACGGGGTCTGGACGGCCCGCCGGGCCTGGCTCGGGCCCGAGCAGGTCCGCAACACCCTTCCCTGGCCCGAGCTCGTCAGGACGCTCAAGCGGCCCCGTTAGCGGCTTGCCCGCTACCGGCTTGCCGGTGGGCTCCGACCTGGCCGAGAAGGTGCGCCGCCGGATGCGCGAGCTCGAGCGCGGTCGCGCCGGGGCTCCGGACGCCCAGGGCCGGACGCCCGACGACCGAACATTTCCGCCTAACCGGCCAACCCGAGCGGGCTCCGAGCGGTCTACCGGGTACCCACGCCTCCCAACGCAAGGAGCTTTCAATGTCTCGTCTCCGCCACGGACTCGCGCTCGGCGCACTCGCGCTGCTCGTCCTCCCCGCCGCCGCGAGTGCCCGCCCGGGTCAGCGCAGCTTCAACCAGACGTTCCCGGTCGCCTCCCGGCTGTGCAACAACATCGCCCACGGGGGCGGGCCGATCAAGCTGCGTCCGCTGAGCGCGCAGGTCACGGCGCTCTGCACCACGCTCGGAACCAGCTTCACGACCACCCAGGCCGCCTACTTCACCACGGTCACGCCGATCAAGCAGGCGGTGATCGCTCTGCGCGCCCAGACCCGCCAGGCGTGCGCGACCCGGCCGTCCGCCGCTTGCCGGACCGCCCGCCAGCAGGCCCGCACGACCCTCGCCGGCTACCGCGCCCAGATCCGGACTGCGGCCGCCACCTACCGGACGAGCATCGAGGCAGCGCGCCATACGTTCTGGAACGCCATCCACGCCCTGCGCGGCGGGGCGGGCATCGCTCCCGACACCGGCGCCACCGCCGTCGCCCCGGCCGTCACGATTCCGGTCTCCGTCTGACCACCGCCTGACCCGAGTCCCAGACGCAGTCCGGCCGGCCGCCTGGCTGCCC
This sequence comes from uncultured Solirubrobacterales bacterium, assembly GCA_963733245.1. Lineage (GTDB taxonomy): Bacteria > Actinomycetota > Thermoleophilia > Solirubrobacterales > Solirubrobacteraceae > Palsa-513. The sequence continues at coordinate 341,324 of CAVTCI010000004.1, forward strand.
CGGGCCGGCCCCCGCGGACATACCGTGGGGGGCCGGCCCGGCCGGCAGGTTCCCCTGCGCACGTCGTGGCCCCGACCCGGACGGCCGGAGTGTCTTGACATAGATGGTCGGGCCAGCTACTTTGCAAAGCATGGTAGTCAGGCCGGATACGGCAATCTCACAGCTTCGCCGCGGGGTGATCGAGTTCTGCGTCTTGGCCATGCTGCGTGACACTGAGCGCTACGGCTTCGAGCTCGTCCGGGCCCTCGCCGAGACGGATGGCCTGGTCACCACCGAGGGGACGCTGTATCCGCTCCTCAGCCGCCTGCGGCGGGACGGCACGGTCGAGACGACCTGGCGAGAGTCGCCGTCCGGGCCACCCCGCCGCTACTACTCGCTCACGCCGACTGGTCAGGCGGCGCTGACGGCCTTCCGGAGCGAATGGGCACGGTTCCGTTCCTCGGTGGACGCGTTGCTCGAACCCGGAGCGATCAGATGACGACCACCACCCTCCCTCCCCTGGCCGCGGACTATCTGGTGCGGCTTCGCCGGGCCGGACGCCGACTTCCCCGCCGGCGCCTCGGCGAGCTGGTCGCCGACATCGAGGAGCACCTGTCCGAGACGCTCGGCCCCGGCGCGTCCGACGCCGACGTGCTCACCGTCCTCGACCGCCTCGGCGAACCGGAGGAGATCATCGCCGCCGAGCTACCGCCGGCCGAGGCGACGGCAGACGCGCGCGGGACGCGGGAGTGGTCGGCCATCTTCCTGCTTCTGTTCGGCGGGTTCCTCGTCGGCTTCGGGTGGATCGTCGGGCTCGTTCTCCTCTGGAGCTCGCGGGCCTGGACGACGGGCGAGAAGTGGATCGGCACGCTCGTCGTCCCCGGCGGCCTCGCCACCGCCGTCGTCGTCCTCGGCGCCGCGGCGACCACCGGCTCGTGCGATCAGCAGGGCGGGGGGCCCGTGCATTGCACCACCCCAGGACCGGGCACCGCGACCATGGTCTTCCAGATCGCCCTCCTCGTCGTCGCCGTCGGCGGTCCGCTCGCCACCGCGATCTACCTGGCCCGCCGGGCCCGCTAGCCGGCGAAGCCGCCGGCCAGGGCCGGCCAGACCCGCTCGGCGACCAGCCGATCGACGCTGGCCGGCGTGAACGGCTCGAGCTCGGCGGCGGCCGCCGCCGCGTAGCCCGCCCGAGGCGTGTCGAGCGCCGCCCGCAGCGCGCCGGCCAGGTCCCCGCCGACGACCAGGCGCCGGTCTAGCCGGCGGGCGAGCTCGAGGGCGACGTACGGGCCGGGGGCCGCGTTCGTGACGAGCATGCATCCGTCGGCCAGGGCCTCGAGCTGGGCGATCCCGTAGTCCTCCCGGCGGGGGGCGGTGACGTAGACCCGGGCCCGGCGCAGGAGGGCCCGATAGGCGCCGCGCTCGATCATCCCGACCCCCCGCACGCCCGGAGCGTCGGGGACGTCCACGCCGGCCACCACCAGCTCCTCCCCCGGCCGCCGGGCCTCGGTCCAGGCGGCGAGGACCCGGTCGAGCCCCTTCTTGTGGGGGTTGGCCCCGTAGGTGACCGCCGCGATGTCCCGGACCGGCGCGGGCGGGCCCGACGCCTCGACCGGGACGGGCACGACGAGCGCCTCGCGCCAATCAGGCGGGGCCTCGGCGAGGGCGCCGTCGCTCGAGGGCAGGAGCAGCGGCGCCTGCCCGAAGCGGCGGCGCTCGAGCGGGCGCTGCCAGACCCCGTGGCGGCCCGGGCGGTTGGCGGCCGCCGGACCGTCGAAGCGGATCGCCCCGCGGACCGGCCAGAGGAGGGCGGCGGTGACCGTCGAGTAGATCACCGCCCCGGCCGGCTCGCGGGCCAGCGCCCGGCGGGTCGCGGCCCGGGCGGCCCGAGCCCAGACGAGGTCGGTCAGGGCGAAGGTGCGGACGTCGGGCTGGCGGGCGGCCGCCGCGACGGCGACCGTGGCCCCGGCCCGCCGCAGGGCGCCGGCCAGCTCCTCGTCGGCGGCGCGCAGGCCGGCGGTCGAGCCGAGTGAGACGAGGAGGACATCGGTCACGCAGCCTGCCCGTCGCGCTGGGGCAGGTAGGCCTTGAACCCCGGGGTCCGGGTCAGCGAGATCGGCTGGAGGGGCGAGGTCGGCTCGACGTGGAAGCGGGCCCCGTCGCGCTGCTCGATGGCCAGGACCGCGGCGTGCTGGCGGCGCCAGGCGAGCGCCCAGATGATCGCGAAGCCGGTGGCGATCCCGGGGATCTGCGGGGCGAGGAACCCGGCCGCCCCGGCGAACACGGTCAGGCCGGCGAGCGGCCAGAGGCGGTTGAGGATCACCCGGGCCGGCTTCTGCTCGGGCATCGTCGTCACCGCCCGGGCCCCGGCGAGGAGCCGAGCGATCGGCGGGGTGGTCTCGTTGCGCCGGCCGATGAAGACGCCGATCAGCCCGGCCAGGGCCCACCAGGCGAAGGCGAGGAGCGCGATGGTGGGGGCCCCGGTCTCCCCGGCCCCGATCACCGTCACCGCGGCCAGGGCGGTCGCCGCCCCGGCGCACAGGAGGACCGTGGTCCGGAGGAAGTCCACGAAGGACACCGCTCAGCCGAGGAGGCCCTGGAGCAGCTCGCGCACCCCGGGCTCCCCGTCGACCATCAGGTCGGCCTGTCGCTCGAGCTCGGGTGGGGTCTCCTCCGAGCGGACGCCGACGCAGACCGCCCCGTCCCCGACCGCCTCGCGCAGCCCGCGAAAGGCGTCGAGATCGGTCAGGTCGTCCCCGACGTAGACGCCGCGGGTCGAGTCGCCCCCGGCGAGGAGGGTGGTGACCCCTCGACCCTTGTCAATGGGGAGCGGTGGTCGAATTTCGAGGACCTTTCGCCCCCAATGGACGTCGAATCCCTCGGCCAGGGCCCGGCTCTCGACCGCGCGGACGGCGGCGAGCGCCGCCTCCTCGTCCGGGGCGCCCCGCCAGTGAAAGCCGGCGATCGGGCCCTTGTCCTCCCCGCGGACCCGCAGGCGGGCGAGCTCGGGGGTCTCCGACCGGGCCGCGAAGGCCCGGACCTTCTCGATCCACGGCGCCACCTCGGGGTCGAGCTCGACCTCGGTGGCCCCGGGCGGGAGCCGCTCGCACCCGTGGTTGCCGACGTAGGCGATCGACTCGATCGCCACGATGCTCCGGGCGACGGCGGCCGGGCGGCCGCTGACGCAGGCCACCTTCCCGTAGCGGCGGGCGATCTCGATCAAGAGGCCGCGGATCGCCTCGCTCACCCGGGCATCGGCGGCCCGGCTGACGATCGGCGCGAGCGTCCCGTCGACGTCGAGCAGGATGGCCGAATGCGCCGGATCGCCGCGCAGCGGCCGCAGCGTCTCGGCGAGCGTGGCGGTGGGGGGCACGGTCTCTAGTATGGCGCCCATGCCCCCGGCCCGATCGCTTCGGCTCGCGGCGATCGGGACGGCGGCCGGCCTGGTCAGCGGGCTCTTCGGAGTCGGCGGCGGGGCGGTGATCGTGCCCCTCCTGATCTTCTGGCTCGGCTACGGCGAGCGCGAGGCGACCGGGACCTCGCTGGCCGCGATCGTCCCGTCCGCGGCGATCGGGATGACCGTCCAGGCGCTCTACGGCAACGTCCGCTGGCGCGAGGGTCTCCTGATCGGCTTGCCCGCCCTGGCCGGCGTCCTGATCGGGACCTACCTCCAGCAGCGCATCCGCGGCCGGACCGTCGTCCGGCTCTTCGCCGGGCTCCTCGTCGTCGTGGCCGTCGAGCTCCTCGCCCGATGATCGAGATCGCCGCCATCGGCCTCCTGGCCGGGATCGCCTCCGGGCTGCTCGGCGTCGGCGGGGGCATCCTCTTCGTCCCGGGGCTCGTGTTCGTCGCCGGGCTGACCCAGGTCGACGCCGAGGCGACCTCGCTCCTGGCGATCATCCCGGTCGCCCTCCTCGGCGCCTGGCGCCAGCAGAGCTACGGCAACCTCCGGCTCGGGGACGGGGCCCTGATCGGGCTGCTCTCCCTGGCCGGGGCGGTCGGCGGGGTCGCCCTGGCCAACGTCCTCCCCGGGCGGGCGCTCCGCGTCCTGTTCGCCCTGCTCATGATCGGCGCCGCCTACCAGCTCCTCCGCGGGGCCCGTCCGAGCGGGCCGTCCGCCGGCGGCAGCCCGGGAGCCGGGCCGATCTGATCGGGTATCCTCGGGGCGATGGGCCTCGACAACCCGACTCACCTCGCCATCCTCGTGGTCGTCCTGCTGCTCGTGTTCGGATCCAAGCGGATCCCCGAGATCGCCAAGTCGCTGGGGTCGGGGATGCGCGAGTTCAAGGACTCGATCAGCGGAGGCGGCTCCCCCCAGGCGCAGACGCTCAGCCCACCCCCGGCCGCCCCGGCGCCCGTCGCCGCCCCGGCCCCCGCGCCCGTTGCCGCCCCAGTCCCCGCGCCCGCCCCAGCCCCCGCGCCCGCCGCCGCCCCCGTCCCCGCGCCGGTCGCCGCCCCGGCTCCCGCGCCCGCCGCCGCCCCAGCCCCCGCGCCGATCGCCGCCCCAGCTACCGCGCCCGCCGCCGCCCCGGCGCCGGCGCCCGCCCCGGCTGCGACCGAGGCCCCGCCGGTCCCGGCCTCGGCCCCCGAGCGCGAATAGGACCGACGCCCGGGCGGGTACCCGCCGGGCGTGCACGAGGTGCGGATCGGCTGCTCGGGCTGGAACTACCGCGACTGGCGGGGTGACTTCTACCCGGAGGGACTCCCGGCCGAGCGGTGGCTCGCGCACTACGCCGAGCACTTCGACACCGTCGAGGTCAACGCGACCTTCTACCGGCTCCCGACCCGCGAGGCGGTCGGCCGCTGGGCCGAGCGGACGCCGCCCGGGTTCGTCTTCGCGGTCAAGGGCAGCCGGTACGTCACCCACGTCAAGCGCCTGGCCGCCATCGCCGACGGGCTCGAGCACCTCTCCGACCGGCTCGACCCACTGGTCGCGGCCGGAAAGCTCGGCCCCGTCCTCTGGCAGCTCCCGGCCACCTTCCGGCGCGACGACACCCGGCTCGAGGAGGCCCTGGTCGAGCTGTCCCGCCGGGGCGGCCGCCACGCCGTCGAGTTCCGCCATCCGAGCTGGTTCGACGACGCCGTCCTCGCTCGGCTCCGCGCCCACGGGGTCGCGCTCGTGGCCGGCGACCATCCCGACCGGCCCTTTCAGTCCCGGGCGCCGACCGCCGGCTTCGTCTACGCCCGGATGCACTACGGCCGCCGCGGCCGGGGCGGCAACTACTCCCGCCGCGAGCTCGAGGGCTGGGCCGAGCAGGTCCGCGACTGGCGTCGCGGTCACGAGGTCTTCGTCTACTTCAACAACGACTGGCAGGGCTTCGCCCCGCGCAACGCCCGGCTCCTGCGCCGCCTCGTGGCCGGCGGGTGATCCGCCCGCGCCGGCGCGCTCGTAGGCGCAGGCGTGGAGCGAGTCTGGGACTACCCCCGTCCGCCGGCGCTCGTCCCCTGCGACCGCCGGGTCCGCGTCGCCTGGGCCGGCGAGGTCCTGGCCGACTCGACCCGCGCCCTGCGCGTCCTCGAGACCAGCCACCCCCCGACGATCTACGTCCCCCCGGCCGACCTCCGGGCCGACCTGCTCGCCGCCGGCCGGGCCGGCACCACCTGGTGCGAGTTCAAGGGGACGGCCCGCTACCTCGACGCCGTCGTCGGCGGCCGCCGCCGCGAGGCGGTCGGCTGGACCTACCCCGACCCGTCCCCCGCCTACGCCGCGCTCCGCGACCACGTCGCCTTCTATCCCGGGCGGGTCGACGGCGCCTGGCTCGACGACGAGCCGGTCGAGGCGCAGCCGAGCGACTTCTACGGCGGCTGGGTCACCGCCGACCTCGTCGGGCCGTTCAAGGGCCCGCCCGGCACGCGCGGGTGGTGAGGCCCGAGGCCCGAGGGTCCGGCGCCCACCTCGTCGGGCCGTCCAAGGGCCCGCCCGGCACCCGCGGCGGATGTGTCCCCGAGGGCCCTAGTCCGGCGCCGGGGTCGGGCGCTGGCCCCGGGCCGGGGTGGTCCCGAAGACCCGGTCCCAGTAGGGCGCGCTGACCCCGAAGCCGGTCGTGTCGTCCTGGAAGTGGTGGCGCATGTGGGCCTCGCGCAGCATCCGCCCGAGGCGGCGGGTCGGCCGGCGGTGATGGACGTAGAAGTGGGTCATGTCGTAGATCAGGTAGCCCGCGATGAAGCCGCCCTCGATGCCCGGGGCCAGGCGCCGGCCGAACACGCCGAGGAACGCGAGGTAGAAGAGGATGGCGAGGGGCACGCTGACCGACGGGGGCATCACGAGGCGCTTCGGGTCGTTCGGGTGCTCGTGGTGGACCCCGTGGATGATCCAGTGCAGCCGGGCCCCGAGGCCCTCGTCGGGCTCGAAGTGGAAGACCAGCCGGTGCATCCAGTACTCGGTCAGGGTCCACAGGACGTAGCCGGCGGCGAACAGGCCGATCTCCGCCGCCGGGCCGAGGCGGGCCACCGCCACGGCGACGAAGCCGACGATGAACGGGCCGAAGATGGCCGGGGGGACGGCGGGATGGACCCGGGAGAGTCGATCGAGCAGATCGGACTCGAACATCCTGGGCGAAGCGCGCAACTGGTCGGTTCTTCTGGGCGACGAGTTCATTGCTCCCTCCGAGCGCTCGTTAATAGCGAATATCCCGTCATTCGGTGGGCGCGTCAAGCGGTGGCGCGGATCCGACCCTCCTGCTCCTACCCCCGACGGCGGCGTGGCCGCCGTCCCCCTCAGCATAGGATGACCGGCCGGCCCCGTCCGTCCCGATGTCAGAGATCGATCCCGCTCCCCCGGCTGCCGGCCCGGCCCCCACCCAGGCCGCCCGCCTCGAGCGGCGGGCCGCCGCTCGGCGCCGGCAGCTGCGCGCCCGCCGGCGCGCCGCGGCCGGCGGATTCACGGTCGTCCTGGGGGTGGTGGCGGTCCTGCTGAGCGGCGGCGGCGGCGGCCCCAAGCAGGGCGCCGGCCGCCCGGGCGCGAGCGGCACCGGCGCCGGCGCGATCCGGCCGGGAGGCCCGGTCGCCCCGGCCGCGTTCGGCGGTCTCGCCGCGCTCTGGGCGCCGGCGAACGTGGTCGGGGCCCAGCCGGGCACCGCCGCGGCCTACACGGTGGCCTCCCGCCGCCCCGGTCCCGCGGGCTTCATCCTGATCGCCGACCGGGGCAACAACCGGGTCCTCGTGGTCGACCCGGCCCGCCGGGTCGTCTTCCGCTTCCCCGATGCCCGCGACCAGCGGGCCGGGCGGCTCCTCCACTACAACGACGACACCTTCGTCACCCCCGGCGGGGCGAGCCTGATCGCCAACGAGGAGGACAACCAGGCGATCGTCTCGATCGGCCTGGCCGACCACCGCCTGCGCGTGCTCTTCGGCCACCCCGGCCACCTCGGCGCCGGAGCCACCCACCTGAACACGCCCGACGACGCCTACGCGCTCCCGGACGGGTCGTTCACCGTCGCCGACGCCTACAACTGCCGGATCCTCTTCATCCGGGCCGGGCGGATCATCCGCCAGTACGGGCGGGCCGGCACCTGCCGGCACGCCCCGCCCCGGTTCCTCGGCGCGGTCAACGGCGACACGCCGACCCCCGACGGCGGGGTGATGATCAGCGAGATCCCCGGCCACTGGGTCGACGAGGTCGGCCCGGACGGCAACCTCCGCTTCGCCGTCCAGGCGCCGGTCAGCTACCCGTCGGACCCGCAGCCCCTCCCGGGACGGCGGATCCTCCTCGCCGACTACGCGAACCCCGGCCATGTCCTGATCATCGACCACCGCGGGCGCGTCCTCTGGCGCTACGGCCCGGCGAGCGGACCCGGTCGGATGGACCACCCGTCCCTGGCGATGGCGCTCCCGAACGGGAACATCGCCGTCAACGACGACTTCCGCGACCGGGTCATCGTGATCGACCCGCGGCGGCACCGGATCGTCTGGCAGTACGGCCGCACCGACCAGTCGGGGACCGGCCCCGACCGCCTGAACACCCCCGACGGGATGGATTTCGTCCCCGCCGGGCCGGACGGCCGCCCGGACTTCGCCGCGGTCGTCCACCCCTGAGCCCGGGCCGAGATCGTTGCGCGTGCAAGCATCTGCGCTATGCTCGACGGCATGGAGCTGGGAATCGCCACCTTCGCCGACCTGGCCGCCGGCATCAGCCCGGCCAAGCGGATGGCCAACCTCCTGGAGGAGGCGGAGCTCGCCGACCAGCTCGGGCTCGACCTGTTCGCCATCGGCGAGCACCACCGCCCCGACTTCCTGATCTCCTCCCCGGCCGTCGCCCTGGCGGCGGTCGCGGTACGGACCGAGCGCATCCGCCTGTCGAGCGCGGTCACCGTGCTGAGCTCCGACGACCCGGTCCGGGTCTTCCAGCAGTTCGCCGAGGTCGACCTCCTCTCGGGCGGCCGGGCCGAGATCATGGCTGGCCGCGGGTCGTTCGTCGAGTCCTTCCCCCTCTTCGGCTACGACCTCGACGACTACGACGCGCTCTTCGCCGAGAAGCTCGAGCTCCTCCTGAAGATCCGCGAGCGCTCGCGCGTCTCCTGGTCGGGCCGGCTGCGACCGTCCCTCGACGAGGCCGGCGTCTGGCCGCGCCCGGTCCAGGACCCGCTCCCGGTATGGGTCGCCGTCGGCGGCTCCCCGGCCTCGGTCGTCCGGGCCGGATCGCTCGGCCTGCCCCTCACCGTCGCGATCATCGGCGGCCAGCCCGAGCGGTTCGTCCCGCTCGTCGACCGCTACCGCCAGGCCTTCCGGGCGTCGGGTCACGACGAGCGGGAGATGAAGGTGGCCATCAACACCCACGCCTTCGTCGGCCCGACGAACCGGGCGGCCGACGCGGCGTTCGCCGCCCCGTACATCACGATGATGAACCGCATCGGGCGCGAGCGCGGCTGGCCGCCGTCGGGCAAGCCCGAGTACCAGGCGCTCCGCTCGCCGCGCGGGGCTCTGGCCGTCGGCCCGCCGGAGGCGGTCGCCGAGAAGCTCCTGTTCGAGCACGAGCTCTTCGGCCACCAGCGCTACATCGCCCAGATGAGCGTCGGGGCGGTCGCCCACGCCGATGTCCTGCGCTCGATGGAGCGATTCGGAACCGAGGTCGCTCCCGCCGTCCGGGCCGAGGTCGCCCGGCGGGAGGCAGCGGCCGTCACGGCTGGCTGACTCGGGCACGAACCGCTTCCACCGGGCGCCCCGGGCGGGTATGCTCTGGGTTATCGCTTCGCAATCCGACACCCGGCGGTGCTCCGTGTCTGCTCGTAGATCGCTCGCCACTGCGGCGTGCCTGGTCGTAGCCCTGTTCTTCACGGGGACCGCGTCGGCTCTGGCCGCGCCGGGTCTCCCCGCGGGTTCCGCCGCCGCCGCGCAGTACACCGGGCCGACGGGCGCGACTGGGCCAACCGGGGCGACCGGACCCGCGGGTGCGGTTGGACCCGCCGAGGCGGTCGGACCGGCCGAGGGCGCTGAGACGACGTCCAGCCAACTCCCCTTCACCGGCCTGAACCTCCTGACCCTGCTCGTCCTCGCCCTCGCCTTCTTCGCCCTCGGCACCGCCCTGCGCGCCGGGCAGCGCGTCCTCGGCCGCCAGTAGGGCCGGACCGGCTCGCCCCGGCACCGAGCTCAGCAGCCGGGCAGGGCCCGGCTGGCGAGCGCGCACGTCCGCTCGGACCGAAGCTTCGGATTGAGCTTCACGGCCACGCGGAACTCCCGGCGGGCCGCCGCCGCCTGGCTGCTGCGGGCGAGGTCGCCGGCCAGGAGCAGACGCACCGACCAGTCGTCCGGGCGATGGACGGCGGCGCGCTCCAGGAAGCTGATCGCCAGCGGGTTGCGTCCGAGCGCCCCGGCCAAGGCTCCGGCCAGCAGATCCGCCCGACCCAGCGTCGGCTCCGAGCTGATCCGGGCGAGCTCCTGGGCGGCGCGAGCCGGCGCCCCGCCGGCGGCGAGCTCGGTGGCCGACCGCAGGCGCTGCTCGTCGGGGACGTGCTGCGCCAGGGCCGCCGCGCCCAGGAGACAGCCAGCCGCGACGGCGAGGAGCCCGATGCGGTTCCGCGGGGGCTGCTCGACCCCGGCGGCCAGGCTGCGCCGCGCCCGCCCCGAGGGCAGGAGCACGGCACCGAGGGCCAGCGCCAACCCGGTCACTCCCGAGAGCTGCCAGTCCCAATCCACGGCGCTGTGGACGATCCACACGGTGAACGCCGCGGTGACCGCGGCGGCCTCGGCGCGGGAGAGCCCGCCGGGGCGCCGGACGGCCCGCACACCGGCCGCCAGGATGGCGGCGAGGAACCCGACCAACAGCGCGAACCCGACGACGCCGAGCTCGTCGAGCGTCTCGAGCGGGAGCGAGTGGGCGTTCTGCACGAGCTGAGCCCCCCGGCGCTCGCGCGCCCATCTCACCGCGAAGCTCCCCGAGCCCTCGCCGAGCACGGGCCGGCCGGCGAATCCGTCCAGGGCCACCCGGTAGGTGTCCGAGCGGGTGCCGCCGGCGCTCGTCAGGCGCGCCGGGCCGGCCGCCGGTACCGCCGAGGCTTGGAGGAAGTCGCTCCACTGATGGTGGATCCACCCGTCCGTCCGGTCGAAGCCCCGGTCGAGGGCGCCGTCGATCGCGCCGGCGTCGGCGGCGTAGACGGCGATCGCCCCCACGACGAGGAGCGCTCCCGCCCACCGCAGGCCACGGGCGAGCGCCTGCCGCGACTCGCGCGGTAGGCGCATCCGCCCCCGCACGGCGATCGCCCCCCCGACCCCGAGCCCGGCGAGAGCCGTGCACCCGAGGAGCGCCGGGGCGAAGGCGGAGCCCGCGGCCGACGCGCCCGACCCGTCGAGCAGGGCCGGATAGGCGCTCAACCGCAGGACGGCGACGACCGAGCAGAGGCCGACGACCAGGACGGTGAGCAACGCCCAGCCGCGATGGGGCGTCAGCACGAGGAACACGACCAGGCCGAAGGCGAGCGCGGCGAAGGCGCCCCGGGAGAGCGACAGGTACAGGCCGGTCGCGCAGGGCACCGCCGCGGCGGCGCAGGCCAGGCGCACCGGCGTGGGCAGTCGCGGAGCCGACGCGAAGCCGACGCCGAGTACGACGGCCATCGAGGCGAGGACGCCGTAGCCGTTCCAGTAGCTGATCGGATAGTCGAGGCGGTGGCTCGAGAACGTGTGGTCGAACTCGCTCGTCGGGATCAGCCCCGGGTAGAGGCGGCTGAGCAGGCCGGCCACGACGATGGCCAGCGTCCCGGCGAGGACGGCGCCGACGAGGAGGCGTGACCCGCGCCCGTTGCGCAGCGAGAGGACCAGCAGCCCGAACAGGCCCAGGTAGCTGAGGTCGCGGAACATGGCGAGCAGGCCGTCCTCCGGAGAGCTCGACCAGGTGACGGCCAGGCCGGTCCAGGCGGTCAGTCCCGCCAGCGCGCCGAGGGCGAGCACGGCATGGGTGGTCATCGTCCAGGTCCGGCGCCACTCGCCGACGACGAGCGCCGCGAGCGCGACGAAGGCCGCCGCCCCGCCGAGCAGGTAGCTCGGGGCGAAGTAGCCACCGGCGTCCCAGGCGAGGAGGACGGCGATCGCGACCCCCGTCACGCTCCCGGCCGCTCCGAGATAGACCGCGGCCGGACGGCGGCGAGCGGCCGGACGGTCTTCGCGAGCGCCGGCGCGAAGCAGCGTACGACCGATCGCGGCGCTCACGGACCCATTGTACGGTCGGCGGACCGCCATAATGGCGGCGTGCACCTCGCCCACCCGACGAGGGCGTGACCCGGACGATCGGTGACGACGGGCGGGGGCTGCTGCGCTGCCCCGACTGCCGCGGCGGACTCGACTGGGGCGACGCCGAGGTCCGCTGCGTCGCCTGCGGGGCCGGCTATCCGGTCGTCGACGGGATCCCCGTCTTCGCCGACCCGGCCATCGAGTCCGGGCCCCGCGCCGCCCACAAGGCGGCCCAGATCGACTTCTTCGAGGACGAGGACGAGGAGTTCGAGATCAGCCGGCCGGCCGGGACGACCGCCCTCTACCGCTGGCTGATCGACGAGAAGCACCGGCGGGTCATGCGCGGCCTCGAAGCCGACCTCGCCGGGCGGGACGCGCTCGTCGTCTGCGGCGGCTCGGGGATGGATGCCGAGTACCTGGCCCGCGCCGGCGCCCGGGTGATCGTGTCCGACATCTCCCTGGCCGCCGTCCAGCGAGCGCGCGAGCGCAGCCGTCGCTGCCGGCTGCCGATGCTCGCCGTGGTCGCCGACGCCGAGCACCTGCCGATCGCCGACGCCGGCGTCGACCTGTGCTGGGTTCACGACGGGCTCCACCACCTCGAGGACCCGCTGGTCGGGGTGGCGGAGATGGCCCGGGCGTCGGCCCGCTACCTGTGCATCAGCGAGCCGGCCCGGGCGGCGGCCACGGCGGTCGCCGTACGCCTGGGCCTCGCCCTCGAGCGCGAGGCCGCCGGCAACCGAGTGGAGAGGATCGACGCCGCCGAGCTGCGCGATGCGCTCGCCGGGCTCGGATTTTCCGTGGCGCACTCGGAGCGCTACGCGATGTACTACCGCCACCGGCCCGGGGCCGCCAGCCGCCTGCTCTCCCGGCCACGCCTGATCGGGCCGGTGACCGCCGGCCACCGCCAGGTCAACCGGGTGCTCGGCCGGATCGGAAACAAGCTGGCCGTCCAGGCGGTCCGGGCCCCCTAGCCGCGTCGGTATTGTGGGCTCGATGGCGTCGCGCACGATCGGACTTTTCGAGCGGCCGGGCGCGCTCCGCGGCTCCCGGCGCTGGCGCGAACCGGTGGCCGTTCTCGGCGTCGGCGCGATCGGCGGCCTGCTGCTCGGGTCGGGCTACCTCATCTTTGTCCTGGCGGCGATCGTCTTCGCCGGGGCGCTGGCCGTCGGCGCCCTCGACTGGCGCTGGTCGATCTACGGGCTCATCCTCTATCTGCCGGTCGCCGGGTTGGCCGTCATCGCCCTCTATCCGCACACCCAGCCGGGCGTGCTGGCCAAGGACATCCTGTTCGTCATCCCCGCCTACGTCGGTTACTTCGGAGAGCGCATCCTCCGCCGCCGAGGGCGCCCGACGGTCGGCGCGCCGACCATCGCCCTCGGGGCGTTGGCCATGCTCGTCCTCCTCCAGACCTTCAACCCGGCGCTCCCCAACTCGCTGGTCGGCCTCATCGGCATGAAGGTGTACTTGCTCTACACCCCTCTCATATACGTGGGGTACCAGCTGGTGGAGACCAAGGCAGATCTCTTCCGGCTCGTCCGGGTGCTGGCCCTGAGCGCGGTGATTCCCTGCACCGTCGGCCTGGTCGAGGCGATCTTCATCTACGGGGGCCACGCCTCGTCCGTCTACGCGCTCTACGGCGCTGCGGCCGGGCCGGCCACGCAGGGGTTCTTCGTCTACAACCTCGGCACCCCCGGGGCAGACCTGCATCGGATTCCCAGCACCTTCTCCTACGTCGCGCAGTTCTACCTCTTCACCATCGCCATGATCGCGATGGCCTACGCCTGGCTGCGCGGACCGCTGCGCGGGAGCTCGAAGGCCTGGCTCGGGACCATGCTCCTGACCCTCGTCGCGCTGGCCTCGCTCCTCACCGGGTCGCGCGGCGCCTTCTTCTTCGTGCCCATCATGTTCCTGCTCCTGCTCCTGCTCGATCGCGTCGGTGGAGCCCGGACCGTGCTGATCCTCGGAGCCGTGGCGGTGGCGTTCTTCGTCGCGCTCACCGTCATCGGGTCCGGGCTCGGCTCGACCCTGACCAGAGCGGGAGTGGACGGATCCGCGAACGGCGGCCTGATCTTCTCCTGGGTCCCGCGGGCCCTCCATCTGACCAAGCTCGGCCTCGGCGCCGGCATCGACACCGGGGCCGCGCGCTACGCGTTCCCCAGCGGACAAGCCGGGCCGGCGGTGTTCCAGGCCATCGGCGGCGTGTGGCTGGAGACATGGTGGGTCAAGGTGATGGTCGAGCTCGGGCTGTTCGGCGTGCTGACCGTGACGGTCCTCCTCGGCCAGATGGTGTTCGGGGGCATCATCCGGCAGATGCGGATCCGCGATCCCGAGCTCCGGTCCGTCGGCGCGGCGTTCCTGGCCGTAGTCGTATGGAACGTGCTCTACCTGACGAAGAGCCAGAACATCGACCTCGACCCCATGAACGTCTATTTCTGGCTGTTCGCCGGGGTCGCCGCCCGCTGCTACACGCTCGATCTTGAGCTCCGAGCCGTTTCCCGGCCGGCCGGCGAACCACCGGTCGTCCGGTCCGCGGAGGCGCGGGCCCGGACCGAGCCGCTCGTCCCGGCCGGAGCCTGAGGTCGGGCCGATACCGGCCGTGCGCGGTCGTTGGGGCGTCGCCCGGCGCGCCCTGGCCAGCAGCCTGGTCGTCACTGGCGCGATACTCGGGCTGAACCTGCTCACGGGGCTGCTGCTCGCCCGTACGCTCGGACCGTCCGGACGAGGGGAGCTCGCGGCGGTCCTGCTCTGGCCCTCTCTGCTCGCGGCGATCGGCAGTCTCGGCATGGCCGACGCCCTCACCTACTTCGCCGCCCGCGACGGGGAGCCGGTCGGTCGGCTCCTCGGCAGCGCCGCGATCGTCGCCCTCGTGCAGTCGGGGCTCCTGATCGCGATCGGCTTCGTGCTCGAGCCGGTGGTCCTCGACGGCTACGGTCACGGCGCGATCCACTCCGCGGAGCTCATGCTCGTCGGCTTCGTCCCGGCGAGCCTCGTCGGAACCTACATGCTCGGCGTCCTCAACGGCCGCCAGCGGCTGGTTCAGTTCCAAGCCCTCCGCGGGCTCGTGATGATGGTGACCGCCGCCGCCTTGACGGGCGAGTGGCTCGAGCATGCGTTGACCGTCCGCAACGCCGTGTACGCGTACATCGGGTCCAACGTGTCGATCGTGTCGGTGTTGGTCTTCGTGCTCCGCCACCTGGAGCGCCCCCGGCTCGAGGCGAGCCGCCGTCTGGCCGGAGCGCTCGTCGGCTACGGGCTGCGGAGCCATATGAGCAACGTGTCGGTTCTCCTCAACAACAACGTCGACCAGCTGCTCGTCTCCGTCACCCTCAGCCCCGGGCTGCTCGGCCTCTACACCGTCGCCTCGACCATGGGCGACGCGGTGACGGTGATCGGATACTCGGTCGCCCCGGTCGCCCTCCCGCTCGTCGCCGCCCGTCAAGGCCGCGAGGAGCAGCGCGCCCGGGCCCGGGGGATGGTGACGGCGACGCTCGTGCTCTCCGTGGCGCTCGCGCTGCCGCTGTTCCTGTTGGCCCCGCAGATCGTCGACGGGGTGTTCGGACACCCCTTCCACGGGGCGTCGACCTCGGCGCGGCTCCTGGTCGCCGGAGCGGTCATGTTCAGCGTGAACCGATCGCTGGAGGCCGTCCTCAAGGCCGTCGGCCGGCCGCTGGCGGCCGGGATGGCCGAACTCGTCGCGCTCGGGGTAACCGCGGCTTCGATCGCGATCCTCTTGCCCCTGTTCGGCTTGGTCGGCGCGGCCAGCGCGTCGATCCTCGCGGCCGCGGCCAGCGGAACGCTGCTCGTGCGGGCGGCCGGGCGCGCGCTCGCGCTGAAGCCGCGCGACCTGCTGTCGCTACGCCCCGGCTACATCCGCGCCTTGCTCAACCTGCGAGCCGCCACGCCGATCGGCGAGGACGTGCCTCCCGAAGCCGAGGATCCTCAGCTCTTGGCGTAGGCGTAGCTGTACGCATAGCCCGCGACCTCGTCCTCCCCGGAGATCGCCGTGGCGACGACGCCGGTGGGCCGGCGGGGGAACCGTAAGATCGCGGCGAGGGCCGCCGACGCCTGCTCGCGGCTGGTCTGGTTGACCCGCACGCAGAGCACGACGCCGTCCACGGAGGGGATCAGCTCGAGCGTATCGGCCACCGGCAGGAGGGGCGCGGTGTCGATGATGACCAGGTCGTAGATCTCGGCGACCTGGGCGAGGAACTCCCGGCACCGAGCCGAGCTGAGCAGCTCGTCGGTGTCGGTGGCCGACGCGCCGGCGGTGATCGCCACCAGGTTGCCGGGCGCGCGCTGGGCGAGGCTGCTCGCCTGAGTCCCGTTGCTCGCCGCGAGCGGCACGATCTGGGTGATCTCCTGGGGCGCCGCCGCTCCCTGGAGATACTCGGTGAGCCCGGGGGTCGGCTTCAGTCCGAGCCGGGCGGCCAGCACCGGACGGCGAAGGTCGCACTCGACGAGCAGCGTCCGCTTGCCCACGGCGGCGGCAGAGACCGCGAGCGCCACGGCGACCGTGGACTTGCCCTCGCTCGGCAGGGGGCTCGTGATCAGGACCGATCGGAGCGGGCCGTCGGGTCCGAGCACGTCGAGTCCGCGCCGGAGGATGCGAACCGCCTCGAGGTCCGCGGGGGACATCGGACGCTCGCCGTCAGGCTGGGGGGAGCACCCGAGCGCGCTGGCTCCGAGCTCTCCGATCAGCGGGATGTCGAGAACGGAGACGATCTCCTGGCTGTCGCGCAGCCGCCGGTCGAGGGCGCGCCGGGCGAAGGCGATGGCCACCGCGAGGATGAGCCCGACCACGCCGCCGAGGATCGTGTCGAAGCCGGGCTTCGGCGAGCTCGGGCTCGAGGGGACCGTCGCCGTCTTGGCGACGATGGCCGGCCGCGCGATGTTGGCGAGCGAGATGAACCGGGCCTGCTCGTCCTGGAGCTGCTGCTTGCTGGCCAGGTTCGCCGTGCTGTTGCCGAGGCCGGCTATCTTGCGCCCAAGCGAGGCCGCCTGGCGCGCGAACTGGGTCCGGACGTCGGCATCCTTGAGCGCGGCCGCCGCGCTGGCGAACTCGTTGGCGATCTGGGCGGCGAGCGGCGCCGAGCCGGCACTCGCCTCGACGACGACGAAGTTTGACAGCGGGTCGACGTTCGCGGAGACCGCGTCCTGCAACTGCTGGAGGCTCATGCGCGGGCTGATGTGCGGCTGGACCCGCATCGCCACATCCACGCTGGTGGCCGTCTGGGCGCCGGCGGCCGCGAGCTCGGCGGTGGTCTGGGTGGGGGCGATGGGAACGCCGATCGTTCCCAGATCCTGGCTGACGTCGCGATAGGCGAGCGACGCCGAGGCCTTGTACGTCTTCTTCTGGGTCAGCGCCAGGCCCAGCGCCGCGATGGCGAACACCAGCGTCAGCGCGACGATGAAGACCTTCTGAGACCGAACGACGCGCCAGTAGTCGCGCAGTGTCAAGTGGTCCGGCGTGGGCTGAATAGTCGTCTACCTCGATGGGGCCGAGCGGCGCCAAACGCGGGCGACGCAACCCCGTCAACCTAGCAGAAGGCCCCGCTACGCCGGGCCAATCGGGTGTTCGAGGGTGCCCCCGGTTCGGGCTAATTATCCTCTGGCGGCGTGCTCGTCCACCGCCGTCTTCACGCCTCCGCCGTTGATGTATCCACCCAGGTTCGCGATCCTCGTGCTCGGCCGACGACGTGTCGCGTGGTGGCCCGTGACCGCCCGGCCAACCGATGATGGCCGTCCGGCTGACCCAACCCGACGCGCCCGAGGCGGCCGCCGAGCGCCGCGCGGTGGCGGACGGGAGGCTGCCCCCCAGATACGGCACTCCGTGGCACGAGCCGTTCCTCGATCGCGTGGGCGCCGCGCTCGTGCCGGGGGCGAGGGTCCTCGACGTGGGCTCCGGCGCGCGACCGGTCGTCGGGCCGAGCCAGCGCCCTCCGGGCCTGCACTACGTCGGCCTCGACATCTCGGCCGGCGAGCTCGAGCGCGCGCCGCAGGGCGCCTACGACGAGGTGGTGGTCGCCGACATATCCTCACCCCAGCCCACTCTGGACCGGCGGTTCGACCTGGTCATCAGCTGGCAGACCCTCGAGCATGTCCCGTCGATGCGCGGCGCCCTCGACTCCCAGCGGCGCGCGCTCGTGCCCGGTGGACGCATGGTCGCCATGCTCACCGGCGCCTGGAGCATCCAGGCCGTGGTGGCCCGGCTCGTCCCCGACCGGGTCAGCCGGATCGCTCTGGCCCGTCTCCTCGGAGTCGACCTGGCGGACAAGTTCCCCACCCGGTACGACGCGTGCAGCCTCCGCGCGGTGAGCGGACTCCTCGCCGCCGGCGGATGGGGCGAATGGGAGATCACGCCCTTCTACAAGGCCGCCGCGTACCTGTCCTTCGCGCCGCGCCTCCAGCGGGCTTACCTGCGCTACGAGAACTGGGCGGCGGCCGGGCCGCGGGCGGCGCTGGCCACCCACTTCCTCCTCGACGCGCGCCGCTGAACGGCCGCTCCGGTAGCCTTCCACCGCCAGCGGGCCTCGGTCGCGGCCCGAGCCGCCCTGCTTCCTGCGCCTCCACCCTTTGCCTCGCTTGAAAGCCGCCGACGCCACCCGTCCGTCGGAGACCCACGGCGAATCGGCGCTGCGCCTCGTCGTCCTCGGTCACCGGATGCTTCGCCGCTGGCGGTGCAGCCTCTTCGAGCTGCTCGGCTCCGCCCGCTACTCGCGCACGGCGCTGCACGACCTCGACCGCAAGCTCGAGCCATACCTTCCGGACGGAGGGGTATTCGTCGAGGCGGGCGCCAACGATGGCTTTCGCAAGAGCAACACCTATCACCTCGAGCGCTTCCGCGGCTGGACCGGGATCCTGATCGAGCCGATACCCGAGTTGGCCACGCGCTGCGAGAGGCGCCGCCGAAACTCTCGCGTCTATCAGTGCGCCCTCGTCGGGGGGGACCATGCGGCGGCGGAGGTGGTGATCGCCTACGCCGATATGTGCTCGGAGATCAGCGTCGCCGGCCGCCCCCGACCACGCTCCGCCTGGGGCTGGGACAAGGGCTACGACATCGCCGTCCCGGCCCGGACTCTGACCGACGTCCTGGCCGAGGCCGGCGCCACCCGCATCGATTTCCTGAGCCTCGACCTGCAGGGGTTCGAGGCGGCGGCGCTCACCGGTCTCGACCTCGATCGCTGGGCGCCCCGGATCATGCTCATCGAGATCGTCGACGACGACGCCCAGCGCGCCGTCGACGCCGTCCTCGGCGAGCGCTATGAACGCCTGGGACGGATCACTCCGCACGACGTGCTCTACCGCGCCGCCGCCGAACCACTGACGCTCGGGTAGGCGGGCGCCTCGGCTTGGACGAACAGGCTGTCGGGCCGCGCCTCGATCCGTTCGAGGTCCGGAAACCCGCCGTCCCGGAAGGGCACGCGCCGAATATCGGTGAAGCCAACCTCCGCGAGCAGGGCGGAAAGCGACTCGGCGTCATACAGCCACTGATGCCAGTGCCCGCTGAAATTGCGGCTGATCAGGCGCCTGGCGAGACCTTCGTCCGCATCGTGAAACAGATGGAGGCCGGCCATGAACTCATCGGCCGCCGCAGACCCACCGGCCGCCCGGGCCTGACAGTAGTCGGCGACCAGCGCACCCAGATCCGGCGTGGCCAGCCGAAGCAGGCCGCCGGGCCGCAGGACACGCCGCGCCTCGGCGAGGAAGCGACGCCCCTGGGCTCGACTGAGATGCTCGATCATGTGCGAGGAGTAGATGACCTCGACGGATCCATCCGCGAACCGCAGGCGCCGGGTGGCATCCCCATAGACGACATCCGGGGAGAACCCCCGGAGCTGCTCCTCGGACAGCAGCCCGAGGCGCCCCAGAGCGGCGCGCAGCCCCGGCCGGCGCGCGAGGAACACGCCCGGCGACTTGTCCACGTTGATCCATCCGGGTATGGCCGCGCCGGCCGATCCGAAATTGACCTTCACCGCACCGCCGGCACGAACGCTCGGCGGCGGCTCAGTCATGTGCTCGTCGGGCCCCCACGCGGTGCGCCACTTTAGCAGGGCGGCTTGGCCGTGCCCGCCTCTCAGGTCTCCCTGCATCGGCTAGAGTAACCGGGCTCTGTCGAGTCTCGCCCGCAAGATCGTCGCCGCCGATCCCTACCGGAAGACCCGGCTGCACGACGAGAAGGGCAACCGCCTGCCCGTAGCCGAGTTGCGCCACGTCCCGCGGAATGTGTGGTGGACGGTGCGCCGTCGGGCGCTTGGCCGGCTCCCCGAGCTCCCGTGGCTGACGTTCGACGCCGTTGCCCGGCTGGACGCGCTCCTCCAGCCGGAGTGGCGGATGATCGAGTTTGGGTCCGGCATGGCCACCAAGTGGTATGCGGCACGAGTTGCCCACATTCACAGCATCGAGGACAGCGCGGAGTGGTATGAGCGGATCGCACCCACCCTTCCGGCGAACGTCCGCTACGAGCTGCGCCGCGGCGAGGAGTACTGGGACCTCTCCGATTACGCCGACGCGTCACTCGACTTCGGCGTCGTCGACGGCCGGCGCCGAGATCGATGCATGGACGCGCTGATTCCGAAGATCCGGCGCGGCGGCTATGTGTACCTCGATAACTCCGATAAGGACATGCAGATCGAGGGCGAGGGCCTAAGGCACGCCGAAACGGCCCTCCGCGGCGCGGTGCGCGAGCGCAGCGGCACGCTGGAGCAGGCCAGTGGGCTGACGGTGGGTCAGCTCGTCACACATCAGTGGACCCTCGCCCGGCTCTGACACCGTGCACCACAGCGTTCCCGGGAACGTCGCGGTCGACATAGGAGTTAGCGCCGATGATCGCTCCAGCCCCGATGGTGATGGCCCCGGCAATCACACTGTGGGTATAGACGACCACCCGATCACCGAGGACCGGGGCGGAGCGCCGGCCATGCTCCTGGCCGCTCACCGTACGGGTGGGATCCACTCCCAATGTCACGTGCTGAAACAACCCAACGTTGCTGCCGATGACCACTCCCGGCCCGATGACGATGCCGACTGGATGCGGCAGCACGAGGCCGGGGCCCACCTGGACATCGCGGTCGACATCCATGCTGTGCTTGGCGATCAGGAGGTTTCGCCAGATCCAGGTGAGCCCGCGTGGTGCGCAGATCAGGAGGCGGATCAGAATCGCGGCATGCATAGACGGGTTGGTGATGACCCGCGGCAGCATGAGCACACCGCGCTTGAAGGGCGACTCGGCGGTGTACCCGTAATGGGCGGCGTAGTCGGAGGCGACCATCGTGAAAAAGGGGCGGCTCACCGACCCGATGATCCCATGTCCGCAGCTCGGTCGAGCCGAGTCAGCCGGGAGCACGGTGCCGTCGCCGGCCACCGGCCGGCCTATCATGGCCCCCATGCCACGGATGTCGCCGGCGTTGCGCCGGGCCCTCTTCGGCCACTGGACCCACTACCTGGCGGGCTTGCCCTTTAACCTGAACTGGGCGATCCGGCCCAGCCCGGAGGAGGCGGCCTTTCTCGCCGGCCACCCGATGGTCGTATGCGACGTCGGAGCCCGGGGCCAGGCACCGGAAGAGCTCCTCTCGCTGTTTCCGTACACGGTCTACTACGCCTTCGACGCCGACGCCGCCGAGGCCGGCCGGATCCAGGCCCAGCCGCACCCCTACGCCGAGCGCACGGTTTCGGCCCGCTACGTCGGCGGAGGGCCGGGCCCGACGGCCTTCCATCTCTACGCGGAGCGGGGGCGCAGCTCGGCGTACCGTCCCAGCGAGCGACATCTGGCGGCCTTCGGTGACGCCGCCGCCTTCCGCCTCGACGACACGGTCGAGTTGCCCTCGGAGTCGCTCGATCGGATCGTAGCCGAGGAGCACCTGCGGGCTCCCGACTTCCTCAAGCTCGACACCCAGGGCTCGGAGCTCGAGATCCTCCGCCACGCGACCCGGACCCTGGCCAGCGCGCATCTCGTCGAGGTCGAGGTCGAGTTCACCCAGATGTACGCCGGACAACCGCTGTTCGGCGACGTGGCCGGCTTCCTGGCCGGCGAGGGCTATGAGCTTCTCTACCTCAACCGCGCCTTCATGCAGCGCAAGCAGATCTACCGGGGGCCGGCGCGCGGCCAGATCACCTTCGGGGACGCCCTGTTCGGTCGGCGCGAGGACAGGCTCGAGGGCGCCTCCGACGAGAGCCTCATCAAGTACGTGCTGCTGCTCGTCAACTATGGGCACCGGGACTTCGCGCTGCAGATCATCGAGGGCCACCCGCGGATCCTCGAAGGACTCCCGTCCCTCACGCGGCACTTCACCGCCGAGGATCACGGATCGAATCTGCGCCGGGTCCTCGTCAGCCAAGGCGACAAGCTGGCGATGCTCTGGCTCCACGCGCGCCGCTACAACCGATTCAACAACGACTCCGACCGGAGCTGGCCGATCCGGTGAGGGGCCCTCGTGCCATCATGGGCGCGATGCGGAGATCGTCGCTCCCCGTCGCGAGGCTCTGCCGCGGGAGGACGACCGGATCGTGAGTGAGCGCCAGCCGTTCGCCGAGCGTGACTACTACCGCGACCCGCGGCGCCGGGCCAAGTCGCTGGCCGTCCGCGCCCTCAGCCGGGTCACGCGGCCGCTGGGCGTCGATGTCGAGCTGCGCCACTGGTACAGCCCGGTGCCGCACGTGGAGGAGATAGACCCACGCTTCTGGGAGCGCGCGAGCGCGATGCCGGGCGTCCGGGCGTTCGACGCGCGGGCCATGCTCGACTTCGCCGAATCCGAACTGGCCGGGGCTCTGGCGGAGTTCCGCCCCCCCAGCCTCTGGCCCGGGCGGGCCAACGAGTTCTTTCTCGAAAACGGGCTCTTCCAGGGCGTCGACGCCGACGTCCTCTACGCGATCGTCCGCCGCTTCCGTCCGGCTCGGATCATCGAGCTCGGAGCCGGCTTCTCGACCCTGGTCACCGCGCACGCGTGCGAGATGAACCGCCGCGATGGCCACGCGTCCACCTTCCTCGCCTGCGACCCGTACGCCACCCCGCCCGAGCCCGGCGCGATCCCCGGCTTGACCGAGCTGCGCTCGCTTCCGGCCCAGGAGGTCGCGCTCGCCGACTTCACCGACCTCGGCCGCGACGACGTGCTGTTCATCGACTCGTCGCACACCGTCCGCGTCGGCGGCGACGTGACCCACCTGTTCGGCGAGGTCCTCCCCCGGCTGGCGCCCGGCGTCCTCGTCCACATCCACGACGTCTTCCTGCCGTGGTCCTATCCGCGGGAGTGGATCGAGCGCAACCGCTGGTACTGGGCCGAGCAATACCTCTTGCAGGCGTTTCTCTCCGGAAACGACCGCTTCCGCGTCCTGTGGGCGGCGTACGCCGTGCACCGGATGGAACCGGCGCGGCTGGGGCGACTGGTCGCCCACTACTCGCCGCGGGTGCCGCCGCTGTCGCTCTGGATGCGCACCGCCGGATGAGCGGGACGGCGCGCGCGAGCCTGCGCATCGGGGTCGAGATGATCTCGGCGGGCACCGGCTTTCAGCCGAGCGCCGGCGGGATGATCAGCTACTACGACGGCCTCCTCACGGCGCTGTGCGCCCGGTCCGACGTCGGCTCGGTCGTCGTCTTCCTGGCTCCGGCCAACGGCCGCCTCGCGGTGCCCGACGATCCGAAGATCGAGGTCGTCCGCTGCCGCGGACTTCTGCCGGGCCGCCCGGCGCGCGTCGCCTACGAGCAGCTCGTCCTCGGCCTCCTCGCCCGCCACAGCCGCATCGACGTCCTGCTGTGCACGACCAACATCGTGCCGCTCCTGCGCCGCGCACCGACGGTGGTCGTCCTCCAGTCGATCCAGCATTTCCTGTGGCCGGCGCGGACCGGTCGCCTCCGGGGCGCCTACCTGCGCATCTTCACCCCGCGGTCGCTGCGCCGCGCCGGGGCGGTCATCGCCGTGACCGAGACCGAGCGAACCGACGCGCTCGCCCTCTTCGACGTCGACGCCGACCGAATCGTCAGCGTCCACCACGGCGTCTCCAACTGGACGAAAGCGGCGCTCGCGCGGGACGAGCCACCGATTCCGCACCAGCTCCCCGGCGGAGTCCCCTACGTGCTGATGGTCTCGCGCCTCTACGACTTCAAGAACCATCGCCGGCTGATCGAGGCGTTCGCCCGCCTCACCGCGGAGCCCGGGTTCGGCCATCACCTGCTGATCGCCGGCGGCGACGCCGACGTCACGCGCGCGGACCTCGCCGCCCACGCCGAGAGCCATGGGGTCGGCGATCGCGTGCACCTGCTCGGGCCCGTGCCCCAGGCGGACATCCCCGGCCTCTTCGAGGGAGCGGACGCGATCGCCTACGTGAGCCTGTACGAGACCTTCGGTCATCCGGTGCTCGAGGCCTTCGCGTTCGGAAAGCCGCTGATCACCTCGCGCACGAGCGCGACCGCCGAGGTCGCCGGGGACGCGGCCCAGCTCGTGGATCCGGAGTCGGTGACCTCGATCGCGGAGGGGCTGCGCAGCGTGCTCACCGACGGGGCGCTCCGCGACCGGCTGGCCGCCGCCGGCCCGCGGCGCGCCGCGACCTTCACCTGGGAGCGGTGCGCCGAAGGAACGATGGGCGCGATCGCCATCGCCCTCGCCCGCCACGCCGTCGCGGGCTCACGGCCGGGGCGGCCCAGGCCGTAGGGTGCAGCGATGACCGAGGTCAGCTTCGCCCGCGCCTTCCTGGACGAGACCGCGCGGATCGCCGGCGCGATCTCCGCCGAGGACATCGAGGCGCTGGCCACCGGCCTGGCCGCCGTGCGGGCCCGGCGTGGGCGGCTCTTCATCCTCGGCGTCGGCGGCGGCGCCGGACACGCGTCGCACGCCGTCAACGACTTCCGCAAGATCTGTCACCTCGAGGCCTACGCGCCTACCGACAACGTCTCCGAGCTGACCGCGCGCACCAACGACGACGGCTGGGACACGGCATACGCGGAGTGGCTGCGCGTCTCGCGCCTCTCCGCCGCGGATGCCATCCTCATCTTCTCGGTCGGGGGCGGCTCGCGCGAGCGCGGCATCTCCATGAACCTCGTGGTCGCGGTGGACCTCGCTCGGGAACTGGGGGCGGACGTGTTCGGAATCGTCGGACGCGACGACGGGGCGACCGCGGAGCAGGCCACCACCGTGGTCGTGGTCCCCGCCCCGGCCGAGCGCCTGACCCCGCACGTCGAGGCCTTCCAGGCCGTGGTCTGGCACCTGCTCGTCTCGCATCCGGCGCTGGCCGCCCAAGCGGGCAAGTGGGAGTCGGTGACGGCCCTCCCGTAGTGGCGCCCACCGGCCTTGTGGCGGCGGTCTTTCTCGACCGCGACGGCGTGATCACCGAGCCGGTGCCCGACCCCCGGCTCGGCACGTGGGAGTCTCCCTACCGGACCGAGGACGTCGCCCTGGTGCCCGGTGCCGCCGCCGCGCTGCGCGACCTCCGGGCCGCCGGGTTCCTCCTGATCGGGGTCTCCAACCAGCCGGCGGCCGCCAAGGGCGGCGTGAGCCTCGGGGACCTGGCGGCCGTGCACGAGCGCACGGTGGCCCTGCTCGCCGCCGACGGCGCCCGGCTCGACGACTGGCGCTACTGCCACCACCACCCGGACGGCACGGTCGCCGAGCTCGCGGGAGCCTGCGGCTGCCGCAAGCCCCAGCCGGGGCTGCTGCTGGCCGCCGCCGACGAGCGCGGCATCGACCTCGCCGGCTCGTGGATGATCGGCGACAGCGACTCGGACGTGCTCGCAGGCCAGGCGGCGGGCACCAGAACGGTGCTGGTCGAGCACCCGCGCACCACCCACCGTCGCACCGGGGACGCTCGGCCCACGCTCCGAGCCGGCGGGCTGCGTCTCGCGGCCCGGAGGGTCGGCGAATATCATCGAGTGCTCGCGGGCGGGCCTCCAGGCGCGCTGAAGGCATGAGACCGGCGGGGACGATCGAGGACGGACGGCATGCTTGACGCGATTCGGACCCGGATCTTCGCCGACGGCGCGGATCTCGAGGAGATCCTCAAGCGGGCCGAGGATCCGCGGATCAGCGGCTTCACGACCAACCCGACGCTGATGTGGAAGGCCGGCCTGACCGACTACGCGAGCTTCGCCCGGCGGCTGCTCCTGCGCATCACGTCCCATCCGATCTCCTTCGAGGTGTTCGCCGACGACGAGGTCGAGATCCGCCGCCAGGCGCGGATGATCGCGGGGTGGGGGGAGAACGTCTACGTCAAGATCCCGGTGACGACGACGACCGGATCGTCGCTCGCCGCGCTGGTGCGCGAGCTCTCCGAGGCCGGGGTGAAGGTCAACGTCACCGCGCTCATGACGACGGCCCAGGTCGAGGTCATCGCGGCCGCGCTGCGGGACGGGGCGCCCAGCTACGTATCGGTCTTCGCCGGGCGCATCGCCGACGCCGGAGTCGAGCCGCTCCCCATCATGGCCCGCGCGATGGGGATCCTCGAGGCCACCGCCCCGCGGGCCGAGCTGATCTGGGCCAGCCCACGGGAGGTGCTCAACCTCGTGCAGGCCGACGCCATCGGATGCCACATCATCACCATGACCAACGGCCTCTTGGAGAAGCTCGACACCCTCGGCAAGGACCTCGAGCGGTTCTCGCTGGAGACGGTGCAGATGTTCCGGCGCGACGCGATCAACGCGGGCTTCACGTTGTAGGCTCGCCCGGAATGCGGCGAGCCCTGATCACCGGCGGCGCCGGTTTCGTCGGCAGCAACCTCGCCGACCACCTCGCCGACCACGGCGTCGAGGTCACCGTCTACGACAACCTCTCGACCGGACGCCCGGAGTTCATCGCCGACCTGCTCGAGCGCGACGGTGCCCGCCTGGTCGTCGGCGACGTGCTCGACACGCCGGCCCTCACCGCCGCCCTGGAGGGCTGCGACGCGGTCTTCCATCTGGCCGCGAACGCCGACGTCCGCCACGGCCTCGAGCACCCGCGACGAGACCTCGAGCAGAACACGGTCGCCACGGCCAGCGTGCTGGAGGCGATGCGGGCGGGCGGGGTCTCGCGCATCGCGTTCGCCTCGAGCGGCTCGGTCTACGGCGAGCCAGCGGTCTTTCCGACACCCGAAGACTGCCCGTTCCCGGTTCAGACCTCGCTCTACGGCGCGTCGAAGCTGGCCGGGGAAGGACTGATCGCCGCCTACTGCGAGGGCTACGGCTTCGCCGGCGTGGCTTTCCGCTTCGTGTCGATCCTCGGCGAGCGCTACACCCACGGCCACGTCTACGACTTCGTGGCCGCGATCCGGCGCGATCCGTCGCGCCTGCGCGTGCTCGGCGACGGCCGCCAGGAGAAGAGCTACCTCTACATCGGCGACTGCGTGCGCGCGATCGACGCCGGCCTGGCGGCGGCCCGGCCGGGCATCTTCTCGGTGTTCAACCTGGGCACCGAGGAGACGCTCACCGTCGACGATTCGATCGCGACGATCTGCTCGGCGCTCGGGGTGGAGCCTCGGGTCGAGCACACCGGGGGCGGGCGCGGATGGGTCGGCGACTCACCGCTGATCCGGCTGGACACCAGCCGCATTCGGGCGCTCGGCTGGGCACCGGAGCTGACGATCAAAGAGGCCGTCGAGCGCACCGTCGGCTGGCTGGAGGCCCATCCCCTGGTCTTCGAGCCGCGAGCCCTCCGATGAGCGCCATCTTCACCCAGGCCCCCTTGCGCATCTCCCTCGGCGGCGGAGGCACCGACCTGCCGTCCTACTACCGCGAGCACGGTGGGTTCCTCGTCGCCGGAGCGATCAACAAGTACATCTACATGCTGACCCACACGGTCTTCCAGCGCCGCTATCGCCTGAAGTACTCGGAGTTCGAGGAAGTCGACGACCCGCGGGAGATCCGCCACCCGCTCCTGCGCGAGGCGTTGATGCGCCACTGGGAGGGCGACCCGCTGGAGATCGCGACCATCGCCGACGTGCCGGCCGGCACCGGCCTCGGCTCGTCCGGGGCCTACACCGTCTGCCTGCTCAAGGCGCTCGCCCTCGCCCGCTCGAGGGCGACCACGCCCGGGCAGCTGGCCGAGGACGCGTGCGAGATCGAGATCGACATTCTCGGCGAGCCGGTCGGCAAGCAGGATCAGTACGTGGCCGCCCACGGCGGCATCTGCGCGTACACGTTCCACCCCGACGACACGGTCGGCGTGCGCCCGCTCGCGCTCGCCGCGGAGACTCTGCGCCGGCTGGACCAGAACTTCCTCCTCTTCTACACCGGCGAGGCGCGGTCCGCCTCGAAGCTTCTCCACGACCAGGTCTCGCGGACCGTCTCCGGCGACGAGGCGATGGTCGCCAACCTCCACCGCACCCGCGAGATCGGATACGAGTCGGTCCGGCTCCTCGAGGCCGGCGACCTCGACCGGTACGCGGAGCTGATGCACGAGCACTGGCAGAACAAGCGTCGCCGCTCACCCGGAATCGCGAACGAGCGGATCGACGACCTCTACACGCTGGCGCGCCGCTCCGGCGTGACCGGGGGCAAGCTCGTCGGCGCCGGCGGCGGCGGCTTCCTCCTCGTCTACGCCCCTCGACCGGATGACACGCGACAGGCGATGCGCGCGGCCGGGGCCCTCGAGCTCGGGTTCGAGTTCGACTTCCACGGCTGCGTCGGCTCCGAAGCTCGGTGACGCCGCTGCGGGTCGGGATCGTCGGATGCGGCCTCATCGGCGGCAAGCGGGCGGCGGCCCTCGACGGGGACGAGCTGGTCGCCTGCTGCGATCCGGCGGCCGAGCGCGCCCGGAGTCTGGCCGGCGCGTTCGGGGGGGTAGCCGTCGCCGACGTAGCGGCCGTCCTCGCGCGCGCGCCGGACGTGGTCGTCGTGGCCACGCCGCACGACCAGCTGGCCCGCCTGTCCGTCCAGGTTCTCGAGGGCGGGGCGCACCTGCTCGTCGAGAAGCCAGCCGGGATCGGGACCGCCGACGTCGAGCGCGTCGCCACCGCCGCGCGAGCAGCGGGGCGCCGGGTGAAGGTCGGGTTCAACCACCGCTTCCACCCTGGGCTGGCCCGCCTCCTCGCCGAAGCACGCTCGGGGCGCTTCGGCGACGTCATGTTCGCCCGGGCGCGCTACGGCCACGGCGGGCGGATCGGCTACGAGCGCGAGTGGCGGATGGCGCCGGAGATCTCCGGGGGCGGTGAGATGATCGATCAGGGCATGCATCTACTCGACCTCTACCACGCCCTGCTCGGCCCGCTGCCCCTCGCGTCCGCCCTGCTGCGCACGCAGTACTGGGAGGCCGCGGTGGAGGACAACGCGCTCGTGGTGCTGGCCGCGCCGGGATCGCGGCGGGGGCCGTGGGCCACCTTCCACGCCACGTGGACCGAGTGGAAGAACCTGTTCTCCCTCGAGGTGACGTGCCGCACCGGCAAACTCTGCGTCGAGGGCCTGACCGGGTCCTACGGGCCCCAGACCCTGTGGATCTACGCGATGAGGCCGGAGCTCGGACCACCCGACGTCGAGCGGATCGACTTCCCCGTCGAGGACGTCTCCTGGCGGGAGGAGTGGCGCCACCTGCGAGTCGCGTTGCGCGCCGACGACGGGCGCCCGCTGGCCGGCGACCTCGAGTCGGCCCGCTACGCCTGGGCGTGCGTAGAGGACGCCTACGCGGCCAACGGCTACCCGGCCCCGGGGACGTCGGGGTGAGCGAGGGCCTCGGCGGCCGGCGTGTCCTCGTCACCGGCGCCTCCCAGGGCATCGGCGCGGCCTGCGCGGTCGCCCTGGCCCGGGCCGGAGCGACGGTCCTCGGTGCGGCGCGCGGGCGAGCCCGCCTCGAGGACGCCATCGCCGCCCTCCCCGGCGACGGCCACCGCGCGGTCACGCTCGACGTGGCCGACACGGCCGCGTGGGAGGAGGCGATGGGCGCGGTGGACGCGGATGGGCCGCTGGACGGCCTCCTCCACGCCGCCGGCGTCCTCGGTCCGATCGGGCCGATCGGCGAGATCGACCCCGAGGCCTTCCGCGCGGCGCTCGCCATCAACCTCGGGGGCACGTTCCTCGCTCTCCACCACGTCGTGCCGCGACTGCGCTCGGGCGGCGCCGCGGTGACGTTCTCCGGCGGCGGCGGCACCGGTCCGCTGCCCCGCTACGACGCCTACGCCGCCGCCAAGGCGGGCATCGTCCGCCTGACCGAGAACGTGGCGGCGGTGGCCGCGGCCGACGGCGTGCGGGTCAACGCGATCGCCCCGGGGTTCGTGGCCACCGCGATCCACGACGCCACGCTCGCGGCCGGGCCGAGCGCCGCCGGCGAGGCCTACTACGAGCGAACCCGGCACGACCTCGGCGCCGGCGGCGTCCCCGCCGAGCTCGCCGCCGAGCTCGCCTGCTTCCTCCTCGGGCCCGCGGCCGAGGGCATCACCGGCCGCCTGCTCAGCGCCCAGTGGGACCCCTGGCGCGAGGAGGGCTTCCGCGCGCGCCTGCGCGACGAACCCGATCTCGCGAAGCTGCGGCGGATCGACGACGAGTTCTACTTCGCGGCCCGGTGACCGGTCGTTCGAGGCGGGGCGGGGACGAGCTGGCGCCGATATGCCTCCTCGCGGGCGGCCGGGGCGTCCGCCTCGGCATCGCCGAGCGCCCCAAGCCGCTGGTCGAGGTGGCCGGTGAACCCTTCCTCTTTCACGTCCTCCGACTCCTCCGCTCCCACGGGGCGATGCGCGTGGTGCTCTGCGTCGGGCATCTCGGCGAGCAGATCTCCGAGGCGGTCGGCGACGGGTCGGCGTTCGGACTCGCCGTGACCACCGTCTTCGACCACCCCGGGGCGACCGGAACGGCCGGCGCCGTCCGCGGGGCGCTCGAGCACCTCGGGCCCGTGTTTCTCGTCCTCTACGGCGACACCTATCTCCAGGTCGACTACGCCGCCGTCCAGCGCGCGCATCGCACGTGCCGGCGGCCCGCCCTGATGACCGTCCTGCGCAACGACGGGCGCTGGGACACCAGCAACGTCGACTACGCCGGCGGCCGCGTGCTCTGCTACGACAAGCGGGCGCCGCGTCCAGAGATGGCGTGGATCGACTACGGCCTCGGGGTGCTGACGCCCGGCGCGCTCGACGCGGCCCCTACCGCCTCCGATCTCGCCGACATCTACCACGCGCTCGCCCGCGACGGGCGGCTGGCCGGATACGTGGCCACCGAGCGCTTCTACGAGATCGGCACCCCGGACGCCCTGCGCGAGACCGACGTGGCGCTTCGCCGCCTCCTCGGTCGGCCGGCGCCGTGATCGCGCGTCGGCCGCCCCGGCTCAGCCGGCGACGGCATGGCACGCAGCGAGGACGCCGGCCACGGTCTCCCGCGGCGTCCAGCGGTCGATCAGCCTGCGCGACGCCCGCCCCATCCGCGCCCGCCGCTCGGCGTCCCCGACGACCCTGCCCAAGGCCTCCCCCGCGCCCCGGGCGTCGGCGACGGAGACCACGTATCCGTTGTACCCGTCGAGGACGAGATCCGCGTGGCATCCCACCTTCTCGGTCACGACCACCGGCAGCCCGAAGTTCATCGCCTCGGCCACGACCACGCCGAAGGTCTCGTGCTCCCGGGAGAGGAGCGTGAACACATCGGCACAGGCGTAGGCCTCGGGGAGGTCCCCCTGATTGAGGAATCCCGCGAAGTGCACGTCGGGCACCCTCGCTCGCTCCACGGTCGCCCGCAGCTCCTCCTCCATGGGACCCGACCCCACGAAGAGCAGGGCGCAGCGGTGTCGCGCCCGCAGATGCCGGAAGGCCTCGAGGGTGAAGTCCGGTTGCTTCTTGGCGATCAGGCGGCTGACGCTGAGGATGACCGGACCGGCGTCCGGAGCGATCCCGAAGCGCGCCCGCAGCGCGAGACGCCGGGAGTCGAGCCGCGCCGCGTGGTCCTGGAAGAACGCGTTGTCGACCGTGTACGGGGCCGCCCACAGGCGGTACGCCGGCACGCCGTAGTGCTCGAACCAGCGCCGGTTCTCGGTGCTGATGTACATCGCGTCGCGGCCGCGCAGGAGCGCGCGCAGGCACACCTCCTTGGCGATCGTCGCCCCCAGCGGCCGGGGATGCAGGAGGGTCTGCTCCTCGCGGAAGAGCAGCTTCCCCCGCAGCAGCGACTGCGTGAGGGCGGCGAGCACATAGGTCACGGAGTTGTAGCCGTCGAGCCAGAGCACGTCGAACCGCGACCGGGCGAGCACGGCGACGATGTCGGGATCGCGCACCGACCAGAACGACCGGCCGAGCGGGGGCCACCGGTCGGCCCCGCGCAGGAAGACGCTGCGGTACCCGCCCAGCGGGTCGGTGTCCCAGGAGACGGCGCGCGCGAAGCCCGAGTCATAAGGACGCACGCCGGCGGAGGAGGCGAAGATCGCGGTGAAGTCGACGCCGGGAGCCTCGGCGAGCCCGCGGTAGGCCGGTGCCTTGTATGGCACCGGACACCCGGCGAGCATGCCCAAGCGAATCGTCCGGGCGCCCGCCGAGCCGCTCACCTGGTGGCCAGGGCATGGAGGCGCAGTCCCAGCAGGCTCGGCAGCCGCCGCTCCGCCGACCGGTAGAGGACGCTCGTTCCGGACGTCCGGGTGGCGGCCGCAAGCCCCGGCATCGAGTGCACGAAACCGCCGGCGTGCCCACTGACCACCGCGTCGGAGTAGCCGGCGCAGAGCAGCATCCGGTGAAGCGCCGCCTTGGTGAAGAAGCGAATATGGGGATCGCGCCAGGGCTTCTCCACGGATTCCAGGTCGCCGAACGGATTCCAGCGCCCGGTCAGAAGGTCCACCCGGCGCCGCCAGAAGGCGCAGTTCGGCACCGAGACCACGAGCGTCCCGCCGGGACGAAGGACGCGACGGATCTCGGCCGCGGCGCCCTCGGGGTCGAACAGGTGCTCGAGCACCTCGATGCAGAGAGCGACGTCGAAGCTCCGATCGGGGAAGGGCAGGAGCGCCGCGTCGGCGACGAGACGGGCGTCCATGCCGCGGAGCCGGGCCGCGCGGACGGCGCTCTCCGAGACGTCCACCCCGACATACGACCGGGCCCGCCGCGCGAGCCACAGCCCGGTTCGCCCATCGCCGCAGCCAACGTCCAGGCAGTCGGTGCTCGGGGTGACGCGCTCGTCGATGATGCCGCGGAACGGCTCGACGAGGGGATTCGCCGGAAGGAAGCCGTCCTCGGACCAGTACGCGTCGTAGTAGCTCTTTACCGTCATCGTCGTGTCCGCGGCTCCGCCGCGAGCCGGGAGCGCGCGCCGGGGCGAGCGGAGTCTACGTGCGGCCCCACCCCGACCGCCGGGGAGCTCAGAGCGCGCCCACCGCGGCGACCACCCGCGCCCCGTAGCGCTCCCACGTGAAGGTCTCGGCCCGCCGCCGCGCCGCCGCGCCCATCCGTAGCCGCTCGGCCGGGTCGACCCACAGCCGGCGCAGGCGCGCGGCGATCGCCTCGGCGTCGCGGATGCCCACGACGTAGCCGCTGTCACCGTCGTCCACGACGTCGCCTCCAAACGTGTGGTCGGAGACGATCACCGGCAATCCGCACGCCATCGCGATCGCGGCGGTCTGGGGGAACCCCTCGGCCAGCGACGGAAGCACGAAGACGTCGCACGCGAGGTAGAGGTCCCGCAGCTGCCCGAACGGGACGGCCGGCCAGTGGCGCACCCCCGGACGGCCGATCCACGATCGGGTGGGCCCCACCGGGCGGCCGAGAAAGACGAGCTCGGCGTCCGGGAGATCGGCCTGGGCGAACGCGTCGAGGAGGTAGGAGATCCCCTTGCGCTGGGTGATCTGCCCGGCGAACAGCACGCGGAAGGGCCGGCGCTCGCCGGGCGAGCTCCCCTCGGATGCCGGGGCGGGACGGAACGCTTCGAGGTCGATGCCGAGCGGCGTGTGCACGAGCTTGGCCGGGTCGACGCCGGCGGCGAGGAAGGTCTGGAGCGAGAAGCGGCTCAACACGAAGATGCGATCCGCCAGCTCGATCTCCCGGTCGCGGCGCTCGTGCACGGCAGGCGGCAGGTCCGAGAGCTGCAGGGTCTCGGCGAACTCCGGCTCCCGCTCGGCCTCCTCGCGGAGCATGTCCTCGGTGAAGCGGTGGTGGGTGGTCGGATAGTCGAGCACGCACGGGATCGACAGCCGGTGGGCCCGCTCGAAGGTCTTCATCGCCGCCCCGGTCTCGGCCACGACCGCGCGCTGACCGCTCCGCAGCTGGCGCGCCGTGGCCCGGTCGAACCAGGCGCCGTTGACCACGACGGCGAGCTCCACCGGCCGGACCGCGGTCAGCCGGCGTGTGAGGGCCACCACGGCGAGCTGGCCGAGCGTTCCCACCTGGCGCACCCGCTCGTCGGGGACGCCCTCCGGGAGGGGACGCAGACGGAGCTCGCGGTTCACCGCGCTGGCGGCGGCGGACGGGAGACACGCGACCGCGCGCTCGAGACGAGCGGTCGCGGCGACCGACGTGCAGTAGCGGGAGAGCAGCCCGGCGCCCTCGAGCGCGCTGGCCAGAGGACCGAGCCAGCGGAGCTGCCCCGGATTGGCGACCACGGCGCCGGCGGGCGCCCTCCCGGGACGCACGGGCGGGCGGGTCGCCAATGCCCTCAGCTGCGTAGGGGAACGACGATCGTGGGACCGCCCCCGGGGCTCGGCTCGAACTCGAACGAAAGCGACGCCAGCGGCGCCGACACGAGGAACGCAAGGCGGCTGACCACGAGGGCCTTCCCCTGGGGGGCGTGCGGCAGGGCCAGGGCGTTCTTGCCGGTCCCGACGAAGCTCACCGGGTAGGTGACGATCCCGTCCGGCGTGACCAGCCGGTAGCGGAGCGCCAGGAGGTCCGCCGGAGCGCCCCCGAGGTGGCGGGAGAGCACCTCGACGAAGACGAAGCGCTGCCCGACCGGGAGGTGGCGCCGGTTCGCCGCCCGGGTCCACGGCTGGCGGGGATCGACGAACACCGCAAAACGGGAGCCGGCGACGACGAAGGGCACGTGCAGGGGCTGCGGGGGCAGCGCCGGGGGCACGACCCGCCCATCCGCGGAGCTCGGCGCGCTCCCCGCCACGGTGACCGTCTTCTGGCCGCCGAGTCCGCCGACGGCGAGCGCCGCGATCGCACCCACGAGCAGGAGGGCGGCCAAGACGGCGAGAGGGAGCGGTAGCCGGACGACCCGGGGTAACCGGCGCCGGGGCGACCGCGTCCGGTGGTCCGCGGGCCCGGCGAGGGCGACCGCGTCGAACCCGGCGATCGGGGGGGATTGGGTCGGGGCGGCGGGCGAGCCGGCACTCGCCGCCGCGGCGGTCGGATGCCAGCGTCCGGCGGGCGCTGCCGGCGCCGGCTCACCGGGATCCTGGGTCGCGGCCGGGGGAGAGCCGGTGCGCGCCGGAGGCACGAGTCGATCCCCGGGTCGGGTCGTGCGGGGCGGGCCCAGAGCCGCCCCGGGCAGGCCGTCCGCGGGTCCCTCCTCGGCCGGCGCTGTCGGCAGATCGGGCGGCAGCCAGTCCGAGGGGGACGGGGGAGTTCGGTTGGGCGGGGCGGCGGGCAAGCAGGCAGGGGGTATGGATGGGGACGACTTCGCGCCCGCCGACCGGTGACGGGGCGACGCGGGACCGATCCCGCCGCTCGCGCCCGGCGGCGGCGAGAGCTGAAGCCTCTGCCGCAGTTTACGCCCCGGGGCGGGTCACCGACCGCCGATGAGTCCCGTGCACTAGCTTGCCCGCCATGACCGGCCGGCCTGAGCCCAGCCTCGGCGACGCGCTGAGGAGAATCGGCAAGCGGGCCGGGCGGCGCGGGTTCGAGCTCGGCCAGCGGGTCGGGCTCGACATCCTGCCCCGTCACTTCTACTCCCAGGTCCCCAACCTCGCCGCCCTGCGGAGCGAGCGCGGGTGGCGGGCGCCGCGGACCATGGTCGGGGTGCGGGGGACCGACCTCGACGGCCAGGCGGCCTTCCTCGAAGACTGCTGCCCCGCGGAGGTGCGTGCCCTCCTCCCGCCCGGGCTCGGGCTCTACGAGGCGGCGTGCGAGGAGAACGGCGCCCTCGGGTACGGGCCGCTCGAGGCGCTGTTCCTCTTCTGCTTCATCGCAAGCAAGCGGCCGCGACGGATCATCCAGATCGGGGCCGGCGTCTCGACCGCGGTGATGCTCGAGGCGGCCCGCCGGGCGGAGCGCGCCGTCGAGATCGTCTGCGTCGACCCCTTCCCCACGCCGATGCTCCGCCGCCGGCACGACGCCGGCGAGATCGTCCTCGTCGACCAGCCCGCGCAGGCCGTGCCGCTCGCCCGGCTGACCGGCCTCGAAGCCGGCGACCTGCTGTTCATCGACTCCACCCACACGGTCAAGGCGGGCAGCGAGGTCAACCTGCTGCTGCTGGAAGTCCTACCCCGGCTCGCGCCCGGAGTGTTCGTGCACCTGCACGACGTCACGTTCCCCTACGACCACGGACCCGGCCTGCTCGAGGACGACCTCTTCTTCTGGAACGAGTCGGTCCTCCTCCACGCCCTCCTCGTCGACAACCGCCGACTCTCGGTCGCCCTGTCGCTGAGCATGGTTCACCACGACCGGCCCGAGATCCTCCGCCGGGCCTTCCCCGCCTACCGGCCGGCCCCGACCCGCGACGGCCTCTGGGGCAGCCCGGACCGCGGACACTTTCCCAGCTCGATCTACCTGCTCACGCACTGAACGGCCGGCCGTGCGGGTCCAGCTCTGGAGCTACAACTACGACCCCGAGCCGACCGGCATCGGACCGGTCAGCACGGCGCTGGCCAGGGCCCTCCGGGACCGCGGCCACCAGATCATGGTCGTGGCCGCCCATCCGCACTACCCCGCGCCCGAATGGGGTACTCGGGCCGCGCCCTACCGGGAGACCCGGGACGGGATCCCGCTCGTCCGCCTGCCGCTGTGGATCGGTCGAGCGAGCACCCGCGAGCGCTACCGCCAAGAGCTGTCCTACATGTCGGCGCTGGCCATCGTGGCCCCGGCGCTCCCGGCCGCCGACATCTCGATCGTCGTGTCCCCCTCCTTCCCGGCGTTGCTCCCGGCGCTCGTCGCCCATCGCCTCCGGCGCCGGCCCTGGCTGCTGTGGCTCCACGACATCCTGCCGGACGGGGCGACGGCGACGGGCCTGGTCGCCGACGGGGCGGTTCTCCGCGCTTCGCGCGCCCTCGAGCGCGCGGCCTACCGGGACGCCGACCACATCGTCGTCCTGTCCCGCGCCTTCACCGAGAACCTCAGCGCCAAGGGTGTCCCCCGAGCGAAGATCGAGCTGATCTACGACCCGGCCACCCGGCAGCCCGGCGGCGCCCCGCCAACCGACCGCCGGCGACCGCACCTGCGCCTGCTCTGCATGGGCAACATCGGCTACTCCCAAGGGCTCGCTCCCCTGGTCGCCGCCTTCGACCGCTCGGCGCTGCCCGGCGAGCACGTGCGCCTGGTCGTGACCGGGACCGGAGTGGCCGCGCCGGAGACGGCGGCGCAGGTGCGCAGCGAACGGGTCGAGATGGCCGGCGTGGTCGCCGAGGAGCGGCTCGAGCAGGAGCTCAGGCAGGCGGACATCGGCCTCGTCACCCAGCACTACGAAGGCGGCGAGTTCAACATCCCGTCGAAGCTCATGAACTACATGATGTACGGACTTCCCGTCCTCGCCGCCGTGAACCCGACCGGGGAGGTGGCGGCGCTCGTCCGCGAATCGGGCGCCGGCTGGGTGGTCGACAGCCGGGTTCCCGACGAGCTGCCCCGCGAGGTCGCCCGACTCCTCGGCCGGCCCGAGGAAGTCCAGGAGCGCGGGCGAACGGCGCGACGCTACGCCCTCGAGCACTTCACCGTCGGCAAGTTCGCCGACCGGTTCGAGCGCGCGCTGATCGCCACGCTCGCCCGGTCGGCCTGATCAGCCCCCCCGCCGCCCGAGCGGGTCGCCCCGACGGCGCACGGACGCCGGGCCGGCCGGTGGACCGGGGACGGCCGCGGACGCCCCGCCGCCGTTGCGGGCTCCCGGCCGGTCGAGCGCGCGCGCCTGGTCGTAGATCCACCGATAGGTGCGCTCCAGCCCGTCGGCGAGGGTCGTCGACGGCTCCCAGCCGAGGCGATCCCGGATCATCGTGTTGTCGCTCGTGCGCCCGCGCACCCCCTTCGGCGCCCCGGGGTTGTAGCGGCGCACGAGGTGAACCCCGGCGATCTCCTCGACGATGTCCACCAGCTGGTTGATGGTCACCGTCTCGGCGCTGCCGACGTTGAGCGGGTCCGCGACGTCGCTCGCGCAGAGCAGCAGCGTTCCCCGCAGGCAGTCGTCGATGTACATGAAGCTTCGGGTCTGCTCTCCGTCCCCCCACACCTCGATCTCCCGGAGCCCGTGGAGCTTGGCCTCGGCCACCTTGCGACAGATCGCCGCCGGCGCCTTCTCCCGACCACCGGTCCACGATCCGTGCGGCCCGTACACGTTGTGGTAGCGGGCGACCCGGACGCGGAGGCCGAAGTCCTCGGCGAAGTGGCGGCACATGCGCTCGCTGAACAGCTTCTCCCAGCCGTACCCGTCCTCGGGGTTGGCCGGGTAGGCATCGCCTTCCCTGAGGCCCGGCTGGCCCAGCCGGTCCTGGCGCTCGAGCGGGTAGACGCAGGCGGAGGACGCGTAGAAGAAGGTCCCGACCCCGTGGTCGCGGGCGGCCACCAGGAGATGGGTGTTGATGAGGACCGACAGCATGCACAGGGCCTTGTTGCTCTCGATGAAGCCCATCCCGCCCATGTCCGCCGCGAGGTTGAAGACGTCGGTCGCCCCCCGGAGCGCCTCGTCGCACCGATCGGGACGGCTCAGGTCCATGACGCGGTTCTCGGCCGCCGGGTGGAGCTGGTACCAGTCGCCGACCGGCTTGGCGTCCACGGCGAGCACGTCGTGGTGGCCGTCGTCGAGCAGGCTCCCGACCAGGTGACCGCCGATGAAGCCCCCGCCTCCGGCCACGACGATCCGCCGCCGCGCGGTCATCGCCTCCCCGTCCGGGCGGCCTCGACGTGACCGGCTTCTGCGACCGTGAGCTCGGCGGGCATGGCCGACGATGATAGTCGCGCCACCCGGCCAGACGGCGCTTCGGGCCTCCCCGCCGCCGGCGGCCGGGCCCGGCTCGCTTGCCACCGGGATCGGCGGGCGGGAGGATCCCCGGGCGATGCCCGGAGAACTGGTCGACGACCGCCTGCAGCGCCGGCTCGGCTTCACCGACCACGCGCTCGAGCGCTTCGGCCAGCGGGCCGGGCTCGACGCGCGCGACCGCCCGACGCTCGAGCCGGTGCTCCGGGACCTGCTGACCCAGGAGGGGCGGGTCGTCGCCGCCCGCCCCCGGTGGGCACGCTCCCAGAATCCGGCCGACGCCTACGTCCAGGTCGGCGAGTGGCTCCTCCTGATCTGCCGCCAGGACCTCCGCCGACCCGGGTCCCTGACCGTGGTCACCGTGGTCAACGGCCCGGCGGGCACGACCTGGCGGCGGGCGCTCGACCGCGGCCTCGTCCTCACGCCCCCGCCCCTGCGGCTGGCCAAGCCGCGGCGCCCGCCGCTGCGCCTGGGCGAGACGATCCGGACCGCCGCGCGCGACGGCGCCGGGCGGCGGCCCGGCGGCGCGCTCGCACGGATCGCTGCGGCCGTGCGCGCCCGGTGGGCGGCGGTGCGCCGGGAGCACGGCGAGAGCCGCGCGGCGTACGCCGCCCGGCGCGAGGAGCACGTCGAGCGGCGGCGGCGGGCCCTGGCCGAACACCGGCGTCGCCACGGCTGAGCCGGACCGCCACGACAAGCGGGGCGGCTCCAAGAAATCCCCAACCGCGCGCGGGACGGCTTCGATCGCGGAAGGGACGCGCCCGGTCACCGTCGAAGAAGCATCGGATGGATCGTCGCCGGACGATCGGTACCAGACCTCGGAGGTTCAGACCATGCTGTTGACCAGCGTGACCGTGCAGTTCTTTCGCAACTTCGTCGAGCCGCAGACCGTCCGCATCGAGGACGATCTCACGGTCTTCGTCGGCAAGAACGAGTCGGGGAAGACGACGATCCTCAAGGCCCTCCACCGGCTCAACCCGGCCAACCCCGAGAACGCGGTCTTCGACCTCCGCACCGACTATCCCCGCTGGCGGCTCGCTCCTGACCGCCGGCGCAATCCCCGGATCCTCGACCTCGACCCCGTCTCGGCCGAATTCCGGCTCGACGCCGCCGACTGCCTCCACCTGGCCGACTTCCTTCCGGCCCCGGCTCCGGTCGGCGCCACGTGCACCGCGTCCCGATCCTACGCGAACGCCGGGCGGCTGGAGCTCCGGGCCGACCTCGGCGGGGTGGTCGCCGCCGTCGCGGCGAGCGCCGGCGTCGGCGCCGCCGACCTCGCGCCGCTCCGCGCCGGGACGAGCCTCGACGAGGTGACCTCGGCCGCCGCGGTCCGGGCCGCGGAGCTCGCCGGCGCCCCCGACGGCGGCGCCCGGGCCGAGGCTCTCGTCGCCTTCGCGGCGGCGATCGCCGACCACGCCTACCTCCTCGACGGCGCTCGGCTGTCCGATGCGGCGCGGGCCGCCGTGTGGGCGCGCCTCCCCCGGTTCTTCTACTTCTCCGAGTACGAGAACCTCCCCGGCGAGTGCAACCTGACCAAGCTGGCCGCGAAGATCGCCCGCAAGGCGGCGATCTCCCCCCAGGAGCGAACGGTGGTCGCCCTCCTCGCCCACGCCGGCGAGGAGCCGAAGGACTTCCTCGACGAGGACTACGACAGCCGCAAGGCCGAGCTCCAAGCGGCCAGCGCCGATCTCAGCCGTCGGGCCTTCGACTACTGGGGGCAGAATCGGGATCTCTCGGTCGTGTTCGACACCGACAACGTCCGCGTCGAGACCAAGTCCGGCGACGCCCTGCACCGGCTCCTGAAGATCCAGCTCCGCGACGGCCGCCACGGCGACGTCGAGACCAACTTCGAGACCCGGTCGTCCGGCTTCCGCTGGTTCTTCTCGTTCTTCGCCGCCTTCAGCGAGTTCCAGGACACCGACGAGCAGCTCATCGTCCTCCTCGACGAGCCGGGGACGAGCCTCCACGGCGGCGCCCAGGCCGACTTCGTCCGCTTCGTCAGCGGCGAGCTCGCCCGCTCCAAGCAGACGCTCTACACCACCCACTCCCAGCACATGGTCGACCCGACCCGCTACGAGAAGCTCCGGGCCGTCCACGACCGGGCCACCCGCGCGAACCCCGACCTCGCCGTCGTGGTCACCCCGGTCGACCTGACCGCCGACCGGGACACCCTCCTCCCGATCGAGGCGGCGCTCGGCTACGCGGTCAGCCGGCACATCAACTCCTCCCCCGGCCAGCATCTGGCCGTCGCGGAGATCAGCGACCTGATCTATCTGGCCCGCCTGACCGACCACGCCCTGAGCGCGGGCGACGACGGCGGCCTCAACCCCCGCCTGACCGTGATCCCGGTCGGCGGCGCCCCGATGATGCCGGCGTTCGTCGCGCTGCTCGGACGCCAGCGTCCCCTCTCGGCCCTGGTCGACGGGTCGCGGACGAGCCCCGGATGGGGCCGTCTCGCGGCCGCCGCCGAGGCGAACGGGGTGCCGCTGAGCTCGCTCGTCGTCTGCGGCGACGTCGACGCCGCGCTCCCCGAGGGCGCCGACCTCGAGGACCTGTTCGCCCCGGGCGACTACCTGCGCCT
Organism: uncultured Solirubrobacterales bacterium; assembly: GCA_963733245.1. Taxonomy (GTDB): domain Bacteria; phylum Actinomycetota; class Thermoleophilia; order Solirubrobacterales; family Solirubrobacteraceae; genus Palsa-513. The sequence goes on from CAVTCI010000004.1 coordinate 382,501, forward strand.
CTACAACTGGGCCTTCGGGACGACGATCACCGGCAAGGACGTCGCCAGCACCGCCGCTCCGATCCGCCGGCGGCTCGAGGACGCCCTCGGCCCGTTCGACCGAGCCCGCCCGGCCCACGCCCTCACCGAGCACCGGCGGGAGTTCTTCGCCGCCGTCGACCCCCGGACGGTCGACCGCTTCCGCAAGCTGTTCGCCCTGCTGAACGCCACGCTCCGGCCGTCGGGGAGTCCGCGGCCGGCGCTCGCCGATGAGCTCGAGGCGTTGGCGGATCCCCGGCGGCCCGTGTCGGCCCGGGCGGTCAGGCGGGTCGGGAAGTAGGCGGCTCGAGGGGTCTGCGGCGCTCGAGGCGCGGGCTGGGCGCCGCCCGGGGTGGCGCGCGGCCGGCCGGCATAATGTCGGCATGAGCGCGGTCTCACTGGTGGCCCGCCGCCTCCGCGCGCACGCGGCGCCCCCGGGCCCCGCGGATGCCGCTCCGCTGCGGCTCCACCTCGGCTGCGGTCCGTACACGGTGGAGGGCTGGGAGAACGTCGACAAGTCGCCGAGCATCCTCCTCGCCCACACGCCGAGGCTGCGCCGGGTGCTGCGCCGGGCCGGGGTCATCAGCGACTTCCAGGCGGCCGGCTTCCCGACGGACATCGTCTACGCCGACGTCGCCCGCCGCCTCCCCTACCCGGACGCGTCGGCGGGCTTCATCTACAGCTCGCACCTGGTCGAGCACCTCAGCCGCTGGCAAGCCGTGCGGTTCGCCCGCGAATGCGCCCGGGTCCTCGCGCCGGGCGGCCTGATGCGGGTGTGCACGCCCGATCTCCGCGGAATGGCCAGCGCCTACCTGGCCGGCGAGGTGGGCGCCGACAGCGGCTGGAGCACCCCGGCGGATGCCTTCATGTCCGCCGTCAACGCCTTCTCGGACATCCCCGGGAGCTTCGCCCAGCGGTTCATCCGCCGTCAGTTCAGCGGCGCGATACACCAGTGGCTCTACGATGCCGAGTCGCTCGCGACGATGCTCGCCGAGGGCGGGCTCCCCGGCGCGGTGGTGGCGAGCTTCCGGGTCGGCGAGCTGCCCGACCTGCACCTGCTCGAGACGCGCCCGGTCGGCCTGTTCATGGAGGTGCGGCGGGGCGCCGGGGCGGTCGCCTCGTGAGCCGGCGAGCCACGCGGCAATTCGGCACCCTGCGGAGGGTCCTCCAAGCCAGTCCCGGACGCCGGACGCGCCTGCACACCATGCGCGACGAGCTCGTACCGCCCGCCGCCGTCGCCGCGCTACCGGCGCTCGTCGTCGCTCGCCTGCTCGGCCGCACCCCCGAGGGTCCGTGGTTCTGCACGCCGGCCGTCGACTTCCTCGTCCGCATCCTCCAGCCGCACTGGCGGGTGCTCGAATGCGGCTCGGGCCGGTCGACCCTCTGGTACGCCCGGCACGCCCGCTCGGTCCTGGCGCTCGAGGATCTGCCCGCCTGGCACGCCGAGGTCAACCGGATGCTGGCCGGACACGAGAACGCCTCGGTCGAGCTGCTCCCGGCTCGCCGCTTCCCGGCTCGGATCGGCGCGGAGCCGCCCGAGAGCTTCGACCTCGTCGTCGTCGACGGAAACGAGCACGACGAGCACGGCGCGCGCCTCCCGCCCGAGGCCGATCGGACGGCCTGCGTCCTGGCGGCGATGCCGCTCGTGCGCCCAGGAGGTGTGCTCATCCTCGACAACTCCGACCTACCGGCCTATCGGCGGGTCGACCAGCCGCTCGCGTCGTGGCACAGCACCCGACTTCGCGGATTCCCGAACGCGCCGATGACGCCGACCGAGACCACCTTCTACTGGAAGCCCCCGTCATCGGAGATGCGCTGACCCCGGCTCCCGGCCGGTCGCCCGAGCTGATCGGGGCGACCGCCCGGACGCTGGCCGTCAGCATGGCCGGTCAGCTCACCCTGCTCGCGAGCGGCGTGTTCGGCGCCCGCATGCTCGGGGTCACCGACCGCGGGCATCTCGCCCTCCTGCTCCTGCTCGGCGCGATGGTCACCCAGCTCGGATCGCTGGGGATGCCGCTTTCGCTCACCTACTGGACGGCCCGGGACGGGGGGCTGTCCCCCGGGTCGCGGCGACGGATCGTCGGCTTCGTGATCCGGCAGGTCCCGCTCGTGACCGGCCTCCACGCCGCGCTCCTCCTCGCCCTGTTCGCCGACGCGTCGGGGCCCGTGAGGGCGGCGGCGGCCCTCAGCCTCCTCAGCACGCCGGCGATGCTCGTCTACCAGTACGCCCTCGCTGTGCTCCAGGGCGAGCGCCGCCACGCGAGCTTCAACCTCCAGCGCCTGGCCCTCCCGGCGCTCTACGCGTCGATCCTCACCGTCCTCTATCTGCTCGGGGTCCGCGGCCTCGTCCCGGTCGCGCTCGCCTGGGACGCGGCGGTCATCCTCCCGGCCGTCACCTCGACCCTCTCGGTCCGGCGCGGCCCGGCGCTCAGGTCCCGGGCCGACGGTCCGCCCGTGGCCGAGATGGTCCGCTTCGGCGTGAAGGGCCTGCTCGGGTCGGTCGCTCCGCTCGAGGCGTTTCAGCTCGACCAGGCCATCGTCGGCCTGTTCATCTCGCCCACCGCCCTCGGGCTCTACGTCGTCGGCGTGGCCTTCACCAACATCCCCCGCTTCATCGGCCAGGCGATCGGCCTCGTCGCCTATCCGCACCTCGCCGCCCAGCGACACGCCCCCCACGCCATCCGGATGGTCGCGCGGTTCCTGGCGGCCGGCCTCGTCCTCTGCGGGCTCGCCGCCGGGGCCGTCGAGCTCGCCCTTCCCTGGCTCGTGCCCCACCTGTTCGGACACGCCTTCGCCCCGGCGGTCGGGATCGCCCGCGTGCTGCTCCTCAGCGCGGTGCTCGTCTCGATGCGCCGCCTGCTCGCCGACTGCGCCCGCGGCCTCGGCCTGCCCGGCCTCGGGAGCGCGGCCGAGATCGCCGCGCTCGTGCTCTTCCCGGTGGCCGTCCTCCTCGTCGGCGGCGGCGCCACCGGCGTCGCCTGGGCGCTCGTGCTCTCGGGCGCCCTCGCGCTCGGCCTCGTCCTCCCCCGCCTGGCCCGGGCCATCGGCCGGGCGGCTCTCGCCCCGGACGATCCGCCGCCGCGGCTCGCGGACAGCCGGGAAGGGGAGGCCGTGGTCGAGCTGATCCCGCGCCCGTAGCCCCGGCGGCCGGGGCGGCTCGGGCCGCGTCAGCGCCGGGCCACGATCAGGTAGTGGGTGGCCAGGTCGTCCCAGCCCCGCCTGGCCGCCGTCGATTCGTAGGCGAGGTAGGCCCGGCGGAGCGGCGACGCGAAGTCGAGATAGCGGGCCCCGCGGTAGTAGGGCAGGATCGTCGCGGCCGACCACGGCGCGAGCATCCGGCCCAGGGCGCGCGCGTAGCAGCGGTCGTAGCAGGTCGGGAACTTCTCGACCGCCCCGTGGCCGAGGAGCCGCGCCATCGCGAGGACCCGGGCCCGATGGGGAAGCACGCGGGCGGCGAGCGCGAAGATGGCGAAGCTCCCCGAGAGCTGGGCGAGCATCGTGCCCCCCGGGACGAGGAGGGACCGCAGGTTGGCCAGGGCCGCGTCCAGGGGACGGACGTGCTCGAGCACCTGCCAGCTGATGACCACGTCGAACTCCTCGGAGACCGGGGGCGGGCGCGTGATGTCGTAGACGAGCCGCGCGTCGTAGGCGGCCGGCGGCGCCGCCTCGAGCTCGGAGCGATCGACGTCCACGCCGACGTATCGACACCCCGGCGGCCGGCGCTCGGGCGCGAGCATCGGGTGGCGCCCGCCGCCAACGTCGGCGATCCGCACGCCCGGCCGCAGGAGGGGCTCGAGCCGCTCGAGCAGGGCGCCCTGCATCGTCGGCCGGTAGCGCGCCGGTAGGCGCGGGTCGGGCGCCTGCGGGTGAGCGGCGTCGACGCGGGTCCTCATCGCCGGATTACGCTAGCGACTCACCGGGTGGGCGGCCCGGCCCGGCGGGGCCGGACGGGGCAAGGCGGTGCGGGGCGGGGCGGCGAGCGCTTCACCTAAGATGTCCGCCGCGAGCCCAGACCCGAGACCCCACCTGACCGCGAGCCTCGAGACCCTGTGGGGCGGCTACTCGCCGCTGCGCCGGATCTACCGGCGCCTGCGACCGCCCTGGATGGGGCGTCTGACCCCGGCCGGGAGCGCGATCGATCGCTTCGTCGGCGAGATCGGGCTGACCGTTCGCCACGGCCCGTTCGTCGAGATGCGCTTCCCGCCGCGGGCCGACGGGCGCGCCAGCTTCCTGGCCGCGAAGCTGCTCGGGGCCTACGAGCGCGAGATCCATCCGGCCCTCCTCGGCGCGATCGCCGCGCGCCCGCCGGTGGTCGTCGACGTGGGGGCCGCCGACGGCTACTACGCGGTCGGGCTGGCGCTCCTCCTGCTCGACCCGGCGACCCCGGTCCACGCCTTCGAGACCGACGGCGGCGGCCGGCGCCTGTGTCGCGAGATGGCCGAGCTCAACGGCGTCGCCGATCGCCTGCGCCTCCGGGGCGCCTGCAACCCGGCCGCGCTCGCCGCCGTGCTCTGCGACCGGGCGTTCGTGCTCTGCGACTGCGAGGGCTACGAGGTCGAGCTCCTCGACCCGGCCCGCGTCCCGCAGCTCGAGACCTGCACGATCCTCGCCGAGCTCCACCCGGTCGCCCGGACCGAGGTCGAGGCGACGATGCGCGAGCGGTTCGGCCGGACGCACCACATCGTCGTCGTGCACCCCGAGGAGCGCGAGCCGGCCGACTGGGAGGAGCTGGCCGGCCGCGACGCCCGGACCGCCTTCCTGCTGCTCTCCGAGGGCGCGCCCGCCCCGGAGCGGGCGGCGGAGTTCCGGCGATGCTGGGCGCTGATGACGCCGGTCGACCCCGGGTGAGCCCGTCGACCGTGGCCGCGTGCGGGACAGGCCGACCGGGGCGGGGCCGCCGCGCCCGGCGGGACCGGCGGGAGCGGCCCGGCCCGGTCCGCCTGGCCCTCCTGATCGGGACGCCGGTCCCGGCCAAGGTTCCGCTCTACCGCCGGCTCGCTCGGGAGCCGGCCCTCGACTTCACGGTCGTCTATGCCTCCGCCGAGGGACTGCGAGCGTTCGACGGCGGGTACGGTGGTCGCGGGGTCCAGTGGGACGTCGACCTGACCACGGGATACCGGGCGCGCTTCCTTCGCCGCGCGGACGTGAACCCCGGCCTCGGCACGCGAATCTGGTCGGTCCGGGACGTCGACGTCGTGAGCGAGATCGTCCGCGGCCGCTACGAAGTCCTCGCGCTCGGCGGCTACAACTCGCTGACCTACCTCCTCGGCGCGGCGACCCAGCGGGTGCGACGCCGTCCGCTGCTCTTCCGCGAGGAGCAGACCCTCCTCGAGACGCGGTCGCTGACGACCACGCTGGTCAAGGAGGTCGCCCTGCGCCTGCTGTTCGGGCAGGGATCGGCGCTCTACATCAGCCGGGAGAACCGTCGCTGGTTCGAGCACTACGGGGTCCCGCCCGAGCAGCTGTTCCCGACGCCCTACACGGTCGACAACGCCGAGCTCCAGGCAGCTGCCCGGCGCCTGGCCCCGGAACGCGAACGGCTGCGCCGGTCGTTCGGGGTCGACGTCGACGGCGGTCCGGTGATCCTCAGCGTCGGCCGGCTGGTGGCCAAGAAGCAGCCCCTGTTCCTGCTCGAGGCGTTCCGCCGGGCGCGCGAGCGCGCCCGGTGCTCGCTGATCGTCGTCGGCTCGGGCGAGGCGGAGACGGAGCTGCGCGAGCGGGTCGAGCGCGACCGGATCCCCGACGTCCACCTCGCCGGCTTCGTGAACCGCTCGCGGATCGCCGAGGCCTACGCCGCCGCCGACGTTTTCGCCCTGCTCTCGCGCGCCCACGAGACGTTCGGTCTGGCCGTGGCCGAGGCGATGAACTTCGGCCTCCCGATCGTCGTCTCGGAGAAGGTCGGCTGCGCCGCGGATCTCGTGGCCGACGGCCTCAACGGCTTCGTCGTGTCCCCCACCGACCCGGCGCCCGCCGCCCGGGCCCTCGCCGGACTCGCCGCCGACGCCCGGCTGCGGCAGACGATGGGGGACGCGTCGCGGCGGCGGCTCGAGACCTGGGGCCTCGACCAGACCGTCGCCGGCTTCCTCAGGGCCACCGCAGCGGCCGTCGGCCCGCATCGGTGGGAGCTCGCCCAGCCGTAGGGGCGAGCCGGTCGGGGACGCTGGGCTAGGCGGTCCGGTCGGGCGCGTCGCGGCGCCGGTAGAACGCGTCGTTCTCGGAGAAGTGCTCGACGAGAGCGAACCGCGGGTCGAGGAGGTCGGCGATCGCCCGCTCGGCGCCGTTGGTCTCGACCAGGAGGTAGCGAGGGGCGTGGCGGTCGAGGTCGAGCCCCCGGAGGGCATCGACCTCGGCGCCCTCGACGTCGAGGGTGAGGAAGTCGATCGAATGGACCCCCGCCTCGTCGAGCACGGCCGTCAGGGGGCGAGCCGGAACCGTCACCTCGTAGGTCTCCTCCCAGCCGAACGAGGTGCCCCGGTCGAGCTCGGTCCGGTCGCGCTCCCTGCTTCGCTCCGCCGACAGCGGACCGCCGTAGGAAAGCGTGAGGCGGCTCGGTCCGCCCGGTGCCACGAGCGCGCAGTTGAACACCTGCGACCCCGGGCGCTCCCGAACGCAGAGGGCGAACGACTCCGGGATCGGCTCGATGAGCACGCCGCGCCACCCGCGAAAGCGCTCGAGGAAGTAGGTATTGCTGTAGCGGTAGCCGTCGAAGGCCCCGACCTCGACGAACACGCCCGATCGGTCCGGCAGGTGGCGCTCGAGTTTCGCGTCGATGTCGTGCAGCCCCGGCCGGGAGTATCGCTCCGAGCCGCACCGCTCGTAGACGTCGCGGCGCAGCCGCCGCCCCTCCCGGACCGCTCGCAGGGCGGTCCGCCGCAATCGAGGACTCGTGAACGGCGGGATCTGCGCCAGCCGGGTCATGTACCGCTGGCGCGCCGCATAGTCTGGGGGCATCAGCGGGCGGCGGTCCGATCGAGCGTGTCGGGATCCTCGGCGGCCACGGGCTCCCGAGTCTAGTGACGCTCCCGCGCCCGCTCTCCGGCCGGGGCGCCGGGGCGCCGGGGCGCCGGAGGCGCCGGGGCGCCGGGGCGGGCCGGGGCGGGCGCCGGGTCAGCGCCGACCGAGCTCCCGCGCCAGCCGGTAGGCCGCGAGGTGCACGGCGTGGGCCGCGTCCCAGGAGAAGGCGCCGACGCGATCGAGTCCGGCTGAGCGCAGCCGGGCCCGAAGGCCCTCGTCGCCGCACAGGCGCTCGAGCGCATTCGCCATCTGCTCGGGGTCGGCGGGATCCAAGGGGAGGGCGGCTGCGCCCACCACCTCGGAGAGCGAGGCGGCCAGCGAGCTCGCCACGGGGCAGCCGCTGGCCATCGCCTCGAGCGGGGGCATTCCGAATCCCTCGTAGGACGACGGGAACACGAGGGCTCGCGCGTGCCGGTAGAGGACGGGTAGCCGGTCGGGCGCCACCAGGCCGAGATGCCGCACGCGCCCGATCAGGCCGAGCTCCGCGACCCAGCGGCGGAGCTCGGCCTCGCGGCCGAAGGTCGCCCCGGTGAGGACGAGCGAGATCGACGGGTCCCGCATCGTCTGCAGGGCCTCGAGGAGAGCGCGATGGTTCTTGTGCGGCCAGAGGCTCGCCGGATAGAGGAGGTAGTGCGACGGCAGATTCAGCTCGGCGAGGATCTCCTCGTCGCCGGGCCGCGGCTCGGGGGTGAACGTCACGGCGTCGACCGCGAGATGGCAGGTGAGGATCCGGTCCCCCGGAACGCCGAGCAGGTCGATCACGCGCCGGCGGGTGTGGTCGCTGTCGGCGATCACCACCGTGGCCCGCCGCGCCGCGCGCTCGTACATCAGCGACCGCCAGGCGCGCTGCGCCGCGGTGAAGTTCTCCGGGAGATCGCGGTGCTGGAGATCGTGGAGCGTGACCACGTGGGGCAGCCGGCAGCGCGGGACGGGCAGCGTCAGCGGGTAGTGCACCACCTCGCTCGCCCCGGGGGGCCATCCTCGGTGCTCACGCAGTCCGGCGAGGAGGGCGACGCGCCGCACCCGCGGACTTCCCCGTCCTAGCGGGCGGGCGGCCGACAAGGCGACTCCGGCCCCGACATCGGCGGCGAGCCGGGATCGGGTCGCCGCCGTGCAGAGCACGTCGACGCTCGCCTGCTCCGGATCCCGGAAGCGGCGCAGCAGCTCGCGGACGAGGGTCCACGTGCCGGTGTACTGGGCGTCGCCCTGGGAGAGCAGGCTCAGGGCGATCCGCAGCGGTCGGGCTGGCCCAAGTCCGCCGTCCGGGGCCGGCGGGCTCACGGCGCCCGAGACGCGGCCGACCGCGGGCGGCCGGGGGGGTCCGGGCCGGCGAGCGGCCGCGGGCGCCCGAGCGCGAGCCGTCGGTTGATCTCGCCCAGGGCAAGCAGCATCCCGAGCGGGATGTACAGGAAGCGGTCGTACAACTGGTTCTGGAGGGTCCCGTTCACCAGCCAGGCGACGAGCGACGCGTTGCAGGCGACGGCGAGGTCGCTGTTCGGCGCCCGCTCCGGACGGCGCTCGATCTTCCGGCGCACGCGGAAGGCGCCGCTGATGACGACGAGGAAGGCTCCGAGGGCGATGATTCCGCCCGCCTGCAGGAGCTGGATGTAGATGTCGTGCGCCACGCGCGCCACCGCGAAGCCCTGCCCGACCACCGGATCTCGGGCGATCTCCCGCAGGGCACTGCTGTAGGCCGAGATCCGGTAGTCGTTGCTGACGTTCGTCCCGGCCGCCGAGCCGGTCAACCGTGATCCGGTGACGATGCCGAGCGACGCGGCCAGGGGGCTGTCGAGCACCACGACGCCCAACATCCCGACGACGATCAGCGGGATGGCGAGGAGCCGACCGACACGGCGCCGGGGATCCTGAAGGAAGGGGAGGGCGACGAGCGCCACGACCGCGGCGAGCAGCCCGGAGCGCGAGCCGCTGACCAGGATGCCGACGGCCAGCGTCAGGGCGTAGCCGAGGTTGCGCAGGGTGAAGCCGAGGCCGGCACCGGGCGCCACGGGGCGGATCGCGCGGGTGAGGGCCACCGGCAGGGCCATCGCCGAGACGAGCCCGAGCGAGTTCGGGTGGAGGGTCAGCCCCTGGGCGCGGTGGGTGTAGAGGACGAAGTCGATGCCGGTGAGACGCAGCCCGATGTTGAGGTGGCCGGCGAGGTCGACGGCGCCGGCGAAGGCGCTGAGCGACGCCGCGAGGAGCCACGCCTCGACGGTCCGCTGCAGGCGGCGCGGGGTGTCGATCAAGACCAGCGCGATCACCGGCAGCCCGAGCAGGGTGCCGGCGAACTCGACCGTCGGGACGAGATCGGCTCCGATGTCGCCGCGGAAGGCCGCGATCAGTCCCGAGAGGAAGATCGCGGCGGCCGAGGCCGGGAGCCAGACCGGGATCGCGCCCCGGGGAAGGCCCCGCTGGAGGAAGCGCAGCGCCACGAACGCGCCCGCCACGACGAGGAGGGGATCGCCGAAGGACAGCGACCGCGAGACGCGGAGGGCGTTGAGGGTGAACAGCGGTACCGCCAGGAAGAGACACCCGTAAGCCAGGCGGTGAAGTCCTCCGGCGCCGGGATATTCGGCCGGCGCCGGCACGGCGCTGGGCCGGGCCGGGTCGACGGCACCGGTGCCGCCGCGTCGCGGAACCCCGCCGGAAGCCGGCGGGCGAGGGTAGGCGGCCACGCCTACGTCGGCCGGTCCTGACGCGTGGACACGGGGGTCAAGGTGAGCCCGTGTAGTAGTACTCGTAGCCGTACTCGGCGTCCCCGGGGGACAGATCGCTGACGACGAGCCCGGTCGGACGTTGGGGGAGCCGGGCGAGCGCCTCCCGCGCGCCGAGCATCTGCTCCTCGGTGGTCTGGCTCAAGCGGACACACAGCAGCACGGCGCTCGCCAGGGGGATCAGCTCGAGCGCGTCGACGACCGCGAGCAGCGGGGGCGAATCGATCACGATGAAGTCGTACAGCTCGGAGACCGAGCTCAGGAAGCGGCGGAAGCGCTCGGTGCCGAGCAGCTCGGCCGGGTGCTCCGGGTGGGTGCCGCCGGGGATGCACACGAGCGGCTTCGCCGCGTCGCCGCCGTCCGACCCGGAGACGGGTCCCTCGTGGGGTACGACCCGGAGGATCTCCTGGGGTCCGGCGGTTCCGAGCAGGTAGTCGGCGAGACCCGGGGCGGCGTCGATTCCCAGACGCTCTGCGAGCACCGGCCGGCGCAGGTCGCACTCGACGAGTAGCGTGAGCTTGCCCGCGGCGGCACTGGCCAGAGCGAGCGAGGCGGCGATCGTCGTCTTGCCCTCCGCCGGCACCGCGCTGGTCACGACCACCGAGCGCATCGACAGGGCGTCGTCGAGGAAGAGCAGGTTCTGGCGGAGCATGCGGAAGGTCTCGAGATCGGCGGGCTTGTATCCGACGCTTCCGTTGGCGCCGCTCGTCAGGCCGACGGCCTGGCCCATCGCCGTGCGCCGGACGTAGCCTATGAGCTGGAGCCCGAGGCGCTTCTCGACCTCCCGCGGCGAGCGCAGCCGGCGGTCGAGGGACGAGCGAACGGTGCCCGCACCGACGCCGAGGAGCAGGCCGATGAACGCCGCGATAACCGCGTTCTGCAGCGGCTTGGGCGAGGTCGGTGAGGTGGGGACGTCCGCCAGCGTCGAGATGGTCTCGGGGGCGGCGACCGCGCTGAGCGCCTGGAGGCGCGAAAGCTGCTCGGCGTACACGACCCGAACCGCCGGGTTGTTGCCGCCAGCGTTCGACCCGGTCTGGGCGGCCAGGCGCCGGGCCTGGCGCGCGTAGTTCGCGCGGGCCGCGGCCACGCTCTGGCGCACATCCGTCTGGGCGATCGCGTTGGCCAGCGCTGCGGCGAAGCCGGAGTTGTGGTCGGTGGCGGTGACGTTCACGAGCGCCGAGGTCGGGTCGACCTGGACGCTCAACGCCCGTCGGATCGAGGCGAGCGAGCGGTGGGTCCCCACGTCCCGGGCCGCGACGGAGAGGACCTGGTTGCGGAGAACCTGGCTGGCGTGAGCGGCCGCCAGTTGCTGCTGGGTCTGCGTGCTTCCGGCCAGCCCCCCGACGAGCCCGAGGTCGGTGTTCGGATCGGTGACCGAAATCGACGCCGTCGCCGAGTAGGTCTTCTGCTGGACGAGCGAGACGGCGAGGGCCGCGGCGATGCAGAAAACGGTGACTCCGACGATCGGCAGCCACTGGGCGCGCAGCGCGCGGAGCGACCCCTGGAGGGTTGTGTTTTCGCTGTCGTCGTACATTTGGCGGCGCGAGCGGTGCAGTCACGTCGAGACACGACCGCGATCACGGCTGCGCCGCCCGGCGCCCGAGCACGCGTGGTCTACGTCCGGACCTTACCGCACCCATGCCGGCCGGCGCGGGCTATCCGGGCCCGCGAAAGTCCGCGACCACGATCAGCCGGCCAGGGGGACGGTGATCGCGGGTCCGCCAGCGTTCGTCGGCGCGAACTCCAGGCGCAGGGACGCCCGCGCCCCGGTCACGGCGAAGGCGAGATGGTTTACCACCAGGCGATTGATCGCCGGGGCCCGCGGCGCGCCGAGGGCGCGGCGTCCCGTGCCGATCCCGGGGACCGGGCGGACGATCCGGCCGCCGTCGACGACCTGGTAGCGAAGGGCCCCGAGGTCGGCCGCCGGCGGCACGAGCCGCCGCGCGAGCACGGTGACGAACTCGAAGTGCTCACCCGGGGCCAGGAGGAATCCGGTCCCGTGCCGGGTCCACGCCTGGGTGACGCCGGCGAACACGGCGAAGCGGCTCCCGTCGACGACGAAGGGCGCCTGGAGACCGGGACCGCCCGGGGGGCTGGTCACGGTCTTGGCCGGCCCGCCGGCCGGGCCGGCCGGCGCCTGCGCCCCGGGCGTGCCGCTCGGATGCGCGGTCCCGCCGGATCGACCGATCACGATCACCGCGGCGACGATCACGGCGGCCGCGAGTCCGGCGGCCGCGAGGGGACTGCGCAGGCCGCGCGGCGATCGGCGGCCGGCCCAGGGCCGCGCGAAGCGGGGCGCCGGAGCGGACGGGGACGGGTCCCCGGCCGTCGCACGGTCGGCCGCGGCTGCCCAGGCCGCCCCGGCGCCGGCGGTCGCTGGCGGCTGGCCGGCCGCGGCGGAGCCATCGGCGGGCGGCGGGGGCGGACCGAAGAACTCAGCCGGCAGCCAGGAGTCGGCGGCGCCTGGCTCGGAGGACGCCGGGACGGCCGCCGGGCTTCCTCCGGCGACCGATGTCTCCGGCGGTTCGGCCGGCGACTGCCGAGCCCCGACGGGCACCTTCCAGTCGGAGTCTCCAGCTGGCGGGCCGGGTGTCGGTTGGTCGTTCATCGGAGTCGGCGAGCGGGCGCGGCCTGCTCGGGCGGTCATCGGCTCAGGAGCACGGCAGATGCCGGCCCTCCGTTGTATCGCATCGGCGACGGGGACCCCGGTCGGGTCATCTGCGCGGTCCGAGCGACGGCCGTCTCCCGGCGGCTTCGGCCCGGGGCGACTCAGCAGTCAGGGCCGTCGCCGGCCGCCTCGACGACGAGCAGGAGGTCCTTGGCGTTGACGTGGGTTCCGACCCCGGCCACGATCTCGGCGACCGAGCCGTCGATCTCGGCGTAGACCGCGGTCTCCATCTTCATCGCCTCGATCGTGGCCAGGCGGTCGCCGGCGGCCACCGGCTGGCCCTGGGCGACGGCGAGCGAGACGACTATCCCCCGCATCGGCGCGGCGACGTGGCCCGGGTCGGTCGGGTCGGCCTCGCGCCGGGCGGCCGGGGGCGCGAGGCTCCGGTCGCGCACCTTCACGTTCCGGGGCTGGCCGTTCAGCTCGAAGAAGATCGACCGCCGACCCTCGGAGTCGGGCTCGCCGACGGCGAGGAAGCGGACGCTCAGGATGATGCCGCGCTCGATCTCGAGGGCGAGCTCCTCGTCGTGGCGCAGGCCCCAGAAGAAGACGGGCGTCGGGAGGACGCTGACGTCGCCGTAGAGACCCTGGAAGGCCGCGAACTCGACGAACACCTCCGGATACATGAGGTAGGAGGCGAGATCCTCGTCGCCGGCCGGGCGCCCGATCTTGCCCTCGAGCTCGGCGCGCGTCTGCTCGAGGTCGACCGGGGCGAGGGCCTCGCCCGGACGCACGTGGAGGGGCTCGCGGCCCTTCAGGACCTTGCGCTGGAGTCCCGCCGGGAAGCCGCCCGGCGGCTGGCCGACGTCGCCGTGGAAGAACTCGACGATCGACTCGGGGAAGGCGACCTCCCGGTCCGGGTCGAGGACGTCGTCGGCGCTGAGGTCGTTGGTCACCATCAGCACCGCCAGGTCGCCGACCGCCTTCGAGGTCGGCGTGACCTTGACGATGTCGCCGAGCAGGTCGTTCGCCTCGGCGTAGGCCCGGGCGACCTCCGGCCAGCGGCCGTCGATCCCGAGCGCCTTCGCCTGCTGGCGGAGGTTCGTGTACTGCCCCCCGGGCATCTCGTGCTCGTAGACCTCCGAGGCGCCGGCGCGCATCGGGCTCTCGAACCCGGCGTAGTAGGTGCGCACCGTCTCCCAGTACTGGGCGGCCAGGTCGAGCGCCTCGCGCGGGAGCCCGGTGTCGCGGTCGGTGTGGCGGAGCGCCTCGACGATCGCGCCGAGGTTCGGCTGGGAGGTGAGGCCGCTCATCGGGTCGATGGCGGCGTCGGCCGCGTCGACCCCGGCCTCGGCCGCCGCCAGGACGCTGGCCGCCGAGGCGCCGCTCGTGTCGTGGGTGTGGAAGTGGATCGGGATGCCCACCTCCTCGCGCAGGGCCCGAACCAGGCGGCGGGCGGCCTCGGGCTTGCACAGGCCGGCCATGTCCTTGATCCCGAGCACGTGGGCCCCGGCGGCCTCGAGCTCCCGGGCGATGCCGACGTAGTAGGCGAGGTCGTACTTCGACCGCGCCGGATCGAGGATGTCGCCGGTGTAGCAGATCGCCGCCTCGCAGACGGCGCCCGACTCGAGCACGGCATCCATGGCGACGCGCATGTTCTCGACCCAGTTCAGCGAGTCGAACACCCGGAACAGGTCGATCCCGCCGGCGGCGGCCCGGGCGACGAAGAAGCGCACGACGTTGTCCGGGTAGTTCGTGTAGCCGACGGCGTTCGAGGAGCGGAGGAGCATCTGGAGGAGGATGTTCGGCACGCGCTCGCGGATCGCGGCCAGCCGCTTCCACGGATCCTCCTTGAGGAAGCGCATGGCCACGTCGAACGTCGCCCCGCCCCAGCACTCGAGGGACAGGAGCCCGTCGAGTCGCCGGGCGTACATCGGCGCGATGCGCAGGAGGTCGTGGGTTCGGACGCGCGTGGCCAGGAGCGACTGGTGGGCGTCGCGGAAGGTCGTGTCGGTGAGCAGGAGGCGATCCTGCCGGCGCATCCAGCGGGCGAAGCCCTCGGGACCGAGCTCCTGGAGGAGACCGCGCGTGCCCGGATTCAGGACCGGGCGGCGATCCCCGGCGGGTAGCGGCGCCGGCGCGAGGGCCCCGGGGTCCGGATGCCCGGCCACGGCCTCGTTGCCGTTGACCAGCACCTCCCCGACGAAGGCGAGCAGCCGGGTGCCCCGGTCCTGCCGGGGCGCGAAGTCGAAGAGGGCGGGGGTCTCGTCGATGAACCGGGTGGTGATGTCCCCGGCCAGGAAGGCCGGGTGGGTGATCAGGGCGTCGAGGAAGAGGAGGTTCGTCTTGACCCCGCGGATCCGGTACTCCCGTAGCGCCCGGCTCATCCGCGCGACCACCTCCTCCGGGGTCGGCGCCCAAGCGGTGATCTTCTCGAGCAGCGAGTCGTAGGACGGGGTGACCACGGCGCCGACGTGGGAGGTGCCGCCGTCCAGGCGGATGCCAAACCCGGTGGCCTCGCGCTTGGCGATGATCCGCCCGTAGTCGGGGATGAACTCGTTCTCCGGGTCCTCGGTCGTCACCCGACACTGCAACGCGTGGCCGTGGTGGCGGATGTCCGCCTGGGCCGGGACCCCGCTCTCCGGCGTGCCGATGAGGGCGCCCTCGGCCAGGCGGATCTGCGCCTTGACGAGGTCGACGCCGGTGACCACCTCGGTGACCGTGTGCTCGACCTGGATCCGGGGGTTGACCTCGATGAAGAAGAACCGGCCGGTGTCGATGTCCTGGAGGAACTCGACCGTCCCGGCGTTGCGGTAGCCGGCCTCGGTGGCGAGGCGGACGGCCGCCGCGCAGAGCTCCGCCCGGGTCGCCGGGTCGAGCGCCGCGGCCGGCGCCCGCTCGACCACCTTCTGGTGGCGCCGCTGGACGGTGCAGTCGCGCTCGAAGAGATGGACGACCCGGCCGGCCGAGTCGGCGAGGATCTGGACCTCGAGGTGGCGTGCGCGCTCGACCAACCGCTCCAGAAACACGTCATCGCGCCCGAAGGCGGCCCGTGCCTCGCGGCGCGCGGCGGCCACCTCCTCGACGAGGGCGGACGGGTCGCGGACGACTCGCATGCCGCGTCCGCCACCGCCCCAGCTCGCCTTCACCATCACCGGGAAGCCGACCTCTTGGCCGAGCCGGTCGACCTCGCGGTCGTCGTCGGGGAGGGGTCCCGAGGCCGGCATCACCGGCACCCCGGCCCGCTCGGCCAGCGCCCGGGCCGAGACCTTGTCGCCCAGGCCCTCCATGACCGAGACCGGCGGGCCGATCCAGGTGATCCCGGCCGCGGCGCAGGCGGCGGCGAGGTCCGGGTTCTCCGAGAGGAAGCCATAGCCCGGGTGGATGGCGTCGACCCCGACCTCGGTGGCCACCCGGACGATCTCCTCGATCCCCAGGTAGGCCTCGACCGGGTCCTTGCCCCGACCGACGAGGTAGCTCTCGTCGGCCTTGAAGCGATGCAGGGCGAAGCGATCCTCCCGCGAGTAGATCGCCACCGTCTGCAGCCTGAGCTCGGCCGCCGCCCGGAAGATGCGGATGGCGATCTCACCGCGGTTGGCCACCAGCAGCTTCTGGATCGTCCGCGCCATCAGCCCGCGAGGATACGCCGGCTCCGCCGGTCCGGCCGGTCAGACCGCGCCGGGAGCGGCAACCGCGAGCCCTCGATCGCGGGCCGCCCCGAGGAGGCGCTCGTCGTACGCCACGAAGGCGTCCAGCGGCTCGCGCGCCACGGCCAGCAGGTGCTCGGCCGTGGCCAGGTGGATGGAAT
Source organism: uncultured Solirubrobacterales bacterium (assembly GCA_963733245.1). Classification (GTDB taxonomy): domain Bacteria; phylum Actinomycetota; class Thermoleophilia; order Solirubrobacterales; family Solirubrobacteraceae; genus Palsa-513. The sequence continues at coordinate 398,663 of CAVTCI010000004.1, forward strand.
CCAGCGACCCCAGCTCCGGGTCGGCGTTGGCCGCCCGGGCGATAACGGCGGGAGAGACCGTGACGACGCCGATGCCGAGCAGGACGTCGACCGCTCGGCCGAGCCTCCCGGGCGGGCTGCGTCGCGTCGCGCGCATCAGCTCCACCTCGATCAAGACCGATGAGATCACGCCGACGTCCGGTCGGTCCCGCAGCCAGGACGACAAATCGATGCTGTGGGCCTCGGGCCTGACGAGCTTCATCGCCGCTGAAGTGTCGAGATAGATCACCCGGTCGTCGTCATCGACCTTCGCCGTACCGATCCTCCACGACCGCGATCAGTCCGGCCGAATCGTCGGCCACGGGCTCGGACGTCTCGAACAGCGGCAGCCGTCCTCGCGCCGGTCGAAGCTCGCCCGACTCCAGCAACTCGCCGAGCGGGTCTGGCTGAGCGGGCTCGATGATCGCCACCCGGACACCGTTGCGTGTGATGGCCACGCGCTCGCCCGACTCGACACGGGCGAGGACGTCGGCGGTCCGCTGATTGAGCTCGCGAACCGGAACCTGCCGCATGCCCCAATTGTAGGACGGACGCGTAGCGCGGCGACCGGGGGCTGGTGCTCGGGCAAGGCGCCGGGGTCGGTCAGCGACGACCTCGCCGATCGCGCCGCTGGCGCAGCACGACCATCCCGACGGCTTCTCGCCCCCGACTCTGCGGGACTCTTCCAGCCACGAAGCGGCGAAGGAATCGAACCTTCCAAGCGTCGGGTTGCGACGCCCTGCCGGTTTTGAAGTGCGGGACATATGGATCCCTCTACGCCATTTTGCAGGGGATTAGCGAAGATCAGGTGGGCTCACGTGCGGTCAGATTTGCTAACTTCGGGACACGGTTCGGGACACGCTCTTGCCACATCAGCGCCAAATCTGCGGGCTGGAAAGGCAGGATCTCAACGGTTCGGTCGGGGCGCCGCTCCTTGAATACGATGACGGGCAGCGGGCCGGCCCACCGCAAGACTCGGTGTCGTCGCGCGAGCCCGCCGCGCAGGCCCGGGTGGCACGGCTTGGGGCATGGCCAGGAAGGCGGAGGCTTCCGGAGAGCAAGCCTAGCCAGGCTGGCCCGCCAGCGCGCGAGGGAGACCTGGCGCGAGCTCGAGCTCCCGAGCCGCCACCGGCGCGGGGAGTAGTCGCCACGACGCGTCGACATCCGCGCAGGTGCAATGCCTCGCATGCGCTCCCCCGTGGTGAGCGGTTCGCCCTGGCGGACAGATCCGGCTCCGCCGGATCTTGGGTGAGAAATCGTGCCTGGACGTGGCCGTGTCAAGCGCGGCCGGGAGAACACGACAGCGCGCCGCCGCCCGTCCCGCGCTTTACTCGGACGCGGCCAGGCGCTATTGACGTTTCGCCCATGGCCTCCGCGACGGTAGTCAATGACCGGTTCAGCGATTCCTCGGCCACGGCCCCGACCGACCACGGCAGAAGCGAGCGGTCGACGACATTCGCCGGAGCCGCGGCCTGTAGGCATCGCCTACACCCGGCCGATAACCGAGGCCGCCGGTGTCGGACCCCACCCGGGTTCACCGACCGCCGCCCCGAGGAACCTTCGCTTTCGCGACACGACTCCGCCGCAGCCCACGGGCTCCTATCGACGGCGGTCGCCCCCGACGACGACGTGCGGCCGGACGGCCCCTTGCGCCCCACGCGATTCGGCGCGTCGAGGGAAGCCATACGCCGCGTCGCCGATCGGCCAGGTCCCTGATCGAGGAGTCGGTCCTCCTCGGAGGCGTACGACGAAGGTCCGGGCACTTGGTGCTACGGAGGCGCGCGGGCGTCTTGCGTGGCGAGGCGCCGCTGGCGTCCGACCACGTCAGATGCAGGACGGCCAGCGCTCGGCGCTGGGCGGTCGTCGGCGAGGTGGCCGCCGTCGCACGGGTGCCACGCTTCCGCTTCGGGTTCGCCGAGCAGGCGCCTGCCGGCGCCCGCGCACGACGAACGCTCATCGTCCACGGCGAGAGCGATGACCTGGACGGTCACGACGCTCGCTCTTCCATGAGCGCGAAAGACAGGCACGGACGTCGTGGGGGGTCGCTCAGGGTAGTGCGACGACCGCTTGGTCGGGGTCGCGGTCGCCATCGCCAGGGCGCGGCGTCTCCGGGATGAAGGCGACGTCGGTTGTCCCCGCCGCACGAGCGTCCGGACACGCGCGCTGCACGCTCGGACCGATCGGCAAGCTGACCCCTGCGGTCGCCTCGTCGCTCTCCTCTAGACTCTTTGCCATGTCGCGCGGTCAGCGGTTCTCGGTGGCACTCATTTCCCTCGCCACAGTCGCCACGGCCGTCGTGCTCGTCGTCAGCCAAGGGCTATCGCGCGGCGCGTCGTGGGCCGGAATAATCAGTCTTGGGGCTATCCCGATAGGCGTTGCGGGCCTCTGGCTCGCGTGGCGACCGCACGCCGCTGGCGGTCACGATGGCGATCCCACAGCGCCGCAGGGTCCTGGAGTTCGCCAGAACGTCATGGCTGACGGGGGCAGCACCATCTTCGCAGTTCAGAATGGTGTACAGCACATCCACCAGGAGGATCTGAGCGTGGGCGCCACCCAGACGCCCACGTGAACGACGGTGCGGACCCCGCACTCGAACAGCACCTCCGAGCGAGTGGCTCGAGCGTTATCTACGCGGTGCAAGGGGGTGATCAGCACGTTTACATTTACCGCAGTGCGGCTCCATATCGGATCCAGGAGTGGGCTGTCAGACCGGAGCTCACCATCGATCCGTCGCGCCTGTTGCCGAGCACGCTTCTCTCAGCGCGCAATGCAATTACTCCCTTCGTAGGACGCACTCAGGACCTCCAAGCCGCCAAACAGTGGCTCGAGTCGGATGCCGCCGCGTCCGTTGCATTGCTTCACGGGACCGGGGGCCAAGGCAAGACTAGGCTCGTCGAGGAACTTGCCCGGATCGCTGCGGAGGACGGCTGGAGTGTTGCATCCGCCGTCCATGGCAATGATCCCGCGACGTCGGCTATCGGCGATCAGCAGTTGCCGGTTCACGAGAAGGGCCTGGCTGCTCACCGTCGACTACGCCGAACGCTGGCCGACGAGTGATCTGATACGGCTGATCGCGCAACATCGGTCGGCGGCTCGCCGACCTCTGAGAGTGTTATTAGTCGCGCGCACCAGCGGCTTCTGGTGGCGCTCAGTCGCGTATGCCGCTACGAAAGCCGGTGTGGACGACGCGCGTGATTTGTTCCTTGCGCCTCTTTCGGACCGTGACGGCATCCGCCTAGAGCTTTATGCGGTTGCGGCGCGCCACTTCGCCGAAATGCTCGCGGTTGACGATCTCGACTATTTGGGCCAGGCAGAGCACTTGAGCAAGCCAGGCTTCGGGCTGACGCTCGCAGTCGTGATGAAGGCTTTAGCGGACGTCGACATCGCGCGCCGCGCTGTCGCTCCCATTTCGGATCCCGACCACGACCTGATCGTCGCTTACCTCCTTGACCGGGAACGTGCGCAATGGGAGGCAGCGCACGGTCGGGCGCGCGGACCGGTGCGGACGCATCCCGATGCCCTAGCGCGAGCGGTGTTTGCGGCGACCCTCGTGGGGCCAGTGAACAGTTCAACGGCTACCGACGTGCTTCATGCCGTTGGCGTCGGAGCCGACACGACCGAACCTTACGGCGTCGTGCTCAGCGATCACGCTCGTTTCTACCCATCGCCCTCTCAGGAAATGGTGCTCGAGCCGCTCTATCCTGATCGGCTCGGTGAGGATTTCATCGCCCTGAGTACCCCTGGCGTACCAGACACCAGCTATGGCCCGTCGTTTCCGTGGGCGATCGCAGCCTCAGCAACACTACTTGAACAGATGGATCGGCTCGGCGTGCGCCGCGTCTTATCTGTCTTGGTCGAGGCATCCAGGCGATGGCCACACCTCGCGCACAACACGCTGTATCCGTTGTTGTCGACTAGCCCACAGCTCGGGCTCGCCGGAGGAAGTGCCTTCCTCGCGTCGCTCGCAAGTCACGATCACGACCTGTCGCTGGAGACAATGCAGCGATTAGAGGGCGTCTTCCCAGACGGCCGTGCCGTCGATCTTGATAGTGGGATTGCAGCCATTTCACTTCGGCTAGCCGAAGCCCGTCTCGCCACGACCGATGATGCTGCCGTTCAGGCCGCGATACTCGACGACTTGAGCTGGCGCATGTCCAACGCTGGCCAAGTCGCCCTCGCTGTTGAAACGGCTGAGAAGGCGATCACACTGCTCCGGTCTATCCGATCGAGCGGCCATGACGATGGAGACGTCACGCTGGCGCAATCACTTAACCGGCTGGGCGTATGCTACGCGAGTATCGGGCGTCTCACCGACGCTCTGGCGGCGGCTCGAGAAGCCGTCGAGATCTGGCGCCGGATCGCTGATCGCGACGAGAGCGAGTCCCAAGCTCTCGCGCAGGCGCTCGACAACTTGGGACTGTGGCTCCGCGATGTGGGTCTCCCGACAGAGGGTCTCGCTCTGTGCGAGGAGGCCGTCGCCATCCGCAGGACCGGCGGCGAAGCAGCGGAGGGCGCCCTTGCTTCCGGACTCACGAATCTTGGGATCCATCTGTCGGAATTGCGAGGTCACGGCGCCGGGCTTGCCGCTACCACGGAGGCTGTCGCGATATACCGACGGTTGGTAGATGCCGCCCCAGGAAGGTACGAACCAGGATTGGCCGCTGCCCTCCATAATCTGGATTCAGATCTCGCTGGCGCCGGTCGCCACGCTGAAGGACTAGTGTCCCTCGACGAGGCAATCTCAATCCGTCGACGTCTGGCCGCGGCTAATCCGCTTGCTTTCGGCGCAGACCTAGCGATTTCGCTGCAGAACCGTGGAGTACGTGTCGTCCAGGTCGATCCCAATGCGAGAGAAGCCTCGATTGACACCACATCTGATGCTGTGGCGATCTACGAGCGCCTCGCCGAGTCTTACCCCGCGAAATTCGAAGCACCCTTAGGCGCGGCTCTCGACGCCCTGGGAATCGACCTCATGGAGGACAACCCTGGTGAGTCGGCCACGTTGCTCGCGCGGGCCGTTGAGATTAGCCGGCGGCTCAGCGATGTAGAGCCAGATAGGTACGGATGCCAACTCGCATCCAGCTTGTCACACCTTGCATTTCCCTTGATGAGCCTGGGTCGAGGCGACGACGCGATGGCGGCCCTCGAGGAGGGCTTAGCCCTCCTTCGGCAACACGCGCGGCACCGACCTCGGGAACGCGCTCACAGTCTCATGGCGCTCCAGAACCTCGCGACGATACGGGAAGCGCGGGGCGACATAGACGGCGCGATCGCCGTCCGAGAGGAGTACATGGCGGAGTTGTGGTTGGACGCTGTGACAGATGGCAGGCGGCTTGAGATATCGGCGCTGAAGTCCGGCGATCACGCCCTGTGGTTGCTGCGGATGGGTCGGCCGGCGATGGCCTTGCGCCACGCTCGGGCCGCCGTTGACGCGTATCGCGCACTCGCGGCCGACAACTCACTTTACGGCCTGCAACTGGCACGAGCGCTGGTTAATCTGGCGATCCCGCTCGCGAATGTCGGCCTCACCCCTGCTGGCATCTCGTCGGTTCGCGAAGCTCTTGCACTCTGGGAAGACCTTGACCCGTCGCTCGCCGAGGGAGCGCGGGATGACGTCGAGTGGGCACAGACGCTCCTCGCAGATCTTCTTGCATGACAAGCCGGATGAGGTTGGGCGGGCCGAGCGACGCGGGCGCGATCTGTCAAGGTGCCATCCGTCGCCCGCGCGCCAACTCACGTGCACGTCGGAGGACCGACGCCCCGCGACACACCGTGCTCCCCCGCCGTCGGCTCAGCGCCAGCTTGCTGCTTGCGTTCACGAGCACGGTGGTCGCTGCCGCGCGGCGTCCGAGAAACCATCGCAAGCTCGAGGGGCATAACGGTATGATGCGCGAGGCCGGGCACCTCCGGCCAATCTAACGGTGGGATTGAGGCGGGTCGAAGGCACAGATCGACCTGACAGGCAAGATCGTTGCACCCGCCCCCCTCGATCCAAGGAACTCCGAGCTCCAATGGCGACACGGCGTCTGTGTTGACAATGTAATACGCGACCGGGAAAAACTCTAACCAGGCTACCAACGATGAAGGTCGCGGCGCCATCCTTTAGCTGAAGGGCTAGACCGTTGATGATTACCTGGCGGTCTTGGGTCGGATAGAGCCAGTAGTAGACTCGCACGGTCTTGGGCAGCGGTATGCTCTCGTCGAGGAAGTACTCGCGCAGGTGCCGGTGAAACCCGGCGTCAAAGCCAGACCGTGGTTTGGAGCGGTCCCTGGGTTCAACCGCCGCGAGGAGATGCCCGATGATTCCTCTGATGAGATAGTGGGTGCGGACCGAAACGCGCAGTGAAGGCGGCAAGCGCAGGTCGGCCTCCGCCTGTGCCCTTGCTAATTGGCCTATTACGTTGGCGACTCGCTTTAGCTCAGGGTCGTACTTGGCCCCAAGACGCGCGTTGTTGCAGGTTGCGCAGATGGTTCGGAACTTGACGCCGTTCTGCGACCTTCGTCTGCCGCCGCGGGGAGGCAGAAGGCGCTCGTCCCCGCAAATCGTCACCCGCCCCTGCGCGCTCCCTTGCAATGCGTGAAGGAAGTAGGCGGTCTCGGATGCACGAAGCTGGACGCTGCCCTTGGGCGGGACATGATCGAGTGTCAGCTTCCCGAACTGGTTGCAGATGTTGCAGTAGCCTGGCAGTGACTTGTCCGGCGCTCGTTGTTTTGTCTTATCGCGTCGCGACATTTGCCCTAACCTTTCGAGAACCGAGACGGCATCAGCATACGACCTCGCGGGGCACGGCCATGACTATGACGCTGCGCGACAAATCACAACGCTCCACGTCAAGTCGGAGGGGCGGCCACCAGTAAGCCCGGGCTCGAACCCCATCGTCCAAAACGCCGTGCCCACCAGGCGTTCTCCCGAAAACCCCGATCCACCCGAGGCGGTCGCCGCCGGCCACCTCGATGCCCTGGATGTCGATCGTTCGCCTTGCCGACGAAGCGCTCGTCGCCTCGAGCGTCGCCCGGCGGCCCCGGCTCGCGCCTTCGTTCAAGAGCGAGCGTGGCCGTCGGCGGCACCGACGCTCCCGCGTTGGACGAGGTTCGCTACGACGGCCGCGCCGGCGTTGGACGCCTGCTCCTGTCCGCGGAAGGAGGCGCGGGGTCGCCTGGGCTCGACCGACCGAGCGCCACTCGGCGCCTGGGCACCCTCTCTGCGGCCTCTGGTGGAGCGGTAGCGCCATCGCAGGCGGGGGCCGTTGGGCAGCTCACCGTGGGTCGACGAAGAAATCCCACGGCAGCTGTGAGTCGACGCCGTGCGCGTTCGCGAAGCCGTCGAAGTCGGGGAAGAGCGTGTGGTCGGCGTAGCCGAGGAGATCGAGCCACCGCTCTCTCATGTGCTCCTTGAGCGCAGGAGGGATCGCGATCGCCAGGAATTCCTGGCTGAGGACAGAGATTCCTCCGTCCGCGTCCGCGGAGAGCGTGCCGAGGGATGACCATTCGCGATGCTGGACCCGGGACCACAAGAAGAAGCCGCCCTGCGCCATTATGCGAGGCGACAAGGGAGGCGGCTGAAAGTAGGTCATCCGCTCCTCGGCTTCAACGAGCAACTCTGACAGCGACCGCTCGCGGTGTTCCTCGGTCGTGACCCTCCACACGTCGTCTAGGCAAACCCCAAGAACCACGCCGTGCCTGTCGTGGTTGCTACGGCACGCGAACCACAGGGCGATCAGGGCGTTGGCGGTCCAGTCCACGAGGCGTGTCGCTGCACCGTGGTGCTGCAATAGCGCGAGAAGCTCGAGATCCGATAAGCGGCGTCCCTCTCGGTGTCCATGTCCGGCGCTACGTCCGCGCTCCAGCAGCCTCGCCTCGTATTCTGAGAGGAGATCCTCGTCGTCGTCGCCACTCTCGTTCGGGATCGTCCCCCACGCGACAGCGCTCGTGTCGGCTCTCAGCCGCCTGAGGGCGGTGGAGTGGAGCGGCCAGCCGATGTCGGCCTGGCCGCGCCAGCCACTCAGATGGCTCGGCCCGAGGGCGTGGTTCTGGGCAAGCGACACGAATTCGTCGAGCGTCTTGGGAGACCAGAGGCAGCCGAAGACGCGGGACTCTACGAACGCGACGGTTCGCGATGGGCCACCATCGACTGCTACCTCCGCCAGCCCCGCGTTTTGGACCTGGTCGTCCCTTGCCCGGCCGCTCATTCATCGAAGTCAACACCACCGGGACACGGCGCGGCTTCGGCGCCCGACCGAACCGGGCTCGGTAAGCGTTATGGGGCGCCGCACTGAGCACGGACCAACCGACGGTGACCCACGCTCATCTGGCGAAGCCCTTGCGCAGCTTCACGCTTCTGCTTCTACGGAGAGGAGACGCTGGCGAGACCACTCGGCGCGGACTCGCTTCGGACGAACGCCGATACTGAGGGGCAGCCGGGGCCGCGCACCTGCTTGGCTCCCCCGGAGCGCGCGTCCGACGGCGGTGGTGGAGACGCTCGGGCACCGTCGCCGACCACTGGCTGCTCACGATTGCCTCGTCGCCAAACATCCTCGCTGCTCGGTGCTGCTCCAAGGGGTCGAAGCGATCGTCCCCCCAAGTTTCTGGCCGGCCGGGCGCTCCACGTGGGCGACTACAGCGGCTGAGGCCGCGCCCCGGCCAAGCGTCGGGGGCGCCACTAAGACGGAGGAAGCCACGGAGGCTCATAGTGGAGTGAGTGCGCTCGTCCGCGGACCACGTGCTGGACGCGCTTGCCGCCGAAAGCGAGCGCGTGCCGACATGTAGAGTTGTCAATCTTGCCTGCTGTCGTCAGCCTCGTGCGAAGGGGCGCCCAGTGCGGTTGCAGACCCGGATTCCTAACTGCTGCCAGCTCGCGGTCACCGATGCCTGCTGCGGTCCGCCGCCATGCGGATCCGCCAGCCGATGAGGCTCGAACACCGTTGAGACCATGGATCCGGGCTGGGCTCAAATGCGGTGGGGTCATCGCGTCGGAAGCCGCGATGAGGTCTTCCGTGCAATCAGTCGCGTCGGAACCTTGGAGGCCGGCAGACGCTACGTATGGCGCGGCGTCGCCAGCCGTCACTTCTCGGTCCGGTCGTCACTCCTGCGTCACCTCGTAGGTGCTGATGCTCCAGTACCACTCGAAGCCCAGGTTCGAGCGCGGGAGCGTGAAATCCTTGCGATCGCCCGTGCCTGGGGTGTTGGACTCGAGCAGGGCATGGTGGCGACCGACCTCCACCTTCTCGCCCTGCTGCAGCACTATGGGATGCCGACACGACTACTCGACGTCACGAGCAACCCGACCACCGCTCTGTGGTTTGCCTGCCAAGAGGTCAGCGGAGAGCGTGACGCTGCAGGGATCCTCCTTGCTTTCGACGTGACGTCCATGCCGGAGCTGCCGACGATCGACGTGGGGCCGCTCACATGGAGTGGAGTTGGGGATCCATCGGGCGCTGGCCTCGCGGCAGCGCTTGAACAGTCCGCCACGAACCATCAGCCATTTCTGGTTCGGCCGTCGCTGCCAGATCCCCGCATGACTGCCCAGGAGGGCCTCTTCATTGCAGGGGCGACTCCGACGACGCCGTCGATACCGGGGACGAGAATTCCCGCTCGCTGCGCTCGTCGAGCCAGCTGAGCGCCTTAGAAGCGCTGTTCGCGCCAGACGAGCGGCGACCTGGGAGGCCGCGGCGCCT